>CAVWCW010000001.1:0-25267 GCA_963753615.1 uncultured Gammaproteobacteria bacterium
GCGACCGGCCCGCGCCGCACCCTGAGCTGTGGCGGCGGCTTTTCCGGTATCCTAGGGCTGTTTGCGACTATCCAGCCCCGAGGAGCCTGCCCGCTTGAAGAAGCTGCTGCTGAAAACCTATAAATACTGGTCCTGGCTGCTGCCGAGCGTCTACTACCCTTACCGGCTCGCCGGCGGCCGGGTATATCTCGATATCAGTGAATCCCGCGCCATGTTTGGCCGTGCTCTGGGCCGCTACGAGCGCGCCAAGCAGTGCGCGGTGCAGACCCTGTTGCCAGAGGGGGGCACTTTTATCGACGTCGGCGTGAACAAGGGGGATTTCACGCTGCTGGCGGCCCGAGTCGTCGGCGAGAACGGGCGGGTGTTGGCGTTCGAGCCCGAACCCGAGAACTGCCGCTGGATCGCCAAAAGCATCGCCCGCAACGGCTATCGCAATATTCAATTGGAGCGATTGGCGCTGAGCGACCGTAATGGCGATGCGGAGCTCTATCTCGGCACCAAGAGCGGCTGGCACAGCCTGGTATCCGGCGGCCGTGACCCTCAAGGGGGTACCGTGCGGGTGAGCACTCGGACCCTTGACGATTTTCTGGCCGAGCGGGGCTGGGAGCGTTCGGTGGACATGATCAAGATCGACGTCGAGGGGGCCGAAATGCAGGTGCTGCGGGGAGCCGCCGCGTTGTTGGCGCAAAACCCCGGCTTGGTCCTGTTGGTGGACATCCACCCGGAGCATGGCGTGAACCCGCAAGCGCTGTGCGACTATCTGCGGGACCTAGGATTTAGCATCTTCCGCGAGCAAGCGCCGTTCGACATACCGGTTACCGACTGCAATCGCGTGGGGGCGATCGTCGCTCGCCGCCCATGAGGCCCCCCAAAGGGCCGATATCCTCCCGTAACGGCTAGATCGACGCGGCCGAGGCATGAACCCGGCATCCCTGTCAGCGATTGCCCGGTCGGTTCGCGTTACGGCTCATTCCAACGCCCGGCCACCAGCAAAACCCTGACGACCACAATGATTTACAGAACTGTGACGTATTTGCTTGTATTCTGTAATTGGAGTCGTTGAAGCAGGAGTGTTGGGCATGAGACTGCTACAGGAAACAGACTGGCCGCCGGAAACCGGGTCAGCCACTGGCCCGAAAGCCCAACGGTCGGTTAGCCTCGGAAATCGCAACAGCAAACCAGAGGCGCCGGTTGACGCTACCTGCGCACTCCGGTTCGAACAGTTCCACATCGACGTGGCGCGCAACTCCAGCGACGACTTTACGCCGCTGCACGACCGGCAGAAATGGAGAACCGTGCGCGGTAACCCTTATGGGGGCGCTATCGTTTCGGCGTTTCAACTCGGGTCCCTGGTAGAATTCCAGGTTCGCAAGCAGATCAGTTCCTTCGAGTCGAAGATAATCCAGAAGCACGGCCTGCACTTCTGCAATTACGACTTTCGCTTCGCCGGCCACCTGCAGGCGGCGGAGGGATGCCAAGTGCGGATCCCGCGCCTGACCCTCAGGCCGGGGAGCGTTTGGCACTTTCGCACCGGGCCCTGGTGACGAAATCGGACAGGCTGGTGATGGCGGGAAGAGTGGAGCACAGCGCCACGCCGCTGTATCTCGCCGATGCGGATCTCGCCTTGCCGCAGGGGCTGGAGAAGCAGCCGGACATTACCTACGTCGCCGGATTCGGAGTATTTCCTCAAGCGAAAATACCTGAGCACCGGCAGTGCCAAGAACTTCCTGATCGGGTCCTTGGTGGATCACGCATACTATTTCGACGAGGTCGAGGACCGGGTCCGTTTCCCCGACCTGCTGCCGGTGTCGTTCATCTCCAGCGCCCTGTTCGAGAAGAATGCAGCGGACAACGTGGATTTCCGCGATCACCCATCGGTCTATGCACGCCAGCTTGTTTCCGTTGACCAAAGGCTAGCCAGCCGGTTGCGCAGCAACGACCGTCTGCATCTGTTGCTCAGAGGGCCGATCGAGCAGGCGCGTGAGTTCGGATCGAACCGATTGCAAAGGCCGACCCAGCGTTTCGACTGTTTCGGATTGGTAGGAGACAATCAGCTGTTGTTTAGCGCCCAGATATTCATGCTTCCCTTGACCACTGCCAAAGCCTAAGGGGTAGCCCGACGGTCGCGGTGTCTGGCGGGAATGCGGGATACGGTTACCAACCTAGCAAAGAGCAGTTGGACGGGGTGATAGAGCGAGCGCTTAAGCGGGCGGTGTAGGGCAAGACGGCAACGACGCGGAAAAGTCACTCTATTCCAAGGAGTTGCAACGCAGCGACCCATTCAGGCGATGTGCGGAAATAGTCAGGTTCTGTCATGGAACAGGACGCTGGATCCATTTGCGCTCGCCGCAGTAGCGTGGCGTACGACGCTCGTAGCGTACGGGTCACCAAATCGGTGACGACATGAGCTGCGTAAGGCTTCGTTGCATGCATTTCAGTACTCTTACGTTCAATAATGGCATGCGGTCATACTGGCTCTTTCTAGGGTCGCTCTACCTCCTGCATCCAGCAGACGTTACCGCTAAAAATCGCGGATCAAGCGGCAGCGATTGGCGACGAAACCCGGTTTCGAAACACTTGAACTGTATGGAGCCGGTGCGCGGATTCGAACCGCGGACCTACGCATTACGAATGCGTTGCTCTACCGACTGAGCTACACCGGCGGGGAAGAGGGCTGAAGTATAAGGAATCGCCCGAGCGTCGACAAGCCGCTGCCAGCTTGCGGTCGGGAAAAAGCGGAAACAAGCGCTTCTGGCATTCTTCAGCGAGGTTGGTATGAGCGCAGTACCCGAAAGCCTGTTCGTGCAAACGCCGATCTCGGTGGAAAATCGCGAGATTAATTGGCTCTTGTTTGGGATTTCCCGGTTTCATCAGGGCCAAGGGGTTGAGCCCCGAGTCTTTCCCTAGGTGGCTTGGCGTTGGGCGTCCAGCGCATAGGCGGCGCTGGGCAGGATCGGTTCGCGTCCGAGCAGGATGTCGGCCAGCAGGCGCGCCGAGCCGGGGGCCAGCACTACGCCATTGCGGAAGTGGCCGGCGTTGATGTAAACCCCTTCCGCCATCGGGTAGGCGCCGATATAGGGCACGCCGTGAGGGGAACTCGGGCGCAGTCCGGCCCAGTGGTTTTCGATCGGGTATTCGCCCAGGGCCGGGAACATCTCCAGCGCCACCGCCAACAATTCCTCCTTAGCGCTGTTCGTGGGGCGCTTTTCGAACCCGGTGTGCTCCAGCGTGCTGCCCATCAGTACCCGGCCGTCGAGGCGCGGGATGGCGTAGCGGTCCTGGTGCAGTACGATGCGCCGGATCAGCCCCGGGCGAGCGCGGAACAGTATCATCTGACCATGCACCGGCTCGATATCGGGGGCGCTGCCCATGCCGGCCAGCAGGTTGCGCGACCAGGCCCCGGCGCAAACGACCACCCGTGGGGCGGCGAGTCGTCCGGCGGCGGTGCGAACCCCCTGGACCCGGCCGTTCACCACCAGCAGTTCCTGCACCTCGGTTTGCTCTCGCACCTCCACTTTGCTCTCGATGGCGGCCCGCAGGGCCTTGACCAGGCGCGGGTTGCGCACCTGGGCCACGTAGTCCAGACATAGGGCCTGCTCTGGGGGGTGCTGCAGGCTTGGCTCGTAGGCGGCGATCTCGGCGCGCCCGATTGGCTCCAGCCGGTTTCCCGACTGCTCGGCCCAGTCCAAGGCCTTGGCCCGCTCTTCGGTGTCCAGGATCAGCAGCCCGGAGCGGGTGTACTCGGGATCGACGCCGCTTTCGGCGCGAAGCTGCTCCGCCAGCTCGGGATAGGCAGCCTGGCTCCAACTGGCCAGCGCGGTGACCGCCGGCGAGAAGCGCCAGGGGTAGAGGGGGGAGATGATGCCGCCGCCGGCCCACGAGGATTCTCGACCGGTCTGGGTGCGCTCGATCAGAGTCACCTTCAGCCCGGCCTGGGCCAGTTCGCGGGCGGTCATCATCCCAAGGATGCCGCCGCCAATGACAATGCAGTCGGTCATCGGGTGCCTCTTTCTGGGTTCGGGGGGTCAGCCTGCGTTGGCCAGGGCCTTGGGTAGGGCGAATACCACTTGCTCCTGGATGCCGGAACTCTCGCGCACCGCCCGTGCCCCCCATTCGCGCAGCCGGTTCAGCACTTGCTCGACCAAGACCTCCGGGGCCGAGGCGCCCGCGGTGACGCCGATCTGGCCGGTCTCGTTGATCCACTCCCGGCGAATGTCCTCGGGACCGTCGATCAGGTAGGCCGGGGTGCCGCTCTTCTCGGCGATCTCGCGCAGCCGGTTGGAGTTGGAGCTGTTGGGGGAGCCCACCACCAGCACCAGATCGCAGCGCTCGGCCAGGTCTTTGACCGCATCCTGGCGGTTCTGGGTGGCGTAGCAGATGTCGTTCTTCTTCGGCCCGGCGATACTCGGAAAGCGCCGCTTCAGCGCGTCGATGACCTGTCGGGTATCGTCCATGGACAGGGTGGTCTGGGTGACGAAGG
Organism: uncultured Gammaproteobacteria bacterium; assembly: GCA_963753615.1. GTDB lineage: Bacteria > Pseudomonadota > Gammaproteobacteria > Chromatiales > Chromatiaceae > CAVWCW01. Next base: position 4,481 of record CAVWCW010000001.1, read on the forward strand.
CCACGCGATCGGGTTGGCCGATGTCGAGCTGGTCGACGTCCGCCGGCGTTTCCACTAGGTGGATCTGGCCCTGACCGCCGCGGTACTGGCCCATGGTGCCCTCCACCTCGGGGTGTCCCCGGTGCCCGATCAGGATCACCTCGTAGCCGTCACGGCAGTAGCGGGCCACTTCCAGATGCACCTTGGTGACCAGGGGGCAGGTGGCGTCAAATATGCTGAGGTCCCGCTGCTCGGCTTCTTCGCGCACCCCTTTGGATACCCCGTGGGCGCTGAAGATCACGGTGCTTCCGTCCGGGATCTCCGAGAGTTCGTCGACGAAAACCGCGCCTCGGGCGCGCAGGCTTTCCACCACGAAGCGGTTGTGCACCACCTCGTGGCGCACGTAAATGGGGGCGCCGAAGCGGTCCAGCGCGCGCTCGACAATCTCGATCGCGCGGTCGACGCCGGCGCAGAAGCCGCGCGGGTTGGCCAATAGTACGTCCATGCGCGGCAAGATAACGGAATCGCCGGTCGCGACTCAAGCGTTAATCATCCTAGAATCCTCAGTTGGACAGGGTGCAGTGTGCGTTTTCCGGGGTGCAGGGCAAGGCGTAACAACGAGGAATAGTCGTTCTATTCCGAGGCGTTACAACGCGGCCATGCGCCGCGGAAAACGTGCAATGCATCGCGTAGCGTGAATCAGCCAGTGAGCGAAGGCCTGGCTTAATACCAATTGCCTTCATTTCAACGAGTTATCATCAGAAAGGAGCGATCAACTGAGGAATCTAGGATCATGCGCATTGGTCGCGCCAGGGGGCGGTTCGACCGCGAGTATCTTCACCCGGTACCAGAGTTCGCGTCCGGCCAGGGGGTGATTGAAATCCACCTTCGCCTGCTCGGCATCGAGCTCCAGGATGCTCCCGGCCAGTTCCTGGCCGCCGGGGGTGGTGAACTGCACGATGGCCCCGGGAGCCAGTTCCAGTTCTGGAGGGAAATCTGCCAGCGGCAGCCAGTGGATATTGCCCTCGTCGCGCAGCCCGTAGGCCTGGCCGGCGGGCAGCAGCATGTCGAAGCCGGTGCCGGCGCCGAGGCCGAGCAGGGGTTCTTCGAGCCCGGGGTCCAGCGTGCCGTCGCCGATGCGCAGGCGCAGAGGGGGCTCGCCGAAGGTGGACAAGGCCTCGGTGCCGTCGCCCAGGGTCAGCGCCAGGTGCATCTCCACCAGGCTGCCGCGGGCGATCTCTGCCCCGGTTTCAGCCCCCATGCCGGGCCTGCAGATCCTGCAGGGTGGGCAGGTCCAGGTCCTGGGCGGCGGCCTGCTCCAGGGCCCGGGCCAGGCGAGCCGAGGCGCTACGGCCAAGGCACTGGTGTTCCGGGTCGCCTTCGAAGGCGGCCAACATGCCCTCGAGCAGGGATTCGCGCTCGAATTGCCTGCCGGTCAGGGCTTCCTGCAGGTCGATCAACTCACCCGCCACGCGGCTTGCGAGTTCCTGATGCTCGGTCCAGAGATCGCCCACGCTGCCGCCCACCTCCAGGCCGCAGAGATTGCTGGTAAGGATATACAGGTTCTTGATCACCAGCTCGACCAGCATTTCCTCGGGGTCGTCCAGCACTCTGGCCGGGATGTCCAATGCCCCCAGGGCCTCTGCCACCAGGGCGGCATGCGGCCCATACACGGGCGAGGGTATGATGGGTTTGGAGTCCATGCCCCGCTTCTTCTCGAACCAGACCGAGATCACCGTGGGGTTGTCGAAGGCGGCCCAGTCCCGGGGCAGCAGCTCGTTCTGCAGCAGGCACAGGCGGTCTTCCCAGGCCACCGGGATTTGGTCCAGCACCAGTTGCAGATCAGCTTCGGCTACTGCCACCAGCACCAGTTCGGGGGCCGGGCAGCTGGCGGCGCAGACGCCGAGGTCGGTGTCCCGAGTTACCGGGTATACCGGGTAACCGAGGCGCAGAAACCCGCGGGCGAAGACGCTGCCCATTTCGCCGATGCCGATCACGATGACGGGTGGTTTCATGCTGGTTTCTCCGGCGCTTGCCATAAGGTCTCGACCGGATTCGCGCCTCGGCTCAGGGTGCGGGCGAGCACGAACAACAGGTCGGACAGGCGGTTGAAATACTGTAGAAGTGCAGATTGTACCGGCTCCTGGCGTGAGAGTTGAACCAAACGCCTCTCGGCGCGCCGGCATTGGGTGCGGGCCAGGTGACAGGCGGCCGCGGCCGGCGGCCCGCCCGGGAGCACGAATTCCCGCAGCGGCGGCAGCTCGGCATTGAACCGCTCCAGGGCTTGGTCGAGCTCGAGCACGGAGGCCGGCTGCAGTAGCTTTTCCCCGGGCAGGGCCAGCTCGCCGCCGCAATCGAACAGGCGTTGCTGAATTCCCTCCAGCAGCCGGTCCAGTCCCGGAGGCAGGCCCAGGGCGCGGACCATGCCGAGCTGGCTGTTGAGTTCGTCGATGGCGCCCATGGCCTCGATGCGCGGGCTGTCTTTCGCCAGGCGGCTGCCGTCGGCCAGACCGGTGCTGCCGTCGTCGCCGCCGCGGGTCACGATTTTGCTCAGGCGGTTGCCCATCTAGGGTTCCTGTTCAGGGTCGGTCGCAGCGGCGCGGCACGGAGGACTATTGCTCACGGCAGCCGGCTGTGGCTGAAGCGCAGCCCCAGGTAGGCGATACGCGGCTGGGCCTGGAAGCCGCCGGCGGTTTCGTAGTCTTTGTCGAACAGGTTCTCCACCCGGGCCTCCAGGGTCCAGCGGCGGTCCAGGTGCAGGCGCCCGCTCAGGTTGACCAGAGTATAGCCGGCCAGGGTGCGCTCGCTGAATGCCGAGTCGTTGCGCTTGCTGCTCGCCAGCAGGTTAACCCCGAACTCCCAGCGGTGCGGGCGCCAGGCCAGATTGGCGCTGAGGCTGCGCTTGGCGCGGCGCGCCAGGGTCTGGCCGGTGGTTAGGTTCTTCGGGTCCTGCAGCACTCCCTCCAACTGCAGGCTCCAGGGGCCTTGCCCGTACTCGTAGCCCAGCTCCAGGCCGCTTATTCGAGCCTCGTCCACGTTGTAGTTCCGGCCCGGCTGCGGACCCAGGAAGTCGTCGGGGTCGACGAATTCGATGAGGTCGTCGATCCGCGTGTAAAACAGCGTGGCGACGAGTTGCTGGCCAGGGCCCAGGCCCTGGTGCAGGCCGAGCTCGAAGCCGCGGGAGGTCTCCGGGTCGAGATCCGGATTGCCGCCGAAGCCGTACAGGTCGGCGCTGTTCGGGGCGCGGAAAGCGCTGGCGGCGCTCGCCAGCAGGCGCCGTTCGGCGCCGAGGTCATAGCCCCAGGCCAGGCTCCAGGTGCCGTGGTTGCCGAATTCCTCGTTGTGCACCAGGCTGGCGCCCAGGGTCAGCTGGTGGTCTTCGAGGTCCAGCTGGTCTTGCAGGTAGAGGTCCAGATTGCGCAGCACCTCGTCGTAGCTGCTGCCGAAGGACCGGGACCGGGTGCGTTCGCGTTTGTAGGTCAGCCCGGCGGTGAGTTGGTGCACCTGGTTCGGGCTCAGGTCGTTTTGCCAGTCCAGGCGGGTACGGTAGGTGTCGGCGAAGTCGGGGCCTTGGTTCTGATCGATTTGGTCGCTGAAGTAGCTCAGGTTGAGCCTGGACTGCCAGCGCTCCAGGGGGCTGGCGTCCAGTTCCAGGGCGCTGGTGGCGCTGCGGTAGTCCTGGTCCAGGGGGCTGCCGAAGAAGTCCAGGTAGTCGGTGGTGCCTTGGCTTTGCCAGTGACTGATCCGGGCCTGCAGCGGCCCGACGGGAGCGCCGGCGAAGGCGTTGAAGTTCAGATTGTCGTGGCCCAGGTCGATGTCGAAGCCCTCGCGGGCGGCATAGCCGTCGGTGCGCAGGCCGCTTAGGTCCAGGCCCAGCTGCAGGTCCTGGCCCCTGTGATGGAGGCTGGCGCCGCCGTCCCAGGTGGCATTGCCGCCGCCGGAGACCTGAGCGCTCCAGTCGGTTCCCGGCTCGGTTAAGCCGCGCCGGGTGATGAGGTTGATCACCCCGCCGATGGCCTCGCTGCCGTAAAGGGTCGATCGCGGGCCTTTTACGATCTCGACCCGCTCCAGTAGTTCCGGGCTGATGTTCTGAATCGCCGCATTGCCGATGGTGCCGGGGTTGATCGGTACCCCGTCGAGCAGGATCAAGGTCTGGTTGCTGTCGGTCCCGCGCAGGAACACCGAGGTCTGCTGGCCGGGGCCGCCGGTGCGAGCGATCTCCACCCCGGCGTGGAAACGCAGCAGTTCCGCCAGGTCACGGGCCTGGGTCAGTTCCATGCTTGCGCGGTCTATGACGATGCTGCTGGCCAATGCCCGCTCCTGGAGTTCGGGTTGGCGGCTGGCGGTGACCACTATTGGATCCAAAGCCATCTCGGCGGCTCGTGGTGCCGTCGCCGCGACGGCAAGCAGGGCCGCTGTAAAGAGACGCATGACGGTTTTCCCCGGAGCGCACACCCGCGCCCTGCAGATGGGTCGGCAGGTCGAGAAGGGGAATAGGGGGACAGGGCCCTGAAGCGGGTTTGGCTGTCGCCGGCAGCGCCCTCCGCGGTACCTGATGGATGCGCCAAGGCCGGTATCCGGACTCGCAGACGGGGCCATTGGCCCTAGGGCGCCGCCTTCCCATGCCGAGGCACAGTGGACTGATGGCGCCGTGATTTCTGCTTACCGTTGCGGGGGCAGTGCCGGCCTTGTCCCGGGGGACGCACCGGCTTCCCGTTTGGGGGCGCGGACGAGATGAACGGGGAAACGTCTATAGCTGGCGTTTCCCGAGCCGGGGGGATACCCCGTGCCAAAAAAATCCACGAATGGTTCTTTTCAGCCTTGCCTCAGTGGGTCCGCAGCCCTTGACCCTGCCAGGCAGGGCACCTTGAGCGCCTCGGACTCTAGCGGCTCGTCCCCGCCAGCGTCAAGCGCCGCGGGCAGGGGCGGGCGTTACTGGATGAGGAGTTCCTGGCTGATGAAGAGATAACCCAGAGCCGCAACGAGGATGGCCACCGCCGCGTATTGCAGCAGGATGCAGATGCCCGGCAGGTCGTTGCAGGCGCGGCTGAAGCGGCACAGCTTACAGTTTCTCAAATTCGTCACCTCGTCTACGGCTTCTGGCCGGCCACCGGGCTACGCCGGAGTGCGCGGCTCGACGGGTAAGGGCCGGGGCCCGATTGCACAGAGGAGTGCCGGCCCCGACTAGGGGTAATCCCTAGGGTGTTTTGGGTCCCGAGATAGTCGCACACTGGACTCGGGATTGCCAACCCGGGGGCACGGAAATTTTTCCCTGCGGGTTTCCTCAGCGAGACCCGGATCGGTGTCCGGCGCTTTGCCTGCAGCGCCTAACGTATTAACATGCACGGGGATTTTCGCCCCTCCGCGCTGGGAGTATCCGATGCAGTTTTCCGCCAATGCTCCAACCCCCGCCGTGTCCGCCCTGGAGCGCCGACACTGATGTCCCAGCCGGCATTCATCTATGCTGCCACCCGGGAGAACTTCACACGCTTGGTTTTGGAAAATTCCCGCCGCGGGCTGGTGCTGGTCGACTTCTGGGCCCCCTGGGTCGGCCCATCCCTGCGCCAGCGGGAGATGCTGGTGGCCCTGGCGGAGGAGTACCGCGGGCGTTTTCTCCTGGTGACGGTCAATACCGACGAGCAGAAACAGATCGCCGACGACTACGGGGTGCGCAGCCTGCCGTTGTGTAAGCTGTTTCGCCACGGGCGGGTAGTGGAGACACTGCACGGGGTCCAGCCCCGCGCCGACTACCGGGAGGCGGTGGAGCGCCACCTCGGCACTCCCGCCAGCCCGGCTCAGCAGGCCGCATTGCGGGCCTGGAGCCAGGGCGAGCCCGAGCAGGCCCTGCAGATCCTGGCCCAGGCCGCCATCGAGGCCCCGGACGACCTGGAACTGCCGTTGCTGATGAGCAAACTGCTGGTGCAGTTGGATAGGATCGACGATGCCCATGCCTTGCTCTTCGCCCTGCCGCCGGAGGCCCGGGACCAGCCGCGGATCGCCCGCATGCTGTCGCACCTGGAGTTCCTGGTGACCGCGGCCGAGGCGCCGCCTCCGGAAGAGGTGGAGCAGGCCCTGGAGCGTGATCCGGACGATCTGCAGGCGCGCTACCAGCTGGCCGCCCGAGCCCTGCTGGCCGATGAGTTCGAGACCGCCATGCAGCAACTGATCGAGATTCTTCGGCGCGAACCGGGGTTCCGTCAGGGTGCTGCCCGGCGCGGCCTGCAGGCGGTGTTCGACAGCCTCGAAAAGGACGATCCTCGGGTCAAGCCATACCGGGCCGAGTTCTTCCGGCTGGCGTACTGAGCAGCCGCGCCAACATGAGCCGGAGCAATCTTCCCCGCGTCGGCTTCGTCAGCCTCGGCTGTCCCAAGGCGCTGGTGGATTCGGAGCGCATCATCACCCAGCTGCGGGCCGAGGGCTACCAGGTCTCTCCCCGGCTACGGCGAGCGGACCTGGTGGTGGTCAACACCTGCGGCTTTATCGACGCGGCGGTCGAGGAGTCGCTGGAGGCGATCGGCGAGGCCCTGGACGAGAACGGACGGGTGATCGTCACCGGATGCCTCGGCGGGCGCGAGGCGGACGATGCGGGCCGCCCATCCCCAGGTGCTGGCGGTGACCGGCCCCCACGCCTACGAGGAGGTGATGGCGGCGGTGCATGCACAGCTGCCGCCGCCGCACGAGCCCTTCAGCAGCCTGGTGCCGCCCCAGGGCATCAAGCTGACCCCGCGCCACTACGCCTATCTGAAGATCTCAGAGGGCTGCAACCACCGCTGCAGCTTCTGCATCATCCCCAGCCTGCGCGGCGATCTGGTCGAGCCGGCCCATCGGAGAGGTGATGCGCGAGGCGGAGAACCTGGCTGGGGCCGGGGTGCGCGAGCTGCTGGTGGTCTCCCAGGACACCAGCGCCTACGGGGTCGACCTCAAGTACCGCCCAGACTTCTGGCAGGGCCGGCCCGCTGGCGCACGCGGCTGCAGCCGCTGGCCGCTGCCCTGGGCGAACTGGGGGTCTGGGTGCGCATGCACTATGTCTACCCCTATCCCCATGTGGACGACCTGATCCCGCTGATGGCGGAGGGCCGCATCCTGCCTTACCTCGACGTGCCCCTGCAGCATGGCAGCCCGCGCATCCTCAAGGCGATGCGCCGGCCGGCGGCCTCCGAGAAGGCCCTGGAGCGCATCCAGCGCTGGCGCGAAATCTGCCCGGAACTGACCATTCGCAGCACCTTCATCGTCGGCTTTCCGGGCGAGACCGAGGCCGAGTTCGCCGAACTGCTGGAGTTCGTGCGCGAGGCCCGAACTCGACCGGGTGGGTTGCTTCGCCTACTCGCCGGTGGCGGCGCCGCCGCCAACCAGCTGCCGGACCCGGTGCCGGAAGTCGGTGAAGCAGGAGCGCCTGGAGCGAATTCATGGCAGGTGCAGAGCGAGATCAGCACGCGGCGCCTGGCGGAGCAAGGTGGGGCGCCGGCAGATCGTCCTGGTGGATGAGGTGGGCGAGAACCGGTGGTGGCGCGCGGGCCCGGCGGACGCCCCGGAGATCGACGGCAATGTGATGATCGAAGGCCCCTGGGAACTGGAGCCGGGCGATTTTCTCGAGGTGGAGATCACCCGGGCCGGGGACCACGATTTGTGGGCCCGGCCGGTGGATGTGGAGGATTGAGGCTCAGCCTTGCTGGGCCAGTTCGACTTCGGACTTGAGGCCCAGCTTGCGCATCACGTACTTGGGCGGGCAGAAGCCGGTGAAAGAGCTCTGGAAGCAGTTGAAGCCGATGAACAGGGTGAACCAGACCCAGTGCGGGCTGTGGAAATAGGTGAGCAGGGCGGACAGCATCACCATGACACCGCCAAAGGCAAAAAGGGCGCGCTCGATGGACATAGAGGTCTCCTTGAGATCGTTCGATCGACGTCTTGAATACGCATATAAGTAACTGTTTATTCTCCCGGAATCTGGCCGCTGCGTCAATCCATCCGGGATTTCCCGGGGTGGCTTTGCAGCTCAGGAACCGTCCCTGTCGCCGAGCAGGCGTTGGGCCCCGACCCGCGACCCATCCAAGAGTTCGGGCGCCGGCTCGCGGCGGGAGAACCAGCCGTCCGCCGGCAACAGGCGCTGGCTAACCTGGCGATAGACGGCGGGGTCCGACGCGAGCTGCAGGAACGGCTGTGCCGTGGGGGTGACCAGCCAGGCCAGGGGCAGCAGCAGGTACAGCAGCAGGGTGGCCGGAAAGCGGTCGAGTCGGCCCAGTTTGAAGGCGGTGCCCAACGAACGGCGCTGGCGGGCGCCGAACAGGTTTACGCTGTAGACCTCGTCGAGCAGCAGGTGCACCAGGTAACCGAAGCAGACGAACAGTCCCCCCAACCAGGCCTCGAGCGCCGACAGCCCAAGTCCGTGGTAGCAGGCCGAGACCCCCAGTAACCCGGCCAGCAGGGCCGCCGGCAGGGAGTGAAACATTCCGCGGTGGACGGTGAAGGTCTCCAGAAGCCAGAACACCGACCAGCGGAAAAACAGAAACGCCGCCAGCCAGATCAGCAGCAACTCGCCGACGCTGGGAAATTGCTCGGCAAAACGAAACATGGCGACGAAGGCGAGCAGGATCGAGGCCAGCGTAAAGGCGAAGCGCACGGGTAGGGATTTCTCCGAATCCATGTCCGGCAACAGGCTGCCCAGGGTTCCGAGCACGAAATACAGGATCACCTGATGCCCGGCCGCCAACCCCGCCAGCATCACGCTGGTGGCCGCCACCCCGCTGGCGCTCAACCCCACCGCCAGATGTGCATTGAAAGAGGCCAGTTCGGCGTCCCCTTGCTTGGAAGAATCTTATATTAACCAATATATTGGGTTTCTTAGTTAAAGTTAGCACAAGATAAGCCCTTTGCGACAGAGCGGCCCTCATTCTCACCTCTTTCCCGTAAACTCTTGGCGATTGGCGCGCGAAGGTAGGAGCGCCGCCCTCGGCGCGATTCGGCGATCGGAGCATCACCGACCGTCGAATCGGCGCGAGGGCGCGCCTCCTACATCGAAGCATCAAATCGGGGGCCTCAACTTTGTTGCCACCTTCGGGGCTTACCCATTAATCCATCTGGTGTATGAGACGCGTCCCCGCGCCGATCCGGCTGTCGCTCTTAAATCCTTACGCTTTACTCCCAACCAGATCCGCTTGGCGCACCTGGTCCCGAATCAAAGCCAGATGAAGCCGCAGGTTGTAGAGTTCGTCGGAGTAGGACAGGGGCACAGAGACTTGGCGCAGATCCAATTCGATGTGGTCGAGTTCCGCCAGCAGTTCGGCGCGCTCGGCCTCCCCCGCGATCCGGCCCAGCTGCTGTTCCACCGCCTGCAGCCGCTCGTACCAGCGGTAAATGCGCGAGCGCATGCGCCAGCGATAGGTGGGGGGAAAGAGCTTGATCAGCGGCAGCACCAGGGCGATCAGGGGGAGCAGCATGACCTTGAGTCGGTCCAGCAGCGAGGCGGCCCAGAAAGGCAGGTAGCGCTGCAGGAACGGGGGGCCCGATTTATAGTAGCGTTTGGCCTCCTTGTGCAGCGGGAAGTCGACGTACCGGGGTGAGGGGAATTCACCGGGCTCTTCGAATAGGCCGCCGCCGGCGTGCACCTGTTCGGCGGTCTGGAGCAGCAGATCGATCAGGGCCGGGTGCAGGTCGGGGCGCACCACCAGGTTGGCGCTCACTGCCAGCAGTTGGACATCGTTCGGCGGGAGGTCCAGGTCCAGGTCGATCACCCCCCGCGGCAGGCTGACGCTCGATAAGTAGCGGTGGCGGCGGGTATAGGCCTCGGCGCGCTCGAAATTCATCAGGCTGATATCGGGGCTGCGCAGCAGCAGCTGCACGCTCGGGGATTCGGACGAGGCGATCATAAATACCGCGTCCAACTCGCCGCGCAACAGGGCCTCGCCGGCGGCCTCGCCCCCCAGAGGCAGCAGGCGGGCGGAGCGTTCGCCGATCCCGTTTTCGGCAAGAAGTTCAAGTGCCACCCTGCGGGTTCCGCTGCCTGGCGGGCCCACCGCCAGTGCGCCGCCGTCGAGGTCTGCCAGCTTGTCCCAGGCCCGATCGCTGCGCTGGAACACCCAGATCGGCTCGAAATAGACGCTGGCGATCGCCAGCGCCAGGTCTCGATTTTGGTAGTCGGCGGTGCCGCCCTGGACCAGTGCCAGGTCCACCGCTTCTGGGCTGCCGGGGGCAGCGCCAAGGCGTTGGATATTCTCCAGGGAGCCGGCGCTGGTCTCGACCACCAGATCGATCTTTTGTTTGCTCAGCAATTCCCGGTAGCGCTGGGCGAAAAGATAGTAGGCGCCGTCCGGCTGGCCGCTGGCGATGCGGATCTGGCTCGGCGGCGCCGGATTCATCCACAGGTAGGCGGCGGTGAAGGCAATCAGGATGAGCACTACCGCCGGGGTCAGGATCTTGAGCATATCGTTGGGTTGCCTGCCGTTGCTGTTCGCCGCCAATGCCCCGCCCCCAATGGTGAGCGCCGCGCCTGCCGCGGCCCTTGCTCGAGATTGTAACGCGAGCGGAGCACCCTTGCCCGCGAGTCGCGGGGTGTGTCCGGAAGTTCACCTGACCCGCAGCTACGGGCTGCGGAGACTGGTTGGGGCGCCGGGCGCCGATGGTACGAACCTCCGCCGGTAGCCACTTGCCAGGGGCTGCCGCGGGTGTCATCGTGGGCACCGGTGTTTCAGCGGGAGTTTTTCGATGCCGGAACTCGGCCATGTGGTCTTCTATGTGCGCGATTTGCAGCGGTCGCTGCGCTTTTACCAGGAACTGCTGGGGCTGGAGCTGAGCGGTATGGCGTTCGGCGGCCGCGCCGCTCTGCTTACCGGTGGACGCACCCACCACGAGCTGCTGTTGATCCAGGTCGGCCCCGCCGAGGGACCGCCCCAGGGCCGGCGCATCGGGCTCTACCATGTCGGCTGGAAGATCGGCGACCGTCTGGAACAGCTGAAAGACGCCAAACAGCGAGCAGAGGCCCTGGGCTTCCCGATTCAGGGCCTGGCCGACCACACCATCAGCCGCAGCCTCTACCTGCGCGACCCGGATGGCAACGAGGTGGAGCTTTACGTGGACGATCCGGACTACGATTGGCGCAACGACCGCACCTGGCTCGACCAGCCGACCCGGCCGCTTGAGCTCTGACCCGGCCCGCCCGGAACCGCCCTCCCACTCATGACCACCAGCATCCTTTGGTTCCGCAACGATCTTCGCCTGGCCGACAATCCGGCCCTGCGCGACGCCGTCGACGGCAGCGAGCGGCTGTTGCCGGTCTATATCGACGACGAGCCCGCGGACCAGCCCTGGCGCGAAGGCGGAGCCGGGCGTTGGTGGCGTCACCACAGCCTGGCCGCGCTGGATCGTTCGCTGCGGGACCTTGGTTCCCGGCTGTTGATCCTGCAGGGGGACAGCCTGAGCGAGTTGGGCCGGCTGATTGCCGCCACCGGCGCCCGGCGGGTGTGCTGGAACCGCCGCTACGAGCCGGCCCTGATCGAGCGCGATCGAGCCATCAAGGCCGCGCTCAAAGGGCAGGGCATCGATTGCGCCAGCCACAACGGCCAGCTGTTGCGCGAGCCCTGGCAGTTGCTCAACAAGAGCGGCAAGCCGTACCGGGTGTTCACCCCCTTTTGGCGCGCCGCCGGGGCCGAGGTCGGAGCCCAGGCCCCGCGCCCGGCGCCGGGGGCGCTGCCGCCACTGCCGGTCGATGCGCCCGACGGGCTCGCCCTGGAGAGGCTCGAGCTTTCGCCTCGTATTCCTTGGGATCAGGGGCTCGCCGAGACCTGGACCCCGGGCGAAGCCGGGGCCCAGGCGCGGCTGCGTGGCTTTCTCGACGACTATGCCGACTATCCCGAGCAGCGCGATCTGCCCGCCACCCCGGGCACCTCGATGCTGTCGCCGCACCTGCACTTCGGGGAACTCAGCCCGCGCCAGATCGCTTTCGCGATCCTCGGCGCCGCGGCCGCCGCACCGGACACCGAAGGTGGCGGCCACTCCTACCTGCGACAGCTCGGCTGGCGCGAGTTCGCCCACCATCTGCTGTACCACTTCCCCCACACCAGCGACCGTCCGCTGGACAGGCGTTTCGAGGGCTTCCCCTGGCGCGACGACGCCCCGGCCCTGGCCGCCTGGCAGCGCGGCGAGACCGGCATCCCCATGGTGGACGCCGGCCAGCGCCAGCTCTGGCGGACCGGCTGGATGCACAACCGGGTGCGCATGCTGGTCGCCTCCCTCCTGACAAAAAATCTCGGTCTGCACTGGCTGGACGGGGCGCGCTGGTTTTGGGATACCCTGGTGGACGCCGATCTGCCCAACAACAGCCTGGGCTGGCAGTGGACCGCCGGTTGCGGCGCCGACGCCGCGCCCTATTTCCGTATTTTCAACCCCTCAACCCAGGGTCAGCGCTTCGACCCCCAAGGCGAGTATGTGCGGCGCTGGGTCCCCGAGCTGGCGCGGCTGCCCTCGAAGTGGATCCACCAGCCCTGGCAGGCGCCCGCGGAGCAACTGCGGGCTGCCGGCGTACGTCTGGGCGAGAACTACCCCGAGCCCCTGGTGGACCTGAAGGAGACCCGCCGCCGCGCCCTGGCAGCCTGGGACCGAATCAAAACGCAGAGGTAGGGTGGAACAAGCGCAGCGGTTCCACCAACCAAAGACCACGGACAGGAGATACCGATGAGCAACTATCGCCGAGCCCTCCGTCCCGTTGTGGGAGCGGCTTGCAGCCGCGACAGCCAGCCTCGAGCGGGAGCGCCCCTTGGGGCTATCAGCCGCTCTCAGAGGTGAAGAAGGGCTTCGCCGAGTGATAAAACCCGATCCACACAGCCGCGCTCTGCGTCAGGGCCGGGTTTCCGAGCCGGCTCGCGCCTACCACGTACGCACCTCGACGCACGAACGGGAACCCGTGTTCGCCGACTACCGGCTCGGCAGGCTGGTGGTCGCGTCCCTGCGCTTCCTCCACGACCGGGGCGATGTGCAAAGTCTCGCCTTTGTCGTCATGCCCGACCACTTGCATTGGCTGTTCGTTCTGCAAGGCGCGCGGCCCCTGGATCGGGTGGTTGCCGCGCTGAAACGCCAAAGCGCCCGCGAGATCAACCGCCGTCTGGGCGCAGCGACCGCTCGTTGTGGCAGACCGGCTACTTCGACCGCGCGATCCGCGCTGAGGAAGACCTCCAGGCCGATTGCTCGCTATATCGTCGCCAATCCGCTCCGCGCCGGCCTCTGCACCTCGGTGCGCGACTACCCCCTGTGGGATGCCGTATGGCTCTGAACCAGCGACCGTCGCTCGATTTGTGGGAGCGGCTTGCAGCCGCGACAAAGGCGTCGATCGACAGCTGCAAAGGCGGTGCTTGCAAGCCGTTCCCAAGAGGGGGCGGGTTGCCCGATGGCTTGTCGCGGGCATGGTTTTGGTCTAGCTTGCCCGAACGCCAGCCGGTGTTCTGTGTGAGCGTAATCGCGGCTGCAAGCCGCTCCCACAGGGCAATGGCGATGTTGTCTGCGGGAACGGCGATGCTCCAAGTTCCAAGTTCATGATTACCGATGTGAAGACTCCTAGACGCGTGCGCAGGCTCCGGATCGGCCGCTTTTTCAATGTGGTCGAGATCCTCATTCTTCTCCCGTTGCTGGCACTGGCGTCCTGCAGCGTCGAGCCCCCGGAGCCCGGGGTGGGCGAACCGTTGGACTTGGGAGACTTGCCCGGCTGGCAGGCCGACCGCCAGGCCGAGGCTTGGCCGGCCTTGCTCCAGGGGTGCCGGGTGTTGCCGCGGAAACAGCCGCAATGGGTGGAGACTCTGCGCCGAGGCCGAGCGGCAGGAGACGGTGGACGATGCCGCTGCCCGCGCCTTCTTCGAGCGCTGGTTCGTGCCCCACCGCTTCAACGGCTCCGGGCCCGAGGGCAGGGGATTGGTCACCGGCTACTACGAGCCCTTGCTCGAAGGCAGCCTGGCCCCGGACGACCGTTACCGCTATCCCCTGTACCGACGGCCCGACGATCTGATTCGGGTCGAACTGGGCGAGCTTTTCCCCGAACTCAAGGGCAAGAAGGTGCGAGGCCGCCTGGTGGGCCGGCGTCTGGTGCCGTACTTCGACCGCGCTGCCATCGACAACGGCGACGCGCCCCTGGCTGGCAACGAGCTGGTGTGGGTCGACGACCCGGTGGACGCCTTTTTCCTGCACGTGCAGGGCTCTGGCCGAGTGCGGCTGCCCGACGGCAGCATCCGGGCCCTCGGCTATGCGGACCAGAACGGCCATCCTTACCGCTCCATCGGCAAGCGCCTGATCGAGCGCGGTGAGATCCCCCGTGAGCAGATCAGCCTGTTCAGCATCCGCGACTGGTTGCGCCGGCACCCGGACCAGGCCTGGGAGCTTCTGGCCAGCAATGCCAGCTACGTCTTCTTCCAGCCTCGGGAGAACGCCGAAGAGCAGGCGCGGGGCTCCCTCAATGTCCCCCTGACCCCGGGCCGGAGCATCGCCGTGGACCGCAACAACATTGCGCTCGGCACCCCGGTTTGGCTCGATACCAGCTACCCGGGGCCCGAGGCTCGGCCCCTGCAACGCCTGGTGTTGGCCCAGGACACCGGCGGCGCCATCAAGGGCCACGCCCGGGCGGATCTGTTCTGGGGGATGGGGAAGATGCCGAGCGCCTGGCCGGGGAGATGAAGCAGGACGGCGCGTTCTACGTCCTGCTGCCGAAACCGGAGTAAGGGGCAGCGAGGGTTTTCTTGGGGGGCTAACGCAGGATCCGGTCGGCCGAGAAGCCCCAGATCCCCCGCTCCTGCTCCTTGGCGATCTCCCCGAGCACCTGGTACTCGAAGGGCGCCCCCGGGGTGGCCACCGCCCAGCCCAGACGCAGCAGGTAGGCGGCCAAGTCCTCGCCGGGGTCGAAATTGGTGCTGTTGGCGTAGCAGGTACCGTTGAGGCTGCGGTCCTCGTTGCGGCTGTTGATCTCGCAACGCACAAAGCCCTGGATCTTGAACTCCAGGGCCAGCGCCGCCCGCGAGGCGCAGCGCACCGGTCGGATATTGGTTTGGCAGTCGCGGTCGGTGGGGGGGATGTAGATGCCGTCCAGGTGCACCGTCTGGCGCTTGATCTTGAGGCTGGCGTCGTCCTGCACATGGGCATAACTGAACAAGTCCGCGCGGGCCGCGGCGGGCAGGCACAGGAGCAGGGCGATGGTTAGCAGTCGCAGCATGGATTGGCCTCCGGTATCGGGCTAGGTTAACCAAAAGCCCGGGCGATCGCGAACTGGGGGCGTTGCTTCCCCGTCAGTCCAGGGCCTTGTTCTTGTCGAGCCATAGCAGCAATCAGGCTCGGCAAAGCCTTTCCAGCCTGTGGGAGCGGCTTGCAGCCGCGATTGGGCAAAGTGATGGCTGTGTAGGGCCGTTCGCGGCTACAAGCCGCTCCCACAGGGGCTCTGCCAGGCCGCGGGAATATATGTCAGCCGCTACCCCTTTTCAGGCCGATGCTGGGACGAGACCGGGGTTAGATCGGGGCAATCATCTCGCATCAAATTTCATTTGATAGTATTATTTCTACTATATGGGGTTCCCTGGAGTGTTGCCATGACCGCGCAGTTGAGGTTGTTCAAGCCGAAACAGAGGTCGCGTGAGCCGGCGGCTGAAGTTGAGGCGTCAGACGGGAGGGGATTGTTTCTCCGGCTGGGGCTGGCCGAGGATCGCGTCGAACTGGTGAGGCAGGTCCACCAGGGGTTCCCGGTAACGGTTATCGAGAAGCTGGCCGGCGAGCTGCAGCTATCTCAGCAGGCCCTGCTGAAGGTCGTCAGGATCGCCCCGGCGACCTTGGGCCGGCGCCGCAAGAGCCTGTCCGGACGCCTCTCTGCCGAGGAAAGCGACCGGGTGTACCGGGTCGCGGAAGCGTACCGGGGTTCGCTGCAGTTGTTTGAAGGGGATGTCGATGCGGCGCGGCGTTGGCTTTCGGAACCAGCCAAGGCGCTGGGCGGAGTCAGCCCGTTTCAGCACTTGGACACCGAGGCGGGCGCGGGCCAGGTGCGGGATCTCATTGGGCGCCTGGAGCACGGCGTCTATTCCTGATGCGGGCCTATCGCCTGGTAAAGGCGCGTTATGCCGACACCGCGCTCGATGGTTCCGGGGCGAAAGCCCATGGCGGACGCTGGAACAGCAAGGGCGTGCCCATGGTCTACGCCTCGGACAGCATCGCCTTGGCGGCGCTGGAACTGCTGGTGCACCTGCACCGCGGCGAGATCCTGAATCAATACCGGCTTTACTGCCTGGAACTGCCCGACGACCGCGTCATGTCGCTCGATGAGAGGGCATTGCCCGCAGATTGGCGGCGCGACCCGGCGCCCATGTCGACCGCTGAGATCGGGGACGAGTGGGCTGCCAGCCTGCAATCGCCGGCGCTGGCGGTCCCGAGCACGGTCGTGCCGTCGCAGCGCAATATCCTGCTCAACCCGGCACATGAGGATTTCCAGAAGCTGATTGCCGACGCAACCAGCGCGCCTTTCGACTTCGATCCCAGGCTGACCACCTGACAAGGTAGGAGCGCCGCCCCCGGCGCGATTCGGTCTTAGTGCCGCCCCCGGCGCGATTCGGTCTTAGTGCCGCCCCCGGCGCGATTCGGTCTTAGCGGCGCTGCCGGCTCTTATTCGGCGCGAGGGCGCGCCTCCTACTTCGAATGGTTGCCTCCGATTGTGGGCGCGGGTGCGGCTCAGTCCTCAGTCCTCAGTCCTCAGTCCTATTTTTTCCTAAACCCTCCCAACATCCCGTATAATCCCGCTGTTTTGGCGAAGGGTTTTTCGGGCGGCCTGCCATGCGGGTGATTCGCGGTTTGCACAATCTTCGGCCGGAGCATCGGGGCTGCGTGGCCACCATCGGCAATTTCGACGGGGTGCACCTGGGCCATCAGGCGGTGTTTGCGCACCTGCGCGAGCAGGCCCGCGCCCTGGGCCTGCCGACCACGGTGGTCACCTTCGAGCCCCAACCCATGGAGTATTTTGCCCCGGACCGGGCGCCGGCGCGCCTGACCCGCCTGCGGGAGAAGTTGCGGGCGCTGCGGACGGCGGAGATCGACCAAGTGGTGCTGCTGGAGTTCGGGCCGCGGCTAGCCGCCATGGAAGCCCAGCGCTTTATCCAGGAACTGCTGGTCGACGGGCTCGATGTGGCCTACCTGTTTGTGGGCGACGATTTCCGCTTCGGCCAGGGCCGGGCGGGGGACATCGCCATGCTGCGCTGGGCCGGGGTCGAGCACGGTTTTGCGGTGGAAGACATGAACACCTATATGCTGGACTCTGAGCGGGTGAGCAGCACCCGCATCCGCGAGGCGCTGAGTGTCGGCGACCTGGAGACGGCGGAGCGGTGCCTGGGCCGGCCCTACCGCATCTGCGGGCGTATTGCCCACGGCGACCAGCGCGGGCGCACCATCGGTTTTCCCACCGCCAATATCGACCTGCACCGCAAGGTCAGCCCCCTGCGCGGGGTCTACGCGGTGCAGATGCTAGGGCTGGCCGAGGGGCCGCGGCCCGGGGTGGCCAATATCGGCACCCGGCCGACGGTGACCGGCGACACCCGCTATCTGCTCGAGGTGCACCTGTTCGACTTCACCCGGCGCATCTACGGCGAGCACGTGCAGGTGGAGTTCTACCGCCGGCTGCGCGAGGAACGGCGCTTCGAGTCGTTCGAGGCCCTGCGCGAGCAGATCCTGGTCGACGCCGGCCAGGCGCGGGAATATTTCGGCCTGCAGTTACCAGGGGACGCCTCCGCCTGAGGCGGCGCCCCATTTGCCAGCATCTGGAAAGTGAGCAGTCTGTGAGCGACTACAAACACACCCTGAATCTCCCCAACACCGCCTTTCCAATGAAGGCCAACCTGGCGAACCGCGAGCCGCAGATGCTGGCGCGCTGGCAGCAGATGGACCTCTACGGGCGCCAGCGCGAACAGGCGGCCGGGCGGCCCAAGTTCGTGCTGCACGACGGCCCGCCCTACGCCAACGGCGAGATCCATATCGGGCATGCGGTGAACAAGGTGCTCAAGGACATCATCGTCAAGAGCAAGGGGATGGACGGCTTCGACGCCCCCTATGTGCCCGGTTGGGACTGCCACGGCCTGCCGATCGAACTGCAGGTGGAGAAGAAGGTGGGCCGGGTCGGGCGCAAGGTGGATGCCAAGGGTTTCCGCGATGCCTGCCGCAAGTATGCCGCCAGCCAGGTGGACAAGCAGCGGGACGACTTCGTGCGCCTGGGGGTGCTGGGGGACTGGGAGCGGCCCTACCTGACCATGGACTTCGACTTCGAGGCCGATATCATCCGCGCCCTGGGCCGGATCGTGGCCAACGGCCACGTGGTCAAGGGCTACAAGCCCGTGCACTGGTGCACCGACTGCGGCTCGGCGCTGGCCGAGGCCGAGGTGGAATACGCCGACAAGAGTTCGTTCGCCATCGACGTGCGTTTCCGGGTGCTCGACCCGGCGGCCCTGTTCGAGCGCTGCCAGCGGGTGCCCGACTCCCGGGGCGAGGGGCCGCTGTCGGTGGTGATCTGGACCACCACGCCCTGGACCCTGCCCGCCAACCAGGCGGTGGCCCTGAACCCGGGGCTGGAGTACGCGGTGGTGGCTTGCGAGGGCCCGCGCGGCCCGGAGCGCCTGCTGGTCGCCGAGGCCATGCTCAAGGACGTGATGCACCGCTACGGCATCGAGCGCTACCGGGTGGTGGGCTATGCCGAGGGCCAGGGCCTGGAAGGGCTGAAGTTGCGGCATCCCTTCTACGACCGCGAGGTGCCGGTGATCGTGGGCGAGCACGTGACCCTGGAGGCCGGCACCGGGGCCGTGCACACGGCCCCCGGCCACGGCCAGGAGGACTACGTGGTGGGCGCCCGCTACGACCTGCCGGTGGACAACCCGGTGGGCAGCGACGGCCGCTTTCTCGAAGACACCGAGCTGTTCGCCGGCGAGCACGTTTTGCAGGCCAACGAGCACGTGGTCGAGGTGCTCAAGGCCAAGGGCGCCCTGATGCACCAGGAGCGCCTGAGCCACAGCTATCCGCACTGCTGGCGCCACAAGACGCCGATCATCTTCCGCGCCACCCCCCAGTGGTTCATCGACATGGACCAGCAGGGGCTGCGTAAGACCGCCCTGACCGAGATCGACAAGGTCGAGTGGATTCCCAGCTGGGGCCAGGCCCGCATCGCCGGCATGGTGGAGAACCGCCCGGACTGGTGCATCTCGCGCCAGCGCACCTGGGGCGTGCCCATCGCCCTGTTCCTGCACCGCCAGAGCGGCGAGCTGCATCCGGAAACCCCGCGCCTGATCGAAGAAGTGGCGCAGCGGGTGGAGCAGGGCGGGGTGGACGCCTGGTTCTCCCTCGACCCAGCCGAACTGCTGGGAGACGAGGCCGCCGACTACGAGAAGGTCAGCGACACCCTGGACGTCTGGTTCGACTCCGGGGTCACCCACAGCTGCGTGCTGGGGCGGCGCGACGAACTGAAGTTTCCCGCCGACCTCTACCTGGAGGGCTCGGACCAGCACCGGGGCTGGTTCCAGTCGTCGTTGCTGAGCTCGGTGGCGATGAGCGGGCAAGCCCCTTACGGCGAGGTGCTGACCCACGGCTTCACCGTGGACGAGAAGGGCATGAAGATGTCCAAGTCCAAGGGCAACGTAGTGGCCCCGCAGAAGGTGATCAAGACCCTGGGGGCCGACATCCTGCGCCTGTGGGTGGCCTCCACCGACTACCGGGGCGAGATCAGCGTCTCGGAGCAGATCCTCAAGCGCATGGCCGACGCCTACCGGCGCATCCGCAACACCGCCCGCTTCCTGCTCTCAAACCTCAACGGCTTCGACCCGGCGACCAATCGGGTGGCGCCGGCCGAGATGATCGAGCTCGACCGCTGGGCGGTGGACCGCGCCCTGCGCCTGCAGGAGGAGGTGACCGCCGCCTACCGCGACTACCAATTCCACCTGATCTATCAAAAGATCCACAACTTCTGCGCCGTGGAACTGGGCGGCTTCTACCTGGACGTGATCAAGGACCGCCAGTACACCACCCAGGCGGACAGCCTGGCCCGGCGCTCCGCCCAGACCGCCATGTACCACATCCTGGAGGCCCTGGCGCGCTGGCTGGCGCCCATCCTCAGCTTCACCGCCGACGAGATCTGGGAGCACATCCCCGGCGAGCGCGGCGACAGCGTGTTCCTGGAGGGCTGGTACCCGGGGCTGTTCCCGCTGGACGCCGACGACCCCTTCGGGCGCGCCTTCTGGGACCGGGTGATCGCGGTGCGCACCGCGGTGGGCAAGGAGCTGGAGCGGCTGCGCGCCGACGGGGCCATCGGCTCCAACCTGGCCGCCGAGGTGGAACTCTACTGCGGCCCCGAGCAGCACGCCGACCTGGAACGCCTGGGCGCCGAGCTGCGCTTTGTCATGATCACCTCCGACGTGCACCTGCATCCGGCCGAGCCCCGGCCCGAAACCGCTGTGGCGGCGGGCAACGGGCTCTGGATCCTGGTGCGGCCGTCGGAGCACGCCAAGTGCGTGCGCTGCTGGCATCATCGCCCCGATGTCGGCAGTAATACGGAGCACCCCGAGCTGTGCGGGCGCTGCGTGGTGAACGTGGAAGGCCCGGGCGAAACCCGGCGCTTCGCCTGAGGCCATGCTGCGCTGGCTCTGGCTTTCGGCCCTGGTGGTGGTGCTGGATCAGGCCACCAAGCTCTGGGCCGAGGCGGCCCTGCTCGGGCAGCCGCCGCTCAACCTGTTGCCGCACCTGGACCTGATCCTGGTGTACAACACCGGCGCCGCGTTCAGCTTTCTCAGCGACGCCGGCGGTTGGCAGCGCTGGCTGTTCGTGGCTTTGGCGGTG
>CAVWCW010000002.1:0-426112 GCA_963753615.1 uncultured Gammaproteobacteria bacterium
AGCTCCCCTTTGACCTTACGTTCGTCGACAAAGATGACAAGGTCCGTTATTTTACACAGGGACGTGAACGTATCTTTGCACGCACCCGCGCGATCCTCGGCCGCGATGTCCAGCTCTGTCATCCACCGGCCAGCGTGCATATCGTTGAGAAGATCGTCGAAGATTTCAAATCGGGCAAACAGAGCCGCGCGCCGTTTTGGATCACGATGAACGGCCAGTTCATCCATATCGAGTACTTTGCACTTCGCGATGAGAACGGCGAGTACCAGGGCGTTCTCGAGGTGAGCCAAAATCTCACTGAGAAACGTGCACTCGATGGCGAACAGCGTTTGCTCAATTACGTTGAAGACTAACATCCGTCGTCCGGAATGTGGACTGTGCCCCATCGTCCGCATTAACGACTAATTCCTATCGGAATTTAAAAACTGCGGTCGGTTGACGCCGGCCGCAGTTCTGTTCCTGCCAATCGACATTCTCAGTTGACGAGTCAACCACTTAGCTGATATCGTGTTTCCACAGCATTTATTTTGCCTCACATCAACTGCAACAGACATCGTCAAGCCTTACCTCGGGGGGGGAAGTCATGCCGAAGGTCCTCTCGACCAAACCGTTTCCTCCAAACGGTTCTCTTTCATTTTCCTGATCAAACTCGTCACCGTTCTCTTGCTGCTCGTAGGCCTGTGCGCTTGCTCGACGTCACGCTCAAAGAAACGCGGCGCCACGATGAGCACGGCCGGCAAAGAAGCAGCGAAAAAACCGGAAGACCAGAAAGTGATCGGTACGAACGAAGAGGGCCGTCCGGATGTAAGCGACGCCGGAAAGAGGCGCAAAAAGACCCGGACGATCAACGGGTGGTTGATGGCGACGAACCCAACCAGCGAAACGCTTACGTTGAGGATGAGTCCGGGATTGCGGTGACCGGAGTCGCGCTCGGCGTAGCGGGCAGTGAATATGACGAGTACGGCGAACCGATCCAAACCGAAGAAGCGCCGCCCGAACAGGATCTGGCATTCAACGCCGGCCTGATCGGAGGGTACGGTGTATTGACGGGAGACGAGATCAACGGGTACCCCATCGTTGGCTTTCGTTCGGGATCACGTCGAAGTCCGACCGTTTCGGGGCGGATTTTCGGTTGTTGGTGGGGTTTCCCCGTTTCACCGATGCTACCGGGATTGCCGAAGGCGTCAAAGACGAGCAAGAACTCGCCCTTGACCTTTTGTTCCGATGGTACACAACCCCGCATCATACGTTCGTGGGATTCTGTTTTATCGGCGGTCTCCGCTGGGGGATGCTCCAATGGCAATACAAAAACCCGATCTTGTATGACGATGGCTATGATGTCTATGAAATAGGCCACGACAATCTCCAGTACATTACTCCGTTCCTGGGAGTCGGTTTGAACCTGGTTCAAACCCGGCATTTCTTGATAGGGACGGAACTCAGCGGCGGTTACAAGTTTTACAAATGGAATACCGAGGAAGGCTTTGATAACGACGTATTCGATGACGAGTGGATGGTCCAACTGTTGGTAAATGTCTCGTATGTGTGGGGGCGTTGATCGGGAGGATTTTGCGGCTGTCAATCGTTGAAGGCCGCAGACATGTTCGTTTGTGCAGCTGTAACATCAATTCGTATTTCTCTTGTTCGCGGCTTGTGCAATTCATCTTTGTCCAGGAGGGTCGAATCATGTCCGGTAAGTTCCAGGCGTCCAGCGCACATCACCGTTTTCTGATAATTCCTTTTTTCCTCGCGTTTGTGCTGTTTTGTCCAATAGGAGCCCAATCGGCTGATTGGACGATAATGGATAGCGGTACGGACACGTTTTTCAGAGATGTCTGGGGATCGTCGAGCACCGATGTTTTCGCTTGTGGTTATTTGTCAACCGATCCCTTTTACAAAGGCTATATCTTCTATTATGACGGAGCCAACTGGTCTTTAATGCCGACTCCACCGAATTTGGAACCCATGTTGGCGCTCTGGGGCAGCTCACCCTCGGATGTGTTTGCCGGCGGCAGTAATGTGATACTGCACTTCGACGGCGTTGCCTGGTCAGAAATGACCAGCGGACGATCTCGCCGAAGGCCTATAGGGAACGGGACCGACTGATGTCTTCGCACTGGGGACTTAGCAGTCCACCACTACGATGGATCATCCTGGCAAACGATGTCGTACGATCCCACGTATCCCCTCATGGGTATTTGGGGATCCGCTCCCGACAATGTCTACACGGTCGGTTGGTTTTTGTCGATCACTATGACGGATCGGCCTGGACTATCGGATCCCATTCTCTGTCGGACCCAGGCTTTTCGATGTGGGGGAGTTCGGCAACTAACATATTCACAGCAGGCTATCAGGGATTCATTGCCCATTTCGATGGCGCCAAATGGAGTGATATGCCGGCTCCACAGGCGACGATCTATACGACATGTGGGGCAGCGGTCCGGCGGACGTTTTCGCCGTTGGCGAGAATGGCCGCATCCTCCACTTTGACGGAACGGCATGGACCCAGATGGATACGGGGTCTTCCGCCAACCTCAAGGGCGTATGGGGCAGTTCCGCAAGGATGTTTCCGGTCGGCTCGGATGGACAATCCTGCACTACGCAGGTGGTCCCCTTCCCGTGTCAATCATAAAAACCGGGAGCATGCCCAAATCCCTTCAATCCACCGCGCTCTAACACAACACCGAACAACACGAAATCCAAGAAAGGCGGAGTGCTCCCCGTCGCGATTGCGGGAAGCCCATCGTTTGATGTTTCTGACATCAACGCATCTACACTCCGGATCGACGGGATCAGGCCTTTGCGGCACACATACGAAGATGTCACATCACCGTATATCAATGGTGAAAAGTGTGGGTGCACCTCGGGTGAACCCGACGGCTGCGGACCTTATGTTGAAGTTCCAATCGTCGGAATTTCGGCCGTGATTGGCATAGCTTCCGCCGGAGAAGTCGTGTCGCTCGAGTTGACCGGAAACCTGCTGGACGGCACACGGATCAAGGGAGTGGAGTGCATCGGTCGTGGGAAAAAGTGTCCAAAAGAAGGTCTGCCCAGCGCCAGGTTGCTGGTGGAGGACGCCTATGTCCCCTGGTGGTCTCCAGCCGGTGATGAGATTGTTTTCAACCGGTTTTCCAATAACGGCGGTATTTCCAGCAGTCAAATCTGGACCATATCTTCTGCCGGTGCGAACGCGCAACAAATCACCGGGATTTCAGGGGGCAGTTACTACCCGCTTTGGCTCCCCGTCGACGAAGGTCAATACATGGTGTATCTTCGCGGTGCCTCCCCTTCATACGAGTTCGTATTGTACTACCTTATCACCGATAGTGAGGAATGGGTCTACAACGTGTTGTTGTGGGATGACCCCGGGTTCAGCCTGACTCCGTCAGGTACCGGGATCTTATATACGGTTTATCAGTCATCGCAACCGCTCGAGATGTGGATACTCGATCTAGAAGATGAATCCACCAGTTTTGTAGAAGAGGGGTACGGCGGTGCCATCTCTCCAGACGGGCAGTGGATTGCATATACCACCATCGACTATCAACTCGCCATTGCACCCATGAGCGGCGGCCCCGCGCAACTCTTCGATTGGGGTGGAATGCCAAAGTGGACCCCGGACAGCGAGCACATCGTCTTCACAGGCGTCGTCGATGAGTCCCAACTCGATCTGTTTGTGATGCACAGAGACGGTTCGTTCAAAAAGCAACGACCGACGATCCTGACTGGGACAATTTTGCTGTCGTCTCTCCCAACGGCAGGGACGTGGCCTATCAGAAAGGGATCGGAGAGTTTGGAACTCGCAGCATCTGGATTCTGGATCTGTCAACTGTCATCCCGATGGATCGACCGGAGCCCAAGGATCCCAAAATCTTTGCGACGCCCGGCACGCAACCCGATAAGAACATCGAGTACGGGGAAGTCCTGCCGGCTCTCCGGACCTAACCCAACAAACCCGTCGAGCGCTTTCGAGTTCACACTCAAAGAGTCCGGCGATGTCCGGTTGGAAATCTACGACGTTCGCGGCCGTCTGATTCGCCGGGTGGTCTCGGACAAGAAACCAGCGGGTGATCACTTCGTGACGTGGAGTGGAAATGACGAAAACGGACAGCATGCGGCGCCGGCGTGTGTTTCCAATTTGTTCGAAACAGGTCATACCGGACAACAGGCAAAATCACAGTCGTGAGGTAACAGGATCGGACCTTCTATGAGGAGACGTGACATTGAAAAACATTCTCTTCGTCGGCGTAGTGATAGGAATCGTTTTCGCTTCGCCCCTGGCAGGATACGCACAAACGTGTTTCCAGGGAAAACCCCTTCCCAACTGCAAGAGTTTTTGGATTACTGAAATTACCGTCGGAATCGATGTGATTTCGAGTTACGCCGGCGGTCTTGTGACGCCGGAAGTTGGTTTGATGGCCAATCTGAACAAGAAGCACGCGATCGGTGGGACAGCCTTTCTCGACATCACGGACAACGCCGGATTCGGCGTTAAAGGCCGATACCGGTACTGGATGAGCAAGAACTTCAGTATCGACGCCGGCGCAGGTGGCAAGATCTCCGATACCTGGACGGTCCTTGCGGACGGCAGCCTTGTTTACGGCGGTTGGATCGGGATCGGTGGGCGGGTCGAACACTGGGGCGGACACAACGGCGAAACGGCGTTATTTGCAACGGCAAAAGTGGGTGGCTGGCCCGCGGTGGGCACGGTGGGCGTCGCCGCAGTAGTCGCCGCCGTCCTCGTAGCGATTGCGTGGGTATCCATAGCGGGAGCGGGATAGGCGTGCAAGTCGCGGGAAATTCGCGTGGCAATGAGCTATTCATGACCCGAATCAACGATGGAGATCCGGATGAACCGTACTGTCCTGTCAATCGCATCGCTGCTCATATTGTCCTTTTTATTCCGTCCATCGGACAAACCCAAATTTGTTTTAACGGCAAACCACTCCCAGACTGCAAAACATTCTGGGTGACGGATTTACATATGGCAGAGGGATCGCTACAAACTATCACTTGTTGTCGCTGGACCTGGGAATGATGGTTAACTTGAATCCGAAACACGCCGTAGGCGGCTCATGTTATGGAGATCTTCAGGTTGGCTCCGGGAGCCAGGAAGACTATCACTTCGGATTGAAAGCAAGATACCGGTACTGGATGAACTCGACTCTCAGCATCGACACCGACATTGGAGGGACCATCACGACCCCCCATCTCGCGATTATCGATCTCGATCTGTTCTACAAAAACTGGATCGGGGTGGGCGGTAGAGCCGAATTCTGGCCAGAAACGGACTACTCAGAATCCGAAACGGTGTTCTACGGAACATTCAAAATCGGCGGCTGGCCCGGTTTATCTGTGGCCACTCTGGCCGCTATCGGATTAGCCACCGCTTTTGTCGTAGTCGTAGGCAATTGATTCCCGCGCCGAGTCAACACCCACCAACCGGTGCCCAAAAACTAACTCAACACCGCACCAAAAATCGGTTACGATTATCATTTCCGTGGGAGAAATGTCATGAACACCAGGATCCTCGCACTGGCGGCGATCGTTGTGATTTTCTGTTTGAGCGCCTGCACTTCGGACGACGGCGACAACAGCGGAAATCGTGACACCGCATCAGGCAAAACCGAATCAGCCGAAGCGAAGGCTTCGGCAGGAGATCTCATCGTTATTCGCGGTCACTATGTTTTCGGCCACGAAGTCCGCTCGTTTCGTCCGTGCGGCAAGGATAAAGCACTTTGGGTTGTTGACGGCACCGACTTGTTGAAAAACCTCCACACTGAACTAGCGCCAAAAACACCACCTTACGCGGAGATCTTTGTCGTGGCGGCGGGCCGCGTCGGACCGTCACCGGCCGACGGGTTTGGCGCCGACTATCCCGGCGCACTATCTATCGAAAAGGTCATCTACGCAGCATTCGAAGGCTTTGGTTGTGACTTTGACTGGAGCAATTTCACCTATCGGGCCCAGGGCAACGAACCATTTTGGATGGTGGACGTTTTGCCGGGCGAAATGCGGTTGGCCCGGCCCGGGCACGATGACCAGGCGTGGACCAATGTAAAAAAAGATCAGACCGGCAACGCCGTGATCTTTCATGCCATCGGCGAAGATCGTTCAACCATTCAGCTCGTGATCGAGCCGGGCCCAAGTCGTGATACCATGTCCGGCGCATACTACGGACTGTCAGCCCGGCTAATTTTGGACGGCGAGACATTCACCGGCAGCGCACTGCAAGGATCGGGATCAACATCGAAATAGTTTTGTCGACACAAACAAAGAGGACGATAAAATGAAGGTCGGATTGGCACTTGGCGGCGGTGGTGCCCGCGGTTTCGCTCACATTGGCGTAATGCGCGCGCTCGAGGAGCGCGGTATCGAACCTGTTGCCGTGGCCGGATGTTCCATGGGCGGAATTGTGGGCGCGTTCGTCGCGAACGAAATCGCATCGGCGGATATCCGACAGGCTTTCGAGGGTATCAAGGCAATCAGCCTTTTCGACTGGTCGAGCAAAGGTGGTTTGATTGGCGGCAAAGGACTCGAAAAGCAAATCGCACGGCACTTGCCGGATAAAATCGATGAGTTGCCGCTGCCTTTTCGAACAACGGCGGTCGACATTCAGGCCGGTCGGCCCTTTGTATTCTTCGAAGGCGACCTCGTGCCAGCGCTCCGGGCCACCGCCGCCGTCCCGGGTTTTTTGAGCCCAGTCGAACACGACGGCCGCGTTTTTGTCGATGGAGGTCTCCTCGTGAACGTACCCATCGAGGAAGTACGTTCGATGACCACCCGTCCGGTTCTTGCCGTCGATGTCACTCCCCCACCCGACCGCAAACTGATCTTCGACGACAACCGCAATTTCCTGGAAAAACTCCGTGCACCCCTTCAATCGGGTAAACGGCCTCTATTCATCGAACTGCTCACTAAGGCCTACGAGATCCCCGCCGCGATCCTGAATGACATTCGTGTGGCGGGCCTGCGGCCGGAGATCTTGATCAAGCCCAAACTCGACCGCGACCTCAAATTCGAAGACTTCGATCGTATGGATGAGGCTATTGAGGCGGGATATAACGGCGCAGTGGAAGTTCTCGACGCACTGGATCTCGAGGCGTGATCGCGTCAATGTACTTGCGGTAAGTTACAGGACGTTCACTTGTTCGCGCCACCGTCTTATCGTACAATGTGATATCAACATTCAACATGGCCACACACAAAAAATCAAAGAACCAACAAAATCACCGGGAGAACATCCATGTCTGAGTTTCAACCATTCGCCATGGAACGTTTCATGTCCAAGTTCGAGCAGGCGGTCGATTACAATCTCTCGGAAAGCGGCGTCCATCCGTTGCGCTGGGCGAGCTCCTCGAATCCAAGCCGGACTTGATCGAGCAGTTGCTCGCCACCGAGCTGAACTACCCGCACGTCAACGGCACACCCGAGCTGCGCGAGAACATCGCCGCGCTGTACCGGGGAGCAACGGCAAACAACGTCCTGGTAACGGTCGGCGCGATCGAGGCCAACTATATCACCGTACGTACGCTTCTCGCGCGGGGGACGAGATCGTCATCATGCTCCCCAACTACATGCAGATCTGGGGCGTCGCAAAAAACCACGGACTCAACGTAAAAACGTTTCATCTGCGCGAGGAGAGCGGATGGGCGCCCGACCTCGACGAGCTGAACGAAGCCGTCACGCCCGGACACGAAACTGATCGCGGTCTGCAATCCCAACAATCCCACCGGCCGGATCCTCACCGAAACTGAGATGGACGCCATCATCGCCACGGCCGATCGGGTGGGCGCATGGATCCTGGCGGACGAGGTGTAACCGGCGCAGAGCGTCTGACCGACGAGGAGACCCCGTCGTTCTACGGCCGGTATGACAAGGTGATTGCCGTCGGAAGCCTGAGCAAGGCCTACGGCCTCCCGGGCTGCGCATCGGCTGGGCCGGCGCGCCCGGTGGCGACGCTGTCGACGACATCTGGGCGCGGCACGAGTACATCGCCTTGAGCGCCACCATGCTGTCCAACCAGCTGGCGGCGATCGCCCTCTCCCCCGAGGTCCGGCCGCGCCTCATCGCGGCGCACCCGCGGTACATCCGCAAGGGATATCCTGTGCTGGAAGCTGGATGAACGGGCACGGAACACCTTCAGCCTCCCTCCCCAGGCGGCCGCCATAGCGTTCGTCCGCTACAATCTCGACATCAATTCGACGGCGTTCACGGATCGGCTGCGCGCGGAGAAGAGCGTGCTCATCGTTCCCGGCGACCATTTCGGCATGGACCATTTCGTGCGGATCAGCTTCGGCCTGCCCCACGAATACCTGATTCCCGCTCTGGACCGGATTCACGAGCTGATCGCGCAAATTGGGCAAAGGATCCGGCCAATATACGCGACCTCGACCAAGGTTAATGTTACATGGACGTTCAACAAGAAGTTTTGCTCGCCGATGTGCGCATCCGTCCCCATATCCGCGAGACGTTCCTGGAATATTCCCCTATCTCAGCGCATCGGCGGAGCGAACGTCTACTGCAAGCTGGAAAACCTGCAGCACACGGGCTCGTTCAAGGTGCGCGGGGCGATGAACAAGGTGCTGTCGCTTCCGGCGAACGGAGCGCGCAGGGGTCGTCACCGCGTCCACGGGCAACCACGGCGTGGCGGTGGCCTTCGCACTGCAAAGCTCGGTGCGCCGGGTATCGTTTCGTGCCCGAGAAGGCCATCCCGTCAAAAGATCAGACGATCATAGCGGGCTCGGTGCGGAGGTACGCACATTCGGCAGGGACACCGCGGAAACCGAGGTCCACGCCCGGCAGTATGCCGCTGAAAATGGGATGACCTATGTTCCCCCCTACAACGACCCGCAGGTCGTCGGCGGCCAGGGAACGATCGGCCGTCGAGCTGGAGCGGCAGCTCGCTGGTGATCGATGCGGTTTTCGTCTCGCTCGGCGGCGGCGGACTGATCTCGGGCATCGCGGGTATCTCAAGTCGTCCGGCCCTGCATAGATCATCGGCTGTTCGCCCGAAAACTCCCAGGTCATGATCCAGTCGGTTAAAGCGGGAAAGATACTGGATCTGCCGTCCCTCCCCACCCTGTCCGACGGCACGGCCGGTGGCCTCGAGGGGGCGCGATCACATTCGAGCTGTGCCGCGACCTGGTGGACGATTACATCACGGTCACCGAGGACGAGATCAAGGAGAGCTTGCGGCTGTTCATGCGTGAACACCACATGTTGATCGAGGGTGCGGCCGCCGTGGCAATTGCGTCGTATCTCAAAATACAGCAACGTTTCGCCGGCAAGAACGTCGTGATCGTGATCTGCGGCGCGAACATCGAGCCTCGACGCATTGAAAAGAAATTCTGTAGAGGCGTTCCGTTATCACTGTCGAGGTTTGTTGGCATCCCGATGCGCCTGCCGCTCGATTCCAGAAAAGGTGTCAATTCCGTGAAGATCATCGCTCTCGATGAGATCCAATCGGCGCTTGCGATATTGAACGCTCTCAATCTTATCACGGAGATCGAGGCAAGTTTCGTCGCATACTCGGACGAGCAAGCGGTCGTCCCACCCGTTGGTGAACTACTGCTCGAACAGGGAGAGGTCCACATCAAGTACGGGTACCTGCGCGGGGACGAGTACTACGTCATCAAGATCGCCTCGGGATTCTACAACAATCCCGGGCTCGGACTGCCTCAGGCAACGGTATGATGTTGCTGTTCCGCCAGCAGACCGGCGAGCTCGCCAGTATTCTGCTGGACGAAGGGCATCTGACTGACATCCGAACCGCCGTGGCCGGGGCCATCGCCGCGAAACATCTCGCCCCCGAACAGGTAGAGCGCATCGGTATCGTGGGCACCGGCGTCCAGGCCCGGTCTGCAGCTGCAACATCTTGCCAATCCGTCGTCTGCGTGCCGGGAAGTGCTGGTATGGGGCAGGGGCGAGGAGCAGCTCGAGCGCTTCCGTCGAGGACATCGGAAACACAGGGCTTCGCAATCGAGACGACGCATGACGCCGCCGACATATGAGACCGGTGTAACCTCATCGTAACAACGACTCCCGCCAAGTCTCCCCTGCTGCACGCTCCGCCAGAATGCGGGCGGGCACCCATATCACCGCCGTCGGCTCCGACACCCCTCAAAAACAAGAGCTGGATACGGCGATTCTGAAGAAGGCGAACACTGTCGTCGCCGACAGCATCGCTCAGAGTGCCTCGAGCGGGGCGAGATCCACCAGGCGATTCGATCGGGAGATATAGCCGATGACAAGATCTTCGAGCTGGGAAATATCATCTCAGGCAAAAGCCCCGGCCGGACAAACGACAGCAGGTGACGGTGGCCGATCTCACGGGCTGGCGGTCCAGGACATCAAAATCGCGGCAGCCGTGTACGAGGCCGTGACCAACGGTTAAGCTCCACTGATAAGACAAAGCAACCTGCAGCCGAAGCTGCAGGTTCTATAGAATTGCCATGCCGTGAACCATCAACGCCGCCAGGCGTGGTCAGCCTGGCGGCGTTGTTACGACGAAGCCACCGGGTTTTGATCCGGTGGCTTCGGTGTATTTGGTACGCCGCCAGGGAATCGAACCCCGAACCTCCTGATTAAGAGTCAGCTGCTCTGCCAGTTGAGCTAGCGGCGCACAACGATCAATAGTGCAAAAGCTATAATCTCGTTGCGTCCTGAGGCTCCGTAAGGAGCCGAAGGACATATTTTCAAAACTAGAACGGCAGATCGTCGTCGTCCTTCGCACCAGCTGTTTGCGGAACGTTCTCATCATCCGGTCCCGCCTGCGCCGGCACATCCACCGAGTCTCCGACCCGCCCCAACATCACCATATTCTGGGCAATGACTTCGGTCGTATATTTCTTGACTCCCGACTGGTCTTCCCACGTACGCGTCTGAAGCCGCCCCTCGATATAGATCTGCTTTCCTTTTTTCAAATACTCACTGCAGATCTCGGCGAGCTTCGCCCAGGCGACCACCCGGTGCCACTCGGTCCGCTCTTCCCTCTCACCATTTTTGTTGGTGTATCGCTCGGACGTGGCCAGATTGAAATTCGCGACGGCCGTACCACCCTGCGTGTATCGAAGCTGCGGATCCGCGCCAAGATTTCCGACCAGTATGACTTTGTTTACCCCACTCATCACAAACCTCCCATTGAAAAAAGAAACGATAAACTCCCGGGCGGCCCAACCGCCCGAACACTTTCTTATAATCCAAAAACGCGCCCGGGTCAAGTCGAATCCCGGAATCCCCCGCGAGAGCCGGTCTCCCTGCCGTCCACATCCGGGACCCTACGAACAGTTCCCGGCAAGTCCGGACCTTCCCCGACCGATCGCGTGCAACCGTTTCTGGCAAATCGTCGTCTAATATGCTAGGATCATCCGATCTCCCAAGCTCTTAATATTTTCCAATTTGGTCACACCTTTCAACCAATCCCATGAAGGAGGATCCATGGTGTCAAACCGGTCCAAACTGCTTTTGAGGGCCCTCGTCGTGCTCGTGTGTCTCGTGCCGACGCTGGCGTTTTCGCAAACGAAACTTCTCCGGTTCCCCGATATCCACGGGGACAAAGTGGTTTTCTGCCACGCCGGTGACCTGTGGGTGGCCAGCGCCGACGGCGGCACCGCCGTTCGACTTACCACGCACCCCGGTCAGGAGCTTTTCCCCAAATTCTCGCCGGATGGAAACTGGGTCGCGTTTACCGGCCAGTACGACGGCGACGAACAGGTCTACATCATCCCCACCGACGGCGGCGTCCCCAAACAGCTGACGTACTACCCGGCGCGCGGTCCACTACCCCCACGCTGGGGATTTGACAACCAGGTGTACGGGTGGACCATCGACGGCACGGCGGTCCTCTTCCGTTCGATGCGCTATGGATGGGACCTGACCGACACCAGACTCTACACGGTCAGCGTCAAGGGCGGACTCCCCGAACCACTCCCGATGCCCGTATCCGGCGGCGGCGATTTCTCACCCGACGGCACCAAAGCGGTTTATTCCCCTCTGGTCCGCGATTTCCGTACCTGGAAACGTTACAGGGCGGCTGGGCGCAGGACCTCTACACATTCGATTTCAGCACCTACGAAGCCACCCAGATCACCGATCACGATCGTTC
This sequence comes from uncultured Gammaproteobacteria bacterium, assembly GCA_963753615.1. Taxonomy (GTDB): domain Bacteria; phylum Pseudomonadota; class Gammaproteobacteria; order Chromatiales; family Chromatiaceae; genus CAVWCW01. The sequence continues at coordinate 12,107 of CAVWCW010000002.1, forward strand.
GGACCGTGACCCGATGTGGATCGGCAACAAGATCTATTTCTCATCGGATCGCGACGGAACACTCAATCTCTATGTCTTTCGACCTCGAAACAGAAGAGACGACACAGCTTACCAAAGAGAAAAAATATGACCTCCGCTGGCCGAGCGCCGACGCGGCTGGAAACATTGTTTACGAGCTCGCCGGCGAGCTGCAAATTTACGACACCGCCGCGGCCAAATCGAAAAAGATCCTGATCCGCGTACCCAACGACGGTGTTGCCATGCGCCCGTCGCGGGTGTCCGCCGCGGGCAACATTGAGAACTGGGGCCTGAGCCCAAAAGGTGAGCGTGCTGTATTCGCCGCGCGCGGCGACATCTTTACGGCGCCCATCGAAAAGGGCGCCACACGCAACCTCACCCGTTCCTCCAACGCCCACGACAAGTGGCCCGCGTGGTCACCCGACGGCAAGCAGATCGCGTTCATCTCCGACCGCACTGGCGAAGAAGAACTCTATCTCGTCAATCAGGACGGCAAGGGCGAGCTCGTACAGCTGACCAAAAACGGCAAGGAAATGCGTTACCTGCCAAAATGGTCGCCGGACGGCAAAAAGATCGCCTTCACCGACAAAAACGGCAAGATCTGGGTCCTGGATGTCGCATCCAAAAAGATGAAAGAGATCGCCGACGAGAAGGCAAACTGGACCTTTGATTACACATGGTCGCCAAACGGCGGTTTCATGGCGATCGCACTCGAAGACGAGGTAGGGTTCGGATCGATCTACATCTGGAGCGCCAAGGACAACAAGCTCCACCGGATCACCGGCCCATCGTTCAACGAGTGGAATCCCGTTTGGGATCCCAAGGGAGATTACCTCTACTATCTGAGCGACCGCGAATTCGCGCCGCAGATCGGGTCGATCGAGTGGAACTACATGGTCGACCGCGAGACGTACATTTATGCCCTCGCTCTTCGCAAGGATGTCAAAAACCCGTTCCCCTTCGAAAGTGATGAAGTAAAGATCGAAGAGGAAAAGAAAGACGAAGACAAGGACAAGAAAAAAGACGACGCGGATAAGAAAGATACGGACGACGAAGACAAGAAAGACGAAAAGAAAGAGCCCATCAAGATCGACTTCGAGGGTCTTGCCCAGCGTGTGGCGAGGATTCCCGTCGATGCGGACAATTACTACGGACTCGCGGCGATCGAGGGCAACATCATTTACGTACGCGGCCGTCCGTTTTACTACGGACGCGGGAGCGACGTTAAACCCGAGATCAAGATTTTCACAATGGAAGATCGCGAGGAAGACACCGTCGTCAAGGACGCCGGGTCTACGCGCTCTCGAATGACGGTAAAAAGCTTCTCGCGCGCTCGAGCGGCACCTTCAAGCTCTATGACGCCAAAGCCAAACCCGGCGACCCCAAAACGGTATCGACAAAAGGACTCGTCGTCGACCGCATCCCCGCCGATGAATGGGCGGTGATTTTTGATGAGGTGTGGCGGCGTTTCCGTGACTTCTTCTATGTGGAAAACATGCACGGTTACGATTGGGATGCCATCGGCGATCGCTATCGGCCAATGCTCGAGCACGTCGCGCATCGCGCGGATTTGAACTACGTGCTGGGTGAAATGGTCGCCGAGCAACCGGATTTGAAGAAAGCCGATGACACCCCAGCTGCCTGATCGTGGCAGAGCGGGCTGAATTGTTAAAAAATCGGCCAAACTTGACGCGCCGCACGCATTTTGTAGAATTCGGGCTAATCACCTGTTAGTCAAAGGGATTGTCCTTATGCGAGCCCGGGTGATTTCTACCTGGCCGGGACTGCGCGAACCGCTCCTTCCCCGAAAGGTGGGACGCCTTACGCGCTCAAATGCTGCGGGATAGGCGTGCAGCGGCATTCACAGGATTCGGGGACACGGAACGGGCCAAACGCCGGAATTCCACACTGATTGATCGACCGTCAGAACGGAGAACGGAGCGCAGATGAAACCGACCGCAAAGACAGACATTGATGGCGACGCACCCCACGAGGTTGCGCCGGACCAAGGTGAACCGGGGGCAATTGCCGCCAAGAAGAAGTACCGAACTCCGCGGCTCCGCGACTATGGGGACGTGCGGAGCATGACATTGGGTGGATCGGACGCCGTCGGCGATTCCGGGAGTGCGTTGCGCAGGAACGCCTGAGCGGCCCCGTCCCGAATATTGCGTTCAAAGAGCATAGCCGCAATACCCAAGAGGCGTTGCGGCTGCGCGACTACGAGATCAGAAACGGGCAGAGGCATCACATGTTGAGCGAGCACAGGCAATCAGTTGCGGTCGCCGGGTCTTCCGGAGACTTCGGTGCTGGGAAAACGTTGACGCAGCAAAGCTTAGCACCCGGGGTCCGGCGTCGCGCCCTAGCCGTTCTGCTGGGCATGCTGTGCCTGTCCGGCCCGGTTGTAGCCTGGGCGGCCTGCACCAACGGCAGCAGTTACTCAGAAGAGCTTACGCTGAATTGGGGCGGCATCAGTCCGGGCTTGACAGCCGGGTCAAACTACACCGGGAATGCTACGATTCCCGCATCGACAGGCAATGTCACCGTCAACATCAGCATCGCCAACAACGGCACGTGGAACGGTTCGGGCGGAGGCGCCGGCGGGGGCCGGCCGGGCTTGGTCAGCGGCAACCTTGCGCTGGGCAGCATCTTCGACCCCGCCAGCGAAAATCTGGTGGTGGCTCTGACGTTCAGAAATCCCAATGGCGACTTGCTGCCCGTCGAGAACGCCTCGTTTAGCGTGTACGACATGGACGGAATCACTTTTTTTGGCAGTTACCGGGATCAGGCAACCCTATCCGCCGGGACATGGACGACCGGGGCTGGCTGGGCAGGAACGGGCGGCTCTACCGCCACCATCACTGCAGCCGATAACTCAGGGCTATTTGCCTGCTCTGGACTCAGCACGAATGCAGCCTGCAGCGCGACGGCGAACACGGGGGCCGGGACCCCGGTCACGAGCCTGTCGTTTCGCTACAACAACGCACGTGCGACGGCGACGAACCCGTACCAGGAAATCGCCCTGTCCAACGTGTCCTTCTGCGTCGACCCCGCCATGGTCCCGGTGACCATCGCCAGCGTCGAGGCCCGCCAAGAAGGTGCGGACCTGGCGGTGGCTTGGTCGACAACCATGGAGCGGGCCAATGCAGGCTTCAATGTCCTCGCCGAGCTTGGCGACGGCTGGGAGCCGCTGAATTCGTCGCTGATCCCCTCCCACGCGGTCGACGCCGAGGAGCCGCAGTATTACGCGGAGCGTTTTGCCGGCGTGGCTGTCGACCGCATCCTGATCGAGGACGTCGATATCCGCGGGCGGGCCCAACGTCACGGCCCCTTCGAGGTGGGACGCAAGCACGGTGCCGACCCCGATGTGCGGCGGGTGGACGTGGCCGCTATCCGCAGCGCCAATGCGCCAGCCCGAGGCACCGCAAAGGGCTTGGACACGGCCGCGCGCGCCGCAGCCACCGGGGCGACCTCGGCGCGCCTCCTGGTCACCGAGAATGGCATTCAACGCATCACCCACGCCGACCTACTCGCGGCGGGCGTCGATCTTAGCGGGATAGCGCCGGAACTGATCGGCATCGCCGACGATGCGCGGCCCGTTGCCCGTTACGTGGACGACACGAATGGAAACGGCGTGTTTGACGGCGACGACGCCATCGAGTTCATCGGCGAAGCGGTGCCGACCCTTTACAGCAAGGCCAACATCTACGTCCTGACCAGCGACGGTGAGAAGACCTTGGAAGCGTCGGTCAAAACCTTGAAAGGAAGCCCGGATGCCTCCGACGCCTATATGGCGACCTATCGGAGCTATCCCGACAAGACCTACAGCGCCAGCGCCCCGGTGGGCTCGATCCCCTGGTACGACGCACTCATCCGCGCCTATGGCGGCCCCGCAACGCTGACGCGGACATTCGATCTGCCCGATCTGGACGGCCTGTCGGCGACCTCTGCCTCGCTGGAGATCGATTTGTGGGGGCAAAGCGATTTCTTCGGCCCCGACGACCATCATGTCTTGGTGTCGCTGAACGGTGTCGAGATCGCGGACCGCCATTTCGACGGATTGAGCCTCGATCGGATTCAGTTGGAACTGGCCGCCGGTGCCCTGCGCACCACGGGCAACCAACTCGTGATCTCTCTGCCGTTCGATACCGGCAGTCTGTTCGACTTCGTGGGCTTGGACGGATTCCAGGTCACCTATCCGGCTTTGGCCCGGATGCGGGCACATGAATGGTCTGCCACGCTGGAGGCTGGCGCGCCCAATCTCAGGGTCGGCGGCATCAGCGATTGTGCGGGGCTCCACCTGTGGGCGCAGCATAGGAACCGGCCCTACAGGCTTGCCGACGTGCTGATCAGCGACACGGACCCCGGCTGTGCTGTGACGCTCCCGTCCAGGCGGCAGACTGCCATGGCGTTCTGGATCGCAGAGGCCGGCGGTACCCATTCCCCGCGGATCCAAGCGGATGTGCCCGCGGCGGTCAAACGGGCGAACTTCAAGACCCGGTACCTCATTGTGACACACCCCCTGTTCGCGGGTTCCCTCTCTGATTTGGTGGCGCTTCAAGAGACCCGTGGCCTGCGCACTCAAGTGGTGACCACGGATGCCATCTACGCCGCTTACTCCGACCACGAACGCGCCGCCGACGCGATTCAGACATTCATCCGCGCGAGCGCCAAGCGGCCCCGCAGCCGGCTGAAGTACGTGCTGTTCGTCGGCGGCGACGTCTACGACTACTTCAATATTCGCGGCGCGGAGGCCCTCAGCTTCGTGCCGACCCAGTACGCCAAGGTTGGGGACCTGATCAATTTCGCCCCGACCGATGTCCTATACGGCGATGTTGACGGCGACGGTCTGCCGGACCTTGCCACGGGGCGGCTAATTGCCCGATCCACCGAGGAGCTTGAAGCGGTGATCAACAAGCTCGTCGCCTACGACGGCGGCCGTGAAGCATTGGTCGTTACTGGGCGTTCGGACGCGGGTTCGGTTTATTCCATGCAGCACCAAGCGATGACCCAAGATCTGGCGGACGGCGGCTGGACGCTGATCGATTTGCCGGTAGACGATTATGTCGCCACCTCCGATGCCCGAACTGAGCTCCTTGCACAACTCGGCTTCGGTTACCCTTTGGTGAGCTATCTCGGTCACAGCGACTACGATTACTGGGACTTCGGTCCCCTGTTCCATCGCAACGACGTGGCGCGCATCCCGGACGGTCAGCCTCCCTTCGTAGTGACTCAATGGGGTTGTTGGAACAGCTACTTCGTGTCCGTTTCGATCGAAACCATGGCGCACACCCTGCTTCTGACCGCGGACAAAGGGGCGGCATCCGTCATCGGTTCGTCGTCGCTGACCAGCCTCGATGCCCACGACGCCATCGGGAAGCGGTTCTTTTCCGCCTTGTCTCAGGGACCTATCGCCCTCGGGGACGCGCTGCTGCAGGCCCAACGGGAGGCGGTCATTGAGTCGCCATCGTTCCGAGACGATATCCTGGCCTTGATCCTGCTCGGTGACCCTGCGCTGGTGGTCGGGCGTTAGGGGCGATTGCTTCTCACCCAGGCCGTGTGGATCGGTACTCGCGGGCGGCTGCTTTGTGGCTCGCAAGCCCCGAGTTAGCGCACAAGGCACCGATCCACGAGTATCGGGTCGCGGGTCTCCGCCTCTGCTGCGAGCGACCGATCGAGGTTCTTCAGTCTTTCGGGGGCGTCGACTCCGCCCCCGATGCAACGGACTTGCTGCCGTTCCAGCTCGCGGGCGCGGATGCCACCGTCGCCCTCCGCGGCCTGATCGGCGGCAAGCTGCGGTCCGTCCGCGCCGCCTATCGGGCGGGGGCGTGTGTGCTCTCGGTCGAGGGCGTCGGTCGTTTTCAGCTCCGACAGCTAGGGATCACCTTCCCCTGCTCCAGCCAGGCACCGCTATCTCCCACCTGCATCGAAACGCTCACCGGCCCGGCGCTTCTGCTAGCGCTGGCAGCCCGAGGTCGCTTCGCACTGCACGCAAGCGCCGCTGAAGTCGCGGGCGCCGGGCTCTGGGTATTCTTAGGCGATTCGGGTGCCGGGAAATCGACGCTGGCGGCATTTGCCGGTTCCGCCGCCGGGTGCAGACCCGTTGCCGACGACATCCTCCCCGTTTCATGGGGGGCGGATGGACTCCGGGCCTATCCCTGGTATCCCCAACTCAAGCTCGGGCCAAAAGCACAGTATGCGGGCGGTTCAATGGCGGAGCGGCTTGCGGTGGCGGGTATCTGCGTATTGGAGCCGAGAGGACCGAGCGACGAAGTGGCCTTGGTCCCCTTGACCAGCGGCGAGTCGATCACCGCCCTGACGCGGCAGACCGTAGCGGCACGACTGTTTGCACCGGCGATGCTCGCCCGCCATTTCCAGGCCGTTACCCAGGTAGCCGGCACCATCCCGATGTACCGGCTTGGCATACCTCGCGATCACGGACGCATCGCCGAGGTGTACCGGAAGCTGGCTCATGCGGGCGCAGTCCGGCGACGCTGGGGCAGTCCCAAATGAGCGGCTTCTGCTTTCTTTGGGACCGGGGGGAGGTCTGGGATGGTCCGAGCCTCAAGCAGTTGGGCAGCCGCGCTTTGGACAGGCTAAGCCACCGCTATGCGCCGAATCGAATCGAAAAGGCGGGCGATGGCTGGTGGCTGGGTATTTGTCGCGGCGACGGAGAGCCCCGGGTCGCTGTCGCCGTCGACGAAGGATGCCAAACCTTCGTGTTGGTCGCAGGATGGGCTGAAAATTACGAGCAACTGGCAGCTGGGCTGGAGACACACCAGTCCGGGTCCCGCGAGCTCGACGATGCGGACGCGCTACTGGCACTATTTCTGCGCGACGGGGTATCGGCGCTCGAGCACGTTTGCGGCCCGGCGGCCGTGATCGTCTGGGAACCTCGCTTGCCAAGGCTCACCGCCGTCAGAGATCGCCTTGGCGAGCGCGGTCTGAGTTTCGCCGATGGCCGCGGGTTGTTGGCACTAGCGTCTGAGGAAGCGGCCCTGTTCCGCCATCCCGCGGTGGCGCGAACGCCGGATCAGGGCTGGCTCGCCAGATTTTGCGCAAGACAGCCGTTACCGCCAGGGAGAACGGCGTTTCAGGATATCTCGGAGTTGGCTCCAGGGGAATGCGGCCAATGGCAACGCAGCAGCTCGCGCCGCTATCGGCTCCCGCTCGGGTTCCCTACCGAGTTGCGCCGGGACCTGCGATTGGAAACGGCCGTCGATGAATGGCGGAGTGCGCTGACGACAGGCTTGCCGTCCGCCGTTCGCCGAGGTCACGGCTTCGGTCTAATGCTGAGCGGGGGGATGGATTCGGCGACCGCAGCAGCGCTTTGCGTCCCCGCGATCCGATCGAGTGGGCGGCGTGTGGCCGCCTATTGCTGGCGATTCGCGCGCTATCCAGAAGCTGACGAGAGCCTGGTTATCGAGGCTACGGCCAAGCACCTTGGGATTGACGTTCACTGGCTGTCGGGCGATGAGTACCACCCGGTGCCGAACCCCGAGACTTGGCCGCTGTGCCCCAACCTCCCACAGCTGAATCCTTTTCTCCCACTGAACTGTGCCGTCTACACTGCGGCCCGTTCTGACGGGTGCGATGTCCTAATCAATGGTCATCTCGGTGACTACCTCTATCCTCACCGGTTTCATGGTCTGGCGGATGCGGTGCATCTGCGGGACCTGCGTCAGGCCGGACGAGAGCTATATCGTCTGGTCCGCCGCGAAGACTCGGTGCGGTGGTGGCGCGTGCCGGAGATTCGCGACCTCCTTAAGCGGTTTCTCCGCACCAAGAGGCGTCCCGGTGCTCCCGCCTTTTTGACCAGTCGAGCCGCGGAGGGATTCAGGGACGTTGCGGAGTGGCCGCCAGATCTGGACCAGGTACCGCACCCCCGCAATGGTCCGAACTGTTCGGTACCATAAGCGCCATGGAGACAAAGGGAGAGCGTTACTATGCCGAGCGAGCGGGTGTGGAGCAGCGTCATCCGCTGCGTCATTGGCGGATCTTGTCATCGGTTCTTGCGCTGCCGAGCTTCCTGTTCTTTGAGGGGTCGAGGAGCAAGGTACTGACGCGATTGGCGATGATTGGCCTCCTGCCGGAGCAAGTCCTGCGCTCTGGACCGGGTGGAAACCTGAACCAATTGTTTCTAGATGGCTTTTTTGCAGACGATGCACGTATCCTACGGGGGTTGCTTGCGAATCCAGGCGCCCTTTGGCCGGAGTTGATCCGTCACGAGTATGTCACCCAGGCGCTAGCGGCGGGTTGGAAATCGACGCCTCAGCAACAGCGCGTTCTGCTTGCGGCTGCCGGAATTGAGTTATGGCGTCGCGCGCTCGAGCAGGCATGAAAGCGGAAGTTTGGCGAAAACGCGGTTATGGCTTTGGGGCAGGTGGATTTTCAGGGCTTGCTCGGGGCGTTGGGTTTTACCGGCCCGCAGCGCGCAGCCGCCCTGGGCTCGATCATTGGGCGTATGGCGGCGCCGGGCTCGGAGTTGGCCACCTATGGCTGGCTCGGCGAGCGCAGCGGCCTGGGGGAATTGCTGGACGTGGACTACGAGGCCATGAGCTTGTCCTCGCTGTACCTCATCGCCGACCGGCTGATGGTCTCGAAGGCCGCGCTGGAGGCGGCGTTGTTCGATCGGGTGGCCGATCTGTTCGGGTTGTCGACAACCGTGACCCTGTATGACCTGACCAACACCTATTTCGAAGGGGCGATGGCGGGCAATGCCAAGGCGAAGCGGGGGCATTCCAAAGAGAAGCGCAGTGATTGCCCCCTGCTCACGCTGGGGATGGTGCTCGACGGCAGCGGTTTCGTGCGCCGCTCGGAGGTGTTTGACGGCAATGTCAGCGAGGGCCAGACCCTGGAGCCGATGCTCGCCGGGCTCGATGCGCCCGCGGGGGCGCTGGTGGTGATGGACCGCGGTGTGGCCACCGAGGCGAACCTGAGGTGGCTACGCCAGAACGGTTATCGCTACCTGGTGGTCAGTCGGGAACGCAGCCGTCGCTTCGATCCGCAAAAAGCCCGCACCATCGAGAATGCTTCAGGCGAGCGCCTGCACCTGGAGAAGACCAGGTCCGAGGACGGCAAAGAGGTCAAGCTGTACTGCCACTCCGAGCGCCGGGCCAAAAAGGAAGAAGGGATCAACGCGCGCTTTGCCCAGCGCTTTGAGGGCGAATTGGACAAAATCGCCGAGGGCCTGGGCAAGCCCCGCACCACCAAGCGCATCGACAAGCTGTGGGAGCGCATCGGCCGACTCAAGGCCAAATCCCGGGGCATGGGGCAACACTACCGGATCGAGTTGGTACCCGATGAAACCGGCGAGAACGCGGTGGCGCTCAGCTACCACCGCCAGCCCGTGGAGGGCAGCGCGCTCACCCATCCCGGCGTGTACTGCCTGCGCTCGAGCGAAACCGACTGGGACGAAGAAAAGCTGTGGCGCACCTACATCATGCTCACCGATCTGGAGGCGGTGTTCCGCAGCCTCAAATCCGAATTGGGCCTACGCCCGGTGTTTCACCACAAGGACGAACGCGCCGACGCTCACCTATTCATAACCGTGCTGGCCTACCAGTTTGTACAGATTCTCCGCCGGCGACTCAAAGCGCAGGACATTGACGGCAGTTGGCACACCCTGCGCCAGTGGCTCGGCGCCCAGGTGCGCGTCACCGCCGTGTTTCAACGTCCCGATGGGCATGCCCTGCACGTGCGCAAAGCGACCCGTCCCGAGGGGCGGCACCTGGACATCTGCCAGGCGCTCGGCATCGACACCCAACCGGGAGGCATCGAAAAGCTCATCCACTGACGCTCAAATCCACAAAATCTTCACTTTGTAGTGCCACACGACGATTCTATGGAGAATATCCAGCTGTTTTAACAGCAGAATTCAGTCAGACTGACAAATATGGGTTAGCCTGGCTGTCGCACCCCTGGCTGGTTCCTGCACGCCTGGGCTTGCTCTTCGCTCAAGCGGTAGCTACGGCTATCGATTTCGCTCCAGAGCGGCGCCCAGCCGCACAGGCCCTGGAGCCAGAAACGCGATACCTGGTGAAATGTCCAGGCCAGTTCTTTTGCAGGCTGATTTGACATGAAAAATAGGCTTATCCGAATAATCGGCGTGGTCGCGGTTTTAGAGATCGGCTACCTGGTGCTGATCAATCTCGCCTTGACCCTGCCGTTGACCCAGACACTGCTCAACCAGCTGAAGCCGGACAAGTTTTCAGTATCCTGGGATCGGGCCTGGTCCTGGTACCCTTTCCGCGTCCACGCTGAAGGCGTCTTCGTGAACGGGCAAACCTCCTCGCAACAGTGGCAGGCGGAGGCCACACGCGCCTCCGCATCCGTGTCGTTGTTGCCGCTGCTCACCCGCACAGTAAAGATCAGCGGCGTGGATGCGGAAAATGCCGAGTTTCGTCTCCGGCCCCGGCCCAAGCCGGACAAGGACTATGCTCTGATCCGCGAATTTTTCCCGCCGATCGAGGGGCGCGACCCCGACCTGCCCGCTGTCCCCAAGGTCCGCAAGCCGGGGACCGGGTGGACGATTGCGGCCGATGATATCCATGCCCGGGGGCAACATGCGGTATGGGTCTATCAGGTTCGCGCCACACTTCAGGGCGATCTCAGGGCGGATCTGTCCTATACCGGCCGTGGCGGCCCCTTTTCCCTTTCGCGTGGAAGAGCCGAGGTGGAGATCGCCTCTCTGGTGATCAACGACGAGGTTGCGGTGTCCCAAGCCGGCAGGGTTGCGGGAAGTTTCCAGATGGCGCCGTTCGTGCCTGCGGAGAACAAGGGAGTGAAGGCCTTGGGATTTCTGGCCGCGGACGCCGAGGTGGATATGCCGGTCGAGAGCCTGGACTTTCTCGACATCTACCTCGGACGGTTCAATGGGATGGAGGTCGACGGTGTCGGAACCCTGAAAGGCCGGCTGCACTATGACCGGGGTAACCTGTCGCAGGGCACCGATTTGCTGGTTACGGCTTCCGAACTTGCCTTGAATGTCGATCGCTACAGGGTTCAGGGGACCGGAAGCATCCACGTCAAGGCGACGCCGTTGCAAGACGAGGTGATGGACGTCCAGATCCTGTTCGGCGCCCTTGACGCCTTCCATGGCGGTCAGCGGCAGGTCTTGTTCAGAGGTGACAACCTTTTGGTCGAGCTGCGAGGCAGCAACCGGATTTTGAACGATGAAAAGCGGGTGGCAGGCGGGGGGCGGGCCCTGATCAGGATTCCTGAAGCGGCGGTGCCCGACCTGGATGCCTACCAATACTTGCTTCCCGATCGGTGGCCGGTCCGGTTGCATGGGGGAACCGGCAAGCTTAAAGGGGAGGCGGAATTGTCGGCATCGGCTTTGAGCGCTGACCTCCATCTGTTCTCGGAAGACGCCGACCTGGCGCTGAAAGACTATCGTTTTGTTGCCAACCTGGAACTTGGCCTCAAGGCCCGGGGCGGAACCGACGATACCGCGCTGATAGACCTTTCCGGCACCTATTTGACCCTGGATGACGCCCGGCTGGCCAGCGCCGAAGCGGGGCAGTCCAAACCATGGCAGGCCTCCCTTACCCTTTCCGAGGGGGCTCTCAGGGTACCGGTAGCCGGCGCCGAAGCAGAAAACCCGGGCTTCAGATACGCCATGAAGACCTTGAGTGAGCAGAATTTGCAGGAGATCCTGACGGAAATGGACGCCAAAATTGACGCGGAATTACAGATTTCCGATCTGTCCTGGCTCAACCTGCTCCTCCAGAATCCGTTCGATCTGGCGGTTTTCGGTTCCGGGAAAGTCGAGTCCGACCTCGATATCCAGTCCGGCTGGTTCGCGGCAGGCTCGGCGTTGAGCGTTCGCCCGCAGGATCTGCAGGTGCAATTTCTGGATTACCTTGCCGCGGGCGACGGCCGGATCGATCTGGCGGTGGCGCGGGGAGGGGAGGCGCCCGATTTGGTGCTCGAGGCGAGCCTCGCGGGGGGTAACCTTCGCCGTCGCGATGAAGAGGAATCTGTGGTCGAAGCGGTTGAATTGGTTGTCGCGGCGGAAGCGCAGCAGGTGCGTATTGGCGAAGACGCCAGGGTATCGGCCATCGACCTGCGGATACCGACTGCCCGGGTCAGCGACCTGTCGGTATACAACGGGTTTTTTCCCGAGCAGATGCCGGTGCGCCTGTCTGGGGGGGAGGCGAACCTAAGCGCAGATATCCACTTGGAGCGGGAAACCGCCGGCGGATATCTGCGCTTTGAGACCAAAGGCCTGCGCAGCCAATTGGGTGAGCAGCAGTTGGCCGGCGAACTCAGCCTGGACATCACCCTGACGGACGGGGTTCCTGCCAATATGGACTTCGATATTTCCGGCTCTTCGTTGCGCCTGGACGGGTTCAAGGTGGTCGGTGAGCATGCTCAGCATGATCGCCCGGGCTGGCAGGGCAGCGTAGATCTGCACAAAGGACGGGTGGTCTGGAAAAAGCCGATTCAGCTCGACCTGGAGGCTGGCATCGCAATGAACGACTCTCGCCCGATCGTCGCGATTCTGGCCAACGAAAGGGGCAAGCACGGTTGGATCGAGAAGTTGCTGACGGTGCACGACGTTGAGGGGGAAGCGTCGCTTTCGGCAAAGTCCCGGCAACTGGTTATCGCCTACGCCTTCGCCGGAAGCGACAAGATCGATGTCGGCGCAAAGGGCTTGATCAATGACGATACCCGGGAGGGTATCTTTCTGGCCCGATATCGAAAGCTGCAGGGAATCCTGAAGTCCAAGGACGGGGACCGAAACTTCGACCTTATTCGTGCCCGGGAAAAGTTCGACTCCTATATGCCGGGGGAAACCTCGTGGGGCTGGGGAACGGCGAATCGGCCCAGATGCCGGTGCCGCCAGGCTCAAACCCTGACTGACGCATATTCCTGCGACGTCCCATCTTCCTGCAGGGTATGGGGCACTGGCGCGATGTTTTGGTTTAAGAGCACGGGGCTGGCCGGGACGCAGTACGCCTTATCGACCGTGCTCGGTTGCTGCCTGGGTGAGGCGCCGGTGTTGGCGCACCAGATTCCATCCGACCACCAACCAGGCGATCACCAACACCAGGGTGAAGACGAGAAACCCCTGGGTGGGTAACGTCAGCAACTGTACGCCAACCAGCACCGTGAGCGCGGCCAGCAGATCACCAATGCGGGCGAACAGGGTGTCGACGGTAGGCTTACCTTTGAACTTGGTTTCCGAGGAGACCGGCAGCCAGACCAGATGCCGGGCGGTGTTGTTGATCGAGTAATCGGTGGCGTTTTCGGCGATTTTCATCACCTTGACCATCGCCAACAACGGCACTACGGCCATTGCGGCGTATCCCAACAGGGCGATGGCGGGCATCAGCATCAGGACCGCCGAGAAGCCCCCGAACTTCAGCAGTCGCGAGGCGACAAACGCCTGGAGGAACAAGGCGACCGCGTTGACCCAGAAGAAGAAGTTGCCATAGAAGGCGGTCGTGCCGTCCTTTCTGAATTGATCCTGAGCGGCCTGCTCGGTGATGCCGGACGCCGCTGCCGCGTCGGTCAATGACTCCTGGACCACCCGATACAGGACGTTTTCACCGTTGGTATTGACCCAGTTCATGAGCAGCGTGATCACGGCCACCGTTAACAGATACCGGTGGCTCAGAATAAGCCGCAACGCCCCTTGGCTGCGCTGACCGGGCGGGTTCACGGCTCGCTGCGGGACGCTGGAGCCCGATCCGGCCGGCCCGAGTCGGTCCGCGAGCCAGGTGAGGCCGATCGAGGCCAGGAGCGGTGCCATCGCGACCAGAAGCAAGGACTGCTTAACGACCGGCTCCGAAGCAACCAGAATCTGTGTCAGCCAGGAGCCGAAGACCGCGCCCGCCGTGGCACCGACGGCGACGAAGGGGATCAGGCGGCTGCCTTGCTCGCTGTTGTAGAGGTCCGCTGCAAAGGCCCAGAACTGCGCTACGACAAAGACCCCGAACATGCCGACCCAGAGGTAGAAGAGGATTCCCATCAACGGCAGCGGCCCGAACCAGAGGCCCGGCTGCAGGATCCAGAAAATCAGCATATTGGAGATGCAGAACAGGGTGGTCCAGGTAATCAGGGGCACACGGGGCAGCGCGGAGACCAGTTTGGCGTAGGCCGCGACAACGAACAGCAACAGTACGCCCTGACCGAAGCTCGAATAGGCCTTGAGCTCCATCTTGGACAGGCCCGGGATGTCGGAAACGGCGAGCCAGCCTTCGCGCAAGGGTTTGATCAGATAGTAGGCGCAGAGGATCAGAAACACATTGGCGAACATCAGCAGGGCGGTCCTGCCTTCGCCAGGCCGCAGATCGGTAAAGATCCGCAGCATCCGCTCGCCAGGGCTAAGCCTGACCGTATTCATTTCCCGTCACTCCCGCTCCGTGCTGCGGATCTCAACCCGGGGGCATTGCGACCCCCGACTCCCAATTGGCCGGGCTCGTCCAGCCAGGACCGGGCCCGACGCGGTGGCCGCTATGGATCTGCCTTCGGCGTTTCCGGGTGGCTCTTCTCCAGAATGCGCTGGATCTTGGTCGCCAGCGTCTGGTGCTCCACCGCCGAGTTCACGCGCAACACGTTGGAGGTCAGCATCACCATGTAGCGCAGGCGCTGGTCTGGGGCCGGGCTCTCGACGATGGCGAACGAGTTCATGTAGTTTTTGACGTTGCCTTTGTATTTGCCGCACTTGAAATCGGGCTCTTCCTTACAGCTGTAAAGCGAGCCGGATTTGAAATAGACGGCGGCATCCTTGAGCGCGGGGGATGAGGCGTAGCGGATGCGCCGCTCGGTATTGTAGAGCAGCCGCTTGAGTTCACGGCTGGAGAACTCGTCCACCAGGCGCCCCTGCTCCATGCGCAAGCCGAATGTCATCAACGCCCTGGCGGTGGCGTAGCTGTTGCCCGGACCCTGAACCTTGGCTTTGCCGCCGCGGGTGAAAAAGCTACCCTGGCGAAAGTGTTCGAGGTCGAAGCCGTTGCGGGTCAGAGGCTCGTAGAAGGCCGTTTCGAACAGGGCGGTCAGTTCCTTTTTCGGTGTCTCATCGAAGAACCGCTGAATCTCCGCCTCGGGCGGCGGATAATCCCGGCCGAACTGGCGCATCAGCATGGCTTCGCGCATCAGCATGGCGGCGGCGGAGTTGGAACTCGGGGACAGCATCCAGTCCAGGTACTCCCAGAGGGTCGCGCGGTCCCCCACCGCAATCGTGCTGCGCGTAGCTTCTGGGTATCCACGTCGGACTTGCGCACCGTGTGGTGATCGCGCTGCGAGAAGGCGTCCGCGGTGACGATGGTTTCCTGGAGCACGCGTTTGCGCTGCGCCGGGTCCGGCCAGGTATCGCCAAGGGCCTGAAATACCGCCAGTGCGACCACCAGCTTGCCGACGCTGCCCACGTTCTGTTTATGATCGCCGCGGTGTTCGGCGTAACGCGGGTGGTCCGGGTCCGACAAGTCCAACACAGCGATACCGTATTGCGGCGGCATGGTCGCCCAGCAGGGCTTGGATCTGCTGGCTGAATGCCGGGTCGGGCGGCGGAAGTTCGGGATGCGGGTAGTCGAGCAGCCGCAGATCCACCGATCGGTAGTCGGCAACAAGGCGCCGGCCGGTTGCTTGGGCCCCTGGATCTTGCCCTCATGCGCCAGGCGCGAGGCCTCCAGGCGGCGAATGCCCGTGTCCTCGTAGCCATCCAGGGGATAGGCCGTAGGTCGGGACGGGGAGGCCGAGTCCCAGGGCCAGGCGAGCAGGGTGGATGTCTGATCATTGTGCGGCTACCTCGTCGAGGCTGATTTGCTGTTCATGTGGCAGGCCAGCGCCTGGTCCATTTCGACCAGATAGGCATTGCCCCGGGCGCTTTTGCTTTCGAGGAATGGGCGGATCTGAAACAGCCTCAGTTGCCCGTCCACAAAGCCGAATTCCACATCGGCGGCCGCGGGATGGCCGTTGTCGTCGACGATCGCGGGGAAGCGTTGGGCAGATCGTCGCGGGCGAACCGGATCAGGCGGTCGACCTCCTGCGGCTGCAATACGCTGTCGGCGCCGCTGGCGGGCAGCTTCTCGATACCTCCGCCGGGGGCGGGCAGGCGGCGCCAGGGAGCGGTCGCGGTGGCCAGCACCCGCACCGAGCCGTCTCGAGTGTCGATGCGCAGGGATTCCGCGGCCTGACCGTCGACCGCGCCGCCGACGCCCTCGTTGATAGCGACCGACAGCACCTCCCGATCGCCGGTATCCAGGTCCTGGGTGACCAGTACGCCGGACTTGTCCGAAGCCACGGACTTCAGCAGCAGGATCGACGTGTAGACGTGTTCCGGGCTCTCCATGTGGGACTGGCGCCAGGCGAAGGCGCGGGCGGTGAACGGCGAGGCCCATACCCGGCTGATCGCCGTGAGCAGTTTGTCGAAGCCGACGACATTGGGCAGGGTCAGGTTGAGGCCGGCACCGGTAAATCCCGCCAGGTCTTCCACATTGGTGTCCGAGCGCACGAAGACCCCGGTGTCGGCGCTGCCGAAGGTCGCTCCAAGGCGCTCTTCAGGGCCGTCCGAAAAGCCGCGCTGGGTTCGGTGGCGAGGATGATCTGGTAGAGCTCGGCGCGGAAGGCCTCGGTCTCGCTGGTCCGCTCGGCGGAGCCCGGCGGCAGGCTGGCCAACGTCTGATACTGGGCGACCATCCAGTCGAAAACGCTGCGGTCTTCGCCCTGGTAGGGCCGGTCGAGCACCTCGGCCTTGAAGATGCCGAACGGGATGGCGACCCCGGGGGCCACCGCCTCGGGGAAGGCGGGCCGCAGCCCGCCCAGCTTGGCCGCCTTGGGGCCCACGCTGCGGCCCGAATCGTCGGCGCGCAGGTCGTCCAGGTCGACGAACTCGCGAACCGAAAGGTCCAGCTTGTCGAGATCGGGGCGGATCACCACCTCGCCTGCGCCGCCACACTCGCCCAGGATGCCGGCCCAGCGGTCATCGAAGCGCGACAGTTCCACCAGTCCCGCGGGCTCACCGCCAACACCACCCGCTCGCCGTTGTGGGCGTCGAGCTGCGGCGTCAGCGTTCATTGACCGAGACATTCGGGATACCCAGGTTGCGTGCCAGCAGCTGGACGTGGGACAGCGGGTTGCCCTCCCCGGCGGTCAGGATGCCGGCGATCGGCGGCAGGTCGGAGACGGTCTCCGGCAGCAGATAGATGCCCTTGGGGTCGAGCGATTCCAGGTGGCCAGGCTCGGGCCGGGTGTGCAGCTGACCGACGGCGATACCCGGGTTCAGGGCGTGCAAGCCGACCCCGATCTCTTCGCCAAACAGGTTGTGGCGGACGCCGGCCGCGCGGTTGCCGTCTTGGGACAGGCCGTCGAGGTTCTGCGAGTAGAACAACAGGGGGCCACCGCGGAGCTGGTCCTGGACGAACAGCATCGCCTTGGGTTCGATCTCCGCCAGCTTCTGCATCGAATCGAAGAAGAAGAAGCGCAGATTCTGGGTAGCCCAGCCCGGGGCCCGGCCCAGGTAGCGCAGTTCGTTC
The DNA here is from genome assembly GCA_963753615.1 of uncultured Gammaproteobacteria bacterium. Taxonomy (GTDB): domain Bacteria; phylum Pseudomonadota; class Gammaproteobacteria; order Chromatiales; family Chromatiaceae; genus CAVWCW01. The sequence goes on from CAVWCW010000002.1 coordinate 29,605, forward strand.
AAGTAGTCGCCAAGGCGAATGTTCGGTCCCTTGAGCCTGTCCCGGCTCTCCTGCAGGGCCTCGCGTTCCCGCGCCTTGATCAACCCGGCGCCGTAGGCGGCCTCCGCCGCGGCCCCCAGAGGGCGAGGCGTTGGCTGCGGGGCATCTTCGGCAGGGTATCCCGCAGCTCGGCTCCGGCGCGGAAATGTTCGTCCTCCAGTCGCAGGCTGAGGTCCAGCACCCGCAGCCGGGCGGCGGGGGAACGGACTCGCCCGAGGGAATCCCGCAGATCGGCGAGCAGGTCGGCGGTCACCCGATAACGGTTGGCCGCCGTGTCGTCGGCTTGCAGCCTCGTCGCGGCATCCCGCAGCATCTGCTGCAGCCAGGGGCCTACCGCTGAAGATCTTGGCATTGGCCTCCAGCACATCGGCCAGCGGCTTGGCCTGATAGAGTTGGTCGATAAGTTCCGCCAAGCTCAGGTAGCGCGCCTTGAGATCGGCGTCGCCGACCCCCGCTGCATAGTCGCGCACCCGTGCCGCGTCTCCGGCCCCCGGCGCGCCGTGGATCTTCGCCCGCAACTCGCATGAAACCCGGGTCCTTGTCGGACAGGGCGGCGGATTCCTGGCGTACCTTTTGCGCCGATGCATTCTCCTGTCCGTGGGGGACCAGGCGAACGCCCACGCGCAGTGCAGGATAGCGGACACCTATCCACTCAGGCTGGGCGGCCAGGTACTCGAGCAGCGCGCGACCGCCCTCGCGCTCGTCTTCCTCCTGGATGGCGCCCCGGTAAAACAACGCCTGGCGCAGGATCCACCCGTCATCCGCCGCGATCAGGTAGCGCTCGATCAGCATCTGGGCGTAGTTGTCGTCGAAGCCCGGCTTCTGCGGCCAATGCCTTCGGATCGAGGCCCGCATAGAGGTTGGCGATTATGTAACCCTGGTCCCGCAGTTTCTTGGTGCGGTCGCTCCACTCGCCGTGCTGGTGGCCTCCGCCGCGCTCTGGCAGGGATAGGGTTTCGGGGGGTGTACGCTGCCATCATTGCAGAACCAGCGCAGGCGCGAGAACGGGCCCCGTGGTGCCTCCTTCATCTCCTGTACCCATTGGCGATCCCGGTCCTGGTCTTCGGACTGGGCCAGCGGGGCGGCGAGCAAGAGCGATAGCGCAAGAGGCAGGATCAGGCGTCGCATTCATTTCTCCAATCTCGTAACCGGGGGCCTGAGATTAACACCCCCGACGGGGTCATGCTACGCTTGACCGGGATCGCCCCCCTGCTCTCCCTGAACTCGCTGGATGGGTTGAAAATAATGGCTCTCACTGGCCTCTCCGTCGCTGCGCTGGCCCGCGGCCGCTCGCCTGCGAGCTTGCATAGATCGGGAAGCCGCTGGGGCTGGCCTTGACGGCAACAGGAATCTTGGGTTTTTTGGCGAGGTCGAGCCTGTCGGCCCGCATCCTGATCGCCTTGGGGCTCGGGGTGGCGACCGGGCTGTTCCTCGGTGAACTGGCGCAGCCGTTGGAGGTGCTTTCCGGGGCCTATATCCGCCTGATGCAGATGACGGTGGTGCCCTACATGGCGGTCGCCCTGATCGTCGGCTTGGGTCAGCTGACCCTGAATCAGGCCAAGTTGTTGGCGACTCGGGGCCTGCTGCTGATGTTGCTGTTCTGGGGCATTGCCTTCGTCATCCTGTTTTTGATGCCGATGAGTCTGCCCGAACTGCGCTCGGCTTCCTTCTACAGTTCCACTTTGATCGAGCCCAAGGCCGTGTTCGATTTCGTTGGGCTCTATATCCCGGCCAACCCGTTTCACGCGTTGGCCAATAACGTCGTTCCCGCCGTCGTATTATTCAGTGCCTCGATCGGTATCGCCCTGATCGGCATCGACAACAAGGCTGCGTTTATGTCAGGACTCCAGACCTTTCTGGAGGCGCTGACGCGAGTGGCCAAGTTTATCGTGAGCCTGACGCCGGTGGGGGTGTTCGCTATCGCCGCGGTTACCGCCGGCACCATGACGTTCGAAGAATTTGCGCGACTGCAGGCCTACTTCGTTATTTTTATCGTTGCCGCGCTGTTGCTCACCTTCTGGATCCTGCCTGCCCTGATATCCGCGCTGACGCCGTTTCGCTACAAGGACGTGCTTCGAATCTCCAAGGATGCACTGCTCACGGCCTTTCTCACCCAGAACCTGTTCATCGTGGTGCCCATCCTGGTCGAACGCAGCAAGGCTCTGCTGGAAGCCTATAACGCGCGGACGCAGGATACCGACAAGCTGGTGGATATCATTATCCCGGTGACTTTCAATTTCCCCAGTGTCGGGAAACTGATGACCCTGTTGTTCATCCCTTTCACCGCCTGGATGGCCGGCAGCGCGCTGGGGCCATACGACTATCCGAGGCTCTTTCTGCTCGGCCTCGCCAGCTATTTCGCCAAGGCCCAAACCGCATTGCCTTTCCTGATGGACCAGTTCGAGATTCCTCAGGACTTGTTTCAGCTGTATATCCCGACCAGTATCGTCACCGGCAAGTTCGACACCCTGGTTTCGGCGGTCAATCTGCTGGCGTTCAGCCTGATCGGGATTGCCGCCCTGAGCGGTTCCCTGGTGTTCAGGCCGACGTTGATTCTGCGTTATCTCCTCATCTCGGCGCTGGTATTGTTCCTCAGCGTCACGGCAACCGGCGGTCTGCTAACGATGATCACCGACACCGACTTCAAACAGGGCGAACAACTGCTGCACATGCGGCTCGCCGCTCAGCCGGTACCCATGCTGGTGCATCGATCGGATCCCGGAAACCTGCAGGTTCCGGAGCAACCTGGGTTGCTGGGCATACGGGATATCAAGCGGCGGGGTAGTTTGAGGGTGGGTTATGTGCCGGGCAGATATCCGTTTTCCTTCTATAATGCCGCCGACGAACTGGTGGGATTCGACATCGAAATCACCAACCAGCTGGCCAGAGATCTGGGGGTCGAGTTGGAGTTCGTCCCGATAGTCTGGAACGAGTTAGGGAAGAAACTGGACGCGGGAATCATCGATCTGGTGCCTACGCTCCCCTACCTGCCGGCGTTATTGGAGCTGGTGGACTATTCCGAACCGGTGATGACGGTGACCGCGGGCTTTATCGTCAAAGACCGTCGCCGTCACGATTTCGCCACCCTGGACGCGCTGAGTACGCAGCGCCAGATCAAGGTCGGCATTGCCGCCAATCCGGCGTTCGTAGAGCAGCAACTACAGGCTTGGCTTCCAGGTGTCGAGTTCGAGGTGGTCGAGCTGAACTCGCCGGACGAGTTCTTCGCCTCGAACGGCCAAGGCCTCGATGCGCTGATCTCCACGGCGGAAATCGGCACCGCATTCACATTGCTCCACCCCGAATATGCGGTTGTCGTTCCCGAGCCGACACTTTGGCGCCTGCCTCAGGGTTTCGCCACGGCCAGGGGCAATCGCGAGCTGTCGAAGTACTTGGATGGGTGGGTCCTGGGGCATCAGCAAAGGGGCACCTTTCAGCGGGCCTACGATCATTGGGTCCTCGGAGAAGGCGCCAAGACCAAGACCCCGCGCTGGTCGGTGGTGCGGGATATCCTGCATTGGGTCGATTAGCGATATTCTGAAACCAACCAGCCTGCTTCGCGGTCCACCCACGGCTCGCGAAACAGCGCTTATGGCCTGCTACCGGTGCAGCTGCTACATTGTCGGCTTGGGCAAAGCAACTCTTAGGCGTGCAGCATGAATCGGCCGTGGTTCGGCACAGCTTTCCTATCAAGAGGGGTTCGGTCCCCGGTTTTGCCGCGGCCGAGGGTGAAGTCGCGACGCTTGGCGCTGCGACCCGACGTCTGGTTTGGGTTGCTGTTGATCCTGCTCGCTACCGGCTGCACCAGCCTGCCCGAGAACGTCGAGCGGCCGGGCTCGCTGGCCATTGCGGACACCGCGGACACCCGTCTCGGCCAAGCGGTGCAGCGGCATGCCGAAGCCCACTCGGATCAGACCGGCTTTCGGCTGCTGGGCAATGGCTTGGACGCCTTCGTCGCGCGCGCGGTGCTGGCCCAGTCCGCGGATCGCAGCATCGACGCCCAGTACTACCTGCTGCACGACGACATGGCCGGCGCCTTGTTCGTCGACCAGTTGCTGCGGGCGGCGGACCGCGGGGTGCGGGTGCGGTTGCTGGTGGACGACATGGATCTGGCGGAGCGCGACCAGGGCGCCGCCGCCCTGGATGCCCATCCGAATATGGAAGTGCGCCTGTTCAACCCCTTCAGCCGCAAGTCCGGGCGCGGGCTGCAGTTGTTGACGCGCTTCGGAGACGTGACTCGGCGCATGCACAACAAGTCTTTCACCGCTGACAATCAGGTCAGCATCCTGGGTGGGCGCAATATCGGCAACGAGTATTTCGACGCCGATCCCGAGCTGCAGTTCAGCGACTTGGACGTGATGGTGGTCGGCCCTTTGGTCCAGGAGGTTTCCTCTTCCTTCGATCGCTACTGGAACAGCGAGCTGGCCTACCCTGCCTTGTCGCTGGTGGATGTCCCGCCCAGCGCCGAGCAGGTCGAGGTCGGCCGGCAAGCGTTCAGGGAGCGGGTGGAGGCCTACCTGGAGTCGCCCTATCTGCAGTCGTTGCGGGAGTCGGATCTGTCGGACCAGTTGCGCCGGGGGGCGGTGGAGTTTCAATGGGGTCGCGGCGAGGTGGTGGCGGACGCCCCGGAGAAGCTCCTGGAATGATCGCGATCAACTGCGGTACCACCTGGCCCCTAGCTTGCAGCCTTACTTCCAAGGGGTGCAGGAAGAGCTGATCATCTTTTCGCCCTATTTCGTGCCCGGAAAGAAGGGCACCGCGTTCTTTCAGGACCTGAGCGAGCGCGGGGTGCGGGTGCGGATTCTGACCAACTCTCTGGCCTCCACCGACGTCTCCGTCGTGCATGCCGGTTACGCCAAATACCGCAAGGACCTGCTGCGCTCCGGGGTCGAGCTGTACGAGGTCGACAAGCAGCTCAGCAAGGCCGAGCGCAAGGAAAAACGCGGCGCCCACGGATCTTCCAAGGCCAGCCTGCACGCCAAGACTTTCGTCTTTGACCGCCGATGGGTGTTCATCGGCTCGCTCAATCTGGATCCGCGCTCGATAACCGAGAATACCGAGATCGGTGTGGTGCTGGAATCGGAAGCACTGGGGGCGGGCATGGGAGCGTTTTTCGACCAGAATATCGACCAGGTCGCCTTTCGCCTGGAGCTGGCGCAAGACGAGGACGGACGCGAGCGCATCCTTTGGCACCGGACCCAAGGCGAACAACCGGGGCTCTATGAGGTCGATCCGCATACGGGCTTCTGGCGCCGGTTCGGGATCGGTCTGATGGGCCTGTTGCCGGTGGAATCGCAACTCTAGGAGCCTGTGGGGTTATGGATGATCTACTGCGGCGGCAGGGAATCGGCCTATTTCCCCGCGCATTTTCGCTAAATAGTCACCACTATTCGCCTCAAATGACGGAAAACATGGACTCGACTCCCCACTCGCCTCGCTACGACCCCCCTAATCCGACCGCCTCCTAGGCGGTCGCCTGGAGGCCGCCCGCCCTCCTGCGGTCAAAGCCAATCGGCGGCGGTGTAGATCATCGTAATCCGGTGGCTAATTATCTCGACCCCGGCGGCGAACCCGGGCAAGCTGGTGCCGTCGGTTCACCCGGCTGCCAGCGCGCCCCTGCCCTGACTCAACCGGCAGCGCCCCGCCCGGCTGGCCCCCGGGGCGCCATGTGTTAGGCTGGCGGCGATTCCACAGCGAGGCGCAACCATGAAACTTTACCCAACGTCGATCATTTTTCTGTCGGCATGTCTGGCACTCAGTTCCGCAATTGCCCGCGAGAATGCCCCCGGTCCTGCCGGGTTGCCGACTCCCCCCGCCCCCACTGCCGGTCCTGCCCCGGCCGCCGCGGCGGTCGATATCGAAGCCCTGCGGCGGGAGGTGGAGGCGGTGGTGGCCGGCTTGCAGTCCAACCGCGAGGGCGAGGTCTATTCCGGGGCCGTGGAAGGCACCGACCCGGACGATCTGGCAATTGCGGTGGCCCTGGTGGACGGGCGCACCTTCGGCGTCGGCAAGGCGGAGGTCCGATTCCCCCTGATGTCGATCTCAAAACCCTTCACCTATGCCCTGGCGCTGGAACAGCGCGGCCCCGACTTCATGCTGGAGCGGATCGGCGTCAGCGCCACCGGCTTGCCCTATAACTCGGTGACCGCCGGCGCGGTGCGCGCGAACTCGGCCCAGAACCCCATGGTCAACGCCGGGGCGATCGCGACCCACAGCTATATCCTGGGCGAGTCGCCGTCGGACAAGATCGGTGCCGTGGTCGAACTGTACTCGCAGATGGCCAATCGGTCCCTGGCCATCGAGGAGGACTGGCGCGCCGTGCCGCGGGCCCTGACCTATACCCTCGCCTATCAGATGCAGACGGCGGGCCGCCTGGAGGGCGACGTGGACGACGTCACTAACCGCTACCTGGAGGCCTGTATCGTGTCGGTCGGTGTCGATGAGCTGGCGCAGATGGGCGCGACCCTGGCCAACGGCGGGGTGCAGCCGGTGAGCGGCCGTCGGGTGCTGTCCGCGGCCACCGCGCGCACCGTGCTCTCGGCTATGGTGATCGCCGGGATGTACGAGGACAGCGGGCGCTGGTGGACCCAGGTCGGGCTGCCGGCCAAGAGCGGGGTCAGCGGCAATATCGTCGCCGTCGTCCCGGGCTGGGGGGCCATCGTCGCCTACTCGCCCCGGCTGGATGCCGCCGGAAACAGCGTGCGCGGCGCTATCGCCATCCGCCAGTTGGCGGATCGCTGGCGGTTGCACTCTATCGACCGCCTGTTGTCCCAGACCCGGAGGGCTGCAACGGCGCCGTGAATCCGGGGCGCGCAGCGCGGGGCCGGGGCGCCTTGCTGGCCACCCTGCTGGCGGCGTTGGGCTCGCCGGCGGCTGCCGAGGGGCCCGGCGCCGAGACGGAGGGCCAGGAAGCGGCCCGCGTCCGCGAGCAGGCCGCCGAAGAGGACCCGATCACCCAGCAGCAGGAGCAGGCCCGAGTCGAGGCCGAGACCGCCCCGCCCGAGCCGGCGCCGGCCCAGCCCAACGAATTCGACCTCTACGGCAGCTTGCGGGTGCGTTACCGCGGCGAGGCGGGAGATTCGGCGTTCAGCGATGGCGGATCACGCATCGGTGTTCAGGGGCGCTATCAGCTGCTGCCGAGAAAGTGGCTGTTCGCCCGCGCCGAGGCCGGGTTCAACCTGCTCGACGAGTTCGACGCCCTGGTCAATCCGGGGGCCAACGGCCCCGACGAGGGCCGCGGCGATACCCTGTTTCGCCGTTTGCTGTACCTCGGCTACGAATCCCCGAACCTGTTCCTGGTATTCGGCAAGACCTGGTCTGTGTATTACAAGGTGAGTAGTTTCACCGACCGCTTCGCCGGCACCGGCGGCCAGGCCAGCGGCACCTACAATGCCGGCACCGATGGCGGGTACACTGGCACCGGCCGGGCCGAGCAGGCCCTGCAGAGTCGGCTGCTGGTCGACTTCCTCCCGGAGTCCTGGGGCATTGCGCCCTTCAGCCTGAATATCCAGCTCCAGGACCGGCGGCCGATACCCCAGGTCGACGGCGAGCATTACGGGCATGCCGTGGGATTGAGCGCGATGCTGGCGACCCGGGCCAACTTTTCCCTGGGGCTGGCCTACAATCAGGCGTTTGTGCCCGATCCGGACCTGCCGGCGCTCCAGGATGTGGGCATCGACGGCGATGCCCGGGCCCTGGCCCTGGGTGCGCGCTGGTTCGACGATGACTGGTATCTGGCCAGTGTCGCCAGCCGCCTCTACAACCACGAGGCCACCGACGAAGGCAACTATTTCGATGCCTGGGGTTGGGAGGTCTATGCCCAGTACCGCGTGCGCGGCAACTGGTGGGTCACCGGCGGCTGGAATCTCCTGCGCCCGGACGCCGATCAGGACCTGGCCGGCGACTATCGGATTCGATTCGGGGTACTGGGGCTGCGTTATGCGCTCAAGGATTTCGACCGCTATGTGTATGCCAATCTGCGCAGCGAGGGCAGCCGCAACCAGGACGGCAGCGGCCCCGGCAACGTGCTGACGGTCGGGGTACGCTGGAATTTCTGAGCCGCTCCCTGGTGCGCTTCAGTGTTCGCCCTCGGCGCCGAAGCGCAGGGCCCGCAAGGGGATGTCGAGCTGCAGCGGGCGTTGGCCCTCGGGGGTTCGGATCTGCAGGCTCAGCCGGGGCGCATCGGCGGGGCCTGCTGATCCGCAGCAGGCCGAAGTGGTCACCCGAGTAGCTGGTCTTCACGGCACGGTAGCGGTTGGGCTCCGGCGGCCGGCGGGAGCCGCTGTTGAGGCCGCTGGCGGTAACCTCGTACAGGGGGTAACCCAGCTCGGCGGCGGGCAGACGGGTGATGTCGGCGAAGTGGCGGTCGCCGCTGATCAGGATGACCCCCTCGGCCCGCTGTCGGCGGATCAGCGCGAACAGGCGCGCCCGCTCATGGGGGAAGTTGCCCCATTTCTCCCAGCAGTGTTGGTCCGGGATTACCTGGATGCCGGATACGATCAGCCGCAAGTCGGCAGGCTGCAGCAATTGCTCCGCCAGCCAATGCCACTGGGCGTCGCCGAGGAGGCGGGCCTCGGGGTCCGGGTTGGCGCTGTAGTGGCCGGATGCGCAGTCGTCCCCGGGGCGGCGCTGGCGCAGAGGATCGCGGAAGCTGCGGGTATCGAGCAGGATCACCTGCACCCGCCAGGGTCCGAGCTGGAGCATGCGGGCGTCGTAGATGCCCGGTCCCTGGCGGGCCCGGGATTCCGGCGGGACCCGAAAGCTGTCGACAAACAGCTCCCGGGACAGCGCTTTGAGGGGGTATTCGGCACCGCCGTCCTGGCTGCCGTAGTCGTGGTCGTCCCAGGTCGCCAGGACCTGGGTGCTATTCATGATGGCCTGCACCTGGGGATTGGCGCGAAATTGCCGGTGGCGCGCGCGCAGGGTCTCCGGGTCGTCGGCATCGGCATAGAGGCTATCCCCGGTGAAGATGAAAAGCGCCGGCCGCACCGCCAACACCTGATCCCAGATCGGCTGCGGTCGGTTCTGGTACAGACAGGAGCCGAAGGCGATGTCCACTGCCGCCGGCTCGGCCCCGGACGCGAGCGCCCCCAGCAGCAGGCCGGCGCCCGCCAGGGCTTGCGGCAACCGGCTCCCTCGCGGGCTACAGGCCGGCACCCTCGGCCTTGATCCTGTAGCCCTGGGCGCGCAGGCGCTCCACCAGGTCGGCGATGTGGTCCGGGCCCCGGGTCTGCAGCACGAAGTGCAGCTCCGCGCCCTGCAACGGAATCTCGGTAAATATGCGCTGGTGGTTGACCTGCACGATATTCGCCCCGGTCTCCCCGATCAGGTTCGAGGTGCGGGCCAGCTCCCCCGGCACGTCGCGGATCTCCACCGTCAGGCGAGCCAGTCGTCCGCTGTGCACCAGTCCGCGCTGGATGATCGAGGACAGAATCGGCAGGTCGATATTGCCCCCCGACACCACCAGCCCCACCCGGCGCCCGGCAAAACGCTCCGGATAGCTGAGCAGGGCCGCCAGCGGCACCGCCCCGGCCCCTTCGGATACCACCTTCTCCTGTTCCAGCAGCATCAGCACCGCGCGTTCGATGGCGTCTTCGTCCACCAGCAGTATTTCGTCCACCAGGCGCCGCACCACCGGAAGCGTATGCTCGCCCGGCTGCTTGATGGCGATGCCCTCGGCGATGGTGAAGCGGCCGAACTGCGGCGGGCCGGCCCTCCAGTGCGCGCAGCATGGATGGATAGCGGGCGGTCTCGACCCCGATGATGCGCAGCTCCGGGCGCTCGGCCTTGAGCACCGTGGCGATGCCGGAGATCAGCCCGCCGCCGCCCACCGGCACCAGCAGCAGTTCCAGCTCCGGCGCCTCGTCCAGCAGTTCCAGGCCCACCGTGCCCTGGCCGGCGATGATCAGCTCGTCGTCGTAGGGGTGGACGAAGGCCAGGCCGCGCTCGGCGGCGATCTCCCGGGCCCGCTCGCCGGCCTCGCTGACGCTGTCGCCGTGCAGGATCACCTCCGGCCCGAAGGCGCGGGTGCGCGCCACCTTCACGTTCGGCGTGTAGCTGGGCATCACGATAACCGCCGGGATGCCCAGCTCCCGGGAGTGGTAAGCCACCGCCTGGGCGTGGTTGCCGGCGGACATGGCGATCACCCCGCGTCGGCGCGCCTCCGGGCCCAGGGATTCCAGCTTGACCAGGGCCCCGCGGTCCTTGAACGAGCCGGTAAACTGCAGGTTCTCCAGCTTCAGGCTGATCTCGGCCCCGGTCTGCTCCGACAGCAGGCGGGCCCGCACACAGGGGGTGCGCACCACCCGCCCGCGCAACAGCTCGGCGGCGTCTCGGATGTCCTGCAGCGACGGCATCGGGGTTTGGAGTCTTGCGCCGGTCTCAGTTCAGGGAGCGGAATAGCCCCACCAGGCGTGCCAGCGGGCTGTCGTGTTCGTTTAGTGGGCCCCACCAGCGAATCACTTCGGCGCTGCGCCCGGGGTTGAGAACCAGCTCCGAGACGAAGCCGTCCGCCACTTCCGGGGGGGGCGGTGGCGGACTACGCACCGCCCCGGCCAGGCGGTTGATATTGGCCTGCAGTGCCGAGTTCAGGCTGCCTCGGCGCGGCGCTGCGCTGCGGTAACTGCCGGACTGCAAAATATAGGAGCCGTCGGCCCCGATGTCGATCTGAAACAGCTGGTCATACTGGCCCACCATGCGATAGCTGATTGGCGTCATCTGAGCTGCCTCCCCCTGGTTGCGTCGGGCGTTCTCCAACCGCTGAGCGCGGCCCGTGGCTTGGTTGTCGCTTACACTTAAACTTTAGCCGAAGATACGGTCTCCGACGGGGTGCGGGCGGTCCAGTCCGCTGCCAGGGCTTGCTTGGCGCCGCGCTCCAGACGCTTGATGGCGTGCTCGCGCCGGCAGGCGGCGCCGCGGTCCGGAGCGGCCTCCGCATAGACCAGGGTCACCGGGCGCCGACCCCGGGTGTAGCGGGCCCCCAGGCGGTCGTCGCCATTGTGCTCGTCCAGGCGCCGCGCCAAGTCCTTGGCAACACCGGTGTATAGGCTGCCATCGGCGCAGCGCAGGATGTAGACGTACCAAACGGGGTCGGTCGGGGGCATTCCGGGCCTTGCCCTCAACCGGGCCCGCGCCGGCCCAGCGGCAGCAGCTGGCTGAGCAGGAACAGGGCCGCGGCAGCCACCACCACCGAGGGGCCGGTGGGGGTGTCCCACTGCAGTGATCCCCAAAGCCCCAGCCCTACCGCCAGCCAACCGAACAACACAGCCAATCCGGCCATCTGCTCCGGGTTGCGGGCCAGGCGGCGGGCGCTGGCGGCGGGGATGATCAGCAGCGAAGTGATCAGCAGGATGCCCACGATCTTCATCGCCACCGCGATCACCAGGGCGATCAGCAGCATGAAGATCGAGGCGTACCTGGATCACCGGCGCCCCCTCCACCCGCGCCAGCTCCTCGTGGACGGTGAGCGCCAGCAATGGCCGCCAGATCGCCGCCAGGGTTGCGAGCACCAGGCCGCCACCTGCGTAAACCCAGGCCAGGTCGGTGGCGGTCACGGCCAGGATGTCGCCGAACAGGTAGCCCATCAGGTCCAGCCGAAGCCCGGGCATAAAGGCGATGGTCACCAGGCCCAGGGACAGGGCGCTGTGGGAGAAAATGCCGAGCAGGGTGTCGCTGGCCAGCCGACCCCATTGCTGCAGCATCGCCAGCAGCACTGCCAGGCCGGCAGACACCAACACCACCCCGAGGTTCGGGCTCAGCCCGAGTAGCAGTCCCAAGGCCACCCCGAGCAGGGCCGAGTGGGACAGGGTGTCTCCGAAGTAGGCCATGCGGCGCCAGACCACGAAGGCCCCCAGGGGGCCGGTAATGGCTGCCACCCCGAGCCCGGCGAGCAGGGCGCGCAGCATGAAATCATCCATTGGGTCGATCCCGTTTCAGTCGGTGACCCTCGTCGCCGGGCACCACGTCGCCGTGCAGGTCGTGGGCGTGATTATGGTGATGGGTGTAGATGGCGAGTTTGTCGGCGCCGATCCCGAACAGATCCAGGTACCCCGGGTCCCGGGACACCGCCTCCGGGCTGCCCGAGCAGCAGACGTGACGGTTCAGACACACCACGTGGTCGGTGGCGGCCATTACCAGGTGCAGGTCGTGGGACACCATAAGCACTCCGCAGCCGTGGCGGGCGCGGATGCGGGCGATCAACTCGTAGAGCTCCACCTGGCCGTTGAGGTCCACCCCCTGCACCGGCTCGTCCAGCACCAGCAAGTCCGGGGCGCGCAGCAGGGCGCGCGCCAGCAGCACACGCTGCAGCTCGCCACCGGAAATGGATTGCAACGGGCTGTGCAGCAACTCCGTACCTCCCACCTCCGCCAGCGCCTCGCGCAGCTGCGCTTCCGGGCAGCGCCCGCCGAGGAGCAGAAAGCGGCGCACGCTCAGCGGCAACACCGGGTCCACGTGGAGCCGCTGGGGCATGTAGCCGATGCGGATACCCGGGCGCAATCGGGCGCTGCCGGCGCTCGGGCGCAGCAGCCCCAGGATCACCCGCACCAGGCTGGTCTTGCCCGAGCCGTTGGGGCCGATCAGCGTCAGAATCTCGCCGCTGCGCAGCTCCAGGCCGATCCGGTCGAGCACCCGCTTGCCGCCCAGGGTCAGGGTCAGGTCGCGAACCGCGACCAAGGGGGCGGATTCCACGTCTCGTCGGCCAGGCATAGGGGTTCCCGGGTTCGCGTTGGCAGGGGGACGATAGGTTATCATAGTCGGTTCGACAAACAGCCTGGATAGGACATTGCGCATTTTCCTGATGCTTGCCTGGCTCTGGCTGCCGGCCACGGTTTTTGCCTCCGGGGCGCCGGCGGTGGTGGTCAGCATCCTGCCGCTGCATTCCCTCGCTGCAGCTGTGATGCAGGGGGCCGGAACCCCGCAGTTGCTGTTGGATGGCGGCAGCTCACCCCACGCCTACAGCCTGCGCCCGTCGGCGGCCCGGGCTTTGGCCGAGGCCGACCTGGTGGTCTGGGTGGGGCCGGAGATGGAGTCCTTTCTGGCGCAACCCCTGGCTCAACATCGGGGCCGGGTGCTGACGCTGTTGGAAGCGTCGGAGATCCGCGTGTTGGCGGGCGCCCAGCAAGCCGATTCCGAGCCCAGCCCGGCTCACCCGCACGCGTCCGGCGAGCGCGACCCGCACATCTGGCTGGACCCGCGCAACGCCATGGCCGCGGCGGCGGCGCTGACTCACGCCCTGAGCGAACTCGATCCGGCACGCAGCGTGCTTTACCAGACCAACGGCGAACGTCTCCAAGCTCGGCTGCGCGGGCTCGACAAGGCATTGGAGCAGCGTCTGCAGCCGCTGCGCGGGCGTCCGTTCCTGGTTTTTCACGACGCCTACCGTTACCTGGAGACCCGCTACGGACTGAACTCGGCAGGGGCGGTAGTGACCGGACCGGAGCGTCGCCCGGGCGCACGTCGCGTTCGGGAGCTGCGGGCGGAGGTCAAGGCCAGCGGGGCCCGCTGCGTGTTCAGCGAGCCGCAGTTCCAGTCCGGCCTGCTGGCGGTGCTGACCGAGGACTCCCATGCCCGAGTCGCTGTGCTGGATCCCCTGGGCGCCGATCTCGAACCCGGGCCCGATGCCTATTTTCGCCTCATGGACCGGCTCGCCGACCAGCTCGCCGGCTGCCTGCAAGGCCCGCCCGGAGGGGCCCTCGATGACTGAATCCCCTGCCCCCGCCGATGCCCTGCTGCTGATCGCCACCGGCTGTAGTCATTGTCCGACGGTGCTGGAGGGGCTTTCCCGGCTTCTCAAACAGGGCCGGATCGGGCGCTTGGAGGTGATCAACCTGGCCGTTTATCCGGAGGCCAGCCAGGCGCTGGGGGTGCGCTCGGTGCCGTGGACCCGCATCGGGCCATTCGAGCTGGAAGGGCGGCTGGGGGTCTCGGAACTCGAGGATTGGGCGGAACGGGCGGCCGACGGCAGCGGTTTCGGGGCTTACTACCGCCATCTGCTGGAGGCGCGCCGGCTGCCGCGGGTAGTGGAGCTGGTGCGCGAGCGCCCGGCCAGCCTGGCGGAGCTGCTGGCCCTGATCGACGACGAAGATACCCCGATGGCTGTGCGCATCGGCATCGGCGCGGTGTTCGAGGAGCTGGAAGGCGACCCGTTGCTGGCAGAGCTGGTACCCGAGCTGGCGATCTTGGCGGCTTCGGAGCCAGTCCAGATCCGCGCCGATGTCGCCCATTACCTCGGTCTCAGCCGCAGTCCCGCGGCGCGGTCGATGCTGCAGCGGCTGCGCGACGACGCCAGCGAGGAGGTTCGGGAGATCGCCGCCGAGAGTCTGGCAATGCTGCCGAAGGCAGACTGACTCAGTCGCCGGTTGCCGTCAGCGGCGCCAGGGCCTGGTAGAGGTCCAGCAGGTGGCGGCTGTTGGCCCCAAGGTCGCCCCGCCCGACCCGCGAGGCCGAGCGCAGGTAGAGCCGGCTGTGCCCCGGCGCCTCGGCTTGGACCCGAGCCAGCAGATCGTCGCGGAAGCCGAACAGGGGGGTGGCCACCACCGCTTCCACGCTCAGGGTCTGGGGGTCGCTGTGAATCTCTTGCCAGCCCAGCCCCCGCATCGCCTCGGCCAGTCGGCGGTGTAATTCCGGGGCGGGCAGCGGGAAGCTGCGCGGACGCAGTTCGGGAAACGGATGCTCAGGGCGGGTCTCGGCCAGGTTGCTGCCGAGGTAGACGCGCAGCCGCGGCCACAACCCCGGCGGGTCGTTCAGGGGCAGCCGGTTGAGCAGCAGCCCGGCGCCAACCAGCAGCAGGGGCACCAGCACTGCGAATGTCACCAATATTGCCCAGGGCCGCATCGCTCGCTCTCCTTCCTGTCCGGCCATTGTTATGTGTGAACCTTCGGTCCTTAGGTCCGCGAGCCGCCGCAGCGCGCTTGGGCGCCCAGTTGCTACAATAGCCCGAAATTCGCCGCCATCCCCAGCAACCCACCGGAATCCTCGATGAGCCGACTACCTGACCGTGAACAACAGATTATCACGATGCATGCCCCATTCATCCGCCAACTCGTGCAATGCGGCCAGGACCCGAGCCGACAGGGGGATGTGGAGACCCTGCTCCGCACCGCGGCGGAAAACGGCTGGGGCGAGCTGGTAGCGGCCCTGCGCGCCATCCTCGCCGGCCAGCGCGAGGCCTCCGTGCTGCGGGGACTGGACGAGGAAGACAGGGTGATTGCAGAAGCGGTGCTGCGCGGGCTGCAGAACCCCGCCACGCTGCCCGAGGCCCAGGCCCAGGCTGACTCCGCCATGGCCGCCCCCGGGCTGGCCTCGATGATTCGGGCCGCAGCGAGCGGCAACGTACAGGCGCTCAAGATCATCTCCGACATGGCGGATCAGATGCGCAAGGCGGGCGGTCCGATGGCGCGCTTGGCGGGAGCGATCCGGCCCCTGATCAACGGCGAGCGGGAGCCGCAGCGCCTGGCCAAGGGCATGGACGGCAAGACCGAACAGTTGCTGCTCAGCATCCTGGAGGAGCTCGGCAAGCTCGAGCACCACTGAAAAACCGCCCCACCGCATCGGTCATGACCGAGCGCTCGTTTCGGAGCCGGCCGATCGCGCCGGTCCGATACTGCCGACGCATCGGTTTGTGCTAAGTTAGCGCCTGCAAACCGGCGCGGCCTCCGGGAGCGAATTCCCGGTCCGATCCCCAGGCGCCCCCCGGGCGCCGAGTTCAACACCCAAGCACGGGAAAGCGCAATGCAGGTCATCGTCGTCCCAGTCACCGCCTTCGAGCAGAACTGCAGCCTGCTGTGCTGCCGCCGCACCGGCAAGGCGGCGGTCGTCGACCCGGGCGGTGATCTGGATCGCATCCTGCGGGCCGCCGCCGAGGCCGGGGTGGAGATCGAAAAGATCCTGGTTACCCACGCCCATATCGATCATGCCGGGGGTGTCGGCGAGCTGGCCCGGCGCCTGGGGGTGCCGATCGAGGGCCCGCACCGCGACGACCGCTTCTGGATCGATGCGCTGGCGGAGCAAAGCCGATCCTTCGGGTTGCCCCTGGCCGAAGCCTTCGAGCCCGACCGTTGGCTGGAGCAGGGCGACCGGGTGCGCTTCGGTGCGCTCGAGCTCGAGGTCCTGCACTGCCCGGGCCACACTCCCGGCCACCTGGTGTTCTTCCATCCAGAGAGCCGGCTGGCGCTGGTGGGGGACGTGTTGTTCAAGGGTTCCATCGGCCGCACCGACTTTCCCCGCGGCAACCACGCCGAGCTGCTGCGCTCGATTCGCGAACGTCTCTGGCCCCTGGGTGACGAGGTGCGCTTCATCCCCGGCCATGGTCCCAGCTCGAGTTTTGGCGAAGAGCGCCGTAGTAATCCCTATGTAGCCGACCCCTTATGAAAGCCCCCGACCTCTCCCTGTTGCGCATTATTGGCATCGTCGCCCATGTCGACGCCGGCAAGACCACCCTCACCGAGCGGGTGCTCTATTTCACGGGCGCCTCCCACAAGATCGGCGAAGTCCACGACGGCGCGGCCCACATGGACTATCTGGCCGAAGAGCGGGCCCACGGCATCACCATCACTTCCGCGGTCACCAAGGCGCCCTGGCAGGGGCATACGATCCAGTTGGTGGATACCCCGGGGCATGTCGATTTCACCATCGAGGTGGAGCGCGCCATGCGCGTGCTCGACGGCTGCGTGGTGGTGCTCGACGGGGTACGCGGGGTCGAACCCCAGACCGAGACCGTGTGGCGCCAGCGCCAGAAATTCCAGCTCCCGGCCTTGTTCTTCGTCAACAAGATGGACCGTCCGGGGGCCGACTTCGGGCGCGCCCTCGACAGCTTGCGCAAGCGTTTGCAGGCGGAGCCGGCACCGGTCACCCTGCCGCTGGCGGACGGCTCCGGAGTGGTGCACCTGATCGAGCGCCAATTGCTGCGCTTCGGCGGCGAGCAGGGCGAGCTGGTCAGCGCTGAGCCCTGCCCGGATGCCGTGTGGGAGCAGTTCGCGGAGCAGCGCGAGACCTTGCACCTCGCTGCCGCCGAGGCCGACGAGGCCCTGGCCGACCGGGTCCTGGCCGGCGAGGAGCCGAGTCCCGAGGAACTCTGGCGCGGACTGCGCATCGCTACCCTGGCCGGGCGGGTGCAGCCCTGCTTCGGCGGCAGCGCCCTGCGCAACCTGGGGGTGCAGCCGCTGCTGGACGCGGTGCTGCGCCTGCTTCCGAGCCCCCTGGATCGCCCTCCGAGCCCGGCCCTGAGCCTGGCTGGAGAGCCTCTGGCGGTGGCCATGGAGGCGACCGCGCCGCTGGCGGCGCTGGCGTTCAAGGTGCAGCTCTGGGACGGGCGTCGCCACGTCTTTGCGCGCATCTACCGGGGCAGCCTGGCCCCGGGCGATACGGTCGCGATCCCGCGCCCCGATGCCGAACCCTTGCGTGAGCATGCCGCCCGGGTGTTCGATGTGGACGCGGGCAAGCGCAGCCGCCTCGATCGGGCCTACGCCGGCCAGATCGTGCTGCTGGCCGGGCTGCGCTACGCCAGTACCGGCGACAGCCTGTGTGACCCCGAGGCGCCATTGGTGCTGGAGCGCATCGATGCCCGGGAGCCGGTGCTCAGCCTGGCGATCGAACCGGCCTCCGCCGACAGCGAGAAGAAGCTGCTGGAGGTGCTGGACAAGCTGGAGCAGGAAGACCCGACCCTGCAGGTGGTGGAGGACGACGATACCGGCCAGCGCCTGCTGCGCGGCATGGGCGAGCTGCATCTGCAGATGGTGTTGGAGCGCATGCAGCGGGAGTTCCAGCTCGAAGTGCGGGCCGGCCGGCCGCGGGTGGCCCTGCGCGAGACGGTGGCCGCAACGGCGACGGGGGAGGACAATTTCCAGCGCCTGCTGGAGCTGGACCGGGTCCAGAGCGAAGTGCGGGCCCGGGCCAGGGTCGGCGTGCGTCCTCTGGAGCGGCGCGCCGGGATCCGGGTGTTGGCCGAGCCGCGGCTGCTGCCGGAGGGCGCCGTTCTTACCGAGCTCCAGGCCGAGGCGGTGCGGCAGGGAGCCCGCGACCTGCTCGGCAGCGGCCCACTGGAGGGGGCACCCCTGCAGGACCTCGAGATCCGGGTCGAGGAGGTCGAGCTGTTCGGCCCCGCTTCACGCCCCGAGGCGGTGCGGGCGGCCGTATCCCGGGCCCTGCGCAAGGCCTTGCAGGCGGCAGGAGGGACGTTGCTGCGGCCGATTATGCGCACCGAGGTGGTGGTGCCGGAGGAAAACCTGGGGGCGGTGCTGGGCGACTTGCAGGCGCGCCAGGCCCTGATCCTAGACACCGAGGACCAGGGCGCCACCCACGTCATCCACTGCGACGCCGCCCTCGACCGCCTGCTCGGCTACACCACCGAGCTGCGCAGTCTGACCCACGGCCGCGGCCAGTTCAGCATGGAATTCGACCGCTTCGACCAGGCCTAAGGCGGCCGCCCGGGCGCCGGATAGGTCCGCTTCTGCCAGCGACCACGTCCGGCGTCAGCGCCGACGCTCTCGGGTTTAAGTGTTCCTGATTACCCCCAGGCCTCAGCCGGCATTGGGGAACACCGATATGGTTCAACCGGCACTCGGTTCGAAGCCACTCCGGGGCTTTGATCTAGTCGAGCCATAGCAGCAAGCAGGCTCGGGAAAGCCTTTCCAGCCTGTGGGAGCGGCTTGCAGCCGCGAACGGCCGAACGCTTCCATGACAACGCCCAATCGCGGCTGCAAGCTGCTCCCACAGGGGCTCTACCAGGTCCCGGGGATAGTTCCGGCCGAGCATCCCTTTTCGGGCCGGTGCTGGAACGAGACCGGGCTTAGACAAAGGCGTAATCAGGTGAGTGTTTGCTCGGGAGCTGAAATTTGCCGCACTTTGGGGTACAGTGCCGGCCTCGCTGTGAAACCAGTCAACAGCCGGGGGTCCGCCGAGGGCAGGCCTGCGGCAACCGGGAGACCTATTCAATGGCTGAAAATCTGATTGCGCCGTCCATCCTGTCGGCGGATTTTGCGAAGCTGGGCCAGGAAGTCGACAACGTGCTTGCGGCCGGGGCCGACATCGTGCACTTCGACGTCATGGACAACCACTACGTGCCCAACCTGACCATCGGCCCGCTGGTGTGCGAGGCCCTGCGCAAGCACGGGGTCACCGCGCCCATCGACGTGCACCTGATGGTCAAGCCGGTGGACCGCATCATCCCGGATTTCGCCAAGGCCGGCGCCACCTACATCACCTTCCATCCGGAGGCCTCCGAGCACGTCGACCGCAGCCTGCAGCTGATTCGCAACGAGGGCTGCAAGTCCGGGCTGGTGTTCAACCCGGCCACGCCGCTGTCCTATCTCGAGCACGTGCTGGACAAGGTGG
Organism: uncultured Gammaproteobacteria bacterium; assembly: GCA_963753615.1. Taxonomy (GTDB): domain Bacteria; phylum Pseudomonadota; class Gammaproteobacteria; order Chromatiales; family Chromatiaceae; genus CAVWCW01. The sequence goes on from CAVWCW010000002.1 coordinate 48,970, forward strand.
ACATGGTGCTGCTGATGTCGGTCAACCCGGGCTTCGGCGGCCAGAGCTTCATCCCCGGTACCCTGGACAAGCTGCGTCAGGCGCGCAAGATGATCGACGCCTCCGGCCGGGATATCCGCCTGGAGATCGACGGCGGCGTCAAGGTGGACAATATCCGCGAGATCCGCGGAGGCCGGGGCAGACACCTTCGTTGCCGGCTCGGCCATCTTCGGCGCCGGCAAGGAGGCGGACCCCAACAGCTACGACAGCGTGATCGGGCGCCATGCGCGCCGAACTGGCCAGAGCCGGCTGAGTCGGGAGGAGTCCCGCCCATGTCCCTGCGCAAACCGGAAATGATCCTGATCGATGTGGACGGCACTCTGGTCGACAGCGTACCGGACCTGGCCTACTGCGTGGACCAGATGCTGCTGGCCCTGGGACGCGAGCCCTACGGCGAGACCGAGGTGCGGGACTGGGTGGGCAACGGCGTCGAGCGCCTGGTGCGCCGGGCCTTGATCGGCCAGCTCGACGGCGAGCCGGACGAGGCCGACTTCGAGCGGGCCTACCCGATCTTTCTCGACCTCTATGCCGAGAATACCTCCAAGCGCTCGCTGCTCTACCCGGGCATAAAGCGAGGGCCTGGAATACCTAAAGGCGCCGGGCTACAGGCTGGGCTGCGTGACCAACAAGGCGGAGCAGTTCACCGAGCCGCTGCTGCAGGATCTGGGGGTGTACGACGATTTCGAGATCGTGGTCAGCGGCGATACTCTGCCGAAGAAGAAGCCGGATCCGCTGCCGCTGCTGCATGCCGCCGAATTTTTCGGCGTGGCTCCGCAACAGGCCCTGATGGTGGGCGACTCGATCAGCGACGTGAAGGCGGCCCGGGCCGCTGGCTTCCAGATCGTGTGCATGAGCTACGGCTACAATCATGGGGTAGACATCCGCAGCGCCGAGCCGGACGCGGTGATCGATCGCCTGACCGAGATCCAGCCCCTGCTCGAAGCCGCGGCTTGAGCCGGCGGCGGGTTTTGCCTTATCGTTGCCGAAACGGAAATAAGACAAGACCATGTTGCTCCAAACCTTCTCGTGATCCCGCAGACGGCGCGCGATGGCAGGGGTGACCGGCGTCATCCGATCGCCTTTGCCCCGCCCGTTGGAGAGGATCATGACCCCCGAAGCCTTCGCTGCCCTGGCCGACCAGGGCTATAACCGCATCCCCGTAGTCTGCGAGGTGCTGGCGGACCTGGATACCCCGCTCAGCGTCTACCTCAAGCTGGCGGAGGGTCCCTACGCCTACCTGTTCGAGTCGGTGCAGGGCGGCGAGAAATGGGGCCGTTACTCGATCATCGGCCTGCCCTGCCGCACCCGGGTGCAGGTGCACGGCCGGCATATCGTCGTCGAGACCGACGGCCGGGTGGTGGAAGATCTGGAGGTCGCCGATCCGCTGGCCTGGATCGAAGCATTCCAGGCCCGCTACCGGGCTGCGGAGCTGCCGGATCTGCCGCGTTTCAACGGCGGCCTGGTGGGCTATTTCGGCTACGACACCATGCGCTATATCGAGCCGCGCCTGGCCAAGTGCCCGAATCCGGACCCGATCGGCAATCCGGACATCCTGCTGATGGTGTCCGACGAGCTGGTGGTGTTCGACAACCTCAGCGGCAGCATCTATCTGATCGTGCACGCGGACCCGAGCCAGGGCGGCACCCTGGGCGATGCCGAGGCCCGTATCCGGGAGCTGATCGCGGCGATGCAGCACGGGGCCCCGCGGCGCCGCTGCGACAATCCCCGGCGGGTAGACGAATCGGATTTCGTTTCCGGCTTCACCGAGGACGGTTTCAAGCAGGCGGTGGGACGGATCAAGGAATATATCCTGGACGGCGACTGCATGCAGGTGGTGCTCTCCCAGCGCCTGTCGATCCCCTTCCAGGCGCCGCCGCTGGATCTCTACCGGGCCTTGCGCGGGCTCAACCCGTCGCCCTACATGTATTTTCTGGACCTGGCGGACTTCCAGATCGTGGGTTCCTCGCCGGAGATCCTGGTCCGGCTGGAAGACGGCGTGGTCACCGTCCGGCCCATTGCCGGCACCCGGCGCCGCGGCTACACGGAAGAGGAGGACCTGGCCCTGGAGGCGGAGCTGCTGGCCGACCCCAAGGAACTGGCCGAGCACCTGATGCTGATCGACCTGGGCCGCAACGATGCCGGCCGGGTGGCCCAGATCGGCAGCGTGCGGGTGACCGACCAGATGATCGTCGAGCGCTATTCCCACGTCATGCACATCGTCTCCAACGTGACTGGGGCGCTGCGCGACGGCATGAGCGCCATGGATGTGCTGCGGGCCACCTTTCCCGCCGGCACCGTCAGCGGCGCCCCCAAGATCCGCGCCATGGAGATCATCGACGAGCTGGAACCGGTCAAACGCGGGGTCTACTCCGGGGCCGTGGGCTATCTGTCCTGGAACGGAGCAATATGGACACCGCCATCGCCATCCGCACCGCGGTGATCAAGGGCCATACCCTGCACATCCAGGCCGGCGCCGGCGTGGTCGCCGACTCGCTCCCCGAGCTGGAGTGGAAGGAGACCATGAACAAGGGCCGCGCCATCTTCCGGGCGGTGGCCCTGGCCGACGCCGGGCTCGACCGCCACGCCTGCGCAGCCGTGAAGGAGGACTGATCATGTTGCTGATGATCGACAATTACGACTCCTTCACCTACAACCTGGTGCAGTATCTGGGCGAACTCGGGGCCGAGGTGCGGGTGTTCCGCAACGACGAGATCGACTTGGCGCGCATCGCCGAGCTGGCGCCGGAACAGATCGTCATCTCCCCCGGCCCCTGCACCCCGGCGGAGGCCGGGATCTCGGTGGCGGCGATCCAGGAATTCGCCGGGCGCATGCCGATTCTGGGCGTGTGCCTAGGCCATCAGTCCATCGGTCAGGCCTTCGGCGGGCGCATCGTGCATGCCGGGGCGGTTATGCACGGCAAGACCTCTCCCATTTACCACGCCGACAGCGGCGTGTTCAGCGGCTTGGGAAATCCCTTCGAGGCTACCCGATACCATTCTCTGGTTATCGAGCGCGCTACCTTGCCCGAGTGCCTGGAGGTCACCGCCTGGACCCAGACCGAGGACGGCCAGCCCGACGAGATCATGGGCGTGCGTCACAAGGACCTGGCGGTGCAGGGGGTGCAGTTCCACCCCGAGTCGATTCTTACCCGGCAGGGGCATGACCTGTTGCGGAATTTTATCGAAGGGCGGTGAGGGATGATCCTGTAGGAGCGCCGATCCTGGCGCCACTGGACGCCGAAGAATCCCTCCAGCGCCGAATCGGCGCGGGGGCGCGCCTCCTACGGGGTTGACCGCCGACCGATCGTCGTCATACTGAGGAGCCGAAACATGGACCTGTCACAAGCCATCGCCCGCGTGATCGAGCGCCGGGACCTGTCGGTAGAAGAGATGACCGAGGTCATGCGCGCCATCATGACCGGCGGTGCCACGCCGGCCCAGATCGGCGGCTTTCTGATCGGGCTGCGCATGAAGGGCGAGACGGTGGTCGAGATCGCCGCCGCCGCTGCCGTGATGCGCGAGCTCGCCGCCCGGGTCGAGGTTGCCGGCGAGCACCTGGTGGACACCTGTGGTACCGGTGGCGACGCCTCCGGCAGTTTCAATATCTCCACCGCTGCGGCGTTCGTCGCCGCCGCCGCCGGGGCCCGGGTGGCCAAGCACGGCAACCGCTCCATCTCCTCCAAATCAGGATCCGCCGACGTGTTGGAGGCGGCCGGGGTGCGTCTCGACCTGAGCCCGGAGCAGGTGGTCCGCTGCATCGAAGAGGTCGGGGTCGGCTTTATGTTCGCCCCCGCTCACCACAGCGCCATGAAGCACGCCGTCGGGCCGCGCCGGGAGATGGGGGTGCGAACCCTGTTCAATGTGCTCGGACCCCTGACCAACCCGGCCGGCGCTCCCAACCAGGTACTCGGGGTGTTCAGCGCCGAGCTGCTGGAGCCACTGGCTAATGTGCTGCAGCGGCTCGGCAGCGAGCACGTGCTGGTGGTGCACGCCAAGGACGGGTTGGACGAGATCAGCATCGGCGCCCCGTCCGAGGTTGCCGAACTCAAGGACGGCATTGTCCGCCGCTTCTCGGTGCAGCCGGAGGACTTCGGCCTGCGCCGAACCCCGATCACGGAACTCCGGGTGGACGGCGCCGAGCAGAGCCTGGCCATGATCCGCTCGGTACTGGAGGACCACCCCGGGCCGGCCCGGGATATCGTCTGCCTCAATGCCGGGGCCGCCGTCTATGCCGCCGGGCTGGCCGAGAGCCTGGCCGAAGGGGTGGCCAAGGCGGACGCCGCGATCGCCGGCGGCGAGGCCCGCAACCGGCTCGACCAGCTGGTGATCCTGAGCCAGAGCTTCGACTGAGCCCCGGCCCCGGACCGCCGCAACTGGCCGCCGATCGGGGGGTCTGGTAGCCATTGCCCATGCCCAAGTCTTCGCCCCCCAGGTTCACGCAACAGGATATCCAGCGCGCCTGCGGCCACACCTATCTGCAGCGCGGGCGCCAATATCAGCGCGGCGATCGGGTGTCGTCCCTGCGGTGGGAAGCGGAGGCAAGCCGGTTGGTCGCGGAGGTGCTTGGCAGCGCCGGCCGCAGATATCGCCAGGAGATCGAGTTCGGGCGCGTCGGCCGGAACCTGGTGATCGACGGTTATTGCAGTTGTCCCATGGACTACAACTGCAAGCACGTGGCGGCAGTGCTGCTGCAGTGGCTGCGGGCGGCGCCCGCCGACGGCGGCCGGTCCGGCGCGGATGGCCTGGATGCCTGGTTCCAGGCCATGCGGCTGAATGGGTCGACACCGCCGCGGGACCTGCCTTCACCTGGCCCCCAGGGCCAGGTGCTGTTGTTTTCTCTTGAAATCCAGCGCGTTCCCGGCGGCAGTCTGAGTCTGGGGCTTGAGTTCCTGCAATCCCGGCGCCTCAAGCGGGGCGGTTGGGGCAAGCCCCAAAGCTTCGATCCCATGCGCCTGATCGATGCCTATTACACCATCCCGCCCTGGGTTGGTCGCGAGGACCAACGCATCGCCCGCCTGGCCCAAAGCGACAGCGGCTATTTTTCCCGCAAGCTGACGCTGGCGGGCGAGGAGGGGGACTTGGCCCTTGAACTTATTCTGGGCTCGGGGCGCGGCTTCCTCGGCGGCCCGGAGCACGGCCAGCCGCTACGGCGCGGGCCAGTGCGTAGGCTGAGATTGGACTGGACCGAGCGCGACGGCACCTGGCGACTGGAGGCGGCGCTGGAACCGGCCTGCGAGGGGTGGCAGGTCCTGCCGCTGACCCCGGCGTGGTACTTGGACCCGGCCAGCGGCGAATGCGGCCATTTGGAGCACCCGCTGCCCGGGACCGAGCTGGAGCGCCTGCTGGGGGTGCCTCCGGTGGAGCCGAAACGGCTGCCGGAACTGGGCGGTTTTCTGGCCGAACGCTATGGCCTGGGAACCCTGCCGCTACCGGGCCAGGACGCGCTCGTCCCGGTAACCGAGCCGGCGCGCCCGTTGTTGCTTCTGGACGCCGGGCAGGTAGAGGGGCGGCGCGTGCACCTGGTGCGGTTGCGGGCGATTTACGGCCCCCTCCGCTTGGCCCCTTTGGCGATAGACCGGCGCCTGGTGGTGCAGTGCTCCGCGGATGGACGCCAGTACCTGGTGGAGCGCGATATTCCGGGCGAGGAGTCCTGGCTGGAGAGGCTCGCCGGGCTCGGCTTCGAGTTGGCGGAGCTGGCCGGGCTGGTACCCTCGGGGGACAGCCTGGACTTGCTGTTGTCGGGCCCCAGCGTGGCCGCCTCGGCTGGCCGCTGGCACCAGTTCCTGAGCCGGGATCTGCCGCAATTGGAGGCCGAAGGCTGGTGCATCGAGCGGGGCGACGATTTCCAGCTCCAGTTCACCGAGGTCGCCCGTTTGGACGGCCGGCTGGAGGAGAGTGCGGACGGCTGGTTCGACCTGGCCCTGGACATCGAGCACGGTGGCCAGCGCATCCCGCTGCTGCCCCTGGTGGTGGACTGGCTGGAGCGCGAGCAAAAGGGTCCGCTGCTGGCCCAGGCCGCTCCGGGCGAGTGGCTGGAGGTGCGCCGCGAGCTGGTGCAGCCGATCCTGGACATCCTGGTGGAACTCTACGACGGCTTTCGTCCCGACCAGGACGGCGGCTTCAGCCTGGGGCGCCAGGATGCCGCCCGCATCCTGGACCTGGACGAGCGCCTGGGCCAGGGCCGCATCGGCTGGCAGGGCGAGGCAGCGGCCCGGGTGCGCGAGCTCGGAAAGCGCCTGCGCGAGTTCCGCGGCATCGAGCCCACCGAGCCCCCGGCAGGGCTGCAGGCCGAGCTGCGCGGCTACCAGCGCCAGGGCCTGGACTGGCTGCGCTTCATGGTCGACTATGGTTTCGGCGGGGTGCTGGCCGACGACATGGGCCTGGGCAAGACCCTGCAAACCCTCAGTTTTCTGCTTTGGGAGAAGGAGCAGGGCCGACGCGATGCCCCGGCCCTGGTGGTGGCCCCCACCAGCCTGCTCGGCAACTGGCGGCGCGAGGCCGAACGCTTCACCCCCGGGTTGCGGGTGCAGGTGCTGCACGGCCCCGACCGCCACCCGCGTTTTGCCGAGATCCCCGAGCACGATCTGCTGATCACCAGTTATGCGCTGATCCCCCGCGACCTCGATGCGCACCGGGCCCAGCGTTACCGCCACCTGATCCTGGACGAGGCCCAGCAAGTAAAGAACCCCAGGGCCAAGGCCGCCCAGGCCCTGCGTGCCATCCCCACCGAGCACCGGCTGTGCCTGACCGGCACCCCGATGGAGAACCATCTGGGGGAACTCTGGGCCCTGTTCGACTTTCTAATGCCGGGCTTCCTCGGTGATCAGAACCGCTTTGCCCGCCTCTACCGCACCCCGGTCGAGAAGCACGGCGACGGTGCCCGTCAGCAGGCCCTGGCGCGCCGGGTGGCCCCCTTCCTGCTGCGCCGCACCAAGGACAAGGTGGCCGCCGAGCTGCCCCCCAAGAGCGAGATCCCGCGCAGCCTGGAGTTGGCGCCGGACCAGCGCCGGCTTTACGAGGGCATACGCCTGGCGATGGAGGACCGGGTGCGCAAACTGTTGCAGAAAAAGGGCGTGACCCGCAGCCGCATCGAGGTGCTGGATGCCCTGCTCAAGCTGCGCCAGGCCTGCTGCGACCCGCGCCTGGTCAAGCTCGACAGCGCGCGCAAAGTAAAGGGCTCGGCCAAGCTGGAGTTGCTGCGGGAAATGCTGCCGGAGTTGGTGGAGGAAGGCAGGCGCATCCTGCTGTTCTCGAGCTTCACCAGCATGCTGGCCCTGATCGAACAGGAGTTGCAGAGGCTCGGTATCGACTACGCCAAGCTCACCGGCCAGACCCGCAAGCGCGAGGAGGCGGTGGCCCGCTTCCAGGAACAAGGGGTGCCGGTGTTTCTGATCAGCCTCAAGGCTGGAGGGGTGGGGCTCAATCTGACCGCCGCCGATACCGTGATCCTGTACGATCCCTGGTGGAATCCGGCCGCCGAGAACCAGGCCATCGACCGCGCCCACCGTATCGGCCAGGACAAGCCGGTGCTGGTGTTTCGCCTCATCAGCGAGGGCACCGTGGAGGAGCGGGTAATCCGCCTGCAGGAGCGCAAACGGGCCCTGGCCGAAGGCGTCTACGGCGGCGACGCCAAGGCCCTGTCCGAGCTAAGCAGCGACGATATCCTGGGGCTGTTCGCCGATTGAACCTAGAATCCTCAGTTGGACGGCCTTCAGGGTGTGTCTCGCGTGGTGTCTGGCAAGGCATAACGAGGCGGAATAGTTGATCTATTGCAACGAGTTATAACGCAGCCAGGCGCCGCGCGAGGCGTGCACTGGGGGTCGTGGCGGTGTTCACCCAGCGAGTGAAATTGAACAAGGCACGTTTCCGTCGGTAAACCAACTACCTGCATATCGCTCGAAGCGGTCAACTGAGGATTCTAGGTTGAAGGTCGGCCTTGGCGCGGTCCTGGATCGGCGCGGATTGTGCTAACCTTGCCGGCTCGACTCCCCTAGCTCCGCCAATGCCAGCGCCCGACCATGACCCTAGAATCCCCAGTTGACCGCTATTGGCTATATTTAACGTTTTGAATATAAGAGCTTTATCGGGATTGGGGACCTTCATCTTCTGGGTGAACGGCGCTACACCGCGAATGGCACGCTTGTGGCGGCACATGGTCCGGTCCTGTTCCAGACGGAACCTGACATTTCCCACATCCCTGTGGGTCGCTGCGTTACAACTCCTTGCAATAGAATAACTATTCCGCGTCGTTGTGCCTTGCCTTGCACCACCACAAACGCACCCTTCACGGTGTTCAACTGAGGATTCTAGGATGACCGATACCCCCGACATCCTGAAAAAGATCATGCGCCGCAAGTCCGAAGAGATCCGCGAGCGCAGCCGCCAGCGCCCCTTGGAACAGGTCAGGGAGGCGGCCGCCGCCGCCGACCCGCCGCGGGGTTTCGCTGCGGCCCTGCGGGCCCGCGTCGCCGCCGGCCGGCCCGGGGTGATCGCCGAGATCAAGAAGGCCTCGCCGTCCAAGGGGGTGCTGAGGGAGGACTTCCGCCCGGCGGAGATCGCTGCCGGCTACGAGCGCGGCGGGGCGGCCTGCCTGTCGGTGCTCACCGACATCGATTTCTTCCAAGGCGCCGACGCCTATCTGCAGCAGGCCCGGTCCGCCTGCCGGTTGCCGGTGATCCGCAAGGACTTCGTTGCCGACCCCTACCAGGTATACGAGGCCCGGGCCCTCGGGGCCGACTGCATCCTGTTGATCGTCGCCTGCTTGGACGACGGCCAGCTGGCGGAGTTCAATGCGCTGGCGGCGGGACTGGGGATGGATGCCCTGATCGAGGTCCACGACGGCCCCGAGCTGGAGCGCGCCCTGCGGGTGCCCAACCCATTGGTCGGCATCAACAACCGCAACCTGCGCAACTTCGAAGTCAGTCTGGATACCACCCTGGGGCTGCTGCCGCGCATACCCGCCGAGCGCCTGGTGGTGACTGAGAGCGGCATCCACAGCCCGGCCGACGTGCGGCTCATGCGGGCCCAGGGGGTCAATGCCTTCCTGGTGGGCGAGGCATTCATGCGCGCCCCGGAGCCGGGGCGGAAGCTGGCGGAGTTGTTCGGAGGCTGAGGCATCCGCTAGGTTCGGCGCCCTCCCCCGTCGCCTCCCGATGCTGGCGCGGTGCAGCCGCGGCCACCGGGCCCGGCGAATTCTCAGCGCGTCCCGTGCACCACGATGGTCTTGCCGCTGACCGAGATCAGGCCCTGTTCCTCCAGGTTCTTGAGCACCCGCCCGGCCATCTCTCGGGAGCAGCCGACGATGCGGCCGATTTCCTGGCGGGTGATGCGGATCTGCATGCCGTCCGGATGGGTCATGGCGTCGGGCTGCTTGCACAGGTCGAGCAGGGCGCGGGCGATGCGCCCGGTTACGTCGAGGAACGCCAGGTGCCCGACCTTGCGGCTGGTCTGGAGCAGGCGCTGAGAGAGCTGAAAGCCCAGGTGGTAGAGGATGTGGCGCATGTACGGCGCCAGTTCGCGCTCGAACAGCTGTTCGAGGCGCTTATAGCTGATCTCCGCCAGCTGGGTGGGGGCGCGGGTGCGCACCAGAACGCTGCGGGTGGCCTGGGGGGTGAACATCCCCATTTCGCCGATGAAGGCACCCTTGTTGAGGTAGTCCAGGATTACCTCGCGGCCGTCTTCGTCTTCGATCAGCACCACCACCGAGCCTTCGGTAATGTAGAAGAGCACGTCGGCGCTATCGCCCGGGCGCACCACGTCGGTCTTGTTCGGATAGCGCCGTCGCCGGCAATGGGAAAGAAAAGGCTGCAGGAACTCCGGCTCTTTCGGGGGCAGTTTGATAATGGTCATTGAGGGTTTCCTGCGCTTTCTCGAAGAAGGGACGAGGCGTCTTTTCGCCGCGAGCCGAAAGTGCTTATTGTTACGACTTTTATAGATGAGGCATTACTACGTCAAGCCCCGGGCGCTGCAGCCGTTGGCTGGCCCCGCCTGGCACGCACCTGTCGGAGCGGGGCTCGGGCGTTTCGAGACTGCTTAGCTCCTCTCACTTATGATAGGCTCCGAGCAGTCCTAGGGTAAGGCCATAACCAGAGAATAGACAGATGAAAGCCAGGGTCAAGTGGGTGGAAGGGGTAACGATGCTGGGAGAGTCCGGCAGCGGTCACGCAGTGGTGATGGATGGCCCACCGGACCACGGCGGGCGCAACCTGGGGGTGCGGCCGATGGAGATGCTCTTGATCGGTATGGGCGGTTGCACTCAGTTCGACGTCATGATGATCTTGCGCAAGGCGCGGCAGGCGGTGAGCGACTGCGTGGTCGAGCTGGAGGCCGAGCGCGCCACCGAAGATCCCAAGGTGTTTACCCGCATTCACGCCCATTTCATCATCAGCGGGCAGAACCTGAGCGAGAGGCACGTGGCCCGGGCGATCGAGCTCAGCGCCGAGAAGTACTGCTCGGCCTCGATCATGCTCGGGGCCAGCGCCAAGGTGACCCACGATTACGAGATCCGGGATGTCTGAGGCGGCCGCCTTCGACGCCCTGTTGGAGGAGTACTTTCCGGTCTGGCTCCGCTTCCGTCCGGAGCTGGCCCAGGCGGTAGGCGATTACCGCTCCGCGGACCGCTTCCGGGCCGCAGACGATGATGATATCGGCGCCCTGTCGTCCTGGCTGGAGAGCCTGCTGGTGAGCTTGGAGGAGCTTGACTTCGGCGCCCTGGACGGGGATCGGCAGCTCGACCTGCAGCTCATCTTCGGCGCCGCCCAACTGGAGCACCAATGCCTGCTGGAGGCGGATTGGCGGCACCGCGACCCACTCGGTTTTCTGCCGCTGCGGCGGCTGCACCATCTGACCCAGTGCCCCCCCGACGGCCTGGCCCGGATCCTCGAGGCCCTGCTGGCGGGCCTGCCGGAGTACCTGCGCCATGCGCGCAATCAGCTTTCCGCCTTCCCCGGGCTGGTGTCGCGCCTATCCCTGGCCGCCGCCCTCGAGGAATCCGAGGCCGGGGTAGCCTTCCTGAGCGCCATCCCCACGCTGCCGTCGGTGCGCAGCCGCCTTCGCGACCGGGCCCGCATGCAGGGGCTGGCCGCGCAGGCGTCCCTGGCCCTGGCCGGATTCTTCGACTTTCTGCGCCAGGAGTTGGCGCCGGTGGCCGACGGCGGCCTCGGGGTGGGGCCCGCTCACTACCGCCGATGGCTGCACCAGCGTCATTTCCTGCCCGAGCAGCCGGAGCAACTCAGGGCTAGGGTGGCGCAAGGCGCTGCCGATACGGTTGCCCGCCTGGGGGAACTGGCCGAAGCGCTCATCGGCAACGACGATTTGAGCGGCTTGGAGTCCTACCTCGAGGGCATACAGCCCAGTGCCGGGCCGGCGCGCTTGGAGGCTGCTCGAGCGCTCTGTCAGTCGGTGCGCCAATTGGGCCACCGGTTGGACTGGGCAATCCTGCCGGAGCGAGACCTGCGCGTGGCGGAGAAGACCAGCTGCCTGGTGCCCGGACTGGGGGAGCAGACCTACCTGATCGCCGCCGACGGTGCCGGCTGCCTGTTGCTGCCGCCCTTGCCCGACGGCGGGGCGGAGAGCGAGCCGGCCCTGTTCGACCGCTGCCTGGATGCCGGTTGGCTCGGCTCGCACCTGCTGGAAAGCAACGGCCTGCCCGGGCGCAGTGGTCTGGCGCGCCGACTCAATCGGTCCGCCGGTCTGGGTCAGGGGTGGGGCATCTACCTGCGGGATCTGCTGGTACGCGAAGCGGAACTGGCGTCCCCGGAACGGGAGGCAGCGCTGCTGCTGCACAATCTCGGGCAATTTCGGCGCGCCCTGCTGGATGTGGACTTACATGACGCCGAACTGTCCTACGAGGATGCCCTGCTTAGGGTTGGAGAGATCCCCGGGGTGGGATCGGAGCGGGCCCACTTCGAGCTAGTCCGGATCTGCCGGCAGCCCGGCGAGGCCCTGGCCGGGGCCATGGGCGGGCTGCTGATCGAATCCGCTCGGCGCCGGCTCGAGCCGGAGCTGGGACGGCGCGAATTCCACAGTCGTTTGTTGCGCCAGGGCCCGGTGGCCCTGCCGCTGGTGCTGCGGATGGAGTTCGGGGCCAGCCTGTGGCAAGCACTGGCAGCGGACGCCGGGATCTAGACTCTTTGGGGCCGATTGAGAACGGCGGGGCATCCCGCCCCGCACGGGAAAAGCGTTACATCATTTCTCTAGAGCCAGTACACCGTCTTGGTCATCACCTTGGAGCTCAACTGCATCGCCCAGCGCATGGGTGCCGGGAGGGTGGCGCCGCCGGCCTCCAGGGCCTGGGAAGCGTGTTGCAGCTCGTCCTGGTGCATCTGCTCCAGGATCGCCCGGCTTCGGTCGTCCTGGGCCGGCAGCCGTTGCAGGTGGTCCTGCAGGTGGTCGCCCACCTGGTGTTCGGTCTCGGCGACAAAGCCCAGGCTCCACTTGTCCCCCGCCAGACCGGCCAGGGCGCCGATGGCGAAGGCGCCGCCGTACCACAGCGGATTTAGCAGGCTGGTGCGCCCGCCAAGCTCCTGGATGCGTCGCTCACACCAGTCGAGGTGATCGTTCTCTTCTGCCGCTGCCCGCTCCATGCCAGAGCGTACGTCCGGCAGCTTGGCGGTCAGGGCCTGGCCCTGGTAGAGGGCCTGGGCGCAGACCTCGCCGGTGTGATTGATGCGCATCAGGCGCGCGCTTTCCTCCCGTTCGGCGTCTTCCAGGGGCGGGTCTTCCAGGCCGATGGCGGGGTTGCTGCGCTCGGTGACCTGCGGACGGCCGAACACCGTGCGCACCGCCTGGTCGATACCGATCAGCAGGTGATCCAGGGGGGAGTAGTCGCGGCTGTTCATCGGGTTTAAACCTCTGGGGCGCGGCCCCGGTTGCAGAATGCGGAACGGGCCTGCGCCAGTCGGCAGACCCCGATACTTACCTCATATTATCAGGCGCGGGCAACTGTCGGGCGATCAACTCGATCGGGTGTAGCACCTCCAGCGCCAGGCCAGCCTCCCGCAGGCCGGCACGCAGCTGCAGGGCGCAGCCCGGGTTGGAGGTGACCACCAGGTCCGGGCCGGCCTGGCGCAGCCGTTCGATCTTGTCCGCCCCCAGGGCCGCCGAGATGGCCGGCTGCTGGATCATGTAGGTGCCGGCAGCCCCGCAACAGGTCTGATTGTCGGCCAAGGGCTCCAGGCGCAATCCCGGGATGCGGGCCAACAGCCGGTAGGCGCCAGCGGCCTGGCCCATCGCATTGACCAGTGAGCAGGGGTCGTGCACCGCCACCCGCGCCGGCAGGGGCAGGAGCCGGATCTCGTCGGGCCAGCCTTGGTTGGCCAGGAACTGGGCGATGTCGCTGACCCGAGCGGCCAAGGCGCCGCTCTCGCTACTGCCAAGTAGCCGACCATAGTCCATTAGATGGGCGCCGCAGCCGCTGGCGCTGGTGAGCAGTGGTGCCGCGTCGCCAGCGGCGAAGGCGCGCAGATTGCGCTCGGCCAGCCGGCGGGCGGTCTCCCGGTCGCCATTGTGCAGATGCATGGCCCCGCAACAGACCTGGGCCGCGGGCACCAGCACCCGGAAGCCCAGCCGCCTTAGGACGCGAATCGCCGCCGTGGTTACTTCGGGCTCGACCTGCTGCGCGAGGCAGCCGGCGAAGAGATTCACCTGGCCGCGTTCCGGGCCCAGGGGCGGGTATGCGGCGGCCAGCTCCGAGGCCGGCTGCAAAGGAGGCAGCAGCCGCTCCATGCGGCCCAGGCGCCAGCCCGCTGGCAGCCGTGGCCGTGTCAGCAGGCCCCAGCCCTGTAGCCGCCGCAGCAGGCCGAACAGCCGACGGCCGGAGCTGCGCGCCGTGAGCAGCCCCAGAAAGAGTCGTCGTACGGCGCGTTGGGGCGGCGCAAGGCTGGCGAGATGGCGGGCCCGCGCCGCGTCTACCAGCCCGGTCACCGATACCCCGGAGGGGCAAGCGGTCTCGCAGGCCTGGCAACCCAGGCAGCGATCCAGATGACCGCGGAGGCGGCGGCTGTCGGCGAGCTGGCCTTGGTCCAGGCCCTGGATCAGCGCCACCCGGCCCCGTGCCGAGTCGCCTTCGTCGGCGGTCAGGCGGTAGGTGGGGCAGGCCGGCAGGCACAGCCCGCATTTTACGCAGCGGTCGGCCTCGGCGGCGATGCGCCCCGGTTCCAGGCTCACGCCCGCCCCCTGCCGCGGCGCTGGCGCGGGGGGCATCCAGACTTATAATAAGGTGCGAACTCCGATGCCGCCGAGGCGCAACAGGGGGGGGCGCTGCAATGTCTTACTACCGTTACCATGTGTTCATGTGCACCAATCTGCGTAAGGACGGTCGCCAGAGCTGCGAGCAATGCGGGGCCCAGAAGATGCGGGATTATCTCAAGCGCCGCTCAAAGGAGCTAGGCATAGCCGGCCCCGGCCAGGTGCGCATCAATAGTGCGGGCTGCCTGGACCGCTGCGAACAGGGCCCGGTGCTGGTGGTCTACCCGGAGGCGGTCTGGTACACCTACGTCGACCGCGAGGACCTGGACGAGATCCTGCAGGAACACCTGCTGCACGGTCGTCCGGTGGAACGGTTGCGCATCTGAACTCGTCCGCCAACAGCATGTTTCGGTTGTTTGCAAATTTCAGGTTGACAGGTAGCTGGGAATATAAGATCATACTTACATGCTGAATCGCCTCATCGTGACTCAGTACTCCTCCATCCTCCTTTGGTGGTTATATATCGGCGTAGCGTCCCCCGCTACGCCATTTTTTTGCCCCGTCCGGACCGAAGTTTCTGCTCGATCGGCCTTGTATCTTGATGTCGACTCCGGTAAGATTCGCCTTCTTTTTTCCACGGCTTCAACAAAGTTGTCTCTAGGAGCTTCATAGATGACCACCGTGAGTGCAAAACCCGCCGAAGTTCGGCGCGACTGGTTTCTGGTAGATGCCAAAGACAAGACCCTGGGTCGCCTGGCCAGTGAGATTGCCCGCCGGCTGCGCGGAAAGCACAAGGTCGAGTATACGCCCCATGTGGACACCGGCGACTATATCGTGGTGGTCAATGCGGAGAAGATCCGGGTCACGGGCAACAAGCTGCAGGACAAGATGTACCATCACCACACCGGCTACGTCGGGCACCTGAAATCGATCAGCCTGGAAAAGCAGTTGGCGAAGGCGCCGGAGCGCGTGCTGCAGGCCGCGGTCAAGGGCATGCTGCCAAAGAACCCGCTGGGCCGCGCCATGTTTAAGAAGCTCCGCGTCTATGCGGGCACCGAACACGGCCACCAGGCCCAGCAGCCGCAGCCGCTGGATATCTGAGCATACAGCTAGCGAACATCACGGGACAGACAATGGCAGAGACTTACTACGGCACCGGGCGGCGCAAGAGTTCCACCGCGCGGGTGTTTATGGCGACGGGCTCGGGTAACATCACCGTCAACGGACGCACCCTGGATAAATACTTTGGCCGCGAGACCGCTCGCATGGTGGTGCGCCAGCCCCTCGACGTGGTCGAAATGGGCGACAAGCTGGATCTCAAGGTTACCGTCACCGGCGGCGGTAATACCGGCCAGGCCGGTGCTATCCGTCACGGCATAGCTCGCGCGCTGGCCGCGTATGACGAGGCCATGCGCAGCCCGATGCGGCGCGCCGGCTTCCTGACCCGGGACGCCCGCGAGGTGGAGCGCAAGAAAGTCGGTCTGCACAAGGCCCGCAAGCGTCCGCAGTACTCCAAGCGCTAATCGGGTCTGCCGCGCCGCGGGCCCCATTGGGGGATCGTCTAGTGGCAGGACAGCGGACTCTGACTCCGCTAACCTAGGTTCGAATCCTAGTCCCCCAGCCACATAAAACAAAGGGTTAGGCGAAAGCTTAGCCCTTTTTGTTTGTCGATGGCGCACTGATCGGCAATACTCCACAACAGAACGCCGTTTTTATTGACGTCGCGCATCCCGGCGTTCGGCCCCAAAAGGCTCAGTCATTACCGCTTGTGTCGGGTAAGCGTGCGCCAGCATCCGCCAGCCGATCCTTCTCTGCGCCGTACACCGGCGGCTTGATTTGCGGACACTGGCGGTTGGGCCATTGGGTGACCGGACTATGCCGGACGCTGGCGGTTGAGGCATTGAACGGCCGGAATCGACCCGAACCTGCTGCTCAGACCCCGCTCCCCGTAATTCCACTGTCCAGCCAAAGCAGACCCCCGCTTACTGCCGGCGGCTGGATGACCTGGGCGCAACGCCTGAAGTCTTCGGCATCGACATCGAGACCCGTCTGGCTTGCGGCGGCGCACTGAGGATCATCGCCTGCATCGAATAGCCGGTGGTGATCAAGAAGAATATCACCCACCTCGACCCCAAAGACGCGTGTTCAGCACCCGCCCGGTTACCGCCCTCTCGGGCGCCACCGCAGGTCGACTTGTTCTGATCAACCGCTCACCCCGACGCTTACAGGCGGCTGCGACCTGGATGGGCGTGGCGTGGCAGCGCTTGGCTTGAGGGTCAGAATACTTTCGAAAATCGCCTTCGCCTGCGGACCATTTCCCGGCTCGGCAGGCTGGGATTCCCGCCAATATTGCGTCGCGGGCGGGTTGACGGCTGCCTGACGACCGGGCGATATCACGAAGGACGTGGGGAAAAGGGCGTTTACGCTAGTTTTCCGTACCCGGGGCGCCGCCTGCAACGGTTGGCCTGCGATCGGCGTCCCTCCGCCGGGAATGTAACGCAGTGTATCCTTGTGGTCTCCCGATGCTATTCCCGGTTAAACTGTAAGCGATCAGGCTGCCGCCGATTCAGCCTGACGCCAGATTTTCAACCAAATACTAAGCAATTCAGTCGGGGCATACCCATGTCGTTTACCGCTAAAGTATTTCTCTGTCTGCTCGCCTCATTGACCCTGTATGTGCCGCTGGCGAGGAACGCAACGGCAGCCGATGTATTCGACGTCTCCTACGTCTGGGCCTCAAACCAAGCCGCCGTAAAGGAGTACCGGGAGCAGGTAGCGCGGATTCTGGGACCTGCGGTGGACAAAGACCTTCGCCTGGTATCCGACGGTGACTTACTCGGCGTCATCTACAGGCGCCAGGGCGATATTTCCGGCGCGGTGCGGGTAGCCCGCGCCCACAGCCGTTTGCTGGTCGAACAGGGGTTGGAGCCGGCCGCTCCGGTCTTATCGAAGGACTGGATCATCACGAACGAGGCGCAGGCGGAAAATGAAACCGGGCCCGAGCCCGCTATCGCCAAGCGGCCCAACCCTCCGGCTCCATCGGTCAACCCCAACCGTGGAGCCGGAAAAACCGATGAAGCGCTCGATCTGGAAACCGCGGTAGAGGCCTATATCAAGAATCTACGGCGGGAAGGGCGAATCGGCGAGGACGAGCGCACCGGCTGGTCGGTGTATGACTTTACCACCGGAAGGAAGCTGGTCACCATCAACGAAGAGGTCCAGTTTCAGGCGGCGAGTCTGATCAAGCCCTTCATCGCCGCCGCCTTCTTCCACCGGGTCGAACAAGGAGATCTGGTTTACGGCCCCAAGAGCCGCCGCCAAATGGAACGTATGATCCAGTACTCCAGTAACCGGGCCACCAACTGGGTGATGCGCCAGGTGGGCGGCCCCCAGGCGGTGCAACGGATACTCCAAGGAAACTATCCGGGTATATTCGGTGCCACCCATATCGTGGAATACATCCCAGCCGGCGGACGGACTTACCGTAACAAAGCTTCGGCTCACGACTACAGCCGGTTTCTCTACGCCATCTGGAACAACAAAATTGCCGGCGCCCAAGAGATCAAGCGTCTAATGGCGCTGCCCGGCCCCGACCGAATCTTTACCGGCGCCGAAGAGGTTCCGAGCGGCACCCGAGTCTTCAACAAGACAGGCAGCACCGCTAGGCTATGTGCGGACATCGGCATCCTGAGTGTGGAAGGTCCGGACGGCAAACGCTATCCCTATACCCTGATAGGGATCATCGAAAAGCAGAACAAAGCCAGGAACTTTTCGGCCTGGATCCATTCTCGAGGCGAAGTGATCCGGGACGTCTCCGACATCGTTTACCGCGGTATTGCCCGGCGGCATGCTTTTGGAGATATGTTGAAGGTATCAAAATCGGATTTCTGACCTAGCTTCAATTGAATCCGATTTCCCCAATACCCACGAGCCATTCCAATGCCTCTCCTCGGGCATCATTTCAAGAGCGACGGTGTTCGCCAATTTGGGGCGAGTCCTTGGAATTTCTTTTTTTCGAATTCCAAATACTCGGCATGGGCCTTACTGCTCGGCGAAACCAACTCGTTAACCATGAGAGGCTCGCAGCGTCCGCTGCATGCTTATAGCGGTCACTGGAAAATCGGCTTTCACTGTAAGAAAATCGTTGCGTACCTTCCTATTTCTTACAGTGAAGGCAGAATCTCTAGCATCTCTCTGAAGTGGAAACGTCTATGGCTCGTACAACCTGGGTCTACGATCCTCACTCCGGCGGAACCAAGATACCGGACCGTGCAAAGGACCGGATCCGTAAGCGTATCCTGAAACATGCCGAAGCAACTACGCTGGAAAGTATCTTCGTATCGAGGTGCGATTCCGCGGTCAAGTTCTGCTACATAGACGCTTACACTGAGCCACAGCTATCCGACGACTATGATCCGCAGTTGATCGGCGTGTCCCGAGAGCAATATATCGAGCAGATGCGCAACACCCCCATGCACTTATGTCGCCTGCGTTATTTTGGCAACGAGACAGGTGGTCCATGGACTTTTACACCTACAGCCACGAAAAGTACGAACCCTGTGTTTTCAACGACGGCGACTGGATGGGGACCCCTGAGCAGGCGTTCGATGCATCATCCGTGTACTTGAGCGCGTAATTCAGTATCGCCGGGCCCGAGCCATATGTACATGATCTCAGTGAAACCCGATCAGTCCCCGAGACTACCGAATGGCTTCAACCTCAGGCCGCCAGAGGCCGGAGCATGCTGCCGGGGCTGGATCAAAATGTCGGCATACATTGAGGGTTATCAGCCGCCTACCGCCGAGTGACGGCGACGGACGAGGGCGCCGGCGCCGAGGACTGGTCGGAGACGGTCAAGTCATCAGGATCGGCGGAATTACGGTGACAGTTTACTAAACATACTTATTAAGCGGCATATTTGGCGTATTTGGTAAACTGTCACCGTAATTTGTCACCGTAATTCCCCCAGCCACCACCCATGCCCGCCCCGGTTCGACGGGGCGGGCTTTTTTGTTCCCTGCGCACTTGATCTCTGCGTGAGCCCCTAATTCGGGCGGCTGCTGCCAGATCCGTTCAAGGAGGGCTTTGATGATCGGTATCGAGCGGTCGAATCAAGGCCTTCCGAACACTGAGCGAATACCCCGTTTCGAGCCCCGATTCCCGCCGGTGATTGACCGGTATCAATGCATACTGAAATACTAAAAAAGCATGATGACATTGGTGTGGAGCGGTGATATTGTCGAAATACGAATCATTTCCATTGGTGGCTGTGCATGAGGCTAGGCGAATCCCCCCTTATCGATGACGAATCCCTGCCGCTGGTGCAATTGCCGGTGGGCGGGCATGCTCGCATTGTCGAGATCCGCGGCGGACGCCAACTGACCCGGCGTCTGCTGGGCTTGGGGCTGCGGGTGGGGGTGGAACTCGATCTTCTGCACCGCCGCGGCCGCGGCGTGGTGGTAGGCCGTTCCGGCATCCGCGTAGCGCTCGGCGCCGGGGTGGCGGAGAAACTCTACGTCCTTCCGCTCGATTGATACCTGCGCCGGCCCGTCCGGGCCGGTGTTCGGAGGTTGCTTTGCTCACCCTAGCCCTCGCGGGTAATCCCAACTGCGGCAAGACCGCCCTGTTCAACCGCCTCACCGGGGTGCGTCAGAGCACGGGCAATTGGCCCGGTGTCACCGTCGACCGCAAGGAGGGGCGCTTCGACCTGCTGGGCCGCGACGCCGCGCTGGTGGACCTGCCCGGCATCTACTCCCTCGACGCCTCGTCGATCGACGAGCAGGTCACCCGCGACTATCTGCTCTCGGGCGAGGCGCGCCTGATCGTCAATGTGCTGGATGCCGCCAACCTGGAGCGCAACCTCTATTTCAGCGTCCAGTTGCTGGAGATGGGGGTGCCCCTGGTGGTGGCCCTGAACATGATGGACGTGGCCCGTCGCCGCGGCATCGAATTGGACGTGGACGCGCTGGCGGAGCAACTCGGCTGCCCGGTGGTGCCGGTGGTGGCGGTGAGCGGAGAAGGTCTGGCGGCCCTCAAGCAGGAGATCCAGGGGGTGCTGGACGGGGCCCACCGAGGCGGTTTCCAGATGACCCACGAGGACAGCGTGGAGCAGGCCATCACCGACCTGGAGCCCGCCGCTGGTGCGCGCCGCGGCTCCGATCAACAGCCGCTGGCTGGCACTCAAGCTGCTGGAGGGGGACCCGGCGGCGGTGGCCCTGGCCGGCGAAGAAGCCTTGCCCCGGGCCGCGCACTGGCGGCAGATGATCCAGGAGCGGGCGGGCGAGGAGCGCGGACCTGCACATCGCCGATGCCCGCTACGGCCACGCCCATGTCCTGGCCCAGCGGGTGATCCGCCACCAGGGTCGGCTCGGGCGCACCCTGAGTGACCGCATCGACGGCCTGGTGCTCGACCGCGTGTCTCGGCATCCCCCTGTTCCTGCTGGTGATGTACCTGATGTTCATGTTCACCATCAATATCGGGCGGGGCCTTCATCGATTTCTTCGACAGCCTGGCCGGGGCCCTGCTGGTGGACGGGCCGGGCAGTTGGATGCGCGCTCGGGCTGGCCGGAGTGGCTGGTGGTGCCGCTGGCCGACGGCGTCGGCGGCGGCCTGCAGGTGGTGGCGACCTTTATCCCCATTATCACCTGCCTCTACCTGTTCCTGTCGGTGCTGGAGGACAGCGGTTACATGGCCCGGGCCGCCTTCGTCATGGATCGCTTCATGCGCAGCATCGGGTTGCCGGGCAAGGCCTTCGTGCCGATGATCGTCGGCTTCGGCTGCAACGTGCCGGCGGTAATGGCCACCCGCACCCTGGAGGACCCCCGCGAGCGCCGCCTCACGATGTTGATGAACCCGTTCATGTCCTGCGGCGCCCGGCTGCCGGTGTACGCCCTGTTCGCCGCCGCCTTCTTCCCCAGCCAGGGCCAGAACCTGGTGTTCGGGCTGTATCTGATCGGCATCACTGGTGGCGGTGCTCACCGGGCTGATCATGACCCGCACCCTGCTTGCCGGCGAGCAGCACCGGCTTCGTGATGGAGCTGCCGCCCTATCACCTGCCCACCGCCCGCGGCGTCGCCCTGCGCACCTGGGACCGCCTCAAGCTGTTCATCAGCGAGGCCGGGCGGGTGATCGTGCTGATGGTGTTGGCCCTGAACCTGCTCAACTCCATGGGCAGCGACGGCTCCTTCGGCAATCAGGACAGCGAGGCCTCCCTGCTCAGCGCGGTCGGCAAGACGGTGACCCCGGTGTTCGCCCCGCTGGGGCTGGACCAGGACAACTGGCCCGCCGCGGTCGGGATCTTCGCCGGAGTGTTGGCCAAGGAGGCCGTGGTGGGCACTCTCGATGCGCTCTACACCGCGGATGGCCCAGGAGCAGGCCGGTGCGGATGCGGCGCCTTCGGAGTTCGATTTGGGCGAGGCATTGGCGGCGGCCGCCGCCAGCGTGCCGCGCAACCTGGCCGGGGTCGGGGCGCTGCTGCTGGATCCCCTGGGCGTGGGGGCGGCGGGCATCGAGTCGTCCGAGGCGGTAGTGGCCGCCCAGGCGGTCAATCCCGGGGTGTTCGGTGACCATGGCTGCCCGCTTCGACGGCGCGGTCGGCGCCTTTGCCTACCTGCTGTTCATCCTGCTCTACTTCCCCTGCGTGGCCACCATCGGCGCCATCGTGCGTGAGACCAGCCTGGCCTGGGCCGCCTTCGTCGCTGCCTGGACCACCGGCGTCGCCTTCGCCGCCTCCACTGGCTTCTACCAGGCCGCCACCTTCGCCCGCCACCCGTTGAGCTCCGGCGCCTGGTTGCTTGGGCTCGCCTTGGCGCTGGGGTTGGTGATCGCCGGCCTGCGCTATCTGGGGCCGGCGCGAGGCCCCGGCCCGTCGCGGAGGCCCCGGCGTGATCCTGACCGATATCCGGCGATTACCTGGAGGACCGAGGCCAGGCCAGCCTGGGGGACATCGCGCTGCCACCTGGATGCCGACCCCGAAGCGGTGCGCGGGATGCTGGAGCATTGGATGCGCAAGGGCCGGGTGCGCCGCCACCTCGCCGGGGCCGCCTGCGGCGGCTGCAGCCAATGCGAGGGAACGCGCTGGAGGTCTATGAATGGCTCGACGGCGCCGGCAGTCGCCTGGAGTTGCAGCCGGTGAAAGCCTGTCGGCGCTGAGCCGGTTCAGCCCCCCTGCTTGAGCGCGATGCTGTTGATACCGTTGCGCTTCAGGTTGGTGCGGGCCTGCTCGACCGCGGCGCGGCTGGGGTAGGGCCCGCTGCGTACCCGGTACACTCGCTTGCGGTCGCTGCCCTGGACCGACTGGATATCCGCCTCCACCCCGAGCAGGGCCAGGCTGGCGCGCAGGCGTTCGGCGTCCGCCCGCTGGCTGAAGGCGCCGGCCTGCAGCAGGTAGCTGTCCGCTGATGCGGGCGCTATGGCCTGGGGTTGCGCCGGGGCGGGCGCCGCAGGGATGGCGGGTGCCGGTCGCGGCTGCTCCTGGGGCACCACCAGCTCGGTCTCGGGGAGGATGGTGTAGAAGTCGAAGCGCGGCGGTGGGGCCTTGGGGGCGGCCTGTTTTGCCGGGTGCGGGGCGGGTCTCTGTGACGGTAGCCCGGGTACCTGCTGGGTCTGCGCCGGGCCGCGTGGGCCGAGCTTGAGCCAGGCCAGGCCGCACGCGAACATCCCCAGCATCAGCCCGCTGGTGAACCAGATCCAGCAGGGCGTGCGCCGTTTGCCGGGCCGGGGCTCGGCGCGGCGTTTGTAGTCGGTGGCCATGCTACATCCGCTCCGGTGCCGATACTCCGAGCAGGTTAAGGCCGTTCATCAGCACCTGGCGGGTGGCCAGGATCAGCTTCAGGCGGGCGTCGCGCAGGGCGGCGTCGTCGACCAGGAACTGGTGCGCGTTGTAGTAGGTGTGCAGGCCGTTGGCCAACTCCCGCAGGTAGTGGGCGAGCAGGTGGGGCTCCTGGCCCAGGGCGGCCTGCTCCAACAGCTCCGGGTAGCGTCCCAGCTCGGTCAGCAGGGCCTGCTCGTGGCTCTCGGTGAGCCGCTCCAGGTTCTCGTCGCCGGGGGAGGGCTCCACCGGTAAGCCCTTGTCGGCGGCCTGGCGCAGCACGCTGCAGACCCGGGCGTGGGCGTACTGCACGTAGTACACCGGGTTGTCGCTGCTCTGGGATTTGGCCAGGTCCAGGTCGAAATCCAGGTGCTGTTCGCAGCGTGCGCATCACATAGAAGAAACGGGCCGCATCGGTGCCCACCTCCTTGCGCAGGGAGCGCAGGGTGACGAAGGAGCCGGAGCGGGTCGACATCTGCACCTTCTCGCCGCCCCGGTAGAGGTTGGCGAACTGCACCAGCAGCACCTCCAGCTTGCCCGGGTCGTCCCCCAGGGCCTCCAGGGCCGCCTTGACCCGCGGCACATAGCCGTGGTGGTCGGCGCCCCAGACGTCGATCACCCGCTCGAAGCCGCGCTCCAGCTTGTCCATGTGGTAGGCGATGTCGGAGGCGAAATAGGTAGTCTGGCCGTTCTCGCGCTCCACCACCCGGTCCTTCTCGTCCCCGAAGGCGGTGGAGCGGAACCACAGCGCTCCCTCTTTCTCGTACACGTGGCCGGCCGAACGCAGGCGCTCCAGGGCTCGATTCACCGCCCCGCTCTCGGTCAGGGTGCGCTCCGAGTACCACTCGTCGTAACGTACGCCGAACAGCCCCAGGTCGTCGCGGATGTCGTCCAGGATGGTATTCAGCGCCAGTTCGAACACCAGGCGGTAGCGGTTGTCCCCCAGCAAATGCTTGGCGCGGGCGATGATCCCGTCGATATGGGACTCCTTGTCGCCCTCTGGGGCATCGATTGGCACCCCGGAAAACACCGCTTCGGCATCGAACCGGTAGGCGTCGCCGTGTTCCCGGTGCAGGCTAGCCGCGATGTCGAGCACGTAATCGCCCTGGTAGCCGTTGGACGGGAAGGGCAAGTCTTCGCCGCACAGCTCCAGATAGCGCAGCCACACACTGGTACCCAGGATGTCCATCTGACGGCCGGCGTCGTTGACGTAGTATTCCCGGTGCACGGCGAAACCGACCGCTTCGAGCAGGTCCGCCACAACCGCCCCGTAGGCCGCGCCTCTCCCGTGGCCTACGTGCAGGGGGCCGGTCGGATTGGCGGAGACGAACTCCACCTGCACCCGCTTGCCCCGGCCCAGGTCGCTGCGCCCGAAGCGGTGGCCCTGCTCCAGGATCTGCGGCACCACCAGGTACTGCGCCTGGGGGGCGAGGCGGAAATTGATGAAGCCGGGCCCGGCGATCCCCACCCCCGCAATCAGCGCCGAGGCGGGCAGGTTGGCGACGATGTCCTGGGCCAACTCCCGGGGCTTGCGGCGGGCGATGCGCGCCATCACCATGGCGATATTGCAGGCGAAGTCCCCGTGCTCCGGGTTCTTGGTGCGGTCGATCAGCGGCTCCGGCAAGTCAGCGGCCGGGATCGTGCCCGCGGCGGCCAACTGTTCGAGGGCCTGGGTGACCAACTGCTGGATCTGGCGTTTCATGCACGGGCTCCGGCTCGGGACGGCTAAACCCCTTAGGATATCAGCAGTTCGCTATATCCGGATAGACTCTAGAGTAAACACGCCTTCATTACTCAGCGCCCGCTTCTCACCCCTCACCCCTCACCCCTCAGTCCTCAGTCCTCAGTCCTCAGTCCTCAGTCCTCAGAGTGGTTAGTACATGTCCTGCGGATCCACATCCAGCGACCAGCGCACGCGGCGCGCCTCCGGCAGCTGCGCCAGGCGGTCCACCCAAGTCCCCAGCAAACGCTGCAACGGCTCTCGGGTTGGGGCCTGCAGCAGCAGTTGGTAACGGGTACGGCCGGCGCGCTTTTCCATAGGCGCCGGCACCGGGCCGAGCAGTTCGAGCTGCGGTACGGCCTGCTCCTGGGCGGCGCTCAGCGCGGCTTGGAGGAAGGCCGGTGGCGCGGCGGCGTCCTGGGCCTCGGCGCGCAGCAGGGCCTGGTGGCTGAACGGCGGCAGCTGGGCCTCTTGGCGCTCGGCAAGCGCGGCCTCGGCGAAGGCGGGATAGCCTTGGCGCAGGAGCAACTGCAGCAGAGGGTGACCGGGGTGACGGGTCTGAATCAGCACCCGGCCCGGCTTCTCGGCCCGGCCGGCGCGCCCGGATACCTGGACGATCAACTGGGCCATGCGCTCGCTGGCCCGGTAATCGACGCTAAACAGCCCCTGGTCGATATCCAGGATCCCGACCAGGGTAACGTCCGGGAAGTGGTGCCCCTTGGCCAGCATCTGGGTGCCCAGCAGCAATCGGTGGCGACCGTCGCGGATCTCCCGCAGCAGCCTTTCCAGGGCCCCCTTGCGGCGGGTGCTGTCGCGGTCGATCCGCGCGATGCCCTGGTCGCCGAAGCGGGACTGAAGGAACTCCTCCACCCGCTCGGTGCCCTGTCCCAGGGGCTGCAAACGGTGGTCGCCGCATTCCGGGCAGGCCTGCGGCAGGGGCCGGTTATGGCCGCAGTGATGGCACCACAGGCGCTGGTCTGAACGGTGCAGGGTCATGTGGGCGTCGCAACTCCGGCAGTCGGAGACCCAGCCGCAGCCGTCGCAAATCAGCACCGGAGCGTAGCCTCGGCGGTTGAGAAACAGCAGTACCTGATTGCCTGCCTCCAACTCCTGTTTGATTGCCTCGATCAGAGCCGGGGACAGCCCGGCGCTGGGGCGCACCCGGCGCAGGTCCAGCAGCTCGACGCGGGGTTTGGCGGCGCCGCCGGCGCGCTGCGGCAGGCTAAGGTGCCGATAGCGCCCGGACCGGGCGTTGCGCAGGCTCTCCAGGGACGGGGTGGCCGAGCCCAGCACCAGTCGGCAGCCCCGGCGCTGGGCCCGGATCACCGCCAGGTCACGGGCCGAGTAACGGAAGCCCTCGGTCTGTTTGAACGAGAGGTCGTGCTCCTCGTCGACGATGACCAGCCCCAGGTCCGGCAACGGGGTGAACACCGCCGAGCGGGTACCCACCAGCACCCGGCTGCGGCCGCTAGCCGCGTCCAGCCAGGCGCGTTCGCGCTCGCCCTCGGAAAGACCGGAGTGGAACAGGGCGATGGGCAGCCCCAGGCGACGGCGGATGCGCCGCAACAATTGCGGGGTGAGGCCGATCTCGGGCACCAGGATGAGCACCTGTCGTCCAGCAGCCAGGGTGGACTCGGCCAGGGCCAGGTAGACCTCGGTCTTGCCGCTGCCGGTGACCCCGTCCAGCAAAACCGGCAGAAAGCCGTCGCCGCCGCCCAGCATCTGCGCCAAGGCCTCGCGTTGGGCGGGGTTGAGATCGGGCCCGGCGGCCGGCTGCGGCGGGGTGGTGGGCTGCGGCACCAGCTGCACCGGCTCGGCCCAGCCCTTGTCGCGCAGGCTGCGCAGTACCCCGGCGCAGTCGCCGCAGCGCAGCCCCAGCTCGCTCCGGCTCAGCCCCGCGGGCTGGGTGCCGAGTTCGGCCAGCAGCCGGGCCTGGCGCGGGGCCCGCCCCAACAGTCCGGGGTCGACTGCCGACCCGGCGGCGGTCAGGCGCCAGCCCGGCTCGCCTGGGGCCGAGGGCGCTGCCCCCTGACGCAGCCGTCCGGGCAGGGCGCCAAAGATCACCTCCCCGATCGGGTGGCGGTAGTAGCCCGCTGCCCAGCGCAGCAGTTCGAGGTCGGCGGCCGGCAGCAGGGGCTCGGTGTCCAGCAGTTCCAAGGCCGGTTTGATACGCTCCGGCGGGAAATCCGAGGCCTCGCTCAGCTCCAGCAGCAGGCCGCAGCGGCGGCTGCGGCCAAAGGGTACCCGCAGCCGCATCCCCGGTTTCAGGGCGCTGGTGTCGACCCCCGGGGGCGCCCAATAGTCGAACGCTCGGTACAGGGGAGCGGCAATTGCCAGGCGCAAAACGGGGTCGGAGGACATGCGCGGATTCTACCCCGGAACCCGAATCTGCGGGGCTCGCAGTTAGCGGTGGACATTCACCGGAATTCTCCCGCAATTGGGCTAAGCCACGGTCTCGATGGGGCTTTTTGGTTTGTCCACAAAACCTGTGGATAACTTTGTGGGCAAAACCTGAGTGTCTGCCCCCAGCTGTTGCGTATGTAGGGCTTCGGTTGCATTGTCCAAAAATTGGTCGCTTTGTTAAACTAAATAAAAATCAGGTAGATAAGAGTATTCGCGCGAAATTTTCAGCGGCCGCCGACGTAATCCCCTACGCACTTTGCGGGATCGCCGTGCGGTGTGTATAAACGCCTCGATTTAAGCACTTTTGGCTATTGCATCAGGCTGGGTTTTGCGTTATGAGCAGCGGACAAAGAGGAGGATCATGACCGACTGGAATCAAATCGCCCGGCGCATCGCCGAGGCCAGCGGAGAGCCGTTTGACCCGCTGCCGCCGCGCAATATCGGCGGCGGCTGTATCAACGCGGCGGTGCGCCTGAGCGACGGCCGGCGCAGCTACTTCGTCAAGACGAACGCGGCGTCACGACTGGAGATGTTCGAGGCCGAGGAGGCGGGGTTACAGGCCCTCGCCGACAGCGGAGCGATTCGGGTGCCGCGGCCGGTCGCTTCCGGTGTTGCCGGCAGCCAGGCTTGGCTGGCCATGGAATACATCGAGCCCGGCGGCGGCAAACGGGGCGCCGCTGCGGCAGCCGGCCGGCAACTGGCGGCCCTGCACCGCTGCCTGGGCGAGCGCTTCGGTTGGTATCGCCACAACACCATCGGCTCCACCCACCAGCCCAACGCCGAGCGCGATGACTGGCCGTCGTTCTGGCGCGAGCAGCGGCTGGGATTCCAATTGGAACTGGGGGCAAGCAACGGCTACGGCGGGGCCCTGCAGCGCCGGGGGGAGCGCTTGATCGAGCGGCTGCCGGCCCTGCTGGAGCACGCGCCGGCGCCCTCGCTATTGCACGGCGATCTGTGGAGCGGAAATCTGTCCTACGACGCCAAGGGCAACCCGGTGATCTTCGATCCCGCCGTCTACTACGGCGACCGCGAAGCGGATCTGGCCATGACCGAGCTGTTCGGCGGTTTCGGCGCCGATTTTTACGCCGCCTATCGCGAGGCCTGGCCCCTGGATCCAGATTACGGGGTGCGCAAGACCCTCTACAATCTCTACCATATCCTCAACCACATGAATATGTTCGGCGGCGGCTACCATGGTCAAGCCCAAGGCATGATCGATCGGCTGCTTGCGGAGGTCGGGTAGAGGTTGAGGCTGGGGCAGCGAGGCTCACTTTCACCATACGGATTATTGTTTGAAGCAACGATTCCGCTTCCGATCTGTTGCGGGCCTTGACGGCTGACTTCCCCAGGGTCGGAGAATCCGTGGTTGGAATGCTGTTGAAACGGCGATGGCCGAGGGACGAAGGACGACGGGCATTGGTAGCGGCCGGAGCGGCCACTCGGTGTAGCCGGTACACTTGAATCTCGATTGCGTTCCCGTTTCGATCTCGGGGGAAAAAGGGAATACCCTCCGCTGCGTTACATGCGCTAATTTATTTGCCGGAAACACTATTTTTTCATAGGAAACCATTAATCATGAAAACACGAGTACTGCGTACTGTACTTATCCATTGTACATTGGTGCTATCGATTATGCTGGGTAATGCGAAGGCTGCAGAGTCAGCCGCGCCTATGATTACTTATGATCGGATAGTTGTGGAATTGGCAGACCAGGATCCGACGCCTTTAATAAGAATCTATCCCAGCGGGCTTGCGATCGTGCATATCCCTAGCTATATGAAACGAGCGGGCCTCTATGAAGTCCAAATCAGCCCCGAGGAGTTGCAAGAACTGATCAAAACAATGCGTTTGGCTAGCCTGCCCTCGTTCGATGCTGCGAGCACCAGGGCGACTCGAGCTCAGTTGCAGGCTGAAAATGCCAGGAGCGGCTTTCTGACCGAAGTCTCCGATGATGAAATTACCGTCATCGAACTAGAGTTGCCGAGCAACCAGGTCGATAAGGCGCCAGATGCGGGTTCCACGTTGATCACTCGCTCGGAGTTCCGTTGGGAAAATCTGCAATTCGATGCCAAGCAGTTCGATATTCCCGCTCTGCGGGCCGCTGCTGAAGCAGAACGACGCATGCTCCGATTGGTGGACGAAATAGTGCCAAGCCTGTAATGGTACAGCTCTCCAGAAAACATGCCACTTGCCTTAAAGGACTAACTATGAACTTTTCACGTTTACTGCCTCTGCATGCATTGGTGGCGGCCACAACCCTTGCTTTTTCGTGTCTACCACAGATCGGCTATGGTGGTGCTTATATTTTTGCTGGAGAGTCCAACGGCACCGGTATTATTACCCACCCCACCGGATATCTGGGTACCGGTGGTGTCCTCCAAGTCAAAGTTTGCATTAATCCAACAAGCCCAAACGCTATTGATATGGTATTGCCGCTGCAAAACATCGTCCGGACTTTCAATCAGCGGACTCCGAGGACTCCGAATCTCATCAAAGGAACCAGCAACAACATTCCCTCCGGTTCTTACGATTTCGAATCGGTCGCCCTGCATGAGGTCGGCCATTGCATTGGCTTGGCGCATGTCAATGCAGCGTCTGAGTCAGGGCTCAGCGGCGACAACCAAAATTACACAAAGGCAACCGATGGCGCCAATAATGTTTTTGACCTCAACAGCGGTAGCGACGGAGTAATTGGCTCGGGTGATGATGTGCGGGGCGACGACATCAATCTGCACTGGTTTGAAATCAGTACTAACGATCCTTTCGGCATCGCTCCGGCTGGAACGGTAGATACGCTAACCTACAGCATGGATCTAGCCGACCTGCCGGCCGGACACAATTTCGCCGCAAACGCCAGTCGCGACGTCAGTACGCTTTTAGGTTATGGCAGTAGCGAAGCGGTGATGCAGCAAGGCACGTACAGCGATGAGGCGCAACGGACGCTCGTTGGTGACGGTGTGGCGACGCTGGAATTGGCGATGGCTGGCTTGGACGAAACAGCCGGTACAGCGGACGATTATTCCATCGAATTAGTCTACGGAGGGATAAGCAGCAGCGGCTGCGATGTCACGCTCGCTTTCGACAATACAGAAACTGGCTTCGCGGTCTGCCAGACGGGAGGTCAGTTCGTTAACGGCACTCACGTGCGGATAACCTCTGCGAATGTCTACTTTAATACCGGATATAACTGGTTTTTTAACGATGTCAGCAACTCGGCGGATAAGATCGGCGTCTACCGGCCAAGCAGCAGCCGTTTCTATCTCGATCTTGACGAGAATAGAGCATGGGATGGAATGCCACCTGATTTTACCAGTGTTCTGGGTGTCGCAGGCGATCACCCAATCACCGGAGACTGGGATGGCGACGGTATCGACGATTTCGGCGTCCGGCGGAACAACCTCTTCTTCCTGGACCTCAATGGCAACAGGGTTTGGGACGCCGGGGTTGACGGGGTATTTGGCTTTGGTGCCAGTACGGATGTCCCAGTCATCGGAGACTGGGACGGCGACGGTATCGATGATTTCGGCATCCGACGGAACAACCTCTTCTTTGTCGATCTCAATGGCAACAGGGTCTGGGATGTCGGGGTTGACGGAATATTTCCCTTCGGTACCGCTACGGATCTCCCGGTCATCGGCGACTGGGATGGCGACGGAATCGATGATTTCGGCATTCGGCGGAACCAACTCTTCTTCCTCGATCTCAATGGCAACAGGGTTTGGGATGTCGGCGTAGACGGGGTATTTGCCTTCGGCACCAGTACGGATCATGCGGTCATCGGAGACTGGAATGCAGATGGTATCGATGATTTCGGCATTCGGCGGAACCACCTCTTCTTCCTCGACCTCAACGGCAACAATGTTTGGGATGTCGGGGTGGACGGGGTATTTCCGTTCGGAGTGAGCAGCGATATGCCGCTATCCGGGAATTGGTGACAGCGACGGGAGATCGAGAATCCTAACGCCTAGGATGGACGCAGGGATGCTTTAGATAGGGTGATTCAATCCCCCTGGCGGTTTCGCCAGGGGGCTCTTTAGGCCTGAGTTCCGCTCAGGAGATACGGAGCCAGACTCGGATTGCTTCGGAACAAGCAATTCGACCACGGCCACTTTTGTTCGCAAAAGGCGCTGGGCACTGGCCGCCGCTCAACTCGGCGTCAGCCTCAAGAGAAAGCCGTTCTATAAGCGAAGATCAGAAAATTCGTCATTTCGCCCTGACCATGGAGTGATGGATCGACCTGTCGGCAACTTCAGTTTCGGCAGCTTGAATTACCTCTAGCGCGCACTCGCAGTCCGAGCCGAAGCCTTGCGCTCTGACGTGTCGATAACGGTCGCCAACACGAATTGCTTCCCATGGTCGAGGCAGGGGTTTAGCCCCACTTCAACTGGAAATTCCCGCCCGTCTTTTCTAAGCGCTTTCAGCTCGCGCTGGCCGCCCATCTTGCGGACCTCGGGGTGTTTCAGGAATTCGGCCCGCAGGCGGGCGTGGCCTTCGCGCATGCCGGTTGGCAACAAGCTCTCTACCGAGGAGCCTTCGAGATCACCCTTGGCGTACCCGAACATGGCGTCGGCCGCGGGATTGCTCATCACGATCGCGCCATCGGGATCGACCAGCAGTAAGCCGACGGTGCTAGCCTCCACCAACAAACGAAAGCGTTGCTCCAGCTCTTTGAGCCGCTCCATGTTTTGAGCATGGGCCATGGCGTGGGCAATATTCAGCTCGGCCCGCTTTTCCGCCATTTGGCTGCGCAGGTAAAACACTAGCGACCAGGCGTAAGCGGCCAGTAGCAGAATGGCCCCGAGAATGACCGGAAGGCGCGTTTCGCGGCGCTCGTTGATCAGCGTACTAATCGGCTTATATGAAACCAGCGTCAGCCACGAATTGTCCGAGATCACTCTGAGAGGCGAGCTGGAATCGCCTTCCAATGCCCGCGCGAGATTGCCGACCACGTCCGCCGGAGAAAGAGTTTCCCAAACCCAGAACTCGTTATCCACTTCGATACTGCCGGAACGGCCTGACGAGATATGACTCCACGCTATAGGCTTGAGTTGCGGGAAACTGCTGGCATAGCCCGGGTGCGATGGCATTCCAAACGCCGAGTCGAGGGCGGTCAGGATTTGTCCTTCCCCGTTTAGCAGCCAATATTCGGCATCCGGGACGCTATTTTCGATGTCTTCCACGACCCCGAGCAGATATTTGACATCGATGTTGACGATCAGAATACCGCGTCGCTCGCCCCGGCTGTCCTCGACGCCAATGGCGACCCGCAATACCGGCCTCAGCGGGGTTTCGATCTCTCCCTGCTCGACGTTCAGATCGATCTTCGAAACATAGATTTCCCCTGCGAGCATGTTGTTAGCGGCGACGAAGTAGTAACGCTTGCTTTTGTCCTGCAGGTCAGCTTGGGCGACCGAATAGGGCGCACCTCGATCGCGCATCGCGCGGATGCGCTCCCTTCCCGTCTCGTCTATCCATCGAACTTGTTGGTAGGTAGGATTCCGCCTCGCCAGTATCAGCATTTCGGACGCTAAGGCCCTTAGATTGGCCGGGTGAGGGGCGTCAATCGCCTGCCGGACAGCCGCTTCCCGCGCCAGACTGGACAAGTGGTTGGATGCACTGAAAACTTCGGCACCGATGAAACCGCTAAGCAGGTGCAATTGAGCCAGTTCACGCGCAGCGATTCCTTCCATTTGCGCACGGGACCGCAGTTCTATGAAGGAAAACCCTGTGGCCAGAATTACCGCGGCTACCGGCAGAAACAGGACGAGAAACTGCCGAGTCGGGAACCGCATGCGGCGCTCACCGATAGGCAACTCGTGCTTTGAGATCATTGGCGTATTCCGGGGGCAAGCAATTCCCAAACAAGGCCGACGACTTTTGGCGTGGGAATCGGTATCAAAGCAGGAGGGCGCTGGAAAATCAATGCCAAACGCGACCGCTGTCCAAGGGTTGGCGGATAGCCCTCTTTATGGCGGGCCCCGTGGTTGCCCTTATCGTACACATTGTCACGATTAACTTGGAAACGCCCCATAGTATCGAACAGAGTCAATGGCATGCAGCCACTGGCGGCTCCTTGTTTGTCGGGCTGACGCGGTTGAATCATCTCTGACGTCCCGATCATAAGGGCAGTCGGCGATACGGCGCTGGCGCTTGCGGCTGAAGCGGGCGACGAAGGCGCCCGGGGCCCGGGTGGGGGCAAGGCCCGCATTCGGACGGGTCGGAAAGTTGACGCTCTCCAACCGCATGAACATCAGAGCGGGCAGCATCAGCACGCCGTGGCTCACCCGGGCGTCCCGTTGCATGGAGCGGCCCGGGTCCAGAGTGTCGACGCGGCGGCAAAGACTGTGATGAACAGGGGCAGCAGCAAAGGACCCATGACCGGGGCCGCCGCCCGCGTCTCCGCGACCAGGACCACGAAAGCTGCGCCCAGCAGCAGGAAACGGCCCAGGCGCAAACGGCTCGGTTCATCCCGGGCGGTCATGGGGCGGCTCAGCGGAACTCCGGGATTTCGCTACCCAGGCGCCAAAGCTTCAACTCCGCATCGTAGTTCCAGAACTGGCGGTCAAGCAGCGTCTTCAGGCGCTGGGTGTCCTCATGGTAGAAGCCGATCTCGACCGTCTGGACTGCGGTGACGTCATCGAGCATCGCCGGCGCGGCCTTTACCTGGTAGGAAACGATGTGGGTCTGATCCAGGCCGTCGGGGATGCCGCTGCTCGCCACGTCCTCCGCCGGCCGGAAGGAGTATGCATCGGTGATCGATTTCCAGCGCAGCGTGTTTTCGTAACTGTTGAGGGTGGCCTCCAGGTCATTGGCCTGGCGCTTCTCTTCGATCTTCTTGCACCCGGGCAGGCTCAGGGCCAGGGCGAGCAGGAGCAGTCCGGCAAGGCCGATGCGGGCGAGGGGCATGGGCGCGGTTTTCCTTGGTTGCGGCAGTCCACTCATGGTACGCAAGACCTGGACCCCAGGCCAGTGCCAGTGCCGGCAAGGTGGTGGTTTGGGGTATCATGCCCCATTTTTGGTTGCGCCTTTGCTCCGGAGCCCCGATGACCTCCCAGCCTGTCCAGGAACCCCGCATCGACCTGCAACTCGGCGCCAGCCGGGTGACCCTGTTGGGCACCGCCCACGTATCCCGGGCGAGCGCCGAGGAGGTGCGCGAACTGCTGGCCGGGGGCGACTATGACGCGGTGGCGGTGGAACTCTGCCCGAGCCGCTACAACGCCCTCCTGAATCCGGACGAACTCGCCAAGATGGATCTGTTCCGGGTGTTGCGAGACGGCAAGGCGCCGATGGTGGTGGCCAGTCTGGCCCTCGGGGCCTATCAGCAGCGCCTGGCGGATCAGTTCGGCATCGAGCCCGGGGCCGAGCAGCGCCAGGCCATCCGCTCCGCCCAGGACAGCAAGATGCCGATCCTGCTGATCGACCGCGAAATCGGCATCACCCTCAAGCGGGTAAGCCGCAATCTGCCCTGGTGGCAGCGCTTCGGCCTGTTCGCCGGGCTGGTGGCGAGCCTGGTGACCAGCGAGGAGGTGGACGAGGCTGAGATCGAGCGCCTCAAGGAAGGGGATGTGCTGGAGAGCACCTTCGCCCAGTTCGCCGAGCGCGAGCGCCACCTCTATCGGCCCCTGATCGAGGAGCGTGACCAATACATGGCGGCGCGCCTGCGCCAGGAGATCGAGCGCAGCGGCCATGCCAATGTCCTGGCGGTGGTCGGTGCCGGGCACCTCGCCGGCATCGCGCGCGCCCTGGAGGAGCAGAGCGCACCACCGGCCCAAATGGTTGCGGAGCTGGACCGGATACCCGCTCCCAGCCGCTGGCCCAAGCTGATTCCCTGGCTGATCGTGGCCCTGATCCTGGTGGGCTTCGGCATCGGCTTCAGCCGCAGCAGTGAGCTGGGTTGGCAACTGGTGTTGGACTGGGTGCTGATTAACGGCGGGCTGTCCGCTCTCGGCGCCCTGATTGCCATGGCCCATCCCTTGACCACCCTGACCGCTTTTCTGGCCGCCCCGCTCACCTCGCTCAATCCCACCATCGGGGCAGGCATGGTCACCGCCGCGGTGGAGATCTATCTGCGCCGCCCCGAGGTGGGGGATTTCAGCCGCCTGCGCAAGGACACCACTAGCCTCAAGGGCTGGTGGCACAACCGAGTGTCCCGCACCCTGCTGGTGTTCCTGTTCAGCACCTTGGGCTCGGCAGCCGGCACCTACCTGGCCGGGTTCCGCATCTTCGGCCGCCTGGCGGGCTGAATTGCCGGGCTGCTGGGTCGGCCGAGAACGGCTGCTAGTCCTTGCGTTTCCCCGGAACCGCCCCGGGCCCTGAGCCCCTGGGGCCGATACTATTCCCCCTTCCTGGGCTTTTCGGCGGGCCTTTTTATCCCCTCCCCCATCAACGGCCGCATGGCGTGCAGCAGGTTGGCGAAGAGATGGCCATTCGCCCGCTCCTCGCCTGCCAGCAGTTGCTTCATGTGCTCGCGCTGCGTGGGGGCGCTGAAGCAGGCAGGGCAGCTGTCGGGGATTACTGGCAGCCCGGCGCTACGGGCATAGGCTCCGGTCTGGGTCTCCCGGCAATACACCAGGGGCCGGATAATGCGCAGGTCGCCGTCGTCGTTCACATAGTGGGCGCGCATGGTGCGCAGTTGGCCGCCGTGGAAGGCCGACATCAAAAAGCTCTCCGCCAGGTCATCCAGGTGCTGGGCCAGGGCCAGCACGTTGTAACCCCGCTGCCGGCACTGGGTATACATGATGCCGCGCTTCATGCGCGAGCAGTAGGCGCAGAAGGAGTCCCCCTGCAGCCGGGTCTTGGCCTCCTCCATGATCGGCTGCTCGGCGTAGACATAGGGCACCCCCAGGGCCTCGTAGTAGGCCTTTAGCGGTGCCGGATCGAAGCCCTCCACCTCAGGATCCACGGTGATGGCTCCCAGTTCGAAGTGCACCGGGGCATAGGTCTGGAGGTGGCGCAGGATCGCCAGCAGCGACAGGGAATCCTTGCCCCCGGACACGCCGAGCAGGATGCGGTCGCCGTCGCGGATCATCCCGTAATCGGCAATCGCGCGCCCGACCTTGCGCAGCAGGGACTTGGGCGGTTTCATGCGGATCGGCTCGGTATTCATGGCCGCGCAGTTTACCGCAAACCGGCCTGGGTCCGGTGCGTTTACAATCCCCCGGTTCTCCAGCACTATAACCGCATGGCCTGCCCCAATTTCGGGAGCGGCGGTTGGGATGTGGAGGCAGCGATGTTCGAGTTCCTGTTCAGTTTCTGGGTCGGCCTGGCCGCCGTGATCGTCGCGGTGGTGTTCAAGGGGGTCAAGTTCGTGCCCCAGAACCGGGCCTATGTGGTGGAGCGCTTCGGCCGCTACCACTCCACCCGAATCGCCGGCCTGAACCTCATCATTCCCTTTATCGACCGCATCGCCTACGACCGCTCCCTCAAGGAGCAGGCGGTGGACGTGCCGAGCCAGAGTGCCATCACCCAGGACAACATCAGCCTGGCGGTGGACGGTGTCCTGTATCTCAAGGTCATCGATCCCTACAAGGTCAGCTACGGGGTGGAGGACTATGTGTTCGCCGTCACCCAGTTGGCCCAGACCACCATGCGCTCCGAGATCGGCAAGATGCCCCTGGACAAGACCTTCGAAGAGCGCGACTCCCTCAACATCGCCATCGTCGGTTCCATCAACGAGGCGGCGGGGCCCTGGGGGGTGCAGGTGCTGCGCTACGAGATCAAGGACATCGAGCCGCCGCGCACGGTGCTCGAGGCGATGGAGCGGCAAATGAAGGCGGAGCGCGAAAAGCGCGCCGTGATCCTGGAGTCCGAGGGCCAGCGTCAGTCCGCCATCAACGTGGCCGAGGGCCACAAGCAGTCCAAGGTGCTGGCCGCAGAGGCCGACCGGGCCGAGCAGATACTGCAGGCGGAGGGCGAGGCCAAGGCAATCGAGATGGTAGCCGACGCCAGGGCCAATGCCCTGCGTGCGGTGGGCGAGGCCGCTGCTACGGAGAAAGGCCAGAAGGCGGTGCAGCTCGACCTGGCCACCCGCGCCATCGCGGCCCGCGAGGCCATCGCTCGGGATTCCTCCATCGTGCTGATGGACGGCAAATCCAGCGAGGCCGGCACTATGGTGGCCGAGGCGGTTGCCATTGTCAGCGCCATGAACAAGAGCGAGGCCTTCAAGTCGTCGAGCACCTAGCCATGATCGACTTCTTCAACAACAATCAGCACGCCTTCTGGCTCAGCGCCGGCTTTGTCATCCTGCTGGTCGAGCTTGGGGTGTTCGGCCTGTCCTCCGGGGTGCTGATGTTCACCGGCCTCAGTGCACTGGTCACCGGAGGCCTGATCTGGAGTGGCCTGCTGCCCGCCACCTGGCTGGCCGGCAGCGCCAGCTTCGGCATCGGCTCCGGGATCATCGCCCTGCTGCTGTGGAAGCCCCTGCTCAAGCTGCAAACCTTCGAGACGCCGGCCAAGGACAACAGCAGCGACCTCGTCGGCTATCGCTTTGTGCTGGACGGGCCGCTCGCCCCAGGCGCCCCAGCGAGCACCCGCTACTCGGGTATCCAATGGCGGGTGGAGTTGGAGCCC
Organism: uncultured Gammaproteobacteria bacterium; assembly: GCA_963753615.1. Classification (GTDB taxonomy): domain Bacteria; phylum Pseudomonadota; class Gammaproteobacteria; order Chromatiales; family Chromatiaceae; genus CAVWCW01. The sequence goes on from CAVWCW010000002.1 coordinate 86,697, forward strand.
GGCAGCCCGACGGAGCGTCTGGAGCCCGGCACCCTGGTGGAAGTTCGTTCCCTGGATGCGGGGGTTTTTCGGGTGGCCCGCGCGGAGGAAAAGCGCGATACCGGCAGTTGATGCGGAGGCTGGTGGACGCGCGGGATCGCCGCTTTCGCTTTCGATCAGGAACTGGCTTGGCAATTGATGGTCAAGTGCGGCGGGGAGGAGGACGGGGTGCGCTTCCCTCCGGGTACGGGCGATGAACGACGTCGTTCGGATGGCGCACTAGCCACCCGAATGTAAGCGCTGAGCGTCGAACCCGAACCCGGGTTCGGGTTCGACTGGCCGGGTCAGGCCACGCCCAATGCGGCGTGCAGTTGTTGCACCGCGCCGGCATCCAGGCGACTGGCGGCGGCCAGCCGGGCGAGATACTCGCGCTCGGCCGGAGTATCGACCTCGATGGCGAACAGCGACGCGGCGTAGACTTCGGCCGCTACCTGGGTATTGGGAATGGCGGCTACCAGCCCGTTCAAGTCGAGCGGCGCGCGCATCTCTTCCAGCACCGCGGCCTGGACGTTGTCATCGGCCCCGGCCTCGCGCAGGCGCCCGAGGATGCGCTCGATCTCGTCGTTGTCGATCTGGCCGTCGGCCTTGGCGGCGCTGATCATGGCCTTCAGCAGCAACTCGGCGTTGCGTTCCAGTTCCTGCTCCTCGTCCGCGCTGGCGGGGCTGCGCAGGCCGAGCGGCGCGGCCCCCTTCAGGCTCTGGGCGCCGCCGGCCTGGTTACCGCTCAGCGCCTTCATTGCCAGGCCCGCCAGCAGGGCCATGGCGCTGCCGCCCAGGGCCCCCGTGACCGCGCTGCCGCCGCCGCCGAACAGGGCGCCGGCCAGGGCCCCGAGGCCGCCCACTGCCGCCGGATTGCCGTCTTTGACCGCTTGGCCGGCACCGCCGAACAGGTCGCCGGCGGCCTTGGCAAGCCCCCCCAGGAGGTCGCCGGCGCCGCTGCTGCTGCCCGCGCCGCCACTGGCACCGCCGGTGAGGCTTCCGATCAGGTCTCCGAGGCCGCCCTGGCCCAGGGCGTTGCCGACGCGTTGATTGCCCGAATTACTCATTCCGCCCTGCATCAGGGCGCCTACCAGATCCGCTAAACCTGCCATCATTGTTCTCCGCTCGGAAAAGTCCCACAAAACGTATAGTTTAGCAGAGGCCACCCGCGCCGGCGGGTCGCTTCACCCTTGTTCAAGTTTCCGCCGCCGGCTCCAGGGGCGCGCTGAAGGTAAAGCGATCGAACAGGGCGCGGCGCTCGGGGTGCTCCATGAGTTCGTGGGCCAGGATCAGCCCGGTGGCGCTCCACACCTGGTAGAAATTGGCGCGGCGGCCGATTAGCCCGGCACTGCGGCCGTCGTAGTATTCGGGCCAGCGGTCCGCCTCCAGACGCTCGTCCAGGGCATCCAGGGCGCGCTCGGCGGCATCCAGGCGGCCGGTGTTCAGGGCGGCGCCGACGAAGGGCCAGATCAGCACCGGCCAATTGCCGCCGTTGTGATAGGACCAGGCCACGTTCTTGGGGTCGCTGCCGGTGATCGTCATCCACTCCTTGCCGGCCACGGCCGGGTAGACGATACGCACCGGCATCTCTCCCATCAACGGCTTCCATTGGCGCTCGAACAGATTCATGATGCCCTGGGACTCATCGCGGGTGGCCAGGCCGAACAGGATCGCCAGCAGGTTGCCCTGGGTGAAGAAGCGGAAGTCCACCCGCCCCGGGCCCTGATTGCCCACAAGGTAGCCCGCAGCGGTGGTCGAGCCAGCCGTCCATCCACTCCGGGATGCTCTCCGGGTAGATGTTCAGCACATTGGCCGCCTCGGGGCCGGCCTCTTCCACCTGGAAGCGGTGGATGGCGTTGAGCCGCTCGCGGTCGACCCAGTAATGGTCGCGCACGAAGCTGCGCAGGGCGCGGATGCGGATGGTCAGATTGTCCAGCAGCCGGGGCTCGGCGCCGCAGCCACGCAGCAGTTCCCGGGCCGACATCAGCATGCCGTAGAACAGGGCCTGGATCTCCAGCGGGTGGCCGTAGACCCCCATGCGGCGGTCGATCATGAAGGCGCCGTCCGGCACCAGCAGCGTAGGGGACGACTCGAAGGTCTCGCGCAGATACAGTTCCAGGATCTCGCTGATGCCGGTCTGTACCGCCTGGCTGCGTACCAGATCCCAGTCGCCGCTGGCCACCACGTAGGCGCGCAGCAGGATCAGCCACCACATGGCGGAATCCACCGGCACCACCCGGCCGATGGCGCGGTCGCCGAAGTCTGCGTCCAGGCGCTCGCCGCCGCTCTCGGAGATCACCTTGAAACTGGCAGGCATCAGACCCCGGGCCCGGGTGTGCCCCTCCAGCACCGACTGTTGTCCGCGCAGGTCCAGCACTGTGAGCAGAAAGTCGCGCACGATCTCCGGGCGGCCGTTGAGCAGGAACACCAAGGCCGAGGGGACGAAGTCGCGCACAAAGCACTCGTGGTAGTTGGCGGCCGCCGGATTGGGGTCGATGGCGGCGGCGGTGCCCACCGGCCGGTCTTGGTAGTGGATGATAGCGTCTTCGAGGATGCGGTAGGCGCTGGCGACGGGCATGGGCGGAGTCTCTACTGCTGACGTATCGATCCATGATACCCCAGGTGCCAGGGCGGGAGCCGCGCCTGGAACCAGGGCGCGCCCTGAGCGCTCAATCCCCGAGCATCAGCGATTGATAGATCAGCAGGGACGAAAAGAAAAAGTTGTGCAGCCAGTGCAGAGCGATGGCCGGCCAGAAGCGCCCGCTGTTGGCGATCAACCAGAGGCCGCAGACACCGAGCACGAACAGGGGGACCAGAGCCACCCCATGGCGGCCGTGGCTCAGCGCGAAGGCCAAAGCGAACAAGGCGCCGAGCCCCCACCAGAGCGGCGCCGGCATTCGTCCCCAGAGCAGATAGAGAGGCCCGCGGAACAGAGCCTCCTCCAGCACCGGGGCCAGCAAAAGCAGGCTGGCCAGGTTCCAGGGATCCAGGAACAGGCCGTCGGCCAGCCCCTGAGTCCGTTCCAGGAGCCAGGTCAGGGCCTCATGCAGGGGTTCGAGCCAGGGAAACGCGAAGTGTAGTTCGCCGGGAAACACCGCTGGGCAAAGATAAGGGCAGAGCGCGGTGCCGTTGACCAGCACCGCCAGGTAGTTTTTGGCACCACAAGCGACCAACACCAGACCCAGGCAGGCCAGCACCCGCCCCCAGACCGCACCGCAGCGGGCGCGGGGGGCGCGAGAGGGATTAGGTCGGTTGCGAGCGTTCATCTGGCTACCCGATAACCGGTGGCGACCCCAAGGACACCAGGGTTGTCACCGCGATAATGGCGACCAGGTTCAGCCCCAGCCCGGCCCTGGCCATCTGTCCAACGGTGACCTGCCCGGAGGCGAACACGATGGCATTGGGTGGGGTAGCCACCGGCAGCATGAAGGCGCAGCTCGCCGCCAGAGCCGCGGTGGTCAGCAGCACGCCGGGCGGAGTGCCGATGGCCAGGGCGGTGGCGGCTAGTACCGGCAGCAAGGTGGTAGTGACGGCGGTATTGCTGGTGATCTCGGTGAGAAACACGATCACCGCAGCAATCGCCAGAACCAGAACCCAATTCGGCATCCCGGCCAGGCTCGCGAATGCGGAGCCGATATAGGCGTCTACCCCATTGGCCGCAATCGCCGCCGCCAGGCTGAGCCCGCCACCGAACAGAATCAGGATGTCCCAGGGAACCTGCCTGGCGGTCTCCCAATCCATAGCGAACCGCCGCGTCTTGGGGTCGATGGGGATCAGGAACAGACTCAGGGCCCCGGTCAGGGCGATGCCGGTGTCGCTGATGGCGTTGATGCCGGTCCAATCCACCAGCATCGGCCGCAAAAGCCAGGCCAGGGCTGTGACCAGGAATACCGTCAGGGTTACCCGTTCGCCTCGCCGCATCGGGCCCAGCGCCGAGAGCTCCCCCTGCAGCGCCGCGCGGCCGCAGGGGAAGGGGGTGGCCGGCACCTGGAAGGCGATGCGGGTAAGGTACCACCAGGTGAGAGGCAGCAGCAGGACGACCAGGGGCAGGCCGATCAGCAGCCAGCGCAGCATGGTCAGTTCGATGCCGTAGTGTTCTTTGACGAAGGCCGCCAGCACCAGGTTGGGCGGGGTGCCCACGAGGGTGCCGGTGCCGCCGATGGAACAGGCATAGGCGATTCCCAGCACCAGGGCGGTGGAGAACGCGTGCATCTGGGTAGGCGTGCAGGAAGCGCCCGGCTCCTTGGTCTGGTGCTCTTCTAGCATCTTGAGCACGCTGGCGCCGATCGGCAGCATCATGATGGCGGTAGCGGTATTCGAGATCCACATGCTCAACAGCGCCGCCGCCAGCATGAAGCCGCCGATCAACGCCCTGGGGCTCGGCCCCGCCAACAGGAGTACCCTCAGTGCGATACGCCGGTGCAGGCCGAAGCGCTGAATGCCGAGCCCGATCAGGAAGCCGCCCAAAAACAGAAAGATCAGCGGATTGGCATAGGGGGCAGTGCTGGACCGCAGATCGGCTATGCCGAGCAGCGGAAACAGCGCCACCGGCAACAGGGCGGTAATCGCCAGAGGCGCCGCTTCTGTGAGCCACCAGAGAGCCATCCACAGGGCCACACAGACGGTGTTACGGCCCGCCGCATCCAGACCGTCCTCAGGCATCGCAACCGCGGCAAGCATCGCCGCCAGCGGCCCCAGCGGCAGGCCCGCCCACGCGATCTGCTTGCGGCCGATGGTCGTCATAGCCCTCTGCTATCTCCTCCCGGCGGTTTGGCCGGTTGGGTCTAGCGCCTCCTACTTATTAGTATAGGGGAGGGGCAGCCGGGGGCCGGGCTGCTGGTCGCCGTTCAGGGGGAGTCGCTGTTCAGTCCAACGAAGCTGCCGCCGTTTTGTTCCGCCAACTCTCGCATCAGGGCGGCGAAGCGCACTACGTTCGGATTCAGTCCGCCCTGGCGGAACAGCACCGGAAACCCCACCGCGTGGATGCGTACCCGGCGCTGGCCGCTACGGTCCGCCCGGTTGAGGCTTTCCACGGTGTCGAGTACCGACTGGATCGAGCCGCGGGAGAAGTCGTCGCCGAACACGTACAGGCTGATGCGCTTGTCTCGGTCGTAGAAGCGCCGAATGGCCGCCTCGATGCCCTCCACCGGGCTGGAGTTGGAGAACGGCTCCCAGGCCGTCAGGCGCTTGAGGATGGCCTGGCGGCGCCCGGCGGTATCGGGAATCCACTGGCCCCGGTACTGGGAGAACATGTAGTCGCCCATGTCGTTCATGACCTGGATGCCCTGCACCCGGGGGTAAATGCGCAGCACCTCGCTGAGCTTCTGCAGCACCAGCCGCCAGGCATGCTCGTGCATGGAGCCGGAGGTGTCGATGATGAAGATGATGTACTCGCTGTCCACCGGGATGCCGCCAATGCGTTGGTCGCCGCGCGGGCGCCGGTAGTCGCTCCCCAACAGGCGCTGCATCTCGGCGCTCAGTTCCTGTTTGGCACTGGCCAGCTCACGCTCGATCAGACTTTGCACCTCGTGCTCCCGGCGGCTGGCGTTGAATTCCCCGCGCAGTGCCGAGAGGTCGCCGTTGAGGCGGGCCAGGCGCTGGCGCTGTTGCGAAAGCTGCTCCTGTTTGGCCTGCAGCTCCCGGGTCAGGATCGGCGTCTCGCCGCGGATCCGGTTCAACTCCGCTTCCAGCCGCTGAACCAGGCCGCTCAGGTCCACCGCCAGGCGCTCGATCACCGCCGGTTCCGAGACCTTGACGATTACCAGCAACAGGATGATGGCGCCGAAGCCGCACGACACCACGTCCAGAAAGGACAGGTTGAAGATGTCGATGCCGCGGCGTTGGCGGCGCGGCCTGCTCACGGCCAATCCCGGGCCGGGGTGAGAAAGGACCCGCGGCTGGTCTGGGCCAACAGCCAGAAGGCCGCTGCCGCGTAGGGGTCGCCCTCCATCGGCAGCAGGATGGTGTTTACCGGCACCCCCTTGGGGAGTTGTTTGAGGGCGTCGGTGAAGTGCTTGAGGCGTTTCTCGCCGCTTACCTTGCTGCCCCAGGGTTTGCCCTTGCCCTGGGTGGGCAGGCCGTCGGTGATCAGCAGGATATTGTCCGGCTTGGGCTCCAACCGGCCGGCGGCGGCGAAGGCCTGATACAGGCTGGTGCCGTCCTCCGGCGCCACCTGCTCCAGGGCCCGCAGGGCCGCATCCACCTGGCGCGGGTCGGACGCCTTCAGCCAGTTGCCGGCGCTGCCCTCGAGCACGGGCTCGGCTCTGATATTGAAGCGGTAAAGCTGGAAGCGGGCGTCCGGCGGCAGGTTGGCGATCAGCCACTCGGTGCTGGCCAAGGCCCGCCGCCACTTGGGGGCGCCGCGGCGTTGGGCCGGCTTGAGGTTGCGGCGGCGGATCACGTTGACAATAGTCTCGTCGAGCATGCTGGCGGAGGCGTCGAGCAGGATCAGCACCCGCTTGCCCCCCAGCTTGAGGCCGGTCAGGTACTGGCGGTCGCCCTGGCCTACAATTTCGTGCACCTGCTGGCCCTGTTCGCGCGCCGCGTCCAGTTCGGCCCCGAGGCGCTGTTGGTCCTCGTCCAGTTGCCGAAGGTCGGTCTTGAGCCGGTTGGCGTGCTCGCGCCGGGCCAGGGTCTCGCGGTCGAGGGCGGCGCGGGCGACCTCGAGTTCGCTCAGCAGGCGCCGCACCCGCTCCGCCTCGCCCTGGGTTTCCACCAGCTCGCGCTCGCTCGCCTGCAGGCTGTTGCGGAGTTCCACCAGGTTCTCCTCGCCGGTCAGGCGTTCGCGCTCCAGACGCACCGCCTCGGCCCGCAGATCGGCGAAGGTCTGGTTGCGGGCTTTGACCGTGTCCGTGTTCAGGATCAGCACCAGCAGCACCACGGCGCCGAAGCCGCAGAACATGATGTCGAGAAACGACAGCGAGAAGGGCGAGATCGGGCGCCGGCGCATGATCCTAGAAAGGGCAGTTGGACAGGGTGAAGGGCGGGTTTGTGGTGGTGCAGGACAACGACTGCGTGGATGCAGGAGGTAGGGCGACGCAGGAAGCCAAAGCCGAGGCGCGACGACGCGCAATAGGCAATCTATTGCAAGGAATTGCAGCGCAGCCCTGCGTCGTCACAAGTGCGTCATCCACCCTGTGGCGTGATTGTCTGAACAGCTGAATCGGTATCTGAATATGAAGATCGATCATTTCAATGCGTTGCTTCCAGAATGGAGCGGTCAACGGCTCTTTCTAGGATCATTGCCTCAGGCGCGCAGCCGGCGCACGAACCAGCGGTCCACGTAGCGCTCGCTGTCGAGCACCAGGCGTTCCTGCTGCAGCTGCAGCTGGTGGATGAAGAACATCAGCACGATGCTGATTACCAGGGCGATAAAGGTGGAATTGAAGGCCACCCCCAGGTTCTCGGTGACTCCGGTGATGTCGCCCTCCACCGCCCGATGGGCCTGACCCAAGGCGTTGCCGATGCCGCGCACGGTGCCGATGAAGCCCACCGAGGGGATGGCCCAGGCGATGTAGCGGATGGTGGCGAGTTCGGATTCCAGGCGCTCGGCCTCGGAGCCGCAGACGTCGCGGGCCGCGGTCGACACGTCCTGCACATTGCCGGTGGCCGCGAAGCGCTCCACCGCGGTGAGCAGGGCACGCGGCAGCAGGTACTCCTGCTCCCGGGTCGGCAGCGACTGCAGGCGCTCGGCCAAGTCGCGGCTGTCCTCGTTGCCGATCGGCAGCCCCGCCGGCAGCCCCAGCAGGTCGCGTTCGAGCAGCCGCTGCTGGCGGTAGGCCGCCAGGCCCTTGTAACCGAGGATGGCCAGGGCCCAGAGCATCAGCACCAGGCAGGCCTCCTGCTCGTAGTCCTTGATCACCACGTAGAAGGAACTCTGGGGCAGGTGTTGGGGATCGGCGCGCAGGGCCGTCGCTTCCTGTTGCAGAAAGGCTTCCGCCTGCGGCCGCACCAGGGCCAGGTACAGGGCGTGAACCAGGATGAAGGCGATCAGCAAGGCGAACAACTGGTAGACGAACTCGGTGGGAAAGGCTCGGCGCATGTCGGTTCCTCGGTTTGGCTCGCTAGCAGGTCGGTGGAACCGCTGCGCTTGTTCCACCCGACTCCTTACACCTCAATCCTGAGGTCTTATATGTCTATCGGAAAATCCACGCTGCGGTCGGCCTCGATACGCTCGCTGGGGGTAAACTCGCGTAGCGGTTCGGGCTCGGGCGGCTGAATTGGCGCTGGGTCCGGAGCGTCGGCCGCCTCTTGGGCCGGCGCGGGAGGCGCCGGCGCCTCGGGCTCCGCCACCAGGGGGGCGCCGAGGACGGCCAGCAACCACAGGGCCTCAGGGCGCACCGCTCAGCTCCGGTGCCGCATAGCGGGCGATGCGGAACCCCAGGTCCGGGCGCGCCTCGCGGCTGTAGTCGCGGTAGCTCAGGCGCAGCTCGCTGAGGCTCCCCTGGCGCCAGCCGGCGCCCTTGACCAGATGGTGCTCGCCGGCTGCCGGGCCCAAGGGGTCTCGCACCAGGCGTTCGGCCTGGCCCGGGTATACGGCGTACAGATCATTGGTCCACTCAGCGACATTGCCCCCCAGGTCGTAAAAGCCCCCTGGACCAGCGGCGAAGCTGCCCACCGGGGCGCTGCCGCGGAAGCCGTCGTCGTAGTCCGGCAGGCTGTCGGCCAGGGTGTCGGCGATGCGTTGGTCCGCATAGTTGCCCTGCACCCCCTGCGGAGGGTAGCCCGGGCCCCAGGGGTAGCGGGCCGGTTGGGTGCGACCCAGCACCCGGGCCGCATAGGCCCATTCCGCCTCGGTCGGCAGGCGGTAGCCCTGATTCGGCGGATCGGCGGGGCGCAACTGACCGTCGATCTCCCGGTAGAAGGGGGCCAGCCCGGCCTGCTGGCTCAGCCAGTTGCAGTAGCGGGCCGCTTCCTCCCAGCTGACATTGACCACGGGCTGGCGCTCGCCGTCCAGGGCCGCGCCTTCGGCTCGGCCGGAGCGGTGGCCGGAACGAAAACGCCGGAACTCGGCGTTGCTGACCTCTGTCTCGCCGAGGTAAAAGGGCCGGCTCAGGGCCACCAGGCGTTGGTGCTCGTTGGCCCGGCGCCCGGGTTCCCGGCGCGAGGCCCCGAGTTGGAAGCTGCCCCCGGGGCGGATCAGCACCAGGGCCTGGCCGCCGGGGCTGGTGATGCGCTCGGGGGTGGCGGTGCGGCGAGCGGCGGCCAGGGTGCGCAGTTCCACCTCCAGGGTCTGACTGTAGCCGGGATCGGGCAGGACGCTCAATTGCTTGGATTCATAACCCGACTTGCGCACTTCCAGACGGTGCGGGCGGCTGGACAGGCGCAGGCGCTGGCTGGCGGGGCCGGCGGGGCGGCCGTCCACCAGCAGTTCGGCATCCGCCGGCTGGCTGGCGATGAACACCACCCCGTACTCGGGTTCCAGCTTCAGGCTCAGCGCCAGCTCCTGCTCCGGCTCCAGGCGCAGCGCGTGGGTCAGCGGGCGGTGCCCGGGTTTGCTCAGCTGCAACTGGTGCTCGCTGGTGCTGCTCAGCTCCAATTGGAGCGGGGTGGTGCCGATAAAGCGCCCGTCCAGGCTCAGACTGGCCCCGCTCGGGCGGGTCTCGAGCTGCAACCGCCCGGGCGCCGGCTGCAACTCGACGCGGCCCAGCTCCAGGGGTTGGCCGGCCTGCACCTCGAGGTCCAGTTTCAGGGGTTGGTGCCTGGCCAGGGTCAGGCGCAGCCGGGCCGGGCCCTGCATCAGCTCGGTGTCAAGCGGGGTGCGGCCCAGTAGGCGCTCGCCCAAATATACCGCCGCCCCGCTCGGTTCGCTGTCCAGGCTCATCCGCGCCCAGGCCGGTTGCAGCCGGAAGGCCAGTTCCTGGGTTCGGCCCAGGCCGTCGACCTCCAGCGTCTGCTCCAAGGGCAGGTAGCGTTCGGTTTCGACGCGCAGCCGGTGGCTTCCTCGGGGAATCGAGAAGCCGCCGTCGATCTCGGGTTCCAGGATCTGGCCGTCCAACAACAGGCGGAAGGGCACCGCCGGCTCCAGCGCGATGCGCACCACGCCAGGGCGCTCGCGCAGAGTGAAACGGTACTCGGCGGGCCCGCCCCGGCGCAGTTCCAGCGTCTGCTCCAGCGGGAAATGCCCCGGGTGCTCGGCCCGCAACCGGTAGTCGCCGGGCCAGGCCAGCCATTGGCCCCACACCGTAACGGGCGCGGGCAGGCCGCTCAGGGACAGGTGATCTGGGGTGGGTTCGATGCGCAGATCCACCCGCAGCGCCAGCAGCACGAATCCGGCGGCCAACAGGAGCAAGGCGAACAGGCCAGTGAGCAGCAGGCGCAGGCCCCGGCGCCGGGGCGGGGCCGCCGGGGCGGGCAGTGGTGGCTCGGGCGATGCCGTTGGCGTGGAGGGCGCCGGGGTTGCGGGCAGGGCCGGCCTATCCTGCCGCTCCTCGGCCCGAACCCAGACTTGGTCGCCGTGCACGGTCCAGGTCAACAGGTCGTCTCCGACCTCGATCCGGTCGCCGGATTTGAGCCAAGCGGACTGCGTCAGGCGCTGGTGATTGTGAAACAGAGGCGGTGCGTCCGCCGCCGGCTGGATGAAGGCGTGGCCCTCGGCGATCCCAATGTGGGCCAACAGAGCGTCCGGAGGTTGGCCGGGCAGCGCCAGGTCGGCCTCCGCGCCGCCGATGCCGAGAGGCAGGTCGGCGGCCTTGAGCCGGCGCTGGCCGCGGGCGTCCCGGAGCAGGTAGACCCGGCTCAAATCGCCTCCTCGCACTGGATGCGGATCGGCGCCGGGGTCTTGCCGCGCTGGATTTCGAATTCCCGTCGCACGTCGCGGTAACCGTCACGGGTACCGACTGCGGTATAACGGCCGGGGTTCAGCTCCAGGCGATGCTCAAGGAAGCGGCCAAGCGGGCCGACCCGGTGGATCGACACCTGGGTCAGGCCGTCGGACTGGAGCCGCACCGCCAGCGGCATGGCGGCCCCCTCCAATGCCTGCTCCAGGGCCGCCAGCTTGCGGGCCAGCTCGGGTTCGCCGGGGGGCGCCGGGCGGTTTGCGGCGAGCAGGGCTCGGGCGTGCTGGCGGGGGCCCTCGGCCGCCAGCCGCTCGGGCTGGCCCAGGAAGGCGTCGAGCCGGCGGTGCAGGTCGATGCGGGCCTCGGCGCGTTGCAGGCCCCGGCGGGCAGCGGCAGCCTCGGGGGCCAGGCCTTGGACTTGCCGGTACAGCCCGGCGGCGGCATCCCAGCGCTCGGCGGCGGCGCGCTGCCCGGCCCGTCGCTCCAATTCGCGGATTCTTGCCTGGCGCTGTTTCCGATCCAGGCGGCTGCGGGCGTCGCTCAGGGCCGGGTCGTCCGGGTTTACCTGGGCGGCCTTGTCCAGCAGGGTCGCGGCATCGGTCAGGTCACCGGCGTCCAGTGCCGCCAGGGCCCGGCCCATGGCCGCTTGGAAGACGGCGGCCCGCATCGATGCTACTACCCGGTCCAGGCCCTCGCCGGCGGGCCCGTACTCCGGATCCAGGGCAGCGGCCTCGCGGTAGGCTTCCAGGGCGCCCGGCAGGTCGTCCCCGGCCTCGGCGGCCTGCGCCTGCCGCATCAGGTCGAGCAATTCGTTTCGCACTCGGGCCCGCTTCACGCCGTTATCGGCCTCCGGGTGACCGGGCTCGATGATCAGGGCCAGCTCGAAGCCGGCGGCTGCGGCGTCCCCGTCGTCCGCCGCCAGGGCGGCCCGGCCCGCTGCCAGGGCTTCAGCCAGACGCTCGGTGCGGCTCGCCTCCAAGGCCTCCAGGCCGGCCTGACCAGCGGCATAGCTGGCGGCGGCCTCGGCAAAGCGGCGCTGGGTAAACAGGCGGTCGCCTTCCTCCGCCGCTTTTTGGGTCGCGCTCCATTCCGCCGGAGCCCAGGCGGGGGCGCGGGCGTTCTCCAGCCGGGCGGCGGTCTGCAGCCAGGCCTGCAGGGCGGCCTCGGCATCGGGCCGGGCGCTGGGAGCCGGCGTCTCGCTGGGGTGGGCCGGTTCGGGCGGGTTCGAGCCGGGCTGCTCAGGACCGGGTTGGGCGCTCGTCTGGGGTGCGCTCGCCGGCTCCAGCCATTGCGGCAGCAGCCAGACCACCGCCAGGCCCAGCGCCAGCAGCAGCACCAAAGCGATGCCTATCCAGGGCCCGGCACTCCGGCCGGCCGCGTCGGGGGGCGGAGCGCCGGGCGGGGTCAGTTCGGGGCCGGTGGGGCTCGGTGTTTGGTTCATGGCGCGGGTTCCGGGGCCTGGAGCCGGTTCAGTCCAGGTAGTCGCCGGCGCCGGTCTCGGTGGCGTAGATGGCTTGCAGCAGCTGGCGCCACTGGCCGTACTGGGCCTCGGCGGAACCGCTCAGTTCGTGCACCTCGCCATCCACCTCTACCACCAGCGGCTGGCTCTCTGAGCGGAAGGAGTCGCCCAGTTCCTCGATCGCCTCGCGGTGGATCTCGGTCTCGGAGTCTTTGTCGAAGCCGGTCTTGATGGCATAGGCGCCGCCCAGCACCATGACATCGCGCAGGGTGCTGGTGGAGATCTGGGTATCGCTGCCGCCCATGGCGCCCAGGGCTATGGCGCCGACGATGGCCGCCGCCCCGAGCAGCTTGCGTTGGTTCGCCTGGCTCTCCAGTTCGCGTACGTTGTCGATCTCTTCCAGTCGGCTGCGCCGCCAGTCGTCGTAGGGCTGCTGCATTTCCAAGTAGTAGTTGTCGAAGTGGCCGTTGAGGGTGTCCACCAGCAGGGCGTCGCGGGCGCGGATGGTCTGGATGCGGAGGTACATGGGGTCGTCCTCGGCCGGCAGCCGGCGCGGCCGGTATCCGCCCTCCGGGGTCGCTTGCAGGTAGGGCTCGAATACGTCCGGCGCCATGTCGGCGGCGAAGCGCAGCTCGGCGACCCGGCGGATTTCCAGCAGTTGCTCCGCACTCAGAGCGGCTCGGAAGCTGGCCAAGTCGTTGGCAATGGCGTTGTACAGGGCGTAGAAGGCATCGCCTTCGGCTGTGCCCTGGTAGCGGGCAAGGTCGATCCAGGCGTCGTATTGGCGGTCGAACCACTGCCGGCCGGTGGCGTCGGAGGCCTGGATCTGCAACTGCAAGGATTCGCCGTCGGAGGCCAGGATGCGCCCCTGCACCAGCAGCTCGGCGCCGGGACTGGCCATGGGCAGCACCCGCACCGCGCCCCAATAGCCGGTGCTCTCTAGGGTGTCGCGCAGCTGCAGCGGGAGGTAGCGGGACTCGGCGTCTCGGATCTCCGGCGACAGGCCCCGGGCCCGCTCCTCGTCCTCGGGCAGGCTGCCGGGCTCGAAGCGCTCAATGCTCACGTCCAGCAGCTGGTCTTCGGACAGTTCCAGGGCCGCTTTGTCCAATGGTTCGGTTGGCGGTGGGGTGCCACGACTGGGATAGGTGGTGCAGCCTGCGAGCAAGATCAGGGCGGCGGCGAGCAGGCTGAAACGGGTGTGTCGGCGGTCGATTCGCATAAGATGGCCTATTCGCCTTGCTTGTAGCGGCGGTATTCCTCCCACAGCCGGCGCCTGAGCTCCGGATCTTGTTCCTTTTCGGCCGCTTCGCGCAGTTGGCGGGCCACGACGTCGTCGTCGCTGCCGTCCGGCAGGTCCGAGGGCTGGCCCGCGGCGGCCGAACTCGGGCGGCCGCCGGCGGCGTCGGACTGAGCGTCGGTCGCGTCGCCGTTGTCCTCCGTTTCTGCGCTTGCCGCCGATTGGGCGCCGCTGCCCGTCTGTTCCTGGTCACCGCTTTCGCCGGCTGACCCGGAGCCGGTCCCGGCCTGCCCGCCACCACCGCCGCCAGCGGCGGTAACGGGAGCGTCCGCCTTGATGCGCGCCTGCTCCTGCAGCAGCATTTGGTCGAATTCGCCCAGAGAAGAGCCGAGCTCATCCTCCAGGCGCGCCAGCTGTTCGGCTGGCGTCCGATCGGGTCGGGTTGGCAGCAGGGCCGGGAGCACGGTGCAGGGCAGGTCGGGCGGCAACGCGCCGCCATGGTGGCGCGCCAGGGTTAGGCAGTCGCTGTCGATACGTGCGGCCAAGCCCTCCAGGTAGCCGGCGTAGTCCCGCTCTTCGGCGCGGCTAAGCATGCCCTGGCGGCGCAGCCGAGCATAGTCGCCCTGCAGCCGATCCAGGGCGGCCTGGGCGCCGCGTATACGCTCCGGCAGCTGATCCGGCGAAACCGCCGGAGCGACGCCGATACTACCCAACAGCAGCGCCGCGAGTGCTGCCGATCTGTAGTCTAGGGCCATCTTCTGTCTCCCGGCCTCAGCCTGGGTTCGGGCACCGGCCCCTTCGGCGCAGGCTGACCCGCGCGAATGCGTTCTCTTCAGATGCTAGTGTACTGTCTGCGCCGCTTTGGCCCAAGGGGGGCGGGCCTTGGTCTTGCCGCGGCAGGACGGGGGTGGTTCGTCAGGCGTCGACGGGGGCTCTGAACGCCACGCTGGCGGCAAATAGATAACCGGTTCCGCGCACGGTCTTGATCAGGCGCGGCCGCTTGGGGTCGACCTCGATCTTCTTGCGCAGTTTGCTCACCAGGACGTCGATGCTCCGGTCCCGTGGGGACCAATCACGGTCCGCCAAGGTTGATAAGATTCGGTTGCGGTCGAACGCTTCATTGGGCTCTGAAACCATCGCTGCCAGCAGGCGAAACTCGTAGCTGGTAAGGTGTACCCATGTCCCGTCGGGGGAGTATAGGTCACGGGCCCTCAGGTCCAGGCTCCAACCCTCGAAGTGCGCGACCACGCTCCGGTTTCTCGGATTCGCGTCCGTCGCTGGGCGCTGGCCGCTGCGGCGCAACACCGAGCGCACCCGCGCCAGTAACTCGCGTTGGTCGAAAGGCTTGGTGATGTAGTCGTCGGCGCCGTTTTCGAGGCCCATCACCTTGTCCAGGGGATCGCTCTTGCGACTCAGCATGATAATGGGAATATTGGAATCGCGCCGCACGCTACGGGCAATATCCAGCCCCGATGCGTCCGGGATCATGACTTCGAGCAACAGCAGGTCCGGGGGGCGGTTTGCCAGCCTCTCTTCGGTTTCAACGGCGTTTCGGGCGACCTCCACCCGATAGCCTTCCTCAGCGAGGAATTGCCGCAGCAGGCTACCCACCCGCGGGTCGTCATCCACCAATAGTATGTTCCCGGCATTCTGCATCTGACGTCGATTCTCGTTCCGATTTCATGGTTCCCGCGGCATCGCTGTCCCAATCTTTCCGGGGTCGCGGTGCCCGAGATCTCAGCAAGCTGCGGTTGTTGGGCGGGGCTTCTGCGCTTCATAACGCTCGGCTGTTGACTCGGGCGCTCAAAGGCAACCTCACCATTCGTACAATAACGTGATTTTCACGTCGCCCGGTTTCGCTTTACAAAAAGTAATAAATCGGCACCGGACCGCGAGGGTCATGACCGAGCGCGCGTTGACTGAGAGAATCGGATGCGATCGGAGCAGGCGCCCGCCGGCCGATTAGCGTCAGGGGGCAAATAGCGCACCTTTGGGGGCCCGCGAATGGGTTGCAATGGTGTGGATCTTGGAGAGATTATTTCGGGTCGTTGCGGCCAGTCACGTCGCACCCCAGGCAGGGTCTCCGCTCGGTACGGGCGCCGGTTTCAGGTGCTAGGGTCCGGATGCAAGGGCTCACTCCGCCAGTTCGAGCACCCGCAACAGGCTCTGACTGATGCGGGCGCTTGCGCCCCAGAGGCATTCTCCGCGGTAGTTGCGGAAGTAGACCACCGGCAGGGCTCGGGCCAACGCTCCAGCCTTCGTTGCTCTACCCGCTGGTGGGCCGGGTCGGCGAGCCAGGCCAGGGGAATGCTGAAGATCCGGCTAACCTCCTGCGGTTGGCGGCGCAGCGCCAAAGGCCAGGGGATTTGGCCAACCACCGGCTCGATCAGGTAGTTGGTGGCGGTATGGTAGGCCGGCAGGCGACCCAGCAGTTGCACCCGCGCCGGGTCCAGGCCGATCTCCTCTCGGGCTTCGCGCAGGGCGGTGGCGGCGGCATCCGCATCACCCGCTTCAGGGCGACCGCCGGGAAAGGCGACCTGGCCGCGATGAAGGTCGCCGGGGTTGTCGGCCCGGCGGATGAGCAATAGCCGCCAGTCGTCGCCGGCCCGGAACAGGGGCAGCAACACTGCGGCGGGGGAGGCCGGGCGCGCAAAGAAGTCGGCGGGATAAGGGTCGCACAGGGCCCGGTCCCGGTTGGCCGCGAGCCGGCGGGCGATCTGCCCGCCGCTCAGGGGCTTGGCCAGTGCCATCCGCTCAGGGCGCCTCGGCTGAGCGCAGGCGCTCGGTGAGCTTGGCGAATTCGCGCTGCATCTGCAGGTTGGCGAACGGCTTGAGTACCGGCACCTGGCGCTGCAGCAGCTCGTCGAGCATGCGCTGGCTGGTGCGGATCAGGCCGACCAGCTCGCCCGAAACCTTTACCGTCTCGTAGGTGTTCCAGGCGGCGGCAATATCTCTCTCCAGACGGGCCCGCGAGGCCGCTACCGCTTCCGCCTGCTGCAGCAGGTAGTCGCGGTAGGCGCCCGCCGCCCTCTGGGTCAGGGCCTGGGCCTCCAGATTGGCCTCCAGCACTGCCCGGTTGGCACTGGATTCCTGCAGCAGGCGGCGCGCATCCGCGGTGAGTTGCTCGGTCTTGACCAGGATGGCGTCGATCTGGGGCAGAAAGCGCTCTTCCACCGCCTGCAGCAGTTGACTGTGCATATGCTCGAGCACCTGCAGCAGGACCAGATACATGCCGTAGTAGCGGCGGGCGCTCTCCAGGTCCTCTCCGGAGTTGCGCACCAGCTGCTCCAGCTCGGCGGTTATCGCCTTTACGTTGTCGAAGGCGATGCCGAGTTCGATCAGGTTGTCGCCCATCACCGTCGACAGCAGGAATTCCAGTTGCTGGTCGTCCAGTTCGAGCCCGACCTGGCGCAGCTCCGCGGCGAACTCCCTCCGCAACTGCGCCAAGGCCGCTTGGTTGTGTGCGATGCGCGCTTGGCGTTCGGCGATGGCGGCGTCGATGTCCGTCGCGGTCTCCTTCCACAGCGAGTCCTGGGGGGCGGTGACGCGCCGAGTGCGCAGTTCGGCGATGGTCTGGCGGTCATCGTCGATGGCCGTTTCCAGGGCGCGGATGCGGCCCCGATAGTCCTGCAGCGGCGAAACTGCCAGGATCTCCACCGCCTGGTCCAGGATGCGGTCGATCTCCACCTGGGCATCGGCCCGGTCGCGGCCAAACCAGGCGTTCTTCGGCAGTTGCGTCTGCTCTTCGGTCAAGTCCAGGGCCTGGTCCAGGCGCGGCAGCATGCCGTCCCACAGCTGGGCGAACTCTCTGCCCTCCTCCTCGTCCAGCAACGAGCGGGTCTGCTGCCAGAGATCGCCGACCGTGGCCCGGGATTTGTCCCAGAGGGCGCCGGCGGTTTCGCGCGAACTCTCCCAATAGCCCGGATCGGCCTCCGGGTTGGTTTCTTCGGCTACGACGGGGCCCAGCAGCAGGGCCCCGAGGCAGGTGGCTAAAAGTCGCTTGTATGGCTGCATCAGGTTTCTCGATTCGGCTCCAAGGTCTATCTTTAGGGAAACGCCGGTCTAATCGCGTTCTCCGCGCGGGGCAGGATGCCCGTGCTGCAAAAAGCCAGGGAGGGCTTTTTTCAGCGTCTCCTTAGGGAAACGCCGAAGCCCCGGCGTTTTCCGAGCGCGGGAATAACCCCGCGATTAAAGACGCTGTCAGGCGAAAGGTCGCCTGCCCATGCCAGGTCTTGCTGGAACACCATCTGCCATTTAGGCAAATTACCGCAGGAGTGCGCCAATGTTCCATTATAAGCATCTATGGCTGATCGCCGGCTTTGCCCTGCCTCTTGGCGGTACCGCCGGAGAGGGGCCGCCGGTGGCGAGTTACCAGGCCGACTTGGAAGCATTTCAGGCCGAGCGGGCCGCAGCCGGCGGGCCGGGCTTCAGCGCCGCGGACCGCGCCTTGATGCAGCAGGCCGGGGCGGATTTGGCCCGGGCCATGCCCGCACCGGGGTTGCGGATCGGCGAGCTGGCACCGGATTTCACCCTGCCGAATGCCAAAGGCGAGCCGGTGCGCCTGTCCGAGCGGCTCACCCGGGGGCCGGTGGTGCTGAGCTTCTACCGCGGCGCCTGGTGCCCCTACTGCAACCTGCAGTTGCGCGGTCTGCAGCAGAGCTTGCCCGCCTTCAAGCGTCTGGGGGCGCAGCTGATCGCGGTGACTCCGCAGCAGCCCGACCGCTCCCTGGCCCAGGTCGAGGCCGATGGCTATCGCATTCGAGATCCTCAGCGACCTGGACAGCCGTGTGATGAGGGCCTACCGGCTCTACTTCGACGTGCCGCCGGCGCTGAGCGAGCTCTACGAGAATAAATTGGGTCTGGATCTGGCCGAATACAACGGTCCGGGCCGCTATCTGTTGCCGGTGCCGGGTACCTATGTGCTGGATACCCAGGGGCGAGTGCGGGCGGCATTTGCCGATACCGACTACACCCGGCGCATGGAGCCGGCGGATATCCTTGCCGCACTGCAGCAGCTGGCTGGGGGTGAGCCGTGATCCCGGGACTGCCGGGCTGGGCCCTGTTGCTGCTGCTCGCCGGTCCGGTCGCCGGCGAGGAGGCCAGCGTGCGGCCGGGCATCAACGACCACTACCAGGACCCGGACTATGCCCATTGGGTGCGGGTGTTCGAGTCCCCGGGGCGGGAAATCTACACCCGGCGCCAGGAGATCGTCGCCGCCCTGGGTTTGCGGCCCGGGCAGCGGGTGGCGGATATCGGGTCCGGTACCGGCCTTTTGAGCCTGCCGATGGCACGTGAAGTGGGACCGGAGGGCCGGGTCTACATGGTCGATATTTCCGAAAACTTCGTCACCAATGCCCTGGCGCGGGCCCGCGCCGAGGGCCTTAACAACCTCGAGGGCCTAGTCAATGAGCCGCGCTCCAGCGGCCTCGCTGCGGGCTCGGTCGAACTGGCCCTGGTATGCGATACTTATCACCACTTCGAGTACCCGCGCAGCATGTTGGCCTCGCTGCATCGGGCCCTGAACGCCGGCGGGGAGCTGGTGATCATCGACTTTCGACGCCAGCCGGGGCTGAGTTCGCCTTGGGTTATGGGTCATGTGCGGGCCGGTCGGGAGCAGGTGATCGCAGAGGTCGAGGCGGCCGGGTTTCGCCTATTGGAGACGCCGGAGCTGCTGCGCCTGAACTATTTTCTGCGTTTCGCCAAGCTCGAACCCGAGCCCGCGGAGGCGGCCCGATGAGCGGGCGCAAACAGGACCAGGCCCCGGGGGCGGTCTGTGCTGTCGGCGAGGGACCGGATCTGTCGGCCCTCGCCCAGGTCCGGCTGTACCCGGAACCGCCCCTCGCCGATTATCTGCAGGCCATGGCCCTGGCCAACCGGGAGGCCGAAAGCCGCCTCGGGGACCACATGCTGCTGTCGTGGTACGACCGGGACCGGGATTTCGAATCGCCCCAGCACGCCAGCGAGTGCCATGCGGATGCCGCGGTGCCGGGTTATGTGGACTACGGGGTCTATCACGGCGCCAGTCTCATGATCGACATCGAAGACGGCCGCTTTGTGTTCTTCTACCTAGCGGTAGACATCTGAGTCTGGGTAACAGGCCAGTTCCGCCGAGGTGCCGTCCGGCTTTCGGAGTGAAACCGGCCGGGCTCGACTCCGAGGGTCGGCCCGGGTCCGGCGGCGCGGGGCGCGTCAGGCGCTTTCCGTATCCATCAGAAACGTGCGCTGGATCCCTGGTGCTATTTGCGGCCTCCGCTTTGGCCCCGGCAGCGCTGAGGCGAAAAGGGCTAGTATCGCCGCAGACGGTTCCGGTCGCCCTCAGCAGCGATCCGGGTTGTAGGCCCCGAGGATGTACTGCCCGACCAGTTCCATGCCCAGGATGCGGGGTACGCCATTGCTAAGCGTGCCGCCATGGTGGGCAATGAACTGGCGTGCCTTGGGCGTGCGGCAGATGTGCAGCGGACGGTAGATGCGGACCGGGTAGCCGTATGGCATTACCGGGGCTTGGCCCTCGCCCTTCATCCGGTTCGCGAGGCGCTGGGCGAGGGTGAGTTCGGTTTGGAATTCGGTCAGGTGATGGCCGACCATCTCGTCAATGCGTTTCTCGTAAGACATCCGTTGGACCAACTTCCCGCAGTGAGGCGCCAACCCGGCGCTGACATTCGATGAGACCTCGAAAGCGTCCCCTAGTTTCGGGCGCCGGCCGTATTCTAGCAAGATTCGGCCCTCCTCTGGGACGGTATCGACGGCAAACGGCGGAATAATCCAGTTGCGCACAGGCGATGGTTGATCTAACATGACCGGTTCGTTGCGCCCTCGGCGGCGCTCTGTGGGTTCAATCGGCGCAGTCGCGCCGGAACATCGGTATTGCGAGGCCAGCATGAAAGCGGATATCCATCCCAAGTACGACGAGATCAAGGTCACCTGCAGTTGCGGCAACGAGTTCATGACCCGTTCCACCATGGGCCAGGAACTGCACGTGGAAGTCTGTTCGGCCTGTCATCCCTTCTACACCGGCAAACAGAAGATCATGGACACCGCGGGCCGCGTGGACAAGTTCCGCAAGAAGTACGGACGCTAAGTCGCGGTCGCGACCTCGGGAGGTTCGGGTCTCTGGCTGCGTCGCGCCGCTGATCAGGCCAACGCCGGGGCGCTGGGAAGGCTCGCCTGCCGGATGGCGAAACGGGGCGCTCCGCTGGGGCGCCCTGTTCGTTTGGGTCCTGGCCGCTGTTTGGTTGGGGACGGTCAGGGCCGATTGCAGGGCCCCGGCCCAGGCCGTGGTGGCCGTAGTAGCCTGGGTCTACGACGGCGACAGCCTGCGCCTTGCGGATGGGCGCAAGCTGCGTCTGATCGGTATCGATACCCCGGAATTGGGGCGCGACGGGGCACCAGACCGGCCCGGCGCCGAGGCCGCGCGAGCGCGTCTGCAAGGGTTGATTGATGCGCAAAACGGGCGGGTGCTGCTACGGCCAGGGCGTGAAGCGGTCGACCGCTACGGACGGCGGTTGGTACACCTGTATTTGCCGGACGGGCGGAATTTAGTCCGCCTACTGCTGGCCGAGGGGCTCGGGTTTGCAGTCGCCGTGCCGCCCAATCTCAGCTCTCTGGATTGCTACTTTGATGCCGAGGGCCAAGCCCGGGCGGCCAGGCTTGGTCTCTGGCGGGGTGATCCGGCGGTCCAGGCGGTCGAACTGTCCGCCAACGCCGAGGGCTTCCACCTGGCACGGGGGCGTATCCGCCGGGTCGGCAATAGCCGCCGCGCCCTGTGGCTGAATCTGCATGGGGGGTTGGCGCTGCGCGTCGACCGCCCGGACCTGCAGTACTTCTCGGATTTGGAGGCGGACGCCCGACCAGGGCGGGCGCTGGAAGTTCGGGGCTGGATCTACCGCCGCAAAGGCGAGCGGCGGATGCAGTTGCGCCACCCGGCGTCCCTGCGCTGGCTCGGAGATTGAGCCGCCGGCCGGGGGCGGGCCCGGAATCGATTCGTGGTTTTCCCTAGTATCCCCTATCATTAACCGTTTTCGCCGGCTGCGGTTGCCGGCCATGCCATTCCCAGCGGGAGGACAGCGCATTATGAGCAACGGCAACGAGCATTCGGATCTGGACCAGGAGATCAACGAGGCGGCTTTGCGCTATCACGCCGAACCGATCCCGGGCAAGATCAGCGTTACCCTCACCAAGCCGGCGCGTACCCAGCGCGATCTGGCCCTGGCATACAGCCCGGGGGTGGCCGAGCCAGTGCGCCGCATCGCCAGCGATCCCCAGGATGCCTACCGCTACACCAGCAAGGGCAACCTGGTGGCAGTGGTGACCGACGGCAGCGCGGTGCTCGGGCTCGGAAATGTGGGGGCGCTGGCGGGTAAGCCGGTGATGGAGGGCAAGGCCGTGCTGTTCAAGCATTTCGCCGGCATCGACGTGTTCGATATCGAGGTCGATGCGGAGCATCCCCAGGAGTTCATCGAGACGGTAATGCGCATCGCCCCGACCTTCGGCGGTATCAACCTGGAGGACATCGCCGCACCCCACTGCTTCGAGATCGAGCAGGCCCTGATCGAGCAGCTCGATATCCCGGTGTTCCACGACGACCAGCACGGCACCGCCATCATCATCGCCGCGGGCCTGCTCAATGCGCTGGAACTGCAGGGCAAGCGGCTGGAGGACAGCCGCATCGTGGTGCTCGGCGCCGGCGCCGCCGGCATCGCTTCGATCCGGTTGCTGACTTCCCTGGGGGCCCACCGCGACCATATCTTCGCCCTCGATCGCAATGGGGTGATCCACACCCAGCGCAAGGACCTTAATCCCTACAAATGGGGCGTAGCGGCGGACACCGACAAGCGGACCCCGGCCGAAGCGATGCACGGAGCGGACGTCTTCATCGGCCTGTCGGGGCCCGACCTGATCAGTCGCGAGATGCTGGCCTCGATGGCGCCGCGGCCGGTTGTCTTCGCCCTCTCCAACCCGGTCCCGGAGATCCGGCCCGAGGTGGCCTTCGCGGTGCGTGACGACCTGATCATGGCCACCGGCCGCAGCGATTACCCGAACCAGGTCAACAACGTGCTGGGCTTCCCCTACATTTTCCGTGGCGCTTTGGACGTGCAGGCCTCGCGCATCAACGATGACATGCAGATTGCCGCCGTGCACGCCCTGCAGCAGCTGACCCATGACCCGGTGCCGCAGGAGGTGCTCGACGCCTATGGCCTCGGGGCGTTGGAGTTCGGGCCGGAGTACATCATTCCCACGCCGTTCGATCCGCGCCTCCGGGAGCTGGTGTCGGCGGCGGTGGCGTCGGCGGCGGTGGCTTCCGGGGTGGCGCGCGCCCCCTACCCCAGCCATTATCCGCCCCGCGAGGCCTGATCCGGGCCGCGCCGATCCTTAATGGTTGGCGCGATCCGCTAGTATCAGGCCCCTGAGGCGCACCCCCTTCGACGGCGGGGCCAGGGTTTCCGCCCGCTTTCCCGATCTGGTACAGTGATCGCCGTTCCGGGTGGCCATCCAGACCGTGGCGTGCCCAATGTCGCCGGTGACGGCAAGCGACAGGAGTTGGCTGATGAGCAAACGCACCATTACCCTGACCAATAATCTGGATGGCTCCTCCATCGAGTTGCCGATGCTTGAGGGTACCCAGGGGCCGATCTCCATGGATATCTCCTCCCTGTACCGGGACAAGGGGATGTTTAGCTTCGATCAGGGCTTCATGTCCACCGCCAGCTGTCACAGTTCGATCACCTATATCGATGGCGGCAAAGGCATCCTGCGCTACCGCGGTTACCCCATAGAGGAGTTGGCCGCCAAGAGCACCTTTCTGGAAACCGCGCACCTGCTGCTGCACGGCGAGTTGCCGAGCGCTGATGAGCTCTCGGAGTTCGAGTCCATCATTACCCGCCACACCATGATCAACGAGACCCTGAAGAATTTCTTCAACGGCTTTCGTTACGACGCCCATCCGATGGCGATAATGGTGGGGGTGGTGGGCTCCCTGTCCGCCTTCTACCACGATGCCCTGGACATCCAGGACCCACGCCACCGCGAGATCAGCGCTCACCGTCTGATCGCCAAGATGCCGACCATTGCCGCCGCCTGCTATAAGCACAATGTGGGTGAGCCGGTGATGTACCCGCGCAACGAGCTGGACTACTGCGGCAACCTGCTGCACATGATGTTCGCCACCCCCTGCGAGGACTACGAGCCTGATCCGGTGGCGGTCAAGGCTATGAACCTTCTGTTCATCCTGCATGCCGACCACGAGCAGAACGCCAGCACCTCGACCGTGCGCCTGGCCGGCAGCTCCGGGGCCAATCCCTTTGCCTGCATCTCCGCCGGCATCGCCTCGCTCTGGGGGCCGGCCCACGGCGGCGCCAACGAGGCGGTGCTGACCATGCTCAACGAGATCGGCGACACAGGGAATATCGACAAGTATGTGGCCAAGGCCAAGGACAAGGACGATCCCTTCCGCCTGATGGGCTTCGGCCACCGGGTCTACAAGAACTACGACCCCAGGGCCAAGATTATCCGCGAGGTCTGTTACCAGGTGCTGGAGCGACTGGCGGACGCCAATAATCCGCTGTTCGAGCTGGCCATGCGGTTGGAAGAGGTGGCGCTCAACGACGAGTATTTCGTCGAGCGCAAGCTATACCCCAACGTGGACTATTATTCGGGCATTATCTACCGGGCCCTGGGCATCCCGGTGAACATGTTCACGGTGATGTTCGCGATCGCCCGCACTGCCGGCTGGGTGGCGCACTGGATGGAGATGATCGCCGACCCGGCCCACCGCATTGCCCGTCCGCGCCAAATGTACGAAGGTTATACCGAACGTCCCTACGTGCCGCTCAGCGAGCGTTGATCCGGGCGCTGCGCGAGCAGACGCTCGAGCTGCGCGTGGCTGGCGCGCTCCAGCGGTCGCTGCTGCCCGGGCTCCAGCGGCGGCTGGCGCAAACCGGCGACCGGAAATACTACCAGTTCGACCTCGCTGTCCCCGGCCCGGAAACGGAAGCTGGGGTGGCGCATGCGGCGCCCGTCCGGGTATAGGTGGGTGCGCTCGCCATCCCGCCAGGGAATCCCCAGCTCCAGCAGCCGAAAGATCACCTCCTCGGAAGTATCTGCGAACAAGTGCAGCTGCACCCGGCTGCCGCGGTTGGCGCTGCCCTGCAATACAGGTCCAACCAGCCGAGGTTGGAACGGCTCCAGGGCTTGCATCGCCTGCAGCGCCGTTTCCCGCAACAGGGCCAGCTCGCGCGGGTGGTCGGCACCCCGAAACAGGCGCAGGTATTCCTGCACCGCTTGATCGACCTGATCCGGCCTGGGAAGCTGGCGCGGGTCGCGCACCCCGAGGCGAGCGGCGGCCTTGCGGCAGGCCTGATGCGGATTGTCCAGGCCCTGCTCGACCATGAGACGCGCCGCTTCGGCTACGACCCGTTGCTGTAAGTGCCCGCTGCGCGACTTATTCTTCATCGGGTGGGTTTGCGACTGGTGGTTTCAGAACGGGTCGACGCTGCGGGGCGGGGCGGAGGGATTGCCACCGGCGCTCGGAAAGGCGCGGCGTGCCGGCTCTTCGGGCACGTGGCTGACCCGGAACACCTCGAAAATGGCTTCCTCCTGTTCTGCGCCGACCCGCAGCCCGGTGTCCGGGTCGATCCGCACGGTCACCAGGCCCTCGGGCATTTCGGGTGGGCGGTCCGGGGTATCGGCCAGCGCTGCGCGCATGAAGTCGATCCAGGCCGGCAACGCGGCGCGGCCGCCGGTTTCGCCCCGGCCCAGAGGGGTGGACTTGTCGAAACCGACCCAGGTTATCGCCACCAGGGATTGATTGAAGCCACTGAACCAGGCGTCGCGCTGCTCATTGGTGGTCCCGGTCTTTCCGGCCAGATCGCGGCGTCCCAGTGCCCGCGCCTTTTGGGCGGTGCCGCTGGTGATCACGTCCTGCATCATGGAGTTCATCAGGTACCAGTTCTGCGGGCTGATAGCGCGCGGTGCCGGATCCCAGGCGCCGGGGGGCGGCGGGCCTTCTGTCTCCGCCACTTCGGCGGTCTCGCACCCGCGGCAGGCGCGCAGCGGGTTGGCATAGAACACGGCACCGTCGTAGGGGTGTTCAATGCGTTCGATGAAATAGGGATCGACCAGGAAACCGCCGTTGGCAAGCACTGCGTAGCCCCTGGCCATCTGCAGCGGTGTGACCACCCCGCTACCCAGCGCCAGGGAAAGATTGCCGGGCAGCTCGCCGGGGTCGAAGCCGAAGCGGGCAATATGGTCGAGGGCGTGGCGGATGCCCATCTGCTGCAGCAGGCGGATCGACACCAGGTTGCGCGACTTGGTCAGAGCATAGCGAAGGCGCGTCGGGCCGAAGAACTTGCCGCTGTAGTTCTCCGGGCGCCAGGCTGCCTCCAGGCTTGGGTCTTCGAACACCACCGGGGCGTCGTTGATCAGGCTGGCGGGGGTGAACCCGGCTTCCAGGGCCGCGGAGTAGATAAACGCCTTGAAACCGGAGCCGGGTTGGCGCTGGGCCTGGGTGGCCCGGTTGAATTTGCTTTGATAGAAGTCGTAGCCGCCGACCAGCGCGGTGATGGCGCCGTCGCTCGGATCCAGCGCCAGCAGCGCGCCCTCCACCACCGGCACCTGTGCCAGGGCCCAGTAGCCCTCGCCCTCCTGCTCGCCCGTGCGCCGGACCACCCGCACGAGATCGCCAGGTTGCAGCACCTCGGATGCGTTCTTTGGTTTCGCACCCCTGCGGTTTTCGTCGATATGGGCGCGCGCCCAGGACAGCCCGTTCCAGGGCAACTCCACGTATTCCCCCTGGCCGAGGTAGGCGTGGGCGGTCTTTTCGGCCACCTCGGTGATCAGGGCCGGGAGCAGGACGCCTACCTTACCGGTTTCTCGGAGGGCTTGGTCCCAGGTGCTTTCGTCGTCTCCGGCGGTCAGATCCAAGCGGCGCTCGGCGCCGCGCCAGCCGTGGCGACGGTCGTAGTCGCTCAAGGCATCGCGCAGGGCCGAGATAGCAGCTTCTTGCTGCCGGCTGTCGAGGGTGGTGTAGACCCTATAGCCACCGGTGTAGGCGCTGTCGCCGTACCGCTCGAACATCTCCGCGCGAGCCATTTCCGCCATATAAGGGGCATCGAGTTCTGTATTGGTAGCATGCAGGCGGGCGGTCACAGGGGCGGTGCGGGCGGTTTGATGCGCTTGCGCGTCGATGAAGCCCAGTTTGGCCATGCGCCCGAGCACGTAATCGCGTCGCTGCAGGGCACGCTCCGGGTCCGCGATGGGGTTGAAGCGCGAAGGCGCCTTGGGGAGTCCGGCGATCATCGCCGTCTCGGCTAGACTCAACGCTCCCACCGGCTTGCCGTAGTAGACCTCTGCTGCGGCGCCGACCCCGTAGGCTCGGTTGCCCATGTAGATCTTGTTCAGGTAAAGGGCCAGAATCTGCTCTTTGCTTAGTTGGCGTTCGATCTTGAGGGCGAGCAATATCTCGTTGAGTTTGCGCGTATAGGTCTTCTCGCGGGTGAGAAAGAAGTTGCGCGCCACCTGCATGGTGATGGTGCTGCCGCCCTGGGTCTTTTCCCCGGTCAGCGCCAACTGGGTGGCCGCCCGCAACAGCCCCTGGTAGTCCACCCCGGGGTGCTCGAAGAAGCGGTCGTCTTCGGCGGCCAGGAATGCTCGCACCATCAGTTCCGGGATTTCGTCTATCCCGAGCGGCATGCGCCGCTGTTCGCCATACTCCGCTATCAGCTTGGCATCGCGGCTGTAGACGCGCAGTGGCACCTGCAGGCGCACTTCCTGAAGATCGTCAATGGACGGGAGCTCGGGTTCCAGGTACAAATAGATCCCTAGCAAGGCGAGGCTGCCCAGCAGCAGGCCCATCAGGGTCGCGCGCAACAGGAAGCCGAAGAACTTGAGCAGGTACTTCATGAGCTGGTTCACATATCTGGCGGTGGCTGGCGCTGGATGCGCCGATTAGCCCTATACTATCAAAAACATTTCGGCTATCTTAGAGAAAAGAAAAACTGCTTCACAAGAATTTTATTTACTGCTATATAGTTAGCTAAATTAATAAAGAATTACCTGTAACTCTGAGCAGCGGAACCTCTGCCATTCAAAAAAAGGGCGCCCGATGTTTTTGTTTGGATCCAAACACGTACCCACGTTGGGGTTGGACATCAGTTCGACCGCGGTCAAGCTGCTGGAGCTGAGCCGCTCGTCCGGCCGCGGGGCAGCTCAATACCGGGTCGAGAGCTACGGTGTCGAACCGCTCTCGCCCAATGCGGTGGTCGAAAAGAACATCGCCGACGAGGAGGCGGTGGGCAATGCCATTCGCTCCGTGCTCAAGCGCTCGGGTAGCAAAGCCAAGCGGGCGGCAGTGGCGGTGTCCGGCTCTTCGGTGATCACCAAGGTGATCTCAATGCCTGCCTCGCTGTCGGAACGCGAAGTGGAAGAGCAGATCGAACTGGAGGCGGATCAGTACATCCCCTACCCCCTCGAAGAAGTCAACCTGGACTTCGAGATTCTGGGGCCCTCCGAGAAAATGCCCGATATGGTGGACGTGCTATTGGCGGCCTCTCGGAGTGACAACGTCGAAGCTCGGGTGCGGGCGCTGGAGCTTGCCGGACTGGATGCTGCGGTGGTCGACGTCGAGGCGTACGCGATGGAGAATGCCTGCGGCCTGCTGGCAGCCCAACTGCCGAACCAGGGCGAAGACCAGATCATCGCGGTGGCCGATGTCGGCGCCACCAACACCACGCTGCATGTTGTGCACGAAAAGCGCATTATCTACTCCCGGGAGCAGGCCTTCGGTGGTCGTCAGCTTACCGAGGAGATCCAGCGCCGCTACGGCCTCTCGTTCGAAGAGGCAGGTATGGCCAAACGCCAGGGCGGACTGCCGGACAGTTACTTGTCCGAGGTGCTCGAGCCGTTCAAGGAAGCCATGGCCCAGCAGGTCGGGCGTTCCCTGCAGTTCTTCTTCTCTTCGTCCGCCTACAGCAGCATCGACCAGATTATCCTGGCCGGCGGCAGTTCTTCGATCCCGGGGGTCGACGAGTCGATCGAAGAGCGCCTGGGTACTCCAGCCCTGGTGGCGAACCCCTTCGCCGAGATGTCGGTGGCTTCGCGGGTCAAGCCCCAGAGCCTAAGCAATGACGCGCCGGCATTGATGATCGCCTGCGGCCTGGCGCTAAGGAGCTTCGACTGATATGGCTCACATCAACCTTCTTCCCTGGCGCGAGGAACTGCGCAGCAAGCGGCAGCGGGATTTCGGCATTACCCTGGTGCTGGCTGCCGCCCTCGCCGCACTGGGCGTGGGCGCCGTGCACATGCTGATCGGCGCCTTGATCGACACCCAGAACGAACGCAACCTTTATCTGCAGCAGGAAATCTCGAGGGTCGACAAGATCATCGCCGAGATCAAAGACCTGGAAAAAGTGAAGAATGGGCTGCTTTCCCGAATGGACGTTATCCAACAGTTACAAGGCAGCCGCCCTGAGGTCGTCCACTTGTTCGATGAGTTGGTCGACACGCTGCCGGACGGGGTGTACTTGAAGAAGGTGCAGCAGCAGGCGCGGGGGCTAACCGTTACCGGAGAAGCGGAATCGAATGCCCGAATCTCGTCCTACATGCGAAAGATCGACGCCTCCGAATGGGTCGGCGACCCTGACCTGAAGGTGATTGAGAACAAGGACCGGGACGACACCGCTATGAGCAAATTCGAACTGCGCCTGGAGCAGCGCGCACAGGAGAAGGAGGTCAGCGGGTGACTTTCGAAGAACTCAACAGCCTCGATTTCAGCAACTTCGGGGATTGGCCGCGTGCGGTAAAAGCAGTAGTGATCCTTTTGGTTATCGCCGTGGTCGCGGCGGCCGGGTATTACTTCGACACCAAGGATCGGCTGTCAGCCTTGAAGGAAACCGAGAGCCGGGAGCAGCGCCTGCGCGTCGAGTTCAAGGCCAAACAGGCAAAGGCCGCGAACTTGGATGCATACAAGCAGCAACTGGAGGAGATGCGTCAGTCCTTCGGCGCGATGCTCAAGCAGTTGCCGGACAAGACCGAGGTGGCTGCCCTCTTGGTGGACGTATCGCAAACCGGTTTGGCAGCGGGCTTGGAGTTCGAATTGTTCCAACCGATGGGAGAAGTCCGAAAGGACTTCTATGCCGAGTTGCCCATCAAACTGCGGGTGTTCGGGGATTACCACGAGTTCGGCGAATTCGTGAGCGGCCTTGCGGCCCTGCCGCGAATCGTCACTATCCACAATGTCGAGATCGCGCCGCTGCCGGAGAAGGATCCAAAATATGGCAAGCTGGTGCTCGAAGCCACTGCCAAGACTTACCGTTACCTTGAGGAGGAGCCGGAGAAATGACCGCTCGGCCGAGTACAGCGATCCGATGGGCCGTGGCGTTCGGGGCCGTTCTGTCATTGGCCGCGTGTGCGGGTGGGGATCCTTTGGCGGATGTACGCGCATTTGTCGAGCGCACCAAGGAACTTCCCGGTGGTGAGGTGGACCCCTTGCCGGAGATCGCCCAAGTGGAGACTTTCCTCTACTTGCCCGGGGAGCGGCGTGACCCGTTCACCCCTTCGAAGGAGTCTTCCGATGAAGGGTCCGGAGGCGCTGGGGGTGGGGACACCCTGCCCGACCGCAACCGGCGCAAGGAAGAGCTGGAATTCTTTCCTCTCGACTCCCTCGACATGGTGGGAACCCTGGACAAGGATGGCGTCAAATGGGGGCTGGTGCGCAACGGGGAGGGCATGATTTACCGGGTGCGGACCGGAAATTATATGGGACAGAATCACGGCCAGATCTACGAAATCACCGACGTGGAAATCAAGCTCTCGGAGATTCTGGCCGATGGGCGGGGCGCCTACCGGGAGAGTCCGGCTTCGGTTGCGCTGAGCGAATAAATCAGGGGACAGCAGAAATGACAAGCACGCAATCTCAAACCAGTCGTGGCTTCCTCCGGGTGGCATTGCGAGGGTCGCCGGCCGGCCGAATCCAACGGCTTCTTGGATTGCTCATCCTGTTTTCGCTCGCCTGCCTAGCTGCTCCGCTGCAGGCTGCCGAGAACCAATTGAAGGCGGTGGAATACGCGGCAATGCCCGGCGGGGCCGTGCAGATCATCCTGCGCACCACCGGCGCGGTGTCGGAGCCCACTTCTTTTACTACCGATTCCCCGGCGCGTATCGCCATGGATTTTACCGGGTTGGGCGTTGCCCTTGAGGAGCGGACCCAGGCGATCGGCATCGGGTCGGTGCAGACCGTCACCGCGGTGACGGCTGGGGACCGCACGCGGGTGGTGATCAATCTTGTGCAGTTGGTTCCGCATCAGATGAAATTGATGGATGACGGCGTGTTGATCACCGTCGGTGGTGCGGCGGCCAATGCCAAACCGGCGGGCCCGTCGGTCGCTGCCCCTGCCGCTTCGGAGCCGCCAGTTATCGCGCTCGCTTTTGAGGGCATAGAGGATATCGATTTTCGCCGCGGGCCCATGGGCGAAGGTCGGGTTTTGATCAGTCTGGGCGATCCGACTACGGTGGTAGACGTTAGAGAAGAAGGTACGCGGGTGGTTTTGGACCTGCTGGATACCGCGTTACCGGCTGCGTTGATCGAGGAGCTCGACGTCACGGACTTCGCGACGCCGGTCACCACCATTCGCACCCGCCCGCGCGGTGCAAACGTGCGCATGGAGATTGCCACCGCTGGAGAATACGAATACCTGGCCTACCAGACCGAGGATCTCTACGTGGTAGAGTTTCGCCCTTTGACCAAGCAGGAGAAGGCGGAGCTGAACAAGAAGCGTCAGGTGTTCACCGGCGAACGCCTGTCGCTCAATTTCCAGGACATCGAAGTTCGGGCTGTGCTGCAGTTGTTGGCGGATTTCACGGGCCTTAACCTGGTCACCAGCGACACCGTGTCGGGCCGTGTCACGCTCCGGCTCAAGAACGTGCCCTGGGACCAGGCCCTGGACATTATCCTGAAGACTAAAGGCTTGGCCAAGCGCCAGGACGGCAACGTCATGCTGGTGGCCCCGATCGAAGAAATCGCTGCTCGGGAAAAGCTGGAACTTGAATCGCAGCAACAGATCGAGGAGTTGGCGCCGCTACGCGCGGAATACATCCAAATTAACTACGCCAAGGCCGAAGATCTAGCGGCCTTGCTGAAGTCCGAGGACAATCCGCTGTTGACTCCGGCGCGGGGCAATGTGTCCTTTGACCAACGCACCAATACCCTGCTGGTGCAGGATACCGCCGCCAAACTCGACGAAATCAGGGGCCTGATAGAGATCCTCGATATTCCGACCCGCCAGGTGATGATCGAATCCCGCATCGTGATTGCCCAGGACAGTTATGCCAAGGACCTGGGCGTGCGCTTCGGATTCAACCGGGGTAACAGCTGGAACGACAACCAGAACTTCGCGGTGGTAGCAGGCGGCCGGCCGGGTGACACCGCAGGTACCTTCGGTCTCGCACCGGGCATCGAAAATCCGGCAGATTCTACGGCCGAAGCCCTGATGGTGAATTTGCCGGTAGCCGATCCTTCCGGCGCGATCAACTTCATCGTTGGCAAGCTTGGCTCCTACCTTCTGCAACTGGAACTGTCCGCGATGCAGACAGAGGGCAAGGGCGAGGTCATTTCCAGCCCGCGGGTAATCACCTCGGATCAAAAAAAGGCGACCATCAAGCAAGGTCAGGAGATCCCCTACCAGTCGACCTCCGGAAACCTGGGGACGAATATCCAGTTCAAAGAGGCGGTCCTGAAACTGGATGTGACCCCACACATCACACCCGATGACCGTATCCTAATGGATCTGGTCGTCAATAAGGACAATGCCAACTACGCCGACGCGGTCCTGGGGCAGCCTCCGATCGATACTCGCTCCGTGGAGACGACGGTCCTAGTGGACAATGGAGAGACGGTGGTGTTGGGCGGCGTTTTCGAGCGGGAGACTTCTGAGTCGCGCGAACAGGTGCCTTTCTTCGGAGACATTCCCTACCTGGGTAATCTCTTCAAGCGCAAGGAGTTCTCCGATGCTAACCGCGAGCTTCTGGTGTTCGTGACGCCGCGGATTCTCAAGGAGACGTTGACCACCAGATGAGGCGAGGGGCGGATTCCGCGCACGCCAGGGGCCCGCAATGGGCCCCTGGCGTTTTCGCCGCCCTTGATCTGGACCGACGGTCGCCTATACATTCACCTCCATGCGTTGGTCTCGAAACATTTTTCTGGTCGGCCCCATGGGGGCGGGCAAAACCACGGTAGGGCGTCATCTCGCCTCCAGCCTCGGTTTTCAGTTCGAGGACAGCGATCACGAGATCCAGCGCCGCACCGGCGTCGATATCCCGACCATATTTGAATTCGAAGGTGAAAGCGGCTTCCGCGCCCGCGAGTGTAAGGTGATCGACGACCTTACCCAGCGCGAGTGCTTGGTGTTGGCCACCGGCGGTGGTGTGATTTTGGACCCGGATAACCGCCGCCGCCTCGCAGGCCGCGGGTTGGTGGTCTATTTGTTTTGCAGCGCGGAGCAACAATTCGAGCGCACCGCCAAGGATCGAAACCGGCCTCTGCTCCAGACTGAAGACCCCTACGCCCGCTTGAGCGAACTGATGCAGGTCCGCGACCCCCTATATCGTCAAGCCGCCGACCTGATCGTCAGCACCGAAAAGCGCAGCGCCGCCAGCGTGTGTCGCGAGATAATGCGCAAGCTGGAAAAGGGCGTGGATTAAGCAGATAATCCGGCCCCTGGGCCGGCCATGCTCCAGCCAGCCGCTCCTGCATCCGCAAGCGAGATATCCGTCATGATCCGAACCCTAATGGTCGACTTGGGCGACCGCAGCTACCCGATCTATATTGGATCGGATCTGCTAGGCGAGTCCGAACTGTACCGGCGCCACCTGAACTCGCGCCAGGTGATGATCGTGACCAATGAAACCGTTGCCCCCCTGTATTTGGCACGGGTGCAGGAGGCCCTGTCCGGGTTTCAGACTGCTACCGTCATCCTGCCCGACGGTGAGGCCTACAAGAACCTCGAAACCTGGAACCGGATCTTCGATTCCCTGCTCGGCAACCGCTTCAACCGCAGTTGCACCCTGGTCGCGCTCGGTGGCGGCGTAATCGGCGACATGGCCGGCTTCGCCGCGGCCTGCTATCAGCGGGGAGTGGCATTCATCCAGGTGCCGACGACCCTGCTGGCCCAGGTGGATTCCTCGGTCGGCGGCAAGACCGGTGTCAATCATCCCCTGGGGAAAAACATGATAGGCGCGTTCCACCAGCCGCGCTGCGTGATTGCCGACACCGCCAGCCTGAATACCTTGGAGCAGCGGGAGCTGTCCGCCGGCCTGGCCGAGGTAATCAAGTACGGGCTGATCGACGACCCGGAGTTCTTCGCCTGGCTGGAGGCGAACATGCCCCGGGTTTGCGAGCGCGACCCCGAGGCCTTAGCGTACGCCATTGAGCGCTCCTGTCAGGACAAAGCTCGGGTGGTGGCAGCGGACGAGCTAGAAGCGGGGCAGCGGGCGCTGCTCAACCTGGGCCATACCTTTGGTCATGCCATCGAAACCGGGGTCGGTTACGGCGGATGGCTGCACGGCGAGGCGGTGGGAGCCGGCATTTGCATGGCGGCTCGCCTGTCCCAACGCCTGGGTTGGTTGAGCGCTGAGCAACTGGCCCGGGTAGAGGCCCTGGTCGAGGCTGCCGGATTGCCCACTCGGCCGCCGGCCGAACTGGGCCGGGACCGCTTTTTCGAGTTGATGGCCGTGGACAAAAAGGTCATGGACGGACGTATACGCCTGGTGCTAATGCGGGGTATCGGCGGCTGCGTGGTCACCAGCGAGTTCCCGGAGAAGGAGTTGGAGGCCACGCTTCTGAGCTATTGACTGGGCCGTACGCCCCTTCATCGGAACTGGGCGCGTTTTTTGCGTATCTGATCGGACGTCGGCGATTCGCCGTGCTGACCACAATCCGCATACCAATCCCGGGCGCGGGTGCTGAAGGGGCTTGTTTTCAAGTACTTAGGCGACTGAAGATCGTCTTGATGCCGGCGTTGCGCGGAAACCGCTGCGGAACTTCAGCGCTGTCCTGGCCGCAGATGAAGGGGGATCGCCCTGTTTTGGTGCGGACCGCCGTGCAGGTCTCAGCGGCTGGCAACTGGGATGCTTCTAGATTATCCTACGGGGTTCGGCGCAGGGCCCATCCCTTTTTGGGCCCTGTCGGACGGGGGATTTGTGCACCCAGCGCGACCATGCGCCGCCGTCTCCAAACCAGATTTTCAGGCACGCCGAGCTCCGACCGCCGGGGCGTCGGCCCGAAACAACAAGAGGTCCGTCTGCAATGAGCCAAGGGTCTTTGCCAGCGAAGCAGGGTTTGTATGACCCGAGCAATGAACATGACGCTTGCGGCGTAGGGTTCGTTGCCGATATCAAGGGGCGCCAGAGCCATCGGATCGTCGAACAGGGATTGCAGATTCTGGATCGGCTGACCCACCGGGGGGCGGTCGGAGCCGACCCCCTGGCCGGCGACGGGGCCGGTATCCTGATCCAGATCCCGGACGCCTTCCTGCGTTCGGCGGTTGACTTCGACCTGCCGCCGGCGGGGGAATACGGGGTCGGCATGATCTTTCTGCCCCAGGAAGAGGCGGCCCGACGGGTCATGGAAAAGATCGTCGAGCGCTTCGTGGTGCAGGAAGGTCAGGTGATTCTCGGTTGGCGCCAGGTGCCTGTCGACAACGCCGGACTGGGCGTTTCGGTGCTGCCTACCGAGCCCTTCATTGCCCAGATCTTCATCGGCTGCGGCGACAACTGTCCGAACCAGGATGCCTTCGAGCGCAAGTTGTTCGTGATCCGCAAGAGCATGGACAACCACATCCGCGAGTCCGAAATCCCTGGTCAGTCCTTCTACTATGTGCCGTCCATGTCCTCGCGCACGCTCGTGTACAAGGGCATGCTGTTGGCGGCCCAGGTTGGGGATTACTACCAGGATCTGCGCGACGAGCGCATGGTCTCTGCATTGGCCTTGGTGCATCAGCGCTTCTCCACTAATACCTTCCCGACCTGGGACCTTGCCCACCCGTTCCGCATGATCGCCCACAACGGCGAGATCAACACCCTGCGCGGCAACGTCAACTGGATGGCGGCCCGCAAATCCACGATGGCGTCGGAGATCCTCGGCGACGACCTGGACAAAGTCTGGCCCTTGATTCCGGAGGGTCAGTCGGACTCGGCCTGTTTCGATAACGCCCTGGAGCTCTTGGTGGCGGGGGGGTATAGCTTGGCCCATGCCATGATGATGCTGATTCCCGAGGCTTGGTCCGGCAACCCGTTGATGGATAGCCAGCGGCGCGCCTTCTACGAATACCACGCCGCCCTGATGGAGCCCTGGGACGGTCCGGCCGCCGTGGCCTTCACCGACGGTCGCCAGATCGGGGCGACCCTCGACCGCAACGGACTGCGCCCGGCCCGCTATCTGATTACAGACGACAACCTGGTGGTGATGGGATCGGAGATGGGGGTACTGGAGATCCCCGAGGAACGGATCATCAAAAAATGGCGTCTGCAGCCGGGCAAGATGTTCCTGATCGATCTGGAACAGGGCCGTATCATCGGCGACGATGAACTCAAGGCCGAGCTTGCCGCTGCTCGTCCCTACCAGGACTGGCTGGACCAGACGCAGATTCGACTCAGCGACCTGCCGGCGGATATCAGCCCGATGGCGCCGGATCCGGGCACCCTGCTCGATGCCCAGCAGGCCTTCGGCTACACGCAGGAGGATATAAAGTTCTTGCTCACCCCGATGGTGGTGGCGGGCCAGGAGGCGATCGGTTCCATGGGGGCGGACAACCCGGTATCGGTGCTGTCATCCCGCCCGAAGCACCTGTCCACCTATTTCAAGCAGAACTTTGCCCAGGTCACGAACCCGCCCATCGATCCGATCCGCGAAGAGTTGGTAATGTCGCTGGTAAGTCTGATCGGTCCGCGCCCCAACCTGCTCGGGCTGAGCGATGTCGGCAAGAACATGCGCCTTGAGGTCAGTCAGCCCGTGCTCACTAACGAGGACCTGGAGCGGGTACGCCACATCGAGGACAACACCGCAGGCGCCTTTCGTACCAAGACCCTGGATATCTGCTACCCGGCGGAACAGGGGGCGGGCGGCATGACCGAAGCCCTGGACGCACTCTGCGCCAAGGCCGAGAAGAAGGTGCGCGAGGGCTACAATATCCTGATCCTGTCCGATCGCGCCATGAACCGCGGCCGGATCGCCATCCCGGCGCTGCTTGCGACCTCGGCGGTGCATCACCACCTGATACGCGAAGGTCTGCGCACCGTCTCCGGCCTGGTCGTGGAGACCGGCGCCGCGCTTGAGGTTCACCACTTCGCCACCCTGGCCGGGTACGGTGCCGAGGCGGTAAATCCGTACGTCGCCTTCGACACCATCCAGTCCCTGCTGCCGCGGTTGGCGGAAAAACTAAACTTCGAAGAAGCTCAGGGGCGTTACATCAAAGCGGTGGGCAAGGGTCTGAAGAAGGTGATGTCGAAAATGGGCATCTCTACCTACCAGTCCTACTGCGGGGCTCAGATCTTCGATGCCGTGGGTCTGTCCAGCGGCTTCATCGACGCTTACTTCACCGGCACCCATACCACCATCGAGGGTGCGGGTCTCGCCGAGGTGGCCCAGGAGACGGTTCGCTGGCACATCGCCGCCTTTGGAGAGGAGGAGATCTACCGCAAGCATCTGGACGTGGGCGGCGACTACGCCTACCGGTTGCGCGGCGAGGATCATATCTGGACTCCCGACACCATCGCCAAGCTCCAACATGCTACCCGCGCCAACAATGCCAAAACCTTCGCCGAGTTCTCGGATGCCATCAACGAGCAAAGCGAGCGCTTAATGACTTTGCGCGGGCTGTTCGAATTCAGTTTCGCCGACCAGGAAATTCCGTTGGACGAGGTGGAGCCGGCCAGCGAGATTGTAAAGCGCTTTACCACCGGGGCGATGTCCTTCGGCTCCATTTCCTACGAGGCCCATTCAACGCTTGCCGTGGCGATGAATCGCATTGGCGGCAAGTCCAATACGGGCGAGGGCGGCGAGGAGCCCGAGCGCTTCCTGCCTCTCGACGACGGTAGTCGCAATCCCAAGCGCTCGGCGATCAAGCAGGTGGCCTCGGGCCGCTTTGGGGTCACCACCGAGTACCTCGTCAACTCGGACGAGATTCAGATCAAAATGGCCCAAGGCGCCAAGCCCGGCGAGGGTGGCCAACTGCCCGGTCATAAGGTCAACTGGCAGATCGCCAGGGTGCGCCACTCCACCCCCGGTGTAGGTCTGATCTCGCCGCCGCCGCACCATGACATCTACTCGATCGAGGACCTGGCGCAGCTGATCCACGATCTGAAGAACGTCAATCCCAACGCCCGCATCTCGGTCAAGCTGGTGTCCGAGGTGGGCGTGGGCACCGTAGCCGCCGGGGTCTCCAAGGCCCATGCCGACCATGTGCTGATCTCCGGCTATGACGGCGGTACCGGGGCATCGCCCCTGACCTCGATAAAGCACGCCGGTTCGCCCTGGGAAATCGGCCTTGCCGAGACCCACCAGACGCTGGTGCTGAATCGCCTGCGCGGGCGCATCGCGGTGCAGGCCGACGGCGGCATGCGCACCGGTCGCGACGTGGTGATCGCCGCCCTGCTCGGGGCCGACGAGATGGGCTTCGCCACCGCCCCGCTGATTGTCGAGGGCTGCATCATGATGCGTAAGTGTCACCTCAACACCTGTCCGGTGGGGGTGGCGACCCAGGACCCGGAGCTGCGCAAGCGCTTCACCGGCAAGCCTGAGCACGTGGTCAACTATTTCTTCTTTGTTGCCGAAGAGGTGCGCCGGCTTATGGCCAAGCTTGGCTTCCGCAGCATCGCTGAGATGATCGGCCGCAGCGACCGCCTGGACATGCGCCGTGCCTTAGACCACTGGAAGGCCGAGGGGCTGGACTTCTCTCGCATCTTGCACAAGCCCGAGGCGGGTCCGGATGTGGCGGTCTACAATTGCGAGACTCAGGACCACGGACTGGACAAGGCCCTCGACCACGAGTTGATCCGCCAGGCGGCTCCGACCCTGGAACGCGGCGAGCCAGTGCGGATCGACATCGACGTGCACAACTACAATCGTACCTTCGGCACCCTGCTGTCGGGGCGCCTGGCGGAGCGGTACGGCCATGCAGGGTTGCCCGACGATACGCTCTACATCAAGGCCAGGGGCACGGGGGGGCAGTCCTTCGGAGCCTGGGTCACGAAGGGCGTCACCATCGAGCTGGAAGGCGAGGCCAACGACTATGTGGGCAAAGGCCTGTCGGGTGGCCGCCTGGTGATCTACCCACCGGCCAACTCCGGGATCGAGCACGCCGAAGAAAACATCATTGTGGGCAACACCGTGCTGTACGGAGCCATCTCCGGGGAATGTTACTTCCGCGGCGTCGCCGGCGAACGCTTCGCGGTTCGGAACTCCGGGGTCACCGCAGTGATCGAAGGGGTTGGCGATCATGGCTGCGAGTATATGACCGGCGGCGTTGTGGTTTGCCTCGGCCCCACCGGGCGCAATTTCGCCGCCGGCATGTCGGGCGGCATCGCCTATGTCCTGAACGGGGCAGGTGATTTCGCGCAGCACTGCAACCAGACCCAGGTGGACTTGGAGCCGATCGAAGAGGAGGACATCGCCCTGGAAGCGCTGGATCACCAGGGCGGCGACCTGGAGACTCACGGCCGGGTTGACGTCAGCCACGACATGACCCGCTTCGACGCCATCCGCCTCAAGCAACTGGTTGAGAACCATCACCGATACACCGGCAGCACCGTGGCCAAAGACATCCTCGCCAACTGGGAACAGTACCTTCCGAAGTTCGTCAAAGTCATGCCGGTGGACTACCGCCGTGCTCTGAAAGAGATCCAGGCGCAGCAGGAGTCCGAGGCCGGTGAAGCAGCCAAGGGGAGTCACTGATCATGGGTAAGCCCACTGGGTTCATGGAGTTCGCACGCCAGGATCGGCGTTACAAGCCGGCCGCCGACCGCGTGAACCATTACCAGGAGTTCGTCATCCCCCTGTCCGACGTGGACGTTGGTACCCAAGGCGGGCGCTGCATGGACTGCGGCATCCCTTATTGCCACAACGGCTGCCCGGTCAACAATCTGATCCCGGACTGGAACGACCTGGTCTATCACCAGGACTGGCGCTCGGCCATAGAGGTGCTGCATTCCACCAACAACTTCCCGGAATTTACCGGCCGCATCTGCCCGGCCCCTTGCGAGGCCGCCTGCACGCTGAACCTGGACGATGCCCCGGTCACCATCAAGACGATCGAGTGCAGCATTATCGACAAGGCTTGGGAAGAGGGCTGGATTCAGCCCCAGGTGCCGGCCCAGCGCACGGGCAAGCGGGTGGCGGTGGTGGGGTCCGGTCCCGCCGGTCTCGCCTGCGCCCAGCAACTGGCCAGGGCCGGTCATGAGGTGACCCTGTTCGAGCGCCAGGACCGCATCGGCGGCCTGCTGCGCTACGGCATTCCGGACTTCAAGCTGAATAAGGCGCTGATCGACCGCCGTATCGCCCAAATGCGGACCGAGGGCGTGGAGTTCCGCACCAATAGCCACATCGGCGTCGATATCCCGGCCGCGCGGTTGCGGGAAGAATACGACGCTTTGGTGCTCACTGGCGGTGCCGAGGAGTCGCGCGACCTGCCGGTGCCCGGCCGCGAGCTGGACGGGGTCCACTTCGCAATGGACTTCCTGCGCGCCAACTCCAAGGTAGTGCAAGGGGTGCCAGGGGCGGAGGCGCATTTGATTAGCGCCAAGGACAAAAACGTGGTCGTGATCGGCGGCGGCGATACCGGCTCCGACTGCATCGGAACCTCGAACCGCCACGGCGCCCGCAGCGTTACCCAGATCGAGATTCTGCCGCAGCCGCCGGAGACCGAAGACAAGGGCCTGACCTGGCCCTACTGGCCGAACCGTATGCGCACTTCCTCGTCCCAGGAAGAGGGATGCGAGCGCATGTGGAGTGTAGCCACCAAGGAGTTCATCGGCGAGAACGGCAAGCTCAAGGCGCTGCGCTGCGTAAAGGTGGAATGGAACCAGGACCCCGACGGGCGCTGGCAGATGAGCGAGGTGGCGGGCTCCGAGTTCAAGATCGAGGCTGAGCTGGCGACCCTGGCCATGGGGTTCGTGCACCCGGTGCATGCGGGCATGATCGAAGAGCTCGGGTTGACACTGGACGCCCGCGGGAATGTGAAAGGCGATACCGAAGGTGCAGACGCCTATAAGACCAGTATTGAAGGGGTCTTCGCCGCCGGGGACATCCGCCGCGGCCAGTCCCTGGTGGTCTGGGCCATCCGTGAAGGTCGCCAGTGCGCCCGTGCGGTGGACCAGTTTCTGGTGGG
The DNA here is from genome assembly GCA_963753615.1 of uncultured Gammaproteobacteria bacterium. Lineage (GTDB taxonomy): Bacteria > Pseudomonadota > Gammaproteobacteria > Chromatiales > Chromatiaceae > CAVWCW01. Next base: position 127,557 of record CAVWCW010000002.1, read on the forward strand.
TTGCAGCGATTTACCTAGATAAGCGGTCAACTGCCAGCGCTTAGCTGGCTGTCGAGAAACCGCCGCCCGGAGGAATGGCCCGCGACGGTTGGTGCGCACCGCCAACCGGGCAGCAGCTCCGCTGCAAACGGCGGGCTGGCCAGCTGAGGAGAGAGGATGAGCGTGACTGAACTCAAGAACGACCGTCTGCTGCGTGCCCTGCTGCGCCAGCCCGTGGATGCCACGCCGGTATGGATGATGCGCCAGGCCGGTCGCTATCTGCCGGAATACCGCGCCGCCCGGACTCGGGCCGGCAGCTTTATGCAGCTTTGTCAGAATCCCGAACTGGCCTGCGAGGTCACCCTTCAGCCGTTGGAGCGCTTTCCGCTGGATGCGGCCATCCTGTTCTCGGACATCCTCACCATCCCGGACGCCATGGGGCTGGGCCTGTACTTTACCGAAGGCGAGGGACCGGCCTTCGAGCGTCCGGTCCGCTCGGCGGCGGATGTGGATGCCATCGGAGTCCCCGACCCCGAGCAGGAACTCGGCTATGTGATGGATGCGGTGCGCACCATCCGCCGAGAACTCAATGGCCGGGTGCCACTGATCGGCTTTTCCGGCAGCCCATGGACCCTGGCCACCTACATGATCGAGGGGGGGACCACCAAGAACTTCGCACGTTGCAAGGGCATGCTGTTCGACCAGCCCGCCCTGATGCGCCGGTTGCTCGAGAAGGTCGCCGACTCCGTCGCCAACTATCTCAATGCCCAGGTAGCCGCCGGTGCCCAGGCGCTGATGATCTTCGATACCTGGGGAGGCGTGCTGACTCCGCGCGACTACGACGAGTTTTCGCTCGCCTATATGACTCGGGTGGTCGAGCGGCTGCAGCGCGAGGCCGAGGGCCGCAGGGTTCCGGTGATCCTGTTTACCAAGGGCGGCAGCCAGTGGCTGGAACGCATGGCCGACAGCGGCGCCGACGCCCTAGGCCTGGATTGGACCATCGAGCTGGCCGAGGCTCGGTCCCGAGTCGGGGATCGGGTGGCGCTGCAGGGAAATATGGACCCTTGCATCCTTTATGCCGCTCCTGAGCGCATCCGCGAGGAGGTGGCTACCCTGTTGGCAAGCTACGGGAGCGGCCCCGGGCACGTGTTCAACCTGGGGCACGGTATTCACCCCAATATCGACCCTGAGAACGCCAGCGCCATGATCGAAGCGGTGCACGAGTTGAGCGTTCCGTACCATCGCTGAGCGAGGTCCGGGCGCCGGGCCGCGAAATAGAACGTCCATGCCTCTGCGCGGCGACATTTCCCTCATCACCCTGGATCTCGACGACACGCTCTGGCCCTGTGAGCCGGTGATCCTGGCGGCCGAGCGGGAGCTGTATCAATGGCTGGAGCGGCGCACCCCGCGTCTGGCCCTGGCACACGACACGGTCAGCCTGCGCGAGCACCGCCGCCGCCTGAGTCGGGAGCGCCCCGAGATCGCGCACGATATCACTGCGCTGCGCCAGCAATCCCTGCAGGAGCTGCTGGAGGATTTCCAGTATCCCGGCCACCTGGCGGCCCAGGCCATGGACCTGTTTCTGGAGGTGCGCAATCGGGTCGAGCCCTATGCGGAGGTGCCCCGGGTGCTTAGGCGCCTTGGCGAAAGCTACACCCTGGTGGCCACCACCAACGGCAATGCGGAGGTCGAGCGCACCCCGCTGCGGGGCCTTTTCCACTGCACCATCAACGCGGCCCAGGCCGGGGCGCCGAAGCCGGCGCCGAACCTGTTCCTCAAAGCCCTCGATTGGGCTGGGGTTGAGCCGGCTCAGGCCTTGCACTTGGGCGACGATCCCCGGCTGGATATCGAGCCCGCCCAGGGTATCGGCATGCAAGCGGTCTGGGTCAACCGCAATCGCCATGACTGGCCCCCGGGCCAGCGCCCGGCTGAGCATGCGGTAACGAACCTGGAAGAGTTCGTCGAATGGCTGCGGGTTTGAGTCCGGCCTTGGGCGGTCTCGCAAAGGGGCTGAGCTTTGTTTTGCTCGGTGCCGGCGACCTCCCTAACCCGTCGTTGGGCGGTATTTACCGGGTTTCGGCATTTTTCGGAAGTAGGCGGCCCGCCTTTCCGATGAAGACCGCGGCTAGTTAGAAATCGGCGCCTCGCGCTCGTCACCGAGGCTGACCGGGTCCTTGTGAATCAACACCTCTGCGACTGGGATCAGGGCGCGAATGGCAGCATCCACCTGATCGCCGATTCGGTGGGCACTGAGCAGGTCGAGCCCGTCGTCCAGTTCCAAATGCAGCTGTATGAAGGTCACTTGGCCGGAGCGACGGGTACGGAGCTCGTGCACGCCTCGCACCTCGGGGTTCGCCAGCGCTGTGGCGCGGATGCGCTGCTGGAGCTCTTCCGGCAATTCCCGGTCCATCAACAGCTCGAAGGCCTCGCCGCCGATGCGCCAGGCGCTGTAGACGATATAGCCGGCAATGCCTAAGGCGAACGCCGGGTCCAGGCCGGGCCAGCCTAAATGCGCCAGCGCCAACGCCAGGAGGATGGTCGCATTGGTCAGCAGGTCGGTGGCATAGTGGAGAGAATCGGCGCGGATCGCGGTGGAGCCGGTACGGCGGATCACATGACGCTGCACCGCCAGCAGCCCCAGGGTGGCGGCAATGGCGAACAGCATGACCGCTATGCCGACCCCGATGTGCTCCAGGGGACGCGGATGCAGCAGGCGGTCAACGGCGTGTAGGATCAGGAACAGGGCCGAGCCCGCGATAAACGTGGCCTGTGCCAGGCCCGCCAAGGCCTCAGCCTTGCCGTGGCCGAAACGATGCTCGGCATCCGCCGGCTTCAGGGAATAACGCACCGCAAACAGATTGAGCAGCGAAGCGGCGACGTCCATCAGCGAGTCCACCAGCGAGGCCAGAAGACTCACCGACCCTGTCAGCAGCCAGGCCCCGAGTTTGCCTAGGATCAGCACGCTGGCGGTGAGCACCGAGGCGGAGGTCGCGAGGCGCAACAGGCGGGCTGTCTCGGCGCTCCTGCTGGTGCTGGACATCATGCGGCGCTCCGGGCGGTTGCGAGGTTTCGGGTAATGCTCGCTCAGCCGCGGTCGGAATGCCAGGGTAGAAAGGGGTTAGCCCGGATTGTAGGCCCCTACCGGGTACTGACCCCGAAAGTCGAGGCCGAGCACCTTGGGCACGCCGTTACGAAAACTGCCACCGGGGTGGCTGACGAACCGAGGGTTGGTTGCTCGCTGCCGGGTCTGCCGCGGCTGGTAGGTTCCGGCCGCATACCCATTCGGCAGGGAAATCTGGGGGCGGCGCCCGCGCAGATGGCTGGCGAGGGTGATTTCCAGTTGCCATCCGGCCAGGTGCTGTCCGACCATTCCATCGATTTTGTGGGCGTACGACATGGGTGCTCGCGCTATCCTCGGGGCTGTTTGTATTTTTAGTATAACAGCAATCACTAATATAGCAACTTGGTATTGGCCTCGCCGGGTACCACGCGCCTCGTTCGGCGCAACCGGGTCCCCGCTTCCCCGGCTCTTGCTTGGATGGCGGGTCTTGCCCGGCTGTTGCTCCCGGCGCCGCGACTCCCCTAAAAAGACGCTGAAAAAAGCCCTCCCTGGCTTTTTGCAGGGCATCCTGCCCTGCGCGGGAAACGCTATAAATCAGCGCATCTCTGAATAGGCCGTGTTGCAGCGGTCAGCTACCCGCCTCCGATGCCTCGGCGATCGGGTTTTCCAGTCGGCCAATACCTTCTATGCGAACCTCCACGCGGTCTCCGGCGGCGAGGAATACCGGCGGTTGGCGGGCGAAGCCGACTCCCGGTGGGGTGCCGGTGAGGATCAGGGTGCCGGGCAGCAGGGTGGTGTCCTGGCTCAATCGGCTGATCAGCTCAGCCACCGGAAAGATCATGTCGGCGCTGTTGCCCGCCTGCATCAGCCGGCCATTGAGCCGGCACTCGATGCCCAGTCGCTGGGGATTCGGCACCTCGTCGGCAGTTACCAGGGCCGGTCCCAAGGGGCAGAAGCTGTCGAAGCTTTTTCCCCGCACCCATTGGCCGCCCCCGCCCCGCTTTTGCCAGCGTCGGGCCGAGACGTCGTTGGCGCAGCTGTACCCCAACACCTGGTCCAGGGCGCGTTCCACCGGTACATTGCGGCAGCGCCGGCCGATGACCACGGCCAACTCGGCCTCGTAGTCCACTTCCGGCCCGTTATTGCAGCAGGCCGGCAACAAGATGGGCTCTCCGGGGTGGGTCAGGGCGCTGGTGGGCTTCATGAAAATCACCGGCTGTTCCGGTATCGGAGCCCCGGTCTCAGCCGCATGGGCCCGATAGTTGAGCCCGATGCAAAAGATATTTACTGGGTCGAGGGGGGCCAGCAAGTGTGCGATGGGCAACACCTCGCCGCTTGGGCGCAGACCGGTGTAGAGTCCGCCTTCCAGTACCTCGGCGTTGTCTGGGTCCAGCCGACGGCCGTAACGAATGTCTTGCTGAGAATCGGTAAAGCGGATGATCTGCATGGTCGGGCCGGCCTTGTGTTGAGCGATGCCGGGACTCTAACAGAAGACTGCGCCCTGTTGCGGTTCGGGTCCGCCCAAAAGCTCATTGAAATAATTTATGCGCGCAGGTTGAGACCGCTCTGTAAGGCTGCCAATTGATCCAGCTCAATACCTTATATATTCAGCAACAACCCCAGTTCCCGGTTCTGACGCCTACCGAGGATGCCAATTGATCCGGCATGATCTAATATATCTATTAGATTCAATGCGTTATTTATACATTGCCCATATCGGGACAGGGATTGCCCGTGAAGTAGGACGTTATAATAAACCGATTTTATGGCAATGGTGGGAAAAACTGTTTGGCACTTTTTTCGACAAATCTATATGTTTGGGCACCCTAATTCCTCCCCGAATGTTTCGGGAGCGGTGCAGGCACCCCCTGCGGAGCGGCACCGATCGGTTCTGGCAGGTTCCCCGGGGGCTCCAGACCAAGTGTAAAAAGCCGAAGCAGGTGAAGGAAAGAGCCGGGCCGCGCTGCGCCCGGGTAGTGACTCGAGAGTTGCCGCCGGCGACTTGGCGGTGGCTACACAACGCTGCAGTGTCAACCATTTAGGAGACTAAGCACCATGCCTACTTTTGTGCGTACTGACAAGTGCGATGGCTGTAAGGGCCAGGACAAGACCGCGTGCATGTACATTTGCCCGCACGACCTGATGAAGCTGGACAAGGACGGTTCCGAGACCGGCCATGCCATGAAGTCCTACAATCAGGAGCCCGAGCAGTGCTGGGAGTGCTACTCCTGCATCAAGATCTGCCCGCAGCAGGCCATTGAGGCCCGTCCCTACGCCGACATCGTACCTCTGGGCGCCTCCGTGCAGCCCCTGCGCGGCACGGATTCCATCATGTGGACCATCAAGTTCCGCAACGGCACCATGAAGCGCTTCAAGTTCCCGATCCGCACCACCCCGGAAGGCTCAATCGATCCGTACGGCGGCAAGCCGGCTGCCGACATGGCTAAGATCTCCGACCCCGGCTTCTTTAACCACAATGAGCAGAAAGGTTACCGCGTTGGTGATCCCAGCGAGCTGATCAACAAGTGAGTTGAATCTGTTTCGGAATCCGAAGATTTTTTTGAGTTTGCGAGGTAAATAGAATGGCCGGAGAATTTGGAAACCCCGAAGTCATCCAGGAAGAGGTTGACATCCTTTTGATCGGTGGCGGTATGGCTTGCTGTGGTGCTGCGTATGAGATCGGTCCCTGGTTGGATGCGGCCGGTGGCGACATCAAGGTCAAGATGGTCGACAAGGCCGCCGTGGATCGTTCCGGGGCTGTTGCTCAGGGTCTGTCCGCTATTAACACCTACATCGGCAGCGAGCAGGATCCCGCCGATTACGCCCGCATGGTCTCCAACGACCTGATGGGTATCACCCGTGACGATCTGGCCTACGACCTGGGCCGCCACGTTGACGAGTCGGTGCATCTGTTCGAGGAGTGGGGCCTGCCGATCTGGAAGACCGACGAGAATGGCGAGCGGCACGATGGCTCCAAGGGTCTGGCCGCGCTGAAGGATGGCGGCAAGCCGGTGCGTTCCGGTAAGTGGCAGATCATGATCAACGGCGAATCCTACAAGTGGATCGTGGCCGAGGCCGCCAAGAAGGCCCTGGGTTCCGACCGCATTCAGGAGCGTGTGTTCATCGTCAAGCTGGTAAACGACAAGAACCACCCGAACCGCATCGCCGGCGCCGTCGGTTTCTCCACTCGTGAGCACCAGCTGTTCGTCTACAAGGCCAAGGCCATTCTTCTTGCCGCCGGTGGCTGCGTTAACATCTTCCGTCCCCGCTCCGTCGGTGAAGGCCAGGGTCGTGCCTGGTACCCGGTATGGAATGCCGGTTCCACCTACACCATGGCTGCCGAGGCCGGTGCTGAGCTGACCCTGATGGAAAACCGCTTCGTACCGACCCGTTTTAAAGACGGTTACGGTCCGGTCGGCGCTTGGTTCCTGCTGTTCAAGTCTCAGGCCACCAACGCCTTCGGCGAAACCTACATGACCCGCAACAAGGATATGCTGGACGACTATCCTCCTTACGGTCAGGCTGCGGTTCCGGCTTCCTGCCTGCGCAACCACCTGATGCTGAAGGAAATGAAGGAAGGCCGCGGCCCCATCTGGATGGACACCGTGACCGCTCTGGGCAAGCTGCGCGAGTCCCTGTCTCCACGTGAGGTGAAGCACCTCGAAGCCGAAGCCTGGGAAGACTTCCTGGATATGTGTATCGGCCAGTGCGGCATCTGGGCCGGTGAGAACATCGAGCCGGAGAAGAAGAACTCCGAGCTGATGCCTACCGAACCCTACCTGCTGGGCTCCCACTCCGGTTGCTGCGGTATCTGGACCTCCGGTCCCGAGGATGTAGGCGCTCCCACCGAGGAGACCATGGACGGTGTGCCCGAGCATCTGCCCTCCGGCTGGAACTGGGGTTACCGTGGTATGACGACCGTTTCCGGTCTCTTCACCGCCGGCGACGGCGTTGGCGCTTCCGGCCACAAGTTCTCCTCCGGCTCCCACGCCGAGGGTCGTTTGGCCGCCAAGGCGATGGTTAAGTATGTCCTGGACAACAAGGACCACAAGCCTGAGTTGGACACCGACGTGGATACCCTGATCGAAGAGATCTACCGTCCGGTCCGTAACTTCCTCGAGCACAAGGACTACACTACCGCGATCGATGTGAACCCCCATTACATCACCCCGCGGATGCTTCAATTCCGTCTGCAGAAGGCTATGGACGAGTATGTGGCCGGTGTTGCCACCTACTACACTACCAATGCCAATATGCTGGAAGTTGCCGAAGGCAAGCTGAACGATCTGAAGGAAGACGCGCTGAAAATGCGCGCCAAAGACCTCCACGAGCTGCTGCGTGCCTGGGAGAACTACCACCGCATTCTGACCGCTGAAGCTCACATGAAGCACATCCAGTTCCGTGAGGAGTCTCGTTATCCCGGTTTCTACTACCGGGCTGACAAGAACTTCGTGGACGAAGAGAACTGGCATTGCTTCGTGAACTCCATCTACGACAAAGAGACCAAGACCTTCAAGTGCTTTAAACGCGCACACGTCGATCTGGTCGACAAGTCCAAGCTGTTCAAGTAAGCCGAACAGCCTGATGGCGTGAAGAAGTCCGGGCACCCTTATGGGTGCCCGGATTTTTCTTATTTGGAAACCGGGTACCGCGGTCCCATTTCCCTGTCTATACCCGATTTTTATGGCCTGTTCTCGGTTGCTTTGGCGTACCAGCCGGCCAGCTGTACCCCTACACAGGCGACATGCTTACGCGGAGGCTCTGATGAGCGAAGATTTCGACATACCTTTTAAATCCAATATGGTGCCGAAGATCCTGGGCGAGGACGCCAAGATCCAGTTTCGCTGTCACAAGGGCGTTAGTTGCTTCAATGCCTGTTGCAAGAAAGCCGACATTCCCCTCACACCTTACGACGTGCTGCGGCTAAAGCGGCGGTTCGGCATCACCAGCGGCGAGTTCCTGAAGCAGCACACCGTCCCGTACGAGATGGACGCGGACAAGGTACCCGGGATCAAGATGCGCACCGACGAAGAGGGCGCCTGCCTGTTCGTTACCGACGAAGGCTGCAGCGTCTATGAAGACCGGCCTGCCGCCTGCCGCTACTATCCGGTCGGTCACCTCGCCGTAAAGCCGAAGGAGGAAAAGACCGAGCGCACCAGTTTTTTCCTGATCAAGGAAGCGCACTGCAAGGGCCATGAGGAGGACCGCGAGATCAGCATCGGCGACTACCGCCAGGAGCAGGGAGTCGAAATCTTCGATGAGATGAACCGCGAGTGGTATCAAATCATGTTGAAGAAGAAGTCCGCCGGCCCAACGGTGGGAAAGCCGCCGGAAATGAGTCTGCAGCTGTTCTTCATGTGCTCCTATGACCTGGACCGCTTCCGCCGCTTCGTGCTCAGCGATGGGTTCAAGAACAGCTATCTGCTGGAGGACGAGGCCTATGCGGAGCTGGAGCGGGATGATGAAGCCCTGCTCAAATTCGGCTTCCGTCTGCTCAAGCAGGTGTTGTTTGGCGAGCTGAATATCCCGGAGCGCAAGGGGATCTGGGACAAGCGGTTCGAGGAGCGCAAAGAGGTGTTCGAGCTGCGGCGGCAAGCGGAGATCGCCCTCAAGCAGCAGGCCGAGGACGACAAGTACAAAGACGACGTCTGAGCGGGCCGGGCCGCGGCCGTTGCATTCAGAGGCGGTGCAGGGGGCTGAGTTCCGGCAGGTTCAGCAAAAGTTGGCGCAAGCGAGCGTCCTCGATCAGGCTCGGCAACCCCAGCAACAGGGGCTCTAATTCCGGGCGCTGCAGGCGCCGTGCTGCCTTGGCCAGGGGCAGCCACTTGCTCCGCAGCCTGGGCTTGGGGCGATCGGCATGGACCTCTTTTACTTCCAGCGCGAACACCAGCACCGAACGCCTGCGCCCCCCTTTGCCTTGGCGGTAGTCGCCGATGCTGGCGGTGGAGAGCGAGCCGCTCACCCCCGCTTTGCGGTAGGCGGCCAGGGCGGCGGTTTCCCGCGGTAGCCGGCGTTTGCGAACCCGCAGTTGGGGTAATTTCCAGCGCCTGCCGGAGCGGGACTTCAGCAGCAGGACTTGCACCCCGTCCGCGCCTTGGCGGAAAGGGAGGCTGGCAGCGTGTACCCGGTACTTGGCCATGTCAGAGGCTCGGGGATCCTGTGGGAGTCTCGGGGGCGGCGGGCGCAGGCAGCTCAGGCCTCTTCTCCGTATTGGTCGCGATGCGCCGCGCGCGCCCCTTCGGGCCAATTATCGCGGAGGATGCGACCGCGGAAGGCGCCTAGGGCGGCGCTCACCCGTTCGATGTCTTCGTCGCTGAACTGGGCGATCTGACGGAAGCTGGTGATACCCATCGCTTTGAGTTGGCGCTCCAACACCGGGCCTACACCCTTGATTCGCTTCAGATCGTCGTCCGACGCCGGGTCCTCGCCCGCGGTGCGGCGGGCGATTGCCTCCACCGCTGCCCGAGCCGAGGCCTGGGTGTCCGCCACATCGGCTTCGGGCTCGGCAACCGTCGGTACGGCGGGAGCGGTGGCTGCGGCTTCCAGCGCTGCGATGCGCTCCCGGCAGGCAGTCAGTTCGGCCTCGGTCGAGCCCAACTGCTCGGCTTGGGCCTGGTGCTCCGCAACCTCGATTTCCAGCTTGCGCGCCAGGGCCTTGGCCTCGGTTTCCGCGTCCGCCAGCCGCTCCCTGGCCTGATCGAGGGCCGCCGCGGTTGTCTTGGCCCGCTGTTCGGCTTCCTTGAGCTTGGCGGCCTGTTGCTTGGTCGCCTGCTCGGCCTTGCCGGTCGCGTCCCGTGCCGTTTTCAACTCTGCAGTCAGGGAGGCTTTCTCCTGCTCCAGCAGTTGGGCATTCCGTTCCGCCTTCGCAGCCTGCTCCGATGAGCCCCGCAGCGCCCGTTCGGCCTCATCCCGCTTCTTGTCGAGGCCGTCGGCGCGGGCCTCGGCTTCACCCTGCGCTTCCTGCGCTTCCGCCAACTGCAGTTGGCTGCGCTTGCGGCCTTCGTGTTCCTCATCGACCCGGCGTCGCCATACCGTCTCCAACTGTTCGCGCAACCTTGGGGCCCGCAGCAACCAGCCTATGACCCCGCCCAGCAGCGCCGCGATCAGCAGAAAGATCAGGTTTTCGACAATCGCATACAGCATCTTGCTTACCTCTCCAGGCTGAAAAATTGGATCTGGCCGGGGCCGCTGGGCGCTACCGGGACGTAGCTGAGCATGGGGGAAAACGGGCTCGCGAAGTCGGCCAGAAACAATTGCTGGCCGTCCACCCCCCGCTTGAGCAGGGCGCGGTAGGTGGCACCGGAGCGGTGGCGGGCATGCACCCGCCGCACCTGGGGTTTTACGGTCTCCGGGGCCCGGCCGGCGAGGCCGAGGCGCATGTCGGGGTAGCTCTTTAGCGTGTCGGCAATGCGGTCCATGGCGCGCTCGCCGGCGGGCCCGAAATGGCTGGTGGCGGTGCGGAAACGGAAGCTGGCGGCGACCAGATTCAGGTAGTCCGCCAGTTCCTGCGAACTGCGCGTGGCTAGCTGGAGGTCGAGGCGAACGTGGCGCGCGGCGGTGGAGTCGGGGAATTGCGCTTCGATGCGCTTCAAATCCGCTAGGCTGTTGACTTGGCCGCGCAGCCAGACCTGGTTGTGCTGCATCTCGAGGCGCAGGTCTTCAACCGCCGCCAGGTCTGGCCAGTCGATCAGCAGCGTGTCGGCGCTGAGTTCGGCGGAGGCCCGGGTGTCGCCGCCTGCCGCCGCAGCGGCCTGCTCGGGGGCGGGCTCCTGTTCGGACCCGGGCGGCCCGGCATCCGTCCCGTGGGACTCCGTCGCCGGAGTTAGCCGCTCTGAAGCATGGGGGGTTTCCGTCGGAGCGGCGGTGCCCTTCGCTTCAGCGACGGTGTTGGCGGCCGTGAGTTCCGCGTTCAGCTCGGCGGGTCCCGAAGCGGGTTCCTGCGCAGGTCCGACCGGCCCGGTATCCGCCGGGGCTTGGGGTCCAGCCGGCGGGGGGGCCGCGGTTACCGGTTCGGCCGGCGCTTCTCGGTTCGAAATCGCTGGCCCCTGGGTGCCTGGCGGCAGGGTAGCTTGCGCTTCGCGTGCTGGGGCGACGGTCGCTGGAGCAGCCGTTTCTGGGGCGACAGGTTCGCCAGCGGGTGGCTCGCTGGCGGGGTCGGCGGTGTGCAACTCCGGGGGGGCATCGGCCACCGGGATTTCTGGCGGTTGCGTTGCAACCGCCGTTGGAGGCGGCGCCGGATCGGGCAGCGGGGTCGGGGCGGGTTCAGGGCTATCCCCGGATTGTCCGGGCTTGGTCGCAGCGGAGGGCTGGGCCCCGAAGTCGCTGGGTGGCGCCCCCCCCGAGCCGTCGCCAAAGGCCGCTGTCGAGGGTTCCGGAACTGGGGTCGCGGTGGTGCCTGCGGGCGTTCCCGCATCCGCGGCGGTGGCCCTGGTGCTGACCGTTCTTACTCCCCAAATCCGTTCGATCAAGCGGCGAGCCTGGCCGAGTTGGGCGGCCTCGGCTTGGCTCCCGACCAGCCAGGCGTCGCGCCCGTCGAAGCTAACTTCGAACGTGTCTGGGTCCAAGCCCCCGTTGCGCAAGGCCGCCCGGGAACGTTCGGTAAGGTCCTGCTGCGCGCGTTCTACCCAGTACAGCGGCGCCAGAATCAGCAACAGGAGCAGCAGCAGTCCGACCAGCAGCGCGTTGCGGGTCTCTTTGCCGCCTGCGGCCACGGAATTGGTTGCGTCTTTGCTCATGCGACGGCTCTCCGGTGTCCTGAATCCAGGGTCTCTAATCGACGCCCCGATGGATATCGATTATTCCACAATAGCGCGGTGGCCTGAAGCGCTGACTCAAGGGCAAAAAAAAGCGCCCCGCGGGTACCGCGGAGCGCTTCAGCCACCTTTGAGGTGAGGAGCTACAGAGGAGCGACGGTTTATTTGCCGGCCAGCTGCTCCAGCTGTTTGGCGGGGATGACCTGGCCGTCCAGGGCAGCTTCCTTGGCGGAGCGGCCGAAGGCGACGCTCATCAGGGTCGAGTAGTAGACCACCGGCATCTTGAACTTGGTATTGTAGGTGGCGTTGATCTGGTCTTGGTAGACCTCGACGTTCATCTGGCACACCGGGCAAGGGGTGACGATCATGTCGGCGCCGTTGTCGTAGGCCGACTCCAGGATACCCTTGATCATCTCCTGGGACTTCTCCGGCTCGGAGAAGGCCAGGGCGCCGCCGCAGCATTGCACCTTCTTCTCGTAGGTCGGGATCGAATCACCGCCCAGGGTGTCCACCAGCTTGTCCAGGTAGAGCGGATTCTCGAACGATTCGCCGGCGATGCCGAACGGCCGATTGGTCTGGCAGCCCACGTAGCCGGCGATCTTGATGCCTTCGAGGGGCTTCTTGACCTTCTCGCCGATCGCCTCGTAGCCGATATCCTGGATCAGGACCTCGGCCATGTGCTTGATCGGGGTCTCGTTCTTGAGCTTGAGGCCGGCCTCGGCCAGGGCCTGGTTGGCCTCGGCCATCAGACTGTCGTCTTCCTCCAGGCGCTCGGCGGTCTCCCGGGTGGCGAGCCAGCAGGCGGCGCAGGTGGCTACGATCTCCTGGCCCGGATTGTGCTCTTCCGAGAGGGCGATATTGCGTGCCGACAGGGCCAGGCGGGGCAGTTCTCCACCGCCGGCATAGCCGATGGAAGCGGAGCAGCAGTTCCAGTCCGGGATGTCATTGAGCTGGATGTCCAGCTCGTCGCACATGGTCTGCACCGAGATCAGGTAATTGGAGGACGAGGCACCCTTCTGCGAGGAGCACCCGGGATAAAAGGAATATTCACGTTTAGCCATTGGGATATCTCCTCACTGCCCGTGCTTGGCGATACGGGCGTCTTCCAGTTCCTGGGCCTTCTGGATCATCTTCTTGAAGCCGTTCAGGTCCTTGACCCCGTGGCCGCCGAGGATTTCCATCGGGCTCATGCGCTTGGTCTTCATCATGCCGAGGCCGATGTCCTTCATCTTCAGGGCGGTCTTCACGCCTTCGCCGACGCCGTTCATGAAGTACAGGCTGACGCCGAGCTTGAGTTCGTTGACCCGTCCCTTTTTCAGCAGGTTCTCCCAGAACAGCTCGGCGAACTTCTGGGTCGGCTGGTTCTGCGGCACCAGGCCGAGGCGTTTCGCATAGTGGGCCAGCCCGTGCATGATGTGGGTGATGGGCAGCCCCCGCGGGCAGCGGGCGATGCAGTTGTAGCAGGACGTGCACATCCACATCGACTCAGAGGTAAGCACCGCTTCGCGTTTACCGGCCCGGATCATCATGAAGATTTCCTGCGGCGGGTGGTCCCAGAACTTGCCCAGCGGGCAGGAACCGGAGCACACGCCGCACTGCATGCACATCTTTACCCAGTCGCCTTCTTCCACGTTCGCCTCAACCTCCTTCAGGAAGCTGTTGCGGTATTTCTCGATCATTGCGGTATTGAGATCACTCATTGGTCGAGGCCTCCTAGAACTTGAAGGGGCTCAGGCCGATCTTCTCGACGGTGGCCGCCATGTCGTTGATCAGCTTGGGCGCGCGTTCGATATCGGTGATGGCCACCTCGTAGACCTCGACCCGCTCGGGTTCGAGGTTGAGCGACTCCAGGGTATCGCCGACCTTGCTCAAGCGCTCGGCTGCTATCTTGGAGCCGCGCACGAAGTGGCACTGGTAGTCGTCGTCGCGGCGGCAGCCCATCAGCACGATGCCGTCGTAGCCGCTATTCAGCGCGTCGGTAACCCAGGACAGGCTGACCGAGCCTAGGCAGCGCACTGGAATGACCCGGGCCCAGGGGTTGATCTCGACGCCGCTCATACCGGCCTGGTCCAGCGCCGGATAGGCGTCGTTCTCGCAGGCCAATACCAGGATACGCGGTTTCTCGTCCCATTCCTCAGGGATCTCCACGTTCTTGATCTGCTGGTTGACGGTCTCCACCGAGTAGTTCTCGAACGAGATCACGCGCACCGGGCAGGCGCCCATGCAGGTGCCGCAGCGGCGACAGCGGGACTCGTTGAACACCGGGTAGCGTTTCTCGTCCTCATTGATGGCGCCGAACGGGCATTCCACGGTGCAGCGTTTGCACTGGGTGCAGCCTTCCTTACGGAACTGCGGGTAGGAGAGGTCGCCGACCCGGGGATGGGCTGCGGAACCCTGGCCGGCGTTGATCGCGGCCTGAATCGCCTTCATGGTGCCGCCGGTGGCGTCGTCTTTGGCCTGCTGGATGTCCATTGGCCTGCGCACCGGGCCCACCGCATAGATGCCGGTGCGACGGGTCTCGTAGGGGAAGCAAATGAAGTGCGAGTCGGTGAACCCGTGCTTCAGGTGTGGCAGGTCGGTGCCCTGGCGGTAGTCCAGGTTGAGAATCGAGGGCGGGGCCACTTCCAGTGCAGCCTGAGCGGCAGCCTTGGTCTCTTCGTCCTCGGCCTCGTCCACCATCAGCTGGGCGTAGGGGTCGGGGCCGGAGTTGGCGACCATGCCGGTGGCCAGCACGACCAAGTCGCATTCCATGCTGGTGTCCTCGTCCAGGATCAGGTCCTTGAACTTGACCTCCAGGTTGGCGCCCGGTACCACTTCGGTGACCTGGCCCTTGGAGAAGGTGACCATCTTTTCCTGGCCGGCGCGGTAGAAGTCCTCGCCCGCGGCGCCCGGGGTGCGCAGGTCGCTGAACAATACGGTGGTATCGCAGTCCGGGTTCTGATCCTTGAAATAGATCGCCTGCTTGATCGAGGTGGTGCAGCAGAAGCCCGAGCAGTAGGGCAGGTGGTTCTCCTGCTTCGAGCGCTGACCGGCGCACTGCACGAAGGCCACCGACTTGACCTCCTTGCCGTCGGAGGGGCGCTTGATCGCGCCGCCGTCGGCCTCTTTGGCCAGCTTCTCGAGCTCCAGGTTGGTGACCACATCGGGGCTCTTGCCGTAGGCGAATTCCGGCAGCTGGTTGGCGTCGTACGGGACGAAGCCCGAGGCCTGGACGATGGCGCCGAAATTCTCGGTGCTGGTGGCGCCGGACTCGGTGGTGATGTCGGCGCTGAAGCGGCCCGGGGCCCCGGTGGTGCGGGTCAGGGTGCTATTGAGGTGCACGGTGATCAGGTCGCTGTCTTCTACTTGCTTGATCAGCGCCTCGATTTCGGTGTCGGCTGGTTCGGCGTAGGGCGCCCGGTAGGGGGTGCGCTTGTATAGCTGGGCTACATGGCCGCCCAGCGCCCCGGTCTTTTCGACCAGATGCACCGCGAAGCCGGTGGCCGCACTTTCGATGGCCGCGGTCAGGCCGGTTACGCCGCCGCCGACTACCAGGATGGCTTTGACCAATTCCTGCTCGCCGCTGGGGGTGGGTTTGGTCATCGACCTGAGTTCGGCGCAGGCCATGCGGATGTAATCGTCCGCCATCTCCTGCGTGGTTTCCTTGTTCTCGTCGGTGTCCGGGCGCACCCAGATCACACCCTCGCGCAGGTTGGCTCGGGTCAGGGCCACGTCGGTGAAGTTGAAGGCCTCCATCTTGGAGCGCCTCGAGCAGGCGGCGATCATCACGTGGGTGAGGCCGTCGTTGGCGATGTCGTCACGGATCATCTGCACGCCTTCCTTGCTGCACAGCATCTCGTTCTGCTTACACGACTGCATCTTGCCGTCGCGGCTGGCGGTGGTCTCCAACTGCCCGGAATCCAGGCGCTCGCCGATGCCGCAGCCGGTGCAGATATAGCCAGCGAATTTCTTGTCGTCTGCCACTGTATTAACCCTCCGTTCCGGCAACCCGGTTGACAACCTGGATGGCGCGCAGGGCGGCGCCGGTGGCGTGTTGGACCGCCCGGTTCACGTCCAGCGCATCGGACGCGCCGCCGGCGGCGAAGATGCCGCCGTTCTCGGGCGCGGGCTCGATGAAGCCCTCTTGGTTGATCACGAT
Organism: uncultured Gammaproteobacteria bacterium; assembly: GCA_963753615.1. Taxonomy (GTDB): domain Bacteria; phylum Pseudomonadota; class Gammaproteobacteria; order Chromatiales; family Chromatiaceae; genus CAVWCW01. The sequence continues at coordinate 143,488 of CAVWCW010000002.1, forward strand.
GTCGACCGGGAAGCTGTCCTTGTCGACGCTCGGCTCCATGCCGGTGGCCAGCACCACCAGGTCGTGCTCGTTGGCGTAGCGCTCATAGCCTTCGGTATCCACCCCGTGCAGGGTCGGGTTGCCGTTGGCCTTGTTCTCGACGATCGAGGCGACCTTGGACTTGATGAACTTTACGTTCTCCTTGGCCTGAATCTTGGCGTAGAAGTCCTCGAAGCGGTCGATCGAGCGGATGTCGATGTAGTAGATGCTGACATCGGAATCGTCATAGGCATCGGTGACGTAGGTGGTCTGCTTCAGCGACGCCATGCAGCAAATGCGCGAGCAGTGCAGCAGGTGATTCTTGTCGCGCGAACCGGCGCACTGGATGAAGGCCACGTTCTTGGCCTCCTTGCCGTCCGAGGGGCGGATGATTTTGCCGCCGGTCGGACCCTGGGGGTCCGCCATGCGCTCGAACTCGACGTTGGTAATGACGTTGGCGATGCGGTCGTAGCCGTAGGGCTGGATTTTGGCCGCGTCGTATGGCTTCCAGCCGGTCGCCCAGACCACCGCGCCGGCGTTGAACTGCAGGGTCTCTTCCTGCATCTCCAGGTCGATGGCGTCGTACTTGCAGGCCGCCTTGGCCTTATCCGCGTCAGGGGTGCCGATCATCGCCGGGTCGATCACGTAGCGCTGGGGGTGGGCCATCTTGTGCGGCAGATAGGCGCCCTTGCGCTTGCTGTTGAGGCCCTTGGCGCCGAGGCCGTAGTTGAACTCGTTGTCGAACTCGGCCTCCACCGCCTTCTCGCACTCGCCACAGGCGGTGCAGTTTTCGTTGACGTAGCGGGGGCTGATCTTGACGGTGGCCGTGTAGTTGCCCGCTTCCCCGGAGATTTCGGTTACCTCGGCCATGGTCAGAATGGTGAGGTTGGGATTCATCTTGGCCCGGCGCTGGTTGATCTCCAGACCGCAGGTGGGGAAGCACAGCTTCGGGAAGTATTTGTATAGCTGGGTGACCCGGCCACCCACAAAGGGGCGCTTTTCAACCAGAACGACCTGCTTTCCGGTCTCGGCCGCTTCCAGGGCCGCGGTCATGCCGCTGATCCCACCGCCGACCACCAGAATGGTCTCGTTGGTTGCGATTACCTCCGTCATGGACTTTCCTCCGTCGCGGATTTTCGTGCCAGGTCCGGACAGCGGGGTACTACATGCGCCGGAATACTTGACATTGACACTCGGTTAATCGATGATCTGGGACTATTTGTACCCCAGATTAATTAGCTCGGTAACGATACTCCCCTTCGCCGTATCCCGCCACCGGAAACCCGCCCAACGAATATGAAAATTTCCAATGAGCGGATAGAACTAGGTTATGATGTATTAGCGTTTCCTTATAAATAACCGGGTAATGGTGCCGCCGTAATTCGAGGCGGCGGCCCCGCCCGGCGCCCGTGCCAGCAGTCCGAGACCGCCATGAGCCTACAAGCCCACACCCTGAGACCCGACGAATATTTCATCGACCAAGAGCCCTATTACGAGCCGGTGGCCGACGAGATCGAGATCTTTGAATCCGCCTACAGCAACCGGCTGCCGGTGTTGCTCAAGGGCCCCACCGGCTGCGGCAAGACCCGCTTCATGGAGCACATGGCCTGGCGCCTGCGCCGGCCGCTGATCACCGTCAGCTGCCACGACGACCTCACCGCCTCCGACCTGGTGGGGCGCTTCCTGGTCAAGGGCGGCGAAACCAGCTGGGTGGACGGCCCCTTGGCCCTGGCGGTGCGGGCCGGCGGCATCTGCTACCTGGACGAGATCGTCGAGGCGCGCAAGGACACCATGGTGGTGATCCACCCGCTGGCCGACGACCGCCGGGTGTTGCCGATGGAGAAGCTCGGCGAGCTGCTGGAGGCGACCGCCGAGTTCTGCCTCGCCATCTCCTACAACCCCGGCTACCAGAGCGTGATGAAGGACCTCAAGCAGAGCACGCGCCAGCGCTTCGTGGCCCTGGAGTTCGATTATCCGGACGCGGAGCTGGAGCAGCGCATCGTCGAGAACGAGACCGGCATTGCGCCGGAACAGGCGCGCCAGTTGGTCAAGTTCGCGCACATGACCCGCAATCTCAAGGGTAGCGGTCTGGACGAAGGGGCCAGCACCCGGCTGCTGGTGCACGCGGCCAAGCTGATGCACTCCGGGGTCGAGCCGGTGGCCGCCTGCCGTAGCGCCATCGCCCAGGCGCTGACCGACGATGCCGACATGCTGGCGGCGGTCAACGAGCTGTCCTCGTCCCTGTTCTGACATGGCCGGGCGACACCGCGCAGCGGCGCCGAGATCGAGGCCATCCTCGATCAGACCTTCGAGGTCGAGTTCACCTTCCGCAACAGCGCCAATACCGCCGCCGCCCTGGCGGCTCTTGAGCGCGGGCGCCAGGACTTCATCCTCGACTGGACCCGGCGGGTGGCCACCACCAATATCGAGGTCGGCTACCAGTTCGCGATCCAGGTGGTCTCCGCCCTGGAGGCCCTGGAGCGGCGCACCATCGAGGCCTGGGCCCTGCATGCCATGGACTGCTATGACCGCTCCGGCCTGCGCCCCGCCCTGGCGGTGATCGCCGACATCGACCGCTTTATCGAGATGGGCCAGGAGCGGGCCGCCGGCGCGGTGCTCGAAGACCAGGCCGGGGTGCTCGCCCACTTCGTGCACGGCCTTTCCGGGCGCAAGCTCAAGATCGCCGAGGGCGAGCAGCTCTACACCGACACCGAGACCCTCTACCTGCCCCCGGTAGTGGCCCGCTTCCCCGACGCCCGCGACAACTTCGGCCTGTTTAAGGCCATGGTGGCCCACCATTGGGCCCAGACCCGCTTCGGCACCTTCAACCTGGACCTGGGCGCCGAGCTGGCCCGCTTCGACGACCCGCAACATGCCCTCGGCTGTTTCCACCAGCTGGAGCTGCTGCGCCTGGACGCCTGCGTGCGGCGCGAGCTGCCGGGCCTGTTCCGCGAGATGGCGCGCCTGCGCCAGGCCCTGGACCAGCCCCTGGTGCCCGAGGGCTGGCGAGAGCCGGCCGAACGCCTGCAGGCCCCCCGGGCCGGCGCCGCCCACTCCCTGGAATTGGTCGCCCGGGTCTATGGCCTGACGCTGCCGGGCCGGGTCTGCTACCAGGGCGTGTTGCTGCCCGAAGTGGTGGCCGAGGTTCGCGCCCGCCGCCTGGAGCGCGAGAAGGCCTGGTTCCGGGTCAAGCTGGCGGAGGTGGCCGAAGAGCTGGCCGAGGGCCGGGACCAGCCGCTGCCGGAGCGTTTCGGCCTCAAGGAAAAGCAACGGGCGGCGGAAGACGACCTGGGTGGTCGCTTCGAGATCACCCTGGAGGACCGCCCGGTGCCGGTGCCCGAAACGGTGGTGGACCTGATGAGCTCCATTATCGTCGACATGGGCGAGATTCCCGACGAATACCTGAGCGCCGCGGGCCCCGGCGAATACGACCTGCGCCAGTACGACGAAGACAAGCTCGATCCGGACGAGGTCTGGCAGGGGGCCTACCACGAGGAAGGCGCCCATCTATATAAAGAGTGGGATTTTAAGCGCCAGCACTACCGCAAGAACTGGTGCGTGCTGCGCGAGCTCAAGATCGACCCGGTGCACGACCGCTACGCCGAACGGGTGCGCGAGAAGTACCTGGGCCTGGTCAAGCACCTGCGCAAGACCTTCGAGGCCATGGCCGACGAAGACCGCCTGCTCAAGCGCCAGACCTACGGCGACGGCATCGACATCGACGCCCTGGTCGAAGCCTGGGCCGACGTGCACAGCGGCCTGGAGATGACCGATCGCCTGTTCACCCGCATGCACCGCGAAGAGCGCAATATCGCCGTGGTCATCATGGTCGACATGAGCGGCTCCACCAAGGGCTGGATCAACGACGCCGAGCGCGAGGCCCTGATCCTGCTTGCCGAATCCCTGCAGGCCCTGGGCGACCGCTACGCCATCTACGGCTTCTCCGGCACCACCCGCAAGCGCTGCGAGCTCTACACCGTCAAGACCTTCGAAGAAGACTACGACAGCGAGGTCCAGGCCCGCATCAGCGGCATCCGGCCCAAGGACTACACCCGCATGGGCCCCGCCATCCGCCACCTCAGCCAACTGCTGCGCGACACCGAGGCCCGCACCAAGCTGCTGATCACCCTGTCCGACGGCAAGCCCGAAGACTACGACGGCTACTACCTGGGGGAATACGGCATCGAAGACACCCGCCAGGCCCTGTTCGAGGCCCGCCGCGACGGCATCCACCCGTTCTGCATCACCATCGACGAAACCGCCCGGGAATACCTGCCCCACATGTACGGGGCCGCCAACTACATCGTCATCAAGGACGTGGCGGCGTTGCCGTACAAGGTGTCGGATATCTATCGGAAGATCACGACCTGAATTGGCGGAACTCGCCATACTGCTCCACCACGGAACCAGTCGGTTGGAGTGCGCGGACGCAACCGTTTGCCATTCTCTGAGCTGCGGATAGATAAGTCTTATGACCAAGTCTAACTGAGGCGCGCCATGACCCGAATCGTCAACGTTCATGAGGCGAAGACTCATCTTTCGAAACTCCTGGAGCAAGCCCACGCCGGAGAAGAAATCATCTTGGCGAAGGCCGGCAGGCCCTATGCTCGGCTCCTGCCGTTGGCCCCAGCACCTGACGCAAGACAGCCCGGCCGGCTCAACGGCAAGTTGGGCGACGCCTTTTGCGAGCCCCTGCCTGACGAGGAACTCGACGCTTGGAACGGCCAATGAATCTGCTGCTGGATACACATGCCCTGCTGTGGTGGTTTACCGATGATGAGCGTCTTTCCCCAACCGTAAGGCAGTTGATCGCCGACTCCGGGAATCGCGTCTTTGTAAGCGCTGCCAGCGCCTAGGAAATCGCCACCAAGCAACGCCTGGGAAAATTGCCCGGGGTGCCCGAGGCCGTCTCCCGCTACTCGGACCTGGTCGCGGCCGACGGCTTCGACCACCTGCCGATCACGCATCTCCACAGCTTACGCGCCGGAGGGTATACGGCAGACCATCGCGACCCCTTCGACCGCATGCTCGCCGCCCAGAGCGACCTAGAACGCCTGCCGCTGGTAACCCGGGACCCGGCGTTCGAAGCTTTCTCTATAGGAACGCTCTGGTAGCGGAGAGCCTGCCGTTCTGCGGACCGCGGGCTAGGCCCATAGTGGCGGCGACGGCAGCGACAGAGCGGGCGCTTGGTTCCGGGGGTATCAGTGGAGGGTATTTAACTTTTTGCTTAGCGGGGAAAGGGGTCAGCGCCATTCGGCTCCAACCCCCTTTATCCCTTTCTCCCTCTATCCCTTTATCGGACCCCGGGGTTTGGTGCCGGGGTGGTGGTCTTGCCGGTGATAGGATCGCCGCCTATCTTCTTTATTTGCCCTGCGTCTGGCGCATGGGGTAACCCGCTTCCCGCCACAGAGGATACAAGATGATGAAATTGCCGATGTTCGGATTAGCGCTGATCGGTCTCGTTGCTTCCGCCGCAGTGGTCGCGGGGGACTTCGGCAGCGCCGACGAGGCCAAGGCGATGCTCGAAAAAGTGGTGGCCGCGGTTAAGGCGGACGAGGCGCAGGCCCTAGAGATGTTCACCAAAGGCGAAGGAGGGTTCAAGGACCGGGATCTGTACCCGTATTGCATCGGCCCCGATGGCAATTTCTCGGCCCATCCGGCGCTCGTGGGCACTAACGCCAAGGGCTTGAAAGACAAAGCGGGCGCGCCGGTGGGAGAAAAGGTCCTTGCAGCGACGAGTTCGAAGCCGGGCGAGGTTGTGGAGGTGAGCTATGTCTGGACGCGCCCAGGAGAAACCGAGCCGGTGGAGAAGATCGCGTTCGTGACCAGGATCCGCGATCAGACATGCGCCGTAGGGTACTACAAATAACGCGGGCGCCTGAGACCGCGGTATCTCGGCGCCGCCCGCAAAGCCTGTTCCCAGGCTCGCCCCTGCTCTTGGCGATGCCCGCGATTGATTGCGGTTATTGCGGGGGCGTCCGGGTTTTAACCGAGCTACACCCCTGCCCGCACCATCCTGCGCCTGAGAAACGCAATCTGGGTCTGCAGGGGCAGTTCCTTGGGGCAGACGTCGTGGCAGCCGAGCAGGGTCATGCAGCCGAACACGCCGCTGTCGTCGCCCACCAGTTGGTAGAAGTCTTGGTCGCTGCGGGGGTCGCGGGGATCCAGGCGGAATCGGGCGATCTTATTGAGGCCGACGGCGCCCAGGAAGTCGGGGCGCATCTGGGCGGTGCCGCAGGCGGCGACGCAACAGCCGCATTCGATGCAGCGGTCGAGTTCGTAGACCTCCTCGGCGGTGTCCGGATCCATGGCCTCTTCGATGCGGCCGAGGTCGACGGCGTCCTGGTTGACGTGGATCCAGGCCTCCACCCGCTCGTTCATGGTATGCATCCATTTGCCCGTGTTGACGGATAGGTCGGCGATCAGTTCGAAACTGGGCAGGGGGGCTAGGGTGATCTGAGGCCCGAGGTCTTTGGTGAGGGTGCGGCAGGCGAGCCCCGGGCTGCCGTTGATGAGCATGCCGCAGGTGCCGCAGATGCCGGCCCGGCAGACGAAATCGAATTGCAGCGAGGCGTCCTGGTTCTCGCGGATGTCGTTAAGGGCAATGAACAGGGTCATGGCCGGGGCCTCGGTCAGCTCGTAGGTCTGCATCCGGGGCCGGCTGTGCGGGTCATGGGGGTTGTAGCGCAGGACGCTGATTTCGAGCCGGCGGGCGTCGGGGGCGGTGTCGGTCATGCAAACCTCTCGTCTATGCGTTCGTTGCGACCGCGCAGGCGCTCGGGCAGCAGATCCAGGTAGGGCATCAGGGCCTGCTGCAGGGTATAGCGGTCGGCGTCGCCGAGCTGGCTGTGGATGCGCTCGATCTCGGCCAGGCGCCGGGCGGTGGCCGGGTGCTCGATATAGTCCTTGGCGCCGTAGCCGCGCCAGCCCGGGGGCAGTTCCATGCGGCCGATGTCCAGGGGCTCGTAGCTGAGGCTGGGCAGGCTGTCGTCGGGGCTGCGCCATTGGGCGAGGGTACGGCTGGTCCAGTCCCGGTCGTTGCGCTGGGGGTAGTCTTCGCGGTAGTGGGCGCCGCGGCTTTCGGTGCGTTGCAGGGCGCCGTAGGCTACGCACAGGGCCAGTTTGATCATCAGCTTGACCCGGTATGCGCTCACCAGTTCGGGATTGGCGCCGCGGGCCTTGTAGTCGATGCGGATGTTCTCGCTGCGCGCGCGCAGTTTCTGCAGCTCTTCCACCGCGCTGGCCAGCGCCTCGCCGGTGCGGAAGATGCCGACCTTTTCGGTCATGACGTTCTGCATCTCGCAGCGCAGCTGGTTGGCGTTTTCGCTGCCCGGATGCGCCAGCATCTGGTCCAGCTTGGCTTGTTCGCGTTGCAGGTAGTCGCGGGCCAGGCCGGCGCAGAGATCGGTGTCGTTCTCCACTTTGTCGCAGAAGTCGGCGATATACTCGCCCACGATCATGCCCGCCACCACGGTCTCGGCCACTGAGTTGCCGCCCAGGCGGTTGAAGCCGTGCAGGTCCCAGCAGGCGGCCTCACCGGCCACGAACAGGCCCTTGAGGCCGATGCACTCGCCGGTGGGATCGGTGCGCACTCCGCCCATGGTGTAGTGCTGGGCCGGGCGCACCGGGATCAGTTCTTGCCAGGGTTCGATGCCGAGGAAGTAGCGGCAGATGTCTTTGACCTCGCGCAGATTCTTCTCGATATGCGGGCGCCCGAGCAGCGTGATGTCGAGCCACAGGTGCTCGCCAAAGCGGGTTTTCACCCCGTGGCCGGCCATGATGTGCTGTTCCATGCGCCGGGACACCACATCGCGGGACGCCAGTTCGCGCTTTTCCGGCTCGTAGTCCGGCATGAAGCGGTGTTTTTCGGCGTCCAGCAACAGGCCGCCGTCGCCGCGGCAGCCCTCGGTAACCAGAATGCCGGCGGGGAAGATGCCGGTCGGGTGGAACTGCACCGCCTCCATATTGCCGAGTTGGGCCACCCCGGTGTCGAGCGCGATGGCATGGCCCATGCCCTGGCAGATCACCGCATTGGTGGTGACCCGATAGATGCGTCCGGCGCCGCCGGTGGCCAGGGCGGTGGCCTTGGCCACGTAGGCGGACAGCTCGCCGGTGATCAGGTTGCGCACCACCGCGCCGAAGCAGCGCCCACCGCTATGGATCAGGGCGATGGCCTCCATGCGCTGGCGCACCTCGATCTGGTTGGCGATGGCCTGGTCCGACATGGTGGTGAGCATGGCGTGGCCGGTGCCGTCGGAGGCGTAGCAGGTGCGCCACTTCTTGGTGCCGCCAAACTGGCGCTGGGCGACGAGTCCGTGGGCGGCGTCGCGCTCGGTGATCGTCGTGCGCTCGCCGTTGATCACCGCCTCCCGGTCGCCCTTGCGCACCCGGCTCCAGGGCACCCCCCAGGCGGCCAGCTCGCGCACCGCCTTTGGCGCTGCGTTGACGAACATGCGCACCACCTGCTGGTCGGCGCCCCAGTCGCTGCCGCGTACCGTGTCTTCGAAGTGCAGGTCCTCGTTGTCGCCCTGGCCCTTGATGACATTGGCCAGGCTGGCCTGCATGCCGCCCTGGGCCGCTGCCGAATGGGAGCGTTTCGGTGGCACCAGCGACAGAATAGTTACATCGTGGCCGCGCCGCTTAGCGGCGATGCCCATGCGCAGGCCGGCCAGGCCGCCGCCAATTACAAGAACGTCTGTATAGAGGATTCGCATCAGCTGTTGCCGTTATTGTTGGTTTTCGAGGGGCGCCTCAGGCGCCGCTGCTCAGGGCTAGGCCGTGGCGCACATAGGTGATCAGGGCCAATGTGCCTAGCAGCAGGTAGACCGCGGTCACTAGACCGATCCCGAGGCGCAGTCGGCGGCGGAAGCCCGCGGCGGCGGCCGGGGCCGGCGGCAGCCACTTCAACCCGAGGCGGTAGACGCCGGCCGCGGTGTGGATCAGCAGCACCGGCAGAAACAGGGCGTAGAGGATCCAGGCCCGCGCCTCCACCACCCGCAGAGACGACGGCAGGGCGCCGATCTGCTCGGGTTGGGTAATGACGGTGAATAGATGTGGCGAGGCCAGGAACAACAGCGCAAACCCGGTCGCCACCTGCCAGCCCCAGAGCCGGGTGTCTGCATGGCGGAAGCGCGCCGAATGCTGCTTAAAGCTGCGGTACTGGCGGTAGTCGTGCGGTAACTTGCGCAGCGCCAGGGCGGCATGCAACAGGATCAAGGCAAACAGGCCGACGGCGGCAAGGGAAACCAGCCAGGGGTGAGCGGTGCCGAGCAGTTGTTCGCCCTCGAAAAAGCGGGCCACCCAGTCGGCCGCCTCGGGACTGATCAGGATCGCGGAGTCGAGCAGCAGGTGGACGCAGATGAAGCCCGCCAGCAGCAGTCCCGATAGGCTCTGGGCGAGGTCGAGGCGGGCCGGCCAGGGGCTGGCATTGGCGGTGCGGCCCGCATGGCTGCGGTAGACGAGCTTGGCGTCGGAACCCATGGAGTAGTCCCCGGTCCCCTGGGGGGACATTGATAATGTCAACCGGTTGAGCCGGCCCGTCGGGAGCCTGCTGGCCCCGCGTTCCCTGGGGTTCAACCATAGCCTGTTTTCTATATCATTCAACAAGTGGCGAGGAACTGACACAGGTCAGCTTGGCCCCAGATATCGGGGAATCCTTTATTTCCCGGGGCGCCAAGCGTTAGCATAAGGTACTCAGACGGTTTGCGGCCAACGGCGCGGTTGGGCCTTGGCTGGGGCGCTCGAGGGTGCGCGGACGAATCGCGAACCCAAGCTACGCAGAGAATAAACCTTGGCCCTTCCCGGAGTTGCCTTAGCGGTGGTATCGCCAGAATCCGATCAGTCGTTCGTCATCCCGCAGGCGGTAGCGACGCGTCCCAAGCCGGTACGGAGCAAGGAGTTTCGACATTGGATCGATGCCCTGCCAATGGCCAATGTGGAGGGCGCCCTGCGGTCGCTGTCGGAGCGCATGGATGAGGCCAATCGCCATCCCATGGCGCCTGTCGAGCGCGCTGAAATGCTGGAGGCATTGCGCCAGCCCGCGGACCTGCTGCTGCGGGAACAAGAGGCCCGGCATGCTCGCTCCGCTTCGCTGCGGGACAAGGAGCGGCGCTTGGCCGCCCTGGCCCAACGCCTGCGAGCCGCGCTGGTGGTCGGCTACAAGATTCTGGTGCGGGACCTGCACCTCAGTTGGGTGTCGGGCCACGTGCTGCACCGCAAGCTACGGATTCAGGCCCTGCATCGCCAGATACACTACTTGGGTCGTATCCTGCTAGCCGATTGCCAGCTCTATCTGGCGCCCCGTTCCCACTTCTGGCTAGAACTGCACCAAGCCTACCACTATGCCGAGGCCGCCGGAATACAGGCCAAGCCGGTACCCAACGAGGACCCGGAGATGGTGGAGAAATCCACTATTTCGGATCAGTACAAGCTGTGGTTGCTGCTGGCCCTGGCCGGACCCTATCGCCTGCAGCCGGGTCAAGCCAATCTGATCTATCGCCTGCTGCAGGCATGGGCCCCCCAGTGCCGGCTGTACCCCGCACACGCTCGCCCGCCGGGGACCGGAACCTTCGTGATCGACCGCCATGTGGACCGGCCGCCGGTATCGGCCGGGCAGCTGGAGGAAGGCGGCTTCGAGGGCTGGTACCTGGACGTCGCCCCCTTGGCCGAAGCGGCTCAGCAATACCTGGACAAGCTCCCGGATAGCCCCGGCCCGGGGGTTCCGCGACCGGCCGAGGACCCGGCGTCCCGGCTGGCGGAGCTGCTGCCGAGACTGCTCGGCGCCTGGGGGGGCAGCCGGCCCGCGCTGGGCCCCGGGCGGCTCCGGGCGGCCGGATAGCGGTGCTCTGCGGTCTCGAGTCGATCCATCGGGTGTTCTCCCACCGGCGCGAGGCCTTGGGGGCATTGGGTGGCGGACCCCATCGGCAAGGTTTCCCGGCGAGGCCGATCGGCGAGACCGACCGAGGCGAACGGCGCGGCGGCGGGGTCGAAAAAATACGCCTTCAGGCCTTCGACAGCAATCACCCGGTATGGGCCTCCGCTGGCCACCCCGAGGCAGGGGATCGAGTCCACTATTGCGAAATCCGCGACCGAAGCCAGGGCGGTTACCGCTTGGCGGTGCCCGAAGCGGCGGCGGGATGCCTGAGGGTGGGGGAACTGCTGGCCCTGAACGAGGCCGCCGGTGCGGACTCGAAACCCGATTGGCACCTGGCCAGCGTCCGCTGGATTCGACGCCGCCTCGACGGCACCCTGGAGTTCGGTACCCAGCTGTTTTCCGGGGCGGTCGAGGCGGTCGGCCTGGAGCGCCGCCGCCCGGGTGGTGGGCCGGCGGAGCGCTGGGCCGGCTTTCTGCTCGGCGCCGGCTCATATGATGACGAGACCCTGATTACCCCGGTCTTCTATGCCGAGGCCGAGAGCAGCTTCATGTTGGTGCAAAAGCCGCGCAAACAAGCCGTCGAGCTGGTTCACGCGGTTGAGATAACCCCCTGCTTCGCCCAGTTCCGATTCGCCCCGTTGTACTAAGCCAGTATCGCATCTCGCCCCCCTTGCCGACGTCTTTTGCCCGCAGCGAAAGGGCTTGCTTTTAGCCCCCGCGGTTGGCACATTCGGCAGGGGACGGTGCCAACCGAAGCCTCTGGGCGGACGGGGCCGTGGTCATGCCCAGGGGCCGCCGCAGGTGCTGTTGCCCGCATAATTCTTATTACAGGAAACACCTTTAGGGGGATCTATGAAGTTCAAGTTGTTCTTGTTGTCCTGCGTATTCTGCCTGGCCTCTGGGAGCTTGGCGGCCGAGCCCGGGGGTTGGTCCGGGGCTTATCCGAGCCGACACCAGGCCCCGGCCCAGACCGAGCCCTCGCCGGCCATGCTGCTCAGCCAGGGCATGGGCCAGCTGATCAAGTTCCTGCGCCGCCAGCCGAGTCCGAAAGGCGCCGAGGTCGCCGCCTATATCGATTCCCAGGTCGCGCCCTATTTCGACTTCGCCTATATGACCCGTTGGGTGGCCGGCAGCCGCTACCGGTATATGAACGAACAGCAACGCAGTGCGATGGAGGCCAGCCTGAAGAAGATGTTCCTGGGCGCCCTAGCCCAGCGTCTCGGCAGCTACGGAAACCAGAACGTACGCTTCAACAACCCCCGCCGCGTGGCCGCCAACGAGGTCGATGTGGGGGTCGACATCCTCACCCCGGGGACCTATCCCGCGCGCCTGAACTTCCGCTTTTACCTTAGCGGGAACGGCTGGAAGGTGTTCGACGTGTCCGCTAATGGAAGCAGCGCGCTGGTTCACTACCGTCAGTACTTCGCCCGCATGCAGCGCCAGTCTCCACGCTGGGGCTGAGTCCTCTCCCTTCGGCCCCGGCATGTACCGGGGCCAGTCTTCCTCCAAATTCGCTTCCGCCCGGGCCGCAAACGGCTCTCTTCACTGTTTTCCGAGGGGGCAGATCGGGCTTGCGGCGCCCGATAGCGTCGTAATGCCCTCAAATCGAATCACCATTGCTTGTCGGCCTGCCTTGGTCTGCACCACCAATGCCACTGTCACCACCCGATTCGAATGCCGATTTCCGGGGCTGGACTCAGCCGCGGTGGGGTTGGCGGGCCTGTGAACAGGGCACTTGGATCGGTTGCGGCTCGGGGCCGAGCCGCAGTGCGGTGAGCAGCCCCCCCCACAGGCAGCCGCTATCCAGGGCCCAGACGTTGTGACCTTGGTAATAGCCCAGGGTGGACCAGTGGCCGAAGGCGATGCGCTCGCCGGCGCTGGCGCGTCCCGGCACCGCGAACCAGGGCAGAAACTCCGGCTTCTGGCTGCCCGGCGGGCCCTTGTCTTTGAGCCGTAGCCTGCCGTCGGTGTCACAATAACGCAGGCGCGAGAAGCAGTTCGTGATGTAGCGCAGGCGTTGCATGCCCTGAAGCCCTTCTTCCCAGCGTGCCGGCTGATCCCCGTACATCTGCATGCAGTAGTCGTGGAAGCCGGGGCCCTGGAGCGCGGCTTCGACTTCCCAGGCGCGGGCAGCCGCGGTTTCCAGGTCCCATTGCGGCGGCAGGCCGGCGTGCAGCAGGCTGAAGCCCAGGTCCGCGTCGCGGTGCAGCAGCGGCAGGTGGCGCAGCCAGTCCAGCAACTGCTCCCGGTCCGGGGCCTGCAGGATTTCGTCCACCGTATCGTTGCGGAAGTGCTTCAGATTGCCTTGCGAGACCGCCAGCAGGTGCAGGTCGTGGTTACCCAGCACACTGACCGCCGCGCTCCCCAGGCCCATTACGAAGTGCAGCACCTGCAGCGACTGGGGGCCGCGGTTGACCAAGTCGCCGGCGAACCAGAGGCGGTCTTCAGCCGGGTCGAAGCGGATGCGTTCCAGCAGCCGCTGTAGTTCGTCGTAGCAGCCCTGGACATCGCCGATGGCGTAGACCGCCACTTCTGCTGCCGCCTCAGGTACCTGCCGCCAGGGCCGCCAACTGGCGGTCATGGCGGCGCGCCAGCAACAGCTGAGAGGACAGGGCCCCAATCAAGGCGAGGAACATATCCCATTGGGTATCCCAGTGGTCGCCCTGGGTACCAAGAAACGCCTCTGCCGCATCGCCGCTGATCAGGGCGGTCCACCACTCGATCATCTCGTAGAAGGCGCTGAAGGCCAGGCAGACGCAGGCGACGACAAAGAACAGCCAGCCCCCGGTCCCCAGCGGCGAGCGCCGCAGCAGGATCTCCCGGGCCAGAATGGCGGGGATAAAGCCCTGGGCCAAGTGGCCAAGGCGGTCGTAGTGGTTGCGCGACAGGTCCAGGGCGTCGCGCACCCAGTTGCCCAGCGGCACCTCGGCATAGGTGTAATGGCCGCCGACGATCAGGATCACCGCATGCAAGGCCAGCAACCGGTATAACAATGGGGTCAGGGGAAAGCGACGGTAGGTCAGGGGCAGGAGCAGCAGGCCGAGCATCACCGGTAGGGTCTCCAGCAGCCAGGTCAGGCGGTCCGCTACCGGATCCAGGCCGCTGTAGACCAGCATTGCTGCTACCACAGCCAGCAGCGTCAAGGGCTCCCTGGAGGCGTAGGGGGCCGCGCCCGCCATGGGACTCAGTGCAGCGTCCGCGGCTGGGAGAGGGTGAAGGGTTTGATCTCGGCGTCGAAGCGCTCCCCGCTGTCGCTCAGCATGCCGTAACTGCCTTGCATGCTTCCTACCGGGGTCTCGATCATGGTGCCGCTGGTGTAGCGAAAGTGCTCGCCCGGGCGCAGGTGAGGTTGCTCGCCAACCACCCCGTCGCCGCGCACCTCCTGCAGTTTGCCGTTGGCGTCGGTGATGAGCCAGTGGCGGTCGAGCAGGCGCACGCCCTGACTGCCGCTGTTGCGGATGGTGATGGTATAGGAAAACACGTAGCGGTTGGCCTCTGGGGCGGACTGGGCCTCGACGTAACTGGTCTGAACCTCGATGTCGATGCGGTGGCGTGGGGCTTGGGTCATAGCGTCGTCTTGTTCGTTTCCGGTCGTCCGGTTGGGTCGGGCAAAGAATGAGAGTTGCGGAAGCGATAGAATACCCCAAGACCGCCCGGGATTGTGACGCGTGTTCGCCACGCCCCGAGGGATTCGGGGCCATACCACGCCTCCACGGCCCGGTGCCGGAGCGGTCCCAACACAACGGCAAGACGTATCCTGTTGCTGGGCTTGCGCCCACAGAAGCGGCGCTAAGCCCAGCCAGAACGGTGTAAAATGAGCACCCTGGGGGACGACTTGTCCAGGAGCGCAATCCTACGGGGCGGTCAGCGCTGTAGTGATCGCAGTCACGGTTTCGGCCCCAAGACCCAGACAAAGTTGCGGAATTGTGATCCAATGCCCAGCCCGATCGGCCGCTGGGGGCGATGATGCAGCTGAGGCGATATAAGAATTACGACCATGAATCCGCGCCCGGCCCCGCATCGCAAACCCGACCTGCTACTGGCCAGTATCCTGCTGGTGGCCACGCTGCTGCCGCCCACAATGGTCATGCAGTTGCGAACGGTGCAGGCTAACACGGATGCCGCAATCGATAAGGCCCCTGTCCTCGTGCAGATGCTCCCTGGCGAAGGCTCACCAGTGGACTCAGGCAGTGGCGCGTCCCCGGTGGCCGGTCATCCGGGCGGCGGTATCCAGGGCCATCTTTAAACTCCCGGTGTCGGCGCGCCCGCTGCCGGCCAGTTCCAGGGCGGTGCCGTGGTCCACAGAGGTTCGGGCGATGGGTAGCCCCAGGGTGATATTCACCGCCCGTCCGAAACCCAGGTGCTTGAGCACCGGTAGACCCTGGTCGTGATACATGGCCAACACCGCGTCGGCCCGCTTCAGGCGCGGCGGGGTGAACAGGGTGTCTGCGGGCAGCGGCCCCTCCAGATCCAGGCCTTCGGCGCGAAGCTGCTGCACCACCGGCTCGATGACCTCAATCTCTTCCCGTCCCAAATGGCCGCCCTCCCCGGCGTGGGGGTTAAGGCCGCAGACCAGTATGTGCGGCTGTGGGATTCCGAACCGCCGGCGCAGGTCGGCCTCAAGGACCCCCAGCACCCGGCTTAGCAGGGGGCGGGTGATTCGGGCGCTGACGTCGGCCAGGGGCAGGTGGGTGGTGGCCAAGGCGACCCGCAACCCAGGGGTGGCGAGCATCATCACCGGGTAGCCCCCGCACAGCTCGGCCAGGAATTCGGTGTGGCCGGTGAAGGGGATGCCGGCGTCGTTGATTACCCCTTTGTGCACCGGGCCGGTAACCAGGGCGTCGAAGCGCCCGTCGCGGCAGCCCGCCACCGCTTGACGCAAGGTCTCCAGCACATAGGCTGCATTGGCTGGGTCCAGGCGCCCGCAGGCAGCGGCGCGCGCCAGGGGCACCGCCAGCAAGCTCAGGCGGGCGTTGCCCGAGGCGCGCGGCTGAGCGGGGTCGAAGTCCAACAAATCAAGGGGCAGACTCAGGAGTCGGGCCCTTTCCTGCAGCAACACGGGGTCGGCGACTACCACCAACTCGGCCGCCAACCGGCCTTGGGCGATCTGCACGCAAAGATCTGGGCCGATGCCGGCGGGCTCGCCGGGGGTCAGGGCCAGGCGTGGCAGGTCCGGCACGGCCGGTCAGATCGGCTCCGCGTCGAGGCGGATCTCCACATAGGCCTCGTCGCGCAGGCGCCGCAGCCAGAGTTCGCCGGCCTCGGTAGCCTTGCGTTCCCGGATCGCCGTGCGGGCCTTGGCGCGCAGTACCTCATCGGTGTTGTCATAGTCCCGGCGTTCGATTACTTGCACGATGTGCCAGCCGAACTGGGTTCGGAAGGGCTCGCTGATCTGGTCCGGGGCCAGGGCGTTCATGCGCTCCTCGAAGACCGGAACCAGGTCGCCGCCGCTGACCCAGCCGAGGTCTCCGCCCTTGATCGCCGAGGCGGTGTCGTCCGAGTTGGAGCGGGCCAGAGCACCGAAATCGTCGCCGCCCTCGATGCGCTGCTTGAGCTGCACCAGGCGCAGTCGGGCGTCGGTGTCGGAGGTGATCTCGTTGGTATTGATCAGGATGTGGCGGGCGTGAGTCTGGCGGATGATCTGGCGATCGCTGCCCTTGTAATCGGCGAGCAGGATGATGTGAAAACCACTGGCGCTCTGCACCGGGTCGCTGATCTCGCCCTGCTGCATGTCGAGCACGACGTCAGTGAACAGCGTCGGCAGTTCGTTGGCCTTGCGCCAACCGAGGTCGCCTCCCTCCAGGGCTTGGCGGCCGTCCGAGTAGGTCATGGCCGCCTGCTGGAAGTCGCCGCCGGCGCGCAGCTCTTCTACCAGCTTCTCTGCCCGGGCACGGGTGCGTCGTATTTCATCCGGGGTGGCCGCTTCCGGCAGGCCGATGCGGATGTGGTAGAGCCGATACTCGGTGCGCCCGCCAATGCCGACCAGCTCTTTGTCCAGGTAGTTGTCGATCTCCTGCTCGCTGACATTAATGCGATTGATTACCTCCTGATTGCGCAGGCGGCTGAGTATGATCTCCTTGCGAACGCTCTCCCGGAACTGGCCGAAGTCCATGCCGTCCGCCGCCATGGCGGCGCGCAGCTCGGCCAGGGTGAGGTCGTTGTTTGCGGCGATATTGTTGATCGCCTGGGCCAGGGTTTGGTCGTCGACGCCAATGCCAGCCTGCTCGGCAGCCTGCAGTTGCAGCCGATCGGCGATGATGCGCTCCAGCACCTGGCCTTCCAGCACCCGCCGCGGCGGCAGCCGGTCGGGATCGGGGTTGATCTGCAGCAGCAGCTCGTTGAGCTCGGTCTCCAGCTCGCTGCGAGTAATCACGTCATCATTGACCACGGCGACGATGCTGTCGAGGTCGTTAACCTCCGCGGCTGTCGGCGCGGCCCAGAACAGGGCGGCACACAACAGCGCGAGAAAGGTGAAGGGTATGCTGAGGGGGGGGTGCTTGGTGATCATGGTAGGTTTCGGCTCGATTATTCGGCTTGGTAGCCAAGGATGCCCTCGGTAAGGAAATCGTCGATGCGGTTGCCCACAGCCCCGAGGCCCTTGAGCTCCAGTTGCACCATCAAGGCGTTCTTGGGGTTTTCGTCCACATCGTTCACGTAGTGCCGCGCCAGAGCCCGGAGCGTCCAACAGCAGTCGTCGTATTCGAAACCGGCGAAGCTGTCCATGGTGGTGTCGTAGAACAGGGAATACTTCCAGCGCCCCACCAGGTGCAGGCGGCTACCGAAGGGCCAGCGGAAGGAGAGGTTGACGTCGTCGATGCGGGTGTCGGTCAGGGTGGTCTGGGTGCCCCGGTTGTAGCGGTAAGAGAGATTGGCGATGCGGTCGGCCGAGTCCTGATAGTGCAGTTGTGCCGATCCCTGGTCGGTGAAGCCGCCGTCGTGAGGATTCCAGAACAGGCTGCCGCGGGTGCTCCATCTCTCGCTGAGTCGGGCTGCGACCTCCGCGGCAAGGGCCGAGGAATTGTCGTCCTGCTGCGGCTCGCCCGGCAACTGCACCCGGCGGTCGCGGAAGTAATAGATCTGGCCGATACTGGCGCGCAACAGCTCGGTGCCCGAATCCAGGTCCAGGGTGCGCGACGTCAGGGCCAACGTCAGCTGGTTGGCGTCGCCGATCCGGTCCCGACCGGTGAATCGGTTTTCGCGGAACAGGCTGTTGAAATTGAAACCGATCTCCGCGGTGTCGAAAATCGGGATGTCGGTCTGGTCCTCGTAGGGCGTATACAGGTAGAACAGCCGGGGCTCGAGGGTCTGCAGGGACTCGTAACCGAACCAGCCGGTGTCGCGCTCGAATACCAGCCCGCCGTCCAGGCTGACGCTGGGCAGCAGCAGAGACTGGCTGTTGCCTTGGCCGGGGCCGGTGTTGTCGAGCTGGTAATAACGGTAGTTGAGCAGCAGCTTGGGGGTCAGGTGGCCATAACTGACCCGTAGCGGCAGGCTGACCGCCGGTTCCAGCGCGAAGCGTTGGCCCACGGTGTTGGCATCGTTGGTGTGGGTGAAGTGGACGTACTCGCTGCCCAGCGAGTAGTTCATGCCGTAGTGTTGTCGCGGCTTGTCCCAGCTGAACAGCACCTGCGGCATGCGGCTGTAGGGGCGATCCTCGGGCGCGATGGCGGGGTCCACGGTCTGGTAGTACTGTAGTCGGCCGCGCAGAAACCAGTCGTTGCCGCGATACAGCAGATCGCCCCGGCGCTCCAACTGGCGGCTACTGGAGATCTCCAGGCTGGTGCCGAAGTCTTCCAGATACTGGTCGTCGGAGACGTAATTGAGGTCGATGTCGGTGCTGAGCCGGGGCCCGAAGCGTCCTTGGTGGCGCATGGCGAACGCCCCGCGCAGCTCCGGGTCGCCCGCCTTGGCATCCCGGTCGTTGGGCAGGATCTCGGCTTCGATCTCGCCGCGCTGGCTTTGCGTCAGGTAACGGAACTGGCCTCCGAGCATGAAGCCGCGCTTGCTCATGATGCGCGGAATCAGGGTGGCATCGTAATTCGGCGCCAGATTGAGATAGTAGGGCACCTTGAGGTCGAAGCCGGTGGTGTCCGAGGTGCCCGCCGAAGGGGCCAGCAACCCGGACTTGCGGCGGTTGTCGATGGGAAAGCTGGCATAGGGCAGATAGGCTACGGGTACCCCGCCCAGGCGCAGCTTGGCGTGGCGCACCTTGCCGGTGCCGGTGGCGCGGTCGATCTCCAGGTCTTCTGCCTGCAGCAGCCAGTCGTCCTGGCCCGGACGGCAGGTGCTGTAGGTGATGTCCCGGTAGCGCGATTGTTCCCGGCTCAACAGTTCGGCCTCGGCCGCCTGGCCGCGGGCGTGGCTGTCGGTGAGCCGATATTCCACCTGTCCCAGGGTGCCCTGCTCGGCGCCCAGGTCGAAGTGTGCGTTGTCACCGGTCAGGCGCAGGCCGGGCTGCTCGAAGTAGATGTTGCCTTCCGCATCCAGCAATTGTTGCGGGCGGTCGTAGCGCGCCCAATCCGCCTCCACCCGCGCCTGGTTTCGGACCACCACCACGCCGCCGCTGAATTCGCCGATCTCCTGGTCCGGCCAGACCTGCATGCCGTCGGCGGCAATCTGCAGTGGGGCCTCGCTGTCGAATTCCAGATCGAGGGCCAGCTTCGCGTCACTGCCCGGAGGCAGGCAACTGTCCCAGTCAAGGCCGTAATCGATATCTGCACCCGTGGGCAGCAAAGGTTCCAATGGGGGCAGGGCAGCCGGCGCAGCAGCCATGGGTGGTTCAGGCGGGCCCGCCGGGGTTATCGCGCCGGACCCAAGGGGCTGGGTTACTGGCGGGGGTTCGGGTGCCGGCGCGGGCTGCGGCTCCGGTTCGGGCTCAGGCGCTGGCTCCGGTTCGGGTTCCGGCGCTGGCTCCAGTTCGGTTTCCGGCGCTGGCGCCGGCACAGACTCGGGTTTCGGTTGGTCTGCGCTCGTCGGCTCGGGTTCGACTCCGGCGGCCGGGGCGGCTCGGAGGGATGGCTGTTTCGCCGCGGCAGGCGCCGCAGATCCGGGACTCGCAGCGGGCACCGGAGGCGCGCCTAACGCTTCTTCCTGCTCCAATACCGGCGCATCGGTCGGAGCCGCCGCGGGGGCGCCCGATGTCTGCTGGATACACCGCCAGCTCTGGCTGTTGGGGGCAGGCCGGCAATCCCAGAGAGCTGTCTGCGCACCTGTGCTTGCCGTCCCGCCGATCAGCAGGCAGCCGCAGACTAGCGGGACGATCCTGGGTCTACCGGGCATGTGCTTGTCTCGGTTGTATTCGGGCCCGTCGGGCGAATGGCAAACGGGCCATAAAATGGCATAGAATCGGCACAACTGCAATTTGTGCGGTGTTTGGGAATTCCCTCCCAGCCGCTCCCGAGCGAGGTTTTCCCCATGGACGAACGTTTGTTCGCGCTGGATGACTGGTTGCGCCGCCAGCCCGGACTCCCGCCCTTTTCCCTCGTTCCCGCCTCGGGGGATGCCAGCTTTCGCCGCTATTTCCGCGTGGTCGGCGCGAACGGCAGTTGCATCGCCATGGATGCGCCGCCGCCCAACGAGGACTGCCGCCCGTTCGTGCGCATCTCGGGCATCCTGCGCGAGTTGGGTCTGAATGCCCCGCAGGTACGGGCCGCCGACCTGGATCGGGGCTTCCTGCTGCTTGATGACCTGGGGGATCGCCATTACCTCGACGCTCTGGACGAGGATAGCGTCGAGCGCCTCTATGGCGATGCCCTCGCCGCCTTGGTGGTGATTCAGGCCTGTGGCCCGCGTGCAGGGTTGCCCCCTTACGACAGGCCTCTGTTGCTGCGGGAGATGGGGCTGTTCCCGCAGTGGTTGCTTCGGGGGCTACTAGGCCTGGAACTGGCGGCGGCGGAGCAGGCGTTGCTGGAGCGGGTGTTTACTCTGCTTGCGGATAGCGCCCTTGAACAGCCTCGGGTGTGCGTGCACCGGGACTACCACGCCCGCAACTTGCTGGTTACCGCGGCCCCCAGCCCGGGTATCCTCGATTTCCAGGACGCCGTGGTGGGGCCGGTCACCTACGACCTGGTATCGCTGCTTCGCGATTGCTACGTCGCCTGGCCAAGCGATCGGGTCCGGAACTGGGTCTTGGGGTACCGCGAACTGGCCTTGCAGTCCGGCGTGGCGCCGGCCCTGGACGAGGCCCAGTTCCTGCGCTGGTTCGATCTGATGGGCGTGCAGCGCCATCTCAAAGCCAGCGGCATCTTCGCCCGCCTGCAACTGCGCGACGGCAAGTCCGGCTACCTGGCCGATATCCCCCGCACCCTGGCCTATGTGTCGGCATTGGGGCCCGAATACCCGGAGCTGCGCGGGCTGGTGGAGCTGATCGAAGAGCGGGTAATGCCGGGGTTGGAGCGGCTGGGGCTGAGGACTTTCTAACGCCTTACCCCTCACCTACTTGCCAGCGCCTCGCAAACGGCGGGTGTCGGCGCAACAGCGGCACCGAGGCGGCGTACAGCCCCATCCCCAGGGCGTCGGCAGCCAGATCGAGCAGGGAGAAGTCGCGGTAGGGGAGGAAGCGCTGGATGCCCTCCAGAAGCAGGCCATAACCGAGTAGAGCCAGGAACTTGGTTGGCCCGAAGCCGTTGCCGCGGAAGGCGAAGTCGCTCAGCAGGGCGAGGGTGAAGAAGGCGGCCAGGTGGTTGAGCTTGTCGCTAAGGTCGAAAATGACCGGGCCGGGGACTTCGGTGGTGGCGAGCCAGGTGGTCAGGGTCAGCCCGAGGCCCAGCAGCAGGCGGAAGGTCCCGGTGCCGGGCAGATTCTGGGTCACTCGCGGCCGATGGCGCGGTAGCCGATGTCGTCCCGGTAATAAACGTCCTTCCAGCGAATCCGGTGCACCTGCTCATAGGCGCGTCGCTGTGCCTCGGCCACGTCGGCGCCCAGGGCCGTTACACAAAGCACCCGGCCGCCGCTGGTCACGACCTGGCCGTCGCGCTCGGCGGTGCCGGCATGGAATACCTTGCGCTCCGGTTCTTCGCCCGTCGGCAGGCCGCTGATTGGGAGGCCCTTGGCATAGGCGTCCGGATAGCCGCCTGCGGCCATCACCACACCCAGCGAGGCGCGGGGGTCCCAGTCGGTTGTGCACTGGTCGAGCCGGCCCTCAAGGGCGGCCTGGCAGAGCGCCACCAGGTCGGAACGCAGGCGCAGCAAAATGGGCTGGGTCTCCGGATCGCCGAAGCGGCAGTTGTATTCCAGTACCTTGGGGGTGCCGTGGGCGTCGATCATCACTCCGGCGTAGAGGAAGCCGGTGTAGGGATGGCCCTCAGCGGCCATGCCCTCGACCGTGGGTCGGATCACCTGCTCCATGATGCGCTCATGCATTTCCGGGGTCACGACGGGCGCCGGGGAATAGGCGCCCATGCCGCCGGTGTTAGGGCCCTCGTCGCCGTTGTCCCGGGCCTTGTGGTCCTGGGAACTGGCCATGGGCAGAATGTGTGCGCCGTCGACCATACAGATGAAGCTGGCTTCCTCGCCCTGCAGGTATTCTTCGATCACCACCCGGTGCCCGGCATCGCCGAAACGGTTGCCGGCCAACATGTCGCGCACCGCCGCTTCCGCGGTCGCCAGGTCCTGTGCCAGGATCACCCCTTTGCCGGCGGCCAGGCCGTCGGCTTTGACCACGATCGGGGCGCCGACCTGGCGCAGGTACGACAACGCCGGTTCAAGCTCGGTGAACTTGTCGTAGCAGGCGGTGGGAATTCGGTGGCGGGCGAGGAAGTCCTTGGTAAAGGCCTTGGAGCCTTCGAGCTGGGCTGCGCCCTGGCTGGGCCCGAAGCAGGCCAGGCCGGCGGCCTGGAAACGGTCCACCACCCCGGCCACCAGGGGCGCTTCCGGACCAACGATGGTCAGGCCGATGCCGGTGTCCCGGGCAAAGGCGAGCAGCCCGTCCAGGTCTTCGGCACCGATGGCGACGTTCTCCAGCCCGGGCTCCAGCGCCGTGCCGGCGTTGCCGGGGGCGACGAACACCCGCTCGGCCAGCGGCGACTGGGCGGCCTTCCAGGCCAACGCGTGTTCGCGCCCGCCGCCGCCGATGATCAGTACCTTCATGCCGGGCCGTTCCTCAGTGGCGGAAGTGGCGCATGCCGGTGAACACCATGGCGATGCCGTGCTCGTTGGCGGCGGCGATGACTTCGTCGTCTCGCATTGAGCCGCCGGGCTGGATCACCGCGGTAATCCCGGCTTCGGCGGCGTTGTCCAGGCCATCGCGGAAGGGGAAGAAGGCGTCCGACGCCATCACCGCGCCCTGGACCTCGAGACCAGCCTGCTCGGCCTTGATGCCGGCAATGCGGGCGCTGTTGATGCGACTCATCTGGCCGGCGCCGACACCGATGGTCATGCGGTCCTTGCCGTACACGATGGCGTTGGACTTGACGAACTTCGCGACCCGCCAGGTGAACAGCAGGTCCTGCATCTCCTGCTCGCTGGGGGCGCGCTCGGTCACCACCTTGAGCTCGCCGTGCAGGGCCAGGTCCGCCGCTTGCACCAGCAGGCCGCCATTGACCCGCTTGAAGTCGAGCCGGTGCAGGGCTTCGGCGGTCCAGTCGCCACATGCCAGCAGGCGCACGTTCTTCTTTCTGGCCACTGCCGCGGCGGCGGCATCGGAGACGCTGGGGGCGATGATCACCTCGACGAACTGGCGCTCGACGATGGCCGCGGCGGTGACCTCGTCGAGTTCCTGGTTGAAGGCAATGATGCCGCCAAAAGCGGATTCCGGATCCGTGCTGAAGGCGCGCTCGTAAGCGCTCAACAGGTTGTCGCCGCAGGCCACGCCGCAGGGGTTGGCGTGTTTGACGATGACGCAGCAGGGGGCCTCTTCAAAGTTCTTGATGCACTCCAGTGCCGCATCGGTATCCGCGATATTGTTGTACGAAAGCTCCTTGCCCTGGATCTGGCGGGCGGTGGCGACGCTCGCCTCGTCGATCTGGCGCTCGACGAAGAAGGCGGCGTTCTGATGCGGGTTTTCTCCGTAGCGCATGGTCTGCTTCTGCAGATACTGCAGGTTCAGGGTGCGCGGAAACTCCGACGGCTCGGGCCCGGTGCGGGCGCCGAGGTAATTCGCGATGGCGCCGTCGTAGCCGGCAGTGTGCTCGAAGGTCTTGACCGCCAAGTCGAACCGAGTGGCGTCGCTCACCGCCCCGCCGTGGTCCGCGAGTTCCGCCAGCACCCGGGAATAGTCGGCGCTGTCCACCACCACCGTGACGTCCTTATGGTTCTTGGCGGCAGCTCGCAGCATGGTGGGGCCGCCGATGTCGATGTTTTCGATCGCCTTGTCGAGCGGGCAGTCCGGGTCCGCCACGGTGTCTTCGAAGGGGTAGAGATTGACCGCGATCAGGTCGATAGGGTGGATTTCGTTTTCCTTCATCACCCGGTCGTCGGTGCCGCGCCGCCCCAGGATGCCGCCATGAATCTTCGGGTGCAGGGTCTTGACCCGACCGTCCATCATCTCCGGGAAGCCGGTGTAGTCGGACACCTCGGTGACCGGGATATCGTTTTCGGTCAGCAGGCGGGAGGTGCCGCCGGTGGACAGGATTTCCACCCCGCGCTCGGTGAGCGCGCGGGCGAAGTCGACGATGCCGTGTTTGTCGGAAACGCTGATCAAGGCTCTCTTGATGGGTTTCATGCTGAGGTCCTTCAGGGCCGGCGCCTCGGCGGCGCTCATCCCAGGTCGTAATGGGCGAGTTTCTTGCGCAGGGTGCTGCGGCTGATACCGAGCAGGGATGCGGCCTTGGTTTGGTTGCCGCCGGTATGCCGCATCACGGTCTGCAACAAGGGTTCTTCGACCTCCGACATCACCATCTGGTATAGCCCCTGGCTGTCGTGATCTCCGAGCTGTTCGAAGTAGCTGTTCAGGGCTTCGCGCACGCACTCGCGCAGGGGTTCGCTGGCGTGGGTTTTGGCGACCTGGAATATCGGAGCGCCGGACTCATGCGCTTCTGCTAGGGCTTCGGTGTTAATCATGCTGCCAAGCCTTTCTCGTTATTGTTCTGGTCGAACAAGCGCCGAATCATTTGGCGTTGCACGGCGACTGACTCCGTCTGGTTGATCTTTCGGCGGAATTCCTCTCCACCGGGTTGGGTCTTGCTATACCACGCGAGGTGCTTGCGCGCTATACGCACCCCTCGGTGTTCGCCGTAGAAGTCGTACAGGGCCTCCAGGTGCCCGAGCAGGGTGTCACGCACCCAATCCGTGGGCGGCTCGGGGAGGCGTTCCCCGTGCCGAAGGTAGTGCTCGATCTCGAGGAAGATCCAGGGTCGTCCCTGCGCCGCGCGGCCGATCATCAGGGCGTCGGCCCCGGTCTCGTCCAGCACCCGGCGTGCCTGCTCCGGGCCGGTGATATCACCATTGGCAATTACCGGGATGGAGACGCTTTGCTTGATTTGACGGATGGTGTCGTATTCCGCCCGGCCAGCGAAGCGGCAGGCGCGGGTGCGCCCGTGCACCGCAAGGGCTTGAACCCCCGCGTCCTCGGCGATGCGGGCGATCTCCAAACCGTTGCGGTGCTCTGGATCCCAACCGGTGCGGATCTTCAGGGTCACAGGCACGGTCACCGCGTTGACCACAGCGCGCAGTATCTCGTCCACGCGCCGGGGTTGCTGCAGCAGCGCCGAGCCGGCAGCCACCCGGCATACCTTCTTGGCCGGACAGCCCATGTTGATGTCGATGATCTGCGCCCCCCGGTCCACATTGGCACGTGCGCCGTCAGCCATCACCTTGGGGTCTGCGCCGACGATCTGCACCGACACCGGCGTTTCCTCGCCGACGTGGTTGAGGCGGCGCAGCGTCTTGCCGGTGGCGTGCAGGGCGCAGTTGGCGGATACCATCTCGGAAACCGTCAGGCCGGCGCCAAGGCGCCGGCAAAGCTGGCGGAACGGCCGGTCGGTGACGCCGGCCATGGGGGCGAGCACCAGATTATTGGCCAACTGATAAGGTCCGATGCGCATATCAGTTTCGCGAGGGTGTCCGAAAAAAAGGGGGGTGTGAAGGCTATGAATACTACCCCAAACCAGGGTGCCGGCAAAGCCTCTCGGGCCTGTTTCCTGCGCCGCTGGTTCAGGTGCTCAGAGGAAGTCGAAGCGGAAGCCGTTGACCGGGGTGGCGGGCTGCTGCAGTTCCAGGCTGATTCGCACTTGCTCCTTGGGCGGCAGCAATCCCCGGGTTGGGGCCTCCAGGTACTCTTCGGGGAGAAACGCCCGTTGCGCCACCAGTTCGCCGGTTTCGGAGAACAGGCTGAGCTGGACCCGGGGGAAGGGCTGGGCGTGGTCGGCCAAGTTGGCGAACACCAGGCGCAGGGCCAGGCGCGGCGGCATCCCCCCCTCCGGGCGGATGTCCCGGCTCACAATCTCCAGTCGTTCGAGATTTCGACGCTCCGGCAGGCGGCAGCCGGCCAGGCTGCAAAACGCCTGCAGCATGGCGTGGCCGGTGGGGTGGTAGATCAGCTTGCCGCGCTCGAACCAAGCCAACTGCAGCGCCAGGATCAGCACCAGGGCGAGGCTGCCCAGGCCCCAGGCCAGGCGCGACACCAGAGTGTTGCTCGCCACGCCTTCCGAGCCGGCCGACTCGAGATCGGGCAGCCCGGGCGGGATCTCGAACGGCATCGGGGTGGGCGCGGACGTCAATTGTTCCGCTAGCGGTCCTGTCTGCCCTGGGACTGTTTCCCGGGGGAGGTCGGCGGTGGGGCCAAAAGCTCTGTTCGGTTCCGTGCCCTCGCCCTCTAGCAGTTCGTCTCGCAGATCGAACTGCTTGGGCCGCAGTGGCTTGCCCGGTGCAGGCAGAGGTTCCCGCAGAAACGGATTCTCGATCTGGCCGGGGGACGGCTCAGGGTCATTGCCCGCCAAAGGGCTTACCGGTTGCGTCTCATCCAGGCTTTTGAGGGCGTCGAACACCGCCCCGCAGTTGCCGCAGCGGACCCATCCCCCAGCCGCTCGCAGGTGCTCGGGGGTGACGCGGAATCGGGTGGTGCAGTCTGGGCACTCGGCGGACAGCATGGTGCGCTCAGCCCCCGGCATCCGGGCCGCGCCGGCCGTCGATGCGCACCCACTCCGCGCGCCGGGCCGGGGGTGCCAATTCGAACCAGGGGCGGTAGGCGGCGGCAACGGCCTCGGCCTGTTCCTCGAGGATGCCGGACAGCACGAGGGCGCCTCCGGGTCGCACACGGCGCGCCAGTTCCGGCGCCATCTCGATCAGGGGGGCGGCCAGGATATTCGCCAGCAGCAGGTCTGCGGGGGTCTGTGGCTCGCCCTCCGGCAGGTACAACCGCAGGCGCTCGGCGAGGCCGTTGCGCCGGGCGTTCTCTTGGCTTGCCTCCAAGGCCTGAGGGTCGTGATCAACGCCGATGGCGGCCACGGCCCCCAGGCGCAGGGCGGCAAGGGCCAGGATACCTGAGCCGCAGCCGTAATCCAGCACTCGGTAGCCCGTCGGCGGATGCCGGTCAAGCCACTCCAGGCACAGCGCTGTGGTGGGGTGGGTGCCGGTACCGAAGGCGAGACCCGGGTCGAGGTCCAGCACCAAGGCGTCGGCGGCGTCCACCTGCATGCCGCTGGGGCAGACCCAGAGTCGATTACCGAAGCGCATGGGGTGAAAGCCGTCCATCCAGGCGCGTTCCCAGGCCCGGTCCCCCAGCCGCTCGAGGCTCAGGCTGGGGGTGATCTCCGCCGGCAGGGCCCGGCGCAGGGCCGCGTCCAGGGCTTCTGCGCTTCGCTCGGCATCGAACAAGGCGCTGACGCGGGTGTGGGACCAGAGGCGCTGCTCGCCGGGATCGGGCTCCAGAATCGGCTCATCGGCGGCATCGCCGAACGTTACGGAAAGGGCCCCCAGGTTCTCGAACAACAGTTCCAGCAGCGCTGCCTGGGCTTGAGGGGCGGTGACCGAAAACTGCAGCCAGGTCATGGATGTGATCGCCGAAGTCTGGGGCGGTTTACAACCCCAGCTTTTTCTCCAGGTAGTGGATGTTGGTGCCGCCAGCAGCGAAACGGGCGTCCTCCATGATGTCTTGGTGCAGCAGGATATTGGTCTTGATGCCTTCGATCACCATTTCGTCCAGGGCGGTGCGCATGCGCGCAAGGGCTGCCGCCCGGGTCTCTCCGTGGGCAACCAGCTTGCCGATCATGGAGTCGTAGTAAGGCGGCACCCGGTAGCCGTTGTAGATGTGGGTGTCGACCCGGATGCCGGGCCCGCCGGGGATATGCACCTGGTCGATGGTGCCGGGGCAGGGCAGGAAGGTGCGGGCGTCTTCGGCATTGATTCGGCACTCCAGGGCATGGCCGCGGATCTGAATATCCTCCTGGCGGTGGCTCAGGGTTTCGCCTGCGGCGACGCGGATCTGCTCCCGGACGATATCCACCCCGGTGATCATTTCGGTCACCGGGTGTTCCACCTGCACCCGGGTGTTCATCTCGATGAAGTAGAACTCGCCGTTTTCGTACAGAAACTCGAAGGTGCCGGCGCCGCGGTAGCCGAGTTGGCGGCAGGCCTCGGCACAGCGCTCGCCGAGAGTGTTGCGCATCTCCGGGGTGATGCCCGGGGCCGGCGCTTCCTCCACCACTTTCTGGTGGCGGCGCTGCATGGAGCAGTCGCGTTCGCCCAGGTGGATGGCGTTGCCGTGCTGGTCGGCCAGTACCTGGAACTCGACGTGGCGCGGGTCCTCGAGAAACTTCTCCATGTACAGGGTGCCATTGCCGAACGCGGCGGTGGCCTCGGCCCTGGTCATCGAGATAGCGTTGTGCAGGCTGGCCTCGGAGTGCACCACCCGCATGCCGCGTCCGCCGCCGCCGCCGGCGGCCTTGATGATCACCGGGTAGCCGATCTTGCGGGCCAGTTCCCGGGTGCGGTGCTTGTCGTCGTCCAGGGGACCGTCGGAGCCGGGAACGCAGGGCACGCCGGCGGTTCGCATCGCCTCGATCGCTTTGATCTTGTCGCCCATGGTGCGGATGGAGTCCGGGCGCGGTCCGATGAACACGAACCCGCTCTGTTCCACCCGCTCGGCGAACTCAGCGTCCTCGGATAGGAAGCCGTAGCCCGGGTGGATGGCCATGGAGTCGGTGACCTCGGCGGCGCTAATGATGGCCGGAACGTTGAGGTAGCTGTCGGCGGACGGTGCCGGGCCGATGCATACCGACTCGTCGGCCAGCAGCACGTGCTTGAGATCGCGGTCGGCTTCCGAGTGCACGGCCACGGTCTTGATCCCGAGTTCGCGGCAGGCGCGCAGGATCCTCAGGGCGATCTCGCCCCGGTTGGCGATAACGATTTTATCGAACATGGTTATCCGTTCTTGGGGTGCCGCGCCTACTCGATTACGAACAGGGGCTGGTTGTATTCCACCGGCTCCCCGTTTTCGACCAGCGCCTTGGTCACGGTGCCGGACTTGTCGGACTCGATTTGATTGAGGATCTTCATCGCCTCGATGATGCACAGGGTGTCGCCCGCGGCCACTTTCTGGCCGGTCTCGACAAAGGACTTGGCGCCCGGCGAGGGGGCCCGGTAGAAGGTCCCAACCATCGGCGAGTTTACCGTGTGCTTGGGAGGTTCCGGTTCAGCTGCCGGCGGTTCCGGCTTAGGGGCGGGGCTGGGGGCCGCGGCCTGGCCTAGCGCTAGCGGGGCGGCCGACCGTTGCCACCGGGGCCAGACCGGCGCCTTGGCGGCTGATGCGCACGGATTCTTCCCCTTCGTGAATCTCAATTTCCGAGACGTCCGACGCCTCCAGCAGCTCGATGAGCTTTTTTATCTTGCGTATGTCCATTGGTTTTCGTGCCCCAATCAGTTCTTATTCTGCCAGCCGGCGCAGGGCCGCCTGCAGCGCCAGTTCGTAACCCTGGGCGCCGAGCCCGCTGATGACGCCGGCGGCGATGTCGGAAAAATACGAATGGGCGCGGAACGGCTCGCGCGCGTGCACATTCGACAAATGTACCTCGATGAAAGGTATGGCGACCGCCAGCAGTGCGTCGCGCAGGGCCACACTGGTGTGGGTGAATGCGGCCGGGTTGAAGATGATGAACTCGACCCCTTGGTCCCGAGCTTGGTGGATGCGTTCCAGCAACAGGTGCTCGGCGTTGCTCTGCTCGAAGCCCAGCTCGCAGCCAGCCGCCGCGGCCTGATCGTGCAGGCGTCCGCCGATGTCTTCCAAGCTGTCCTCGCCGTAGTGGCCGGGCTCCCGGGTACCCAACAGATTGAGGTTCGGACCGTTCAGGACCAAGATCATCGGCACGCTGCGTACCCCAGGCTGTACGCCCCCCATTGAGTCGGCGGCGGCGCAGGACTTATCCGCGACAGTTTGGCATAGTCTCGCTTTAACTGTCCAGTTTTGCGTGGGTTGCCGGCTGTTCGCGACAGTTAGCGTTAATCCCGGCTACAGCAGGGGAATGGCATACTGCTCCAGGTCGGCCCGCTTCAGCTCGCCGGCCTGGGCGTGCACCAGCTTTCCGCTACGGTCGAAGATGGCACTGAACGGCAGGCCGCTGAAGCGGTTGCCGAGGGATTGGGAAAGCGCGATGGCATCGGTCTCGCCAAGCAGCACCGGGTAGTTGATGCCGATGCCGTCGGCAAAGTCCGCTACCTCTTGTTCAGAGTCGATGGCAATGCCGACGAACTGCAGACCCTGGGCCCCGTGGCGTTCCTGGAACTCGATGAAGTCCGGCATCTCTCGGCGGCAGGGCGGGCACCAAGTGGCCCAGAAGTTGAGCACCAGCACTCGGCCCAGCCACTCTTCGCTGGAGCGGCTTACGCCTTCCAGGTCGGGGTAGGCGAATGCCGGCAGTTCCTGCAACAGCCGGCCTCGGGCCGGGCGTGGCCGGAACTGGGGGTCTGATTCTCCGCCGGTGTCCGGTCGAGCAGGAAATGCGGCGGCGATAGCCGGCGCCAAGCGTAGCGAATACCGCCAGGATCAGCGCGGGGATGCGTTTGGCTGCGCTCATTGCAGGGCCTGTCCTCACGTGGTCGGCGAATTCCTCGGCCGGCATGAAGCCCACCACCCGGTAAGCCGCTTCAGTTCCTGCCCGTCGGCGCCGAAGAACATGATGGCGGGCGGGCCGGGCAGGCCGAAACGGTCCTGCAGCAGGGCCTGGTCCTGCTCGTCATTGGCGGTGACGTCCGCCTGCAGCAGCACGAACGCCCTCCAGGGCGCGTGATGACCTCCGGATCGGAGAAGGTGTAGCGCTCCATCTCCTTGCAGCTCACGCACCAGTCGGCGTAGAAGTCCAGCATCACCGGCTGGCCGCTGGTCGGCGGCGGCGGCCAGTTCCCGGTCCAGGTCGGCGACGGTCTTGATGCGCTGGAACTGCAGATGGCGCGGCTCTCGCCGCCGCCGCCGCTCAGACCGAGGCCGCGCAGCGGCTGCAGGGTGTCCTTGCCGCCCGGCGGCGGCGCCCACCAGCATCAGGGCGCCGTAGACCAGCAGCACCACGCCAAGGCCCTTCCACAGCCGGTGCCAGCCGGTGGCCTCGATCGGCAGGTCGCTGCAGGGCGCCCAGGTAGACCGCCGACACGATCAGCAGAGCGCCCCACAGCAGCATCGCCACCGCCGCCGGTAGGATGCGCTCCAGCAGTACGATGGCCACCGCCAGCAGCAGCACGCCGAACACCGCCTTGATGGCGTCCATCCAGGCGCCGGCCCGGGGCAGCAGCTTACCGGCGGAGGTGCCGATGGCGATCAACGGCACGCCCATGCCCATGCTCAGCGCGAACAGGGCCATGCCGCCGAGCAGCGCGTCGCCGGTCTGGCCGATGTAGATCAGGGCGCCGGCCAGGGGCGGAGCCACGCAGGGGCCGACGATCAGGGCCGACAACAGGCCCATGATCGCCGCCCCGATCAGGGTGCCGCCCTCCTGGCGGTTGCTGAGCTCGGTCAGTCGGCTTTGCAGGCGGCTGGGCAGCTGCAGCTCGTAGAAGCCGAACATGGACAGGGACAGCAGCACGAAAACGCCGGCGAAGGTGCCGAGGATCCAGGGGTTCTGGAACGCCGCCTGCAGGTTCTGCCCGAACATGCCGGCCATCACTCCGGCCACGGTGTAGGTCAGGGCCATGGCCAGCACATAGACCAGCGACAGCACGAACGCCTTGCGGGTGTGATATGGCGGCCCTGGCCGGCGATGATGCCGGACAGGATCGGGATCATCGGGAACACGCAGGGGGTAAAGGCCAGCAGCAGGCCGAAGCCGAAGAAGGAGACGATGATCAGCCAGGTATTGCCGCCGGCCAGCGTGGCGGCAATCCGGTCCTGCTCCGAAATCGGAACCTCAGCGGCCGGGGCGGGCAGCGTCGGGGACGGCGCTGCGCTGACTTCGGCCACAGCCGGCAGGGCCAGGTTCACCCGTTTGGTCATGGGTGGATAGCAGACGCCGATTTCGGCGCAGCCCTGGAATTTCGCCACCAATGTCGCCTCGGTGGCGCCCGGCTGACTGCGTACCAGCGCTACCGGCAGGTCGATGCCGTTGTGGTAGACCTCGATGTCGCCGAAGCTTCCGTCGGGCCGGATCGAATCTTTCTTGACTTCGGCTTGGGGCAGCTCGAAGGGGCCGAGAGCCACCCCCTCGCCGTCTTCCAGGCCCAGCTCGATCTTGTCCTTGTACAGGTAGGTACCCTCGGCGATGCGCCAGTTCAGGCGCAAATGATTGCCGTCTACTACCGCGACGTCGAAGCGGTAGGCGTCTTCCGGATCCAACAGCTCGTCGTCCTGGTTGAGGCCCAGGTCGGAACCGAGATCGGAGAGGGCCTGCAGCGCGTCGTCCTGCACCGGCGCCGGGGTTGGCAAGGCAGCCGGCGCGGGCGCGGCCTCCACGGCAGCCGCGGGCCGGCAGCTCCACCAGGATGGTCTGGGTGTGAGGCGGATAGCAGATGCCGCGGTCCGCGCAGCCCTGGGACCGCACCTGCAGCGTCAGGGTCTCGGCCGCCCCGGGTTGGCGCTCCAGGGGCAGCTGCAGGCGCAAACGGTCGCGGTAGATGGGTACCTTGCCGAAGAACTCGTCCTCCCGGATCAGCGCTTCGGGCAGCGACGGGGTCCCGACTTTGATGCCCGGGGTGTCGCTCTGGAACTTGAGCTTGTCCCGGTACAGGTAATACCCGTCGGCGATGATCCATTCCACGTTTACCGCCAAGGGGCCCTCGGCGTGGCCGGCGATGCGAAAGGCCTGGTCCGGCTGCAGCAGTTCGTCTTCCGCCGGAGCGAGGCCCGGCAGCAGAGCCAGGACCCCGGTCCATACCAGCAGCAGGCGTTTCAGGCTTGTTCGGTTGTGCATTGTGCGACCCATTCAACGTAAGCGGTTAGCCCCTTCTCTATAGGGACTGCGACGATTTCCGGGAGTTCGTAGGGGTGCAGCTCCAGCAGTGTCCGTTCCAGTGCCGGGTAGCGTTCGGCCCGGGTCTTGATCAGCAGTTGCACCTCTTCCGCCGTCTCGCAGCGGCCTTCCCACGCATACACCGAGGTAACCCCGGGCAGCAGGCTGACGCAGGCAGCCAGGCGCCCGTTCACGAGCTTTTCGGCGATCTGCAGCCCCAGTGTCCGGCCGGGGCAGGTGCAAAACACCAAGAGGGCCTGGGTAGACATCCGGTGAAAGATACAGGAACCACCTGAGTTGCGTAAAGACGCGGCGCGCGCGCCCGGGAGAGTCGCCCGGGCATCCAACCGTCCGAAAGACTGGGTCTCGGTCCTTGGAGCCCCGGTGCATCTTGCCTCTCCCCAGCACCGGCAGCTATTTGGCCTTGTTCTTGTGCCTCGCATACGGCCCGCGTAAGCTGGGCGCATGAATCCGGGCCTGGTTTTTTTGCTGCTGTTCGTCGCCATCCCGGCGGGCGAACTCTATTTAATGATTCAAGTCGGCTCCGAGATCGGCGCCCTGTCGACAGTGATCCTGGTGCTGGCCACCGCCCTGGTGGGCGGCGCCCTGGTGCGGATGCAGGGTTTCGCCATGGCCTGGCGGGTGCGCGAAGCCATGGACCGTGGTGAGACCCCCGCCGAGGCCATGTTCGAGGGCCCCCTGCTGTTGCTGGCGGGGGTCTTGCTCTTGCTGCCGGGGTTCGTCACCGACTTGGTGGGGTTTCTGCTGCTGATCCCGCCGCTGCGCCAGCGCCTGCTCCTGTACTGGCTGGAATCGCGCCGCTGGGTAGTTCCTCCGGCCAACGATGGCCCCGAGGGCGGAGGCGCCTCCGGGCCGCGCGTGATCGAGGGCGAGTACAAGCGAGAAGACGACTGATTCCCGCTCCTGACCCCGCCCCGCCGCTACCGCTTCCAAACCCCTGCCTCGCCGATCCTTGACTCTGCGAAATTTGCCCCTATTATTAGCACTCGCTCAGGGTGAGTGCTAACAGCCCGCCCGAACAGGCTTCATTCAAACAATCCGTTAAGTCACCACTGAAATCAGGAGAGACCCGTAGATGAAGATTCGTCCGCTGCACGATCGCGTGATCGTCCGTCGTCAGGAAGAAGAGCGCACCAGCCCCGGTGGCATCGTGATCCCCGACAATGCCGCCGAAAAGCCGGTGCGCGGCGAGGTGCTGGCTGTGGGCAACGGCAAGATTCTCGATAGCGGTGAGGTGCGCGGCCTCGATGTCAAGGTCGGCGACATCGTGCTGTTCGGCAAATATTCCGGCACCGAAGTCAAGGTCGACGGCGACGAGGTGTTGGTGATGCGCGAAGAAGACATCATGGGCGTGCTCGAAGGCTGAGCGCTCCGCGCAACCGACACGACACCCGGAATTCCCAGATAAGCAAATTATTCAAAGGATCGTTCAGATGACTGCGAAAGAAGTAAAGTTCGGTGACGACGCCCGCCACAAGATGATGGCCGGGGTCAATGTTCTGGCCAACGCGGTGAAGGTGACCCTCGGTCCCAAGGGCCGCAATGTGGTACTGGAGAAGAGCTTTGGCTCCCCCACCGTGACCAAGGACGGCGTGTCCGTGGCCAAGGAGATCGAGTTGGCCGACAGGTTCGAGAACATGGGCGCCCAGATGGTCAAGGAGGTCGCCTCCCAGACTTCCGACGTGGCCGGTGACGGCACCACTACCGCCACCGTGCTGGCCCAGGCCATGGTGCGCGAAGGCCTCAAGGCGGTCGCCGCCGGCATGAATCCGATGGACCTCAAGCGCGGTATAGACAAGGCTGTCGAGGCCACCGTCGGCGAACTGGCGAAGGTCTCCAAGCCTTGCTCCGACGACAAGGAGATTGCCCAGGTCGGCACCATCTCCGCCAACTCCGACGAGTCCATCGGCAATATCATCGCCGAGGCCATGCAGAAGGTCGGTAAAGAAGGCGTGATCACCGTCGAAGAGGGTTCCGCCCTGCAAAATGAGCTGGACGTGGTCGAGGGCATGCAGTTCGACCGCGGTTACCTGTCCCCCTACTTCGCCACCAATCAGCAGAACATGTCCGCCGAGTTGGAAGATCCCTATGTGCTGCTGCACGACAAGAAGATCTCCAATATCCGCGAGCTGCTGCCGGTGCTCGAGGCCGTCGCCAAGGCCGGCAAGCCGCTGCTGATCGTCGCCGAAGACGTCGAGGGCGAGGCCCTGGCCACCCTGGTCGTCAACACCATCCGCGGCATCGTCAAAGTGGCCGCGGTGAAGGCCCCGGGCTTTGGCGACCGCCGCAAAGCTATGCTGCAGGACATCGCGATCCTCACCGGCGGCACCGTGATCTCCGAAGAGGTCGGCCTGTCGCTGGAAAAGGCGACCATCAACGAGTTGGGCAACGCCAAGAAGATCGTCATTACCAAGGAAGACACCACCCTGATCGACGGTGCCGGTTCCGACGCTGACATCCAGGCCCGGGTCGCCCAGGTCCGCGCCCAGATCGAAGAGGCCAGCTCCGACTACGACAAGGAAAAGCTGCAGGAGCGCGTGGCCAAGCTGGCCGGCGGTGTGGCCGTGATCAAGGTCGGTGCCGCCACTGAAGTCGAGATGAAGGAGAAGAAGGCCCGCGTCGAAGACGCTCTGCACGCCACCCGCGCTGCGGTGGAAGAGGGCGTCGTGCCCGGCGGCGGTGTCGCCCTGGTGCGAGCCCTGCAGGCGATCAAGGACCTCACCGGCGCCAACCATGACCAGGACGTGGGTATCGCCATCGCCTGGCGCTCCATGGAAGAGCCGCTGCGCCAGATCGTCGCCAATGCCGGCGACGAGGCCTCGGTAGTGCTGAATAAGGTCTCCGAAGGCAAAGGCAACTTCGGCTACAACGCCGGCAACCGGAGAATACGGCGACATGGTGGCCATGGGCATCCTCGATCCCACCAAGGTGACCCGTTACGCGCTGCAGAACGCGGCCTCAGTGGCCGGTCTGATGATCACCACCGAGGCCATGGTGGCCGAGGAGCCGAAGGACGACGCCCCGGTCGGTGGTGGCGGTGACATGGGTGGAATGGGCGGCATGGGCGGCATGGGCGGCATGATGTAAACGCCTGGGCCGGCTAGCCAGCCGAACCAAACCCCGTCGCGGCCTGGCCGTGGCGGGGTTTTTTTGTTCCCGCATGGGTGGACCGGACTCGTCGGCCGGGGCCGGGCTCGCGGCCCTGCGTCTCTGTGGGGCTTGGCGCTGCCTGCGGGGTCATTACCCCCGCAAAAAACAGAGCGCGAAGAACGTGAAGAGCGCCAGGGGAGCGACGAACCAGGGGAACTGGCCGCTGATAGCGACGATGGCAATCGCGCCAAGCGCCAGCACGCTGAGAAGCGGGCAAAGCATCGACGAGAGGTTTTTCCTATCCGGCTGAATTTCGTCACCGACTCTGGGGTGAAGCGACCCTGAGTTGAGCGCGTATTTGGGGCTGTTTGCACCTCGGTAGGCGCCGGTTTCCATGATTGTAGCCATATCCTCACCTCTGTTGGTTTGTTGTAAGTGCCTGACCTCTGGGTGCGGTCGCTACATCGGTTCTAGGTCAGGAACAGCGGGCTTTCATAACCGAGTAATTTTGTCGGTTACTTCAACGATAGCCTATGACGCGATATTGACAAGGGTGAATATGAAAAAAATATCGACATGAAAGGTGGCGCTCGGGTGTTTGCCTTGCTTGCGGTTCCGCTTGCGGAAGAATATGAAGGCGCAACCCCCAGCAATTCAGCATCGAAGGTAATCCTCCGCAGCCTGCGGCAATCCCGGCGAAAGCCCAAAGTTTGACAGATATAGACATAAAATGGACAATCCATCCCGGTGGCTCGCGGAGGATTTCCGGGCGGACATAACGTAGTAACACCCCGAACCAGGCATGGAAATCTTTTCGAAATCTGGCAAGCGAGCGACTCGATAACGAGAAACCCGGCAGCAGAGCCGTTACCAATAGAACTGGAGGCGAAATATGAGCAACCCGCCCGCTGATCGGCCAGAGCCGACCTACCGTATTGGCGCCGTTGCGCGCCTCACGGGAGTGGCTCCCGACACGCTCCGGGTTTGGGAACGCAGGCACGGTGCGGTGGTCCCCTTCCGTTCGGCTAAGGGTTCGCGCCTCTACAGCCAGCACGACATTGCCCGTCTGGCGCTTATCAAGCGCCTGGTCGACAGCGGCGATGCCATCAGCCGGGTGGCCAATCTGAGCGCGGAGCAATTGCAGGAGCGGGCGAAGGGTGCGGTTCCGCCGGTTCTCGAGTCGGAGCCGAAATGGCCCTGCCGGGTTGCCGTTCTGGGCAGCGCCCTGGCGGCCAGGCTCGCGAACGAGCCGGCTGCGGATGCGGAACTCGAGATCCAGGGGTTTTACCGCGAAAAAGAGCAGTTCCTTGCGGAGGTGCCGAAGATGGAGGCGGATGTGGCGGTGCTCGAGTACACCACGATCCAACCGGAGCAGATTCGCGAGATTGGCACGCTCTTGCAGCGCTCCGGCGCTGGGCGCGCGCTGGTGGTCTACGGGTTTGCAGCTCAGGCCACGCTGGATCGACTGGAATCGCCGCGCGTAATTCCGGTTCGGGCGCCGCTCAAACGGGGAGAACTTCGTCGCTGGTGTCTCGCGCTGCATGCGCGTCAGGCGGAAGCGGCTCCGGCGTCGGCTGGGGTCGGCATCGACATTTCAGGGCCCCTGCCTGCCCGGCGCTTCGACGAGGCGACTCTGGCCCGGATCGCGGCGGCCTCGGTCTCCGTTCGCTGCGAGTGCCCGCATCATATGGTCGACCTCATCTCCAGCTTGGCAGCGTTCGAGTCCTACAGCGCGGAGTGCGAGGTGCGCAACGTCGACGATGCTGCGCTGCATGCGTTCCTGCATGCCGCGTCCGCTCACGCACGAGCGCTGCTGGAGACCGGCCTGGCTCGGGTTATCGAGGCGGACGATATCGATGCCTAGCCATTTGCTAACCTAGGCCTGGCAAATTCTCAGCAGCGGCTCGCTGCAAGTAAGCCCCGCAGAGGGCCGGACTTCGGGTTGGGCGCTTCTTTCGGACCACTAGCCATTGCCCGCGGAGGGCGCCTTGGTTCCAACCCTCCACGACCCGCCGCCGCCAGGCGGATGAAGCCCGCGGCGGACCCGCCCGGTCGAGTTTGTCCGCTCCACCCGACAGGGCGATGCCCTCTAGGGAAATGCTGATTTAACCTAGAAAGGGCTGTTGGACGGCGTGTAGGCTGTGTTTGCGGGGGTGTAGGGCAACGACTGCATGGCTGCAGGAGGTAGGGCGACGCAGGAAGCCAAAGCCGAGGCGCAACGACGCGGAATAGTCAATCTATTCCAAGGAGTTGCAACGCAGCGACCCACAGGGATGTGGGAAATGTCAGGTTCCGTCTGGAACAGGACCGGACCATACGCCGCCGCAAGCGTGCCATGCGCCCCGTAGCCTGGATCACCGAATCGGTGAAGCGATAAATCGAAGGCTTGTTCCTGCATTTCAGTACCTTACTGTCAGAATGGAGCGGTCAACTGCTCTTTCTAGGTTTAATCGTGTTTCCCGCGCGGAGCAGTATGCCCCGCTATTTTCAGGCGTCCAACCGCCTGGAAATCGAGGCTTTCGGAAACCGCGTTTTCGAAAGCCGTGCTGCAAAAAGCCAGGCAGCGCTTTTTTCCGCGTCTCCCTAGGCGAGCTTCATCGCCGGGGCGGTCTTGGCGGCCTCCGGGGTCGTTCCGCAGCCGTTCCCCCGCGGCTTCGATCGGGCGGTCCAACGCTCATCGCCGGGTAGAAAACCGGGGGGTGGTCTCGTCCACTTCTGCGCCCGGCTCGGGACAGTCTGGATCGGCATTCCGGCCTCCCCGTCTGAGTGAAGTTGGTTTTGCACCTGCATTTTCTCAGACTTGGGGGCGGAGTGGGCTCACGCTTCCCTAGCCCCTCGCTACTGCGTCGAGCTACTCGCAGATTCCGCTGAGCAGCCTGGAATATAGCCAAGAGCTTAAGGCAACAGATCTATGTGATCGTGCAGACGCACAGCTGAAAAAAAGGGATAATCGCGGCCAGCGTTAGCGGTGCCGAAGCGACGCCATTCTTCCCAATTCATAGACGAGCGTGATGGATAATGATGCCTAAG
Organism: uncultured Gammaproteobacteria bacterium; assembly: GCA_963753615.1. Lineage (GTDB taxonomy): Bacteria > Pseudomonadota > Gammaproteobacteria > Chromatiales > Chromatiaceae > CAVWCW01. The sequence goes on from CAVWCW010000002.1 coordinate 182,824, forward strand.
CTGACCTTTTCAAGCGCCTTATTGCTTTCCGCCCTGCTGGCGGCCCCCGGGATTGCCTCGGCGGAGTCGGCTTCCGCCTTGGGTGACTACGAGACCAAGGGCTTTCTGAGCGACTATTCGAAGCTCGCGCCGGTGGAGGGCGACAAAGACGCCTTCAAATATGTGGACACGTCGGTGGACTTCAGCAAGTACAACAAGCTCCTGCTCGACCGCATCAAGGTCTGGTACAAGGACGACAGCGACTACAAGGGCATAGATCCGGACGAGCTGAAGGCGCTCACGGATTACTTCCACCAGGCCATCATCAAGGCGGTGGGGGATGAATACGAGATCGTACGCGAGCCGGGCCCGGACGTGCTGCGCGTTCGCATCGCGGTAACCGACGTGGTGCCCAACAAGCCCGCGGCGTCGGTGGTCACCCTGGCCGTTCCCTTTGCTTGGGTAGCGGATGCGGGTACCGGGGTCGCCGAGGGCGAGGTCGGAAGCACCGCCTTCACCGGCGAGGCCACCATCGAGATGGAGGCCATGGACAGCGCCAGCAGCCAGCAGGTCGGCGCCTATATCGACCGGGAGGTGGGCAAGAAATACAACTGGGACAAGGGTGTTGGCGAGGGCATATCCAGTTATGCGAAGGCCTATTCCAAGTGGGATTACACCAAAAAGGCGATGGATGCGTGGGCGCAGCGGCTGAAGAAAACGCTCGACGACCTCGAGGGCAAGAGCGCCAAAGCGGGTTGATCCCGAACCAGCCAGATCCGTCACCCTTTCGATAGCGGCGCGGTCGCATCACCGCGCTGGCACCACGGAGAGTCACAGAGATGAAAACCTACAAGCTTCCCATCGCCCAATCCCGCTGCTGGCTTGCCGGCTTTTTCCTGCTGACGGGGGCAACCTGGGCTGCCGCGGCCGATGGCGTCGACCCGGCAGATTGGAAGTTCGGCGGCGATATCTATCTCTGGGGCGCCTCCATCGGCGGCGAAACGGCCGGCGGCGGGGACCTCGATATCAGTTTCAGCGATCTGTTGAAGAATCTCGATATGGCCTTTATGGGCATGTTCACCGCCCAGAAGGGCAAGTGGGGCCTGGTGACGGATGTTGTCTATCTGAATGTGGACGCCGAAAACAACGGCCAGATCAACCTGCCAATAGGTCCCGGCGGCCTGCCCGTGCCCACGGACACCGACGTAGGGCTCAAGAGCTGGATCGTGACACCAACCGTCCGTTACAACCTGATCGAGAACGATAAGGGCAGCCTGGGTTTGGTGGGCGGCGCCCGCTATCTGTGGATCGACGTTACGCTGAAGGCGAAAGTGGAGGGTCCGCTGGAGACCCGCAAGAGGAAGATTGAGGATTCCGGCAGCAATTGGGATGGTATTGTCGGGGTAAGCGGCCAGATCGAGCTGGCGGACAAATGGTATCTGCCCTACTACCTGGACGTTGGAACCGGGCAATCGGACCTCACCTGGCAGGCCTCGGCGGTGTGGGATACCGCTTCAAAAAGGTGGACGGGGTCCTGGGCTACCGTTACATGTACTGGAACTTCGACGACAATACCGCTTTGGACGACCTGAATCTGAGCGGGCCCATGGCGGGGGTCAGGTTCCGGTTCTGAAAGCCGGCGTCGGCTACACCATCGCAGGAAAGTTCTTGCCCCGGCAGCAACTAGCCGGGTTCAGGTTTACCCGCCTGCACAACTAACCGTTTGGAGAAGTGAAAGATGAAACATCGTTCAGCTTATCTGGGTATCTTGGCCATGACGTTGGTCATGGGGCCATACGCACTCGCCGATGAGGCAACCAGCACATTCGTGAGCGGAATGGAAGAGCACAACAAGGGGATGCTAGAGGTCGTGGAATCGCCCGTTAAAGAGATCGAAGACACGGCCGCCGGCATGGACGACGCCGACCCGGTCACCGGGACCGTGGACGGTGCGATGACCGGCGCCGACCAGACAAGCGATGAAGCACTCGAGGGTACCGACGAAATAGTCGAGGGAACGGAAGAGATGATCGACGCACCCGTCAAGGCCCTAACCGAGTAGATTTCCACGCAGCAAGCTTTCGGCTCCTGATTCCCCGTCGATCAACCCGATTGTCGAGCAGGGCGTGAAATCGAGGGGAGGAGACGGGAGAATATCGATCCTGCCAATATCTTGCCCGGTCCCTGGTTCAGCGTGCCCAGCCAGGAACCGGCGCGGATTCCGAATCCAGGCGCCGCTTCCGGTTCCACCGCTCCGGGGTAGAGTGGGCAAAGGGTGCTGACTCAATCGAGCCGGGAAGCGCACCGACAGCCCCGTCACCTTCCGGCATGCGCGGGGAAGGATATCGGGCTGCCTCCGCCCCCGTTCGGCGGACGACGCTCCGCTCTTCCGCCCAAGGGCGCCGGAAATCCTCAGTGGCCTTCGCGATAGCCTGTTAGCCTGGTCTGCCGCGAAAATCTCAGCCTGAACGATGCGTTTGTCCAGAGAGCCGTCCCTGGCTCGTTCCAGCGCGCTCTTAGAAAACGCGCTTCTCTAACGGACCAGTGCCCGATAGCTGTGCCAGGTCGCGTAGCCCAGGATCGGAAAGATTACGGCGAGCCCGACGAAGGCGGTGGCGATGCCGATCGCGGTGAGCGCGACGATGGCGGCGGCCCAGACGATCATCGCGGCTGGATTACCCGTTACGGCGCGGAAACTCGCCTTCATGGCGGTGATGAAATCCGCGTCCTTGTCGAGAATCAGCGGTATGGCGACCGCGCTGATGACAAACACTGCGCTGGCGAGAATGAAGCCGATGCCGATAAAGTACGTCAACGCGATCCACCCGTCGCTGCTTCCCAGCAACGTCGTATAGGCCTCAACCGTCGGCGAAAGCGTGCTGAACTTGAGCGCGAACAGCAAGGCCGAGAAGCGAATCCAGGCGGCCATCGTCAAGGCCAGCAGCAGGGAGAACAGGGCCAGGTAGGTCTTGCGCTGGGCGATCAAGCGCAGGCCGCTCGCGATGCCGGGCGCGCTACCCCGTTCGATGTCCCGGCTGGCGGCGTACAGGCCCGCAGCAAGAAAGGGCCCGAGGACCAGCAAGCCGGTCAGGTAGCCGGTCGTGAACCATGGGATATTTCGGGTCAACAGGTACACGCTCGCGCACAGGCCGGCGAACAGGGTTCCGTACAGCAGGCTCAGTACCGGAGCCCGCCGGAAATCGTCGATCCCGCGCCGAATCCAATCCAGTGCTGCCAGTGTGGCGACGGGTCCGGTCTCGGTGGCTGGGGGGGAACTCGGTCTGAGACTCACTTCGGTGGCAGAGGTAGACATGATCACTCCTTTCTAGCGCTGTTGTTTGAAAAACCGGGTCTGGTTTCAATTCCGCGAGCAGCCCGCCGGCCTCGGGATGGGTCTCCACTCTCACGTCGTTGACGTAAGTCGCCGCCGATCGATCGGAGTCTTCCCATGGATAACGCGGCTGCTGTTTCGCTTAGCAAATACAATAGTTGTACATGTATTGCATGTCAAGCCATAAACTGCACAAAACTTGGACGTATCGGGGGTCTTTCGAAACAGCGAGTGGGCAACGGAAGACGAACGCCCGCTTGGAGAACATAAAGATCTGTAGTTCGAAGCCGTTTTGGGCGTCAGCGCGATCGTACGAGCCTCGCCTTGGGACTGGGGTCTGCACCCAGAAAGCGGTTCGGTAAGCGGACGTGGGGTCAAGCATACGGCCGCTGGAGCGCTACAGAGGTTCCGCTGGCAATCCAATATCCTGTACGTAAATGCGACAAAAATCTTGAAATTATCCGAACTCGGCCCAATAGTTGTCCAAAGACGCCCCGAGGTGCGGTACACGGGCAACGGAAGAGCAAACCGGTCTATCGACTCAGCTTTCTTCGGAGGTGTTCCGTGTTCATTTTTACCCGAAGCATCATTCTCGCCGTCGGACGTGCTCCTTGGTTTCGGTGCTGCGGCTACACTATCGGTCTGGAACGAGCCGAATCCCAACCAGCCGGACAGGGCGGGACTGGCCGACAACAAAGCAGCGGGGGGCGGAGTGATCGTCGAAATGGAAGAATCAGGGGAGGTCGCCCGGTTGATCGCGGATCTGGCGGAGAAGCAGGTCGTCTTCGTCGCTGAGTCCCACGACCGGTATGACCACCACCTGAACCAGCTAGCGATCATCCGCGGCCTGCGCGAGCGCGGCGTGGCGTTGGCCGTCGGGGTGGAATTCTTTCAAGAGCCGTTTCAGCCTTTCCTCGACCAGTTCGTTGCAGGCGAAATTGGCGAAAAGGCAATGCTTAAGAAGACCGAGTACCACGAACGCTGGGGGTACGACTATCGCCTCTATCGAGATATCGTCCTGTACGCGCGAGATCACCGCATACCGCTGATCGCGCTCAACGCCCCCGCCGAGTTGGTGGCGCGGGTCTCGGAAAACGGGATCGATGCGCTCGGTGCGGACGACCGGGCTCTCCTGCCCGAGGATCTGCCTGCCCCGGAACTTTCCTATCAGGATCGGCTCCGGCCAATTTTCGAAATGCATGGTAAGGTCTCTGACGAGAAGTTCCGGCGTTTCGTCGATGTGCAGATGCTCTGGGATGAGCATATGGCCCGCGTGGCGCGCGATTACCTGGTCGCCAATCCCGACAAGACCCTGGTAATACTCGCCGGGTCCGGCCATGTGGCATACTCTGACGCGATTCCCGGCCGCCTGGCGCGCATGGTTCCTGCTGAACAGACGGTAGTGGCTACCGGGCGTGCAGAGCGCTTCAGCGACGGCAATCTCGACTACCTGCTGGCAGAGCGGGATCTCGACTTGGCTCCATCCGGACGCATGGGCATGATGCTGGCGAGCGAGGCTTCGGGGGTGAAAATTCGCGCCGTTCACCCGGCCAGCCCGGCAGCCGGAGCAGGCTTCCGTGCCGGAGATCGGATACTCAGCATTGCCGGCGAGCGAATCCGGGGCGTCGACGATGTCAAACTGGCACTGATGGACCGGGCCCCGGGGGAAGAGGTATGGGTTGAGGTCGATCCCGGCGAAGCAGCGCAAGCGCAAGACCCTAGAGGGCGGGCACTGACGCTGTTGTAACGACGCACGAATACGGCGTAACGATCAAAACCGAAGCCCTTACCACGGCAAGAGCAATCCGGAACGACAGGGTCAGCGCAGAAAAGTGAGCGCTTTGAAGAGGTGGGACGCAATGTCTCAGTGCCAACCGATCAACCGAGAGAACGACCAATGAAGCCTCCTGTACCGACCAACTCGCTTCAGCGCACGCCTTTGACGGGCAGAACGCTTGCCGCGGGGCTCCTTTGCCTGTTCCTGGGTTCCGCTGCGAGCCTGGCGAAGGACGCCCCCCCGAGCCCGGTGACGCTCGCCGAGGTAACGCGCGAGACCCTGCGCCAAGAGGTGCCCCTGTCCGGGAGTTCGATCCCCTGGCGGCGGGTGCCGCTGTCACCGCGGGTCGAAGGCATGGTTAGCGAGATTCTGGTGGACGAAGGCAGCTGGGTGGAGCCCGGCGACCCCATCTTGGAACTCGACGCGCATCTGGCGGAGATCGAGGTGGAGGTTGCGCAGGCCCGGCTCGAAGGGGCCTCGGCGCGGCAGCGGGATGCCATTCGCAAGCGCGATGAACTGCTGAAACTCAAGCAGGGCCGCCACGCCTCGGAGACCTCCATCGCGTCGGCCGCCGCCGAAGTGGAAATCGTCACGGCGGATGTGACCCGGGAGCGAGCGGAACTGGCGCGGGCCCGGGAACTGCGCGAACGGCATTCGGTCGCTGCACCCTTTGCCGGCATGGTCGTCGACAAGCAGGTCGAGGTGGGCCAGTGGGTTCAGCGGGACGACGCGGTCGTCGAACTGGTGGCCATGGACACCCTGCGGGTGCGGGCTCCCTTGCCGCAGAGCTTTTACCCCCGGGTCCCGGTCGGCTCGAAGGCGCGGGTGCTTTTCGACGCCCTGCCAGAGCGGGAGTTCGAGGGCAGGGTATTCGCCCGGGTGGCGCTGGGCAACGAGGCCTCTCGCAGTTTCCCGTTGCTGATCGACATCCCGAATCCGGATCACCTGCTGGCTCCCGGCATGTCGGCCCGCGTGCTGGTGGAACTCGACGACGGGACCTCGGAGGCGCTCACGGTGCCGCGCGACGCGGTGGTAGCTAAAAGCGACGGCAGCCGGCAAGTCTGGCGACTGGTCGAGGACGACGGGCATTTCACGGTCGCCGCGGTAAGGGTCGAGACGGGCAGGGCCCAGGGCGACCGCTTGGAGGTCGTCGCCGGCGGCTTGCGGGCGGGCGATCGGATCGTGTTGCTGGGGAACGAGAATCTCCAACCAGGCCAGGCGGTGCGTCCACTGGCGGCCGACGGGCCGTCGGTGGCGGGCGAATAGAAGGCCTTCGACGATGTTCCGCTTCGCCATCGAGCGGCCGATCATCCTGACCGTGGCGGTCCTGATCCTGACCCTGTTCGGGATCTTGGCCATGTTCAATGTCCCGGTGCAGATGATCCCGGACCTGGACGCGCGGGTCATCTCGATCCGCACGATCTGGCCCGGTGCCTCGCCCCAGGACGTCGAGAAAGAGATCCTGGTGGAGCAGGAGAAGTACCTCGGCCGCATCCCGGGGCTGGAACGCATGGTGGCCACCGCCAACACCGGCAATGCGGAGATCGAACTGGAGTTCCCCTTCTCGATCGGCATCGAGGAGGCCCTGCTCAACGTCAACAATGCCCTGTCGCAGGTTCCAGGCTACCCCGAGAACGTCGACCAGCCCAGCATCCGGGCCGAGGCCTTTTCGTCCAACTCCTTTATGTACTTCCGGTTGATGCCGACCTCGGGTGCCTTCTCGGAGGCGGACATCCTGCAGCTTCGAGACTGGGCCGAGGAGTATGTGCAGACGCCCATGGAAAGGGTGGCGGGTGTCTCCAGCGTCGGTATGCGCGGCGGGGCGAGCCGCCAGATGAAGGTCTATGTGGACCCGGCGAAGCTTGCCGAGCGCGGTATCCGGCTCACCGAGTTGCGCGAAGCGATCCGCGCCCGCAACCGAGACGTTTCCGGCGGCGACCTGGACAGCGGCAAGCGCCGCTACCTGCTGCGCACCATCGGTCGCTTCGAGAGCGCCGAAGAGCTGGAAGACCTGGTCGTGGCGGAGCGCGACGGCGCCTTTATCCGGTTGCGCGACCTGGGCCACGCGGAACTGGGTTTCGCAGAAGTGCGCAACTATGCCTACTCCGAGGGCAAGCCGATCCTGGCCTTCGCCGTCAGCCGCCAGATCGGCAGCAACGTCATCGAGATCAAAACGGACATGCTGGCCACGGTGGCCGAGCTGAACGAGGGCATTCTCGAAGACAAGGGGCTCAAGCTGATCCGCACCGCGGACGACGTCGTTTACGTGACCGAGGCGGTGTCGGTGGTGCAACGCAACCTGGCCATCGGCGCCACGTTGGCGATCCTGGTGCTGTTCCTGTTTCTGCGCTCGGGGCCGGCAACCCTGATCGGCGCCATCGGCATCCCGATCTGCACCGTGGCAGCCTTCCTGGGGCTGCTGGTCACCGGCCGGACCATCAACGTGATCTCCCTGGCCGGCGTGGCATTCGCCATCGGCATGACGCTCGACAACAACATCGTGGTACTGGAGAACATCTACCGCCACCTGAACTCGGGTAAGCAGCGAATGCAGGCCGCGTTGGATGGCGTACGCGAGGTCTGGCCCGCAGTGTTGGCCTCGACCCTTACCACGGTCTGCGTGTTCCTGCCGATCATGTTCATCGAAGAGGAGGCCGGCCAGCTCTACTCGGACATCGCCATCGCCATCTCCGCGTCGATCCTGATGTCGATGATCGTCGCCATCGCTCTGGTGCCGGCAGCGGCCGGACGCCTGCTGAGGCCGATGGGCGGGCCGGTCCGCAAGGAGCCCCTGTTGGTGCGGATGGGCGCCGCTTTCGGGCGCGGCGTGCTGAGCGGGGTCCAGTGGCTGGCGGCGGGCGTGCTGCGGTCGCTGGCGATCATCCTCCTGATCCTGGCCGGGGCCTGGGCGATCATCAGTTATCTGACGCCTGACGCCGAGTACCTGCCCGAGGGCGAGGAGTCAAAGATCTTCACCCTTATGTTCGCTCCGCCCGGCTACAACATCGACATGATGCGCGACGCCTTCCGCAAGGTCGATCGGGACTTCACCCCGGCGGTCGGGCAGGACCCGGCCGCCTTTGCTCGCGGCGAGGCCGAGGTCCCAGCGCTCAACTTCACCATCGGGTTTGCCGACCAGAGCCGCGTCTTCGTGGTCCGCGAGGCCACCGACCGCCGCCAGACCGCCGACCTGATGCAGGTCGCTACCGCGAAGACCGCCGAACTGCCTGGGCTGCGCAGCTTTTCCAGCCGGGGCTCGATCTTCTCCGGCAACTTCGGCGGCACCCGCAGCATCAACCTAGAGGTCAGCGGGCCTGATCTGGAGACCTTGTTCGAGGCAGCCTCCAAGGTGTTCGCGAAGTCCAAGCAGATCTTCGACAATCCCCGGGTGCGCTCGACGCCGTCCAGCCTCAATATGGGCCAGCCCATGCTCGAGGTCCGCCCGGACTGGGAGCGGGCCGCCGAGCTCGGCATCGGCCCCGGCGACCTCGGCTACACCGTCTGGGCTTATTCGGACGGGGCCTACGTAGACGAGTTCTTTCTCGACGACGACGAGATCGACATCTTTCTCTACTCGACCGCCGGCAATATCGAGCAGCCCCAGGATCTGGAACGCCTGATGCTTTACTCGCCGAGCGGCGGCGTGGTCCCCCTGAGTGCCGTCGCCCGGCTCAAAGAGACGGTCAATACCGAGACCATCCGCCGGGTGGACGGCGATCGCACCATCACCCTGAGCATTATCCCGCCGGACGACATCCCTTTGGAGGAAGGGGTGCGCCGGGTGCGCGAACAAATCATTCAAGGCATGAAGGCTTCGGGGGAACTGCCCGAGCGGATCAGCCTCGGCATCAGCGGCGCCAGCGATCGGCTCGATGCCACCCAAGAAGCCCTAAGCGGCAACTTCGCGGTAGCGCTGCTGATCGCCTACCTGCTGATGGTGGCGGTGTTCTCGCACTGGGGTTACCCGTTGCTGATTATGACCAGCGTCCCGATCGGCGTCAGCGGCGGCATCGCCGGTCTCTATCTTTTGAACCTGGCCGGTGGCCACCTCGACAAGATCGGCCTCTACCCTATCCAGCAGCCGTTCGACATGATTACCATGCTCGGCTTCCTGGTGCTGATCGGCACCGTGGTCAACAATCCGATCTTGATCGTCGAGAGGGCGGTGACCAATCTGCGCGAGCGCGGAATGGAAGTGCTCGAGGCCGTCACCGAGGCGGTCCGCATCCGGCTGCGCCCCATCATGATGTCCACCATCACCACCGTTGCCGGGCTGTCTCCCTTGGTCTTCAACCCAGGTGCTGGCACCGAGCTTTACCGGGGGCTGGGGGCCATCGTCCTTTTCGGACTGCTGTTCTCGACCCTGGTCACCCTGACTTTCATGCCGGCGCTGCTGTCCCTGGTGCTGCGCCTGGTGAAGCGGATCGAGCGGCGCGGAAAGGGCGCCGAGGGTGCTGGGAAGTCTGCGACGAGCGGCTAGCCGACTACCCCGGATATTTCACCAGGCCGCCTGGCGGCTGATAGTAACCCAATGAAAAATTTGAATTTTTAGGTAAGTTAGGCGGTTCTCTTGCGTAAACACCCTGTATCCCGCCGCTTGGCTATCGCGCCCCTGGCTGGTTCCTGCACGCCTGGGCTTGCCCTTCACTCAACAGGTAGCTATGGCTGCCTGTTTCGCTCCAGATAGGCGCCCAGCCGCACAGGCTCTGCGCCAGGAACGGGATTCCTGGTGAAATATCCGGGCTACGGTCGCGGGGATGCCGAGCGGGGGTCGCCGAACGATCACGGCCGGCGCGCCCGATAGGGGCATTATTGCGGTGAGGAAAACGCTGGCTTGTCGGCTTTCCTCAGCCAGCGATGTACTGCTCCAACTGCTCGATGATGAATTGCTGGTCGTTGATAATGGCTTGAACCAGGTCACCGATGGATACCAGTCCGATAACCCGGTCGGCCTCGATCACCGGGAGATGGCGAACCCGCTTGTCCGTCATCACCGCCATGCATTCCTCTGCCGTGCGGTCCGGACTGGTGCAAATGACCCGGGAGGTCATGATGAGTTTCTACCGGCGTGTCGAGCGAGGAGCGGTCGAGCAATGCCACCTTGCGGGCGTAGTCCCGCTCCGTGACCAGGCCGACCAGTCGATCTCCGACCGTTACCGTCAACGCCCCGACGTTCTTATCGGCCATGAGCTTCAAGGCCTGCAGCACCGTTGCGTCCGGTCCGATCGACCAGACTTGATAACCCTTGTGCTGCAGGATTTGCTTCACGGACTTCATTGTTTCCCCCCTGATAGTCGCTGCTGCCGGCACCGTTGTTGTTGGTTGCAGCGCGTTCCTCCAAAGACTAGCAGCTTTCATCGTTTTCACCATGCCGGACCCCGGCGACGTTCCGGCAGGACTGGGCTCACCCTCACGGGGAGGCCGCTTCGAAGTCCAAATTCGGATAGTCCACCAGGCCGGCAGGTGGCGCTCTACACCACTCCTGAACGCCCTAAAAGTTGCTTGGTTTCAAAGGCGGAGCGATACCGCTCGCCACCGGCCGATCTGGTGAGCCAACCCGGCTAGGCTGCCGTCATCAGGCCGCACCGGCGGTTGGCCGGCACGGCTACCTCGATCAGCTTCGGCGGCTCCAGGTCCAGGGCGTTCATGCGGTCGATGTACTCCTGGCGCGAACCGACCTGCAGGCGGGGGTTGTGCCGCACCTCTTCGCCGATGCTGCTGCAGGTGCGGCCCTCGTAGTCGTGGGCCGGATACACCAGGGTATCTTCCGGCAGGACCAGCAGCTTGCCGAACAGGCTGTCGTACTGGGCCCCGGGATCACCGTTCTGAAAATCGGTGCGGCCGGTGCCGCGGATCAACAGGGTGTCTCCGGTAAACACTCGGTCCTCCATCAGGAAGCTGTAGGAATCGTCGGTGTGTCCGGGCGTGTACAGGGCTTGCAGGCGCACGCCGTCGGCCTTCAACACCTCTCCCTCGCGCAAGCGCAGGCTGAGGCACTCGGCCGCGCTCTGTTCGCCCATGGCGGTGGCGCATCGGGCGGCGTCGCGCAACCGGCCGATTCCGGTAACGTGATCGGCATGGATATGGGTATCCACGGCAACAACCAGCTGCAGGTCGAGCTCCCGCACCAATTGCAGGTATTGGTTCACTCGCTCCAGCACCGGGTCGATAATGAGTGCCTCGCCGCCGCGGCGTTCCGCCAGCAGGTAGGTGTAGGTGGAGGAAACGGGGTCGAACAATTGCCGAAATATCATGTCATGGCTCCTTTGAGGAATGGGTTCAAGAACGCTCCGCCTTGCCCGGGTTAGGCGGACGCGGCGGTCTGGCCGGGGTCTCTGCGGTTCCAAGGCATGCGGGCCAATACGGCTGCGAGTCCACACCGGCCCGTGACGCCGGCCACCAAGAGGCCGGCGCCCATCAGGCCCACCAGCGCGTAAAACACCGGGTGTAGCAGGCTGGCCTTGGCCAGGAGCAGCAGGATCAGAGCGCCCAGGGCAATCTGCGTCTGGCGTTCCAGGGAAGGCAGCCGGGAGGTCCGTTGCAGCGGCAGGCTCTGCTGGGCCCAGGCTTGGGTGCCCCCCTCCACCAGCACCAGTCGCTGCAAACCCTGGGCTCGCAGCCTAGCGGCGGCTTGTTCGGAGCGCGTCCCGCTGGCGCAGATCAGATAAACCGGCAGCTTTTCCCCCGCCTCTGGATCCAATGTTGCTCTGATGCGATGGGCATCGACCTGTTCCAACGGCAGGGACAAAGCGCCCGCCGCGTGACCGTCAGCATATTCAGCGGGCGTTCGCACATCGAGCAGATGCACCGTTTGACCGCGCGCCATCAGGCGGTGCAGGTTGCGCGGGTCTATGTTGGCGATTGGGTACGTCATTCACTTCTCCTTTGTCGGGTCGGTTTCTCATGCCCCCTAATCTGGGACCGCCACCGAGCCTCCAAAAGATCAATATTCATCGAATATTGGGAGCCCAAGCATCGGATTTTTCATCTTCTGCGGGGGCGATGCCTAAGGCTTGGTAAACCGCGACAAGCGGGGCCTTGTTGACGAGAGGCCCGCTTCCCGCTCGTCCGGACGCTACCGTCGGCCTCAAGGCTCGGCAGCCTTTACGCCGATTCTCCTAGTATTCGTAAAATACGATCGAAAGATGTCTTTTATTCGAATTTGTATTCCTTAATCGACCCCGATATTCTCTTTGAGTGGCAGCCTTTGGATGCTGCTCGAAGCAGGGTTTATCCACCCCGTCGAAGGAATTTCATGAGACTAAACGAACTGCTGATTCTGTCTGTTCCGGCCGCGGCCACGGCGTTTAAGCTAGGTGCGCTGGTGCAGGCGGTGGTGTGGACGGCTCGCGCCGCCTGCCCTCCGGCAACCCCATTGCGAGCCAGGTTTGGCGCCCGTGTACCGCTGACCCCGCGACCCCTAAGGCAGCGCGGCTGAGGCGAGGCCTGTGCGGATAGACTGGCGCACCTTGAAGCTCCTGGGCCCGCTCGCTGGGCTCTGGTGGCTGCTGACAGGGGGCGCTCCCGCTTCCTGGGTCATCGGGCTGCCGGCGGTGGTCGCGGCGGCTTGGGTCGGCGGCCGGCTCGGGGGTGCCGCGGGCGCTGGACTGTCGCCCGTCGGGTTGTTGGGTTTTCTGCCTTTCTTTTGTTGGGAGTCCCTGCGTGGCGGGGTGCAGGTGGCGGTGCAAACCTTGGCTCCGCGACTTCGCATTGCGCCGGGTTTCAGCGTCTACCGCGTCCGGTTGCGGGGTTCCAGGGCACGGGTGTTTTTTGCCAACTGCGTCTGCCTGCTGCCGGGGACCCTGGCGGTCGACCTGGAGGCCGACCGGCTGGAAATTCACCTGTTGGACGGCAGGAGCGACCCGAGTGCGGAGCTGCAGCGCCTGGAGCTTGCGGTTGCCCGCATTTACCGAGACGAGCCCGGACTGGAGAGCCTTTGATGATGTCGGATTACAGCCAGATACTCCTACCCGCTTCGGTGGTCCTGTTGCTGACTTTGGGGACCGGGTTGTTGCGCGCCCTGCGCGGCCCGACCCTGGCCGATCGCATGCTGGCGGTACAACTGCTCGGAACCGGCGGCGTGGGCCTTCTGCTCTTGCTCTCGGCTCTGCTAAAGGCACCGGCTCTGTTGGACGTTGCGCTGGTACTGGCCCTGCTGGCGGCGGTAGCGGCCGCCGCCATTACCCGCCGGGAACTGGGCGATGATTGAATGGTTGGCATCCGCGCTGCTGCTGCTGGGCCTGGGTTTCTTCGCCGCCGGCAGCGTCGGCCTGTTGCGCCTGCCCGACCTGCATTCCCGCCTGCATGCCCTGACCAAGGCCGACAACCTGGGTCTGGGGCTCCTGGCGACCGCTTTGGCATTGCTGGATGCCGGCCTGCTGAACGCCGCTAAACTGCTGCTGGTCTGGTTGCTGGTGCTGGCGGCGAGCGCAGTATCCGCGCATCTAATCGGGCAACAGGCTCGACGAGGGCAGCGGTAATGGAATTAGGGCTTTGGCTTAGCTTAGACCTGCTGCTGGCAGCCATGTTGCTGGGCTTGGGGTGGGCCGCGGTGTCCAGCCCAGACCTCAAACAGGGGGTGGTGCTGTTCATTGCCTTCGGCCTGATGTTGGCACTGGTTTGGGCCCGGCTGGGGGCGCCGGATCTGGCGCTGGCGGAGGCCGCCATCGGTGCCGGGCTTTCCGGCGCCCTGCTGCTGAGTGCCCTCCGCGATGCGCCTCGCGAGACCCCGGCGCCGACGCCGCTCCCGCTGGCCGCCCTGATCGGGCTGCTGACGCTCGCCTTGGCGGCGGCCTATGCTTGGGCCCTAGTGTCGGCGCTACAGTTCGGAGACCCGGTTCGCCTGTCCGGGCAGGTGGCCGATCAACTTGCCAACAGCGGGGTCGGTAATCCGGTGACCGCGGTGCTGCTGAATTTCCGCGCCTATGACACCTTGCTGGAATTGGCGGTGCTGGCGGCGGCGGTGCTGGGCATCCTTGCCTTGGGCCAGGCACGGCCCAGCTACCGCCCGGCGGGCCCAGTGTTGGGTAGCTTGGTGCGCTGGCTGGTGCCGCTGTTGCTGGTCACCGCCGGTTATCTGCTCTGGGCCGGCGCTCAGCAGCCCGGCGGCGCCTTCCAGGCCGGGGCGCTGCTGGCCTCGGCGGCGGTATTGCTTCGGCTCGCCGGCCATGCCGGTGCCGGATTGCCGGGGCCAGCGGTCCTTCGCTGGCTGCTGGTCGGCGGCGTCGCCGCCTTCCTTGCGGTCGGACTGGCCGTGACCCCCGCCGGGCTGGCGTTTCTGCAATACCCCGAGGGCTGGGCCGGGGTCTCGATCCTGTTGATCGAGGCCGCCGCCACTCTGTCGATTGCCGCCACACTGGCGCTGGCCTATCTGGGCGGACGCCCGGCGGGTTTCGAGACTCCATCCGAACCGCCGCCCGGCGACCACCAGGAGAATTGACGATGCCTTTCGCCACCATCCTTTACGGCCTGGTCGGCGCCGCCCTGTTCGCGCTCGGGTTGCGCGGCGCCCTCCTGCAGCCGTCCCTGCTGGGGCGGGTGCTGGCGATCAACGTCTGCGGTTCCGGGGTGTTCCTGGTCTTCGTAGCCATGGCCTACCGGGGGCCTGGCCTAGCCCCGGACCCAGTGCCCCATGCGCTGGTGCTCACGGGCATCGTGGTGGCCGTCAGTGCGACCGCTTTGGCGGTTGCTCTCGGCCGCCGCCTGGCGGAGAGCGAGGATGAATAGCCTGTTGGTCTGGCCGGTCGCTTTGCCCCTGGCCGGGGCGCTGGCGGCCCTGCTCTGGCCGCGCCAGGCGCGACCGGTCGGCCTGGGCGCGGTCGCCGCCAGCCTGGCTGCGGTGAGCATCTTGGTGTGGCAGGTCGCCGAATCCGGCGCTCTGCGCCACGCCCTGGGTGGCTGGGAAACCGGCTTGGGGATCGCCTTGCGGGCCGACGCCCTGTCCGCCGGGTTGTTGCTGATGAGCGCCCTGGTGGCCATGGCGGTCGGGGTCTACGCCGGCGGCTACTTCGCCGACGCTAGGGTCCAGGAGCGCTTTCTGGCCCCTTTGGCTGTTGTTGCTCGCCGCCCTCAATGCCCTGTTGCTTTCCGGAGATCTGTTCAACCTCTACGTGACCCTGGAACTGCTCGGCCTGTCCGCGGTGGCCCTGGCGGCACTGGGCGGCGGGGCGGCGGCGCTCCGGGCGGCGCTGCGCTACCTGCTCCTGGGACTGCTCGGCTCCCTGGCCTTCCTGGCCGGGGTCGCCCTGGTCTACGCTCGCTACGGCACGCTCGACCTGGCCACCTTGGCCGGGCTCCTGGGGCCCGAGCCGGCGGCCTGGGTCGCCCTGGCCCTGATGAGCGCCGGCTTGTTGATCAAGTCCGCTCTGTTTCCGCTGCACTTCTGGCTGCCCGCGGCCCACGCCAACGCTCCGGCGCCGGTCAGTGCGGCGCTCTCCGCGCTGGTGGTGAAGGCGGCCTTTTACATCGTTGCTGCGGCTGTGGCTGGAGGTTTTTCAGCCAGCGGCGAGCCCGGCGGCGGCCTGGCTGCTTGGGCTTCTGGGAGCGGGCGCGGTGCTCTGGGGATCCTGGAATGCGCTGCGGGTGGAGCGGTTAAAGCTGCTGGCGGCCTATTCCACGGTGGCCCAGCTCGGCTACCTGTTCCTGTTCTTTCCCCTGCTCTCGGCCCTGCCCGCCGGGGTCGCAAGGGAAACCGCCTTCGGCGCCCTGGTGTTGCTCGCCATTACCCACGGCTTCGCCAAGAGCGCGCTGTTCCTGGCTGCCGGGGTGATTCTGCAGCGCGCGGGCCATGACCGCATCGCCGAACTGGGGGGACGGCCCAGCGCCTTGCCGGTGACCACCTTTACCCTGGCACTGGCGGGCATGGCGCTGATCGGGCTGCCTCCGAGCGGCAGCTTCCTGGCCAAGTGGCAGTTGCTTGTCCGCTGCCATCGCCGGCGGCCAGTGGCTCTGGGTGCCGGTGGTGGCGGCGGGGTCCCTGCTGGCGGCGGCTTATGTATTCCGGCGTGCTGGGCCATGCCTTCGGCCCGGCGACGGGACCACGCCGGCAACTTGCCTTGGGGCGCGAAGAGGTGCCGGCCTTGTTGCTGGCGTTGGTCGCCACCGTGGTGCTCGGTCTCGGCGCCGCCTGCGGTGTGGGGCTTCGTCGCGCCCGGCGCCTTTGCAGCGGAGGTCGTCCGATGAGCCTGTCCTTCTGGCTGCCGGCGCTGATCGTGCTGAGCTCCCTGGTGCCGGGGCTGGCGATCTTCTTCCTGCGCGAGGACAGTCATCGCCTGCGCACCCTGCTCAACCTGTTCGGCGCCTTGGCCAAGCTCCTGCTGGTCGGGGTGATGATCTGGGGCGTGTTCCACGAGCGCGTCTACGAGACCCGCTGGACCCTGGCCCCGGGACTGGACCTGGTGCTGCACGCCGATGCCCTGTCGGTGCTGTTCGTGACCCTGTCGAGCCTGCTCTGGCTGGTCACCACCGTCTACGCCATCGGCTACCTGGAGAACGCCCCCCACCGCAGCCGCTTCTTCGGCTTCTTCAGCCTCTGCGTTACCGCCACCGTGGGGCTCGCCCTGGCGGGCAATCTGTTCACCTTCGTGGTGTTTTACGAGGCCTCTGACCCTGGCCACCTATCCCCTGGTTGCCCACAAGGGCAAACCGGAGTCGGTGCGCGGGGCCCGCATCTATCTGGCCTATACCCTCACCGGCGGCGTGCTGCTGCTGGTGGGAGCCGTCTGGCTGCGCACCCTGGCGGGGCCTCTGGACTTTGCCCAGGGCGGCATCCTCGGCGATATCCCGGGGCTCGACCCGGTGGTCCTGGGCTGGATCTTCCTGCTCCTGATCCTCGGGCTCGGGGTCAAGGCCGCCTTGGTGCCCCTGCACGGCTGGCTGCCACAGGCGATGGTGGCCCCGGCGCCGGTCAGCGCCCTGTTGCACGCCGTGGCGGTGGTCAAGGCCGGAGCCTTCGGCATCGTGCGGGTGGTGTACGACGTCTACGGGGTCGAGTTCGCCGCCTCCCTCGGGCTGCTGCTGCCCTTGGGTGTGGCGGCGGCACTGACCATCCTCTACGGCTCGTTCAAGGCCCTGACCCAGGACCACCTGAAGAAGCGCCTGGCCTATTCCACCGTCAGCCAGGTGTCCTATATCGCCCTCGGGACGGCCATCTTCGGCCCCCTGGCCACGATCGGCGGGGTGGTGCACCTGGTGCATCAGGGGGTGATGAAGATCACCCTGTTCTTCGCCGCCGGCAATTACGCCGAGACCCTGGGCGTGAACCGGGTGAGCGAGATGAACGGGATAGGGCGGCGCATGCCCGGCACCACCCTGGCCTTCAGCATCGCGGCGCTGGGCATGATCGGCATCCCGCCGGTGGCGGGGTTCGTCAGCAAATGGTATCTCGGCCTGGGGGCTGCCGAGGCGGGGGTCGCGGCCTGGGTGCTGCCGGTGCTGGTGGCCAGCAGCCTGCTCAATGCGGCCTACTTTCTGCCCATCCTGTACCGCGCCTGGTTTCGGCCGGCGCCGGCCGCCTGGCCGTCCGAGCGGCCGAGCCGCGGGCGCTTTGAGACCGCGGGGGCCCTGCTCTGGCCGCCGGTCGTCACCGCCGGCCTGGCCCTGGCCGCCGGGTTGTTCGCCGCCGCCCCCTATAGCCCGCTGGAGTGGGCGGCACTGATCGCCGAACGGGAGTACCGACTATGAGCCATGCTCTGCTGCTGCTCGCCTGGCTGACACCTTTGTTGGCGGCCCCCTGGGCGATGCGCCCGGGGGCGCGCTGGTGGCCCGCGGCGGCGGCCTTGCCGGCCCTGGTCGCCGCCCTGCTGGTTCCTCCGGGGACCGAGGTCGGGCTGCCCTGGCTGCTGCTCGGGGTGCACCTCGGACTGGATGCCACCGGTCGCCTGTTCCTGCTGTTCGCGGCGGTTGTTTGGCTGGCGGCGGGTCTTTACCGCGCGCTGACGCCCGGCCCGGAGGGCCGCGAGGGGCGCTTCCGGTTGTGGTTTCTGCTCGCCATGGCGGGCAATCTGCTGCTGGTGCTGGCGGCGGACCTGCTGAGCTTCTACCTCGGCTTTGCGCTGATGGGGCTGTCCGCCTACGGGCTGGTGGTGCACCGGCGTTCCCAGCGGGCGCGCCGTGCCGGTCGCGTCTACCTGGGCTGGACCCTGGTCGGGGAACTCGCCCTGTTCTCCGCCCTGGTCCTGCTCGCCGCGGGGGCGGAGTCCCTGCGCTTCGCCGACCTGGCCGGACGCGAGCTTCCCGGCGCCGCGGTGGCCCTGCTGCTGTTCGGCTTCGGCATCAAGCTGGCCCTGCCGGGCCTGCACTTCTGGTTGCCACTGGCCTATCCCGCGGCGCCGGCGGCGGCCGCCGCGGTGCTCAGCGGCCCGATGATCAACGCCGGTCTGTTGGGCTGGCTGCGTTTTCTGCCGCCCGGCACGCCCGGTCTGCAGAGCTGGGGCGAGCCGCTGATGCTGTTGGGTGCCGTCGGCGTGGCCCTGGGGGTGCTGGCGGGGGTTGCTGCAGCGCGACCCGCGCGCGGTGCTCGGTTACTCCAGCATCGCCAAGATGGGGCTGGTGAGCCTGCTGTTCGGCACCGCGCTGGCGCAGCCCGAGGCGGCCGTCGGCATCGGCTCGGCGTTGGTGCTGTTCGCGCTGCACCACTCCCTGGTGAAGGCGGCGCTGTTCCTCGGCTGCGGGGAGTGGCGGCGCCTGGGTCGGCAGACCTGGTTACTGGTGGTCATTGGCGCCCTGGCGTTGAGCCTGGCCGGGGCGCCGTTTACCGGCGGTGCGGCGGCCAAGAGCGAACTCAGCGGCGCCCTTGCCGATGCCGGCGCGGACTTGGGCCTAGTGTTGTTCCTGGCGGCCACCGGCACGGTAATACTGATGGCCCGCCTGCTCTGGCTGCTGAGCCGAGGCGCGACGCCTGCCGGCACCCGGCCCGGCGCCGCAGCCCTGGTTTGGCTGGCCTTGGCGCTGCCCGCGCTCTGGCTGCCCTACGGGACCGCGGCGCTGAGCTTTTACGGCGGCGCGCTGCTGCCCCTCGACCTTGGCTTGGTCCTGGCCGCCGTAGCTTGGGCGGCGAGCCGCGGGCGCCCGCCCCGCCGCTGGGGCATCCCCCCGGGCGACTTGCTACACTGGGTCTCGCGCTGGCGGCCGCGGCGCTTGCCCCGCCGCGCGCGGGAGCAGACCCCACCCGGGCGCTGGTCCGGACTCCGGCCCCCCGCGCTGGCGTCGCCATCCGAGCTGTCGGGCGCGCTGGCCGGATTGGTTTGGCTGGGGCTGTTTGCGCTGCTGCTCGGTGCCTTGCTCTTGCCCAGGTAGCCATGCCTATTCGGTCGAGAACGCCCACGGGCTGATGCGAAGATGCAGAACCTCAAGCTGAACCTGAAACACCTGCGCTATTTCTGGGCGGTGGCGAGCCAGGGTTCCATCGCCCGGGCCGCCGAGTCGATGTTTCTGACGCCTCAGACCATCAGCGGCCAGCTGCGCGAGCTGGAGCAGCACCTGGGCGCCAAGTTGTTCAGCCGCAGCGGGCGCAAGCTGGTGCTCACCGAGACCGGCCGCACGGTGTTCACCTACGCCGACGAGATGTTCCGCTTGGGGCTGGAGCTGCAGGACGTGCTGGACGGCCGCACCCCGGACGCGGCGGTGACGCTCAAGGTGGGGGTGGCCATGGTGGTGCCCAAGCTGCTGGCCTACCGGGTGCTGGAGCCGGTACTCAAGCTGGATAGCCCGGTGCGCCTGATCTGCCACGAGGCGCCCCTGGTGGACCTGCTGGCGGACCTCTCAGTGCGCAAGCTGGACGCGGTCCTGGCCGACAGCCCGCTGAATCCGACCCTGAACATCCGCGCCTACAACCATGCCCTCGGGGAGTCGGGCATCAGCTTCTTCGCGGTGCCGGAACGGGCGCAGGCATTGCGGCCGGGGTTTCCCGCCAGCCTCGACCGGGGGGCGATGCTGATGCCGAGCGGCGGCAGCAATCTGCGCCGCAACCTGGAATCCTGGTTCGAACGCCAGGGTATCAAACCGCTGGTGGTCGCCGAATTCGAGGACCGGGCCCTGATGAAGGCCTTCGGCGAGCGGGGCATCGGCGTGTTCACCTCGCCCAGCGCGGTGGAGGCCGACGTGCTGGAGAAATATGGCGTGCAGGTGATCGGCCGCACCGAGGAGATCACCGAGCGGTTCTACCTGATCTCCGCCGAGCGGCGGATCAAGCACCCGGCGGTCTCCGCCATCACCGAGGTTGCCCGCAACGAGCTGTTCGCCTAGGGAAACGCTTACAGCCGTTCTTGAGATTGTTCAGACCGGTTTCCGAAAGCGCGTTTCCGCAGCCCGGCTAGAACATGCTGGTGCTGACGTCGCACTCCGGCAGGGCAGCCTGCAGGGCTTGGGCGCCTTCCAGGGTCACCCGGGTGTTCCACAGGATGACCTCCTGCAGGCGCTTGAGGGGCTTGAGGTGCTCCAGGCCGGCGTCGCCGATGCCGGTGTCCCAGAGGATCAGCGTCTCCAGATTCTTCAGCTCCCGCAGCTGGGCCAGGCCCGCATCGGTGACCCCTGTGCGGGTGAGATACAGCCCCTTTAGGCGGCTCAGGCGGCCGACTTCGGCCAGGCCGGCGTCGGTGATGCGAGTACCCTTAAGGTCCAGGATCTCCAGGCTGGGCAGGGCGGCCAAGCGCTTGAGGCCTGCGTCGGTCACCTCCGTGTGGTCGAGGTGCAGCTCCTGCAGGCGGGTCAGGCCCTCCAGGTGCACCAGTCCCGCGTCGCCGATCCGGGTCTCCGCCAGGGACAGGAACTGCAGGTCGTCCAAGCTCGCCAGCAGGTTGCCCAGTTCCTGGTCGCTGATCTGGGTCGACAGCAGGTCCAGCTTCTGGCCGGTCTGCAGGCGCGGCCACTCGAGTATGGTGCCCAGCAACCCCAGCACCTCCTGGGCCGAGCGGTCGACATCCGTCAGCCCCTCGGCGATCCCGCAATCGCCGGCCTTGGCCGATGCCTGCAGGGCGGCGCTGGTGTCGGCGATGCGCGCCAGGGACGCGCTCACCTCCCGTCCAAGGTTGGAGAGGAACTTGTCCTTGGCGTCGTGCAGTTCCTTCAGTTCCTGGCCCGCCCGCTCCAGCGCTTCCAGGTTTTGCCGCTGCTGGCGAATCAGCTCCTGGATGCGCAGATGGGTGCTCACCCGGGCGTGCACCTCGGGCTGCTTGACCGGCTTGGTGATGTAATCGACGGCGCCGGCGGCGAAGCCGTGCGCCAGGTCCTCGACATCGGTCTTGGCGGTGACGAATACGATCGGAATCTCGCGCAGGGCCTCGTCCTGCTTGAAGCGGCGGCAGGTCTCGAAGCCGTCCATCTCCGGCATCATCACGTCGAGCAACACCAGATCCGGCGCCACCGAAGGCGCGATGCTCAGGGCCTTGGCGCCGCTGGTGGCGAAGAAGATCTGATGGCCTAGGGGCGCCAGCATCTCCCGCAACAGATCGAGATTGGCGGTCTTGTCGTCGACGATCAGGAGTTTGGCCGGGGACGCTTGGCTGGGTTCGGACATACAGTAGGTTCTCTCTGGATTCTGCTTCGGAAGCGGGTGCCGTCCGGTGGATACGCGGGCCGGATACGAGGCCCTGGAACCCAAAATTAGCAAATTGGCGCCCCCGGGAGAAGCGCGCGTAGCCGTTGCTGCCGCGCCTGCACTGGCTCGCCGCCGGCGGGCTCGCGTAAGATATCGCCCTGTTTCCGGCACCGGCGGGCGCTGCCGGTGGCCGGTCGACGCGGCTCGGAGGTGGCGGATGGGAAATGCGCGCAAGGTGCTGACGGTCCTGCTGACCGGGGTGCTGCTGCTGGCCATGCTGGCCTGGGATCTCCACCTGCCGCCGGGGGTGATCCACGGCATACCCTACGTGGTGCTAATCTCGATCAGTTACTGGCTGCCCTGGCGGCGGGCGCCGGCGGTACTCGCCACCCTCGGCAGCCTGCTGCTGGTGCTGGGCTACATCTACTCGGACGTCGCCGCCGATACCCATGCGTTGCTGCTTAACGTCAGCCTGGAAGCGACGGTATTGTGGGTCACCGCCTTTCTGGTGATGCGCTATCGGGCCTCCTCGCGCTCGCTGGAGGATCGGGAGCAGCGCCTGCGGGCCCTGGTGGCGACCGCGGTCGACGGCGTCATGATCATCGACGCCGCCGGCACGGTGCAGGAGTACAACCCGGCCTGCGAGCGATTGTTCGGCTATCGCGTCGACGAGGTGGTCGGCAACAACGTCAAGATGCTGATGCCGGCCCCGTATCGCGGGGAGCACGACCAGTATCTGCTGCGCTACCGCACCACCGGGGTCAAACGCATCATCGGCAAAGGCCGCGAGGTGGAGGGCCGGCGCAAGGACGGCACCACCTTCCCGATGGAGCTTTCGGTCGGTGAGGCGCGGCCCGGCTCGCAGCAAGTGTTCGTCGGGATCATCCGCGATATCACCGAGCGCAAGGCGGCGGAGCAGTCGCTGCGGGCGGCCAAGGATCAGGCCGAGAGCGCGAGCCGAGCCAAGTCCCTGTTCCTGGCCAATATGTCGCACGAGATCCGCACGCCGATGAACGCGGTGCTGGGCTACACCCAGTTGATCGAGACCGACCCCGAGCTGCCGTCCAAGTACCGCCGCCCGCTGCGGGCGATCCGGGCCGCGGGCAATCACCTGATCGGTCTGATCGACGACATCCTCGACATCTCGAAGATCGAGGCCGGCGCCATGGAGCTGAATCTCCGCGACTTCGACCTCGGCGATCTTACGGAGGACGTTTCCCAGATGTTCGCGATACGCTGCGAACAGAAGGGATTGGACTGGCGGGGGGACACCGAGATCGACGACCGCGCCGTGCGCGGCGACGACCGCAAGCTGCGCCAGGTGTTGATCAATCTGCTGGGCAACGCGCTGAAGTTCACCGATCAGGGCGAGATCCGGCTTGGGGTTGAGCAGCAGGGCCGACGCTATGCCTTCAGCGTCGAAGACACCGGGCCCGGGATCAGCGACGAGGCCCGCGAACGCATCTTCGAGTCCTTCCAGCAGGCGGAAGAGGGCCGCGTCAAGGGTGGTACCGGGCTCGGTCTGGCGATCACCCTGCGCCAGGTAGAACTGATGGGCGGCACTCTGGATCTGGACTCCACCCCCGGCGCGGGCAGCCGCTTTCGATTCGCCTTGGAGTTGGCGCCCGCCGAGGGCACCCCGAGCGTTGATGACGAACAGACCGGGGTCCCGTTGCGCCTGGCGCCGCAGCACCGTGTCCGCGCCCTGGTGGTGGACGACGTGGCGGACAACCGAGAGGTGCTGAGCGGGTTTCTGGAGCGCGCCGGTATCGAGGTGGCCAAGGCCAACGACGGGGCCGCGGCGCTTGAGAGCATAGCCGCCAGCCGGCCAGATATCGTGTTTATGGACGTGCGCATGCCGGTGATGGATGGGCTCAGCGCGGTGCGCGAAATGCGGCAACGCTGGTCCGCCGAGCCCATTGTCTGCGTCGCCATCACCGCCTCCGGCCTGCTGCGCCGCCGCGGATTTTATCTGGACGCCGGCTTCGACGACTTCATCGCCAAGCCGTTTCGCTGCAAGGCGATCTGCGACTGTATCGAGCGGCATCTGGGTGTCGAGTTCGAGCGGGTGCCGGGGGCAGAGCCGAGCGCCGAGCGCGAGTCCCCGGACGCCGACCTCTCGGCGCTGCGCCTGCCGGCGGCGCTGCGCAGGCGCCTGCTGGAGGCGGCTCAGGTCAACGCCCTGACCGAAATCGAAGCGGTGATTGCAGAGCTCAAGAAGGGCGAAGCCGGTGCACGGGCCCTGGTCGAACCGCTGCAGCAATTGCTGGCACGCTACGATACCGAGGCCATCGTCGCCCTGGTCGAATCGCTCGCCGAGGCCGAGGATTGAAAGCGCGCCCCGGCGCCCGCGGCACTGCGCGGCGGCAGCCAAACCGGTGTAGAATCCTCGCCTATCCGAACGGGCAGGGGGATCAGGCATGACGCAGAGCACCCATCCGGCGCCAAGCCGCGGAACGGGCTTGGGTCGACTGGCGGCAGGCGGCGCTCGACGCCGGGCTGGATTGGGCCCCGGGGCCGGAGCTGGAGGCGGAGCTGCTGCGGGTCTGGGAGTTCAGCGATTATGTGCTGCAGAGCTGCCGCCGCAGCCCGCAGTTGCTGCCGGAACTGGCCGCCGGCGATCTGCACCGCGCCTACGCACCGGGCGACCTGCGGGGGCGGCTGACGACCGCGCTCGAGGGGGCCGCGGACCAACCGGCTCTGGCGCGGGTGCTGCGCCGCTTCCGGCGCCGGGAGATGGTGCGCATCATCTGGCGCGACCTGGCCGCGCTGGCGCCGCTGGCCGAGACCTTGGAGGACCTGAGCGAGCTGGCCGACGCCTGCGTCGGCGCGGCCCTGGAACGGGTCTACGCCTGGGGCTGCGAGGAAATGGGAACGCCCCGGGACCCGGATGGGCAGCCGCAACCCCTGCTGGTGCTGGGCATGGGCAAGCTGGGCGCGCGCGAGCTCAACCTGTCGTCCGACATCGACCTGATCTTCGCCTTTCCCCGCCACGGCAACACCGATGGTCGGCGCCAGCTCAGCAACGAGCAGTTCTTTACCCGGATCTGCCAGCGTCTGGTGCAGGTAATCGACGCCCAGGATGGCGACGGTTTCGTGTTTCGGGTCGACACCCGGTTGCGCCCCTTCGGCAGCGCCGGTCCCCTGGCCATGTGCTTCGACGCCATGGAGGACTACTACCAGTCCCAGGCCAGGGAGTGGGAGCGCTACGCCATGATCAAGGCGCGGGTGATCGCCGGCGATGCGGCGGCGGGGGAGGAACTGCAAGCGATGCTGCGTCCCTTCGTCTACCGCCGCTACCTCGATTTCGGCGCCATCGAGTCACTGCGACGGATGAAGTCCCTGATCAGCCAGGAGCTGCAACGCAAGGGCATGGCGGATAACATCAAGCTGGGTCCCGGCGGCATCCGCGAGATCGAGTTCATCGGCCAGGCCTTTCAACTGATTCGTGGCGGGCGAGAGGCCGACCTGCAGGTCCGCCCCATCCTGCGGGTGCTGGAAAGGCTGGGGGCCAAAGACTACCTGCCGGCGCATGCGGTGCGCGAGCTGAGCGACGCCTACGTATTTCTGCGCCGGCTCGAGAATCGCTTGCAGGCTTGGGCCGACCGCCAGACCCACCTGCTGCCACCCGAACCCGAGGCTCAGTTGCGCCTGGCCCGCAGTATGGGGTTTGCGGATTGGGATCAACTGAAGCCGGTGCTGGAGCGTCACCGGCGGCGGGTGCAGGGCCACTTCGACGCGGTGTTCGCCGCTCCCCAGGCGGAGGAAGCGGGTCCTGCCACCCCGGTGACCGATCTCTGGCGCGGCAGCGGCGACGGCGGCGCCCTGGCGGCCCTGCGCGGCGCCGGCTTTCAAGACCCGGAGGCGGCCCTGGAGCGAATCTGCGCCTTTCGCGCTTCGCGTTCCTGCCGCAGCCTTTCGTCCCGTGGCCGCGAGCGTTTGGAGCAGCTGATGCCGCTGCTGCTGGAGGCGGTGTCGGCCTTGGAACTGCCGGATCTGCCCCTGGAGCGGCTGCTCAAGCTGCTGGAGGCTGTGGTCCAGCGCACCGCCTACCTAGCCCTGATGGTGGAAAATCCCATCGTGCTGTCCCAGTTGGTGCGACTGACCGCGGTAAGCCCCTGGATCGCCGTTCTGCTGACCCGCTACCCGCTGCTGCTGGACGAACTGCTCGACCCGCGCCGCCTCTACTCTCCGCTGCACCGGCGTGAGCTTGAGGCGGAGGCCGATAGTCTGCTCGGCGACCTCGACCCCGAGGATCTGGAGCAACAGATGGAGCGCCTGCGCCAGTTCGCCCAGAGCAACCGCCTGCGGGTGGCGGCGGCGGATATCACCGGCGCCATTCCGCTGATGGTGGTGAGCGACTTTCTCACCGAGATCGCCGAAGTGGTGTTGGCCCGGGTGTTGGACCGGGCCTGGGCTCACCTCAAGGGGCGCCACGGCCGGCCGGCCGGCAGCGACGGCGACCCCGGCGGCTTTGCGGTGATCGGCTACGGCAAGTTGGGTGGCATCGAACTCGGCTACGGTTCGGACCTGGATCTGGTTTTCCTGCACGGCGGCACGGCCGGCGGCAGCAGCGACGGCGCCCGCCCGCTGTCCAACGAGGTATTCTATGCCCGCCTCGGGCAGCGTATCATCCACATGCTCGGCGCCCAGACCCCCTCCGGCGTGCTCTATGAGACCGACATGCGGCTGCGACCCAATGGCGCCTCCGGCCTGCTGGTCAGCTCCCTGGATGCCTACCGCAGCTACCAGCTCGAGGAGGCCTGGACTTGGGAACACCAGGCCTTGATTCGGGCTCGGGCGGTGGCGGGAGACCCGGGGGTTAGCGCGCGCTTCGCCGAGATCCGCAAAGAGGTGCTGGTCCGCCCCCGCGACCCGGACAAGCTGCGGCAAGACGTCTGCGAGATGCGCGAGCGCATGCGCGCCGAGCTGCAACGTGGCGGGGCCGACCAGTTCGATCTCAAGCAGGGTCCGGGCGGTATCGCCGATATTGAATTTATGGTTCAATACGCTGTTCTGCGATGGGCCCACGAGTACCCGGATCTGCTGGAATTCAGCGACAATATCCGCCTGCTCGACGGCCTGGAGAGGCACCGGCTGCTGGCCGCCGAAGAAGCAGGCGGGCTGCGCGATGCCTACCGCGCCTTCCGCGCCAGCTACCACCGCAACGCCTTGCAGGAGCTGCCCGGCCTGGTGGGAGGGCGGCGCCACGCGGACGAGCGCGCACGGGTGATCGGGCTTTGGCAGCGCCTCATGCACGCGCCCGCGGGCGCGGACTGAACAACCTTTCGGGAGAGACCGATGTCGACGATGGCGGACCGTGACGGGGTGATCTGGCTGGACGGCGAACTCGTGCCCTGGCGCGATGCCAAGGTGCATGTGCTCACCCACACCCTGCACTACGGCATGGGGGTGTTCGAGGGGGTGCGCGCCTACCAGACCGATCGGGGTACCGCCATCTTCCGCCTCCCGGAGCACACCGACCGTCTATTCAACTCGGCCCACATTCTGCGTATGCCGATGCCCTTCGATAAGGACACGGTCAACCAGGCCCACCAGACGGTGGTGCGCGAGAACGGCCTCAACAGCGGCTACATCCGGCCGATGGCCTTTTACGGCTCCGAGGGCATGGGGCTGCGCGCCGACAATCTGCGGGTGCACATGATGGTGGCGGCCTGGTCCTGGGGCGCCTACCTGGGCGACGAGGCGATGGAGCACGGCATCCGCATCCGCGTCTCTTCGTTTACCCGCCACCACGTCAATATCACTATGTGCAAGGCCAAGGCGAACGGCAACTACATGAACTCAATGCTGGCCCTCCAGGAGGCCCTTGAATGCGGCTATGACGAGGCCCTGCTGCTGGACAACCAGGGGTTCGTCATGGAGGGCAGCGGCGAGAACGTCTTCTTGGTGCGCGAGGGCGTGGTCTACACTCCGGACCTGACCTCGGCGCTGGACGGCATCACCCGCAAGACGGTGATCTCCCTGTGCGGAGAACTCGGCATCCCGGTGGTGGAAAAGCGCATCACCCGGGACGAGGTCTATGTCGCGGACGAGGCCTTCTTCACCGGCACGGCCGCCGAGGTCACGCCGATTCGCGAGGTCGACGGTCGCGTCATCGGCAGCGGCGACCGCGGGCCGATCACCGAGCGCCTGCAATCGCTGTATTTCGACCAGGTGCATGGCCGGCGGTCGGAAAACCCGCACTGGCTCACCTTTGTTTAGTTTCCCTGTGAGGAGAAAGAGATGGCGGAGCAATCGGCCAAGCCGGGCGCCGATCGAGGCGCCAAAAAGTATATCGTCAGCCGCAAGGACCTGCCGCTGAGCTGTCCGACCCCGGATACGGAGCTGTGGAACATGCATCCGCGGGTCTACCTGCCGATCGAGCAGAGCGGCCATGCGGTTTGCCCCTATTGCGGGGCCGAGTTCGAACTGGAAGATTGAACGCCCGCCGGCGGCGGGCTGCGACGACCCGTGACTGAGCCCCGGCGCCTGCTGGTCGTCGGCCCTTCCTGGGTCGGCGATATGGTGATGGCCCAGAGCCTGTTTCGGGTGCTCCGGCAACGGGAGCCCGAGCTGGTAATCGAGGTGCTGGCGCCGGAATGGAGCCTCCCCCTGCTGGAACGGATGCCCGAGGTCTCCGCGGCGGTCTCCATGCCCCTGGGCCACGGCCAGCTAGGCCTGCGGGCCCGCTGGCGTCTGGGCCGCAGCCTCCGAGCGCGGGCATACGATCAGGCGATCCTGCTGCCCAACTCCCTCAAGTCCGCCCTGGTACCCTTGGCCGCCGGAATTCCGCGCCGCACCGGCTGGGTCGGCGAGCAACGCTACGGCCTGCTCAACGATCTGCGCCGGCTCGATAAGGAGCGGCTGCCGATGACGGTGCAACGCTTCGTCGCTCTGGGCCTGAGCCCGGGCGCGCCGCTGCCGGAGATCCCTCCGCCGCGCCTCCAAGTGGCGCCCGGACCGCTCCGGCGCGCCCTGGCCGAGCTTGGCCTGGGGCCTCCCCGCGCCCCCCTGCTGGCGCTTTGCCCGGGGGCCGAATACGGCCCGGCCAAGCAATGGCCGGCGGAGTACTACGGCGAACTGGCCGCTGCCCGCCGGGCCGCGGGCTGGGAGGTCTGGCTGTTCGGTTCCAGCAACGACCGCAGTGTCTGCGCCCAGGTCGATACCGCCGCCGGCGGCGGCTGCCGTGACCTGGCCGGGCAGACCAGCTTGGGGCAGGCGGTGGACCTGCTGTCCCTGGCCGCCGCGGTGGTCAGCAACGACTCCGGCCTGATGCACGTGGCCGCCGCCCTGGACCGGCCCCTGGTGGCGGTCTACGGATCCTCCGATCCCGGCTTCACCCCGCCGCTGAGTCCGCGCGCCCGGATACTGTCCCTGGGACTGGGCTGCAGCCCCTGCTTTAAGCGTCAATGCCCCCTGGGCCACCTGCGCTGCCTGCGTGATATCGGGTCGGAGCGGGTGGCCGCACTCCTGGATGAGGTGGCCGCGTGAACCTCTTGCTGATCAAGACCTCCTCGCTCGGCGACCTGATCCACACCCTGCCGGCGCTCACCGACGCCGCCCGCGCCCTGCCCGAGTTGAGGGTGGACTGGGTGGTGGAGGAAAGCTTCAGCGAGATTCCGTCTTGGCACCCGGCGGTGCGCTGGGTGATCCCGATCGCCTTGCGGCGCTGGCGCCGGCGCCCGCTTCGCTCGCTGCTGGGCGGCGAGCCGAAAGCGTTTCTGGCCTCGTTGCGACGTCTTCGCTACGACCGGGTTCTGGATGCCCAGGGACTGCTGCTCAAGAGCGCTCTGGTAGCGCGGCTGGCGCGTGGGTACCGGGTCGGGCTCGACCGCAGCTCGGCCCGAGAGCCGCTGTCTGCGCTGGCGTACCAGGAGCGCATTCGGGTGCCCCGTGAGCAGCACGCCATTGAGCGCAACCGCCAGCTATTCGCCCTGGCCCTGGGCTACGGTTGCCCGGAGGGTGAGCCGGACTACGGGCTGGGCCGGCTGCAGCCCTCTAAGGTGGCGGTGGCGCCGCGGCTGGTGTTTCTCCACGGCACCACCTGGGCCACCAAGCACTGGCCGGAAGACTACTGGTGCGAGCTGGGGCGCCTGGCCGGCGCCGCCGGCTACCAGGTCCGTCTGCCCTGGGGCGATGCCCCGGAGATGGCGCGCGCCGAGCGCATAGCCGCCGCCATCCCCGCGGGGCTGGTGCTGCCGCGCTTGAGTCTGTCGGAGATGGCCGCCGAGCTGGCGGCCGCCGCCGGGGTGGTGGGGGTCGACACTGGCCTCTGCCACTTGGCTGCTGCCCTGGAGGTGCCGGCGGTGACCCTGTACGGTGCCACCCGTCCGGAACTCACCGGCACCCGAGGTCCCGGCCAGGTGCATCTGCTGGCGGACTTCCCCTGTGCCCCCTGCCTTAAGCGCAGCTGCGCTTTCACCGGCGACACCCAGGTCGAGCCCGCCTGTTTCGCGAGCCTGCCACCGGCCCTGGTGTGGCAGACGCTGCAACCCCTGTTACGGACCTGAATGCCATGCGCATGGGCTTCGTCCTGTTCAAGTATTTTCCCTTTGGCGGCTTGCAGCGGGACATGCTGCGCATCGCCCTGGCCTGCCGTGACCGCGGCCACGAAGTGCGCGTCTATTGCCTTAGCTGGCAGGGCGAGGTGCCCGAGGGTATCCAGGTCGAGACGCTGCCGCTCCAGCGCCTGACCAATCATGCCCGCTACCAGGCCTTCTACCGGGAACTGCAGCCGCTGCTGGAGCGCGACGACATCGAGGGGGTCGTGGGTTTCAACAAGCTACCGGGGCTCGATCTGTATTATGCCGCCGATCCCTGCTTCCGCGAGAAATGGCTGCGGGAAAAGAACTGGCTGACCCGGCTGGGGGCCCGCAACCGGGTGTTTCTGGCCTACGAAGCGGCGGTATTCGCCCCCGCCAGCCGCACCCGCATCCTGATGATCTCGCCCCAGCAGCTACAGGTCTACTGCCGCCACTACCGCACCCCGCGCGAGCGGGTGCACCTGTTGCCGCCGGGCATCTCCCGGGACCGCATGGCGCCGCCGGACGCCGCCGCGCAAAGGGCCGAGTTCCGCCGCGAGTTCGGCCTCGGCGACCGGGACTTGCTGCTGCTCAGCGTCGGTTCCGGCTTCCGCACCAAGGGCCTGGACCGCAGCCTCAAGGCTATGGCGGTGCTGCCCGAAGAGCTGCTCCGGCGCACCCGGCTGTTCGTCATCGGCCAGGACAATCCGGCCCCGTTCCTGCAACTGGCCCGGCGCCTGGGTCTGGCCGAGCGTATGCGCATCTTTCCCGGCCGCGACGACGTGCCGCGCTTTCTGCTCGGCGCCGACCTGCTGCTGCACCCGGCCTACTATGAGAACACCGGCACCGTGCTGCTGGAGGCCCTGGTTTCCGGGCTGCCGGTGCTCACCACCGCCAGCTGCGGTTACGCGTTCCACGTCGAGCGCGCACAGGCGGGACGAGTAGTGCCGTCGCCCTTCGGCCAGGGCCAGCTGTCCCGGGATCTGGCGGCGATGCTCACCTCCCGAGACCGGGAGCAGTGGTCGCGAAACGGAATCGAATACGGCCTCCGGGAGGACCTCTACCGGATGCCCGAGCTGGCCGCCGAGATCATCGTGGATACGGTGCGGAGGTTGGCCCTTTGATCTGGCTGGCGCCCGAGTTGGAACGGGCGCTGACCCAGCCCCCGGGCGGGCGGCCCGACATGGCGCGCGTCTTCACGCTTCCGGGCCGCACCTACCGGGAGCCCGCCGGAGTCAACCGCCGCACCCTGCGTTTCGAGGCCGGGGGACGGGGCTGGTTCCTCAAGCTGCACTGGGGCGTGGGCTGGGGTGAGATCTTAAAAAACCTGCTGTCTTTGCGCCTGCCGGTGCTGGGTGCCATGCACGAATGGCGGGCGATCCGCCGGCTCGAGGCCCTGGGCGTGGAGACCATGGCGCTGGCCGGCTGCGGCCGTGCTGGCCTGAGTCCGGCCCGCGTGCGCTCCTTCGTCATTACCGAAGAGCTGACCGACAGCACCAGCCTGGAGGACTACTGCGCCGATTGGCCGCGGCATCCGCCGCCGCCGCGCCTGAAGTGGGCGCTGATCGAGCGCCTGGCCCGAGTCTCGCGCCGGCTGCACGCCAACGGTGTCAACCACAGGGACTATTACTTGTGCCATTTTATGCTGCGACGGCCCTGGGACGGCGATCCGGAAGGCCTGCACCTGCCCCTGATCGACCTGCATCGCGTGCAACTGCGCCGCCGCACCCCCGAGCGCTGGCGGGTCAAAGACATCGGCTCGCTCTGGTTCTCCGCCATGCGGATCGGGCTGACTCGGCGTGACCTGCTGCGCTTCGTTCGCGCCTATGGCGAGGGCGACCTGCGGGCCGAGCTGGAGGGCCGGGCCGGCTTCTGGGGTGCGGTGCAACGGCGGGCAGAGGCCCTCGACCGCACCCGCCCGCCGCCCGCCGGTTCGCCGCAGCGGGTTGCGCTGGCGGGGGGCGCCGGTGCCCTGACCGCGCTGGAGCCGGTGCGGGTGCTGCCCGGCAAGCGCTGGGTCGGTCGCGCCGAATGGCAGGGGCAGGCGGTCTACGCGAAGCTGTTCCTAGACCGCAAACGCGCCCGGGTACACCAGCGCCGGGAGCTGGAGGGCCTGCGGGCCCTGGCCGCTGCCGGGATTCCGGCGCCCGGCTTGCTCTACGCCGGGGAGTCCGAAGCCGAGCGCTGGCCCCTGGTGCTATTGACCCCCATTTCGCCGGCGCGAAGCCTGGCGGAGGCCTGGCCTGACTGGGACCGGGAGTCGCAGCGACGTTGGATGGGGCGCCTGGTGGCGTTGCTGGCGCGCCAGCACGCTGCCGGCCTGCTCCATACCGACCCCCATCTGGACAATTTTTTGCTCACCGAAGACGAGCTGTATACCCTCGACGGGGCCGCGGTGCAGACCCACCTCCGAACTCTGGGTGGGGCGGCCTGCCTGGACAACCTGGCCCTGCTGCTGGCCCAACTGGCCCCGGAATTCGATGCCTGGAGCGGGGGGTTGGAGGCGGTCTATCGCAGCGCCCGCGGCTGGCCCGATCCCGGGACCGGCGATCTGGGGCGGCGGGTGGCCGCAGCCCGGGAGCGCCGCTGGCGGGAGTTTCGGGGCAAGCTGTGGCGGGATTGCAGCCGTTTTGAGCGCCGGGAGCACCCCTACGCCCTTCAGATCCTGGAACGGAGTTTCGGCGACGAGGCCCTGCGTACGCTGCTGGCGGACCCGGATGCCAGCTTTCCCGGGGCCGAGCAAGCCCTGAAGAACGGTAATACCTGCACCGTCTGGGCGGCCTGGGCCGGGGGGCGCCGGCTGGTCATCAAGCGCTACAATGTCAAGACTCCCTGGCACGGGCTCAAGCTGAGCCTGCGCCGGGGACGCGCCTTCGCCTCCTGGGAGGCGGCGCAACGATTGGCCTTTTTGGGCATAGCCACCCCCCGGCCGGTGGCCCTGGTGCGGCTGCGCCGAAGCCGGCTGTGGCCGCTGGCCTACTACTTCAGCGAGTACCTGCCGGGAGCCGATGCCCTGAGCTGGTTTGGCGACCCGGGGGTGGATTGGGCCGCCAAACAGGCGATGGCCGCCCGCATCGCCGGACTACTGGGCCAGCTCAAGGCCGAGCGCCTGGTGCACGGCGACCTCAAGGCGACCAACTTCCTGATCGGCACCGACGGCCCGGTCCTGATCGACCTGGACGCCTTGCGCGATTATCGGTCCGATCGCCGCTTTGCCCGCGCCTGGCGCCGGGACCTGGCGCGCTTCTACCGCAACTGGGCCGACCACCCGAAGCTGGCCGAGCTGTTCGCCGGGCATTTTGCCGGGTTGGAGTGAGTTCCGTCCCCAGCGCGCGCCGCCCGTAGGAGGGCGCCCTCGGCCCGATCGGACGTCGGCGTTGGCACTAAGATTGGTGCCTGCACCAAGGCCGGCATCGGCGCGGGGGCGCGCCTCCTACGGGTTGATGCAGGCATAGGCCGCTGCTCCGGTGCTGGCGGGATTGGCGCAATCTCCCCTAAGCGGGGATAATCCCCGCCAAATCCGATCTTATGGTAGCCAGATGATTGTATTGGGTATCTCCGGGGCGGTCAGCCACGATCCGTCGGCAGCGTTGTTTATCGACGGCGAACTGGTGGCAGCGGCCGAAGAGGAGCGCTTTCTCCGCGACAAGCACGCCAAGGGCAAGTATCCCTACGAGGCGGCGCGCTTTTGCCTGGAGCACGCCGGGGTGCGCCCGGAGCAGGTGCAGGTGGTGGCCTTTCCCTATGCCCGCATCGGTCTCGGCAGCCCGGCGCGCTGGCACTACGCCTGGCGCCACTGGTATGCGCCGGACCGCGCCCTGGACGCCCTGTTCAACGGCAACCGCCGCTACCGGCGCAATATGGCGCGTCTGCAGCAACTCGTGGACGACCTGGGGCTGGGCGGCGGTTCGGCCCGGCTGGTGGCGGTGGAGCACCACCTGGCCCACGCCAGCAGTTGCTACCACCTCAGCGGCTTCCGGGAGAAGACCGCCATCCTCGGCATCGACGGCAAGGGCGAGTATGCCACCACCTTCTTCGGCTACGGTGAAAACGGCCGTATCCACAAGCTCAAGGAGTTCTACGACCCGGATTCGCTGGGTGGGCTCTACGGAGCACTTACCGAGTACTTGGGCTTCGAGATGCTCGACGGTGAGTTCAAGGTCATGGGCATGGCCCCCTACGGCGACCCGGAGCGCTTCGATCTGTCGCGCCTGCTGCGCTACGACGAACGCGGCTTTCGCGTCAATACAAGGCTGGTCAACGTGGTCGGTCTACGCCGCTACAAGGACGACGGCCAGGGTTACTACTTCAGCCCCGAGCTGATCGACTGGTTGGGGCCCAAGCGCCAGGGCGACGAGATCGACGATCCCTACGTGGACTATGCGGCGGGTATCCAACGCCTGCTGGAGCGGGTCTCCCTGGGCCTGATCGACCACTATCTGGGGCCGATTCTGCGCGAGACCGGCAAGCTCTGTTTCGCCGGCGGGGTGGCCCTGAACGTAAAGCTCAACCAGCACATCGTCGCCCGCGACGACGTCCGCGAGCTGTTCGTGCAGCCGGCCGCCAGCGATGCCGGCACCGCCATCGGCGCGGCCTCCTATGCGGCGCATCAGTTGGGCGAAGCGATCGCCCCTATGCAGCACGCCTATCTCGGTCCCAGCTTCAGCAACGAGCAATGTATCCAGGCCTGCCGCGAGCACCCGGAGCAGCCGCGTTGGGAGCGCCTGGACAACGTGCCGGGGCGCGGCGCGGAGCTGCTGGCCGTCGGCCACCCCTTGGCCTGGTTTCAGGGCCGGATGGAGTTCGGACCGCGGGCGCTCGGCAACCGCAGCATCCTGGGCTCTCCCAATGCCCCGGGGATCGCCGACCGCATCAACGAGCAGATCAAATACCGGGAGCGCTGGCGCCCGTTCTGCCCCAGTATGCTCGACCGGGTGGCGGTGGATATTTTGCAGACCGAGCATCCGGCGCCCTATATGACCATCACCTTCCCGGTGGCCGAGCACTGGAAGGACCGTATCCCCGAGGTGGTGCACGAGGACGGAACCGCCCGGGCCCAGGTGGTGAGCCGCGATACCAATCCCCGCTACTATGCCCTGATTGAGGCCCTTGAAGGACATACCGGCAATGCGGTGGTGCTCAATACGTCGCTCAACCGGCGCGGCGAACCCATGGTCTGTTCCCCCACCGATGCCCTGAACATGTTCTACGGCTCCGACCTGGAATACCTCATCATGGAAGACATCCAGGTGACCAAGGGGCAGGGATGAATTTCCTGTCCCGCCTGCTGTGGAAGTCGGTCCCGCGTCGCGAGCGCGACCAGCTGCTGTACCTGGTGCCCGATCAGGACCGCCAGGCCTTCGTCAAGGCGCTTACCGGGCGATCCCTCTACCGAGCCTGCTTCGATCGCCAGCGCTGCATCTTTGTGCACATCCCCAAGTGCGCCGGCAGCAGTCTGGCCGAGGGGCTGCTGGGGCAGCGTAATATCGGTCATATCCCCCTCTACTGGCACCAGCTGGCGGATCCGGAGCGCTTCGACAGTTATTTCAAGTTCGCCTTCGTGCGCAACCCCTGGGACCGCCTGGTCTCCGCCTATCTCTACCTGCAGCGCGGCGGCGCCCCGCGCCGCGACCGGGGATGGAGCCGGTTGGTGCAGCGCTTCCCCGACTTCGACACCTTCGTCCAGCAGTGGCTCAATCCGGAGAACGCGCGCCGCAGCCTGCTGTTCCTGCCCCAGCACGAGTTCGTCTGCGACCGCTTCGGCCTGCCGGGGGTAGACTTCATCGGCCGCTTCGAGAACCTGGCGGAGGACTTTGCCAGCGTGGCCGCCTGCCTGGCCCTGACGGCGCGCCTGCCGGAGGTCAACCGCAGCCCCGAGCGGGGGGGGTATCAGGATTACTACAGCCAGGCCAGCCGGGATCTGGTGGCCGAGGTCTATGCCCGTGATATCCAGTGGTTCGGCTATCGGTTTGACGGCGCCTGGGACCCCAGCCCTTGGCTGCCCGAGTCCGGGCGTCCGGCCATCGGCGGGGCTCCGGACTGATGGCGTCGGGGCGCATCCGGGTGCTGCAGATCATGCACGGCCCGGCCGCCCCCTTCGGTGAGCTGGCGCGGCTTTACGCCGGGGCCTTCGACCCGGAGCGCTGCGAGCTGCTCACCCTGTTCCTCACCGGCGCTCCGGACCCCGAGCTGGCGGAGCGCTTCCCGGGGCGGGTACGGTTTCTGGAATTCCCTAGCCGGCGCCTGCGCGGCCTCAAGCTGGCACTGATCCGCTACCTGTTGCGGCTGCACCGGGAGTTTCCCTTCAGGCTGGTGATCGCTCACCGTTACAAGGCCCTCTATAGCGCCTTGCTGGCCGGCTTCTGGTTGCCTCCGGTGCGGGTGATCGGCGTCGCCCATGCCTTCGGCGTGTTGGAAAGCTCCGCGCGCCGGGCCCTGCTGCGGCTGCTGCGACGCCGGGTTTATCTGCTGGGGGTGTCCAAGGCGGTGGCCGAAGACCTGCGCCGGGCCGCTCCCTTCCTTGGCCCGGGGCGCGTGGCCGCGCTGCTTAACGGGCTTGACTTGGAGGCCCTGCGAGCGGTCCAGCTGCCGCGGCAGCGGGCGCGGATCGAGCTGGGCCTGGTGGCGGATACCTGCGCTTTCGTCAGCATCGGGCGCTACCACCCGGACAAGGACCAGGCTGGCCTGCTGCGGGCCTTCGCCCGGGCCGCCCCGGAAATGCCCGGGGCGCAGCTGCTGTTAATCGGCGCCGGCCGGCTGCGCCTGGCCCTGGAGGCCCAGGTGCGGGACCTCGGGCTGGAGGGGAAGGCCAGGGTAATGGGGCCTATCCCAGGGGCTGCCCGCCTGCTGCCCGGCTGCGACGTTTATTGTTCCAGCTCGGACCGCGAGCCCTTCGGCCTGGTGCTGACCGAGGCCATGGCGGCCCGGCTGCCGGTGATCTCCAGCGACTGCGGGGGGGCGCCGGAGGTGCTGGGGGCGCTGGGGCGCTACTTTCGCCGCGGCGACGATGCCGCCCTGGCGGTTCAGATGCTGGCCCTTTACCGGATGCCGCCGTCCGCGCGTCGGGATCTGGGGGAGGCCTTGTTCCAACGCTTGGAGCGGGAGTTTACTCCGGAGGCCTTCCGGCGCCGCCTCCTGGGCTTGCCGATGCTGGCCGAGTATCTGGAGCGAATCGGCGTCGCTTGACCGCTGATCGCTGCCGGCTAATCCCCCCGCTGTGGCTCGGGCTCAGACTCCGGACGCAGCCGGCGTTTGCCGCTGGGTGGGCCGTCCAGATCGATACGGTAGATGCGGATGCCGTCGCCGCGACGGTTTGCGAATTCCGCCACCGGGGTCAGTCCGCCCAGCTTCAGCAGCTTGTTCCAGGCCCGGGGGAATTCGCCGCGCTTCTTCTCCACGGCCGCATAGTCATACTGGTAGAGAGGGACATGCGGCGGCAACTTGTATTGCCGGCGGTCCGTCCAGGTAATGCCCTGGCCGCTGTAATAGTGCACCAGCGAGGCGTTGGTGAAGACCCTCTGATCCGCCGGGACCTGCTCGCGAAGCCAGAGCCCGGCCTGCTTGATGTAGGTCTTTGGCGGCGAGGTGACAATAATGCCGTCGAGCAGGGTGGCTAGCAGTCCCAGAGCGATCAGCGGGAACACCCACTTGCGCCGCCAGGGGGCGTGGGCCAATTCGCGCCAGCGGTCGTGCACCGCCGCCAGCACGAAGGGGACCGCCGGCAGCAAAGTCAGGGCGAGGGGGACGACGTAGCGCGACGACAGGTAGAAGCTGTCGACTACGAAGGCGAGGATCAGGCTGAGGTTGATCAGAAACAGTCCGGCCAGGGTGCGCACCGCCAGGGGCGAAAAGTGCAGCCGGTAGCGGAAGCGGCGGAACATCGGCAGCAGCCAATACAAGGGGGTGATGACCTTGGCCGCTTTGATGACGACGATGGTTGCCAGGCCGCCGACGAGCACGGTCAGGGCTGATTTGCCTGCGTAATGGGCATAGGGCCCGGTGGTCAGGTCGAACACCTGGGAGCGCAGCAGGTCCGCCTTGCGTTCCAATCCGCTCGAGAGTTCCACCCAGAATTGCTCCAGTCGCTGGATCGGTTCCAGGAGGCGCCCACTGTAGTTGGCAATGCTCGGATCCTGGGCGACGATCAGGGCGAGAGCAACCGCCAACCCGATGACCAGAACGTTGGCCTGCAAGAACACCAGCGCCCGCTGGCGCCAGGGCCAGTTCCCATGCAGCCAGAGCACCCAGGGCAGTGCCAGCAGGGCCGCAAAGCCCTCGATCCGGAACAGGGTGGCTGTCAGCGCGCTCAGGGACCAAGCCAGCCCTCGCCCGAGGCTGGGCCGGGCCCCGAAGCGCAGAAACAGCAGCAGTGAAGTGACGACGAAGGCCCAATAGCCGATGTCGCGGATCACCTCGGCTCGCTTCTCGTTGACATAGGGCAGGCTGAGGATGACGAAGGCGGCGAACCAGATCGTCTTCCGGTCGCCGCCCAGTTCCTCCACCAGGGCGACGAAGGCATAGGCCATCAGGGCAGCGAACAGCAGGTTGAGGGCAAGGGCCGCCGCCTCCGGGTGCAGCCCGGTGACTTGGCTGAGCAGCGCCATCAAGGCGGAAAAGAAGGGCCACAGGTAGAGCTGGTAGGCGCCTTGCCAGTCCCCTTCGATCAGCCGCTGGGCGGTGTCTACGTAGAGGGCGCCGTCGGGGTTGATCTTGTCGTTGATCTGGATGAACCAGAGCGATAGCAGGATGCTGCCGGCAACCGCCAGCCAGCGAATTCGCGAACTGGGTCGCTGACCCAGCCCCCTGACCCCTGCCGAACGCTCGCGGAAGGGCGCCGCTCGCGGCCAAATCACCCCGGATGCCCCGGGTTCGCCCGGCCGGCGACCGATTGGCGGAGGAATGACGAAACGGCTGTTGGCTTCAAGGGGGCGACCGGTAATGGACTGGGTGGAATATAGTACAATAGCCGGTTTGGGGGCGTATACCCGCTCGTGATTGGGCCGAATCCATGCATGCCTTGACATGGGCCTTGCTGATATTCGCGTTCCTGGCTGCCGCCGGGATGACCCGCTATTGCCTGGGGACGAATTCCCCCTGCTATCTCCTCGACCACCCCAATCAGCGTTCACTGCACCGAAGTCCTACGCCCCGCGGCGGCGGTATGGCGTTTCTGTTCAGTTTGGTCCTGGCGGCGGGGTTCTGGTCCCTGCTTCAGGCGCCGCCTGAGAACGGCGGCTGGTTGTTGGCGGCGGCTGTTCTGCTGGCGGCGGTCGGATTTCGCGATGACCGGGGGCATCTGGCTGCGGGCTACCGGCTGCTGGCCCAGGGGTTGGCGGCGGCGCTGGTTTTGATCGCTGGCCCGACCCTGCAGCGCTTGGTGCTACCGGGCTGGGAAGCGGCGCTGCCGCCGGCGTTGGACCTGGTGTTGAGCCTTCTTTTTATCGTCTGGATGATCAACCTCTACAACTTCATGGACGGCATGGACGGACTGGCCGGCGGCATGGCCGTGTTCGGCTTTGGCGGCCTCGGCCTGCTGGCCCCCGCGCTCGGCTGGTTCGCCGGTTTCCAGGTCCTGGTGGCGGCGGCGGTGGCGGGCTTTCTGATCTGGAACCTGCCGCCCGCGCGCGTTTTCATGGGCGACCTCGGTTCTTCGCTGCTCGGCTTCTTCGCCGCTTTGGGACTGTTGCAGGCCCACGACGAGGGCTGGCTGCCGATCTGGGCCGGCCTGCTGTTGTTTTCACCCTTCGTGTATGACGCCAGCTTCACCCTGGCGCGTCGCCTGCTGCGCGGCGAGCGGGTATGGGAGGCGCATCGAAGCCATCATTACCAGCGTCTGGTGCTGGCCGGGTGGAGCCCAACCCGGGTGCTTCTCGCCGCGTACCTGCTGATGGCCGCTTGCTTGGTGTCCGTCTGGTGGTTGCGGGAGTTGGGAACGGCCGCCAAGTGGTTGCTGTTGGGTGGCTGGCTGCTAGTGTACCTGGGTATCAGCCTGGGCACTGAGCGGCTGGCCCGCGCGCGGCCGGAGGTGGCGGCTTGAAGAACCTGCTGAAACGGGCTCTCAGTCCGGGGGTGGCCTTTGTCCACGACCTGATGATGGTGCCCCTGGCTTGGCTGGCGGCCTACTGGTTCCGCTTCAACCTGTACCAGATTCCCGAGCCGATGTTGCAGTACGCCCTCTGGGACCTGCTGCTGGTGGTGCCGGTACAGGTGGCAGTGTTCCGCCTGTTCGGGCTCTACCGCGGGGTCTGGCGTTTCGCGTCGTTGCCGGATCTGGCGCGTATCGTCAAGGCGGTCGCCGTGGGGCTGGCCCTGAGCATGGCCTTGGTGTTCACGGTGACCCGCCTGGAGGGGGTGCCGCGCTCGGT
Source organism: uncultured Gammaproteobacteria bacterium (assembly GCA_963753615.1). GTDB lineage: Bacteria > Pseudomonadota > Gammaproteobacteria > Chromatiales > Chromatiaceae > CAVWCW01. Next base: position 223,334 of record CAVWCW010000002.1, read on the forward strand.
GCCGCTGCTCTACGGTTTGTTTCTGATCGCTATGCTCAGCACCCCACGCCTGATCTACCGCTGGCTCAAGGACCATCGCTTCCGCCTCGCCACGGGCAAACGTGTGCTCTTGGTGGGGGCGGGCCAGGCGGGCGAGATGCTGGTGCGGGACTTCTTCCGCAATGGTGCCGGCGGCTTTCAACCGATCGCGTTCGTCGACGACGACAGCCGCAAGTGGGGGCGCGAGATCCACGGCGTGCGGGTGGTGGGGGGCAGCGAGCGCATCCCGGAGCTGGTGGCCGACCTGGAGGTCGAAGTGGTGGTGCTGGCGGTGCCCTCTGCCGGCGGCGACGCGGTGCGCCGGCTGGTGAGGCTGATCGAGTCGGCGGGGGTTCCGTTTCGCACCGTGCCGCGGCTCGAGGCTCTGATGTCGGGGCAGGTCAGCATCAAGCAACTCCGCGAAGTCTCGATCGATGATCTGCTGGGGCGAGCCCCGGTGTCCCTGGACTGGGCCGGGATCCGCGCTGGTCTCAAGGACAAGGTCATCCTGGTCACCGGGGCCGGCGGCTCTATCGGCTCTGAATTGTGCCGGCAGATCGCCCAAGTCGATCCCCGCGCCCTGATATTGCTGGAGAGCAGTGAGTTCAACCTGTATGGCATCGAGCTGGAACTGCGGCGGCGCTTTCCGGCCCTGAGCCTGCTCACCCATCTGTGCGACGTGCGCGACCGTCCTGCGGTGGAGCGCGCCTTCGGTTTGCACCGGCCGCATGTGGTGTTCCACGCCGCGGCTTACAAGCAGGTGCCGATGCTGGAATCCCAGGAGCGTGAGGCGGTGTTCAATAATGTGCTGGGCACCCGCACGGTGGCCCAGGCCGCGGATCGCTGCGGCTGCTCGGAGTTCGTGCTCATCTCCACCGACAAGGCGGTCAACCCGACCAATATCATGGGCGCCAGTAAGCGCGTGGCCGAGATCTACTGCCAGAACTTCAATCGCTATTCGGAGACCCGTTTCATCACCGTGCGCTTCGGCAATGTGCTCGGTTCCGCCGGCAGCGTGGTGCCCTTGTTCCAGAACCAGATCGCCGAGGGCGGGCCGGTCACCGTCACGCATCCGGATATCGAACGCTACTTCATGACCATCCCCGAGGCCTGCCAGTTGATCATGCAGTCCGCGGTGCTCGGCAGCGGCGGCGAGATCTTCGTGCTCGATATGGAGCAGCCGGTGCGTATCCGCTATCTGGCGGAGCAGATGATCCTGCTCTCGGGCAAGACCCCGGGCCAAGACATCGAGATCGTATATACCGGGCTGCGCCCCGGGGAGAAGCTCACCGAGGAGTTGTTCCACGACCGCGAGCAGTTGGCCCCTACCGGTTACGACAAGATCCTGCTGGCCCGGCACCGTCCAGTGGACTGGACCCAGCTGAACCGGGAGATTGAACACCTGCAGCGCCATTGCGACGACTACGACATCCCGGCCCTGCGCGCGGGCCTGCGCTGGTTCGTGCCGGAGTACGTGCCGGACACCGGTGCCCCGGCGGTCGCCGTGGGGGGCAATTGAGCGCATTCGGGCGCCCGGCCCGGAGTCCGCGCCGGTGTTCGTAATGGCGATCGAGTTCAGCGTCATTATCGTCAACTGGAATGCCCGCGCCCATCTGGTGCGCTGCCTTCAGGCCCTGGCCCGGCAGACCCATGCCCCCCTCGAGGTATTGCTGGTGGACAATGCCAGCGACGATGACTCGGTGGACTATGTCCGTCACCACCACCCCCAGGTGCGCCTGTTGGCCCAGGGGCGCAATCTAGGCTTTGCCGCCGGCAACAACCTGGCGGTACGCCGGGCCCGGGGCGCTTGGGTGGCGCTGTTGAATCCGGATGCCTTCCCCGAGCCCGACTGGTTGGCCGGCTACGCCGAAGCCATTCGCGAACACCCCGAGTGCGCCTGCTTCACGGGCCGACTGCTGGATGCGGCGGAGCCGGCGTGCATCGACGGCAGCGGCGACGTCTACCACGTCAGCGGCCTTTCCTGGCGGCGTGATCACGGCCGATCGGTGGCGGCGGCCGAGCGCCCGCCCGGCCCGGTGTTCTCCGCCTGCGGTGCCTCCGCGGTTTACCGACGCGAGGTGTTCCTCGGGCTCGGGGGGTTCGACGAAGACTTCTTCTGCTACATGGAGGACGTGGACCTGGGCTTTCGGCTGCGCCTCGCCGGGGAAGTCTGCCGCTACGTGCCAGCCGCCACCGCTTTGCATCTTGGCTCCGGTACCACCGCCCGGCGCAGCGACTTCTCAGTATTTCACGGCCACCGCAATCTGGTCTGGGTGTTCGTCAAGGACATGCCGGGTCCCCTGTTCTGGCTCTATCTGCCGCTGCATCTGCTGCTCAACCTGGCCAGCATCCCCTGGCTGGCGGGGCGCGGTCAGGGGCAGGTCGCGTTGCGCGCCAAATGGGCTGCTCTGCTCGGACTGCCCCGGGTCTGGCGCCGGCGCGCAGAGGTCCAGCGCCGGCGCCGCGCCAGCGTGCGGGTCATCCGCCACGCCCTGCTCGGGGGCATCCCTTGGAAACGCTGAGCCGGGTCGCGACGGAAAGGGTCTGCGCGGTGCTGGTGAGCTACCGGACCGGTCCGGCCCTGTTCGCCGCCCTGGACGCAGTGCTCGCCCAGCCGGAGGCGGCCCAAGTGGTGCTGGTGGACAACGGCAATCCGGGGCCGGTGCGGGCCGAACTGGCTGCCCGTGCCGAGGCCGAACCGCGTCTGGAACTCCTGCGGGGGCAGGGCAACGTAGGGTTCGCAGCGGCATGCAATCTGGGCGCCGCCCGCGCCCGGGAGCCGCTGCTGCTGCTGCTCAATCCCGACTGTCTGCTGCCGCCGGCTGCTCTAGGGCGGTTGCTGACGCGGGCGCGGGGACTGCCGGAGCCCTGGCTGCTCGGGCCTCGGCTGCTGAACCCCGACGGCACCGAGCAGGCCGGAAGCCGGCGCCGCTTGCTGACTCCCGGGCTGGCGGCGGTCGAGGGGCTGGGCCTGTACCGGCTGTTTCCGCGCCTGCGCCGCTTCAATCGGCACCGGGAACCGCTGCCGGCCCAGACCACGCCGATGGCGGTGATCAGCGGCGCCTGCATGCTGCTGCCCCTCGCCGCCTATCGTCGGCTCGGCGGCATGGACGAGGGCTATTTCCTGCATCTGGAGGATGTGGACTTCTGCCTGCGGTTTGCCCGCGCCGGCGGTAGTGTCTACTTCTGCCCGACGCCGGCGGTGACCCACCTGAAGAGCACCAGCGCTGCCAGTCCGCTTCGGGTGGAGTGGCACAAGACCCGGGGTTTCTTCCGGTACTTCCATCTCCACTTCCGCGGCCGCTATCCCCCCGGCGTACTGCCCCTGGTCGACCTGCTGATTCTGCTGCGCTACCTGCTGCTGGCGGGGCTGCGCGGGGTGCGGTCTCTGGCGCCCCCTTGGGGGGTGGGCAATCCCCAACGGAAAGTCTGAATTCTGGTCTCGCGGGTATCCCTTTCGGGCCACGACGCCTGGCGGCCTGGTGAAACGTCCAGGCTAATATCTAGCCGCGGCAGCGGCATGCTAGAATGCGCTTTATTGGGCCCCCCGCGGCCCAAGCCTTTCCCTGCCACCCGTACCAAAAAGCATGGAACCGAGCGAAACCACCGAAACCAGCGAACCGCGCCAGGCGCTGCCACCGACCCTGGGCGATGCAACAGAATCTGCCACGGCGCTCGGCCAGGACGTGGCGGAGCGAGTGCAGGCGTATCTGGCCGAGCGCGGCCAGGTGGCCGCCGGTGACCTGGAGCGGGTGCGTCGCCTCGGGGGGGAGAGCGGTGAGCGCTGGGCCAACCTGCTGATTCGACTGGGACTGGTCTCCGAGCGCGACCTGGCCCAGGCCTTTTCCGAGGTCACCGGCCTGCCACTGATGGCCAGCGACGACTACCCGGAAACCCCGGAACTGGAGCGCTTGTTGCCGATGCGCTTTATGCGTGAGGCCCATTTGGTACCTCTGTTCGTTGAGGACCATCGTCTGGTGCTGGCGATGGCCGATCCCTCCGACGCTTTCAGTCGCGACTCCGCCGCCATGGCCCTGGGCCAGCCGCTGGCCCTGCGGGTGGGCCTGCCGGCGGAGATCGATGTCACCATCGAGCGCCTGTACGGCGAGGGCCGCAGCGCCATGGGCGAGATCGTCGAGAATCTCGGCGATGGCACCGTCGGCGGCGAGGAGGATATCGAGCACCTGCGCGATATGGCCAGCGAGGCGCCGGTGATCCGCCTGGTAAACCTGATCGTACAGCGGGCGGTGCAGTCTCGGGCATCGGACATCCACATCGAGCCCTTCGAGGGTCAGCTCAAGGTGCGTTACCGGGTCGACGGTGTGCTCCAGGAGGTGGAGTCTCCGCCTTCGAGCTCCACCGCGGCGGTGATCTCGCGCATCAAGATTATGGCCAACCTGAACATCGCCGAGCGGCGCCTGCCCCAGGACGGGCGCATCCCGTTGCGGGTGCAGGGCAAGGAGTTTGACCTGCGTGTCTCCACCGTGCCGACGCTATACGGCGAGAGCGTGGTGATCCGCTTGCTGGACAAGGCGGGGGTAAAGTTCGATTTCGCCGCCCTCGGTTTCGACGGCCCGCCGCTGGAGCGGCTGAAGGAGATCCTGGATCTGCCCAACGGCATCATCCTGGTCACCGGCCCCACCGGCAGCGGCAAGACCACGACCCTCTATACCGCCCTGTTCCGGCTCAACACCCCGGAGCGCAAGATCATCACCGTGGAGGATCCGGTGGAGTACCAGCTGGCCGGGGTCAACCAGATCCAGGTCAAGCCCCAGGTCGGGCTGACTTTCGCCGGCGCCCTGCGCGCCATCCTGCGCCAGGACCCGGACGTCATCATGGTGGGCGAGATGCGTGACCTGGAGACCGCCCGCATTGCCGTGCAGTCGGCGCTGACCGGTCACCTGGTGCTGTCCACCCTGCACACCAACGACGCCGCCGGCGGCGTGGCGCGGCTGCTCGACATGGGGGTGGAGGATTACCTGCTCACCTCCACCGTCAACGGCATCCTGGCCCAGCGCCTGGTGCGTCGGCTGTGCCAGCACTGCCGCGAGCCCTACACCGCCCTTCCGGAGATGGTCGAGGAGTTGCAGCTGGCTCGCTACGCCCCGCCCGGCGGGGAGATCCGGCTGTATCACCCGGCGGGTTGCCGGGAATGCGGCGGCAGCGGCTACTACGGTCGGTTGTCGGTGACCGAGGTATTGGTGATGAGCGAGAAGATCCGGCGCCTGGTTATGCAGCACGCCAGCGCCGGCGACATTCAGCGTCAGGCCGTCGCCGAGGGGATGGATACCATGTATCAGGACGGCCTGCGCAAGGCCTTGCTCGGCTTGACCACGATCGAAGAAGTTCTGCGGGTCACCGAGGAAGACTGATCCGATGGCGCTGTTCGAGTACAAGGCGGTCAACGCCGGCGGCGAGATGAGCGAGGGCGAACTGGAGGCCGCCGACGAGGCCAGCCTGGTGCGCCAGTTGCAAGCCGACGGTCTGATCCCGGTGCGGGTGAGCCCGGTCAAGGGCGGGCTTAAGCTGAGCCTGAAACCGGCCCGGAAGACCGGTGCCCAGATCGGCCACAAGCAGATCACCGTGCTGACCCGGGAACTGGCCAGCCTGCTGGAGTCGGGCCTGACCTTGGACCGTTCGCTGCAGATCCTGCTCGATCTCACGGACGAGCCCCAGATGCATCAGCTGTTGAACAGTCTGCAGGACAAGATGCGCGGCGGGGCCACCTTTTCCGCCGCCTTGGAGGAGCAGGGGAACTTGTTCTCCCGTCTTTATATCAATATGGTGCGGGCCGGCGAAGCGGGTGGGGCCATGCAGGCGGTGATGCAGCGCTTAGCTGATTACCTGGATCGCTCCGCGGAGCTGCGCGAGAGCATCAAGTCGGCGCTCATCTACCCGTTGATCCTGGTCGCGGTGGCGGGCCTGTCGGTGGCCCTGCTGCTGGTGTTCGTGGTACCCCAGTTCGCCCAGATGTTCGAGGACATGGGCAAGGCCCTGCCGCTCCCGACGCAGATCGTGATCGGCGCCGGCAACCTGCTGAGCGGCTACTGGTGGCTGCTGCTGGGGCTCGGCTATGGCGGCTACCAGCTGTTTCGGCAGCGCCTGCGTCAGCCCGAGGTGCGTCGGGCCTGGGACCGTCGGTTGCTGGCCATGCCGCTGGTTGGGGAACTGATTGTCAAGGTCGAAACTGCCCGCTTCAGCCGCACCCTGTCCACCCTGGTGGAGAACGGCGTGTCGCTGCTCAAGGCTCTGAGTCTGGTCAAGGACGTGATCTCCAATCGCATCATTGCCGAAGCGATCGAGGCCGCAGCGGACCAGCTCAGCCGCGGCAAGAGCCTGTCCGAGCCGCTGCTGGAGCAGGGGGTATTCCCCCGGCTGGCGCTGCAGATGATGAAGGTGGGCGAGGAGTCGGGGCAGCTCGAGACCATGCTGGGCAAGGTCGCCGATATGTACGATCAGGAGGTGCGCGCCACCGTGCAGCGCATGCTGGCGCTGCTGGAACCGCTGCTGATCGTCGGTCTCGGGGTGGTGGTGGCCGGCATCATTATGTCCATCCTGGTGGCGATCATGAGCGTCAACCAGTTGGCAATTTAACCGTTGAATTTGGAGCAGGAATACGGCTTATGAAACGAGCGCAGAACGAACATTCCAAGGCCCGCGGCTTCACTCTGATCGAGCTGCTGGTAGTGCTGGTGATCCTGGGCCTGCTGGCAGGGCTGGTGGGTCCCCAGGTGATGAAATACCTGGGGGACTCCAAGACCAAGACGGCCAAGCTGCAGATCAGCAACCTCTCCGGTGCGTTGGATATGTATCGGCTCGAAGTGGGGCGCTATCCGAACAATCAGGAGGGCCTGGAGGCCCTGGTCTCCGAACCCGGCGGGGCCAAGAACTGGAATGGCCCCTATCTGAAAAAGAAGGATCTGCCCAAGGATCCCTGGGGCTACGACTATCAGTACAAGTACCCGGGCGATAACGGCGACTTCGATTTGTACTCCCTGGGTGCCGATAACAGCCAGGGCGGTGACGGTGAGGCCCAGGATGTGGTTAGCTGGGAGTGATCCCCGCGCCGGCGGCTTCACCCTGATCGAGCTGATGGTGGTGTTGGTCATCGCCGGGCTGCTGCTCACGGTCCTGCCACCGCTGTTTTCCGCCGCCTTGCCCGGGGTGCAGCTCAAGGGCTCGGCGCGCGAGGTCGCCTCGGCCCTGCGGTTTGCCCGCGACCGTGCCATCACCCGCCAGCAGGAGTCGACCCTGACCCTGGATGTGGAGAGCCGCGAATACCGGGTCAGCGGGCGCGAGCGCCCGTTCTCCCTGCCCTCAGGGCTGGAAGTGGAACTGTTCACGGTGCGTTCGGAGCAGAGCGACGCGGATACCGGCGCCATCCGCTTCTTCCCCGACGGCAGTTCCACCGGCGGCCGGGTTACCCTGGGAGCCGGCGAACGCAGCTATGCGGTGGACGTGGACTGGCTTACCGGCCGGGTGCGGGTGCTGCAGTAGGATGCCCCGGGGTCGCCGCCAATCCGGTTTCTCCCTGCTGGAGATCCTCGTCGCTTTCTCCATCCTGGCGCTGTCGCTCGGGGTGTTGCTGAACATCTTTTCCACCGCGATGCGCGGGGTCGGCCTGGGAGAAGAGTATTCCAAGGCGGCGTCACTCTTGGATGGGCGCCTGGCGGCCCTGGGCAGCGAGATCCCGGTGGAGTCCGGCAGCCAGTCCGGCAGCGAGGGCGACGGCGAGGGCCAGGAGTATCGCTGGCAGATCACGCTCAACCCCTTTGGCGAATTCGACCAGTTTCAGGCCCTGGGCGAGCTGGAACTGTTCCAGGTCGATGTCGAGGTGACCTGGGAGGCGGGCGGCCGCCAGCGCCGGATCGCCGTCAGCACCCTGCGCCTGGCGTCCGGCGAGGGACGCTGAGGGTGTTGCCTTGCCGTCGCGGGTGCCGCGAGCGCGGCTTCACGCTGGTCGAGCTGCTGATCGCCATTGCGCTTACCGGGCTGATCCTGCTGGTCCTGTTCTCCGGTGTGCGCATTGCCAGCCGCAGCTGGGACGCCGTCGAGCTGCGCTCGACCCGCAATGCCGAGCTGCGCCTGGTGCGCGGCTTTATCCAGCGCAGCCTGCGCCAACTGCGAGGGGTCAGCTACGATTCTCCGGAGGGCTCGCGCCAGTTGTTCAGCGGCGACCGGCAGGCCGTCGAGTTCGTCACGCCGATGACCGGCTACCTGGGCCTGGGCGGGCTCTACATCCTGCGCCTGGAGTACCTGGACAACCGTGAGGGGGGGCAGCTGATAATGACCCGCTGGCTCTATCACCCGGACATCCTGGAGGGCGTGGATGCGGTGCCCGAGTGGGAGGCCCTGCACCAGACCAGCGGTGGTTTCCGCGACTACCTCGATCGCAACGAGGGCGAGACGCGGGAAGTATTCAGTCAGCAGATTCTCCTGGAATCCCTCGACACGGTGGAGTTCGCCTATTTTGGCACCCCGTCGGATCGCTCCAGTGATCCAGAGTGGCTCGATGAGTGGAACGATGCCAGCGCATTGCCCCGGTTGGTGCGGGTCAGCGTCCGTGAGGGCTCCGGCTGGTGGCCCGACATCCTGGCCGACCTGGGCAGCACCCAGGACTTGGCGGTCGGTGTAAGCTTTGGCGGGCGGCGCTGATATGGCCGCCGACAGGGGACGCCAGGCCGGCATCGCTCTGGTCGTCGTGATGTGGGCCCTGCTGTTGTTGGCGACTATCGCCGCGGCGGTGACCGCCGTGCACCGCACCGAAATCGCCCTCAGCAACAACCTGCTCGATCAGGTCCGCGGTCGGGCGCTGGGCGAGGCTGGGGTATACTACGCAATCAGCCGTTTGCTGAGCGACGGCACGCTGCCGGAATCTGAGCGCTTTCCAGTCGACGGCAGCCTGCAGAGGTGGTTCTTCGAAGGTCTGGAACTGCGGATCTCGGTGTCGGGCGAGAGCGGGCGGGTGGATCTGAACGCGGCTCAACCGGAGCTGCTCAAGCTTCTGTTGGAGGCGGCCGGTGCCGAACCGGATCAGGTAGATGACCTGGCCGGGGCGATCCAGGATTGGCGAGATACCGATTCGAACACCCAGGTCAACGGCGCGGAAGACCCGGACTACCGCGCCGCGGGAATGCTTTACGGCGCCAAGGATGAACCCTTTTCCAGCGTGGAGGAGTTGCGCCAGGTGCTGGGGATGACCCCGGAACTCTACCGCGCACTGGCCCCAGCGTTGACTGTCTATTCGGGCCGCAGTACAGTCAATCCCATTTTTGCGCCGCGCCTGGTGTTGATGGCGGTGTTGGAACTGCCCGAGACGCAGATCGACGAATACCTGGATGCCAAGGCTCGGGGTGAGGCAGACGACGGCGAGTTGTTGCCGCCGGGCGCCAGCAGCCAGCTGGTGCAGCAGGGAGACGACTCGGTACACCGTATTCACGTCGAAGTGCCGGTGCGCGAAGACCAGCTGTTTGCCCTGGAAGCCGTAGTGAGCGCCGGCCGGGGCAATTTTCAGATTCTGGCCTGGGAGCTCAGTCTCCCTGTGTCCGAGCACGAGCCGCAGGGCAGCGAGGCGGGATCTTGACGCGCCGGCCGGGCTAAACCGTAAGGAACCAAATTGCGATCGCTCAGTCTTCCCAAACTCGGCTTAGGTTCGAAAACGGAGACGCTGACCGAGCCTGTGCAGGCCTGGTGGAACAGCCTTCGCGGCTGCCTGCCGCCGGCTCTGCGCCGCCTGCTTAGCGAGGACCTGTGCCGGATTCGCATTGAACCCTGCGCGGGCGGGTATCGGCTGCTCCAAGAGACCGGTGCCGAAGCGGTGCCTCTGGGCGAGTTTCCCGCAGAGTCCCTCGGCGATGCCCGCAGCCTGGTGGCCGGCATCAAGGCCGATCGCCGAGTCATCACGCTGACCCTGCCAGGGGATATGGTGCTGGAGCGCGACCTCAGCTTGCCCTCGGGGGTAGAGGAGAACTTGCGCCAGGTGCTGGGCTTCGAGCTCGACCGCCTTACCCCATTCGGAGCGGATCAGGCGTATTACGATTACCGGGTTCTGGGGCGGAGAGCGGCCAATCAAAAGCTAGACCTGCGTATCGTGGTGGCGCCCCGTGCCCGGGTCGAGCCCTGGTTGACCGCCCTATCGGCGGCCGGTCTGGAGCCGGCGGTGGTGGACCCGGCGGGGGTCTGGCCGCGGGCTAACCTGTTGCCGCCTGAGGTTCGTCCGCGCCAGGGTTGGTTGAGATCCAAGCTCAACTGGCTGCTGATGCTGCTGCCCCTGGCGCTGCTGGTGGGTTTGCTGGTGGTGCCGATCTCCTACAAACGGGGTCTGGTCGAGCAGCTGGACCAGGAACTCAGGCAGGTGCGTAGCTCCGCCAACGAGACCCTGAGCCTTCGCGAAAAGCTGGAAAAGAACACACAGTCTGCCCTCTTCGTCGTGAATAAGCGCAGCACCACCCCACCGGTGGTGGATGTACTGCAGGAGCTCACTGCCCTGATTCCGGACGACACCTGGGTTCAGCAGCTGGAGTTACGACAGGGCCAACTGCAGATTCGCGGTGAGTCGGCCCTCGCCACGGTGTTGCTGGAACGGTTGGAGGACTCGGCCATGTTCTCCGGCGTGGGGTTTCGCTCGCCCTTGGTGCAGGTGCCGGCCAAAACCATGGAACGCTTTCACATTGCCGCCGAAGTTGCGCCCAGGGTCAAGCCATGATTGAGGCGGTCAAACGCGCCAACCCCTGCTACCGGGCCTTTGGTATCCTGCTGCTCCTGGTGTTGGGACTGAACCTGGCCATCACCTGGCCATGGTTGAACCTAAACGGCAAATACAACGAGACTTTGTCGGAGGTTACCGATCAGATCCGCCGGTTCCAGAACCTGCAGGCCCAGGCGCCGCAACTGGAGGCCCAGCTCAAGAGTTTGGATCGGGAGGTCGGAAGCGCTTCCTTCTACGTAAACGCCGATACGCCCGCGCTGGCCGCCGCTGCGCTGCAGAAGCAGGTAAAGTCCGCGGTGGATGGAGCCGGCGGCAAGCTCACCAGCACTCAGAATCTGCCGCCGAAGGAGGAGGGCAATGCCCAGCGGGTGGCCATTCTGGTGCGTATGAGCGGGGATGTGGACGCCCTTTTCAAGGTTCTTTACGACTTGGAAGCGGCATCGCCGCTGTTGTTCATCGATAACCTGACGGTGCGCAACCGGCCGGCCCCGCGCCGGCGCCGCAGCCGTCGGCCCCAGCCGGTCACCAACCAGTATTCGCTCGACATTTCCTTCGAGCTGACCGGCTATTTGCGGGAGAGCGATGCGTGAAGACCCTGCTCGCCCTGTTGTCACTGGTGCTGGCGCTGCTGTTCGTGGCAGAACTCTGGTGGTACCTGGGCCGGGATCGGCAGCTGGTCCCGCCGCCGCCCCGGGCTGCGGTGGCGGCGGCGCGAAAAACGGTGTTGCCGCCGAAAGCGGCCTTCAAGCTTCCGGACGAGGCGAGCTACGAGGATATACTGGAGCGCCCCCTGTTCGTGGAAGGCCGGCGCCCGCCCAGCGATGAGCCTCAGGCGGTGGAGACGGCGCCGGCGCAGCAAGATCTGCCGCCGCCGAGACTGAGTTTGGTCGGGGTCTACACCACGCCTAAGGGAATGACTGCGCTGGTGCGCAATAACGTCACCAGGGATACGGTGCGGGTGCGCCCTGGCGATCGCTTCGAGGGCTGGGAAGTAAGCGAGATCGACGCCCAGCGGCTGGTGTTGAAAAATCAGGGCGACCAGCAGGTGTTCGAACTGCGCGACTACAGCAAGCCGGCGCCGCCGCCGAAAAAGACGATCCCGAGCAGGGCCCGGGCCCGCACGCCGGCGCCCGCACGCCGGCTACCGCCGGCCCTTACCCGCAAAAAGTAAGCGGACCGAGAACCCATGAATAGGTGTCAGAGCATGAATGCAGCATTGTCCCCATCGCCCCCGGAGGCGCCAATGCGCGCCCAGGGCGCTCTACCCGGGGTGCCAGCCAAGTCCCTGGCCAGGTCGCGGCGCGGCGGGCTGTTGCGGGTGCTGGCGCTTGCACTGGCAATGTTGCTGAGCTCTTGTGCGGGGAACCAGACCCAGCAGACGCCGCAGGGCTTGGGAACCATGGAAGAATTGTCGCAAGGTATGGAGGCGGCGGATCTCGCCGCCGAAACCCCGGTGCCGGCGCCCCAAGCGGTCCCGGCGGCCGCCACCCGGGTGATGGTTTACGATCCGCAGGAATTGTGGACGATCGCGGCCGGGCAGGGGCGGGGCTCCCCAGGCGAGGCAGCGCAACAGGCGCTCGGGGATCTGGAGCAGGGGATCGCCCCGGAGTCCGGGGGCCAGGGCTGGGAAGTCAAAGGCAGCGGGCAGTTCATAAGGTCCCTGGAGTCCGCCGCCGTGGCGCCGGAGGCGGGAGAGATCACCCTGAATTTCGAAAACACCGACATCCGCGAGGTGGTGAAGGTTGTGCTGGGGGATCTGCTCGACATCAACTATATCCTCGACCCCGGGGTAAAAGGCGGCGCTACCTTGCAGACCGGCAGGCCGCTGCGTCGGGACGACTTGTTGCCGACCCTGGAGACCCTGTTGCGTATGAACGGGGCCGCTCTGGTCATGGTGGATGGCATCTACCGGGTGTTGCCGGCGGCCCAGGCAGTGCGTGGCACCCTCGTCCCCCAACTCGGCGACCGCCGTAAGCCCTTGCCCACCGGCTACAACCTGCAGGTGGTGCCGCTGCGTTATATCTCGGTAGTCGAAATGGCCAAGATTCTGGAGCCCCTGGCCCAGGAGTCCAGTGTGGTGCGGGTCGACACCGCGCGTAATCTGTTGGTGTTGGCGGGCACTGCGCAGGAAATCCAGTTGTTGTTGGAGACCATCGATGTGTTCGATGTGCACTGGATTCGGGGCCTGTCGGTGGGTTTCTTCCCGCTCGACAATGTAGAGGCGGGGGATATCCTGCAAGACCTGGAAGCGGTATTCGGCGCCGATGCCGAAGGGCCGCTTGCGGGCGTGTTGCGGGTAGTTCCCATTTCCTCGGCCAACGGCCTGCTGGCGGTGACGCAGAACCCGGAATATCTCAAGGAGGTCGGCAAGTGGATCCGGCGTCTGGACGAGGCAGGGGCCACCGGCAGCGCCGCCAAGCGGTTGTTCGTTTACCGGGTCCGTAACGGCGACGCGGCCGAGATGGCGGCCCTGCTGACCGAGCTGTTCGCCACCGATGTTACCGCCTCCCGCGGCGTGGCTTCCGCCGCCAGCGTGGCGCCCGGCAGGACCCCGACCACCCTGCGGACCAGCGACAATAGGGCCCAGGAGACGCCGGCGGCCAGGACCACGACGCAGCCCGTGGTGGCCACTCTCTCGGAAGAGTCGGGCAGGCTCAGTAACGAGATCAAGGTGGTGGCCGACGAGGCCAATAACTCGTTGCTGATCTTGGCCACCCCATCCGATTACGAAAAGGTCCGCAACGCCCTGGAGCGGCTGGACATCGTGCCCTTGCAGGTACTGATCGAGGCGACCATCATCGAGGTCGATCTCGTGGACGACTTCCAATTCGGCTTGCAGTGGTATTTCAGCCAGTATTACGGGAAAGGCTACACGGGCACCTCGGCCCTCACCAACGATTCCGGCGGCATACCGGGCGAAGGCCCTCAATTTAATCCCGGAGGCTTCGCCTGGACCCTGTTGAGCGGCAGCGGGCAGGTGAAGGCGGTCCTGACAGCGCTGGCGGAAGATTCCCTGGCCAATGTGCTGTCGTCGCCGTCAGTGATGGTGCTCGACAATCAGTCGGCGCGCATCCAGGTCGGTGATCAGGTCGCCATCCCGACCCAGGCCCTCACCGATACCACCTCCACCAACATCACCAACTCGATTGAATATCGGGATACCGGCATCGTGCTTTCGGTCACCCCCAGGGTCAATCCCGGCGGTCTGGTGTTGATGGAGATCGAGCAGGAGGTGAGTAATGTCAAGGACGGCAGCGATCCCGACAAACCGACGATTTCGACTCGTAATATCTCCAGTTCGATCGCCGTAGACAGCGGAAAGACGGTGGTGCTGGGCGGTCTGATTCGGGACGAGAAGAACACGGGCAAAGAGGGAATCCCCGGCCTCTACAAGATACCGGTCCTCGGTTGGGCCTTCGGTACCCAGAATGAGCGCACGCGGCGCACCGAGTTGGTGATCATGCTGACGCCGCGGGTGATCGCCAACGCCGCCGACGCGCAGGACGTGGTAGACGACTTCCGCATCCGTCTAAAGGGGCTGGAAGGCGCCTTCTGAACCAGGCCTGGGCTGGTGCTTCCGGCCCAAGCCTTCCCCGCACGGGGAACGCTGCCGCCCGGCTTTTCCCTGGCGGAACCCTCAGTCTTTGCCTAGAGTTTTATAGAGCGATCCCCCGGCCGGGGGATCCAGGCGGAGCAAGGGGGAGCGTATCGATGAGTCCCGTCCAATCCACCAGCGGTTACCAGGTCCCCGGCGGTATCCGGGGCTACGAAGAACTGCTCACGCCTTCGGCGCTGCATTTCCTCCAGCAGTTGCATGAGCGCTTTTCCGACCAGGTAGCCGCGTTGCTGGAGGCGCGCCGGGAGCGCCAGGCCGGTTTCGACGCAGGTGAACTACCCGGCTTTCTGCCGGAGACGGCCGAGCTGCGGGCTGCCGACTGGCGGGTGGCTCCGATCCCCCTGGACCTGCTTGACCGCCGGGTCGAGATCACAGGCCCGGTGGAGCGCAAAATGGTCATCAATGCGCTCAACTCCGGGGCCCGGGTCTTTATGGCTGACTTCGAGGACGCCCATTCCCCCACCTGGGCAGGAACCCTCGAAGGCCAGCTCAACCTGTTCGAGGCGGTGCGCGGCGAGATGGAATTTGTCTCGCCCGAGGGCAAGACCTACCGCCTTGGCCCGAATCCGGCCACCCTGATGGTCCGGCCTCGTGGCTGGCATCTGCCCGAGCGCCACCTGCTGGTGCATGGGGCGCCCATTCCGGCGTCTCTGTTCGATTTCGGCCTGTTCTTTTTCCACAATGCCCTGGCGCTGCTGGAACGTGGCAGCGGCCCCTACTTCTACCTGCCAAAGTTGCAGGGGCACTTGGAGGCGCGGTTGTGGAATCAGGTGTTCGAGTTCGCCCAGGACCAGCTGGCCATTCCCCGCGGCAGCATTCGCGCCACGGTGCTGATCGAGACCCTGCCGGCGGCTTTCGAGATGGACGAGGTTCTTTACGAACTGCGCGACCATATCGCCGGGTTGAACTGCGGGCGCTGGGACTATATTTTCAGTTATATCAAAACCTTCCGTAATCATCCGGAGCGCGTGTTGCCGGACCGCGCCAGCGTCGGCATGGACCGGCACTTTCTGCACAGCTATTCCCGACTTCTGATCCGTACCTGCCATCGCCGCGGCGCCTTCGCTATGGGCGGTATGGCCGCTCAGATCCCGATCAAGGGCGATCTGGCCGCCAACGAGGCGGCTAACGCCAAGGTGCTGGCGGACAAAGAACGCGAGGCGGGCGACGGCCACGACGGCACCTGGGTGGCCCACCCGGGGTTGGTACCCTTGGCCTTTCAGGTTTTCGATCAGCATATGCATGGCCCCAACCAGCTCGAGCGCTTGCACCAGGACTTCGAGATGGGCGCCGCCGACTTGCTTCTCCATCCCAAGGGCAGCATCACCGAGGCCGGCCTGCGCAACAACCTGTATGTGGCGGTGCGCTATCTGGCTGCCTGGCTGGAGGGGCGCGGCGCGGTGCCGATCCACAATCTTATGGAGGATGCCGCCACCGCCGAGATTGCCCGTTCCCAGGTCTGGCAGTGGATTCGCCATCCTGCCGGGGTACTGGACGATGGCCGTCGTATCGACCGCGCCTTGGTGCGCCGCCTGCTGGGCGAGGAACAGGCGCGCATCCGCGACGACCTGGGGACGGCGGCTTACGAGGGTGGCCCCTATGTCCTCGCCGGAGAACTGGTGGAGCAGGTCATTTCCGACGAAGAGCTGGTCGAATTTCTCACCCTTGTCGCCTATGATCATTTGAATTGAGGCCGTCGGCCTCGCCGCCACCGGATCCAGCCGCAGCCATGCGAGTCGCCCTGTTCGTCACCTGTCTGGTGGACTTCTTCCGCCCCAGCGTCGGTTTTTCCTCGGTCGAGCTGTTGCGCCGGGGAGGCTGCGAAGTTGAAGTGCCCGCCGCCCAGAGCTGCTGCGGCCAGCCCGCCTTCAACAACGGCGACCTGGAATCTGCCCGAGGCGTCGCCCGCCAGGTGATCCAGGCCTTCGCCGGCTTCGATTTCGTAATCATCCCCTCCGGTTCCTGCGGCGGCATGCTGGTGCGGCATTATCCGGAACTGTTCGCCGACGATCCTGAATGGCAGCCCCAGGCCCTGGAACTGGCGGGCCGCTGCCGGGAGCTGGTGGACTTTCTCTCGGAACTGGATCGGGCCGGGCTGGTGGATGCCGACTACCCGGGAAGGGCCGCCTACCATGATTCCTGCTCGGGCCTGCGCGAGCTGGGACTGCATGAACAGCCGCGGCAGCTGTTGGCTCAGGTGCGGGGACTGACGCTGTGCGAGTTGGCGGATGCGCAGACTTGCTGCGGTTTCGGCGGCACCTTTTGCGTTAAATACCCCGACATCTCGGGGCGGATGGTGAACGACAAAGTCGATGCCATCCAGGCCAGCGGCGCCGATACCCTGCTGGCGGGCGATCTCGGCTGCCTGTTGAACATCTCCGGGCGTTTGCGCCGGCGCGGGTTGCGGATCAAGGTATTCCACATTGCCGAGGTGCTGGCGGGGATGGCGAAGGGTTCGGGCATCGGCGGGGAACCGGCGGTATGAAGCCCAGCAGCCGAAACTTCAGTGCCAATGCCCGCGCCGCCCTGCACGACCGGGTCCTGCAGCAGGCCCTCGGTAAGGCCCGCTCCGGCTTTGTAGACAGGCGTAGGGCGGCGGTCCAGGCCCTGCCCGAGTTCGACCGCCTGAAGCAGGCGGGTCGGGAGATCAAGGAGCATACTCTGGCCCATCTGGACCTCTATCTGGAGCGCTTCGAGGCCCAGGTGCAGGCCCAGGGCGGCGAGGTACACTGGGCCCGGGACGGGGCCGAGGCGCGCACCATCCTAGTGGAGTTATGCCGCCAAGCCGGGGCCCGGCGCATCACCAAGGGCAAATCCATGGTGGGGGAGGAGATCGGCCTCAACCAGGCCCTGGAGCAGGCCGGCTTGGAGGTGATCGAGACCGATCTCGGCGAGTACATCATCCAGCTGGCCGAAGAGCCCCCCAGCCATATCATCGCCCCGGCGGTGCACAAGAGCCGGGAACAGATCGCCGCCTTGTTCCACGAGCACCACAGAAAATACGGCCTGGAGGCCCCCTTGGAGACCATCCCGGCGATTGTCGACGAGGCCCGACAGGTGCTGCGTGAAGCCTTCCTGGGAGCCGATCTCGGCATTACCGGCGCCAACTTCCTGGTCGCCGATACCGGCTCGGCGATCATCGTCACCAACGAGGGTAACGGCGATCTCACCGCCAGCCTGCCCCGGACCCATATCGTGCTGGCCAGCATCGAGAAGCTGGTGCCGACCCTGGAGGACGCCTCGGTGCTGCTGCGTCTGCTGGCCCGCAGCGCCACCGGCCAGGAGATCACCAGCTACACGACCCTGTTTACCGGTCCACGCCGCGACGCTGACGGGGCCGGCCCCGAGCACTACCATCTGGTGCTGCTGGACAACGGCCGCAGCGAGATGCTGGGCGGAGAGCTGCGGGACATGCTGCGCTGCATCCGTTGCGGCGCCTGTCTCAACCACTGCCCGGTCTACAGCGCGGTTGGCGGCCACGCCTACGGGTGGGTCTATCCCGGTCCGATGGGTGCGGTGCTCACGCCCCAATTCATCGGTCTGGAGCAGGCCGGCGACCTGCCCAATGCCTCCAGCCTGTGCGGGCGCTGCGAGGAGGTCTGTCCCATGTCGATCCCGCTGCCGGAGTTGCTGCGGCGCCAGCGGGTGCGCCAGTACCGGGCCGGGCTGGGACACAAACGGGCTCGCTGGGCCCTGGCTCTGTGGGCGGCCCTGGCCCGCCGGCCGCGGCTCTACCAGACCTTGACCCGGCCTGCCGCTTGGCTGCTGGCAAAACTCGCGGGCCGCGACGGCCGCTTGAGGCGCTTGCCCCTGCTCGGGGGATGGACCTCGGTGCGCGACCTGCCGGCACCCCAAGGCCATACGTTCCAGCAGCAATGGCAGGCCCGACAACGAAGCGTAGATCAATGAGTGGCGCCCGTGAGCAGATTCTCGCCCGGTTGCGCCAGACGCTGGACCGGGGCCAGCCGCGGGCGGCGGCGGTGGAGCAGCGCCTGAGGGAGCGCCGGTGCGGCCCCCAGCCGGCATGGACCCAAGCCCTGCCGGAGCGCTTCTGCGCAAAGCTGCAGGCCGCCGCCGGCACTTTGGCTCGGGTCGCCGACGGCCAGCAGTTGGTGGAAGCGGTGACTGATTACCTTCGGGCCCAGGGTTTGCCTCCGGAACTGTTGCTGGCCCCGGACCCCCGGCTCGATGTCTTGCCCTGGCCCTCCGATTTGGCCCTGCACCGCGGCGCCACAGGCGGCGAGCGGGTGGGACTCAGCTGGGCCCTGGCTGGTATCGCCGAGACCGGCAGCCTGGTGCTGGCTTCCGGCCCGGATACCCCAACAGCCCTCAATTTCCTGGTCGACGACTTCCTCTGCGTACTGCCGGCCGAGCGCCTGGTGGCGCACCTGGAAGACGCCTGGCAGCTGGTGCGCACCGAACTGGGCGCTCCGCCCCGGGCCTTGAACCTGATAACAGGCCCCTCACGCACCGCCGACGTGGAGCAGACCATTCAACTCGGCGCCCATGGGCCGCGGCGCCTGCACCTGTTGCTATGGGAAGGCGGCGACTGAACCGCAGCTGCCGGTTTCTCGGATCGTTGCTACGTTTTCCGGTTTCGCCGCACAGGGCTGAGGGTTCCCTCTGTTGACAACAACACACGGAAGGCTGAGATAAGCGGCAACCGGATGCTCGAAACCGCTACCCAGCCGGCCGTCAACCGCCATAGGGCGGGTTGTGCGATGGATACTCGGGCGCCAAAGAATCCGTGTCGATATTGGGTTTCCGCGATATAGAGAACTGGGGCCGATTCGGGTTTGCGTCTAGTATTACATTGGAATAGCGAGCCTGGGACTGGCGATTGGAGGGGCGAAGCCTGGCGACACCCAGAGAATCGGCGGCTGGGATCGCCGACGGCGCAATTACCCCGCGGCACCGATCCCCAACCCACCGAGGCAGCATGGAACAAGCGTCATCAGAGGTTGGACTATGGATTCAGTCAACATCGAATACCGGATCAAGCTGAGCGAAGAACGTATCGAATGTTTGAATTTCGAGCTGGATGGCAAGACATTCGACCTCAAGGGGAGCGGCCTGCCAAATCCGCCCGAATGGGCGCGGCTCGGGTTCAGGCAGTGTCCCCACTGCCCGCTGACGGAGGACAGCCATCCCCATTGCCCGTTGGCGGTGCAGCTGCACGATATCGTTAATCGGTTCCACGACACCCGATCCATTGACAAGGTGGAACTGGAAGTCGTCACCGAGGAGCGGAGGGTGATCCAAGCGCTGGATATCCAAAGGGCGATTGCCTCGATATTGGATCTGATTGTGCCTGTATGCGGTTGTCCGAAAACTGCGTGCATGAAGCCCTTGGCCCGTTTTCATCTGCCCTTGGCTTCGGAGGAGGAAACCGTATTTCGCGTCACCGGCATGTATTTGCTGGCGCGGTATTTTCTGAGCCGTGACTCGGACCGGACCCGCATTGAGCTGGATGGGCTGACCCGCATTTACGAGGATCTGCACACGCTCAACAAGGCGGTGGCCAGCCGATTGCGGCACGTTACCTGGTCGGACTCGTTGAAGAATGCCATTGCCATGGTCGATACCTATTCGATCCTGGTGCCGCTTCTGGTCGAAGATGAGCTGGTGGAAATACGCGGATTCTTCGAGGCGTATCTCCAGGGGACCGTAACCAAGCAACCGGTCACTAACCATCTGGAACAGGTAAAGGCATTCAAGCTGGAACTGGTTCCGCTCGAAGGCGAGGCCGAACCCGGGGACGACCGCCCGGCATGGCTGAGAGAGGTGTCCAGGGTGGTCGAGCCTGAGCCGTTGGAACCCGAAACGCGGAAACTGGACGAACAGCCACCGGGGGTGAATGGCGGGCAGGATAGCGTCGTCGATGCGATCCTCAGCAACTCCGAGTTCAAGCTGGAGTTGGAGCCCATCACTCGGGATGATGACAAGGAAGATCCCGACAAGCCGCCAGCCGAGATCTGATGGGTTAGAAAGACGCCGGTGCAATGGCTTCTTCGGTGCGGGGCGGGGTACGCCGCCACAATGCACTGGATGGTTTTTCCCGGCGTTTGCCTTGGCGGCCGCCCCGGTAAGCCGAGAGGCCGCAGCCTGGCAGGCGAGCGCTTAGCTTTCCCGTATTCCGCCAACCGGACCACCCGGAGATTGGCTGAGGACTGAAATTTCCCCACCCAGCGGGCGCGCTGGGCCAGACGAGAGGAGACCCAATGTCGCAACTAAAGCTTGGCTATATCGGCCTGGGAATCATGGGCCGGCCGGCGGCCGTCAATCTGCTCAAGGCGGGTTACGAGGTGCATATCTGGGCGCGCCGAAAGACGAGCATCGACCCGGTGGTGGCGGCGGGCGGCAGGGCCTGCGCCGGGCCGCGGGCGGTGGCCGAACGGGCGGAGGTGATCTTCGTCAATGTCTCGGACACCGCCGACGTGGAGCAGGTGGTCTTGGGCGAGGACGGCATCATCCAGGGGGCGCGGCCGGGTTCCGTGGTGGTGGACATGAGCACCATATCGCCGGCGGCCACCCGGGCGATGGCGGAGCGCTTGTCCGAGGCGGGCGTGCAGATGCTCGACGCCCCGGTTTCGGGCGGTGAACAGGGAGCCATCGACGGCACCCTGTCGATCATGGTCGGCGGCGATGCCGGGGCCTTCGAACGGGTGCGGCCGATGTTCGAGGTGATGGGAAAGAACATCGTGCACATCGGCCCCAACGGCGCCGGCCAGGTCACCAAGGCCTGTAACCAGGTGGTGATTGCGCAGACGATTGCGGCGGTGGGCGAGGCGTTTGTGCTCGCCAAGGCCTCGGGGGTCGATCCGGCCCGGGTGCGCCAGGCCCTGCTCGGCGGCTTCGCCGGTTCCAAGGTGCTGGAGGCCCACGGCCAGCGCATGCTCGACGACGACTATCGCCCCGGCTTCAAGGCCCGGCTGCACAAGAAAGACATGCGCATCGTCATGGAGACCGCCGAGCAGCTGGGCATAGCCCTGCCGGGGGCGGCTGTGGCCACCCAGTTTCTCAATACGCTGGTGGGCCAGGGCGGCGGCGAGCTGGATTCGGCGGCCATCAGCACCATGCAACAGAAGTTGAGCGGGGTCAGTCTGCGGGACGAGTGAGCGCCGCTGAATGGCGGCCCGCGCGGGACTGGGAAAGATGGCGGAGTGGACGGGACTCGAACCCGCGACCCCCGGCGTGACAGGCCGGTATTCTAACCAACTGAACTACCACTCCGCAGTCAGAAGCGCGGCATGATACGGGTTTCTTGCGCCAAGGCAAGCGTTTTCGGGCCCAATCCCGCCCACCTCAGTCTCGCCGCAGCTCGTCGGACAAGGCAATGGGCGTGGGGTAGCGCAGCACCACCAGATAGGTCGAGGCGAAGAAGCTCAGCAGGGTGGAAAGCTGGATCAGGTAGCTGGCCTGGGTGCCGATCAGCCCCCGTTCCAAGGCCAGTACCGCGATCAACAGCGAGAACTCGCTGAGCTGGCCGAGGCGGGCCCCCACTTCTTTCGATCGGGCGTCGGTTTCACCGCTGCGCCGCAGCAGCCAGTTGAAAACCGGGGGCTTGCCGGTTACTGCGAGCAAGGCGAATAACGCCGCCGGCAGCAACACGCCGCCCAACATCCCCAGGTCGAACCCTGCCCCCAGGGAAAAGAAGAAAATCACCAGAAAGAAATCCCGCAGGGGCTTGAGCTTTTCGGTAACGTACAGCGAGATCGGGTTGTAGGCCAAGGTCACTCCGGCCACGAAGGCGCCGACTTCGTGGGAGATGCCGAGCCAGGCCGCGATTTCGGCCATCCCCAGACACCAGCCGATGGCGAGCAGAAATATGTATTCGTGGAAGCGGTCGAAGGTCCGCAGCAGGCGCAACAGGACGAACCGGACGAACAAGGCGGCGGCGGCGATCAGCAGTGGCAGGGCCAGGGCCAGCTTGGCGAATTCGATGATTGGATGCTCCCGGTCCGCGCTGCCTTCGAGCAGAAGCAGCAGGGCGATCGCGATGAAGTCCTGAAGCAACAAGACGCTGATGATGATCTCGCCCATGCGTTGGTGGTGCAGTACGGTGGTGGGCAGTAGCTTGAGCCCGATTATGGTGCTGGAGAAGACCATGGCGGCGCCGATCAGCAGCGTCTCGATCCAGCCGTAGCCCAGTCCCAGGGCTAGCCCTGCCCCCACGCTCCAGAACACCAGCGAGCTGGCCAGGGTGACCAGGGTGGTCTTGCGCATCAGCTGCAGAAATTCTCGGGGGTTGAGTTCCAGGCCCATTAGAAACAGCAGGAACATGATGCCGATATGGGCGATGTCGCGGATCATGGCTGCGTCGTCCACCAGGCCCAGCACCGAGGGCCCCATCAGCACGCCGACCAGTATGTAAGCTACCAGCAGTGCCTGACGGGCATACAGGGCGAGGGTGGAGACCACTGCCGCCCCGGTGAAGATCAGGAAGATGGTAAAAACGATGTCTTGCTGCATTGAGGTTCCGGTTGTGCCGCCCGACAGATTTGTGGAGCGGCTCGTGAATCGGCCGAAACGGGCCTGCCTAGGTCCGACTTCGCACCAGACGCAAAAATGGCGATGGACGAATTCATGGATCTCGATCGTCCGCGGTGATCGAGGTTGCTGGAACTCCGCGTTGCAGCCACCATACCAAAGCCAGGGGCAGCAGTCCGACCAGGTGCAGGCTCCAGGGTAAGGGCCAGAGCAGCAACAGGGCCGAAGCGGCCGCCAGGCCCCGCTGGGCCCAGCCGAGGCGGGCCAGCCAGAAGCCCTGGAGTGCGACGGCGAAGGCGAACAATCCGGGCAGAGCGAAGGCGAACACCAGCAGCGCCTGCTCCAAGTCGCCGCTGACCAGGGGGGTGTAGGCGAACAGCAGGGGCATTACATACAGGCCCTTCGCTACTTTCCAGGCGCTCAGCCCGGTAGCCATGGGTGGGGACTTGGCGATGGCGGCGGCGGCAAAGGCGCACAGGCACACAGGCGGGGTGACATTGCTGTCCTGGGAGAGCCAGAAAACGATCAGGTGGGCCGCCAGCAGGCTCATCGTCAGGGCTTCGGGGCTGAACAGCAGGTCCCGCAGCAGGCCGCGGATCTCCGGTTCCAACCCCGTTACCAGGGCCCGGGCCTCGGCCAAGGGCAGGCCGGCGGCCAGGGCCTCCAGCCGCTCCGGTGCGCCCAGCATCAGAATCGCCATGGCCTCCTCCGGCAGGTTACCGGCGGCCAGCAGGGTCGGCAGCTGGGCGTCGGTGAGCAGGCCGTAGAGGGCGGGTGCGGACAGGGTGCCGAGCACAATGTAGGCGGCGGTTACTGGAAGTCCCATGCCCAGCACCAGCGAAGCCAGGGCCACCAGAGCGATTGCGAGCAACAGGCTGCTGCCGGACCACTGGGTCACCATCAACGAGAAGGTGTTGCCGATGCCGGCGGTGGCGATCACATTGGTGATCAGTCCGACCGCGCAGAGCAGCACCGCGGTCATGATCATGTTCTTCGCGCCCAGGGCGAGGGCCTCGTAGATGGCCTTGGGCCCCATGGGGTGGGGCGTGATCCAGGACGCTGCGATCACCGCCAGAATCGCGTAGCCGGCGGCGTAGGTAGGCGTGAAGCCGAACAGCAGCAGCCCGATCAGTACCGCAACGGGGATCAGAAACGCCGGGCCTCCTCGCCTCAGGGTCTGCCCGAGGGACGGCGCGCCGTCGCCGGAGGGCCGCAGGTCCAGGCGCCGGGCCTCCAGGCGCACGAAGCTGCCGACGGCGAAGAAGTAAAGGATCGCCGGCAGTACGCTCACCGCCACAATGGTGCCGTAGGGGATCTGGGTATAGCTGGCCATAACGAAAGCCCCCGCCCCCATGATCGGTGGCACCAGTTGGCCGCCGGTGGACGAGGCGGCTTCCACCCCGCCGGCAAAGCGCGCCGGAAAGCCTGCTTGCTTCATCAGCGGGATGGTGATCACACCGGTCGAGACGGTATTGGCCACCGCCGCCCCGGAGATGGTGCCGGTGAGCCCGGAGGCCAACACCGCCACGAGCCCGGGCCCGCCGGTCCAGCGTCCGGCGAGGCTGCGGGCCATATCGATAATGAATTCGCCGGCGCCGGAGCGGATCAGAAACGCCCCGAACAGGATGAACATGAACACGAAGGTGGCAGAGATGCGGGCGATATTTCCGAACAGCGCGTCGTCGCCGAAGACGCTGCGGAATAGCAGCGTCTCCAGACTCAGGCCGCGAAAGCTGAACACCCCGTCCAGCAGCGCGCCCCACCAGGCCACGTAGCTCAAGGCCAGCACAATCAGCACCGGCACCACATAACCGGTAGCGCGCCGGGTGGTCTCCACCGCCGCCCCGATCAGCACCCAGGCGCAGGCCATCTCCAGCCAGGTCAGACGCAGGCCGCGCTGGTAGATGGCGTCCTCCATTGCCATCAGGTAGGCGGTACAGGCGACCACCAGCAGCCCCAGGGCTAGGTCCAGTCCCCGCACCCAGGCCCCGCCGCCGCGGATCAGTGGGTGGGTGAGAAAGCACAGCAGGGCGAAGCCGGCGAAGTGCAGGGCATTGAAGCGCAGATCCTGTATATGCCCGAAGCTGTTGCCCCACAGATGAACCAGCGCCAGGCCCGCGGCCAGGGGGGGCAGGAGCCGGGTCAGGAGCGCCGGTGGGGGTGCGGGCATGGTTTAGGGCTAAGGACTGAGGACTGAGTGTCAGGAGCCGCGGCGCGAGGACTCGGTCCTCAGCCCCCAGCCCTCAGTCCTAACGCCCTGTTCGCTCCGTCACGGCAACACCAACCGCTCCGGCACCGCCAATCCCGCCTCGCGATAGTAGCGCAGTGCCCCCGGATGCAGCGGCATGGGCAGCCCGGCTACCGCCTTGTCCAAGGCCATGGCCTTGGTCGCCTTGTGGATGCCGTTGAGGAAGGGCAGGTTCTCATAGATCGCCTTGGTAATCCGGTATACAGCGTCCTCGTCCACGTCGGCCCGCACCGCCAGGAAGTTGGGCTGGGCGATGGTGTTGATCGCCTGTTCCTGGCCGGGGTAGGTGCCGGCGGCAATTACGTAGCGGGTCCACAGGCCCATGCCGCCGTCGGCCTGGGCGGCCTGTTCGTCGCTGAACTCCAGCATCCGTGCTTGGTCGCCCATGGCTGCCATGGCCCGGGTCACGGCCCCGGTGGGCACGCCGGCGGGGGTGGATATCGCCTCCACCCGGCCGTTCTGCAGGGCGTCGGCGCTCGGGCCGTAGCCGCCGTAGACCAGTTCGAAGTCCCGGTCCAGATCGATTCCCAGGTTGCTCAGCAGGAAGCGGTTGGAGCCGATGGTGCCCGAGTTCTTCTTGCCCATGGCCACCGGCTTGCCCTTGAGTTCGCCCAGGTCGGCTATGGTCCCGGTATGGCTGTGTTCGGCCTTTACCAGGAATTGCTCCACGTTTTGCCACAGCATGGTAACGGAACGCAGTTCGGTCTGGGGCGTGCTCACCGGTCCCACGCCGTTCCAGGCATAATCCCCGTAGAGTCCCTGCAGAATGGCGAACTGGGACTCGTCGCTGCCCAGCAGCTTGACGTTCTCCGCCGAGCCCGCGGAGTTGATGGCGGACAGGCCGATCTTTTCCTTCGGCTGCAGCTTCACCTTCACGAGCGTGGCGATGGCCACTCCCACCGGATAGAAGGTGCCGCCGGTGCTGGCGGTGGCGAGCAGGTAGTTGCGGTCCTCCGCGGCTTGTGCCGCGGCAGCGAGGGCTAGGGCGGCGCCGAGGGCGCTGCAGAGAAACTTGCGGCGTGAAATCATCAAGGTCGTCCTCCTCGGTTCGAAATCCGATAACGGTCTGGTTATTCTCGGTAAAGTTGCTCGAAGCGGCCGGTGGAAAAGCCGCTCATGCGCCGGCTACCGACCAGTATCAGGGGCACCCCGCGGCCGCCTAGCCGGCTGAAATCGCGGCGCCCCTTGTCGCTGGTCTCGATGTCGTATTCTCTGAACGGCACCTGGTGGTCCCGGAAGTAGCGCCGCGCCTGCTTGCACACCCCGCACCACCGGGCGCTGTACATCACCACACGCTGGCCCCTTGCCGGGGGCGGCGACTCCAGCTTCGGCAGCTCGATCTTGCGGTGGCTGTAGCGGTTCTCGGGCGCAAGCTCCACCCGATTTGCGCTATGCGCGTCCGGCGGGCGGTCGCCGAACTGCAGCTTGCCTTCGTCGTCGATCCAACGGTAGATCTCGGCCTGGCCCGAGGCCGCTGTCAGTATCATCGCGAGCAGGCCCGCTAGCAGCCAGGCGATACGTTGGAGTGGTGGATGCACCGCCCTTGGTCTCCTTGTAGTCGGCGGCCGCGTTGCCGCAATTCACCAACCAAGCTTAGCAGGAATCCAACCGGGGTCTGCGCAAACCACAGTGTCCGGAGGGTTGAACTGCCGGCTCGGCGACCCAAACCCTGCCCCATGAAAACCCTGGAACAGCTGCAGTTCGACAATACCTACGCGCGGTTGCCGGCGGCCTTTCACGCCCGGTTAGACCCCACGCCTTTGGGCTCGCCGCACCTGGCCAGCTTCAATCCCCGGGCCGCCGAGCTTATCGATCTGCACCCGGATCAGGCCGCGCGCCCCGAGTTCGTCGACTATCTGAGCGGCGCTCGCAAGCTGCCGGGCAGCGAACCCCTGGCGATGCTCTACGCCGGCCACCAGTTTGGCCGTTACGTACCTCAATTGGGGGACGGCCGCGCCATACTATTGGGGGAGGTGCGCAACCGCCGCGGCGAGAAGTGGGACCTGCAGCTCAAGGGCTCGGGCCTTACCCCCTTCTCCCGCGACGGCGATGGTCGCGCTGTGCTGCGCTCCACCGTTCGCGAATACCTGTGCGGCGAGGCCATACACGGACTGGGCATCCCCAGTACCCGCTCCCTGTGTCTGTTCGGCAGCGAAGAGGAGGTCTACCGCGAGCGCATCGAGCGCGGCGCCATGCTGTTGCGCATGGCTCCGAGCCACGTTCGGTTCGGCTCGTTCGAGGTCTTCTATTACCGCAGCCAGTTCGATCGGCTGCGACGGCTGGCCGACTATGTGATCGAACACCACTATCCGGATCTGCGCGAGTCGGCAGAGCCCTATCTGGAACTGTTACGGGAGGTGGTGCGGCGCACCGCCAGGCTGATCGCCCAGTGGCAGTTGGTGGGCTTCGCTCATGGGGTAATGAACACCGACAACATGTCGGTGCTCGGCCTGACCCTGGACTACGGCCCCTACGGTTTCCTCGATGACTATGATCCAGGCTTTGTCTGCAACCACTCCGACCACCAGGGTCGCTACGCCTTCGACAAGCAGCCGGAGATCGGGCTCTGGAATCTGAGCTGCTTCGGCCAGGCCCTGCTGCCGCTGCTGGATGAAAACGGCGAGGCGGCGGCGGAACAGGCGCGAGCCGTGTTGGGCGACTACCAGCCGGCGCTGGTGGAAGCCTACGCCCAGGGCATGCGGGCCAAGCTCGGCCTGCGCGGCCGCGATGCCCGCGATCAGGACCTTTGCGCCGACCTGCTTGGGCGCATGCACCGCAACCGCGCCGACTATACCAACGTATTTCGCGCCCTTTGCGGTTTGCGCCGGGAAGACCCGCTGGCGGACGCCCCGATCCGCGATCAGTTTATCGACCGGGAGGCCTTCGACGCCTGGGCCCGGGACTACCGGGCCCGCCTGGCCGCCGAGCAGAGCGAGGACCGGGAGCGGGAGGCGCGCATGCGCGCCGTCAATCCCCGATATGTGCTGCGCAATTATCTTGCCCAGGCGGCCATCGAGCGAGCCGAGGAAGGCGATTACGGCGAGGTCGAGCGTCTTTTAGCGCTGCTGAGCCGGCCCTTCGACGAACAGCCGGAGATGCAGGCCTATGCGGCTCCGCCGCCGGAGTGGGGCCGGCGGATTGTGGTAAGCTGCTCATCTTGAGCGAACCCCTCGTACTTCCGAACCACGCCCGTATCCGTCATGAGCCTCAGCTTCAGCCAACGCCCCGGCCCGCGCGAGCGGCAACTGCGCCGCCGCCATGGCAACCCCCTGTTCGGCCCCGCCGCCGACGTTGATCCCGAACAACTGCGCCAGGCCAAGCTCGCCGACCAGGCCGAGGCGAGGCGTTTCGAGCAGACCGTTCAGGCATTGCTCGAGCGCGCGGTCAATCTTCCCCCCACCGCGGAAAGCGACCAGGTGCTGGCCCTAAAGGAAGACCTGGACAAGGCCTATGAGCACGCCGCCGGCTTGGCGGGAGACCAGGCCCGGTTGATGGAAGCCATCAACAAGCTGATCGGCGTTATTATGCAGGCGGTATGGAAGGGCGCCGGCAACGACAGCGCCGCTCACGAGGAATTGCGTCAGGAGGAAGAAGCCCGGCGCCTGCACCAGGAGTTGCTTGAGCAGCCCCTGATTGCAGACCTGCTGAACCCGGATACCCCCATCCCCCCGGGCGAATTGGCGTCGAGTCTGCTCAGCGAGACCGAGCCCGCCCTCGCCGCCGCCCTGCTCCTGTTCGATCCGTCGCAGCTGGAGGCACTGCATACGCAGGCCAGCGCATTGGTGGCGGGGCTGGACGCGGTGGCGCCGATCCGCGATCAGGCCCACCGGCGACTGCAACAACTGGAGGCGACCCTGGTACCCCCGGCGCTGCACTGAGCGCTTCAGCCGCCCCCGCGCTGGAAGTAGCGCTCAAAGCGAGTCATGAAGCGGTCCCGCTGGGCCTGGGGCATCTCCCCGAACCGGAATTCTACCCGGGTCACCGGCAGGCTCAGCATGCCGATGCGGCGCGCGCGGGCTGGTACCAATAGAATCAGGATTGGGCCCGCGGAGTCGGCGATCTCGATGCGGTCGCCCTCGATGCGGTAATTGGGATGGCCGACGGCCTCAGGCAGGCTGCGCAGAAACTCCGCGCGGGTCAGCCCCATGTCTCGCTCGAAGCTGACCTGCATGGCGGTTCTTCAGCCGCCGGCCACCGCCGGCCAGACGGCCAGTTCGTCGCCGGGCTGCAGAGGCTGAGTGCGCTGACTGGGGGGCAGGAAGACGCCGTTGACCAGCACCAGGTGTACCTGGGCCGTGGGCACTTGATATTGCTCCAGGACCTGCAGCGGATTGGCGCCCTCGGCTACTGCAATCTCCGCCTGGTTGCGCTCGGCTTCCGGAGGCAAGTAGCGGGCCAGAGAGGCGAACAGCTTCAGCGTCAGCGTCATTGCGGGATCGCAATGTCCTGTGGGAACTGGGTGCAGGCCAGGTAGGCCTCCATAATTCGCGTGGGGTCGGACATCAGACGTTGCTTCCAGACGCCCAGGCGAAGCCGGCTCTGGATCAGGCCGCGCAGGATGCCCACGTGCTGGGTCAGACCCAGGCCGATGGCGCCGACCAGGCGATCGTCCTCGAACTGGAGGCGCAGGTAGCGGAAGCGCTCGGGGTCGATGCGGCTGGCGGTTTCGCCGTCGGGGCTGTCCATCCACTGGCCGAAGGAACTGGAGATCAGTCCCAGGGTGTCGAGCACGTTCATATTCAGGCTGCCCTGGTAGGCGGTTTCTACGCCGGCCATATTCAGTGCGGCAATGCGCCCGTGCTCGCTGGCCGCCGGCTGGATGGCGTGCACCGCCCGGCCGCCGGTGGACCAGTCCAGACCCTCGCAGACATCGCCTGCCGCATACACCTCGGGCACGCTGCTGCGCAGATGCTCATCCACTTGCACCCCCTGACCGGTGGCGATTCCGCTCCGGTCCAGAAAGTCGATATTTGGCTTTACCCCGGTGGCGACCACCACCAGGTCGGCGGACAGATCGGGCGCCCCCTCGCACTCCAGACGCAGGCCGCCGCCAGTCTCGGGTTGCAGGGCCCGCACCCGTGCCGAGGTGTGTACCCTCACGCCCTTGCGGCTGCACCATTGTCTGATCAAGTCACTGCCGGGCTGGTCCATCATGCGGGGGACCATGCGTTCGTCCATCTCCAGTACGTCGAGCTGGACCCCCCGTTCCACCAGCGCCTCCATGATAATGCAGCCGATAAATCCAGCGCCGATCAGGGCCACCCGCGTGCCGGAGCCGGTGCCGGCGGCGATCTGGCGGGCGTCGGCGATGGTCCAACAGTGATGCACGCCAGATTGGTCGAGGCCGGGGATGGGTGGGGCCACCGGGTGCGCGCCGGTGGCAAGCAGCAGGCGGTCATAGGTCAGGCTGTCACCGGTATCCAGTCCGAGCTTGCGGGCCCGGGTATCCAGCGAGCGAACCCGGGCCCTCAATTGATTGATGCCCAGTCGTTCGAAGTGTCCCGGATTCTGGCGCAGATGCGTACCCGCCTCTGGAATCCGGCCCGCCAGGTAATAGGGCAGGGCCATGCGGGAATAGGCGGGCTCGGGCTCGTCGCCAACCAGCGTGATGTCGCTGGCTGGGTCCTGTTCGCGTAGGGTTTCCGAGGCGATTACGCCGGCGGGGCCGGCGCCTACGACGAGGTATTGCATAGCATTCGCTCCCGCTGCAATTCAGGGCCGCTGGCGGCGCTTGCCGCCCGGGGCTCAGAGGCCAAGCCGCTGGTTGGTCTCGGCGGTGGGCACGCCTTCCGCGTCCCAGCCGCGGAGTTGATAGTACTCGGGGAGCATCTGATCCAGGCCACACACCAGGCCTTCGGCGGGGCCGGTCTTGGCCGCCTCCTTGAGCAGCCGCTTGGGCAGGGTGTCGTCTTTGCCGGTGAGCCCGGCGGCCAGGTTGAACTGGCGCTCCAGGTTCCATATGCGCTCGCCTACCTCCAGCAGGTAGTCCAGGGACCAGTCGCCCTCGCAGGCCGCATCCACCTGAGGCTGGATGTCGGCGAGGGTCCAGGCGAAGGTGGTGAACAGGCACAGACCGGAGGAGTCCACCGCCGCGGTGGCGTCTTGGAATGCCTTGACCAGGGCCGGCTTGCCCTCGGTGACCAGGGGGTCGGTCTTTTCCGGGATGCCCAGGATCTCCGAGGCTACCGTGTAGCTGCGCAGGTGGCAGGCGCCGCGGTTACTGGTGGCGTAGGTCAGGCCCATGCCTTGGATGCCGCGGGGGTCGTAGGCGGGGAATTCCTGGCCCTTGACCGTCATCGACAGCTCCGGGCGGCCGTACTTCTCGCACAGGCGCTTGGAGCCGAGGCCGATTTCGCGCCCGAAGCCCTCGCCC
Source organism: uncultured Gammaproteobacteria bacterium (assembly GCA_963753615.1). GTDB lineage: Bacteria > Pseudomonadota > Gammaproteobacteria > Chromatiales > Chromatiaceae > CAVWCW01. Next base: position 254,787 of record CAVWCW010000002.1, read on the forward strand.
TTGCCGACCAGATCCGCCAGGGCCGTCAGGGCCTCGGCGGAGCCAAAGCGCAGCGCGATGCCCCCGGTATCGGCGTCGGTGATTACCCCCTCCTCGTACATTTCCATGGCCGCGGCCACGGTGGAGCCGAAAGAGATGGGGTCATAGCCCTGTTCGTTGCAGATAAAGTTGGCGTAGGTCAGGGCCTCGAGGTCGTTTACGCCGGTAGCGGCCCCCAGGGACCAGGCGCTCTCGTACTCCAGGCCGCCTGATGCACCCCAGTATTCCGGTTTGTTCACGACCGTGTAATGCTGTTGGTCGATGCGCGATACCCGGCCGCAGGCAATGGTGCAGCCGAAGCAGGCCTGGTTGGCCACCAGGTTGGCCTTGCCGTCGCTGGCACGGGGCTCGTGCATGGCCTCGCCGGAGATGTCGTGGGCGCCGTCGAACTGAACGTCCTTGGCATTGTGGGCTGGCAGGGCGCCGACCTCGTTGATTACGTTCATCAGCACTTGGGTGCCATAGGTGGGCAGGCCCTGGCCGGTGACCGCGTTGTCCGCCAACACCTGTTTCTTCTCGGCCGTGACCCGCATAAAGCGCGCCGGGTCGGCGACCCGAACGCCTTTGGTGCCGCGTACCGCGATCGCCTTCAGGCGCTTGGCCCCCATCACCGTTCCGACCCCGGAGCGTCCGGCAGCCCGGTGCAGGTCATTGACGATGCAGGCGTAGAGCACGCCCTCTTCTCCAGCGCGACCGATGGCGGAGACGCGGATCAAAGGATCCTGATGGCGCTGGTGCAGGGCCTCGTCGGTCTCCCAAACGGATTTGCCCCAGAGATCTCCCGCCGGCAGCAGTTCGGCATTATCGTTCTCGATGAACAAGTACACGGGCTCGGCCGACTGGCCCTCGAAGAGCACCATGTCCCAGCCCGCCATCTTCAGCTCGGCGCCGAAATAGCCGCCCGAGTTTGAGCACGCGATGGCGCCGGTCAGCGGGCCCTTGGTGATCACCGAATAGCGGCCGCCGGTGGAGGCGGCTGTGCCGGTGAGCGGGCCGGTGGCGAAGATCAGTTTGTTCGCCGGCGACAGTGGGTCTACCCGGGGATCGACCTCCTCAACCAGGTACTTGCTGGCCAGTCCGCGCTGGCCCAGATAGTCCCGGGCCCATTCCAGGTTGAGGGGTTCGCTGGTGCAACTGCCTTCTGTCAGGTTTACCCGCAGGAGCTTCTTTTGCCATGCCATGCTCGTATCCCCCTAGGCCTGTTGGCTATCGGTGCGGCCGGCCCAGGCCCGCATGCGGTCATAGCCGGTCCAATTGGCGTCGACGTAGGTGATGGCCTGGGTCGGGCAGGCCTTGGCGCAGGCCGGGTCGCCGCCGCAGAGGTCGCACTTCACCACCTTGCCGCTGTCGCTGTTGTAGTTCACGGTGCCGAAGGGGCAGGCGATGGTACATACCTTGCAGCCCACGCAACGGCTCGCCTCCACCTCCTTGGCGCCGGTGAGCGCATTGGTGCGGATGGCGTCTACCGGGCAGGCGTGCAGGCACCAGGCCTCGTCGCATTGGGTGCAGGTGTAGGGGACGTAGCGCGCTTCATGGTGAAATACAAACACTTTGATGCGCGATTTGGATGGGTTGAAAAGCCCCTCGTTTTCGTAGGAACAGGCCATTTCGCACTGCAGACAGCCGGTGCATTTTTCCGGATCGATATGGAGCGACCTGAGCATGCGGATTCTCCCCCTGGTGGAAACTTTTGTGCGTGGCAGCGGCGCCGCCTCGCTTCGCTGCGGCGAGGAGGCGCTGGCTGCATATTGATAGTCAACCAAGCATAGGCCAATTTTTTCGGCCTTGCCAGAGGGGGGGGCACAAGGGGCGGCCAGGGGCCCTTCGGCTGTCGGAGCGGGGCCGGCGCCAGTTTGTGCATTAGGCGCAGCAGGCGGTATTCGACGGCGCGACGGCAATCGGCCGGGCTGAAAGGTCCGCGATGCCGGGTTACCATGAGTCGTAAAGTCACCCTAAGGAACCCCTGATGTCTGCACCCAGTTTGGCGGGGTCGCCGCTGCCGTTTGCCCATTGCCCCGGGTGCGGCGCTCCTGGCCCGGCTATCGAAGGCGGGAATCACCTGCGTTGCAACGCCTGCGGTTTCGAGTATTTCCACAACGCGGCTGCCGCTGCCACGGCCCTGATCCTGAATCGGGATCGAGTGCTGCTGGTACGGCGCGCGCGGGACCCGCAAAAGGGGTTGTTGGATCTTCCGGGCGGCTTCGTCGGCCACGATGAGTCCCTGGATTGCGCTTTGACACGGGAACTGCTGGAGGAACTGGGGTTGGCGGTGGATCCCGAGGCGCTGCGTTACCTTGGCTCCCATCACAACCGATATCCATACTCGGGAGTCACCTACTATATCTGCGACGCCTATTTCGTGCTGCGGCTGGCCAGCCCGGAGGGACTGCGGGCCCAAGACGACGTAGAGGGCTTCCAGTGGTGGCCCCTGGACGCCCTGCCTTGGGAGCAGATTGCCTTCCCCACCATACGCTGGGCCCTGGAGCGGCTCAGGCAGGGCTGAGCAGCGCCGGCAGGCCGACGCGCCAGGCGTCAACGAATTCCTGCAGGGAAGCGACGAAATCCGGATCCTGTCGCTGCCGGTTGATGGTGCAGTGGATTAGGATCTTCGGCGTTTGCTCCTGCTCCTCTCGGGTAATGGTCCAGGCCAGGGCATTCGGGCACCCGGGCAGGCTGAAGCGCACGCCACCGCGAAGGGCCTCGCGACGCACCTCGAATTGTCCCCACAGGCAAAAGATCTGTCCACGCTCGCCCTCGGCGCAGAGCACCCGCTCGATAAGGTTGCAGCCCCGGGCCAGGCTGGCGATCTGCAACCGCCGCTGGAGCTTGGCTTCGTCGCAGTCGATGGGTAAGGAGGCGTAAAATTCCATAAGGATCCGCTTACTAGAGTTGCTTTCCAGATGTTCTGGCGTATATTAGAACGAACGTTCGATCGAGAGCAAGAATACTATGCCGATTCCCGTTGAAGCAGCTTCTCCCGAGGTGCGCCGGCAGATCCTGGAGGCAGCTCTCGAGCTGTTCAGCGGGCGCGGCTATTTCAATACCTCGGTGCAGGACATCCGCCGCGCCGCCGGCGTCAGTGTCGGCTCCATCTATCACTACTTCGGCAGCAAGGAAGGCATCGCCAAAGACCTTTACGACGGCATCTTGGAGCAACTGGACCGGGCGGTGCAGCAAGCGGCGGTCGGGCGTCTGAGCTGCGAAGAACGCTGCCGGGCCGTGACGCTGCGTTTGTTCGAACTCGCAGAGCAGGAGCCGTTGATGGTGGCATTCGCCCTCAACGCGAAGCACCGGGAGTTCATGCCCGAGCAAGCGCCCATCTGCTCGTCCCGGCCTTTCGAGCGCATGCGCGACCTGGTGCGGGCCGGAATCATCCGCGGCGAGATCCTACCCCTGGACCCCGTGCTGGCCGCCGCGGCCCTGTTCGGCGGCCCTCTGCGGCTGCTGCAATTGCGTCTTGACGGGGTTTTAAGGCAACCGCTTCCGGAACTCTTTGACATCGCATGGCCCTGTGCTTGGCGGGCGGTCGCCGTCAACCCCGAGCCGCGCGGAGCCTGGCAAAAGCAGATTTCCTAATAGAACGAGCATTCGTTTTAAGTCGATTATCCAGAGAAAATCGAGGTGCTAAGCATGCGTACGATCCCTTTTTCCGGCGGGCTGATGCTCATTTTCCTGCTCCTTTTGTCCTTCGACACCGCGGCCTACGACGATGCCGCCGCCCTGAAAGGGGTCGAGCAGGGCCGTGGGCTGTTCCTGGTCGACCTTGCCGACCCCGGCAAGACAGCCCTGTATCTGGAAATCATCCAGGGCACCCATGCGGGGCTCAAACGCCAAGGAGTGGAGCCCGAGTTCGTGGTGGTCTACATCGGACCGACGGTGCGGTTTCTGGTGTCGGAGCCTAGCGACGAGATGGAGATGGAGTTCGAGGACGAGTTGACGCGGATCCGCACCGCGATAGCCGCCTTGGCCGAACTCGGTGTGCGCCAGGAGGTGTGCGCCATCGCGACTCGGGTGTTCGGCGTGGACAACACCGGGTTGCTGCCGCAACTGCAGCTGGTTGGTGACGGCTTCATCTCCCTGATCGGCTATCAGTCCCAGGGATACCGCTTGGTGCCCATATACTGACCGGGTGCCTCCCCGGCGCTTGGACTTGTAAAGCGTCCATGGGCCGACAAGAATGGGTCCATGGCAACACGCTGTTACAGCCGGCGCATACTGGCGCCTTTCCACGGCACCTTGCAGGTGGTGTCGGTGCCCCATGGGGACGCGGAATCCACTGATGGGGTGCATTGGGTCCTGTATGTGATGCACGAGGAGATCGTCGCCCACACCGGCCTGTCGGAAATTCGTTACGGCACCTGGCACCGGGACAGCGGCCTCAAGCGCGCCGCTATCCGCGGAACCGCCCGCTCGCACCTGATCGAGGAGGTGGGGGCAAGCTTGATCGCGGCCCTGGAGGAAGCAGCGGGGCGGGTCCCCTTCGCCGCCGCCGATCACTGGGAATGCTGGCTGCTTGACGCGGATCAGGAACGGCCGTTGGCGCTGCTGGAGAGCGCTGTCAGCGAGCGGGAGCTGCCGGCCATGGATTGCCCGCGCTGGGTGCCCGGGCAGGGGGCACGCAAGGAGTTTGTCTCTCCCCATGGGGGGGCTGAGCAGCTGAGCGCCGTTGTGGCGGAGGCCGCTGGCCGCGCCTGTTGGCTTTACCGGGACGCCAAAGGGACCGGGCGGACTGGCGACGGCTGCGCCTGGCCGGTCGAGCAATTCCCGCCGCTTTTGCTTCGCGAGCACTGGCCGCAGGCGAACCAAGCGGCATTGGCGCGGGACTTTCTCGCCTGGCAGGCCCCTTGGCTCCTGCAATTGACCGGGCTCGGCCCAGGTCTTCGGGCCCATCTGGAAGCTGCAGCCTGGCGCCGTGCCCGGGAAACCGCCCGGGTATTTCGATTGTTTCCCCGGTTGTTGGATGCGCAAGGCCTGACCGTTACCCGGGTCAAGGCCCGTATGCTCGCCGATAAGCCCCCCGCCCAATGGGAGGCCGAGCCCTTTTTGCCTTTTTACCTGGAGTAGCCCTTATGCCTCTGCGTCGTTTTCTCATGATCCTGCCGGTAATGCTGGCGGGTTGTACCGGTGTGCCCGAGGGGGTGGCGCCAGTGACCGGCTTCGAGGTGGAGCGTTATTTGGGTACCTGGTATGAGATCGCGCGCCTCGACCATTCCTTCGAGCGCGGGCTGACCCGGGTTACTGCGGAGTACAGCCGTCGCGAGGACGGGGGCATCCGGGTCGTCAACCGCGGTTATGATGCGACCGGCGGGCGCTGGAAGCAGGTCGAGGGCAAGGCCTACTTCGTGGAGGGGCCGGAGCTCGGGCGGCTCAAGGTATCCTTCTTCGGCCCTTTCTACGGTGGCTACAATATCTTTGCTCTGGACCGCCAGAATTACGGCTATGCCATGATCAGCGGCCCCGACAAGTCCTATCTTTGGATCTTGGCCCGTCGCCCCGAACTGGCCCCCGACACCCTGACACGGCTGGTGGAGCAGGCGCGCGGGCTCGGCTTCCCGGTCAATGAGCTAATCCAGGTCTCCCACGCCGAACCGTCGCCTGCACCTTGAGGCCGCATCCCGCAGCGCCCGAATTGATTTGAGTCAATAATCGCCGCCATTCCTGATTCGCCTTGACCTTGGTCAAGCTACTGTTTCAATTGATGGGCTCTAATTCCTAGTTGCAATGGTTGGCACCCTTAGGAGCCGGGCTTGGCAGTATCAGTGGACCGCAGGCAATTTCTGCGCGGGCGCTTGCGCCCGGTTACGGAACCTGTGCGCCCGCCCTGGGCGCTCCCGGAGGCGGACTTCACCGCTGCCTGCACCCGTTGCGAGCAATGCCTGCACCAGTGCCCGGAGCACATTCTGGTGAGAGGTTCTGGGGGCTTTCCGGAACTGGATTTTCAACGTGGCGGTTGTGACTTCTGTGGCGCCTGCTTGGCCGCCTGCGAGCCCGGGGCCCTGGCCGGCCAGGCGGCTTTGCCGGAGCAAGCATGGAGTCAGACCGCGGCCATTGGCGCCGGCTGTCTGTCGATTCGCGGCATTGTATGTCGCGCCTGTGGCGATGCCTGCGAGCCGCGGGCGCTCCGCTTCCGGCTGGCGCTTGGTGGCAAGGCAATGCCGGATGTGGATTCGAGCCGCTGCAACGGCTGCGGGGCCTGCGTCGGGGTCTGTCCGGTGCAGGCCGTGGGTATATCTAGACAGGAGGTGTCGGCGTGACGGCAGCAATCGATATTTGCGGGGTGCTGGTCCAAGCCAGGCCCGAACGGCTGGCCGAGGTTGGTGACCGGCTGGCCGCGATTCCGGGGGTCGAGGTGCACGCCCAGGACCCCCAAGGGCGCTTGGTGGTCATCGTCGAGCCCTCCGACGGGCGCCGCACCATCGATACGGTTTCCGGACTCGGCGAGGTGGAGGGTGTGGTCGCCACGTCGCTGGTTTATCAATACTTAGAAGACGACGAGATCGAACAGGAGTCGGCATCATGAAACTGACACGGCGTGACTTCATCAAGACCCAGGCCATAGCTGCTACGGCGACTGCTGCCGGCATTGCCTTGCCCGGCGCGAAGCAGGCGCTGGCCGCCACGGGCGATCCCAATATCCGCTGGGATAAGGCGCCGTGCCGTTTTTGCGGCACCGGTTGCTCGGTGCTGGTCGGGGTCAAGGATGACCGGCTGGTGGCCAGTCAGGGGGATCCGGATGCGCCAGTCAACCGCGGGCTGAACTGCATTAAGGGCTATTTCCTGTCCAAGATCATGTACGGCAAGGACCGGCTCACTCAGCCTCTGCTGCGCAAGAAGAACGGGCGCTACGACAAGGAAGGCGATTTCGAACCGATTTCCTGGGACGAGGCCTTCGATATTATGGCCGAGAAGTGGAAAGCCTCGATCGCCAAAGATCAGGAGGCCAACAAGGGGAAGCCGCCGGAGGAGATCGTGTCCAGCGTCGGCATGTTCGGCTCCGGGCAGTGGACGGTTTGGGAGGGCTATGCCGCTTCCAAACTCTACAAGGCCGGCTTCCGCTCCAACAACATCGATCCCAACGCCCGCCATTGCATGGCCTCGGCCGTCGCCGGCTTTATCCGCACTTTCGGTTCCGACGAGCCGATGGGCTGTTATGACGACTTGGAGCACGCCGACGCTTTCGTGCTTTGGGGCGCCAATATGGCGGAGATGCACCCGATCCTGTGGTCGCGGCTAACCGACCGCCGGTTGACCGCGCCCCACGTCAAGGTGGCGGTGCTTTCCACCTTCGAGCACCGGAGTTTCGAACTGGCCGATATCGGTGTCGTGTTCGAACCCCAAAGCGACCTGGCGATGCTCAACTACATCTGCCACTACATCATCGAAAACGACGCGGTGAACGAGGATTTCGTCGCCAAGCACGTCAACTTCCGGCGCGGCAATCAGGATATCGGTTACGGCCTGCGTCCCGAGGACCCGCGCGAGCAAAAGGCGGCAAATGCCGACAAGGCCGGCGGCTCGGAGTCCATGACGTTCGACGAATTCAAGGCCTTCGTCGCCGACTACGATCTGGAGAAGGCGCACGAGTTGTCCGGTGTGCCGAAAGAGGATTTGCTGGCCCTGGCCGAGCTGTATGCCGACCCGGACCGCAAGGTCACCTCGTATTGGACCATGGGCTTCAATCAGCACACCCGCGGCACCTGGGTCAATAACATGATCTACAACGTGCACCTGCTGGTGGGTAAGATCTCGGAGCCGGGCAACAGCCCCTTCTCCCTCACCGGTCAACCCTCGGCCTGCGGCACCGCGCGTGAGGTGGGCACCTTTGCCCACCGCCTGCCGGCGGACCTGGTGGTGAAGAAGAAGGAGCATCGGGATTTCGCGGAGAAAACCTGGAAACTGCCGTCCGGCGTGTTACCCGGCAAGGTGGGCTATCACGCTGTGTTGCAGAGCCGGATGCTCAAGGACGGCAAGCTCAATTGCTACTGGGTCACCACCAACAACAATATGCAGGCGGGCCCGAATATCAACGACGAGCTCTGGCCCGGCTGGCGCAACCCCGACAACTTCATCGTCGTGTCCGACCCCTACCCAACCGTGTCCGCCATGGCGGCCGATCTAGTGCTTCCGACCGCCATGTGGACCGAGAAGGAAGGCGCCTATGGCAATGCCGAACGGCGCACCCAGTTCTGGCGTCAGCAGGTAAGCGCCCCGGGCGAGTCCAAGTCCGACCTCTGGCAGTTTGTCGAGTTTTCCAAACGATTCAAGACCGACGAGGTCTGGCCGGCGGAAATTCTCGACGCTAACCCGGAGTACAAGGGGAAGACCTTGTACGAGGTGCTTTTTACCAACGGTCAGGTCGACCAGTACCCGAAGCAGAAGGTGACCGACGATCGGGGCAACGAGTACAAAAACGACGAGATGGAGGCCTTTGGCTTCTACCTGCAGAAAGGGCTGTTCGAAGAGTACCGGATTTTTGGCACCCAAGGCCCGAAGAAAGGCCACGATCTGGCCGAGTTCGACCGTTACCATGAGACTCGTGGCTTGCGCTGGCCGGTGGTGGACGGCAAGGAAACCTTGTGGCGCTACCGCGAGGGCTACGACCCGTTCGTGGAGGCCGGCTCGGATATCCAGTTCTACGGCAAGCCCGACGGCAAGGCGCTGATTTTCGCGCTGCCCTATGAGCCGCCGGCGGAGTCGCCGGACAAGGAATACGATCTCTGGATGTCCACCGGCCGGGTGCTTGAGCATTGGCATTCCGGGTCCATGACCCGGCGCGTACCGGAACTCTACCGGGCGGTCCCGGATGCGATGGTGTTTATGCATCCGGACGATGCCAGCCAGCGAGGCCTGCGCCGGGGTATGGCGGCCAAGATCACCAGCCGCCGGGGCGAAATCGTGGCCCGGGTCGAGACCCGGGGCCGCAATCGTCCGCCCCAGGGTCTGGTGTTCGTGCCCTGGTTCGACGCCAGCCGGTTGGTCAATAAGCTGACTCTGGATGCCACCTGCCCGATCTCGAAAGAAACGGATTTCAAGAAGAGCGCGGTAAAGGTGGAGCGGGCCTGAACAGCGCTGTTGGGATAGATCGGACGTCGGACGATGGCGGTATCTGGCAGTAAAGGGTTGGATCGGGGGCGCCGGCGTTTTCTCGCCGACGCCGCCCGCACCGCTTGCGGGGTCGGTGTGCTGGCCCTGGGGGTCGGTGTGCTGGCTCGGCAGTCAAAAGCCCTGCCGAGCACCGCCATTCGTCCTCCTGGCGCATTGGCTGAGGAGGCGTTTCTAGGCGCCTGCATTCGCTGCGGTCTATGCGTGCGTGACTGTCCCTATCCTACCCTGCGCCTGGCCGAGCTGGGCGAAGCGGTGGCTTTGGGTACGCCTTATTTCGAGGCCCGGACGGCGCCCTGCGAGATGTGCGAGGACCTGCCCTGCATTAAGGCCTGCCCCACCGGCGCTTTGGACCCCGGGTTGACCGAGATCGACGATGCCCGCATGGGGCTGGCGGTCGTGATCGATCAGGAGGCCTGCATCGCCTTCCAGGGTCTGCGGTGCGAGGTCTGCTTCAATACCTGCCCGCTGCGCGGCGACGCGATCAGCTTGGAATACCTGCACAATGAGCGCAGCGGCAAGCACGCGCTGTTTATTCCGGTGGTGCACTCGAAAGCCTGCACCGGCTGCGGCAAGTGCGAACAGGCCTGCATCCTGGAGGAGGCAGCGGTCAAGGTGCTGCCTCTCAACCTGGCCAAGGGTTTGCTCGGGAGCCACTACCGCTTGGGTTGGAAGGAAAAGGCTGAGGCCGGCGGCAGTTTGGTGACTCCGGATCAGGAACACCACTACAACCTTCCGGAGGGACTGCGCTACGACTACGAGGGGCGGGGTCTGTTACCGCAAGAGGGCGTGGAAACCCCGTTTTCGGACAATCCATTGGATAGCCTGAACCGCAAGGGGGGGCTGTGATGGCGCTCGCGTCAGGTTATCCGGGGGCCGCCGCTGCCGCCGACAAGGGCTGGCTGCAGGCCAATCGCTGGTTGCTGCTGCGGCGCTCCACTCAGCTGGGGGTACTGGTGCTGTTCCTGCTTGGCCCCTGGTTCGGCATTTGGCTGGTCAAGGGCAATCTGGCCTCCAGCCTGACCCTGGACACCCTGCCGTTGACCGATCCCTATCTACTGCTGCAGGAATTGGCCAGTGGCCACTGGCCGGCGTTTACCGCCTGGCTGGGGGCAGCTCTGGTGCTGGTGCTGTATCTAGTGCTGGGTGGGCGGGCTTACTGTGGCTGGGTCTGCCCGGTGAACCCGGTCACCGATGCGGCCCAGTGGTTGCGTCGGCGCCTGTGGATCAAGGGCGGGGTACATTTCTCTCGCAGCGTGCGTTACTGGCTGCTTGGTTCTACGCTGGTTCTGGCCGCAGTTACCGGCACGTTGGCCTGGGAACTGGTGAACCCGGTTTCGATGGTCTACCGGGGATTGGTTTTTGGTATGGGCTTGGCCTGGGGTGTGCTGGCGGCGGTGTTTCTGCTCGATCTGTTCGTCGGGAACCGCGCCTGGTGCGGCCACCTATGCCCGGTTGGGGCCTTTTACAGCCTGATAGGACGTTTCAGCCTGGTGCGGGTCAGTGCGGCTGCCCGTGAGCGTTGCGACGATTGTATGGATTGTTTCGAGGTCTGTCCGGAACACCAGGTGATCAAGCCTGCCCTCAAGGGGGCCCTTCAGGGTCTCGGGCCGCTGATCGACTCCGGAAACTGTACTAATTGCGGTCGCTGCATCGATGTATGCGCCCGAGACGTGTTTCGCTTTACTACCCGGTTCGCTAACCAGCCTACCCCCACGGGTGGGGAAAATTGAGAGGTTATGCCATGAAAAAATCATTCGTCCTGGCAGCAGCAATGACAGTCGCGGGCATGGGGGTGATGGCGCAGGCGCTCGCCGAATCGATCCAGTCCTTACGCGGGGCTGAAGCGGTGGAGGCCGAAAGCGTGGCGCCCGAATACAAGCAGTACGTGAAAGATCGCCCGCCGTTGCCCCGGGACTATCTGCAGCAGCCGCCTTTGATACCCCACAAGATCGAAGGCTATACCGTCAATATCCGGCATAACAAGTGCTTGAGCTGCCATAGCTGGGCCAATTACCGTTCCAGCCGCGCCACCAAGATCAGTCAGACCCACTTCGAGAGCCGGGACGGCGCGATTTTGGCGAATGTCTCCGCGCGCCGGTTTTTCTGTCTCCAATGCCATGTGCCTCAGGTTGACACAGCGCCGCTGGTGGAGAACGAATTCACCCCAGTGGACTCCCTGAAGATGAATTGATCCGGCCGCCGGCTCAAAGAGGAACCCATTATGTTGAAAAGAACCAAGGCCTGGCTGGCCCGCTATTCTCCCATCACCTTGCTGTTGCTCGGGGTCATCGGCGGCATTCTGTTCTGGGGCGGCTTCAATACCGCCATGGAGGCAACCAATACCGAGACTTTCTGCATCTCTTGTCATGAGATGGAAGAGAATGTCTACAAGGAGTACCGCAATACCATTCACTACAATAATCGCACCGGGGTGCGAGCCACCTGCCCGGACTGCCATGTTCCCCGGGAGTGGGTGCATAAGATGGTGCGTAAGGTCCAGGCCACCAACGAGCTCTACCACAAGGCGCTGGGTACCATCGACACCCCGGATAAATTCGAGGCCAAGCGCTTAGAGCTGGCGCAGAATGTCTGGCGCTCCATGAAGAGCACCAACTCCCGGGAATGCCGCAACTGCCATGACAACATCTCCATGGACTACACCAAGCAAGGTCGGCGCGCGGTGGAGCAACACGTGCGCGGAGTCGACGAGGGGATGACCTGCATCGATTGCCACAAGGGGATCGCCCATTCGCTGCCGGACATGTCGGATGTCGACGCCAGTTCGGTGCTGGCTGTGCACGAGTAAGCGGTAAAATTCCCGCCTGGAGGGCGCCGTTCGTGCGCCCTTCGTTCCACGATTTTCGTTCCCGGCGCGGTTCCCCCGCTCCACTCGTTTAGGGCTTGGGTCCGGCCGGGCGAATCCGCTAGTATGAGCGTTTGATTGGCCTGCGCGGGGCATGGCCCGCGTTCTTTCTTCTATTTATGCCATCGAATCACCCAATTCGCGGGAGTTGCCGGATGGTGCGAGTCTGCGCCGGCGGGTTCCGCGTATCGCGCTCCCTGCCTTTTGTGCTGATCGGCCTGCTTTTTCTGGCCTTCCCCCTGGCGGCCCAGGAGTTGCGGGTGGCGGTGGCGGCGAACTTCCTCTCCAGCCTGAAATCCTTGGCGGCGATGTTCGAGGCCGCCGAGGGCGTTCGGGTGGTACCCGTCGCAGGTTCCACCGGCAAACTCTATGCGCAAATCCGCAACGGGGCCCCCATCGACCTGTTTCTCGCCGGCGACGTCCAGCGTCCGGCCCGGCTTGAAGCCGAGGGCCTTACGGTGGAGGGTAGCCGCCACACCTACGCTCGCGGCCGGCTGGTGCTCTGGAGTCCGCGACCGGGCTACGTTCAGGGGTCGAATACGCTGGAGGAGGGCGAATTCCGGCATCTCTCCATCGCCAACCCGCGCACTGCCCCCTATGGCGCTGCAGCGGCTGTCGCCTTGCGCCGGCTCGGTTTGTGGGAGCGTCTTCAAGAGCGTCTGGTGCGGGGCGAAAGCGTCAATCAGGCGTTTCAGTTCGTGGCCAGCGGCAGCGCCGAGCTGGGGCTGGTAGCGGCTTCCCAGTTGGCGGGCAGAGAGGGTTCTGCCTGGCCCTTGCCAGAGTCCTTGTATCCTCCGATCGAACAGCAGGTGGTGTTGCTTGCGCGGTCTGGCGAAAACCCAGCGGCGGTTCGCTTTCTCGACTTTCTGCTCCACGACCCGGCCGCCGACGCGCTGATTCGAGCCGCCGGCTATGACCGCCCGGAGCCCGCCGATGCCGTCGCCCGCTGATCTGGCCGCTCTATGGGTCACCCTCAAGCTGGCGGCGTTGACCAGCTTCATTCTATTGCTGGTCGGCACCCCGCTGGCCTGGTGGCTGGCGCGTAGCCGCTGCCGCTGCAAGCCCTGGCTCGAAGCTCTGGTGGCCCTGCCGCTGGTGCTGCCGCCCACGGTGCTGGGTTTCTACCTGCTGCTGGCCCTAGGGCCGAACGGTCCCCTGGCTGGTCTCTATGACGGGCTCGGCTTGCAGCCCCTTACCTTCACCTTCAGCGGTCTGGTAGTGGGTTCGGTCATTTACTCCCTGCCGTTCGCGGTCCAGCCCCTGCAAGCTGCGTTTTCCGCCGTCGGCCGCCAGCCATTGGAACTGGCGGCCAGCTTGGGGGCCTCGCCCCTGGACGCTTTCTTCAGCGTTGCTCTGCCCCTGGCGCGGCGCGGCGTACTGGTGGCCTTGAGCCTCAGCTTCGCCCACACGCTGGGTGAATTCGGCGTGGTGTTGATGATCGGCGGAAATATCCCCGGCCAGACCCAGGTGCTGTCGATCCTGATCTACGACCATGTGGAGGCCCTCGACTATGCCCGCGCCCACCTTCTGGCCGGCGGGCTGCTGGGATTGTCGTTTCTGCTGCTGGTGCTGGTGTACGGCCTGAATCGGCGCTTTTCCGTGTTGGCGCCATGAGCCTGCGTGGCCGTTTCCAACTGGTCAAAGGCGGCTTCCGGTTGGATGCCGCATTCGAGCTGCCGGCGGCCGGGGTCAGCGCCCTGTTCGGGCCCTCCGGAGCCGGCAAGAGCCTGCTGCTGCGCTGCATCGCCGGTTTGGAGCCGGAGGCCCGCGGCGAACTCGAGCTGGGCGGAAAATGCTGGCAGCCGGGGCTTGGTGCCTGCCGATCCGGCGCCGAAGAGTGGGTTGGGTGCCACAGGATCCGGGCCTGTTTCCGCACCTCAGCGTAGCGGGCAACCTGAGCTATGGCTGGCGCCGCACCGCGCCTGCCGAACGCCGGGTGGACTATGCCCAGGTGGTGCGCTGGCTGGGCCTGGATGCCGCTGCTGGAGCGAACGCCTCGGGATCTGTCCGGCGGCGAACGCCAACGGGTGGCGATCGCCCGTGCCTTGCTCGCCAGCCCCAGCATGCTGCTGATGGACGAGCCTTTGAGCGCCCTGGATCGAGCTGGCAAGCAGCAGATCCTCGACTACCTGGAGCGCCTGCGGGAGCATCTGGAAATCCCGCTTTTGCTGGTCAGCCACGATGCCGACGAGGTGGCGCGGCTGGCCGATCACCTGCTGCTGCTGGATCAGGGCCGGGTGCTCGCCCAGGGGCCCCTCGCCGAGCTGTTGACTCGCCTCGACCTGCCCCTGGCCCAGGCCGAGGACGCGGGCGCCTTGGTGCAGGCCGAGGTGCTGGGACAGGAAACGGACTACGACTTGGTGCGCCTGGGATTCGCCGGCGGGGAGATCCTGGTGCCCGCCCGGGACGACCTCGACCCGGGCCGCCGGCTGCGGCTGCGCATCCATGCCCGGGACGTCAGCCTGAGCCTGCAGCCACCGTACCAATCGAGCATCCTGAACAGCTTTCCTGTGCGGGTGCTGGAGTTGGCCGCTACGGGGCGCGCCCAGGTCACCCTGCGCCTAGACGCGGGCGGCGTCCTGTTGCTGGCGCGCGTTACCCGCAAATCGGCGCAAGCCCTGGATCTGAGCCCCGGTAGTTGGGTTCATGCTCAGGTAAAGAGCGTAGCCCTGATGGGTTGAACCGAGAAAGAGCGGTTGAGCGTTACAGCTCGACAGCAAGACCCTGAGCTGATGGACTTTTCTGCTTGGCTATCGGCTTACCCATTTGGAGTGTCAGGCTCCAGGGCGGACGGCACACTGGGGCGGCCCGTGGTCCGGTCCTGTTCCAGACAGAACCTGACATTCCCCACATCCCTGTGGGTCGCTGCGTTGCAGCTCCTTGGAATAGCTCGGCTATTCCGCGTCGTTGAGCCTTTAAACGCAGATTCCGCTTGTTGTTGCCGAAGAATTTGTCGCTGTCGCTAGACAGGGAAACCGAGCCCGTCAGCTTCCGGGACCAGTGACCACGGACTTCGAGCGGGCCGATCGACCGGCCGCGTCGAACGCATGGTGATAAGCGACGACGGCGGTTTCGAGATCGACCCTGCCATCTTATGGTTCGAGACCCCAGGATCCAAGCGGACATCCCGCTGGTACGGACGACGCCCGCGCCGAGAACGTTCATGCCGGTCGGCAGAGGCGTCCACCTGCGGGGCTCGATATCCTGTGCAACCCCCGGATGCGCAAACGACAGGAATACCAGTGCGGCACAAACACGGGCGCATTGACGCTGCATTGTCAGGGTTCTCTTTGAGCCAGTCGGTGTGTGAGAAACGGGAGCGCAGAACGAGATCTTGTTGCGCGACTCCAAATTGATTCTTCAGATCGTCATCCGATGCCGACGGTCCCTATTTTTGCCGAGGTGCGGCGATTACCAACACCCTGAGCGCTCGAGTTCATGGGTGCCCGCATTCGGTGATTTTCGTCCCGACGATGATTGAGCCGCCAGATTTCGGTGTTGGTTGTGTTGAGGCTTTGCCGGGTGGATCTAGCAAAGCGGCCACTTGGATGGTCGGGCCCGGGGTCCGCTGAGCCGCGAAAGCGGACTCTTGATCCCCTGATGGCAATGGAGAGACCGCCACCGGAAGCGGACCTTCCGGAAAAACCGCATGAGCGCCCGGTCAATACTCAATTCTAAAATGGGCCGTCGAATCCCGTGCTGAAACCCGATCCCGGCTGGTATAAAAGCAGTCTAGAGACCAAGGGGAAGGCCGCAACAGAATAGAAACCCGCTAGCGAACCAGCCAGGAGCATTGAGACACCCTATCAAGCATCCCAGCGCGCATCTTAGGCGTTAGAGTTCACTTGCCCCTTAATGATTAACATTTCCCCGCCAGCGGAGTCCGGTCTCCGCCCCCCGCAAATGGCCCATACATCCGAAAAGAATTGAGTCGAATAGACCGCAGCTCCGACCTTGTCGTTTTGCGACCAAACCCATCAACTTCCGCTGGCATAGAATTGACTCAATGCCTTCAGATCGGTGACGTTTAGGGTCTCGATTCGTTCCTTCATTTTATCCGGCTGCGGCATGGGCTGTATTCCGGAATGGTAATCGATCATCTGCAGATAGAGGTAATCCACCGTTTGCCCGGAGATCCTCGGAATATCTTTGTCCTGGTGGCGACCATTGTGTTCATGGCACTCTTCACACAGCTCCTCGTGAATTTCCCTTCCTCTTGTTACCAACCGACTGTCGATGTCGAACGTCGTGTTCTCCCATTCCAGGGAGGCGAAATATTCCGAAATTTGCCGAAGTTCCCTAATCCGATATCCATCCGCAATTCGGCGCATGATCGTGGAGTTGCGCTCCCCTTTCCGGAATCTCAGCATAGTCCGCATGAAATAGCGGACTTCCAGCCCGGCGATGGAGGGGATACTTTGACCCACACTGACGCCGTTTGGTCCGTGGCATCCGTTGCAATTCAGACTGAGAACCCCGGCATCTGCGAACACTTGCGGCGAACTTGCACATGCCAGGAGTGAAACCAGGCTTAGGGTATTGAGTGACCTGGTCATTTCGGCGTCCTAAGTGGCTTTCTCAATCCCAAGGGACCTCAGTTTTTCGAGCGCTGGTATGGATAGTTTTCGTTCCGGCGCATAGTGCTAGCGGCGTTAAGAGTGCGTGCGCCGTTGCCGCGAATCCTTTGGGAAAAAAAACAGCACCTTCCCCAAATTTTCGAACGGTTTTCTCCATCGAGCCGGAGCCCTTGTCAAGCCGCCATCTCATGCTTGCGGGCGCCGTCTTACCAAACAAACTGGCATTGCGCTGGCAACAGGCACTACTCGACCAACCACTGCCCCCCCGAAGGGAGGCAGTGGCAAGTCATTGCTCCGAAACCCAGGTCGTAATGACCTGCAGTTCTGCATCCGTCGGCGGATGGTCGCACTGGCTTGGAGAGTAGAATGCGGCGTGCATGATCTCGGCCTCCTTACTGGCGCCCTCTCCGCTCAAGATCTTCTTGGCCTTGGTGTAGAGGTTCGTCGGCAGGTTCCCCGCCAGCACCGGCACCACTTTGCTAACAGGGCTCTTGGCGTCGGCGCCGTGGCAGTTATTGCAACCATGATAAGCGAACATCTCCTCTCCGTTCGTTGGATCCATAGCCAACACTGGTGCGCTCAACACACACGACAGCGCCATAGGAATTGCCATTTTGGTATTTTTCATCGTTATCTCCTCTGTGTTGGTTGTTAACTCGGGGCCCCTGGCCGAGTATCCGCTAGGGGAGGTCCGATTGACTGATGCGGCTGGGATCAATACCTTTCTCATTAGCTATTTCTGTAGCTTGAAATACCTGTTCTTCAAACACTTCGTAAGGCTGCGCCCCCTGAATTCTCCGTACCAGACGGATCTCGTCTCCCGTGTTGATGCCGAGGAAAAAACTGGGCGTCCCCTTAACGCCAAGGCGATTCCCTATGACCAAATCTTTCTGGATCGCGGTCGCATAGCGTCCCGATTCCAGACACGACTCGAAAGCGGGAATATCCATATCTGCTGATCTTGCATGCGCCGTCAGGAATATTTCGTGCAGCGCCTTTTGGTTTTCGTACAGAACACTCCGCATCTCCCAGTATCTGCCTTGCTCCTCGGCGCACGCCAGCCGCCGCCGCTTTCGCTGCCATAGGGTGTTCGGCCTCCATGGGGAAATCGAGAAACACATAGCGCAAACCACCGGTCGACACCAATTCGTGCTTGATCTGCTGGGCCGCACCCTGAAAATGGCGCCGACAATGGGGGCATTGGAAATCCCCGAACTCCGCCAGAATTACCTTTGCGTCTTTCGGCCCAACTCCAGGGTGGTCAGCAATATTGAGCGCCCCATCAAAAGCTTGTACTGGCCTGTTCTTTTCACGCACCATCTGCAGAGTTTTTCGTACTCCGGGGGAACTCCTCGCTTTTCTGTTGCACCGCAATATCGAGACCACTACTCGCTTCCGATTCTGGCGTAGAGATCGCCGGATTCGATAACAAAACCGTAAGATAAAGCGCCACAATCAGAGCTCTCGTTCCCATCCCGATCACACACGCTGCAGGTTTGTAAGGAACACCATGTCGAAAGCCTCCTTCGCTAAGTAAGGTTACATACTCTCGTACTTACCAAGTATTTCAGCGAGTACCGGTAAATCCTGCTTTCGGGTTAATACGAAAGGGCTAGAGGGTTTCCCTCGTGCCCGTCTGCGGATATGCGATGGGCGCTCAACCGCAGATGGTTACTTTATTGAGTGCTGATGCGCTGACTACTCAACGACTGGTTTTCCGCACCATCGTTCAATCAGCAGTCGTCATCGGCTTCTATCAGTCCGGTTTCCGGGTCTCGCAAGCGCTTCCCCTGAGCGTCGGTCCTGATGGTATTAATGAACATCATGTGTTCGACTCGCTCGAACTCTTCTTCCAATGCTCGGTTGACCGCTCGGTCAGTGAGCCCTTCGTAGATATAAACGCTTCCGCCGCCCTCATTGCGCAGCTCGCTTTCTGTCGGTTCGAACAGACGGCGCATTTCTAGCTGTCGATACGCTGGCTCAGCCGCCGGGTCCGCCAACGCTGACTCCCCAGCGACGGGCGCCAGAGTTAAGATTACGAGAAAACTAAAAAAATGCGCTTTCATTCTCGCCTCCGAGATAGTTGGCAGGATCGGGACAGGAAGATCGTCGATCCACAGCGCAATCCTTCAGGCGTTCAGAACCCGAAATGAGACTGATTTCTAATTAACTATAGCTTGCTTTGCGGCCTTTAGCGTATAGCCCATAAGGATTAGTGCGAATAGGCTATTGTGGGCCAGTACGCTAAAGTATTCTTTTCAAGATTCGCCTATCGGCAGCCCTATCTTCAGCGGCCGTTCTAGGGTTGATCCGTCAACTAGCCCAGCGTTTCCCGAGCGGCTGTTTTCAGCACTGACCTGACAATCACGGATTTTGGCGCGAAGGTCCGCTGTCCCAGAGCTGCCAAAGTCGTAAAGCCGAATGTCAATCTTTGGCCGCGACGTTCGTCATCTCTGGCCGCCTGCTTATCTTCGAGCGGGGGTTGGGCTCAGGCGTGAGGGGGCAGGGGTTCCGAAGGATCCAGAAACGGCTTGAGCCGGACCAGGGGGTCCTGGCGATAGAAGTCGCGCAGTTGGCGGTAGACGGCCGGGTAGGCGGCTTTGAGCAGGTCCGGGGCCTCGAAGAAGGCCTCGCTGGCGACGGCGAAGAACTCGGCGGGAGACTCCAGGGCGTAGTCGTCGATCGGCGGCTCGAGACCCGCATCGACCCGCCGCTCCAGATCCTCATAGGCGGCGTGGAAGTCGCGGCTCCAGTCCTCCACCCGCATGCTGGCGTGCAGCGGCGGCTTGCCGTTGGTGCCGCCGTCGAGCGCATCGAGCTTGTGGGCTGCTTCGTGCACGATCACGTTCCAGCCGTCGTAGTTGCGGCCCTGGTCGGCGTCGGCCCAGGACAGGATCAGCGGTCCCCGTTCCCAGGCCTCGCCGCTGCGGGCCTCCCGGTAACGGTGCACCAGACCGGACTCGTCCTCGGTTTCCATTTCGCTGACGAAGGTGTCCGGGTAGACGATCACCGCATACCAGTGCGCGTACCATTCCAGCCCCAGATTGAGGATCGGCAGGCAGGCCTGCAGGGCGATCTCCTGGGCCATCCAGGTCTCCAGGCGCATGCCCTGCACCGGCTCCAGGGCTTTTTCCCGTAGAAAAATCGTGGCCAGCTCGCGCAGTCGCCGGGCGTCGTCTACCGGCATGCCGTCGAGCAGCGGCAGTGCCTCCCAGGCTCGCTGCCAGCCCCCCTCGGAACTGTCGCTGCGGGCCAGGTGGCGGCGCCGGCGCCAGTTTCGCAGCGGCTGCCACATGGCTCAGGCCGGCAGCACCCGACAGAACAGGCACTTGATGTAGTCGCTCTCCGGGATCGCCGGGTGCACCGGGTGGTCAGGCCCCTGGTGACCCTCGCCGATCAGTTGCAGGCTGCGGTCCAAGTGGCGGGCCCCGGACAGCAGCAGTTCGCGCAGTTGCTCCCGGCCCAGGTGGTAGGAACACGACGCGCTCACCAGCAGGCCGTCCCGGTCCAGTACCTGCATCGCCATGCGGTTGAGGCGCTGATAGGCTTCCAGTCCTGCTTTCTGGTCCTTGCGGCGCTTGATAAAGGCGGGTGGATCGGCGATCACCAGGTCGAAGCGGCGCTGTTCGGCGCGCAGTTGCTTGAGCAGGGCGAAGACGTCGCCGGTGAGGCACTCGATGCGCTCCGCCAGACCGTTCTCGGCGGCATTCTCCCGCGCCCGCTCCTGGCTCGGCGCGGAGGCCTCCACCAGGGTCACCTGTTCGGCTCCGGCACTGGCGGCCTGCAGGCCCCAGGCGCCGGTGTAGCTGAACAGATCCAGCACCCGCTGGCCGCGGGCCAGGCGCTGCATGCGGGCACGGTTGTCCCGGTGGTCGAAATACCATCCGGTCTTTTGGCCCTGGCGCGGCGAGACCAGAAAGCGGCAACCGTTCTCCTCGATGGTCAGGCTGTCCGGGGTGCTGCCCAGGGCGTCTTCGATCTCCTGTTCCAGGCCTTCGACCCGGCGCAGCGGGCTGTCGTTGCGCAGCAGGATGGCCCGGGGCTTGAGCACTTTGTCCAGGGCCGCAACCACCGCTTCGCGGGCCGCCTGCATGCCGGCGGTATTGAGCTGTGCCACCAGGACGTCGCCGAAGCGGTCGACCACCAGACCGGGCACCGCGTCGCCCTCGCCATGGAGCAGGCGGTAATAGGGTTTGGTCCCAGAGTCGTTGGCGTAGCGACAGGGCGACCTTGATGCGGTGGGTGAGCAGGGAGCTGTCCAGGGGGTACTTGGGGTCGCGGCTGACCAGGCGGGCGCAGATCAGGGTGTGGGGATTGACGTAGCCGTTGCCCAGGGATTTGCCGTTGTGGGCCAGGATCTGTACCTGCTGCCCCGCCTCGAAGCCCGGCAGCGGCGAGCGGGCCGCGTCCACCTCGTTACTGTAGACCCAGAGATGACCGCCGCGAAGCCGGCGCTCCTGGTTCTTGTTCAGGTACAGGGGGGCGAGGTCCATAGCGCGGCTCCGGGGCGGGTAAAGCCGCGATTATGGGGGATGTCGGCCGGGCGCCGCAATCGCCGGCCGCCGGCCAGGGCCGGCGGCTTCAGAGGGTAGAACCGCCGCTTATTCGTGGGTCTCGGTGTCCTCGGCCAGAATCGCGTCGACCCAGGCCTGGTCGATGTACTGGGCCTGATAGTCGTCCACGCCCTGGGTGGTCAGTACCTCTACGAAGCCTCGCAGGTGGTTGCGCGAGGCGCGCATCAGGTTGTCGTAGACATAGAGGATCTCGGGCTCGTCGCTGTGGTCGATGGCGTGCTGGATGTCTTCCATGTCCACTTCCTCGATCAGGGCGCCGACATAGAGGGCGTCGAGCAGCGATTGGCGGCCAATGGCCAGCAGTTCGTCATACAGGTCGGCCAGTTCCGGGTTGACGAATTCGCCGATAACGTCCTCCTGCACCGGATCGGTGAGGTCGTAGCCGGCGATCATCTCGGCGATGGCGTCGGTGTGGCGCTGCTCGGACAGGGCGATATTGGCGAATACCTCGGCGCCCCATTCTTTATACAGAGTCAGGTAGACGTCGCGCGCCAGCTTTTCCTCCTCGCGCATGAAGTACAGGTATTCGATCTCGTCGGTGGACAGCACGCCCTCTTCGGCCTGCAGCGGCAGGGCGGCGCTCAGCGCCAGCAGAACGGTCAGGGCGAACGGCAGGATGCGGGTAAGCTTCATAGTAGGCACCTCTCTGTTTTTCGATCGGAATGGGGACGCGTCGCGGCGCCCCGGGACTCGGCGGTGCTTCTGACGAATGCCCGCCGGTTGTAGCCGAGCTGCGCCCGTCGGGCCGCTCGGTCAATGCCCATATAGTTTCCAGGGGAATCGTTTCGCAACTATTTCCGCCGGTGCCGGGTTTGCGACAAATTGTTACAAGATGTTGCGGGGGCGGGCTCAGGCGCTGACGATCAGCCGCAGGGCGTCCGAGTCGGAGACGCGCCTCGCCGAGGTGCCGGTGCAGGGCCAGGGCCTCCCGTTGCAGGGCCTGGATCTCTGCCGGGCGCACATTGGGATTGACCTTGCCCAGGGCCTGGAGGCGTTGGATCTCGCCGGTATAGAACTGCATCATGGCGGCCAGGGCGGCTTGTTGCAGGCCCGGGCGGCGGGCCTCCGCATGCGCTCCGGCGTTGGCCAACATCTGGCGCAACTGGGTCTGGCGCTCGCGGATAGCCTGGCCGGCCAGGCTGCGCTCCACCGCCTGGGCCCCGGCCTGGATGCGTTCGAAACCGAGACGTTCCCCCAGTTCCCGGCCTTGCTCGTCCACCAACACCCGCACCAGGGTAGGAGGTAGGAAGCGCCCGGCCTGAAGCCGGCGCGGCGCCACCGGGTCGAGCACGTAGAGGGCCTCCAGCAGCAGGCGGCCCGGCTTCAGTCCGGCGTCCGGCAGCAGGCACAGCGCGCTGTTGCCCAAGTCGTCGCCGAGCAGCATCTCCAGCCCGGCCTCCACCAGTGGGTGCTCCCAGGTGAAGAATTGGAAGTCCTCCCGGGCCAGTGCGGTGGCCCGGTCGTAGGTCAGCGTCAGGCCGTCTTCCGGCAGGCCCGGGGAAGCGCTCGAGGCGCATCTGCTCGCTCGGGCGCAGCACCCAGCTCTGGGGGCCGTGCTCGTCCAGTTCGAGACCATAGGCGGCGGCCAGCTCGGCGATCAGGGACGGCAGCGCCGGGTCGGCGTCGACCGCCTGCATTTCCCGGCGCAGGGCATTGGCCTCGGGCTGGCGGCAGGAGTTGAGTTCCAGCAGGTGGTCGCGGCCGTGCTGCAGGGCGGCGTTGGTATCTGCGGTGAGCTGGTTCGCCTGCGTGAGCAGCAGCGCCAGGTCGGTCTCCGTGGCGTCCCCTTCCAGCGCCTGCAGCAGGGCCGGCTGCAGGCGTTCGAATACGCTGTGGCCGGCGGGGCAAGGGGCGGAAAAGGCGTCCAGGCCGTCCCGGTACCAGTGGAACAGGTCGGCCTGGGGGCCGGGCTCCAGGTAAGGCACGTGGATGCGGATGGTCTCGCGCTGGCCGATGCGGTCGAGGCGGCCGATGCGTTGCTCCAGCAGGTCCGGGTCCAGGGGCAGGTCGAACAGGACCAGGTGGTGGGCGAACTGGAAGTTGCGTCCCTCGCTGCCGATCTCGGAGCAGATCAGCAGACGAGCCCCTTGCTCCGGGTCGGCAAACCAGGCCGCGGCACGGTCGCGCTCCAGCAAGCTCATGCCTTCGTGGAACAGGGCGGCCTGGATGCCAGCACGACTGCGCAGGGCTTGTTCCAGCTCGCAAGCGGTCTCGGCCCGGGCGCAGATCAGCAGCAGCTTGGCGCCGTCGAGCCGCCGCAACAGATCGAACAGCCAGGGCAGGCGCGGGTCGAGCGCCCACCAGGGTTCGGCTGGGCCCTGGGCCTCATAGGTCCGCTCCGGGGTCAGCAACCCGGGGCCGGGGGGCATTTCGGCATAGGCCGCGGGGACGGGCAGCGGCGCTGGATGCAATTCCCGCGGCGGGAAGCCGCGCACCGCGGCACGCGTATTCCGAAATAGCACCCGGCCGGTTCCGTGGCGGTCTAGCAGGCGCTCGATCAGCTGTTCCCGGTCTTCCGGCGCCAGCGGTGCGTCGCCTGCCAGCAGGTCCAGGCTGTCCGGCATCGTCCAATACCGCAGCCAGGCGTTCCCGCGCCGCGCCCTGCATCGGTTTGTCGCTTAGCAGCAGGTCCGCAGCTTCGGCGGTGGGCTGGTACTCCGCCTCCTCGGCCCGAAACGCGGCCAGTTCGTAGAAGCGGTCCGGGTCGAGCAGCCGCAGACGGGCGAAGTGGCCGCTTTGGCCCAGCTGTTCCGGGGTGGCGGTGAGCAGCAGCAGGCCGGGTACCGCCGCCGCCAGCTCGGCTACCGCCCGGTACTCGGGGCTGGCGGCCCCCTCGCTCCCATGCCAGGTGGTGCGCCTCGTCCACCACCAGCAAGTCCCAGTCGCCGGCCAAGGCTTGGGCCCGGCGCCCGTCGTTGCCGCTCACCAGGGGCAGGGGGCAAAGCACCAACTGTTCGGCCAGGAACGGGTTCTCCGCCTGTCCCGAGGCGACGATGGCCTCGCATCGCTCTTGGTCGAACAGGCTGAAGCGCAGGTTGAAGCGGCGCAGCAGTTCCACCAGCCATTGGTGCAGCAGGGGTTCGGGGACCAGGACCAGCACTCGGCGCGCACGCCCGGTGAGCAGCTGGCGGTGCAGGATCAGCCCCGCCTCGATGGTCTTGCCCAGGCCCACCTCGTCCGCCAGCAGCACTCGTGGGGTCTGGCGCCGGGCCACTTCCTGGGCGATGTAGAGCTGGTGCGGGATGGGGGCGATGCGCGCCCCCAGCAGGCCGCGCAGGGGCGAGCGCTGGTTCCTGGCCTGGTGATCCAGTGCACGGTGGCGCAGGGCGAACCAGTGCGGGGGGTCGGTCAGCCCGTTGAGCAGGCGCTGGGCCGGGCTGCGCAGCTGCATAAAGCTGTTCAATTCCTGCTCCGACAGTTCGGCCGAGTGGCCGTCTTCGCGCTCCCCCTGGTAGATGAGCAGGCCGCCCCGCTCACGCACCGCCGCCACCCGCAACTGCCAGCCCTCCGCGCTCTCGGCGAGGTCACCGGGGGCGAAGCGCACTCGACTCAGGGGGGCGTCGGCCGCGTAGCTGCGGGTCTCGCCGGTGGCTGGGAACTCGATTCGCACCAGCCGCCCGTCCTGGCCGAGGACGCTACCGAGACCCAGCTCCGGCTCGCTTTCGCTGATCCAACGTTGTCCGGGGATGAATGCCTGCACGGGGCCTCCAGGGGCGGTTTCGGGGCGCGTATGTTAGCCGATCGAGCCTCGGATACGCCAACGGTGGTAATCCTTGCCCCCGTTTCTTGCGCTCGCGGACGACGGCATGAAGGCTCTGGAGCGGATCTTCGAAAGCTTTCTCTGGGAGAGCCGGCTGGTGGTGCTGTTGGCGGTGGTGGCCAGCCTGGCGGCGGCCTTTGCGATGTTCTATATGGCTTCGGTCGACGCGGTCTACATGGTCGGCCACCTGCTGCATTACGCCTCGCCGGAACTCACCGTCGAGGCTCGAGTGGCGCTGCGCTCCGAGACGGTGACCCACGTGGTGGAGATCGTCGACGGCTACCTGCTGGCCACGGTGCTGCTGATCTTCGCCCTCGGGCTCTACGAGCTGTTCATCAGCAAGATCGAGCGTGCTCAGGCGGCGGAGAACTCGTCCCAGGTGCTGCTGATCAACAATCTGGACGACCTCAAGAGCCGGCTCGCCAAGGTGGTGCTTATGATCCTGGTGGTTCGCTATTTCGAGTACGCCCTGGGCATGAGCTTCACCACTGCGCTGGACCTGCTGCAGTTCGCCGCTGGTATCGCCCTGCTCGGGCTGGCGCTGTATCTTTCCCATCTGGGCGACAAATCGCATCCCGATTGATGCCGAGGTGCTGCTCGGGGTCTAATTGAGTAGAGGGGATGTGCTGCGCCGTCTTCCGCCCGGAGCCGGGCCGGGGCGCCACCCGGCGGAAGGCGTTGCGCCCTCATCGCCTCGGATTGTCGGAACAAGGGGTAGCGAACATGACGCGCAAAGAGACCTATTTGATGTTGCTGCTGGTCCTGGCCGGCGGCGGCTTCTTCGCCAAGCTGATGTACGACATGACCGCCCAGGTGACCAGCATGGCGGGCAGCGTCGGCGAGATGAATGGGGCGGTTCAGGCGATGGCCCGAGACGTGCAACGTATGGCCAATACCATGGACGCCCTGCAGAACAGCATGCTGCGCATGGACCAGACCATCCATCAGGGTAGCGAACAGTTGCAGCGCTGGAACCCTATGCAGATGATGGAACAGGCGGGACCCGGCGCTACCCGCCGGTAGCCGTTCTGGCCCATAGGCTGGGTCTTCCCCTGGCGCTTCCGCGCTGCCGTTGAGGGCCCTGCCAGCCCGGAAATTTCACCAAGCTGCCGGGCGGCTGCGCAGAAGCGACTGGAAATTCGAGACCTTGAATAGGACTGCGGAGGCGTCTCCAGCGAAACACCCCGTACAACGGCGCCTGGCTGTCGCACCCCTGGCTGGTTCGGGCACGCCTGGGCTTGCGCTTCACTCAACCGATAGCTACGGCTATCGATTTCGCTCCAGAGCGGCGCCCAGCCGCACAGACCCTGCGCCAGCGACACAGCACCTGGTGAATTTTCCGGGCTAGACTTTGGCTGAATACCTGGCCGGGGGAAGCTGGGGAAAACAACCGGAGGGGGCAAACCAGATGAAGGTGAAGAAGAAGCTCAGCAAGGAGTTCCAGATCAAGCTGCGCAAGCAGGCGGTGCCTTGGGACCAGGCGGCCAGGGACCGGGTGCTGGAGCTGTTGGAGAGCATCGAGGTCGAAAAACGGTTCGGCTTGGAGGTGGTCTCCCAGGGCTGCGGGCCCAAGGAACGCCGGGGGGAGCGCTACGACACCCTGCCCGATATCGGGCTGTTCCGCCGACAGGGCATCTCCCTGGCCAGCGAGAAGACCGGCAGCGGGAGCGAGGCCCGGACCAAGCTCAAGTGCAAGCTGCACAGTTTGGTGCCGGAGCTACTCTACCCAAAGCCAAATAAGGCCTGGTGCTGGCCCGCCTTGCCCGGGGAAGGAAACGAGCGCGGCTACAAGCCCAAGTTCAAGCTGGAGCAGGACATCCATTTCAACAACACCAAGTTCTGCGCCACCGGCTACCTGACGCTGCCAGGGCACGACCACGAGTTCGCCCGGGTGGAGGATTTCCTGCCCTATTTCCCGCGCCTGGAGGGCCTGGACGGGGTGCGTCCGGATCGGTTGCTGGTGCGGGTCAAGGATTGGGACGAGGTGGTGTTCGACGACATGGAGTTCTGCATCGGCAAGCTCGAACTCAAAGGCGCCCTGGTGTCGCGTTACCGGCACGACAGCGGCGAATGGGACGAGACCGAGTTTGCCTTCAAGCTCAAGCGAAAGCAGAACCGGGACGACGACTGCGACAAATTTCTGCGCCCGGCCGCCGGCTGGCGCTACCGGGACCTGCGGCGGCTGGCGGCGCTCTACAAGGAGCTGTTCTCGATCTCTTCGGTGTTCATCCAGTCGCCGTCGATCTTCTATTTTTCCGACCCGGTTGCATCGAGGGATATCCGGCTGTCCTGAATCGACTCACCCATACGCAACAACCGGTCGATACTGGCCTCTAGCGCGGTTGCCAGGGGCCCCAGTTCCCCCCCACTCGCGTGCGCCGCCTGCTCCAGGGCTGCGGCTGCGGCCTCGAGGGCCGGGGTGGCGCAGTAGGCGGCGCTGCCGCGCAGGGTATGGGCCAAGCGCCGCAAGGCCTGGGGATCGGCGTCGGCGCGGGCCTGGCGCAGGATCTCGCGGTCCTCGGGCAGGCGCTGCATAAGCAACTCCCATATCCGGTCGGCCTGGGCCTCGCCGCCGGCGATCTCCACCGCCCGGGCCCGGTCGTAGACGCCGTCGGCCGCCGCTCGGCCCTCCGGTTGGCGGGGCGGGGCGGCAGCGGCGGCAACACCGGTCCAGCGGGCGATCAGCGCCCATAGCTGATCGCTGTGCAGCGGTTTGCTGATGCAGTCGTCCATGCCTTGGGCCAGGAACCGTTGGTGTTCCTCGGGGAAGGCGTGGGCGGTGACGGCGATGATCGGGGTATGCCGGTCCCGCTCGCGGCTGCGGATGATCCGGGTCGCCTCCAGGCCGCTCATGCCGGGCATCTGGATATCCACCAAGATCAGGTCCGGCCGTTCGGATTCGGCCAGCGCCACCGCCTGTTCGCCGTTTTCGGCGGCGATAACCTCCAGCCCCCTGGCCAGCACCATTGCCCGCGCCAGCTCGAGGTTGATCGGGTTGTCGTCGACCACCAGGACGCGCAGCCCGGCCGGCGCCACCGGAAGTTCATGCGGCGCGGGGGGCGCGGAGGGCTCGGGCACGCCGGCGTTGCACAGCAGGCGCTCCAGTTCGTCCCCCAGCGACTGGAGTGCGCTGGCTTTGGGCAGGGCCAGCTGGGCGGCGATACCGTAGTCCGCGGGCTGGGGGTTAGCCCGGTTGCACAACAGCAGGGTCGGTACCGGCAGGCGCTCGGGCAGGAGCGCCCGCAACGCCTCTGTCTCGGCGGCATTGCCGAGCCCCAGTATCAACAGATCCGGCTGCTCCCCATGCTCAGGTTCGGCGAAGCGGTCGAGCCAGGCGACAGATTGCAGCGTCTGAACCCGCAGCCCCAGTCGCAGCAGGTTGTGGCGGATCGCCCGTTCGGCCTGGCTGCTGGGCTCACAGAGTAGAGCCAGTCGTCCGCTCAAAGCCAGTCGCCGGTCGTCTTCGGCCACTTCGTCCCGGCGCCGCTGCAGCGGCAGTTCGAACCAGAACAGCGAGCCGCTGCCGGGCTTGCTCTCGACCCCGATCCGTCCCCCCATGCGTTCTGCCAGTTGTCTGCAGATTGCCAGGCCGAGGCCGGAGCCGCCGAAGCGCCGGGTCACGGAGGCGTCGCCCTGGATAAAGGGGTTGAACAGGTGGGCGGCCTGCTCTTGGTCTAGCCCGATGCCGGTGTCGCTGATCTCGAACCGCAATCGCTCGCCGGCCGGAGTGGGAACCGCCTCGACCCACAGCGAGACCCGGCCGTCGGTAGTGAACTTCAGGGCATTGGCCAGGAGATTGGTCAGTATCTGTCGGATGCGCGCTGCGTCCCCTACTAGGGCCGCCGGGGTGCCGAGAGCGATGGCGTGGGTAAGCTCCAGACCCTTGCGGTAGGCCTGGGGGCTGAGCAGGGTCACCGTGGAGTCGAGCAGCAGGAGCAAGTCGTAGGGACCTTCTGCGATCTGCAACTGCCCGGCCTCCAGCTTGGTGTAGTCCAGAATGTCGTCGATGATAATCTGCAGGTTCTCGGCCGATGCGGAGATGGTCTGAACGTACTCGCGCTGCTGGGCGTCCAGGCTGGTTTGGGAGAGCAAGTCGGTGAATCCGACGACGCCGTTCATCGGGGTTCGGATCTCGTGGCTCATATTGGCCAGGAAGATGCTTTTGGCCCGGTCCGAGGATTCGGCCCGTTCCTTGGCCCGCTGCAGCTCTGCGGTGCGCTTTGCCACGGTGCGCTCCAGGTCCTCCGTGTAGCGGCGCAGTTGGGCGTCCTTGTCATCGATTGCCTGTTGCAGGCTGGCCAGGCTCCATGCCAGGCGGCCGATCTCGTCGCCACTGGGACGGGCTTGCGCCAGCGGGGCGCCGGGGTATTGTGCCTTGAGTCGGCCCCGGCTCTGCTCGGTGGTGATGGTTTCGGCGAACCCGGTGAGTTGCTCGACCCGGCTTAGCACCAGGCGGCGCAGGATCAGGCTAAGGATGGTGGCCAGGACAACGAAGATAATGCCGATGAACAGCCACATCTCCAGGCGCCGCTCGCCGATGAAGCGGCGGTTACCCTGGTCGGAGAGTACCAGCCGCACCTGGCCCAGGCGGGTTGCCGGGTTGCCCTCCGGGCCGGGAAACAGGATCTCGCGGTTGAAATGGGTGCCCGCGGGGGCGGCGTCGCGCACGAAACCGGCTACCGATCGGCCCCCCTGCAGCACGTCGATGGAGAGGATGTCCTCGGTGTCGTTGCCGATGTTCTCGAGCGCGGTCTCGAGCACCGGGTAGTCCTCCACCAGCAGGGCTTCGATGCTGAAATTGGCGATCACCTGGGCCAGGGCGCCGCCGCGCTGGTTCAATACATCGCGCAGCAGCCGCTCTTCGTCGTCCACCAGGAGCCAGCCGAAGAGGGTGAACAGGCCGCTCAGGGCGAGCCCGATAACGGCGATGATCTTGAGTGAAAGGCTCATGGCGCCGGATCGAACTGGCGTGCCAGCTCCATCTGGCGGCGCAACTGGGAGCAGTCGGCGTCGTCGGCTGCAGCCGACTCGAAGCCGTCGATACCCAGGGCCGCGAGGGCCGGTCCCGGGGGGATGTCCAGAAGCCCCTGGCGCAGGTCGGCGACCTGCTGCCGGTCCAAGCCGGGGCGGGCGACCCAGAGCTTATGGGCGGATTCAAAACGGCCGATCACCCGCAGCGGTCGGGCGCCGGCGTAATCCTCGAAAACCGACTCGCTCAGTGCCCCGGCGTCGTAATTGCCCCGGGCCACCGCATGGGCGACCCGATCGTGGCGGCCCAGGTAGCTTAAGCTTGGCCAGGTCGGCGGCCCGAATGCCGGCTGCCATCAGCTTGGCTTGGGCCAGGTAGCGGCCCTCGGTGGAGTCGCGGTTGCCGAAGGCCAGGCTCCGCCCGGCCAGTTCCTGGACCGAATCCAATTCGGAGTCGGCCGGCACCACGAACACTCCGGCTGGGCCCGAATCTGCGGAGCGCTCCCGGGCCAGCAGTTGGATCTCGGGATACCGTTCCCGGGCCAGCACATAGCTGGCCGGGCCCAAGCGGGCGAAGTCGATTTCACCCCGGCCCAGGGCGTCGATTGCCTGGCTGTAGTCCCGCAGCACGCGAACGCGAAGGCTCGACAGGCTGCCGGCCGCGGTCAGTTCCCGCTCCAGCCTGTCTATGGCGGGGCGCACCTGATTGAATGCGTCGCTCGGCTTGATCGCGGCATAGACGCCGAAACTTAGGCTCAGGGGGTCGAAGCGGCCGGCCTCGTTGATGGCGCGCCGGATCTCGTCGTAGTCTGCATCCCGGGCCGGCAGCAGGCCGTCGCGCACGATGTGCTCTAGCACCGCCGGGTCCTGGAGCGTCAGCAGGGCGTCGCGCAACGCCTCGAAGATCTCGTCGGGCAGGCCTTCCCGCGCCACCCAGGGTTTGGTGACGCAGGGGAACTCCAGGAGCTTGCGCAGGCCCTTTTCCGCGCTGTATTTGTTGAAGGTGTTCTCGTTGGTGGCGCCGGCGTCATAGTTGCCGGCGGCCACCGCGAAGGCTACCTTGTCGTGGCGGCCCAGGTAGGTGTAACCAGCCAGGTCCTTGGCGCCGATGCCGGCTTTCAGCAGGGCGGCCTGGGCCAGGTAGCGGCCTGTGGTCGAGCGGCGGTCCCCGAAGGCGATGTGCTTGCCGCGCAGTTCGGCCACCGATTGTATCGGGGAGTCCAGCGGCACCGAGATCACGCCGTTGAAGCTCTTGCTGCCTCCGTTGCTCTCCATGGCCAGCAGGCGGAGATTGGGATTGCGCTCGTTGGCCAGCACGTAGCTGACCGGGCCGTAGCGTGCAAAGTCCACCTGGCCCTGGGCCAGGGCGTCGATGGCACTGGTATAGCTGGGGAAGATGCGCAGGCTTACTTCTACCTGAACCCCGCGTTCCGCCAAGGCTCGCTGCAGATAGGCCTGCAGGGGCGCCATCTTGTGGAGCATCTCGGTAGAGCGGATGTGGGTGTAGACGCCGAACGACAAAGGCTGGGGCGGCGCCGGATCCGCGGCGTGCAGCCGAGGGCCGAGCAGGCAGCCCAACAGCAGGCCCAACAACAGGGCGCAGTTCCCGAGGCGGAGGGGGTGCAGGCGGTACATTCTCGACTCCCGGACGGCGATGGGGTGGTTGCTCGGCGGCTGGTGCGCTGTCTCCCGGCAGCCCGGGCAGGGCATCGCCGATGCTTGCTACTCTAGCATAGGGCAGGCCCAGGTTTGGGCCATACGCCGGCCCCCGCGTTAGCCCGATCGATGCCTGTCCGGTTGGGCGGCGGCGTTACCATTCGGGTACTCAGCGACGGTCCGATAGGATCGACTACCATAGGGTTTAGCGCCGATCGAGATCCGCAATCCATGATCCTGCCCCCCTTCCGAAACTACCGGCCCGCCGCGCCCGGGCGCCTAAGCGCCGTCTTTATTTGTCCCACGGCCGGCGCTTCGATGCAGTCGCTGACCGAGGCCCAAGCGCTGGCCGGGCAAGGCTTGGCCGGCGACCGCTACGCGCTCGGTCGAGGCCACTGGCATCCCGTGGAGGCTTGCCAGCTGACCTTGATCACCGAGCAGGAACTGGCTTGGGCCGAGGGCCGAGCCGGCCGGCCCCTGGAGCCGGGCTTTCACCGCCGCAACCTGGTGGTGGCCGGATTGATGCCTAAACAACTGCGCGAGAAAAGGTTGCAGATTGGGGAGGTCTTGTTTGTCTGGCAGCGGCCGCGCCCGCCCTGCGGCTACCTGGACCGGGTGTCGGGTGTGGGCATGGCGCGGGCCCTGGGCAAGGGCAGCGGCAGTTGTCTGCAGGTGCTGTCCAGCGGACTGATTCGCGTCGGCGACCCGGTGTTGGTGCTCGACCGGCGATAGGCATTGGCGCGGAGAGAGGAGCGAAACCATGGCTGAACTGCATCCCCAACTGGCCCAGGACTGCGAGCTGGTGGGCCGTTTTCCCCTGTGCCGTCTGCTGCTGATGCGGGACGCCAACTACCCCTGGCTGATTCTGGTGCCGGACCGGGAGGGGATCCGCGAGATCTATCAATTGACGCAACCGGATCGCCAGCAATTGATGCGTGAGTCCTGCGCCCTGTCCGAAGTGCTGGCCGAGCGGTTCCGCCCCGACAAGCTGAACCTGGCGGCCCTGGGCAACCTGGTGCCCCAGTTGCATCTGCATCATCTGGTGCGCTACCGGACCGATCCGGCCTGGCCCGGCCCGGTCTGGGGCCGGTTGCCGACGAAGCCCTATGCGCCGGAAGCCTTGGCGCAGCGCCTGGGCGAACTGCGCCAAGCGCTGAGCGGGAGGGCGGGGTTTCTGGTCGAGGGTGAACTGCGAAGTGACGAGTGAGGCGTTGGCGGGGGCGCCGGGAAGATCCGGCTTACCTTCGCCCTGTCAAACCGTAAAGCCGCGAATCCAGCCCTCGGCGATCAGTTCAGGCAGGCGTTCGGCGTTTGCCAGCTCGGCCAGGCCCAGGCCGGCCCCGCATTGGCGCAGCAGCCGCAGGCAGTCGGCGTCGATCGCTGCCACTCTGGGTTCCAGTTGCTGGCGCCAGATGCACAGGTGTTGGGGTACGCTCAGGGCCGCCACGGACCGGGTGTCGCTGCCCTCGCGATGGCGCCGCCAGATCTCCAGCACCGGGTAAGGCGAACTCAACAGCCCCAGGGAGTGACTGAGCTGAAAACGGATGCGCTCGGGGTGCTGGCGGGATGCCGCGGAGAAGCCCGCGAAGTCGAAGGCCTCGTCATCGGCGCTGAAGTGGACCCGGTGCCAAAGCCATTCCAGGCGCGCCAGGTCGGGTAGGTAGACCAGTGCGGACGGGGCCGGTCGGCGAGTTGCAGGGCCGTGCCCAGAAACTCCGGCAGGGCCTCGCCGTAGCGGTTGAGATCCGGCCTCCGGCTGGGGTGGCGCCAGGCGAAATCGCGCGCCAGGGCGGCGAAATTGCCCTCCCCCAGGACTTGGCGGCAGACCGGGTAGATGGCCTCCAGGGCGGCCAGCAGGGCGCCGGAGATATTGCGCCGATAGATGCTCAGCCGCTGGGCGGGCTCCAGGGACCCGTCAGGGTCGAGCAGGGCGCAGGCGGCGTCCTGACGCTCGGGCGGCGCCCCGGGCGGGAGGCCCTGCAGCAGCCGTTGCTGGATCTCGGCCAGTTTCATGCCGAGACCTCCTGAGGCGAAGCGCATTCCGCGGCGATGGCCGCGGCCCGGGCGGCCTCGTCCAGCAGCACCCCCAGCGGCGGGATGTCGTTATCCCACTCGATCAGGGTGGGCAGGCCGGGGGCGCGGCGCATCAGTTCCCGGTACAGGGCCCATACCGGTTGGCTGACCCGCCGGCTGTGGGCGTCCAACAGGTAGCCGTCGCGCTGCTCGTAGCCGGCCAGATGCACCTCCTGCACCCGCTCCAGGGGAATCTGCTCCAAGTAGTCGAGGGCGTCGAATCCGTGGTTGCAGGCGCTGACGTAGATGTTGTTCACATCCAGCAGCAGCCCGCAGCCGCAGCGCCGGCACAGCTCGGCCAGAAACTCGGCCTCGCCGAGGCTCGATGCGCTGTAGCTCAGGTAGCTGGAGACGTTTTCGACCAGAAATGGCCGGCCGAGCGTCTCTTGCACCTGGTCGATGCGGCCGCTCAGGTGGTCCAGAGCCTCTTCGGTGTAGGGCAGGGGCAGCAAGTCGTGGTAGTGGTGGCCACCCAGGCTGGTAAAACACAGATGATCGGAGACCCAGGCCGGCCGCAGGCGTTCGCTCAGGCCTTTGATCCTGGCCAGGTAGTCCAGGTCCAGAGGGTCGCTGCTGCCCAGCGACATGCCGACGCAGTGCAGGGTGATTGGATAGCGCTCGGCCAGGGCCTCGGTCTGGCGCGGGATCAGTCCTCCGACTGCCAAGTGATTGTCTGCCAGCAGTTCGAGCCAGGGCAACGAAGGTCGGGTTTCCAGGATCTCCGCGGTGTGGGGGCTGCGCAGGCCGATGCCGACGCCCGCGATCTGGGCCCCGCCCCGGTTAGGGGCGGGGCCTGCCAACGGTTGCCGCACTACTTCGCCGGCTTGATCGCGGCCACGCTGCCGCCGGTGATCTTGGTGCAGGTGCCCTCCGGCACATAGACCCACTCGTTGGCCTCATTGTCCGAGGCTGCCTGTCCGGCGCAGGCGTGTTTGCCGTCCAGGGCGCCGCAGTCGTTCATGCCGGCCTTGGCGATCCCTGCGCATTTCTCCCAGTTCTTGGGTTGATCCGGTACCGCCTGGGCGCTGCCTGCGGCCAGGGCGCCGCCCAGGGCCAGGATACCCGCGATGGCGGTGCTAAGGGCTGCATTTTGCTGTTTCATGTCGTGTTTCCTCAACGGTGGGTGGAAGCCGGGGCGGCAGAAACGCCGATCCCCTTGAGTAACTCATAGGCCGATTCGGTCCGAAATGGAAGAGCGATCGATTCGCATTTGCATCTGCTCACCCTCTGACCGACCTGCTTAAAAGACCGGCGAGGCGAGCTGCTTCTTTCCTCGGGACGAACAAGCTACCGAGGATCGGTTATCCTGTCGGCAAGCAGGCCCGGAAACCCACCAAGGGCATGCAAAGCTGAGCTGAGGTCCGGTTGTGAGTGATACAAACCCGTTTTTCGACGAATTGTTGCAGGTGACCGCAACCCCTTCCGGGGCGGCGGCCATGGTCGAGGGGTACCTATGCGCCCAAGCCGTCATCGCCCCGGAGTCCCTGGATCCGGCGGCCATCGCCGCCGCGCTGAAGGAACTGGGGGCGCGCCGGGATCAGGTCGCCGAGCCGATGATCGAGGACTTGGTGGTGGACGTCTTGGACTGGATCTGCGACCGGCTCGCCCAGGGCAGCTATCGCCCGCCGGCCGAGGATGCGGGTTGGCGCAGTGGCTTCAGCCGCTCGGTAAAGGCCAACGAGGAAACCTGGACTCGTCTCAACGCAGAGCATACGGCGGCGGCGATCGACTATCTGCGCTTGATGTGGCTGGTCGATCCCGAGCAGGTCGGCGATATCCTGTCCGCCCTGGACCCAGGGTTGACCGAAGCGCTGAAGCTGGATCCGACCCGGCTCGGCTGGGTACTGGGGCAGGTCTACCAGGGCTATTGGGGCGATCGGGGGGAGGCTTGGGGGGCTGGGGCCTTGGGCGAACCGCCCACCCTGGAGGACCTTCCCGAAATGTCGGCCGAGGAGTTGGGGCAGTTGGATGACGAAGCGCTGTTTCAGCGCCTGCGCGAGTACGGGGACCTGCTGCCCCGAAGCGTCATCGAGGCGGCCATCGCCCGCGGCCCGGCCTTGGTGCCGCTGCTGCGCGAGCACCTGCTGGGGAGCGAAGCCTGGGGCGATAGCGGCGACGAGGATGACTGGTGGGGGCTGTTGCACTGCATCAACGTCCTCGGCGGCATCCCCGGCCCAGCCGCGGCCGACGCCTTGGTCGAGGCCCTGGCGCTGACCGAGCGGGAGCAGGACGACGCCCTTTGGGAGTGGGCGGACGAGACCTGGCCGGCCTTGTTCCGCAACAAGTTCGCGCTGGTGCGGGATCGGCTTCTGGATCTGGCGCGGGACAGCGAACGATTCTGGTACACCCGCACCATGGCCATGCTCAGCCTAGTGCATGGCGCCGAGCAGGCGGGCCCCGGGGCCTTGGCGCCGGTTTTGGAGCAGCTCGCCGGGCTGCTGGCGAATCCGGATGACGACCTCGAACTGCTGGATATGATCGCCTACCAATTGCTGGACTATCCTCGCCCGGCGCATCGGCAGGCCTTGGAAGCCTACGCTGCGATGCTGGCCGCCAGACGCATGACGGGGGTCGAACCGGCGCAAGTGGAGGCCGCCTATCGGCGCGGCAGCGACGATCCGGACCCGGTGCAGGAGCCGCTCGACTTCTATGCCCCGGAGCAGATCCTGGCCCGCCAGCAGCGGCTCTACGACCAGTTGCAGGCAGACCTCGAAGCAGACGCCGAGGACGAGGGCGGGGTCTGGGACGGCGAAGACTGGGACAGCGAGGACAGGAAGCGACCGCTCGATTGGCCGGAATCCCCTGGCGAGCCCTATGTGCGCAATGCGCCCAAGGTGGGCCGCAACGACCCCTGCCCCTGCGGCAGCGGCAAGAAATACAAGAAGTGCTGTCTCGGCAAGGACGGGGGCTGAAAACGGAAAAAGGCCGCCCGAAGGCGGCCGTTGGCGCGTCCCTGCGCCGGGGATGGCAATAGCGTCCGAATTACTGGGCGACCGGAGCCTGGGCGATCGGGGCCACCGGGGCGGCATAGCCGTAAGGCACGCCATAGCCGTAGGGGGCATAGCCGTAGTAGGGGGTGTAGGCGTTGTGGCCGTAGCCACGGCCCCAACCGCGGGTGCTGGTGTTCATGCTCATGTTGAAGTCGCCGGTGCCGTCGCCGAAGAAGTCGTCCATGAAGCTGGAAGAACCCGGGCCCCCCCACCAGGCGGAAGCGGAAGCGGAAGCGGCCAGAAGAGCGGCGGTAGCGGCGATTTTGGTAATCTTGGTCATGATACTGGATCCTGTAATCTAGGTTGAAATTGGGTTCGGTTATCGAGCCTTCGAGCCGGTGCTGTGGTGCCGTGCTCTCGATGGTTAAACAGTATATTAGCGGATAATGATATACGCAAGCTTTATTTTTGATTCAGTGTGATTCATTAGGTTGCCGTCGAGGTGGCGGCCCTGCTCGGACCCTTTGCCCGCCGCTCCCCAGCCCGTAGAATCCGTCCCACCCGCATTCATCCAGAGCCTCCCATGCCCAGACCCGCCATCCGTATCCGCGGTGCCCGCCAGAACAATCTCAAGGGCTTCGACCTGGATCTGCCCCTGGGCGAGCTGATTCTGGTCACCGGGGTGAGCGGTTCGGGAAAGTCGTCGCTCGCCTTCGATACCGTCTATGCGGAGGGGCAGCGGCGTTATGTGGAGACCTTTTCACCCTACGCCCGGCAGTTTCTGGACCGCATGGACCGGCCGGCGGTGGACGCCATCGAAGGCATCCCGCCGGCGATTGCCATCGACCAGACCAACCCGGTGCGCACTTCCCGCTCCACCGTGGGCACCATGACCGAGCTGGCCGACCACCTCAAGCTGCTGTATGCGCGGGCGGCCCGGCTGTATTGCCGGGGCTGCGGGGAGGAGGTGCGGCGCGATCATCCGGACGCCATCTTCGACCGGCTCAGCGCCGAACTGGCGGCAGGCAGTGGGGTGGTGGTCTGCTTTCCCCTGGCGCTGCCGGACAGGTTCAGCCAAGAAGAGGTGGAGGGCTTTCTCGCCGCCCAGGGCTATACCCGCATCCAGGAGCGCCGGGGTCAGGTGTTGCAGGTGGTGCAGGATCGCACCCGGATCAGTCCAGACAAACGCGACCGGCTGGTGGAGGCCCTGGAGCAGGCCCTGCACCGAGGCCACGGCCGGCTCAGCGTCTATCCGTTGGACGAACAGCGCCAGGCCGGCGCGCCGCTGCGCTTTTCCAGCGACCTGCACTGCGCCCCCTGCGACCTGCACTATCGGGACCCGGCCCCCAACCGCTTTTCCTTCAATTCGCCCCTGGGCGCCTGCCCAACCTGCCGGGGCTTCGGCCGGGTGATCGGCATCGATTGGAACCTGGTGGTGCCGGACCCGAACAAGAGCCTGGCCGAGGGCGCGATCAAGCCGTTGCAGAGCGATTCCTACTGGGAGGTGCAGGAGGAACTGATGGGCTTTGCTCACCGCCGCGGGCTGGATGTGCAGCGGCCCTGGGCCGAGCTAAGCCGGGCCGAGCGGGACTGGGTGCTGGAGGGCGAGGGGCCCTGGGACCAGGGGGTCTGGTTCGGAGTGCGGCGCTTCTTCGATTGGCTGGAGACCAAGGCCTACAAGATGCACATCCGTGTGCTGCTGTCCAAATACCGGGCCTACGACCAGTGCCCGGACTGCGGCGGGGCCCGGTTGCAGGACGAGAGCCTGCTCTGGCGACTGGGCAACCGCGCTGAGGCCGACGCCGTGCTGGCGCCCGAGCGGCGCCACCGCCCGCGCTCCGTGACCCAGCCCGAGGCCGGCTTCCGGGCCCTGCCCGGGCTGAATATCCACGACCTGACCCGTCTGCCCATCGAACGCTGCCGGGCTCTGTGCGACGGCCTGGCCCTGCCGCCGCCCCTGGATAAGGCGACCGATCAGCTGCTGGGGGAGATCCGTGCCCGCCTGCGCTATCTGTGCGAGGTGGGGCTCGGCTACCTGAGCCTGGACCGCCAGTCCCGCACCCTGTCCGGGGGCGAGGTGCAGCGCATTAATCTCACCACGGCACTGGGCACCGCTTTGGTGAACACCCTGTTCGTGCTCGACGAGCCGAGTATCGGCCTGCACCCAAGGGACATCCAGCGGGTGGCCGGGGTGCTG
Organism: uncultured Gammaproteobacteria bacterium; assembly: GCA_963753615.1. Taxonomy (GTDB): domain Bacteria; phylum Pseudomonadota; class Gammaproteobacteria; order Chromatiales; family Chromatiaceae; genus CAVWCW01. The sequence goes on from CAVWCW010000002.1 coordinate 293,529, forward strand.
CGTCGGCTGCGCGATGCCGGCAACTCCCTGCTGGTGGTGGAGCACGACCCGGAGCTGATGCTGGCCGCCGACCGGATTATCGACATCGGCCCCGGGCCGGGGGCCGCCGGCGGCCAAGTGCTGTTCGACGGCAGCCCCCGGGCGCTGCTGGCCTGTGCGGAGTCCCGCACCGCCGCATATCTGAGCGGCCGCCAGCGGGTCGCCGCCGAGCGCCCCTGCCGGCCGCCGGAGCCGGACGGCCCCTGGCTGGAGACTCCAGGGGGCGGCCGAGCACAACCTGAAGGACCTGGACCTGCGCATCCCGCTGCAGCGGCTGGTGTGCGTGACCGGGGTCTCGGGTTGCGGCAAGTCGACCCTGGTCCAGGACGTGCTGTTCAACGCCCTGGCCCAGCGCAAGGGCCAACCGGAGCAGGCGCCGGGCCGTTACCGGGAACTGCTGGGCCACGAGCAGGTCGCCCAGGTGGTGCTGGTGGACCAGTCCCCCATCGGCCGCACCTCCCGCGCCAACCCGGCCAGCTACGTCGGCGCCCTGGACGGCATCCGCAAGCTGTTCGCCGCCCAGCCCCTGGCCCGGGAGCGGGGCTACAACGCCGGCACCTTCAGCTTCAACTCCGGTACCGGGCGCTGCCCCACCTGCGGCGGCTCCGGCTTCGAGCAGGTGGAGATGCAGTTCCTTTCCGACGTCTACCTGCGCTGCCCGGATTGCGACGGACGCCGCTATCGGGCCCCGGTGCTGGAGGTAACCCTGGCCGGTCGTTCCATGGCCCAGGTGCTGGAGCTGACCGTGGACCAGGCGGCCCTGGCCTTTGCCGAGCACAAGGACATCCGCCGCGCCCTCGAGCCCCTGCAGGCGGTGGGACTGGGCTATCTGCAGCTGGGCCAGCCGGTGCCCACCCTGTCCGGCGGCGAGGCCCAGCGCCTCAAACTGGCCGGCCATCTGGCCAAGCACAAGCGCCGCAAGGGCGACCCGGGCAGCCTGTTCCTGTTCGACGAGCCCACCACCGGGCTGCACTTCGCCGACATTGCGGTGCTGATACAGGCCTTCCAGCGGCTGCTGCAGCGGGGCCACTCCCTGCTGGTGATCGAGCACAACCTGGACCTGATCCGCGCCGCCGACTGGGTAATCGACCTGGGGCCGGAGGGGGGCGATCAGGGCGGCGAGCTGGTGTGCGCCGGCACCCCGGCCCAGGTGCGCGAACACCCCGGCAGCCATACCGGACTCGCCCTGGCCGCTTACGAGCAGGCGCTGAGCCAGCTGCGCGAGGCCCCGCCCGCAGGCGCCCGCCGCGGCCGCCGGGGAGCACGGCGATCCAGGTGCTGCGTGCCCGGGAGCACAACCTCAAGAACCTGGAGGTGAGCATCCCCCGGGGGCGCTTCGTCGTCATCACCGGGGTCTCGGGCTCCGGCAAATCGACCCTGGCCTTCGACATCTTGTTCAACGAGGGCCAGCGCCGCTACCTGGAGTCGCTCAACGCCTACGCGCGCCAGTTCGTGCAGCCGGCGGCCCGGCCCGAGGTGGACGCGGTGCGCGGCCTGCCCCCCACGGTGGCCATCGAGCAGCGCACCAGCCGCGGCGGGCGCAAGAGCACCGTCGGCACCCTGACCGAGATCCATCACTTCCTGCGCCTGCTGTTCGTCAAGCTCGGGGTGCAGCACTGCCCGGACTGTGCGCTTCCGATCCAGCCCCAGGACCGGGACGCCATCGCCGCCCGCATCCTGGCCGACTGGGACGGCCGGCGCATCGCCCTGCTGGCCCCGCTGGTGGTGGGGCGCAAGGGTATCTACAAGGAGCTGGCCCAGTGGGCCGCGCGCAAGGGCCACTACCTGCTGCGGGTGGACGGCGAGCCCTTGCCCACCGATCCCTGGCCCCAGCTCGACCGCTACCGGGAGCACAGCATCGACCTGCCCGTGGGGGAGATCCTGGTTGCCCCGACGGCGGAGCCGGAGCTGCGGGCCTTGCTCGAGCGGGCCCTGGACCAGGGCAAGGGCAGCCTGCGGCTGCTGGCGGTGGACGCCGCCGGCAACTGGCAGGGCGAGGCGGTGAACCTCTCCACCCGCCGCGCCTGCCCGGGCTGCGGCCGCGGCTTCGAGGAGCCGGACCCGCGCCTGTTTTCCTACAACTCCAAACACGGCTGGTGCGCCGGCTGCTTCGGCACCGGCCTGGAACTCGATGGCTTCGACGGCGAACAGAGCGGCGAGGAGCGGGAGTGGCTGGCGGCCTTCAAGGGCGAGGAGCGGACCTGCCCCAGTTGCAACGGCGAGCGCCTCAAGCCAGAGGCCCTGGCGGTGCGCTTTCGCGACCGGTCCATCGGCCAGCTTTCGGCCCTGCCGGTGAGCCAGGCCGAGCAGTTGTTCAGCGAGCTGGAACTGGCGGGCCGGGAGGCGGCCGTGGCCCGCGACCTGCTCGCGGAGCTGCGCTCAAGGCTCGGCTTTCTGCGCCAGGTCGGCCTCGGCTACCTGAGCCTGGACCGGGCCGCGCCCAGCCTGTCCGGGGGCGAGGCCCAGCGTATTCGCCTGGCCGCCCAGCTCGGCTCCAACCTGCGCGGGGTCTGCTACATCCTGGACGAGCCCACCATCGGCCTGCATCCCCGGGACAACCGCATGCTGCTCGACACCCTGGCCGGGTTGCAGCAGCAGGGCAATAGCATCCTGGTGGTGGAGCACGACGAAGAGACCATCCGTCGTGCCGATCTGGTGTTGGACCTGGGCCCCGGGGCCGGGGTGCAGGGCGGTGAGCTGGTGGCCCAGGGCACCCTGGCGGAGCTGATGGCCAATCCCGCTTCGGTCACCGGCCGCTGCCTGGCCAACCCGATGCGCCACCCGTTGCAGCCGCGCCGCCCGGTGGCTCCGGGAGAAGGGGACTGGCTGCGGGTGCGCCAGGCCCGGGCCAACAACCTGCGGGATCTGGATGTCGAACTCCCCCTGGGTCGGCTGGTGTGCATCAGCGGGGTCTCCGGATCCGGCAAGTCGACCCTGGTGCACCAGGTCCTGCACGCCAATCTGCAGGCCCAGCTCGGCCATCGGCGGGGCCCCGGCCGGCGCCGCCCCCGCTACCAGGGCTGCCGCGAGATCGCCGGTTGGGAGGGGCTGGGCGGGGTGCTGGAGGTGGACCAGACCCCCATCGGCAAGACGCCCCGCTCATGCCCCGCCACCTACGTCGGCCTCTGGGACGGCATCCGCAAGCTGTTCGCCGCTGCCGGCGAGGCCCGCATGCGCGGCTACGGCCCGGCCCGCTTCTCCTTCAACGTCGGCGGCGGGCGCTGCGAGGGCTGCCAGGGCCAGGGCTTTCAGCGCATCGAGATGAGCTTCCTGCCGGACGTCAAGGTGCCCTGCGAGACCTGCGCCGGCGCCCGCTTCAACCGCGAAACCCTGGACATCGAATTCAAGGGCCGCAACATCGGCCAGGTGCTGTCGATGAGCGTGGACCAGGCGGTGGATTTCTTCGCCGCCCATGCCGCCGCTCACCAGACCCTGCGCCTGCTGCAGGACGTCGGCCTCGGCTACCTTACCCTAGGCCAGCCCAGCCCCACCCTGTCCGGCGGCGAGGCCCAGCGCTTGAAGCTGGTTAGCGAGCTGGCCAAGGCCCGGCCGGAATCCCGCCGCGGCAAGCTCTATCTGCTGGACGAGCCCACCGTGGGCCTGCACATGGCGGACGTGGAACGCCTGATCCGCGTGCTGCACCGGCTGGTGGACGCCGGCAACAGCCTACTGGTGATCGAGCACAACCTGGACCTGATCGCCGAGGCCGACTGGGTGATCGACCTGGGGCCCGAAGGGGGCGATGCCGGTGGCGAACTGGTGGTGGCGGGGACCCCGGAGCAGGTGGCGGCGAGCGCTCCGGCATCGCGCACCGGAGAGGCCCTGCAGCGCCTGGTCGGGCGCTAAATCTGATACAGTACCGACGGCCTGAAACGACCTGACATACCGAAACCTAATGAATATTCTTGGAATTTCTGCGTATTACCATGACAGCGCAGCGGCCTTGGTGCAGGACGGGCGGATCGCGGCCGCGGTGCAGGAGGAGCGCTTCTCGCGCAAGAAGCACGACGCCCGGTTCCCGCTGCACGCCGTCAAGCTGTGCCTGGAGCAGGGGGGTATCCAGTTCTCGGACCTCGACGAGGTGGTGTTCTACGACAAGCCCCTGATCAAGTTCGAGCGTCTGCTGGAGACTTACCTGTCCTACGCCCCCAAGGGTTTTCGCTCGTTCCTGGCGGCGATGCCGGTATGGCTGAAGGAAAAACTGTTTCTGAAGACGGTATTGAAGCAGGCGCTGGCCGAACTCGGCAGCTGCAGGATCGACGAGCTGCCGCCGCTGCTGTTCGCCGAGCATCACCAGTCCCACGCCGCCTCCGCCTTTTTCCCCAGCCCGTATGAAGAGGCAGCGGTCTTGTGCATGGACGGGGTGGGCGAATGGGCCACCACCTCGGTGTGGCACGGCAAGGGCAACCGGCTCGACGCCCTGTGGGAGATCGACTTTCCCCACTCCCTGGGGCTGCTGTACTCCGCGTTTACCTATTACACCGGCTTCAAGGTCAATTCCGGAGAATACAAGCTGATGGGCTTGGCCCCCTACGGCGAGCCCAAGTACAGGGATCTGATCCTGGACCATCTGCTGGATTTAAAGGCGGACGGCACCTTTCGCCTGGACATGAGCTACTTCAACTACGCCACCGGGCTGACCATGACCAACCGCAAGTTCGACCGGTTGTTCGGTGCCCCGCCGCGTAAGCCCGAGACCCCCATCGCCCAGCGCGAGATGGACATTGCGAGGTCGATTCAGACGGTGACCGAGGAGGTCGTGCTGCGGCTGGCCCGCAGCATTCACCGGGAGACCGGGCTGGAGCATCTGTGCCTGGCCGGTGGTGTGGCGCTCAACTGCGTGGCCAATGGACGCCTGCTGCGGGAAGGTCCGTTCAAGGATATCTGGATCCAGCCGGCGGCCGGCGACGCCGGCGGCGCCCTGGGCGCCGCCCTGGCCTCCTGGTATCAGCGCCACGACAAGCCCCGCGGCGCTGCCGAGGGCCGGGACCAGATGCAGGGCTCCTACCTGGGGCCTCGTTTCGGCGACGAGGCGGTGCGCGGCTACCTGGATTCGGTGGGGGCCAAGTACCGGCGCCTGGAGGACGGCGAGATGGAGGCGGAGCTGGCCGAGCTCCTGGCCGACGAGAAGGTGCTGGGCTGGTTCCGCGGGCGTATGGAGTTCGGTCCTCGGGCGCTGGGGGGGCGTTCCATCGTCGGCGATCCGCGCAGTCCCAAGATGCAGTCGGTGATGAACCTCAAGATCAAGTATCGGGAGTCGTTCCGGCCTTTCGCTCCGGTGGTGCTGGCGGAGCGGGTATCCGAGTTCTTCGAGCACGAGGGCGAAAGCCCCTATATGCTGATCGTCGCCCCGGTGCGGGAAGCGCTGCGCATGCCCATGACGGAGGAACAGGAAAGGCTGTTCGGCATCGACAAGCTCAATGTCCCCCGTTCCAGCCTGCCGGCGATCACCCACGTGGACTACTCGGCGCGCATTCAGACGGTGCACGACGACACCAACCCCAAGTTCGCCGCTCTGTTGCGGGAGTTCGACCGGATCACCGGCTGCCCGGTGCTGGTCAATACCTCGTTCAATGTGCGCGGGGAACCTATCGTCGGTTCGCCGGAGGACGCATACCGCTGCTTCATGCGCACCGAGATGGACTACCTGGTGGTGGAAAACTATCTGTTGGACAAGCGCGACCAGCCCCAGTGGGAAGAAGAAGGCGATTGGCGCACCGAGTTCGAACTGGATTGAAGCAAGAAAGCGCAGTTGACCGCTCCATTCTGACAGTAAGGTACTGAAATGCAGGAACCAGTCTTCGCTTCATGTCTTCGCCGATTTTGCGATTCACGCTACGAGACGTATTGCACGCTTGCGACGGCGCATGGTCCGGTTCTGTTCCAGACAGAACCTGATATTTCCCACATCCCTGTGGGTCGCTGCGTTGCAACGCCTTGGAACAGAATGACTATTCCGCGTCGTTGCGCCTCGGCTTTGGCTCCCTGCGTCGCCCTACCTCCTGCATCCATGCAGTCGTTGCCCCGCACCCCTACAAGCATACCTTCCGTCCCGTCCAACGGCTCCTTGCTAGGTTGAAGCATGAATTACAACGACGAAATACCGGAACTGGACGCCCCCGGTCTGCGCCAGTTCGGCCTTACCACCGGTGGCCTGGTGATCGGGATCTTCGGCCTCGGCTTCCCGCTGCTGGTCCGCGGTCTCGAGGCCCTGACCACCTATACCACTGGGCAGTTGGCGGCTTGGGGTATCGGCGTGCTGCTGATCCTCTGGTCGCTGTTGGCCCCGTCCAGCCTGCGCGGTCCTTACCGCGGCTGGATGCGCATCGCCATGGTCATCGGCTCGGTGGTCAGCCGCATCGTGCTCGGATTTGTGTTCTATCTCGTGGTGTTGCCGACCGGTCTGATCATGCGTGCCTTGGGCAACGACCCGATGAAGCGCAAGCGCGATCCTCAGGCCGCAAGCTATCGGGTGATGCGCACCAAACAAATTCGTCCTAGCGATATGGAGAGACCCTTCTGATGTTGGAGTTGCTGAAAGATCTTTGGGCCTTTATGAAGGAACGCAAGAAGTTCTGGCTGGCCCCGATCATCATCGTGCTGTTGCTGCTCGGCGCCTTGATTGTTTTGACCCAGGGGTCTGCGGTCGCACCCTTCATCTACACCCTGTTCTGAGCCCACGGCAGATTGTTCGCGGGCAACAACGGAGAGCTTTGTCGCAAGGTGGGCCGACAACAGTCACCCGCCCGGGCCCGCATTTGCGCGCCGCCCCGGGGGCTTGGTCTAGGCAGGTTATCGATTCGATGGGGCGGGAAAGTCGGCGAAGCGCAGGGCGACGCGGCGCGAGCGCAGCAGATAGACGACGATGTACAAGTCGAGCAGCCCGCCGACGATGTGCAATTCGTTGAGGCGGGCCAGCTGGCCGTGACCCAAGCCGACCAGCAGCGCGAAGTCGGCCAGGGCCGAGGTCAGCAGGAGCCAACGGCCGTGCCGCCAAAGGCTCCGCACCAGCCGGCCCGCCGCCGGATGCCGCCGCAGCGCGGCGGCCAGCAGCGCCAGCGCCGGCAGGCTCGCAAGCAGAAACCAGGGCCCGCTGAGCAAGTCGGGGGTAGCACCCGCATTTGGCGTCGAGCGGACGCCGACGAAGCTGCTGACCGCTCCCAGACCCAGCAGGATCCAATGCCGCGCAAGAAAAGCCAGAATCAGCCACAGCAACCAGCCGACCCGCAGCATGCCGTCGGCGGTATAGTCCTGGGGCCCGAACCTGTTCGTCATCTCAACCCTCGCTCCCCCGGAGCCAGGGCCCACCAGCAATGGGACTCGGCCCCATGATCGTAGAACTGCAAAGCCTGACCCCGGCCCAGGTATATTTCCACATGATCCAGGTCCTGGTGCCGCGGCCCATCGCCTGGGTATTGTCGGAGAATGCCTCGGGTAGTTTCAATCTCGCGCCCTTCTCTTACTTCAACGCGGTTTGCAGCGACCCGCCACTGATCCTGCTCTCGGTCGGTCAGCGACCGGAGGGCGGCCACAAGGACACCCGGATCAATATCGAACAGCGCCGCGATTTCGTGGTGCACATCGCCCATTCCGAACTATTGGATCCACTCAATGCCAGTTCCGCCGGCCTGCCCCCGGAGGAATCCGAGCAGGATCGGCTCGGCCTGGCGCTGGCCGAGTTCCCCGGCTCGCGCCTGCCGCGCCTGGGCGACTGCCGTATCGCCATGGCCTGCAGCCGCTACCGTATCGACGAGATCGGCAATGCCCCGCAATCCCTGATCTATGGCCAGGTGGAGCGCCTGTATATCAGCGACCAGGTGGCCGCGCAAGACGCCAAGGGGCGCATGAAGGTCGACGCCGCCGCTCTGGACCCGCTGGGGCGCTTGGGGGCCGGCGAATACGTCGCCTTCGGCCAAGTCCTGCGGCGGGCGCGTCCGGATTAGCCGCTCTGCTAGACTTTAGACCGCCCCTCGAACTCAAAAAGCGGAATCATCCCATGCAAGCCTTCGGCACCCTGGAATACGAGCACGGCATCACCGCCGTCGATATCGGCCTCTACCGCCCGGGCCTGGCCGCCTGCTACCTGCTGCGCCAGGGCGACCGCCTGGCCTTTATCGACACCGGCACCTACCATACGGTGCCCCGGCTCCTGGATCTGTTGCAGTCCATGGGGCTCGGGCCGGAGCAAGTGGACTATGTGATCCCCACCCATGTGCACCTTGATCACGCCGGCGGCGCCGGCGAACTGATGCGCCGCTGCCCGAACGCCCGGCTGGTGGCCCATCCCAAGGGCGCGCCGCACCTGATCGACCCGGCCAGGTTGATTGCGGGCGCCAGCGCGGTCTACGGCGAGGCCGAGTTCGCCCGCGACTACGGCACCCTGGTCCCGGTGCCCGAAGATCGGGTGTTGCTGGCCCCGGACGGCTTCGAGCTGGAACTGAACGGACGGGCCCTGGTCTTTCTCGACACCCCGGGCCACGCCAACCATCATTTCTGCGTGTTCGATCGGGTCAGCCGGGGTTTCTTCAGCGGCGACACCTGCGGTATCTCCTATCGCGAGTTCGCGTGCGGAGGGCGGCCCTTCGTTTTCGCCCCCACCACCCCGGTGGCCTTCGACCCGGAAAGCTGGCAGCACAGCCTGGACAGAATCCTGCAATACGAGCCCCAGGCCTTTTATCTGACCCACTTCGGCCGCATCCGGCCGACCGCCGACGCGATCGATCAGTTGCGCGCCAGCATCGGACGCTGCGCCGAGATCGCGCTCGCCGAGCAGGCCCCCAAGGAGGGGCGCCAGGGGCGCATCCACCGCGCCATCGAAAGCGACCTGGTGGCGGGCCTGGAGGCCCGGGGCTGTGGACTGGAGCCGGCGCGGGCGCGGGAACTGCTGGCGGTGGACAGCGACCTCAATGCCCAGGGCCTGGAAGTATGGCTGCGGCGGCGGGAAAAGCGTGAGGCGCAGGCGGCGGGGGCGGGCTGAGGGGCCTCAGCCCTTAGGCCAGGTCTCCTGCATGGAGGGACGCTCGGAAAAGCCCTGGTACCAGGACGCGCTGCCCTCGCGCCCGCCGCGCCAGGACAGGTCGGGCAGGCGGAAATCCAGATAGCCAAGGGCCGACGCCAGCGCCAGCGGGGCCAGGCTGAGCCCCGACGGCAGGCCGCCGATCTGCGCCTCCACCTGGTTCAGGGAGCGTCCGATCTCTTTGATCCAGCGCTGCATCCAGTCCAGGGAACTCTCGCCTTCCGGGCGCCGGCGCTCCATTACCAGGTTGTAGGCGGCATCGAGGATGCCGTCGCTGAGGGCCTCCCAGCGCAGCACCTGCCAGCGCTCCGGGCCCGCCTCCGGGATCAACCTCGGGTCCGGGCTCAGGCTGTCGAGATAGGCGCACAGCAGGGGGCTGTCGAACAGGCTCTCACCGTCGTCCAACACCAGGGCTGGAACCTTGCCCAGGGGGTTGGCGGCGGTCAGTTCCGGCGCTTCTTCAAACGGGTTGCTGACCAGCTCCTGCACCCGCGCCCCGAGATGCTTCTCGCGCACTACCAGGCGCACCTTGCGGGCGTAGGGTGAGGTCTCCGAATAGTACAGTAGCATCATCCTAGAAAGGGCAGTTGGACGGGGTGCAGGGTGTGCATGCGGGGGTGCAGGGCAACGACTGCATGAATGCAGGAGGTAGGGCGACGCAGGAAGCCAAAGCCGAGGCGCAACGCCGCGGAATCGTCACCCTATTCCAAGGCGTTGCACCGCAGCGACCCACAGGGATGTGGGAAATGTCAGGTTCTGTCTGGAACAGGACCGGACCATACGCCGCCGCAAGCGTGCCATGCACCCCGTAGCGTGGATCGCCGACTCGGTGCAGGGATAAATCGAAGGCTTGTTGCTTCATTTCAGTGCCTTACCGTCAGAATCGAGCGGTCAATACTCTTTTAGGATCATGGCCGGCTCCCGGGCTCGTCTCATTGAGCCTAGCAGCCCCGGGGCCAAACGTCAGCCGACAGCGCTCGTCAGCCGCTGGGGGCCACGCAGTCAAGGGCCAACTCTTCGCTCGCCATCAGCGGCTCGCCGGCCAGCCCCTGCAGCTCTCGGCGCAGTCGGCCCAACCGCTCTTTCAGGGTGCGCCGCTGAGTGGGTGTAAGGCTGGTATCCAGGCGGGCGAGCAGCGCCAGGGTCTCAGAGCGGGCCTGCTGCGAGGCGCCTGCCAATGCCGGCGGCCGGCCGGCGAGATCGACCCACCAGCCGACCAGGTAGGCCCGCAGGTCTTGCGCCGGGGCGCCCGCGTCCAGCAGCGCAAGCAGCCCGGCCTGGCGATCTTCCCGATACGCCAACCAGAGCGCGGCCAGATTCGGCAGGGCGCGGCTGCTGCCCGCCACCATCTCCCGTTGCTCCGGGTTGAGTCTGCCGGTCCAGCGCTCGATGCGCTCCCGGTAGCGCTCGACCCGGGCCGCGTCCTGTTCCCCGAGGCTGCCGCTGAGATAGTCGGCCCGGTACTCGGCATTGCGTTCCTGCATCTGCCGCCGCAGGTGGGCGACCTGCTCCGGGCCGAGGTCCTTCAGCAGGGGAAGGGCCAGCTGCACCGCCAGCCGCGCATGCCGTTCGTAGAGCGCTTCGGCCCGATCCGCCAGGCAGCTCACCCTGTCCGTCCCCAGGCCCTGTGCCGCCCCTTGTTCCGCCATCCGCAACCAGGCCGCCAGGCGCGGCAGCTCTTCGCTGCGGTGCCGCTCCAGGGCCGCCTCCAGCTGTGGTTCCCAGGCGCGTTGCTGAGCCCGGCTCAGGTCCAGCTGGCCGTCGGCCCAGCTTGCGATCAGCCAGTCCGCATTGCGATAAACCAGCTCCGTGCGGCTACAGCCGATCAGTAGCAGGGCACAGGTAGTCAATACCAGCAGGGGGCGGAAGCGGGCGCGCATGGTCTAGATTAAATGGTACGAATCGCCCGATTTTGCAACCGGAGACCCCGCGACCATGAACGCCTCTGCTCCTTGGGCGCTGTTGGTGATCGATATGCAGAACGACTTCGTGCGCGCGGACGCGGTGCTTTGCGTCCAGGGTGCCGAGGCAACCCTGCCCAGCATCCGCCGCGCCTGCGACTGGTTTCGCGCCCGTGGCTGGCCGGTGATCTGGGTGGTGCGGGAGCACGCCGCCGACGGCAGCGACATCGAGGCCATGCGCCGGGAGCTGTTTCGGCGCTCGCCGGTCCTGGTGGCCGGTTCTCCAGGCGGTGAGATTGTCGCCGACCTGGAACCCCGCCCGGGCGAGCCGCGCATCGTGAAGAAACGCTGGAGCGCCTTTATGCAGACCGAGCTGGACTGGGTGCTGCGCCGAATCGGGGTGGAGCGGGTCGCAGTCAGCGGCACTCAGATTCCCAACTGCCTGCGGGCGACGGTGTTCGATGCGGTCTGCTACGGTTACCAATGCCGGCTGCTGAGCGACGCCTGTTCGGCCCAGAACGAAGAGGTGAAGGCCGCCAACCTGCGCGATATTCGCAACATCGGGGTGGAGTGTCCGACGGTAGAGGAGTTTACAGCGGAATTTGAGGGCTGAGGGCTCAGCGCTGCGGAGCGGCGTCCCGAGGCGGGGATTCACCCCTCTGACTCAGGGGCGAGCCCCGGAACAGGGCTCGGTATCGGCCCCTGACAGGGTAGCCCTAAGCCATCTTTGTTCCTGTGCTTGGGGTGACAAGAAATGGCGGGGTAATCGACCCGGCAGGGCAACCTCGTCCGTTAGGGAAACGCTTACATGATTTAATCGCGTTTCCCGCGCGGGGCAGGATGCCCCGTCATTTTCAGGCGTCCAACCGCCTGAAAATGAAAGCTTTCGGAAACCGCGTTTTCGAAAGCTGTGCTGGAAAAGGCCAGGAAGGGCTTTTTTCAGCGTCTCCTTAGCCGCTCCCCTAGTCTCCTTGCAAACTCACCGTAATGCGGCGCCGATGCGGGTGGGTGCGGTGCTCCCAGAGGTAAATGCCCTGCCAGGTGCCGAGATCGGCGCGGCCGTTGGCCAGCGGCAGGGTAAGGTCCATTTTGGTGAGGATGGAGCGGATATGGGCGGGCATGTCGTCCGGACCCTCGGCGTCGTGGCGGAACATGGGATCGCCGTCCGGCACCAGGCGGGCGAAGAAGGTCTCCAGGTCGGTGCGCACGCTCGGGTCGGCGTTCTCACACAACATCAGCGAGGCGCTGGTGTGGTGCACGAACACGTGGCACAGGCCGTTGCGCAGGCCGGATTCGGCCGCTCGTTGCTGCACTTCCCGGGTGATCTCGTAGCTGCCGCGGCCGCGGGTCTGCACGCTGAGCTGGAACTGTTTGATCAACTGCTGCTCTCCTGTTCTGGCTTTCCGCCTCGGTTGCGGTAAGAATGCCGGTTGGATTGCCCCTGCGGACCACGCCTTGCCGTCATCGCCCGCCATCGCCGGACTCGACCAGACGCCCCTCACCGAACTGCACGGGGTCGGCCCCAGCTATGCCCAGCGCCTGGCCAAGCTGGGGCTCCACACGGTGCAAGACCTGTTGTTTCACCTGCCCCTAAGGTATCAGGACCGCACCCGGGTGACACCTATCGGCAGCCTGCGCCCGGGCGACCAGGCGGTGGTGGTGGGGGAGGTGGATCTGGCGGAGGTGCGCCTGGGCCGCCGCCGCTCGCTGTTGGTGCGCCTGAGCGACGGCAGCGGCTGGCTGCTGCTGCGTTTTTTCCACTTTTCCGGGGCCCAGAAGCAGGCCCTGGCCCGGGGCGCGCGCCTGCGCTGCTACGGCGAGGTGCGCAACGGCCCCAGCAGCCTGGAGATCGTGCACCCTGAGTACCGGCGCATCGCCGCCGATCAGCCCCCGGAGTTGGAGGCCAACTTGACCCCGGTGTATCCCGCTACCGAGGGGGTCAGCCAGCAGGGGCTGCGCTCGCTCACCGAGCGCGCGCTGGAACTCCTGGAAAGTCACCCGGACGGGTTGCCGGAGTGGCTGCCGCCGGAGCTGTTGCAGCGCTTTCACCTGCCCGAGCTGGGGGGAGCGGTACGTTACCTGCATCGGCCTCCCGTGGACGCTTCCCTGGCGGAACTGGCGGAGGGCCGTCACCCGGCCCAGCAACGCCTCACCTTCGAAGAACTGCTGGCGCACCAGATCAGCCTGCGCCGGCTGCGCCAGCGCCACCGCCGCACTCCGGCCCCGGTGCTGGCCGGCGACGGGACCCAGCGCCGGCGCCTGCTCGCGGCCCTGCCGTTTCGGTTGACCGGGGCCCAGCAGCGGGTGGCGGAGGAGATCGGCAGCGACCTGCAGCGCCCCTATCCGATGTTGCGCCTGGTGCAGGGGGACGTGGGCTCGGGCAAGACGGTGGTGGCCGCCTTGGCCGCCCTGCAGGCGGTGGAGGCCGACCACCAGGTGGCCCTGATGGCCCCCACCGAGCTGCTGGCAGAGCAGCACTGGAACAATTTCCGGACCTGGCTGGAGCCGCTGGGGGTGGAGATAGCCTGGCTCACCGGCCGGCACAAAGGCAAGCGCCGGGGCGAGATCCTGGAGGCCCTGGCCACGGGCCGGGCTCGGGTGGCGGTGGGCACCCATGCCCTGTTCCAGGACGATGTCGGCTTCCGGGCCCTGGGGCTGGTGATCATCGACGAGCAGCACCGCTTCGGGGTGCATCAGCGCATGGCCCTGCGGGAGAAGGGCCGCGACAGTGCCCAGATTCCGCACCAGCTGATCATGACCGCCACGCCCATCCCGCGCACCCTGGCCATGACCGCCTATGCGGACCTGGATCTGTCGTTGATCGACGAGTTGCCCCCGGGGCGCATCCCGGTGACCACGGTGGTGATCCCCGATACGCGCCGCGAAGAGGTGATCGGGCGCATCCGCGCCGCCTGCGAGGGCGGGCGCCAGGCCTACTGGGTGTGCACCTTGATCGAGGAGTCCGAGGCCCTGCAGTGCCAGGCCGCGGAGGACAGCGCCGCCCTGCTCGCCGAGAGCCTGCCCGGGCTGCGGGTGGGCTTGGTCCACGGCCGGCTCAAGGCGGCGGACAAGGAGCGTGTGATGCAGGCCTTCAAGGCCGGCGAGATCCAGCTGCTGGTGGCGACGACGGTGATCGAGGTGGGGGTCGACGTGCCCAATGCCAGCCTGATGGTGATCGAAAACCCGGAGCGCCTGGGCCTGGCCCAGTTGCATCAGCTGCGCGGGCGCATCGGCCGCGGCAGTGAACGCAGCCACTGCGTACTGATGTACCACGCCCCGCTGTCCCAGGGCGCCCGTGAGCGCCTCGGGGTGCTGCGCGACAGCAGCGACGGCTTCGAAATTGCCCGCCGCGACCTCGAGCTGCGGGGCCCGGGCGAGGTGCTTGGCACCCGCCAGACCGGCGAGATGCAGCTGCGCATCGCCGACGTGATGCGCGACGAGGCCTTGCTGCCGGACGTGCAACGGGCCGCCGAACTGATCCTGCGCGACTACCCGGATCGGGCCGGGCCGCTGGTGCGACGCTGGCTGGGGGAGCGGACGCGGTATGCAAGAGTGTAGCCGGGTGACACCCGGGCTACGGGATCGGCGACTGCGTGAATGTCCCGGGGTGTGCGATAATCCCCCCCTTTTCCAGAGAGCGGGGTAAGCCGTTGCCATCGACCTCCCAGACCGGCGCCGTGAGCGAGCCTGCATGGTCTGGCTGGCAGGGCCAGCGGGGGCGGATTCCGCCCGCGGTTCGGACCTGGCTGCTGGACCAGGGTTCGCTCACGCGCCGGGTACAGTGTGCCTGCGGACCCGGGTTTCGGGTGCGTCTGCTGGCTCAGGGCTGGGGCCGGCCGCTGGCCAGCGAGCGTCGGCTGCTGAGGATGCGGCGGGGCGAGATTGCGCTGATTCGCGAGGTGCAGCTGCTGTGCGATGAGCGGCCCTGGGTGTTCGCCCGCACCCTGATCCCGGCCGGCAGTCTCAAAGGGGCGGCGCGCCGTCTGACCCGCCTCGGCGAACGCCCGCTGGGGGCGGTGCTGTTTGCTGATCGCCAGGTTCGCCGGGGCGCCACCCAGCTGGCCCGGCTCTCGCCGCGGCGCCAACTCTTCGCCGCCGCGGCCCGGGGGTTGAATCCGCCGCCCGCCGACCTCTGGGGGCGGCGCACGCTGTTCTACTACGGGCGCCACCCGCTGCTGGTCAACGAGATATTTTTGCCCGCGACCCCTGGGCTGGAGCCATGAATTCGCCGCAAGTCAAAATCGATAACCTGCACCCGAGCAAGCCGACCTTGCGCCAACGCTTGTCCGCTTATGCCGTGCTGGTGCGCCTGAACCGCCCGATCGGCATCCTGCTGCTGCTTTGGCCAACGCTGTGGGCCCTGTGGATTGCCGGAGAGGGTAATCCGCCCTGGGAGGTAGTGCTGATCTTTGGCCTCGGGGTAGTGCTGATGCGTTCCGCCGGCTGCGCCATTAACGATTTCGCCGACCGCCATATTGATGGCCGGGTGCGGCGCACCCAGGAGCGCCCTCTGGCCACCGGCCTGGTGCAGCCGCGAGAGGCGGTAGCGGTGTTCCTGCTACTGAGTCTGGCCGCGTTCGGCCTGGTTTTGCTGCTGGACTGGCAGACCGTGGCCCTGTCGACGGTGGCGGTGGCCCTGGCCGCCCTCTATCCCTTTATGAAGCGCTATACTCACCTGCCCCAGGTGGTTTTGGGGGCGGCCTTTGGATGGGCGGTACCCATGGCCTTCAGCGCGGTCACCGGCGCGGTGCCGCTGCTGGCCTGGCTCCTGTTCGCCGCCACCCTGATCTGGGCCCTGATCTATGACACCGAATACGCCATGGTCGACCGGGACGACGACCTCAAGATCGGCGTCAAGTCGACTGCCATCCTGTTCGGCCGCCACGACCGGCTGATCATCGGCCTGCTGCAGCTGCTGATGCTGGGGCTGCTCATCGCAGTCGGCTGGCTAGCCGGGCTCGGCCTGTTCTACTACCTCGCCCTGGCCGGGGCAGCCGCCATGGCGGCTCGGCAGCAGTATTTGATCCGCGACCGCCAACCCCCGGGCTGCTTCAAGGCGTTTCTCAACAACAACGGCTTCGGCATGCTGATTTTCGTCGGTCTGGTGTTGGATTACCTGCCCGTGGCTTAGCCTGTGCCGCCGTCGCTGCAGTTCCTCGCCCGCTGCCTGCTGCCCGCCATCCTGTTCGGCTTGAGCGCCTGCGCCGGGGTGCCGCGGCAACCGCCGGCCCCGACCCCGCCGCCGGTCCCTGCCGCCACCTGGGAAAGCGTAGACCGCGAGTTGCTGCTGGCCGCCCGCACTGCGCGCGCCCACGCCGCCGCCTATGCCGAGGCCGGCCTCGACCTGTGGCTGGGACGGGTGGGCCGCTACACCGATGAAACTTTTGTGCCCTGGTACACCAGTTACTGGACCCAGGAGTGGCTGGCGGTGAAATTTGCCTGGTACCAGTCCGACGAGACCAAGGGCGAGACCAACGGCGAGGCCGATGCGGAGCGGCGATTGGCCGCCTATCTGCAGGAGAAATACCAGGCCCAGGTGCTGGAGCCGGCCTCTGAGGTGGCGGACCCTGGGCGCCTGTTGCACCAAGCCACCGCCCTCTACCTGTTCACCTTCGCCGAGCAGGCTGCCGCCATTGGCCGGCGCTACCGGCTTGCGGAGCCGGTTTACCGGGAACACCTGGCGCGGATCCCGGCCATCCCCGGCGGAGACGGCGAGGTCGGCCTGGCCCTCGGACCCCTGCTGGCGGCAGCCCGTCCCGACCGCCTGCCGCCCTATGCGACCTTGCTGGGGCAGGTGGAACGGGCCGGAGTGGACGTCAATGCCAGGCTTCGGCAAGGGGGCCTGGTGCCCGCCGCTCATCGAGTTGCCGGCCAGTTCGCCGGGCGCCTCGCCACCCGTGGCGGTTCGGCCGCAGCCGCGGCGGCGTTAGGCGGGCCTGCCGGCCTGGTCCTGTCCCTGGGTGTCACCGTCTGGAGCGCGAATGAGCACGAAAAACGAAAGCCCGCGCTGGAAGCGGAGCTACAGGCCATCCTGGAGCCGGCCCTGGCGCGCATGCGTTACACGCTGTTGCAGGACCCCAAGCACGGGCTGCTGGGGGCCGTGAACCGGATTCAGGGGCAGGTCGGTCAGGGGCTGGGCGTGCTGCCCGTCGAGGCCCCGGCCCCGGGGCAGGACGAGCCTTGGTGATGTCCCGGGAGCCTGTATTGGTGTTGCGGGGTTCATCATGCCTGGTGTCGGCTCAATGCCCGGGCCGGAGCCCAGACCTCCACCCGCTCGGCGCCGGCACGCTTGAGCAGGCGCGCCAGTTCGCCGCTGGTGCTGCCGGTGGTGACTACGTCGTCCACCAGGGCGACGTGGCGGGCGGGCAGGGGACCGGCCAATGTGAAGGCGTTGCGCAGGTTACGCCGACGCTGTTTGAGGTCGAGTTCGGTCTGGGGTCGAGTGGCGCGGTTGCGTCGGCAGCTGTGTCGGTCCAGAGGGATGCCCAGGCGCCGGCCCAGCGGAAGCGCCAGCTCCAAGGCCTGGTTGAAGCCCCGCTGGCGCAGTCGCTGAGCGTGCAGGGGAACAGGCAGAATCAGCTCAGGCAGAGGGATGCCCATTGTCAGCAGGTGGCGCGCCAGCAGTTCGCCGAGCAGGCGACCGGCGGGCAGGCGGTCGTGGAACTTGAGCCCAGCCACCAGCAGCGGCACCGGGCCGGCGTATGCCAGGGGCGCGATACAACGTTCGAAGGCCGGCGGGCGCCGCTGGCAGGCGCCGCAGCGCGTCCCCGGCGGGGCCGCCTCCGGCAGGGGCTCGCCGCACTGGTGGCAGGGGCGGGCGATCCGCGGCAACTCGGCCAGGCAGCCGGGACAGAGGTCGAGGCCGCCGCTGCCTGCGTCGCCGCACAACAGGCAGCGGGTTGGATACAGGCTGGATTGTAGCGAAATTAACCAGTTGTAAACCAAGCTCGGTGTCATCCAGTTGACAGGGTCGTCCCTTCGGGTAGTATCGGTGTCCCGCCACCCCCCGCATTCGGAGATTCTACTATGCAAGCCCAGGCCCTGCGCCACGACTGGAGCCGGGACGAGATCGAGGCCCTGTTCGCCCTGCCGTTCAACGATCTCCTGTTCCAGGCCCAGACTCTGCACCGCCGGCACTTCGACCCCAACGAGGTGCAGCTAAGCACCCTGCTTAGCATCAAGACCGGCGCCTGCCCCGAGGACTGCGGCTACTGCTCCCAGAGTGCGCGTAACGACACCAGTCTGGAGCGCGAGCGCCTGCTGCCCCTGGGCGAGGTGCTGGAGGCGGCCGAGGCGGCCAAGGCCCAGGGCGCCACCCGCTTCTGCATGGGCGCGGCCTGGCGCAACCCCAGCGACAAGCACCTGGAGCGAGTCAACGAGATGGTGCGCGGGGTCCGGGCCCTCGGCTTGGAGACCTGCGTCACCCTCGGCATGCTGAATCGGGACCAGGCCCTGAGCCTGAAGGACGCCGGGCTCGACTACTACAATCACAATCTGGATACCTCCCCGGAGTTCTACGGCCAGGTGATCACTACCCGCACCTTCCAGGACCGGCTCGATACCCTCGGTTATGTGCGGGAGGCGGGCATCAATGTCTGCAGCGGCGGCATACTGGGCATGGGCGAGTCCCGGCGCGATCGGGCCGGTATGCTGGCGGAACTGGCCAACCTGCCCCGGCACCCGGAGTCGGTGCCGATCAACCTGCTGGTCCAGGTGGAGGGCACGCCCCTGTTCGGCAGTGCCGAGCTCGACCCCTTCGAGTTCGTGCGCACCATCGCGGTGGCCCGTATCCTGATGCCGGCCTCCCATGTGCGCCTGTCCGCCGGGCGCACCGGCATGAACGACCAGACCCAGGCCCTGTGCTTTCTGGCCGGGGCCAACTCGGTGTTCTACGGCGACCGCCTGCTGACCACCGACAACGAGAGCGAAGACCACGATCAGGCCCTATTCCGGCGCCTGGGGATGCGTTTCGAGCAGCGGGTCGAAGAGCCGGCGCCGGAGGCCGGCCGCGGCTGCTGCGCCTGATCCGGCCCCGGCAATGAAGTCCCTGGCTGGCGAACTGGAGCGCCGGCGCAGCGCCCACCTGCTGCGCCGTCGACGGGTGGTGGATGGCCCTCAGGGCCCGAGCCTGCGGGTCGACGGCCGCCCCATGCTCGCCTTCTGCAGCAACGACTACCTGGGACTGGCCGCCCATCCCGAGGTGCGGGCCGCGTTTCAGCGCGGTGCCGAGCGCTACGGTGTGGGCAGCGGTGCCGCCCACCTGATCAGCGGCCACAGCCGCGCCCACCACGCCCTGGAGGAAGAACTGGCGGCCTTTGCCGGGCGGCCCCGGGCGTTGCTGTTTTCCACCGGCTACATGGCCAACCTGGGTCTGGTCTCGGCGCTTATGGGGCGCGGCGACCAGCTTTTCGAGGACCGCCTCAATCACGCCTCCCTGATCGACGCCGCCCGACTGTCCGGGGCTCGGCTGCGGCGCTACCCCCACGGCGATATGACGGTACTGGGGCAACAGCTGGAACAGGCCCCGGTCGGCGAGCGCATGATCCTCACCGACGGCGTCTTCAGCATGGACGGCGACCTGGCGCCTTTGCCCGAACTGGCCGCCCTGGCCGAGCGCCACCGCGCCTGGCTGGCGGTGGACGATGCCCACGGCCTGGGGGTGCTGGGCGAAACCGGTGCCGGCAGCCTGGAACACCTCGGCCTAGGCCCCGAGCAGGTGCCGATTCTGATGGGCACACTGGGCAAGGCGCTGGGGGGCTTCGGCGCCTTTGTTGCCGGCTCCCACGACCTGATCGAGACCCTGATCCAGCAGGCCCGGCCCTACATTTACACTACCGCCCCGCCGCCGGCCCTGGCCGAAGCGGTGCGTGCCAGCCTGCGTCTGGTGCGGCACGAGCCCTGGAGGCGCGAGCGGTTGGGGCAGTTGGTGGCCCGGTTCCGCGCCGGGGCCGCCGAGTTGGGGCTGCCGCTGATGGCCTCGCCGACCCCGATCCAGCCGCTGCTCGCCGGCAGCGCCGAGGGTGCCCTGGCCTGGAGCCGGCAACTGGAGGAAAGGGGCATTCTGGTCACCCCGATCCGCCCGCCCACGGTGCCCGAGGGCAGCGCCCGGCTGCGCATCACCCTGTCCGCTGCCCACAGCGACGAACAGCTGGAACGGCTGCTGGATGCCTTGGCCGAGCTGCCCCGGGGGCAGCACTGATGCTGGCCTGCCAAAGCTTGGGCCAGGGCCCCGATCTGGTGCTGCTGCACGGCTGGGGTATGAATGGGGCGGTCTGGTCCGAGCTGGCCGAGGCCATTGGCGGGGACTTCCGGCTGCACCTGGTCGAGTTGCCCGGACACGGCGACAGCCCGCTGCAAACCGGCCCCGAGCTGGCCGACTGGGCTCGGGCCTGCCTGGAAGCGGCCCCGCCCCGGGCCGCCTGGGTCGGCTGGTCCCTGGGCGGGCTGTTGGCGCTGCAGGCGGCGCTGCTGGCTCCGGAGCGCGTCTCGCGTCTGGTGCTGGTGGCGGGGACCCCGCGCTTCGTGCAGGGTCCTGATTGGGCGCCCGCCATGGCTCGCGCTACCCTGGAGCAGTTCGGTGCTGCCCTGGTGCGGGACCCGGAGACCACCCTGGACCGTTTTCTCGGTCTCCAGGTGCGCGGCAGCGACCAGGCCCGAACCACCCTGCGCCAGCTGCGAGCGGGTTTCCGGGAGCGGCCGCTGCCCCGGCCCGAGGCCCTGGAGCAGGGCCTGGCCCTGCTGCTGCACGCCGACCTGCGTTCCCGGCTGTCCGAGCTGCAGGCCCCCAGCCTCTGGTTTCAGGGCGAGCGCGATACCCTGGTGCCGGCGGCCCTGGGCGATGAGCTGGCAGGGCGGCTGCCGGCGGCGGAGTTCACGCTCATGCCCGGCGCCGGGCACGCCCCTTTCCTGTCCCACGGACCGGAATTCACCGGCCGCCTGCGGGGGTTCCTGCAATGACCCGAACATGGCTCTGTCCGCAATCCCCAGAGTACGGCGGGGGATCCTGCCCCGCAGGGGAAACCCGATTCAATCGCCGTTTCCCTAAAATGGAAAGGCAACGATGACTAAGCCGATGCCCATCGACAAGCGCCGCGCTCGCCGGGCCTTTGGCCGTGCCGCCTCCGAATACGATCGGGTGGCGGTACTGCAACGGGAGGTGGCGGACCGGCTGCTGGAGCGGCTGGACTACATTCGTTTGGCACCGCAGCGGGTGCTGGACCTGGGGGCGGGTACCGGCTATGCCAGCGAGGGCCTGCTCAAGCGTTATCCCAAGGCCCAGGTACTGGCCCTCGATTTTGCCCTGCCAATGCTGCAACGGGCGCGCCGCCGCGGCCGCTGGCTGCGTCGGCCCCTGCCCCTGTGCGCCGATGCCGAACATCTGCCCCTGGCCGATGCCAGCTGCGATCTGGTGTTTTCCAGTCTCACCCTGCAGTGGTGCAACGACCTGCGCCAGACCTTTCAGGAACTGCTGCGGGTGCTGCGCCCGGGCGGGCTGCTGATGTTCGCCAGTTTCGGCCCGGATACCCTGCAAGAGCTGCGGGCCGCCTGGGCCGCGGTGGACGGAGATGCCCACGTAAGCCCGTTTCTGGACCTGCACGATGTCGGCGACGCCCTGCTCGGGGCCGGCGGCCGGGATACGGTGATGGACGCCGAGCGCCTGACCCTGACCTACGCGGACACCGATGCCCTGATGCGCGACCTCAAGACCCTGGGCGCCCAGAACGCCACCGAGGGCCGGCGCCGCGGCTGCACCGGCAAGGCCCGACTGCAGGCGATGCGTGACGCCTACGAGCAGTTCCGGGCCGACGACCGGCTGCCGGCCAGCTACGAGGTGGTGTACGGCCATGCCTGGGCGCCGGAGCCGGGGGCGCTGGAAGGCGCGGTGGCCATCCCCCTGGAGCGCATCGGGCGCGCTCGGCCGAGGTCCTGAAGGTGGTGGGCGAGGCAATGGACTGGCGCCAGGCGCCCGGGTTGTTCGTCACCGGCACCGACACGGGCTGCGGCAAGACCGAGATCAGCCTTGGCCTGATGCAGTATTTGCAGGGCCGAGGCCTGCGCGTGCTCGGGATGAAGCCGGTAGCCTCGGGCAGCGAACCGAGCGCAGGCGGTCTGCGCAACCAAGATGCCCTGCGCCTCCAGGCCCAGGGCAGCCTGGAGCAGCCCTACGAGCGCATCAATCCCTATGCCTTCGAGCCCCCCATCGCACCCCACCTGGCGGCGAGCCGGGCCGGCCGGCCGGTCGATTTGGCCCGGATCCTGGCCGGTTATCGCGAACTGGCCGCTGCGGCAGAGCGGGTGATCGTGGAAGGTGTCGGGGGCTGGCGGGTGCCGCTGGGGGCGAATTTGGACGTCGCCGGCCTGGCCCGGGCCCTGGACTTGCCGGTGGTGCTGGTGGTGGGGATGCGCCTGGGCTGCCTCAACCACACCCTGCTCAGCGCCGAGGCGATTTCGGCCGCGGGCTGCACCCTGGCCGGCTGGGTGGCCAACCGGGTCGACCCCGAGATGCTGGTGCCGGAGGAGAATCTGGCAACCCTGGTCGCCCGCCTGCCGGCGCCTTGCCTGGGACAGGTGCCCTGGATGCGGCAACCGCACCCGGAGGCGGTGGCCGCGGCCCTGGCGGCCGCATGAGGGCGCTGCTGATCTACTTTATGCGAGCTCTGCCTGTTGCGGGCCGGACCCCAGGACCTGCCTGCCTCCCGGGTTCTGTTCTGGCTCGCCCTTGGGGCCAACCTGTTGGCCGGGGTGGTGTTGGTGGCCGGGGCCCGCGCCGACTGGGGCCTGGCCTTGGTGGAAGGGTTGGCGGACAGCCTGTTGCTGTTGTCGCTGCTGTGGCTGGCGTTGCGCCTGCAGGGGCTGGCCGCGCGTTTTCTGCAGAGCGCCACCGCGCTGCTGGGGTCCAGTGCGCTGCTGGCCCTGGCTGCGCTGCCGCCGCTGGCCCTGACCGTGCCGGCGGGCCAGCCTACCACCCCGGTCAGCGAGCTGGCGGCATTGCTGCTGTTGGGGGTGATCGGCTGGAATCTGCTGGTGTTCGGCCATATCCTCAGGCATAGTTTCGGGCTGTCCCTGGCCCTGGGCTTCGGCCTGGCGGTGGCCTACACCGCCCTGTCGTACAGCCTGTTGAACCAGCTGTTTGCGGTAGGCTGATCCATGCATCTCCATATTCTCGGCATCTGCGGCACCTTTATGGGCGGCCTGGCGCTGTTGGCGCGCGCGCTCGGGCACCGGGTCACCGGCTCCGACGCCAATGTCTATCCCCCCATGAGCACGCAGCTGGAGGCCGCCGGCATCGCCTTGCAGGAGGGCTATGAGCCGGCGCACCTGCAGCCGCCCCCCGACCTGGTGGTGGTGGGCAATGCCATGGGGCGTGGCAACCCGGCGGTGGAGTACATGCTGGACGCCGGCCTGCGGTACACCTCCGGCCCCCAGTGGCTGGCGGAGCAGCTGTTGGCGGAGCGCTGGGTGCTGGCGGTGGCGGGCACCCACGGCAAGACCACCACCGCCGGCATGCTGACCTGGATCCTGGAGCGGGCGGGGCTGGAGCCGGGTTACCTGATCGGCGGGGTGCCGGCCAACTTCGGTGATTCGGCGCGCCTTGGGGGCGGCAAGTTCTTTGTCATCGAGGCCGATGAGTACGACACCGCCTTCTTCGACAAACGCTCCAAGTTCGTGCACTACCGGCCGCGTACCCTGGTTTTGAACAACCTGGAGTTCGATCATGCCGACATCTTCGACGATCTGGCCATGATCCAGCGCCAGTTCCATCACTTGGTGCGCACCGTGCCGGCCTCCGGGCGGCTCATCGCGCCGGCCCGGGACCCGGCACTGGACGAGGTGCTGGCGATGGGGGTCTGGACTCCCAGGGAGACGTTCGCACTCGAGGGCCGGGCCGATTGGCAGCTCGAGGCCGAACGCCCGGACTACAGCCGCTTCCAGGTGCTGCGCCAAGGTGCGCCGGTGGGGGTGGTGGACTGGGGTCTGTTGGGGCGCCACAACGCAGCCAATGCCCTGGCCGCCTTGGCCGCCGCTGCCCACGCCGGGGTGGCCCCGGCGCTTGGGGTGCAGGCCCTGGCAGAATTCCGCAACGTGAAACGGCGCCTGGAACTGCGTGGCGAGGTCGGCGGGGTGCGGGTCTACGACGACTTCGCTCACCACCCAACCGCCATTCGCCTGACCCTGGACGGACTGCGCCAAAAGGTGGGTTCGGAGCGCATTATCGCTATCCTGGAACCGCGTTCGAACACCATGCGCATGGGGGTGCACAGCGGCCGCCTGGCGGATTCCCTGAGCGCCGCCGACGAGGTGCTGTTGTTCGCCGGAGCCGGGCTTGGCTGGGACCCCCGCCAAGCCCTGTCCAGCCTGGGTGAGCGCGGGCAGGTGTTCTCCTCGGTGGCTACAATTGTGGATGACGTCAGCGCCCGGGCGCGGCCCGGCGACCACATCCTGGTTATGAGCAACGGCGGCTTTGAGCAGATCCACCGGCGCCTGTTGCAGGCGCTGGAGCTGGTTTTGGCCTGATCCCGGTCTGGAGGCAATAGCGATGGCAATCTCTATCCTGGTGGAGAATATCAAGTGCGGCGGCTGCGCCAACAGCATCCAGCGCGGCCTGCAAGAGGATCCGCGAGTGAAGTTGGTGCAGGTAACCGTGGAGGAGGGCCTGGTGGAAGTGGACGCGGATGAGGCGTTGCGCCCGGAACTGGTGGCTCGCCTCGCCAAGCTCGGCTATCCGGAGGTGGATACGGTGGAGGGTGCGGCCCGGCTCAAGGCCAAGGCGAAGTCTTTTGTAAGTTGTGCCATCGGCCGGCTCGATAAATAGTCCGGCCCATGCCTGAAGCCGCGGCTCCCATCGCGCTGGCGGTCACCGGCGCCTCCGGCAGTGCCTATGCCCTGCGCCTGCTGGAATGCTTGCTGGCGGCAGGGCGCCCCGTGTACCTGATGGTCTCCCAGGCCGCCCAGGTGGTGCTGAGCATGGAGTCCGACCTGCAGGTGCCGGCTCGGCCGGAGGAGGCGCAGGCGTTCTGGTGCGCTCACTTCGGCGTCGCCCCCAGCCAACTGCGGGTGTTCGGCCGCCAGCAATGGACGGCTCCGGTGGCCAGCGGTTCCAATCCCCCCGAGTCGATGGTGGTCTGCCCCTGCACCACCGGCACCCTGGCGGGCCTTGCCGCCGGCACCAGCGCCAATCTAATCGAGCGCGCCGCCGATGTCTGCCTCAAGGAGCACCGGCGGCTGATCCTGGTGGTGCGCGAGACCCCTTTTTCGGTCATCCATCTGGAGAATATGCTGCGTCTGGCTCGCGCCGGGGCGGTGATCATGCCGGCGAATCCCGGTTTCTATCACCGCCCGGATTCCATCTCCGGCGTGGTGGACTTCATGGTGGCGCGCGTACTCGACCACCTGGGCGTCGAGCATGAGTTGTTGCCGCGCTGGGGAGAGGAGGGGGCTTAGCCGCCGCTGGCAAGAATCTGACCGGCAGACCGGCAAACTGCAAGGCCTGCGGTCTCACCGCGGGCGAGGCCAGACCGCCAGGGCTTGACGCTACCTCGGCGGCCAGAAGTCTTTGGGGTGGGCTTAGCTAAGGTTGGGCAACTGTACGATGAGCATTAGAGAGACGAAGGTTCCGAGCAGGACGACCATATATCTTAGCAGTATCGTGGGCATAAACATTCCAGAGTAGTCACCGTTGGTGTCGAAGATAGCCGTGCATCTTTACAAAATGATGACGGCGTGCGGCCTCCAATCGGCTTACATTCCGGGCATGAAAAATGCCACGTTGACCAGTCAGGCGCGGATGAAGTCCATGAACTCGGATCGGGTGCGGGCGTCGTCTTGGAAGCTGCCGCGCATGGAACTGGTGACCGTGGTGCTGTTCTGTTTTTGCACCCCCCGCATCATCATACAGGTGTGGCTGGCCTCCATTACTACCGCCACACCGTGGGGCGCCAGGACCTCCATCAGGGCTTCGGCGATCTGATTGGTGAGGCGCTCCTGCACCTGCAGGCGGCGCGCGAACACGTCCACCACTCGCGCCACTTTACTCAACCCCACCACCTTGCCTTTGGGCAGGTAGCCGACGTGGGCGCGGCCGAAAAACGGCAGCATGTGATGCTCGCACAAGGAGTAGAATTCGATCTCGCGCACTACCACCATCTCCTTGCAGTCCTCGGTGAACACCGCGTTGTGTACCACCTCTTCCACCGTCATCTGGTAGCCGCTGGTGAGAAAGTCCATCGCCTTTGCCACCCGTAGCGGGGTGCGCTGCAGGCCTTCGCGCTGCGGGTCTTCGCCGACCCGCTCCAGCATTTGCCGGATCAGTGCCTCAAAGGCGTCGTCGTAAGTCTCGTCGGGGGCGGCGTCCAGGTTGTCGGCGTAGTGGCCTTTGTGGAGCATTTTCGGGCGGGTTTTGGATGGGCTCATCGGGGCTCTGTGTTCCGCTGTAAGGGCGGGCCGGCGTCCGCTGCCCGACATTGATTTGTCATGCTTTCTGCATGATAGCCGCTTTTCCTCGGCCGGCAAAACGGGGAGCGCCCTGCAATTCCGCCGGGCTTTGGTTATCATTCTCGGGTGCGGCCGCCGGCCGCGCTTCCTCGGGCGATGCCTTGATGAAATTCGACAGTATTCTGCAGACCATAGGGCAAACCCCGGTGGTGCGCCTCAACAAGGTGCAGGACGTGCTCGCCGCCGAACTCTGGGTCAAACTGGAGAGCTTCAACCCCGGCGGCTCGGTCAAGGATCGCCCGGCCTTGAACATGATCGAGGATGCGGAACGGCGCGGCCGGTTGCGCCCGGGCGACACCCTGATCGAGCCCACCTCGGGCAATACCGGGATCGGGCTGGCCATGGTGGCTGCGGTCAAGGGCTACCGCATCGTGCTGGTGATGGCGGAGGACATGAGCGAGGAGCGCAAGGCCCTGATGTGCGCCTTCGGCGCCGAACTGGTGCTGACCCCGGCGGCCCTGGGCACCAAGGGGGCGATCGAGGAGGCCAAGCGTCTGGCCGCCGAGCAGGGCCATTACTTCGTCGGCCAGCATTTCAACCCGGCCAATCCGGAGGCCCACAAGACCACCGCCGAAGAGATCTGGGAGGATTTCGGCGCCGGGCTGGATGCCCTGGTGTGCACCACGGGCACCGGCGGCACCATCTCCGGGGTTGGCCGCTACCTGCGCCAACAGCATCCGGGGCTCGCCATCTACGCCACCGAGCCGGCGGACTCTCCGATCCTGAGCCAGGGCATCGCCTGCAAGCACAAGATTATGGGCACCGCCCCGGGCTTTATCCCGGAAATCCTGGATACCGGCATCTATGACGAGGTGCTGCAGATCACCACCGAGGAGGCCTACGCCGGTACCCGCTTCCTGGCCCGTCAAGAGGGCATACTCGCCGGCATCTCTTGTGGCGCGGCTTTGGCCGGAATGCTGCAGCTGGCGCGCCGCCAGCAGTTTCGCGGCAAGCGCCTGCTGGCGATTCTGCCGGACACCGGGGAGCGTTACCTCAGCACCGATCTCTGGTGTTATCAGCCGCGCTGAGCCGGCCCACAGTGACCCCGGGCAGCGTTTCAGCCGCGGGTGAACACCCACTGGTCGGGCCCCGAGAGGGCCTGGTTGTGCGCATAGCCCTCACTGTCGAAGCCCTTGATCTGCTCCGGGTCGCTGAGGCGATTGCGGATGATATAGCGGCTCATCAGGCCGCGCGCCTTCTTCGCATAGACCCCGATCATGCGGTAGCCGTCGCCTTTTCGCTCCTTGAATTGGGGGGTAACGATGCGGGCGTCGAGCTGCTTTGGTTTGACCGCTTTGAAGTACTCGTTGGAGGCCAGGTTGATCAGCACCCGATCGCCCTGGGCCGCCAGCTGGCGGTTCAGGCCCTCGGTGATCTGGCCGCCCCAGAAGGCATACAGGTCCTTGCCGGCCTCGTTGGCCAGCTTGGTGCCCATCTCCAGGCGATAGGGCTGCATCAGGTCCAGGGGCCGCAGCAGGCCGTAGAGTCCCGACAGGATGCGCAGGTGCTCTTGGGCGAAGGCGAAGTCGTCCGCGCTGAAAGTCTCCGCATCCAGGCCGGTGTAGACGTCTCCCTTCATCGCCAGCGCCGCCTGTTTGGCGTTCTCGGTGGTGAACTCCGGGCGCCAGGCGTGGTAGCGCTCGAAGTTGAGCTCCGCCAGCTTCATGCTCAGATGCATCAGCTCCGCCAGGTCCAAGACCGAGAAGTTGCGCAGGATGTTGATCAGGCGCTGGGCCTGCTCAACGTACTCGGGTTGAGTGTGGACGTCTGGTGACCGGCGGGGTGGTGTAGTCGAGGGTCTTGGCGGGGGAGATGACGATCAGCATGGGGACCTCGCAGGGGCACGGATTGAGCGCCGACCATGATGTGCCGAGCGACGCCGAAATACAACCTGGGGAGGTCGTGGGTATGGAGCGTCCGGGCCCGGGCGTGCTAGGCTTTCGGGTCATGAGCCAAGACCAAGATGTCCTTCTGAGCAAGCTGTTCGCCCTGATCCGCCGCCTCTACGCGGATACCGAGGACATGTTGGATAATCCCACCGAGCAGCAGCTGTGGTACGACCGCGGCTACGCCAACGGCATGGTCCAAGCCCTGCGTAAGCTGGGCTACGGCGAGCGGTTGCAGGGTCAGCTCCAACCCGACCCCGAGGACCTGATCGCCGGCCACGAACCCCTGGTCTGGGGCAAGGCCTACGTCCACGGGCTGGAGGTCGGTATGCGCGAGACCCATGAGGTCCTGGGCCGGAAGCAAAACTAGGTAGCTGAAATGCGCATTGTCTCCTTCAATACCAACGGTATCCGCGCCCGACGCCATCAGCTCGAGGCGCTGCGCGATCAGTACGACCCGGACATCATCGGCATCCAGGAGACCAAGGTCCAGGACCAGGACTTTCCCCAGGAGATGATCGACGAGCTGGGCTACCGGGCGCACTATTTCGGCCAGAAGACCCACTACGGGGTGGCCCTGCTCTCCAAGCGCCCGCCGCTTGCGGTGCAAAAGGGCTTTCCCGGCGACGGTGACGATGCGCAGCGGCGCTTCATCATGGGGGTGTTCGAGACCGCCGACGGCCAGCCTTTGAACCTGATCAACGGCTACTTTCCCCAGGGCGAGAGCCGCGACCACGAGGTCAAGTTCCCGGCCAAGCGCAAGTTCTACGCCGACCTGCTGGCCTACCTCAATGCCAACTTCACCCCGGACGACCGGTTGCTGGTGATCGGCGACATGAACATTGCCCCCCTCGACCTGGACATCGGCATCGGCCCCGACAATGCCAAGCGCTGGCTGCGTACCGGCAAGTGCAGCTTCCTGCCGGAAGAGCGGGAATGGATGCAGCAGCTGACCGGCTGGGGCCTGTGCGACACCTACCGCCAGTGCCACCCCGAGGTGGACGACCGTTTCAGCTGGTTCGACTACCGCAGCCGGGGATTCGAGCGGGAGCCCAAGCGCGGCCTGCGCATAGACCTGGTGCTGGCGAGCCCTGCGGTCAGCGAGCAACTCAGCGGCGCCGGTATCGCCTACGATATACGGGCCATGGAGAAACCCTCGGACCACTGTCCGGTGTGGGCGGACTTCGATCTCTGAGTCCGCTCGCCGCGGCGTCATGGCCAAGGCCAGCATCCGCTTTTACGAAGAGCTGAACGACTTCCTGCCGGCGGCGCGGCGCAAGCGCGACATTGCGCTGGAATTCACCGCTCCGGCGCCGGTTCGGCACCTGATCGAGACCCTGGGGGTGCCCCATACCGAGGTCGAGTTGATCCTGGTCAATGGCCGCTCGGTGGGCCTGGAGCAGCCCTTGGCGGACGGTGACCGGGTGAGTGTCTACCCGATGTTCGAGGCCCTGGACGTGACGCCTCTGGTGCGCCTGCGCGAGTCGCCGCTGCGCCGGGTGCGCTTCCTGGTGGACGCCCACCTGGGGCGGCTTGCTCGTTACCTGCGCCTGCTCGGATTCGATACCCTGTTTTACAATGATTTGGGAGACCAGGCGCTGGTCGGGCTGGCCCTGGCCGAGCGCCGGGTGCTGTTGACCCGAGATCGGGCACTGCTGATGAGGCGGGAGCTGACCCACGGCTGCTATGTGCGCCAGGGTCCGGCGCGGGAGCAGTTGGCGCTCCTGGTGGAGCGCCTGGACCTGTATCGCCAGTTGCGCCCGTTCAGTCGCTGCATGCATTGCAACGGGGAACTCGCAGCGGTGCCCAAGGCCGAGGTGGCGGCGCGCCTGGAACCGCGCACCCGGCGCGCCTTCGAGCGCTTCTGGCGTTGCGGGGAATGCGGGCGGGTGTACTGGCAGGGATCCCACTGGGAACGCATGCAGGCCTTGG
The DNA here is from genome assembly GCA_963753615.1 of uncultured Gammaproteobacteria bacterium. GTDB lineage: Bacteria > Pseudomonadota > Gammaproteobacteria > Chromatiales > Chromatiaceae > CAVWCW01. The sequence continues at coordinate 323,795 of CAVWCW010000002.1, forward strand.
TGGAGGGGGTACGCCGCCGCCCGGAGCAACCCCAGCCGCCCTGACGGCTGAGATTTTGCGGCGGATGTGCGATATTGGCCGCAGCCATTTCCCTGACAACCATAACCCGCAATTGGGGCCCACGCATGGAGACGAAGATGAGACTGCCGGTCCGGCTGCTGCGCTGGGTGCTGATGGCCGGCCTGCTGCTGGCCGGCCCCCAATTGTCGGCGGGCGAACCCTGCCTGAAGCTGGTGTTCAACGAATACTGCCTCGGCGGAGCAATCGATGAGTTGATGCGCCAGCGCAAGGGCTACGTGCACCAGGAGCAGGAAGGCGAGCGTCGGGCCCTGATCTATGCCGATGACCGCGACCTGATCTACGTCATGGCGTTTCAGGGGCGCATCTACAAGGTGGTGCGCAAGTATGGCTCGGAGACCTTGATCACTTTCGAAGACCTGCTGCGGCTGCTGAACGACAAGTACGGCCGGTCCAGCGATGAGAGTCGCTTCCCGGCCTATGTGCGCAGCCAGGCGAGCAAGATCGGCGCCATCCGCCGCGGCGACGGCCGCGAGCTGCACACCTGGCGGCCGCAGGGGCAGCCCTGGCTGGTGAGCCTGAGCTGGTCCCGGGAGCTGGGTCTGGCGTTGGAATATGTGGCCGATGAGTTGGCCAACGAACAGAGCCGGTTGCAGGCCGAGGGTCTGTGAGCCCGGAGCGCTGATTCAATCCCGACTGGAGCCCCCATGGATCAAACCACCCGAACCGAGATCGAGGCCGCCGCCTTCCGCGGCTTGATCGAGCACCTGCAGCGCCGCAGCGACGTGCAGAACATCGACCTGATGAACCTGGCCGGCTTCTGCCGCAACTGCCTGGCCAAGTGGTACCTGGCGGCGGCCAAGGAGCGTGGGGTCGAACTGGACTACGACCGGGCGCGGGAGGCAGTCTATGGCATGCCGTTCGGGCAGTGGAAGGCCCAGTTCCAGAAACCCGCCAGCCCCGAGCAAATGCAGGCGTTCGAAGACACCAAACCCCTGCATGCCGAGATCAGCGGCCACAATCAGGGCTGACCCGGATATTTCATGTGCGCGGGCGTGCCCTGGCGCGGAGGAAAACCGGCAGCCAGGGGTGCGATAGCCAGGCGGCGTTATACAGGATGTTTCGCTGCCGATGCCTCCGCAGTCCTATTCACGGTCCGGTATTTCCGGTCGCTTATGCGAAGCCGCCTGGCGACCTGGGGAAATATGCGGGTTGAGGCCGGTCTACTCGGATCGATCCTCGATCAGCTGCCGTTGCCCAGCCGCACCCGGGCCAGGGTACCGCCGCCCGGGCGGGGCTCCAACTGCACAGTAAGCCCGCAGGCATCCGCCAACTGGCGGACGATGGCCAGCCCCAGACCGCTGCCGCCGGTGTCGCGGCTGCGCGAGGCCTCCAAGCGGTAAAAGGGCTGAAAAATTGCCTCGCGCTCATGCTCGGGGATGCCCGGGCCGCGGTCCAGGACTCTAATCTCGGTCCCTTGCCCATTGCATTCCAACTCCACCCGGGGCGCCCCGCCGCCGGCGCCGTAGCGCAGGGCGTTGTCCAGCAGGTTGCCGAGGATGCGCTCCAGGGCGCTTACATTGACCTCGGCCGGGCAGGGGCCCCGGGCCTGCCAGGTCAGCTCGGCGCCACTGCGGCGCTGGCTTAATACCAGACCGTCGATCAGGTCCGCCAGGTCGACCCGGTCGCGGGCCCCGGCCTCCAGGTTGCGGGCCAGTTCGAGGGTCTGGCCGATCAGCCGGTTCATCTGCTCCAGGTCTTGCTGCAGGCGGGCCACCAGTTGCGGGTCCGGCTGCTGGGAGAGCATTTCCAGGGCCAGCTGCATACGGGCGATGGGGGTGCGCAGGTCGTGGGAGATGCCGGCCAGCAGGGTGGTGCGGTTGGCCAGCAGTTCCTGGATCTGCACCACCATGCGGTTGAACTGGCGCACGAAGGTGACCAATTCCCGGGGGCCGGTTTCCGGCAACGGGTGGGGGAGCTGGCCGCGGCCGATTCGCTCCACCTCGGCGCCGAGGCGGGTCAGGGGGCTGGTGATTTGACGCGCCAGCACTACCGAGGCGAGCAGGATCAGCAGTAGCGTGGCGACGCCGACGGCCAGCAGGGCATCGATCGGGCGGGTGCGGACGCGGTCGCGGGGAAAGCCCACCCGCACCGGTTCCCGGTTCTGGCCCACCGCCAGGTCGACCCAAAACCAACGCCGGCCCTCGATCACCTGGGGTTGCACCGATACCGCGTCGCCCAGGCGTTCGGCCAGCGCCTGCTCGACCCGACGGACATAGGGCAGGAAATAGTTCTCCGGTGGGATCTCGCTCTGGGTCTGGGTCAGCCAGAGGTCGTGTTCCTGGTAGAGTTTGTCTACGTAGTCGCCGCGCAGATTGGGCGGCAGCATGGCCCAGGTTTGGGCCTGCAGCACCATGAAGGCGGCCAGGTCGGCGGCGGAGCGCTGGGCCACCGGGGACAGGGCGTAGTAGACCAGGGCGCCGAAGGTCAGCGCCGCCAGCACGGCGTAGCTCAGGCCCAGGGTCAGCAGGGTACGGCCGAACAGGCCCGCAGGCGTCAGGCGCATTAGTTCTTTTCGCCCTCCGGGGCGAACAGGTAACCCTGGCCCCAGACCGTGCGGATGTACTTGGGCGCCTTGCTGTCGTCCTCGATCTTGGCCCGCAGGCGCGCCACCCGCACGTCTATGCTGCGGTCGAACGGCGAGTACTCGTAGCCCTTGAGCAGATCCAGCAGCCGGTCCCGCTCCAGCACCCGGTTGGGGCGCTCGACAAAGATGCGCAGCAGGTTGAACTCGCCGGTGGTCAGGGCCACCTCAGTGCCGTCGCGCAACAGGCGCTGAGCCTCCAGATCCAGCTCATAGGGACCGAAGCCCGGGCGCGCCGCCGGGACCGCTTCCTCCGCCGCGGCCTTTAGCTCCGCCGCCGGGCCCTGGCGTCTCAGCACTGCGCGGATGCGAGCCAGGAGTTCGCGCGGGTTGAAGGGCTTGGCCAGGTAGTCGTCGGCCCCCACCTCCAGGCCGACGATGCGGTCCACTTCATCGCCGCGCGCCGACAGGATGATGATCGGCAGGTCGCCGCCGGCGCGCAGGCGGCGGGCAATGCTCAGCCCGTCTTCCCCCGGCAACATCAGGTCCAGAATCACCAGATCCGGGCTGTCTTGGGCCAGCCATTGGTCCATCTCGGCGGCGTTGGCTACCGCCGTTACGCGATAGCCCTCGCGTCCGAGATAGTCGCTCAGCAGCTCGCGCAGCCCCGCGTCGTCGTCCACCACCAATAGCTGCTCGTTGTCCATTCCGGCCCTCGCCGACAGTGAAATATCTTGTTACAAATAAAGTATATTAGGAAATACTAATTTAATACCTTTGGCGGAGAATGGGCACTGTCGGCAGAGTATCGAGCCGCCGCGGGAGATCCCCGGGCGCCGCAGTTCCGACGCAACCGGGGTGGGCCGGTCACCAGGCGGTGAGCAGCCCCCCTCCAGATGAAGAGGTAGCAATCATGATCATCGACAGTCTGACCATTACCGGATTACTGACCTTCGTGGCCATTAGTGCGTTCCTGATCCTGAGTGCCCGGAACGCGGTCAAGCACGGAGACCTTCGCACCCGTAACGGCATCCCTCAGTGCGGTAAGTTCTGCGACTGAGTCCCATCCGCGATCACCGGCCCGCTGGCTCGCCGATAGCGGCGCAGCCAGCCGGTCAGCAAGCAGGCTAGACTCTGGCTTGCCGGCTGTCAAACCCGGAGCCGGGCCCTGTTCCAAGGGCCCGGTTCTCCGCCCGCTCCTGTCGGGCATCGGCCCCGATCCGGCCAAGGGCATTTGCCCCGGTCGCCGCAACCTGCCATTGTCTCTCTAGTTTTTTTACGGTCCCAATTGCCGATGTGGAGACGATTTCGGACCCGTTCCAGGGCCCAGGCCAAACCCCGACGCCGCCTGCTCTCACCGCTGGTGCTGGCGCTGAGCCTGTTGCTGTTCCTGGTGCTCGGACTGACCCTCGGCCGACAATGGTACGACAGCCTTCTGGCGCGCCTCGACTACGAGCAGTTGGTGCACCGCGATGAATCTCGGCTCGACAGCGGGGTGCGTGCACAGGTGCCGCCCCGGGTGGCCCTGACCTACCGGGAGCGCGACGGGGAAACGGTGCGGGCGCTGGTTGACGCGGCCCGCTATTCCGCCTTTGTCGACGAGTACAGCCGCACCCTGGAGGCGGCGGAGGCCCGCCTTCGCCTTCAGGCCCGGGAGCGCCTGCAGCGCGACCTGGACCTGGTGTTCGCCGGTCCGCGCGGGCGCATCGGCAGCTTCGCCGACTGGTATTTTGCCTACAGCACCAGTTATGGCCTGCTCTGGGAGGCCTTGAGCTCCGCCGCCGGCCACGCCCTCAGCGCCGAAGCCCAGTCCCTGGGCGATGCGGTGGCCTACGACCTGGAGCAATACCTGCAGCGCCAATATCGGCGGCTGGTGCTGAAGCCGGAACTGACCGATCCCCTACTGCTGGAGGCCTACCGCAATGTCCTGATCAGCGCCCACCAGGGATATCTGAACCTGCTGGCCGGCCTGCGTAGCGAGTTCCAACTGCTGGTGGCCGAGGAGACCGAGCATCTGGAGCGCCCCGGCGGCGCTGTGGTGATGGAGTTGGACTGGAGCGCCCAGTTCAACAAGTTGGACCCGGCGGCTCTGGAGCGCGGCTCCCCGGAGGTGATGCGCAGCGGGCTGTTGGCCCTGGGTGGGGCGGCGGCGGGCAAGGCTGTGGGTGGCTCCCTCGGCAAGGGCGTAGCCGCCAAGGCAGTGGCCAGCGGTGCCGGCAAGGGGCTGTTCGCCAAGCTCGCGGCGCCCTTCGCATCGAAGGCGGCGCTGGCCGCCGGCGGTGGGGCCCTGGGCAGCCTGGGCGGCCCGGTCGGCACCGCGGTGGGGGCCGGTGCCGGGCTCGGTATCGACTATCTGATCAACGAAGGAGTCGAACTGGTGCAGCGCGAGGCCCTCGAGGCCGAGCTGGAAGCCGCGTTGGCCGCAACCGAGCGCGAGTGGCAGTTGGGATTCGAGCAGTCGCTGGGGCAGGCCATAGGCGTTTGGTTCGGCGATACCCTGCAGCTACTCGTGCGGTTTGAGCCATGAGCGGGTAATGCCGGCGAACCGGAGTTGCCCGAGGGCTGGGTGGTGGTTGGGGCGAGGCTGAGAAGCGCCCCGGCCGCCACTGGCGGCCGGGGGCGGATGGCGCTTGAGTCGGGGCTCAAACGTCTATCGGGCGCGTTGGATTCAGATCTCCACGCCCAGGGACTTGATGGTCTCGATACTCAATTGACCGCTGGCCAGGCCCTTGGAGCGTTGGTAGCTGTTTACCGCTTCCATGGTCTGGCGCCCCAGTACGCCGTCTACCGGGCCTGGATGAAAGCCCAAGTTTTTCAGGGCACCCTGTACGTTGGAGACCAGGTCAGGCCTAACATTGGTCTCGCACAGAATCGGCCGCCATTCGACGTGGCCCTCGGTGACCAACTCGCGCTTGCTCACGGTCTGGTACTCGGCCGGAATCTCGATGCGCCGCTCCGCGGGCGGCGTCACCACGCGCTTGACCTTCACCGTCTTGTACTCTGCGGGAATGGTGATCTTCTGTACCTGGGGCGGCGTTACCATCACGCGCTTTTCGACCGTCTTGTACTCGGCCGGAATGACCACCTTTTTGGTGCTCGGCGCGGCCGTCATTACTCGCTTGGACACGCTCTTGTACTCGGCCGGCGTTTCTATCAGGCACATGATTTCGCCGGTGGCATTGTCAATCCTTTCGATCGGACCGCGGCCCTTTTTCCATGCTGTGCTGGCCGGTTTTACCAGGATCTCCTCGGTGACCGTTTCGTATTGGGCCGGGACCTCGATCCAATTCTCGGATTGCTCCTTGACCAGCACCTGCTCCTTTACCCACTCATATTTAGCGGGAATGACCTTGGCGTCTTCCGATGCCTCGGTGACCAGCACTTTTTCTTCCCCCCATTCGTAACTGGCCGGGGTCAGCTCGAGGCGCTCCGAAGAGGCCCGCTTTAACACCTGATCGGTGGAGGTCCGGTAGGTCGGCGGAATAAACAGGCGGGCATAACACTCACCCGCCTTGGCCTCGGACGGCAGCAGTGGGGCTTGTGTGCTCTGGGCGCTCGAAGCGGCGCTTTTGTATTGCTGCACCTCGGCGTCTTTCATGCGTAAGCTCTGCTCCAATTCGGCCGTCTCTTTCTCCTGAGCTTCGAGCTGGCGCTCCAACTCAGCGACGTTGGACGGTTGTCCGGTGGTACTGCAGCCGACGATTCCGAACGACAGAATGCAGCTGGTTAGGACGGTGAGTTGTTTCATTTTCATGGTTGCCTCCCTTTGTTTGGATCGGGATGGCAATGATAGCCACGAATTCCCAGTAAAACTGTCAACAACCTTGGACGAGGTGCAAACAAATTTCTTGCCTGACCCCCTGGGGTTGGACTGGCTCATCACTTCACTGCCAGCTACCGCCGCCAGTTCTGCTGCAAAACGGCGCCTGGCCGCTCCGGCACTGCGCCGGGAACGGAACCCTGGAGCCAGATCGGAAACAACCTTGCGGCGGCCGCTCACTCCCAGGGCACCCCAGCGCAGGGGACCGGGTAGGTGGTTTGGAACGGCTGCTCCGGGTAGGTCCGGTCGCGCTCGAAACAGCTGACCAGGCCAGCCCCCTCGGTCCATCACAGGTGCGGATTGCTGGGGCGGTAGCGGTGGAATTGGGGCCGGTCTGCGGTCTGCACTTCGTAGTGCAGGTGCGGGATGCCGCCGGACAGCAGGCCGGTGCGTCCCAGGGCGCCAATCGGTTGGCCGCGCGCCACCCGATCTCCCGGCTCCACCGATCGTGCGTCCAAGTGCACCAAGCGGGTGCGGATATATTGCTGGTCCGCGCCGCGCCCGTGGTCGATCAGGATCTGGTGACCGTACATGGGGCCGAACCAGGAGTTGCTGACCCGGCCCGGAGCCGGCGCCAGCACCGGGGTGCCCACCGGGCCCAGGATGTCGATGCCCTGGTGGCCTTCGCCGGCCTCCCAATGGCCGTTCAGAATCGACGGGGCGTTGGGTGGCATGCGCACCGGACGGCCGTCGGCGCGCACCGGGTCGGCGTCCGCAGCGACCTCGCCGTAGGGTTGCGGAAACAGACCGGCGCAGCCGGCGAGGGCCAGGGCCAGCGGCCCAGTTGCGCCCGGACTCATTTCGGCAGCGCCACCAGCTCTTCCGAGTTGAGCCGCAATTCGACCTCGACCCCGGCGGCGAATGGGGGCTCACCGCGGCGGTGGTGGTCGTCGACCAGGATCGGCTGGCCGCCGACGTCGATTTCGTAGCGCAATACGCTGCCCAGGAACTCGCGCCTGGCCACCACCCCTGGCAGCAGGCCGTCCCCGCCGGGGCCGCCGCGCCGGTGGATCTCCAGGTTCTGGGGGCGGAACACCAGGTGTCCTGGGCCCTCGGCCACTGCCCGCGGCAGCTCCAGGCGGATGCTGCCATCGGCGCGGAACTGGCTGCTGGCACCGACGCGCTCGAAGCGCCCCGCCAGAACATTGGCGGTGCCCAGGAAATTCGCCACGAAGAGGTTGCAGGGGTTGTCGTACAGCGCCATCGGGGTACCCACCTGCTGGATTACACCCTGGTCGAGCACCGCCATGCGGTCGGCGATGGTATTGGCCTCTTCCTGGTCGTGGGTGACGAACACGGTGGTGAGGCCGAGCTCGCGCTGCAGGTCGTGGATCTCGCGCCGCATCTGCAGCCGCAGGTTGGCGTCGAGATTGGACAGGGGTTCGTCGAGCAGCAGCACCCGGGGCTCCACCACCAGGGTGCGGGCCAGGGCGATGCGCTGTTGCTGGCCGCCGGAGAGCTGGGACGGACGCCGCTCCGCCAACTCGCGCAGCCCCACCAGCTCCAGGGTCTGTTCGACTCGACGCCGAATCTCGGCCTTGGGGGTGCGCCTTTCCTCTAGCCCGAAGGCTAGATTCCGGCGCACCGTCATATGGGGCCAGAGGGCATAACTCTGGAACACCATGCCCACATTGCGCTGCCAGGGCGGCAGGCCACTTACCTCCTCGCCGCCAATCAGGATGTGGCCCCGGGGCTTGGGGCCAAAGCCGGCAATGGCCCGCAGCAGGGTGGACTTGCCTGAGCCCGAGGGCCCGAGGAAGGCGAACAGTTCGCCGGGCTCGATCTCCAGATCGATGCCCTTGAGCACCTGGTGCTCGCCGAAGGCGAGTTCTAGGCCTTGAATCTGGATGCCGACGGGGTCGCTGCGCATGGGGTCCTCCGGTCAGGCCTGGGCTCCGGCGGCGATCAGGTCGCCCCGTTGCCGGCGCCGGCCGCGCTCTAGAAAGCGGTGGGAGAGATAGGTGCCCAGACCTACGATCAGCACCGCGATCACGCCCAGGGCCGCCCCGGGGCCGCGCCCGGCGGCGGATTGCATGAACACATAGATGCCGTAGGACAGGGGTGCGTCGGAATCGCGGTCCACCAGCATGATGGTCGCTGACAGCTCCACCGCCGCGGTGGCGAAGCTGGTGACGAAGCCGGCCAGGATGCCGCCGGCCATCAGGGGCACCACGATGCGGCGAATGGTGCGGCCTTTGGTGGCGCCCAGATTCTCGGCCGCCTCCTCCAGTGCCAGGGACAACTGCTGCAGGGCCGCCATGCAAGCGCGCAGGGCATACGGCAAGCGCCGGATCAGCAGCGCCACCACGATGATCACCCACCAGGAGGCCAGGGGCTTATCGAGCCAGGGCACCTGGATGTCGTGGAAGCTGCGGAGGTAGCCGATCCCCAACACCACCCCGGGGATGGCCAGGGACGCGGTGGCGGCGTAGTCCAGGAATTTGCGCCCCACCAGCCGTGTGCGCCAGACGATATAGGCGATGGCCGTGCCGATCGCCACGTCGGCCAGGGCGGCCAGGCCGGCGTAGAGCAGGGTGTTGCCGATGTAGCCGGAGGCGCCGCTGAATACCTCCAGATAGTGATCGAAGGTGTAGGCGTCCGGCAGCACGCTGTACGACCAGATGGTACCGAACGAGAGCAGTGTGAGGCCCAGGTGGGGCGAGAGCACCAGCAGCAGGATCAGGGTGATGACCAGATAGGCCCCGAACTGCTCGGCGGGGCGCATGTCGCGCTTCATCAGGCCGCCGCCCCCCTTCTGGATGCTGGAGTAGTCTCTCCCGCGCATGGCGAGAAACGAGGTCCAGAGCGCGAACAGGGAGAACAGCACCAGGATCACCGAGATCACATAACCCATGGGGTCGGAGATGCCGATGGAGGAGATGCGCAGATAGGCCTGGGGCGCCAGCATGTTGTTTACATTGAGCAGCAGCGGCGTGCCGAGGTCGTCGAACACCTTGAGGAACACCAGGGCGGCGCCTGCGATGTAACCGGGCATGGCAAGCGGAAACACAATGCGCCGGAACAGCCGCAGGCCGCTGGCCCCGAGGTTCTGGGCCGATTCCTCCATGGCGCGGTCGATGTTGTTGAGGCTGGCCGAGAGGTTGATCAGGATGAACGGGAAATAGTGGATGCTCTGCACCAGGATTACTCCGTTCAGCCCCTCCATGAACGGGATATTGAGACCGAACCATTCATCCAGCAGCAGGTTGACCGAGCCGTTGGCTCCGAACAGCAACTGCATGGCCACCGCGCCGACGAACGGCGGCATGATCAGGGGCACCACGCCCAGGGTCTGGATCAGGGCGGTACCGGCGAAGTTGAAGCGGCTGGTGAAATAGGCCAGGGGCAGGGCGATGATGGTGGATGCCAGCACCGCCATGGACGCGACGTACACCGAATTCGCGAACGACTCCCGAAACAGAGAGGTGTTGAAGAAATCTGCAAAGTTGACCAGGGTGAAAGCGCCGCTGCCCGGGTCTTGGAAAGCCACGAACACCACCCGTGCTACCGGGATGGCGAGAAACGCCAGCAGAAACAGAAACAGCAAGAGCCCGACTACTGCCGGGCCTTTCTGTCCGGGCGCCAATATCGTCACAGGACTTGGCAGGGGGCGGCGTTCAACGCCGCCCCCACATTACCCATTCCTCAAGGCTCACAACCGCTCCTTGGCCTCCTCCGCCAACTCCCGAGCCCGCTCATAGTTGGCCTTGGCGAAGCTGTCCCACTCCTGTTCCACTTCGGCCTGGCGGCCAGTGATCTGATCGGTCTTCTTTTTGCGCTTCTTGGTGAAAATGGCGGTGAACTCCGGGTCCAGGGACTGGGCTTCGTCGATCGGCATTGCCGCCACCAAGGCCTTGGCTTCGTCCACCAGGGCCCGGGCCTTGGCATTGTCGATACCGGCCAGGGCAGCTTCTGCCTCCTGGATCGCCCGGGTAGCGTCCTGCAGGTCCTCCAGGCGGTAGGTGATCAGGACGTCGAACAGGGAGTTCACCAGGTTGTATCGGGCCTTGGATTTTTCCACGTCGAACTTCACCCGTGCCCCGAGGGAGCTGTCTTCGAACGGGTTCGGGAAGCCCTCCGGGGCCTTCGCATAGGTGGATGGGTTTACCGGCAGGCGGCGGATCTTGGGGTCGAGCAGGATCTCCTGGCCGTCCGGCGACAACAGGAATTCGATAAAGGCCATCGCTGCCTGGGGATGGGGGGCGTTCTTGACCACCGCGATATTCGCCGGAACCAGGGTGGTTACCGTCGGGTAACGGAATTCCACCGGGAAGCCGGTGGCCTGGGACGAGAAACCGAAGAAGTCGATTACGATGCCGATGCCGAACTGCCCGGAGTTGACCCCGTCGGGGACCCCGAAGCTGCGCTCGGTGACGGTCTTGAAGTTGCCGGCGATCTCCTTCCACAGGGCCCAGCCGCGGTTCCAGCCCTCGCCCTGGAGCAGGGTTTCCACGGTCAGGTGGGTGGTGCCAGAGCGAGAGGGGGCGGACATGCCGACGTGGCCGAAATACTCGGGCCGGGACAGGTCGTCCCACTCCTTCGGCTCCGGTAGCCGCTTGGCCATGAGGTAACGGGTGTTCCACATCATGCCGTAGCCGGAGGCGGCAAAGCCGAGATAATAGCCGTCCGGGTCGTTGATCGGGTAGCTGCCCACCAGCTCCGGGATGCCCTCGGCGGCGCTCTGATAGGCGCTCAACAGGCCGTCGCCCTTGAGCACCTCGAAGGCGTCCGGCGCCGAGGCCCACATCAGGTCGGTGGTGTTGTTGCCCGCGGTTTCCTGGATGTATTTGACGCCGGCGGTGGTCTTTTTGTTCAGCACCTCGACTTCAATTCCGGGGTACTTGGCTTCGAAGGCGTCTTCGAAGGCCTGGGTGAGGTCTTTGGGAAACGAGGTGACGATCACCAATTTGTCTTCCAGGGCCTGGGCGGCCAGGGAGGCTCCAAGCAGGAGCGTCGTAAGGCCGGCGCGGACGAGAGGGCGGACAGCGCGGTGCGGGTTCGTTCTCATGGTGGTGTTCTCCGGGTGGTGGGCGCCTCGAATTGCGTTTTTATTACGGCGGTAGCCTGTAGCGCAACATGCCACCGTTCCGAGGGCGGTGCAACCCGGGGCGGCCGGTTTCCGCCCCAGGTTCTATCTGCTAGGCTCTCCGGCGGTTTCTCAGCTTCGGTAGCCATGCCAGCGATCAGCATCCTCCTGCCCTGCAAAAACGCCGCCGCGACCCTCGGCGAGTGTTTGGATTCGATCGCCGCCCAGACCTGGGAAGACTATGAGCTGCTGCTGGTGGACGACGATTCCAGCGACGGCTCCCGGGCGCTGGCGGTGGAACGGGCCGCACGTGACCGACGAATTCGGCTGTTGGCCAACCCCGGGCGCGGGTTGGTGGCGGCACTCAATCAGGGCTTGGCACACGCCCGCGGTGAGCTGGTGGCGCGCATGGACGCCGACGACCGTATGTATCCGGAGCGCCTGATGCTGCAGGCCAAGTTTTTGCAGCGGAACGCGCACATCGGCTTGGTGGGCTCTCGGGTGCGGCTGTTCCCTGCCGAGCTGGTGCAGGCCGGTTACCGGGAATACGTGCGCTGGCAAAACCATTGCCTGAGCCCGCGGCAGATCGCCGATCACATCTACCTGGAATCGCCCTTGCCGCATCCCTCGGTAATGTTTCGGCGCCGCTGGGTCGAGCGGGTGGGTGGCTACCGGGACGGCCCGTTTCCCGAGGACTATGAGTTGTGGCTGCGGCTGCACGCTGCTGGCTGCCCGATGGCGAAATTGCCGGAGGTGTTGTTGGACTGGCGCGAGGACCCGGAACGCACCTCGCGCCGGGATCCGCGCTATTCCCGCGAGGCGTTTGACCGCTTGCGGGCGGACTACCTGGCGTGTGACCCGCGGTTGCTCAAGCGCCGCGGCGAATTGGTGATCTGGGGGGCGGGGCGCAAGACCCGCAAGCGCTGCCGCCGGTTGCTGGAGCGGGGTTTCGCGGTGCAGGCCTGGGTTGACATCGACCCGCGCAAGATCGGCAACCGCTTGCAGGGGGTTCCGGTGGTGAGTCCGGACTGGCTGCGCCGCTCACCGCGCCCGTTCGTGCTCTGCTATGTCGGCAATCACGGGGCGCGGGAACTGATTGGCCGCGAATTGCACGCCATGGGCTATCGACGTGGCCGGGACTACCTGGCGGTCGGTTGATCCCTATGCAGACGCTGCAAAAAGCCCTCCCTGGCTTTTTGCGGGGCATCCTGCCCCGCGCGGAAAACGCGGTTTAATCAGCGTTCCCCTAGGCTTTTACGGGCGCATCAGGTTGCCCGCCATCTTCCACCGCCTCGGCCGACTGGAAAAAGACGCGGTCTGGAACAACCGCATTTCCGGTCAAGCCGCGCTCCAGAATCCATAGGCTAGCGAGTTCCCTCGTATTGGCCCGCTCGGCCCTCGTCGAGCCGTTGCGGTTTCACAATGCCGCGGGTCTGCGCTTGTGCTAGCGTGGGATTGGACTCGAAATCGGGACGGCGCGCCGAGGCGCGGGGAGAGCGGGTCAAGGTCATTACCCAGGTGGAAGATTCGACCGACGAGGGGGTCGTGCCATGAGAAAGCAGAGATTGCAAACGGGCATAGTGGGGCTGCTGAGTGCGCTCCTGGCGGGCGCTGCCCTGGCCCAGGAGATACCAGCGGACAAACAGGTACTGATCTTCGAGGGTAAGATGGGAAAGGTGACCTTCCTGCACCAGCTGCACGCCGGGCTCACCGACGTCGGCGGGCTGGTGAAAGTGGAATGCAGCACCTGCCACCACACCTTCGAAGGCTCGGGGCCGGTCAAGCCCTGCACGGAGTGCCATGCCAAGAAGGAGGGCGAACTGATGGAGAATGCACCCAAGTTCAAGGATGCCTACCATCTGCGCTGCCAGGGCTGCCATAAGTACACCATGCAGGAGATGGGCAAGCATGCCGGGCCGGTGAAGAAGTGCAAGCTCTGCCACATCAAGGAAAAAAAGGGGGCCAAGTAGGTCTGTCCCGGGCGCGACCGTTCACTCCGGTCGCGCTAGGCAGACGCTGAAAAAAGCCCTCCCTGGCTTCTTGCAGCACGGCTATCGAAAACGCGGTTTCCGAAGGCCTTCATTTTCAGGCGGTTGGACGCCAGAAAGCGGCGGGGCATCCTGCCCCGCGCGGAAAACGCGGTTGAATCAGCGTTTCCCTAGGCGGAGCCGGGCCCGCACCCGCAAACCGCCAAGCTCCGGCGCGCGGTCGAACGCCAGGCCGCCGCCGTAGAGTCGGGCGATATCTCGGCTGATGGCCAGGCCTAGGCCGTGGCCTTCGACCTCTTGGTCGATCCGCACCCCGCGTTGCGCCAGCTGCGCCAATTGCGCCGCCGAAACCCCGGCGCCATCGTCTTCGACGGTGATCCGCAACTCCCCCTGGTCCTGCTCCAGTGCGAAGCGCACCCGCTTCCGGGCCCACTTGCAGGCGTTGTCCAGCAGGTTGCCCAGGAGTTCCAGCAGGTCTTCGCGGTCGATGGGCAAGGGGGCGGAGGGACGGCGGCTGCACCGGATGTCGAGCTGGCGCCCACGGTGCATGCGGGCCAAGGCGGCGATCAGGTCCGGCAGCTCTGCCGCTGGGGCGAATTGCCGGCCTGGGTTGCCGGCGCCGGCCAGGCGCGCCCGCCTGAGTTCGCGTTCGATCAGCTGGCGGATGCGGTTGGTCTGGGCCTGGGCCTGAGGTCCGCTGTCGCCGGCGTCCAGGGACTGTACCAGCAGGTTGAGCGGGCCCTTGAGGGCGTGGGCCAGGTTGCCGAGGGCGTTGCGGGAACGCTCCAGGCGGCTCCCCAGCAGCGCCAGCAGACGGTTGAATTCCTGCACCAGGGGCCGGATCTCGTCCGGCACCGCCTCGCTCAGCCGCTGGGTCTGGCCCTGCTCCAGGCGTTGGATGTCGGTCCGCACCCGTTCCAGCCGGCTCAGGCTGTGGCGCACCACCAGGCGCTGGACCAGCAGCAGTAGCGCGATGGCGCCGGCGGCGGCCGCCGCCAGCAGGCCCTGGAGGCGGCGGATCTGTCGCTCGATGGGGGCGATGTCCTCGGCCACCGCCAGCGTCAGGTTGAACCCCCGCTTACGGTAGCCGGCGGCGCGCACCAGCAGCGCCTGGTCCTGGGGGCCGGCGGCCCGCCAAAGTCGGGTTTCCCCGGGCTTCAGCGCCGGCGCCGCCAGTTCATGGTCCCATAGTGAACGCGAACGCAGCGGCTCGCCGTCGTCCAGCCGGGCCAAGTAGTAGTGGCCGGAGAACGGCTGCTGGTAGACCGGCGTTGCCTGCTGCCCCTGCATGCCCATGAGCGCGCTCGTGCCCTGGCCCTGAGCCCGCGTTGGTTGCAGGGCGCCGAGCAGTGCCTCCGCGTCGTGCTCCAGTCGGGCCGCCACATAGGCTTCGGCAATCTGGCGCACCGCGGCGCTGCCGCCCCAAAACAGCAGCAGCGCGAGCAGCAGCAGGCTCAGCAGCAGGCCGAGCTGGAGCCGGGCCTGTAAAGAATTCACTCGGGGCGCTCCGGGAACAGGTAGCCCTGGCCGCGCCGGGTCAGGATGCGCCCGCCGCCCAGCTTGTCGCGCAGTCGCCGCACGTAGACCTCGATCAGGTTGCTGTCGCGGTCGAAGTCCTGGTCGTAGACGTGCTCGGTCAGCCGACCCTTGGACAGGATGCGGTCCGGGTGGAGCATGAAGTAGCGCAGCAGGCGGAATTCTGTGCCCGTGAGTGAGACCAGGGCGCCGTCCGGTAGCCGCACCTGCTGGCGTTCCTCGTCCAGCACCAGGCCGCCGGCTTGCAACTCGGGGCCGGGCCGGCCCTCGCTGCGCCGGCCCAGGGCCTTGAGCCGCTCCACCAGTTCCTCGACGTGAAACGGCTTGCCGAGATAGTCGTCGGCGCCGGCCCGGAAGCCGTCTACCCGCTCGTGCCAGGCGTCGCGGGCGGTGAGGATCAGCACCGGCACCCCGTTGCCCCGGGCGCGCCAATTCGCCAGCACCTCCAGCCCCGGGCGGCCGGGCAGGCCGAGGTCCAGCACCACCAGGTCGTAGTCGATCTCGTCGCCGAGGAATTCGCCGTCGATGCCGTTGTCAGCGCGGTCCAGCGCAAACCCGGCGCGAGACAGGGCGGGACCCAGGCGCTCTACCAGCTCGGTGTCGTCTTCCACCAGCAGCAGGCGCATCAGTCGGCGGCCTCCGCTTCGGTCTCCAGCAGCCGGCCGCTGACCGCGTCATAGTAGATCTCCCACACCCGGCCGTCGGCGTCCAACAGCTCCAGCTCGTAGACCAGGCGGCCGTCTTCTCGCTCCAGCTCCACCTCCAGGATGCGCCCGGGCCGATCCCGGCGCTGCTGCTCGAGAATCTGCTCGAGGGGCATGATGCGACCCTCGCGGGCCAGCTCGTAGGCCGCCTCGTGGTCGGCGCTCGGGCCGGCGGCGAGGCCCCAAAGCAGGAGAGCGAGGGTGTATTGCTTCATCAATCGTCCCAGTAGGGGTAGCCGGGGATCCTGACCCGGTGTTCATCGAAGGATCCGTCCTCGGCGCCCCGATGGCAAGCCTGGCAATTGCCGAAGCCGCCCACCTGGGGGTTACCCGCCACCATAGAGGGCGGGATCTCGTGGTGCTGACGCCGGAACCAGGGAGTGGCGGCAATGCGCAGCGGCGCTTGCTCCGGCCTCAGAGAGGCGGCCACCGAGCGCGCCCGGCCCTGGCCGGCGCGGTCGGCGGCCTGGGCCTGCAGATAGGCGCGGATCGGTTCGGCTTCGGACGCGGCCAACTCGGCGTTGTCGCCGAAATGGTCGCCGAGACCGTCCATGATCCGCCCCCAGGAGCGTGCCGGCAACAGCCCCGGGGGGTAGGCCAGGTGGCAGGCGCCGCACTCTTGCAGGTATCCGGGGTCGTCGGCTGGGGCAAAGTCCGGGCGCCCGTGTTCAGCGTATTCGTGGTCTTCGTCTTCGCGTTCGGAGTCGTAATCGCTCAAGGCCAGGCCGACCACGGCCAGCAGCGAAAACCCCAGTCCGATGACGAGCAAGGATTTTTTCATCTTGGTTTCCCTCATTGCATGGAAAGAAACAGGAGCAAATCGCCCTTTTCCTGGGGGGTACATTCCCGGCCCCAGGTCCAGCGGCAGTTGCGGTAAAGCCATTTCTCGACCTTGGCCGGGTCGCTCAGGGCATCCGGGCTGACCGAGGGCGCCAGCGGCGGTATCGGTTTGCCGGTGCGCAGGTGGCGGCCCGCCTGGGTCAGGTCGCTGCCGTGGCAGTCGCTGCAACGGCGAGGTTTGCCGTCGGGCGCGGGCATCGGCCGCGTCCAGGCGGCGGCGCCCCGCGCCGGGTCCAGGGCGCCGGCGGTGTCCCGGTAGTCTTGCAGCAGGCCGTCCAACGGGCTCGCCGTAGCCGGCCCGACGCACAGGGCGAGCAGCATTGACAAGCGTCGATTCGGACTCATCCGACTGCCCTCCGCTTGTAGCCGGTGAACATGGCCCGTACCAGGTTCTCCCGGTGCTGCACGCTGGCCAGAGCCACCCCGCCCAGGTGTAGCACCACCAGCAACAGACTCAGGTTGGCGAGGAATTCATGCGCCTCTTCCAGGGGGTCGAGCCAGCCCGGCGGCAGGCCGCGCAGGGCTTCGGCCAGGGGGCCGGAGAACTCGGCGGCACCCAGCAGCATCACGCCGCTGAGGCCGGTCAGGCTCAGGCAAAGCAGCAGGGCCACCACCATGGCGCCACCAGCCGGATTGTGGCCCAGATAGCGGCGGGCGCGCAGGCGCAGGGCATCCCCCAGGTAGGCGAGTGCCTGGGTCGGTGGGGTGACAAAATCGTGGAAGCGGGCGTGGCGGCTACCGATCAGGCCCCAGACCAGCCGCATGGCAATCAGCCCCAGCAGCGCGTAACCGGCGTAGCTGTGCAGGGTGAGCCGGTCGTCCTCGCTCAGGTAGGCGACCAGGAAGCTGGCCGCGAGGCCCCAATGCAGCAGGCGCACCAGGGGGTCCCAGATCTTTATGGTTGCGGATTTTTGCATCGGTACTACCTCCTCCAGTGAAAAGACTGAAACATGCCCTCCCTGGTTCTTTTCAGCTCGGCGTTCATGAAACACGGGTTGCGAAAGGCGACATTTGCAGCCGCTCAGGGCGATTGAAAGCGGCGGGGCGTCCTTCCCCGCGCGGGAAACGGTTTTCAACGGCGTTTCCCCGGTTCGAGCTTCAGCCTAAGCTCGGCGACTGAATTCAAGCTGAAAAGTGCGTCGGCGGGCGGTCTGACGGTTACGCGCTTTGTCTGTTACCCTAGCGAGCTTTGAAAAGGTCAGCGTGCGGGACAAACCCTTACCGAGGGCGCACCGCGTCAACCGGAGACTCGTTCGATGTCTACTGCACTTTCCGCCGGCCAGCATCCGGCGATTGGGGAGGGGGCTGCATGAAGGCTGCCGACCCTTTGTTGTCCGCCCGCACCGAAGCGGAAGCGGGCCGTTTGACCCAGGCAGCCGAGCGCTGCCTGCGCGTATTGCGCCAGGATCCCAGCAATCTGGAGGCGCTGGAACTCTATGGTCAGCTGGCGATCTCCCTGCGCCGTCCTAACGATGCCTACGTGATCTTCCAGAAGCTGCTGGCGCTGGACCCCGAGCACCTCGGAGCCCACGTGAACTTGGCTATCCTGGCTTACAATCAGGGGGATCTGCCCGCAGCCCGGGGGCATGTGAGGGAGTCCTTGCGCCTGGATCCGCGCCAGATCGACGCGCATACGCTGCTTGGTTCCATCCTGTTCGCGGAAAACAAGGCGCCGGAAGCCCTGCGTCAGTTCGCGGCGGTCAATGAGATGGCGCCGGGCAATCTGCAGGTGGGTACCGCCTACGCCGGGGCCCTGATGCGGAGCGGCGATTTCGAGGCGGCGGCCGAGGTGATGCGCCGATTGCTTGAGGGTTTTCCCGAGCAGGCCGGGCTTTACCCCATGCTCGCCCAGACCCGAAAGCTGCAGGAAGGCGACGAGGACCTGGTCCTGATTCGCTCCCTATTGGACCCTCAAGGTCGATTGCGGCCGGAGTTTGACGCTCAAGCGGAGTCACGTATTCCTGCCTATATGGCGTTGCACAAAATGGAGTCGGACCTGGGTCACTGGGAGGCGGCATTCCGTTATCTCAAGGCCGCAAAGGATGATCGTAAGGCCCTTTTCCCCTTTGACGTCGAGGCGGCGCGCCAGCGCCACCGGGTGCTAAGGGAGATCTTCGACGCGGAATTCCTGGCGGCCCGGGCCGGGCAGGGCTGCGCCGCACGGGACCCGATCTTCGTGGTCGGGATGCCGCGCTCGGGCACCACCCTGTTGGAACGGCTGTTGTCAGGCCTGGACTCGGTCGTCGCGGCGGGCGAGCTGCCCCTGGTGCAGCGGGTACTGGATGGGGCCTGCGCCCGCTATGGCAGCGGGCAGAAGGATCTGACCGCGCTTCCTAAGCTGCCGCCGGAGGCCTGGCGGGAGTTGGGCGAGGAGTACGTCGGGCGGGCACGGCGGCGGGTGCCGGACGGGCGCCACTTCGTCGACAAACTGCCCGCGAACTATGCTGCCATCGGATTTATCAAGACGATGCTGCCGCAGGCTCGGATCATCCATATGCGGCGCCACCCGGTGTCCACCTGCTTTTCCATTTACGAGCAGGATTTCGCCGGGGCCCACCCCTATAGCAACGACCTGCAATGGCTGGGGCAGTGCTATCTAATGTATCGGAACCTGATGGCGCATTGGCGTGGCCTGCTCGGGACTGATTTAATCGAGCTGGATTATGAGGCCCTGGTGGCGGATCCCGACCAGACTCTCGAACGGCTGGCGCAGACACTGGGACTGGATCGGCCGGCGGGGGAGCCGGTGCAGCCAGCGGGGCAAATCATCACCGCCAGCTTATGGCAGGCGCGCCAACCGGTGCATGCCGATTCCGTAGCGCGCTGGCGGCATTACGAAAAGCAGCTCTCCCCGCTACTGGAAACCCTGGCCCCGATTCTGGATTGAGCCGTCCGCAGCCGCAGCACCCGTTGATTAGACGCTCCGCCTGAAGAGGTCGGGCGAGAACCGTCGAAAAAGGGTTTCCTGAGCGCCCCTTATGAAACGAAAATTGCGGTCGGCCCCGGGGCCGGTGCCCCGGGACTGGCGGTCAGCTGCGCTGGTCGAGCCAGGCGGCGATCGCCGGAGTGACCTCTTTCTGTGCCTTGCCGCTGACGTAGATGCCGATATGGCCGCCGGGAAAGGACAGCTCGGTGTAGTCTTTGCTTGCGGTGCGCCCGCGCAGGGCGCGCGAGGCGTCCGGCGGCACCAGGTGGTCCTGTTCAGCGAAGATATTGAGTAGCGGGATCCGCACCTGCTGGAGATCGACCTCGCGCCCGCCGATGCGCACGCCGCCCTCGACCAGCCCGTTGCCCTGGTAGAAGTCCTTGATGAACTGCCGGAAGGTCTCGCCGGCCTGGTCGGGACTGTCGAAGATCCACTTCTCCATGCGCAGAAAGTTCTTCAGCCGCACGGGGTCGTCGAGCACGTCCACCATGTTCACGTACTTCTGTCCGGTAAGGCTGAACGGCTTGAGCGACAGAAAGGTCCAGTTCAACAGTTCGCCGGGGATATTCCCCAGGGTGTCCACCAGCAGGTCCACGTCCATATGCTGGGCCCAGGCGCTAAGCAAGTTGCCCGGCGTTTTGAAGTCCACTGGGGTGACCATGGTGACCAGATTTTTGACCTTGTCCGGGTGCAGGGCACTGTAACAGAGGCTGAAGGTGCCGCCCTGGCAAATGCCTAGGATATTGATCCGGTCCAGGCGGTGGCGCTTGCGTATCACGTCCACGCAGCGGTCCAGGTAGCCGTTGATATAGTCGTCCAGGGTCAGGCTGCGGTCGGCGCCGTCCGGGTAGCCCCAGTCGATCAAGTAGACGTCCTGGCCGGCGGCCAAAAGATTGCGGATTGTGGAACGGTCTTCCTGCAGATCGGTCATGTAGGGGCGGTTGACGAGGGCATAGACCACCAGCAGCGGGGTCGGGTTCTGAACCACTTCGGCCGGGGCCTGGTAACGGTACAGGCTGAGCTTGTCTTCCTGGTAGACCACGGTTTTGGGGGTGACGCCGGTGTCTATGCGCTCGGCGCTGAGCAGGTTCTCTATGCCCTGGCCCAGTTTGCGGCTGTATTCGGCCATCTCCGCGGCCAACTTGTCGGGCCGGATGTCGATTGGATTCACGATGGTTCTCCTCTGGCTTGGGCGCGGTTTCAGTCGTCGGCTGTCTTGGGCGCGGCCGGTTTGGCGGCGGTCTTACGCCGGGGTGCGGCCTTCTTCTTGGCGGCTCGAGCCGTAGGCGTAGAAGCGGGTGCCGAGGCCGGGGGCTGCGGCTGGGCGAGCTTGTCCACCTGCTCGCGCAGGGTCTCGAGCTCGCAGCGCAGGTGCTGGTTGTCGCGCCGGGTCTGTTGCAGGCGGTCCTGCAGGGTGCGCAGTTCGCTGCGGGTGGGCATGTTCATGGCGCCGAGGGCCTCGTCGACCATCTGCCCCTGGTGGCGTTTTAGGGCCATCAGGGCATTGACCAGGCCGCCGTGCAATTGGGCATAGCGGGGGGTGCTCACTTGCTCGGCATAGACCTCCTCGCAGGATTGCACCCAGAGGTCATAGAGTTGGCGCGCCGAGTCCACGGGTTTGGCTTGGTCGTCGCGCTCCAAGAGCTTTTTCCGCATGCATTCCACCGAGTGCATGCCGAGGTCGGCGAAGAATTGGCTGTAGGCCTGGAGCGCGCGCTGGTAGTCCATCAGCCGCCGCATCAGTTCCTGCTGTTGGCCCTGTTCCTCGCGGGTATAGCCGAGGCCGGGGGCGGACAAAAAGCGCTCGAAGTGCTCGCTGCCGGCGCCGTGGGGCATGTTGCGCAGCAGGTCGCCGGGCATCAGCGACAGCGAAGACAGCATGCGCTGCCAGTTGTCCAGGGGCATCTCCCAGAATGCCATCAACTTCTGCATGGATTCCTGACCGTCGCCGGTGGAGGGGCCGCTGAATGCCTTCTGTAGATCGCCGAAGCTGCGCTCCAAGGCCGCCGCCCAGTCGCCGCCGGCGTCTGGCTGAAGGTTGCGGGTGAATCCCTCACTCATGCGGAAGAATGCCTTGCCCTGGTCCAGCATCTTGTCCATGAAGCCGCGGGCCGGCTGGGCGAGGCCCGGGGCGACTGCTTGCCGCCAGTGGTCCATGGCCTGCTCCCAGGGGTTGGCTGGCGGAGTGTCAAGCCCCATAGCACGGCGGCTCAGATCGTTCCAGTTCTCCCAATAGCTGCGTTGCAGTTCACTCCAGTCTTGGTCCCAAAAGGCTCGGTTGCTCATGGCGGTTATCCGTGGTCGCTCGGTGGTCGAAAAACCTTAGCACGGGAATTTGTGCGCTGCAACATTATTGTCTACACTGGGTTTCAGACTCCGCGAATGGCGTCTAGGATATAGGGGACCGGCATCGAGCGAGGCCGTAAAGTCCGCCGAATTGCCTTCTCACCCACCACACTGAAAAATATAGGGCAAAGAAAATGAGCGAAGACATCGTCATCGTGGCGGCCGGGCGTACCGCTGTTGGTAATTTCGGCGGCAGCCTGGCCGGGCTATCCGCGGCGGAGCTGGGAAGCCGGGTGATCGCCGGCCTTTTGGCCCGCAGCGGCTTGGCGCCGGAGCAGGTCGACGAGGTGATCCTGGGTCAGGTGCTGACCGCCGGGACCGGGCAGAACCCCGCGCGCCAGGCATCCCTCGCGGCCGGGCTGCCCCAGACGGTGCCGGCGATGACGATCAATAAGGTCTGCGGCAGCGGGCTAAAGGCGGTACACCTGGCGATGCAGGCGGTGGCCTGCGGCGATGCCGAGGTGGTGATCGCCGGGGGGCAGGAAAACATGAGTCAGTCTCCCCATGTGCTACCCAAGTCCCGGGACGGCATGAAGATGGGCCCCTGGAAGCTGCAGGACACGATGATCGTCGACGGCCTCTGGGATGCCTTCAACGACTACCACATGGGGGTAACGGCGGAGAACATCGCCCGTCAGTACGGCTTCACCCGGGACGACCAGGATGCCTTCGCCGCGGCCTCCCAGCAGAAGGCCGAGGCGGCCCAAAAGGCGGGGCGCTTCGACGACGAGATCATTCCGGTGGAGGTGCCCCAGAGGCGCGGCGATCCCCTGGTGTTCCAAGCCGACGAGTTTCCGCGCCATGGCACCGACGCGGCGAAATTGGGCAAGCTGCGCCCGGCCTTCGACCGCGAAGGCACGGTAACTGCGGGCAATGCCTCGGGGATCAACGACGGGGCGGCGGCGGTGATCGTGACCAGCGCGAGCAAGGCAGAGGCGCTGGGGCTCAAACCCCTGGCCCGGATAAAGGCTTTCGCCAGCGCCGGGGTCGATCCGGCCATCATGGGTACCGGGCCGATCCCGGCCACCCGCAAATGCCTGGAGAAGGCCGGCTGGGCGGTGGAAGACCTGGACCTGGTCGAGGCCAACGAGGCGTTTGCCGCCCAGGCCATGTCGGTGAACCACGACCTGGGTTGGGATCCGGCCAAGATCAACGTCAATGGCGGGGCCATTGCCATCGGCCACCCGATCGGTGCGTCGGGGGCCCGGGTCCTGGTCTCCCTGCTGCACGAAATGGTCCGCCGCGATGCCAAAAAGGGCCTGGCCACGCTGTGTATTGGCGGCGGTCAGGGCGTGGCCCTGGCGGTGGAGCGGAACTGAATTCGGCGCCAGCCCAGAAATTCCGGCCGCCTGGCGGCGGCCGGCGTACCAACAAAAAAACGAATCCAGCCCAGCCAGAGGAGTCTTACCATGTCAGAGCAATCCAGTTCCCGCCTCGCCCTGGTCACCGGCGGTACCGGCGGCATCGGCAATGCCATATGCCGGCGCCTGTTGGCCGCGGGTTACCGGGTGGTCACCAACTATCGCAACCAGGAGAAGGCCGAACGTTGGCGGCAGACGCTGCGCGAGGAGGGCCACGAGGTAGGCATCTACGTCTGCGACGTGGGCGATAACGAGCAGTGCGCCGAGGTGATGGCCCAGATCGAAGCCGAGCACGGGGGGGTCGACGTGGTGGTCAACAATGCGGGTATCACCCGCGATACCACCATGCGCAAGATGAGCTACGAGCAGTGGCAGGCGGTGTTGCGCATCAATCTGGACGGCGTATTCAATGTCACTCGGCCGCTGCTGCCGGGGATGCTGGAGCGCGGCTGGGGCCGCATCGTCAATATCTCGTCCGTCAACGGCCAGAAGGGCCAGATCGGCCAGACCAACTACGCCGCCGCCAAGGCCGGCATGCACGGCTTCACGAAGTCCCTGGCCTTGGAAGTGGCGCGCAAGGGGATCACCGTGAATACGGTCTCCCCGGGCTACATTGCCACCGAGATGGTGATGGCGGTGCGCGAGGACATCCGCCAGCAGATCATTGCCCAGATTCCGGTGGGTCGGCTCGGCCAGCCGGAGGAAATCGCTGCTGCGGTGGCCTATCTGGCCTCGGATGAGGCCGGCTACGTAACCGGCTCCAACCTGTCGATCAACGGTGGGCAGCACATGTTCTGATCCCTCCGTCAGCGCTCCGCGGTCAGCGGTCAGCAACTGCGGGCGCTCGCCCGGCTGACTGCTGACCGCTGTTTTCAGGTAAACTCCGCTAACCCCGAAGCGCCAGGTGCCCGCCCCATGACACCCGTCCGACTGATTAAGAAGTACCCCAATCGTCGTCTCTACGATACCGAGGCGAGCCGTTACATCACCCTGGCGGACGTGCGTGAGTTGGTGCTGAGGGGGGAGCGCCTGCGGGTGTTGGACGCCAACAGCGGCGAGGACCTGAGCCGCTCGGTGCTGCTGCAGATCATGCTGGAGGAGGAGGCCGGCGGCGAACCCCTGTTCAGCGCCGATATGCTGGCCCAGATCATCCGTTTTTATGGCGGCACCATGCAGGGCCTTTTCGCCCGTTACCTGGAAGAGAGTCTGTCCATGTTCGAGCAGCAGCAGCAGGGCCTCGGGGCCGACCCCATGCAACAGATGACGGACCTGGCCCGGCGCAATATGCAGCTCTGGGGGGACATGCAGGAGAGCTGGTTCCGTTCCATCGGCTTCGCCCGGGATGCCAAGCCGGACCGCGACGACAAAGACTGATCCATATCGGCGACCGCCGGCAACGCCCCACCGAAAAATCTTCTCGAAAAACGCTTGACACCCGGCTTCGGCCGTACTATTGTGCGGTGCAACAATGGTGCAATGCACAATAGCCGAGGAGGCAAATATGAACAGCGCGAAAGACAACCTGAATCTGTACAAGAACGCCGTCGAGCAGGGCTATGCCAACGCAGTGGAACTGGGTGAGCTCCAGATGCGCAGCTTCAAGGGTCTGGTCGAGCAACAGCTGGAGCTGTTCGGCCTGATGGTCGACACCCAGGTCAAGCAGGCCGAATTGCTGGGCCAGGGCAAGGCGTACCCGGCGTACCTGAGCGAGCAGGCGCGGATCGGTCGGGAACTGGCGGAGGGGCTCGCCGCTAAGAGTCGCGCCGGCGTGGCGTTGGCCGGCAGCGCCAGTGCCGAGTATCGGGCATGGATGGAAAAGTCCGTCAAAGCGGCCGGCGAGTCCTGGGGCCAGTCGGCCGAGTCTCAGGCCTGAACGCGAACCTCTGGAGCTTAGAGAAGTATGACTGCAGAGCAGAAACTGGCCCTCGTCACCGGCGGTACCGGTGGCCTGGGCACCGCAATTTGCCGGCGGCTGGCCAGAGATGGCCGCCGCGTGGTGGCGAGCTGTCACCCTGACGACCTCGCGGGCCTGGCCGAATGGCAACAGGCGCGCCGGGACGAGGGGCTGGACATCGGGTTGGTGGCCGGGGACGTATCGTCCGCCGCCTCCAGTGTCGCCATGATTGAGGAAATCGAAGAGCGCTTCGGCGGCATCGACATCCTGGTCAACTGCGCCGGCATCACCCGCGACAAGACCTTCAAGCGCATGGAGCTTGATCATTGGGAGTCGGTGATCAACACCAACCTCAATAGCGTCTACTATGTCAGTCGCCCCGTGTGGGAGGGGATGTTGGAGCGCGGTTTCGGGCGCATCGTCAACATCTCTTCGGTCAATGGCCAGCGTGGCCAGTTCGGCCAGGTGAATTACTCCGCCGCCAAGGCCGGCATGCACGGCTTCACCATGGCCCTGGCCCATGAAGGGGCCGCCAAGGGTATTACGGTGAACACGGTGTCGCCGGGTTATGTGGAGACCGCTATGACGATGGCCATGCGCGACGATGTGCGCGAGGCGATCATCGCCGGCATCCCGATGCGCCGCATGGGTACCCCCGAGGAGATTGCCGGTACGGTGGCTTTTCTCGCTTCGGACGAAACCACCTATATCACCGGGGCAAATATTCCGGTCAACGGCGGTCTCTTTACCAAATAGACCCTTTCTCCCCCTGGCCCGGGGCTGGATCAGCCCTGGGCTGGCTTTGCGCGGGTCCGCCCCGCTATCGCCCGGTTCTCACTCCGGGCTTTTTTTTGTCTCGGTGCTGAGCGTTCTCCGGCCTATTCTTCTCGGAGCGTCTCCGGTCCGTGTTCGCAAACAGCCGTCCTTGGCGGCCTCTTGCCGAGCCGGAAAAGCGCCAGTGGGGCGAGTTCGCGACTGGGCTGGTACCCGCTACTCGCTGCATCAGATATCGTTCTATAGGCGGCCCCCATGCGGCGCTCCTCAAGCGGGAATTCGGCCGCTCGATCGGGCTGGAAACCGCGGATAAGGGCGTCTATACTGCCGGCAGATGGGGTTAATTAGAGCAGTAGAGAACTGCTGGGGGGCGACCCAGTCCGATGGCCTAGAGACCGAGCGGCCCCTCGATGATCTGCATAGAAAAGCTGTTGTCGGCAGGGGGCTCGCGAGCGGTTCGCCAGTCGAGAAGCGCCCCCAGTTGCCCTTTGCTTATGATCTCTTGTCCAGCTGTCATGAACGTCAGGGCTTCCGAGACCGGTGTCACAGAATCCGGAGCCTGTTTTGGGTTCAGCACTCGTTCGGCGTATAAGCATGGGTGCGAGGGTGGCCGGCGAATGGCTGCCGGTGCCGGCATCGGTTGCGTCAGGGCCAGGTGTTTGGGGCGGATGGGTTGACCGGCAGGTTCGGCATCGGGGTGACGTGGGTACTGGTTTGAACCGCGGTTGAGAATGGCTCGAGTAGGTTTTTTCGCCAAGCGTTTGTTTCGCCGCCGGCCACGGATCCTGTGTCTGATGGCGCATTATTTCGGAGCGGGCCCGGAATTTATCGGCAAGTCCACCAGTTCACCGGCGGCAGCGCGCGCCCGGTTTGTTCGTAAAGCGGTGCGGAACTTGCGTGCTATACCTGGGCTGGAGTTGAGAGTTTGCAGTATTCCCGGATACTCGCTGCTGCCGCTGGACATGGCCTTTTCCGGGCTCGAGCGCCCGGAATACCTGGTGTTCGAAGTGCTGGGTGCGATCGACGAGGAACTGGAGCGCTACGATTATTTTATGGTCGTCGAAGACGATATCCTGGTCCCGCATCAGGTACTGAGCAACGTCATGGCGTTCGATAGAGAACATGGGCTGCAGCCTTGCCTGCACCCGAACCGCTTGGAGCGATCCGGGGAGCGCGTGGATTGCGTCGACCTGCGGGCGATGCCCGGGTGGCAGGAGCACGGGATGCGCTTTCGCGGCGTCGAGCTCCGGGTCGCCCGGAATCCGCACTCCGGCTTCTTGCTGCTGTCTCGAGACAAACTTGCCTATGGCCTGGAGCGCATCGACCGCAGCTATCGGGGGCGGTTTCTCGGCGGGTTCATGAGTTCGGCGTTCGCGCACTACCACCGGCCCTTCGAGCTCTACCGCCCCTATCGCGACCTGGGGTTTCATTACCTGATCCATCTCGACCACTGGATGGGGCCGGAAGCCGTGGCCGGATAATCGATGTCCATGACATCCTGTATCACAATTACAACAGAAAGTTCCGGAAAGCTTCGATGCGCTGCAATATCAACCCAGTCCGAGCCCGGCAGGTGCTAAAGTGCAACATTTAGCGGGGGTGTTGCAAAAAAGGTATTTGTGGTGTACGCTACGTCCTACGATGGCAGTTGGAAAGTGATGTACCCTGCGATGAGAACCACGATTTTGGTGTTGGCGCTAGTTCCCTTGCTGGTATCCTGCAAAGGGGCGCAAGTCCCGGCGAAGGCGCCCGAAGACGTGGTTCGCGACAAGGCTGCGGCGCGCTGGGAGGCGGTGCTCGGCAAGGACTACGACGCGGCCTACAGCTTCCTGTCCCCGGGCTTCCGCAGTCGGGAGACCGCCGAGAAATACCGGGGGCGTTTTGTAGCGGGGAAGGCTGAGTGGAAGGAGGCCGACATCGTCGGCGTGGCCTGCGAAGTAGAGAGCTGCGTGGTCACGATCGATGCAAAATACCTGTTCGCGGGCGTTCCCCCGTTTCCCCCGATGGAGGTGGAAACCCAAGAAGAGGAACAGTGGGTGTTCACCCAGGGAGATTGGTGGCATGTGCCGAGGCGCTGAGTCCGCCGATCCGTGGGCGTTTAAGCCGACGCGAACGGTGATTGGCTCCCGCCTGTTTGGGGTCTGAGGGGAGAATTGTGTCAAATTTGAGGTGTATTGCTTACGGGCATGAAATTGCGCTAGAATCCCGGATCGTGTGCCCCAGGGCACTCGATCTCGAGAACTCTGGTGTTGTCGACAACTAAGAGGAGCTACTTAGAAATGAAGAAAACGTTAATTGCAACAGCTGTCGCTGCGAGCGTGATGGCGCCGATTTCGGCCCACGCGATCAACTTTGCAGCCGATGGGACCGGTGAGGTACTGCTGTACCCTTACTATAATACTAATGAGGGTAACGCCACCTTCATCGGCGTCGCCAACACGACTGGTGAAGTGAAGGCGCTGAAGGTTCGCTTCCGCGAAGGCGTGGAGAGCGAGGACGTGCTGGACTTCCAGCTCTGGCTGTCTCCCTACGACCACTGGACCGCCGTGATGGCGCGGGTCGGTGGCTCGGTGCGGATCAACACCAGCGACACCTCCTGCACCGTGCCTTCCCTGGCCAGTGGTGCGAGCCTGCTCACCAACCGTGTCGCCGCCGCCTACACTGGCGATGTCCTGGACCGCCTGTCCGAGGGTCACATCGAGATCATCGAGATGGCGACCGTCGGTTCCCCTGGCTGGCCGCGCCCACGATCCAGAACGACCTGACCTACGCCGTTACCCACCAGGGCGGCACCCCGCCGGACTGCGACGGCGTGATCCGGTTCAACGGCTCCCCGTTGACGGGCTTCCTGTCGGCTGGCGACGTATGCCAACGGCAATCCGATTATGGGCGGTAACTTCCAGGAGCCTACCGGCGGTATCTACGGTATTGCCGCGGTCTTCAACCCGAGCGACGGTACCTACTTCACCTACAGTGCCGAGGCGTTGCAGAACTTCGCCGGCCACCCCGATCTTCCTGGCCCAGCGCTCGCTCGAAGCTACCGCGGGTCTGGCGCCTCTGACGGCCGACGATCTGGTGATCTTGGAGCACGGCGTCAAGCTGTTCGACCTGCCGGACCTGAGCACGCCCGACGGCTTTAACTTCGCCAACCCCAATACCATCACCTCGTACATCTACGGCGGCACCAATTCCGGTACCTGCATGGGTGGCCCGGCTACCTGCATGAAAGAGGCCAACTACCTCACCCAGGGTGGTCTGTCCTTGCGTCCGGCGGACGCCAAGCGTAACGCGGTCACCGCTGCCCTGCAGGCCGCTTCGGTCACCAATGACTTCCTGACCGGCACCGCGTACGACAGTGACTGGGTGTTCACCTTCCCGGGCAAGTACATGTTCCGTGAAGTTCCGGCCGTCCTCGGCGGTAACTACTTCTTCGACAATGACGGTCCTTTCACCGTACCGGTAACCCGCTCCACAGGCCAGGCCTGCGAAGCTGTGGAAATCAATGGCCCGGTGGGTATCCGCGACCGTGAAGAGGCCAAGACCTCGCAGGACGACGTCGGCTTCTCGCCCGGCATTGCCGAGACCTTCAACCTCTGCTACGAGGTGAACGTGGTCTCGATCAATGACGACGGTGGCGGCAGCTACTCGGGCGCGCTGTCCTCGTCCGCGGTCTGGCAGCAGGCCAGCGGCTGGCCGACCTACGGCTTCGCCCAGCTCGGCTTCAACCAGGCGATGGTCGACGACAACGGGGTCACCCATTGGGGTATGCCGTTCATCGGGTTTGCGGCCATCACCGACCGCGCTACCGACGTCACCCGCGGCGGCACCTTCATGCACAAGGTGGTCCGCGGCCTGCGCCGTAACCAAGGGCTGAGCAAGGGGCGCTTCGGCGCCGCTTGCGCAACGTCCGTTGAAACGGAGACCCTCGGGTCTCCGTTTTTTTTCGGCGCATGTCCAATCACGGGCGGCACAACGGGCAGCAAACGTCCTTTGGCGCAGGTTTGGTGCCATAATGGCTGCCCTCTTTTCGATTTCCTTACGGAGAAGATTCATGCGCAAAATGGCGCTTCGTAAATTCCGTCTTCTGGTCGCTCTGGGTGCGACGCTGCTCGGGGCTCCGCTCGCCGCCGGCGCCGACGACGTAGATCTTGGCGACAACTCGATCGTGGCGAGCGCAGGCGGCGTGACCGTCACCCTTGGCGACCTCAAGGCCTTTGTCGAGCAGGTGCGGCTGGACCGCAATATCGACGTCCAGCCGGACCAGGACACCTTGCTCGGGATTGCGGAACAAATTTTGATTTTCAGGTCGCTGGCCCGCGAGGCCGAGCGCGAGGGCTTGGACCGGGACGCGATGGTGGTGCGCCAATTGGAACTGAGGCGCGAGGAGTTGCTCGGCAAGACGCGGCTCAAAGAGGTAATCGCAAAGGCCCCGTTCCCGGATCTGGATCAGGTCGCCAAGGAGACCTACCTGACCGACAAGGACCGTTATACGCGCCCGGACGAGGTGCGGGCGGCGCACATCCTGATCGGCATCCAGGACCGGTCCGAAGAGGAGGCGATGGCGCTGGCGGAGCGCTTGCGGGTCGAGCTCGAGTCGCACCCGGAGCGCTTTGCCGAGTTGGCAACGGAACACTCGGATGACCCCGGGTCCGCCGAGAAGGGCGGGGAGCTGGGCTGGTTTTCCCGCAAGCGGATGGTCACCCCGTTCGCCGATGCGGCCTTCGCCCTGCAGAGCCCCGGGGAGCTGTCGCCGGTGGTACGCAGTAAATTCGGCTACCATATCATCCGTTTGGATGAGCGGCGTGCCGGCGAACTGATTCCATTCGAAGAGGTGAAAGCGGAAATCGTCGTACAAGAGCAGGCGGCCCACCGCAAACGGGTGCGTCGCGACTATATCGAAAAGGTCGCTACGGCACCCGATCTGCAATATGATCACGGCGTCATGGAAGCCTATGCGCGCAGTATCAGTTCCGTTCCCGCGAGTGCTCCTTAGGGAAAAGCTGAAAAAAGCCTTCCCTGGCTTTTTTCAGCACGGCTTTAGAAAACGCGGTTTCCAAAAGCCTGCATTTTCAGGCGTTTTGGCGCCTGAAAATGGCTGGGCGTCCTGCCCCACACAGGAAACGCGATTCAATCGGCGTTTCCCTATGGAGAGGCTGAAGAAAGCCGTGCCTGGCTTTCTTCAGTACTGGTTTCGAACCCCCGGCATCCGGGAGTTCCTGTTTTCAGCCGCGTACGGGAGCGACCATAGCGGAAGCTTCCAGCCTGCGCGGGAGCACTCAGTTCACCGGTCTTCCCCTCCAGCGGCTAGTTGCCGTACCTGGCCGGCCGATCGGGGCAAGGAATGATTTCCCGACAGGGGATTCGCCACGCCGGCCTGCTGAGTATCTGGCAGGGCCGACACCTGCTTTGGAATCTGGTGCTGCGTCAGCTGCGCAGCAACTACGCGGGTACCGCCGGCGGTGGCTGGTGGCTGCTGGTGCGGCCGGTGCTGATGGTGATGGCCTACTATTTCGTCTTCGATCTGGTGTTGGCGGTGCGCTTGAACCTGGACGTCGCCGGCACCGAGACCTATGCCCTCTACCTTCTTTCCGGGCTGATTCCCTGGCTGGCCTGGAGCGACGGCGTGGTCCAGGGCAGCGCCAGCCTGGTGCAAAGCGCGGATCTGCTGCGCAAGACGCGGTTGCCGATTGAACTGATTCCCGCACGCTCGGTATTGGCGTCGGCGGCGGCGTTTCTTCCGGTCACACTGGTGGTGGCCCTGGCCGGCATGTGGCTCGGCGAGTCCGGCCCCCAGGCCCTGTTGTGGTTGCCGGTCTGGGCGCTGATCCAGATCGCCATGGCCTATTTTCTGGCGCTCAGTCTCGCCGTGCTCACCGCAGCGCTGCGGGATATCGGCAATCTGGTACAGACCCTGTTCGGCATGCTGATTTTTTTCGCCCCCATCCTGTTTCCCCTGGAGCGTGTGCCGGAGGCGATGCGGCCCTTGCTCTGGCTGAACCCGTTCACCGCGCTGGCCAACGGCTATCACGCGATCCTGCTGCGCGGCCAGATCCCGGCCTGGCCCGACCTGCTCGGCGCCCTGGTCTGGCTGCTGGTGCTGATGACCGCGGCATCGGCGCTATTGCGCCGCTCCCGCGAACAGCTGGTGGACTGGCTCTAGCCATGTTGGAAGTAACCGGACTCGGCAAGAACTACAAGCTCTATCCCAACCAGCGCGCGCGCCTGCGCGAGCTGGTCTTCGGTACCCGCAATCATGAGGAATTCCGCGCCCTGCAGGATATCAGTTTCCGCCTCGGCCCTGGCGATACCCTGGGGGTGATCGGTGATAACGGCGCCGGCAAGAGCACCCTGCTGAAGCTGATTGCCGGAACGTTACGCCCGTCCGCGGGCCAGGTGCGGGTAGCCGGGCGATTGACCGCAATCCTGGCCCTGGGAACCGGCTTTCACCCCGAATTCACCGGCCGTGAAAACCTGTTTTTCGCCGCCTCGCTGATGGGCATCGAGCGCCAGGAGATGCTCGGCTACTTCGACGATATCGTCGACTTTTCGGAGTTGCATCGGGTCATTGATCGGCCGGTAAAGACCTACTCTACCGGGATGGTAATGCGGTTGGCGTTCTCCCTGGTAACCGCAGTAAAACCGGAGATCCTGATCGTCGACGAGGCGCTTGCCGTCGGGGACCGGGCGTTTCAGCGCCGCTGCATCGCGCGCATGCAGGAGATCCGGCGCGCCGGCACCACCATCCTGTTCTGCAGCCACAGCATGCACCACATCGTGCAGTTTTGCGATCGGGCGCTGTGGCTCGAGCATGGGCGTATGAAGGACTTGGATGCGGCCTCCAAGGTGACCGCCCGCTATACCGGAAAAGACGTGCCGAGCGGGCTGGGCGGACGTGCCCCGGCGGTGGCGCCGGTGGAAGGCCGACGCCGGTGCGTCGTGGATGCAGTGGAACTGCTGTCCGGGAGCAGACTGATCCGGCGCGGCGAGCCGCTCCGCATCGGGCTGGATTTCCGGGTGCTCGAGGCGGGGCCGTTCGTGTTCGGCCTAGCGGTCGACCACAAGGACGCCCAGGTCCGGCTCGTCGCCGAGACCTCGCTGGAAAACGGGGTGGCCCCGCGCCATATCGCCGAGGGCAGCCATCGGCTGGAACTCTGCCTGCACACCCAGGCCTTGCGCGAGGGGGTCTACGCCGTATTCGCGGGCCTGATGGACGAAAGCCTGCTTCAAATCGAGGACTATCGGGCCTTGGACGTGGAAGTGGTGGATCCGGATGGCGTGCGCACGCCGGCGATGGTCCGGGCCCAGGTGGACTGGGACACCGCAGGCCGTTTTTCGGCCTGAGTCGGTTGCGGCAAGTCACTCCGCCACTGCTCCGGGTCGGCTCCTCGTGGTGGCGGGGAAGGGCCGCCTGAAGCTTGCCAGATCGTTGAAGTAGAACTCCGGGTGCTCCTGGAACAGCGGCTCGAAATGGCGCAGCACGGCCGCAGTGGTCGCCGTATCGTCGCCTCGATAGGCGACCGGCGGGAACCATTCGACCCGGTGTTTTCCGGCGGCCGGGTCGTAGAAACCGAGATATGGTAGTATCCGCACTCCCGCCCGTTTCGCCAGCAGCGGCACCGCGCGCGGCAGAAACAGCGGGGCGCCCAGGAACGGCACGCTGATCTCCTTCTGCGCCAGGCCGCGTTCGCGCACGTCCAGGATCACGATCTGGCTGATCCCCTGCTTCAGCTGGTTGACGTGCTGGAAAAAGGTGTCGGTGGAGAACCGGCCCGGGTACCCGGAGAGGTGTTGGCGGTCGTGACCGAACCGCTTCCAGAAATAGCTTTGATTGCTGTCGGGGCGGCGATTGCGGCCCGAAATCACCATCTGGCTGGCGATGCCCTGTTGCTGGTAAAGCGAGGCCGGGTACATACCCCACTGGCCGTAATGCAGGCTGGTGACGATATAGGTCTCCGCGGGATCGATGTGCTCGGTGCCGTGGTGGAGGAATTGCCTGCGCAGGTGCCTCGGGCTCAGCCAGATTACCTCCAGGCGCATGCTGGTGAGATAGGCCTCGTGGGCGCCACCCGGGGCGGTGAGCTTCAGGAACAGGTTCCGGCACGGGCGATAGGGAAGGATCAACGGCAGCAGCCCCAGCATTCTCTGCCGGCGCGGGGACAGGGCGTCGACGTATAAAGGGGCTTTGCGCATGATGGACGGCTCGGCAGACGGCGGTCCCATTACAGCACAGGGGCGGGGGGTTTTGAATACTGCCCGCCGTCTCGCCGCGCGGGCATGGGTCAATCTGCGCGCTATCGGGCAACGCGAAGCGGTGCATTATCCCGCCCTCGACGGCCTGCGCGCCATTGCCGTGCTGCAGGTGCTGGTGTTCCATGTCTACTTCCTCGGCGCCCGACACCTCGGCGAGGCACGCTACCAGGCCCTGATCCGGGAGATGTCGCCCTGGTGGAACTGGGTCTGGCAGGGCGACAAGGGGGTGGATCTGTTCTTCGTGCTGTCCGGATTCCTTATTGCCAGCGGACTCCTGCGCGAGCAGCGGGCACGCGGCCGGGTGAGCCTGTATCGCTATATGGTGCGCCGCGGCGCGCGTATCCTGCCGGCCTATTACCTGTTGTTGCTGGCGGCGGTGTTGTTCCAGGTGCCCGGATATCCGAATGTCTGGGTCAATCTCCTGTTCCTGAACAACCTGCTGGAGGGGGGCAACGCCTTGGTCCCCTGGAGCTGGTCGATCGCGGTGGAGGTGCAGTTCTACCTGTTGTTCCCGCTGGTGTTGTTGCCGCTGCTGGTGCGCGCCCGGCGCCCGGCCGGGCTGGCGGTTGCGGTGCTGCTGCTGTTCGTGCTGGTGCGGTTGTGGGTGATCGGCGTTCATCCTGAGTATTATCGGCGGCCCTTCTTCGAAGTGCTTTTCGACGACCGGGTCCTGACCGGTTGGATGAACGACGTCTATATCCATCTGTATACCCGCGCCACGCCGATCCTGATCGGGGTGCTGGCCGCGGTGCTGCACATCTGCCGTGGGGAATGGCTGCGCCGGTTCTCCGAGCGCCGCCCGCTGGGCCTGTCTCTGATCACCGTCGCTGCTTTGCTGTTGCTGGCCGCCTCGGCGGGGCCGCCCCTGAGCGATCCCGGCAGCGGTTACTACCAGAATCTGGGCGCCGGCGGCAACCTGTTGTTGTTGGGCCTGCACCGCACCGGTTTTGCGCTGGCCCTGGGTTGGCTCCTGCTCGCGAGCCTGTATCCGGCGGGCCTGGCCCGTCCCCTGGCCCGCTTCCTCGGGCTCCGGCTGTGGATCGGAATCGCCAAGGTTTCCTACTCCCTGTACCTGATCCATATCTTCGTCATCGGCTGGGTGCTGGCCGGGGCGCGCCCCTGGCTGTCGACCCCGGGCCATGACTTCTGGTTGATGCTGGGGATTCTCGGCATCGCCGCCCTGGCCGGACTGGCGCTGGCGAGCCTGAGCTATGCCCTGGTGGAAAAGCCGGGGATCGACGCCGGCAAGCGCCTGCTCGCCCGTTCTCGTTCCGGCGCGCAGCCGTGAGGCGCCCGGAGAGCCGAGGCGCCAGGCAACGGCGCGGCCGCGCACACCGGGCCGTCTTGGCTGTCGGTGCTGGCCGCCGGCTGCTGGCTGCTGCTGCTGACCTGGCTGCTCCACCACAGCGCCCTGGACGGCTACTGGCGCTTCGACGACGGTTGGCTGCTGGACTATGCCAGCCGTTTCGCCCCCTGGGAGTATTGGTTCGATCCCGCCGTCACCCGAGGCTATTCTCCCAACAACCTCACCCCCTGGAACCCCTTCCTTTTCGATATCAACCTGGCCCTGTTCGGTTTCTCACCGATCGGGTTTTACGCTCAGCACCTGGCGACGCTGGCGGCTGCTGCCTGGGCCAGTTTCCTCCTGTTGCGGCTGTGGCTGGGCACCGGCTGGGCGCTGTTCGGGGCCAGCGCATTTCTGTTCGGCGCACCGGTGCTGCAGGTCGCCCAGCAACTCATGGTGGGGCATTACCTGCTGGGGCTGCTGTTCGCCGTTCTCGCCCTCTACGCCTTCGTGCGCGCGGTGCGTACACAGCGCTGGCCCTGGTTGGCGGGCGGCGTCCTGTGCTATTTGCTGGCCACCGCCTGCAAGGAGGTGTTCGTGCCCCTGCCGGGGCTGCTGCCGTTCCTGCGCGAGGGCGATCTGCGCACCCGTCTGCGCTATGCCCTGCCCTATTTCGCCTGGTCGCTGGCCTATTTCGCCTGGCGCTATCAGGTGCTCGGGACCTTGGTGGGCGGTTATTCCGGGGCCGCGCTGGATCCCGCCGTCGCCTTGTCCCAAATCGGACGGATCCCGCTCTGGCTGTTCGGGCAAGATCCCCGCGGGCTGGCGGCGCTGGCACTGCTGGCCGCGTTGCTGGCCTGGGCCTGGCGTCAGCGGCTGGTCAATCTCCCCTTGCTGTTGGTGGGCCTGCTGTTGCTGCTGCTGCCCCTGGTGCCCCTGACCGCGACCCCGGGCATCAAGGGGCCAGACCGTTACCTGTTGCTGCCCTGGTGGGCGCTCAGCATGTCGCTGGCCTGGCTGCTGGGGCGGTTGCCTCGGCCGGCAGCCGGTTATCGCCTTTCGCTCGGCGGTGGTCTGCTGGCGGTGGCGGCGCTGCAGGCGCAGCAGGCCTTGCAGCCGCTGGAGCCGAGCCTGGAGCGGTTCGATCGGCTCTACCGCGCCGCCGTCGAGGCCGGACCCGGGCAGGTGCTGCTGCTCGAAGGGGGCGATCTGCGCTTCTGGGACGTGGTCCTGAACGGCGCCCGCCGGGCGCATGCGGCCGTCGCCGGGCAGTCGCGCCCGCGCCTGGGGCTCTTGACCGACCGTCGCCAGCTGCCTCTGCTGGACCCGGATCGGTATTCGGTCTCGGCCTACCATCGGGGCTGCGACTGCTGGCGTGAGGTCGCGCTTTCGCGGCGGCCGGGCGAACCGGCCCCCAGTGCGCCCGAGCGTGCGGTCGTGGTGCTGCCCTTCGGTCCGCCGTACCCGCCCCTGTTCGAGGCCGGCGGCGGTAGGGTCGACGCAGTGCAACTGGACGGCGCCAAGATCAGGGTCTCCGGCTGGCTGCGCCTGGGCGATGCCGAGCCCCAGCAGCACCTGATTCTGCTGGCCCCAGGCCTGCCGGTGAGCCGCCGGACACTCGCCGTGGCCAGGCCGGACGTCGCCGACGCCTTGGGCGCCCCGGAGCTGCGCCACAGCGGCTTTCGCCTGGAGCTGGAGTACGCCAGCGCCGCCGCCGCGCGGGCCGCGGCGGCGGATCTCTGCCTGCTCGCCTTTTCGGCCGTCAGCGGGCAGGCCCTGCTGAACGACCCCGAGCGCCCCGCCTGCCGAGGGCTGCTCACCGATCGGCCGCTGGCCCTTGGGCGCTGAGCCGCGCTTCGGCCGTGGCCGCCTGGCCGCCTGGCTGGCCCAGGGCGGGCGTTACCTGCTCGTCGGCGGGCTGGCCTGGGTGGTCGATTTCCTGACCTTTCTCAGCCTGTACGCCTGGGCGGGCCTGGTCTGGGCCCAGACCGCGGCGCGCATTGCCGGCGCCCTGGTCGGGTTCGCGGGGCACAAATACTTCGTATTCGCCGACCGCCGCAGCGCGGCCCGACAGCTGGGCCGCCAGGCGCTGCTCTATGTGCTGCTCTGGGGGGTATCCTACGGGCTCAGCGTTGCTGGCCTGCTGTGGCTGGTGCGGGACCTGCACCTGCATCCCGTGATGGCCAAGCTGCTGGTGGAGGCGGTGATTCTGGGGCTCAACTTCTTTACCATGAAGCGCCTGATCTTCGGCCCTGAGGGGGAGTGACCGATGCTGCTGTCAATCGTGGTCCCGGTATACAACGAGGAGGCCAACCTGGAGCGTTGCTGGCGAGCGCTGACGGCGGTCTTGGAGCGGGGCGCCGAACCCTTCGAGGTGTTGATGGTGGACGACGGCTCGGTCGACCGCAGCTGGGATACCCTGTGCGCCCTTGCTGCCGAGCCGAGCGCTGCCGGGCGCCTGCGTGGCCTGCGGCTGAGCCGCAACTTCGGCAAGGAGGCGGCGATCCTGGCCGGGCTGCGCATGGCGCGGGGCGACGCGGTGGTCGTCATGGATGCGGATCTGCAGCACCCGCCGGACCTGATCCCGCGCATGTTGAAACTCTGGGACGGCGGTCGGGTGGCGGTGGTGGAGGCGGTCAAGCGTCGGCGCCAATCGGAGTCCTGGCCCCTGCGTCTGGGCGCCCGGCTTTACTATCGTCTGTTCATCCTGGCCAGCGGCATCGACCTGCGCGGCTCCAGCGACTTCAAGCTGCTGGATCGACGAGTGGTGGAGCAGTACACCAGTCTGCCCGAGGCGGGGCGCTTCTTTCGGGGTCTCACCGCCTGGCTCGGTTTTGCCGGCGTCGCCGTGGAGTTCGAGCCGCCCCGTCGACAGGCCGGGCGCAGCCGCTGGGGCCTGGGCGCCCTGTTTCAGATGGCGCGGCGCACCGTGATCAGTTTCTCCTCGCTCCCGCTGCGGCTGGTGACCTGGCTTGGTGCCTTCGGCCTGGTCTTCAGCCTGGTGTTGACCCTGCAGACCCTCTGGTACCACTGGCAGGGGCTGGCGGAGGAGGGGTTTCCAACCGTTATCCTGCTGATCCTGGGCATGGGCAGCATGATCCTGCTGGGGCTGGGACTGATCGGCGAGTATGTCGCCGAGATCTATATCGAGGTCAAGCGCCGTCCCAGCTATATCGTCAGCGAGCGCACTGGCGAGCCGCCTGTCAAATAATGCGGCGCAGATAGGGCACACGTTGGATCAGCCAGGCACTGGCCAGGGACAGCAGAAAGCTGACCAGGGTGACCAGGGGCACCGCGAGGGCCGGGGCGAAGGCGTTTGGACCCAGCCCCGCCAGTTGCAGCAGGTCGATGTATACCGGGTGGATCAGATACACCCCGAGGCTCAGGCCGGCCAGGCGGCGGCCGGCCACCGGGTTGACGATCGGCTTGTCGAGACGCCTCAGCAGCACCAGGATGGCGAGCGACATCGGGATCAGGGTGACGCTCAGGTAGCCGTAGAAATAGAACCCGGCGGTGCCACCCGCATAGCGACTGAGGGCGTAGCAGCCGACGGCGGTGGCCAGCACCATGAGCAGAAATACGCCGCCGCTGAGCCAGGGGTTGGGTAGTGAGCGGGCGCCGGCGATCAGGTGGCCGGCGAAGAAATAGGGTAGAAAGTACAGGAACCAGCTGGTGACCAGCGGCGTACTGCCGGGCCCTAATTCGTAGTGGGCGTGGCCAATCGAGGCCAGCAGGAACATGGCCGCAGTGAGCAGCCGGAGTTCCCCCGCGTCGATCCGCGCACGACTCGCCGCAGGAAGGGCACGAACAGGTACAGCGGCACCAGCATGTACAGGAACCAGAGGTGATAGTAGGGCACCCCGGTGACCGTGCTCATCGCCAAGGCGCTCCAATCCGGGGACTGGCCCCGCAGCTTGAACAACCCGGTCCAGAGCACGAAGAACGGGATCCAGAACAGGCAGGGAATCAGCACTCGGGAGGCGCGCTTGCGGTAGAACTGCCCCAGTGGTTCCTCCTTGTGGGGCGCCAGCAGCAGGGCCCCGCTGACCATCACGAACGCCGGCACGCACCAGCGCCCCAGGGAATCGTAGAGATTGCCTGCCCACCAGGCGGTGCTGCCCAGCGTCACCGGCCCGGCGACGATGGGGGTGGCGGTGTGCAACAGTACCACCGCCAGGGCGGCGAGCACCCGCGTACTGTCGGTCCAGATCAGGGATTCGGGCGGTCGATGCATACTGGGTCAGCCTCGCTCAGGCGCGCATCTCAGACCGCCAGCCACAGCAGGGCCACCCCCAGCAGGCCAAGCCATTGGCTGCGTCGGTCGCTGAGTGCGAATACCACCGGGTCCTCGTGCAACTCGCCCCGGACCGCCAGCAGCCAGGTGCGGCTGATCAGGTAGAGCAGCAGCGGACACAGCAGCCAGATCAGCTCGGGATGGCTATACAGGGCCACGACGTTGTCGCCGTTGATGTAGAGGGCCAGCACCAGCACCGCCAGGTAGCCGCTGGCGGTGCCGAACTGTGAGAGCAGCGGCAGATCTTCGGCCCGGTAGCCGCGCCCGAAGCCCGGCGCCTGGCCTGGCTGGGCGAGACTTGCGAGTTCGGTATAGCGCTTGACCAGGGCCAGGCTCAGAAACAGGAACATGGAAAACGCCAGCAGCCAGAACGAGGGGGTTACCGATACCGCGGCCGCCCCGGCGAGAATGCGCAGCGTATAGAGCCCGGCCAGCGTCAGCACGTCGATCAGGGCGCCGCCCTTGAGCCAGAGCGAATAGGCCAGGGTGCCCAGGTAGTACAGCCCGAGAAAGGCGGCGAAGGCCCAGGGCAGGGCCAGCGCCAGGGCGAAGCTGAGCAGCAGCAGGAGCGGGATCAGCAACAGGCCTCGGGCGGGCGCCAGGGCCCCCGAGGCGAAAGGTCGCCGGCGCTTGCTCGGGTGGCGCCGGTCGGCGGGCAGGTCCAGCAGGTCGTTGAGCAGGTAGACGCTGGAGGCGCACAGGCAGAAGCTGAAGAACGCGAGCAGCGCCTGGCCCAGGAGCACCGGCTCGTGCAGCCGGTGTGCCATGGCCAGCGGCACGAACAGGAGCAGGTTCTTAACCCATTGGTTGAGCCGCAAGGCCCGTGCATACAGGGCCAGACCCCGCCCGGGCGGCGCTTCGAATACCCGTTCGATGGGGGTGCCCAGGCGCTCCGCGGTAGCCCGCAACCGGGGCGGGACGGCCACGAGCACTATGGCCCCGGCCCGGGCCCAGATCGGCAGGTCGACCCCGGAATCGCCCGCGTAGGCGAAGCCCCGCGGTCCGAATTCCTGTTCGAGCCGGGCCAGCTTGAGCGCACCGGAGAGGTTGCTACGCTCATCGCTGGCGAGCACCGCATCGAACAGCCCCAGGTGCAGAGCCACCGCTTCCGCGGGCCGGATATGCGAGGCGGTGGCCAGTACCAGTTGACGGCCCGTCGCCCGCTGCTGGCGCAGGTAGGCGACCAGGTCCTCGCGATAGGGCAACAGGCTGGGGTCCAGTTCCACCCGGGCCGCGATCTCGGCCTTGAACCGGGCCTTGCCTCCCAGCAGCCACCAGGGCAGCAACAACAGATAGAACAGGTTGCGCTTGAGCAGGGCGAACAGGCTTTCGATCAGCAGGTCGCTGCTCACCAGGGTTCCGTCGAGGTCGACGCACAGGGGCGGCGCGGGGGCGGTGCGATCCGGGCTCATGGGGCGGTGGGCGGGGACGCCTGCCCCGGTTGCGGGGCGTCGGCAATCCCCAGAACGGCCAGCGCCAGCGCCCCCAAGGCCACTGCGAACCAGAGGCTTACCAGCCGGTAGATCAGGGTAGCGGCCACCGCTGTGGGAGCGTCCGCGCCGCTCGCCAGCAGCATCAGGCCCATGGCAGCCTCAGTGCTGCCGAGGCCGCCCGGGATAAAGGAAAGCGCCCCGGCCAGCAGGCTCAGGGCATAGATGCCCAGTGCCAGGGTCGGCGCCGCGGGCAACTCCAGGTATTGCAGCAAGAGGTAGAAACCGAGTCCCTCGGCGCTCCAGGCGAGCAGGCCGACCCCGAGCCCGGCCCAGAGAACAGGGCCCCGCAGCAGTCGGGCCGAAGCCCGCAGCAGGTCCAGCCCGTGCCGCAGCAGGGCCTGGAGACGTCCGGGCCGCAGGCGACCGGCAGCGCGGGACAGGGTCCGTTGCAGCCCGGGGTGCTGGGCCAACGGCAGCAGGACCAGGATCAGCGCCGCCGCCAGCGCCAGCAACCAGCGCCCTTGGGGAAACACCAGCGCGCCGGCCAGTGCCAGCAGCAGCATCGCCACCAAGTCCAGCAGCCGCTCCGAGAACAGAGCCGCCAGGCTTTGCGCATAGCCCACCCCCCGCTGCTTGAGGTACAGGGAACGTACCGCCTCCCCCGCCTTCCCGGGCGTGATGGTAAAGGCGAAGCCGCCGAGGTAGCAGAGCAGGCTGGGGAGGGTCGGTATCCGGTGCCCCAATTGCCGCAGGTAGCCCTGCCAGCGCAGGAAGCGCAGCGCATACCCGAGCGCCGAAAGCCCCAGCAGCAGGGCCCAGCCCGCTGGGCCGAGGCGCGAGGCCGCGGCACTCACCGCCTGCAGGTCGGCCAGCGCAACGGGCACGCCATACAGCACTAGCGCAATCAGGACGGACCAGAGGAGGAGCCGGACCAGCCGGTGGCGGGGACCCATGTGCGGAATTTTGCTGCCTCGGCAAAGGGTTCCAATCTAATCGGCACCCCTTGCTGGGTCAAGCGGCGGGCCTCGCGCCCATTCTGGTGAGCCTGTCGGGACCCTCAAACATGCTATTCTTTTCTCCTCCATGAACGGGCCGCACGAACCAGATCTTCCATGACCGCCGCACCCCCTGCGCCCGCCCGGGGCCGGCTGGGTTTCGTCCTGTCCGCTCTGGCCCTGGCCCTGCTCTGGCTGTTTTGGATGCAGGGTCTGATGGTTACCCCGGTCTGGGACGAAACCAACTTCCTCAATAATCTGCGGGGTCTGGGCTCCTGGGGCGAACTGGTGCGGGCGGCCTGGATCGAGCTGCCCATCGTGCGCCCGATCCCGCTGACCGTCTACGGCAGCCTGCTGCGTTGGTTCCCGGAGCTCGAGGGCTGGGCCCTGCTGCGCGGGTTCAACCAGCTGCTGCTGCTGGGCGCGTTCGGCCTGCTGCTCGGCTATGTGCGCCGGTTACGGGGGGAAGCCCCGGCCCGGGATTTGCTGTTTCTAGGCCTGTTCCTGTTTTCCGCCGGAGCTGTGTTGACCGGCAGCTGGTTCGCCCAGATGTTCGATGCCTGGGCCCTGCTGCTGCTGGCGGCCGGGTTGTGGTTGCTTTCGCGCCACGCCCCCTGGGCGGCGGGGGTCGCTTTCGCCCTGGGCTTCCTCTGCAAAGAGGTGGCGGCCCTGATCTTTCCGTTTCTGTTGTTCCTCTACCTGTTCCAGATCCACCCGCGCCGGGAACTGCTGCGCGCCGGGGGGGTGGCCGCTGCCGCGTTTCTGCTCTACCTGCTGGTGCGCTCCAGCCGCATGCCGCTCGGTTCCGCAGACGACATCCACCGCTTCGACTGGGAGATCCTGCCCGAGCAGTTGCTCGCCTTTGCCGATCTGCTGCCGTTCCAGATTCACCTGGTGCCGCCACTGCTCGGGGTGGCCATCCTGGTGGCGGCTGTGCTCGCGGCCCGGCGCCCGGCGGTGGCGGTCGGGGCGCTGCTGCTGGTCGGCGCCGGTGGCGTCATCTACCTCGGCATGCTGCATCAGGGGCCGGTGGGTCTGATCAACGCGGTCTCGGTGTTTCAGCCCCGGCTGTTTCTGGTGCCGTCAGTCCTGTTCGCTCTGGTTCTGATGCTGACGGCCCGCGTCGCCTGGCTGCCGTTGTTGCTGCTGCTGCCGGCGACCCTGTTCGGGGCTTGGCAACAGCATGCGCGCTACCAGGAGTTTCAGGCCGTCTACGCCGAGATGCTCGACCGCAGCCGCGAACTGGGCCGGCCGCTACGCGTCTGGATCCCGTCCGGTGGTGGTATCCAGGCCAACCGTTGGCGCAGCGCCGACGGGGCGGAGTACGCGACCGGCGACTTTCCGGACCCGGACCTGCGCCTCGATTCCAGCCGCGGGCGGTTGCTGCCGCCCTGAGGTTGCGGCAGCGGCTTCTCATCGCGAGGGTGCTACTTTACTATATGCGGTTTTATCCGCTCCCGCGGCCGGCCCGTGCCCCGGCCCTTTCGTCTGCCGCCAACCGACGCCGGCGCTGGGC
Organism: uncultured Gammaproteobacteria bacterium; assembly: GCA_963753615.1. Lineage (GTDB taxonomy): Bacteria > Pseudomonadota > Gammaproteobacteria > Chromatiales > Chromatiaceae > CAVWCW01. The sequence continues at coordinate 367,385 of CAVWCW010000002.1, forward strand.
GGGCTGCGGTGCCCGTTTTCCACCGCCAGGCCAGCCATGACCCTGAACTACGACTTCAAGCTCGACCTCGATGTGGTCAACAATTCCCATACCCAGCTAATCCGGCGCATTCCCCGGGGCGCTCGGGTACTGGAGCTCGGTTGCGCCACCGGTTATATGTCCGAGTACCTGCGCGATGAGCTGGGCTGCACCGTGGTAGGGGTGGAGTACGATGCCGATGCGGCGGCCCAGGCGGAGGCCCGGTGCGATCGGGTGATCGTCGCCGATCTCGAGTCCCCGGACTGGCGGCAGGCCCTGGACGGGGAACGCTTCGATGTGGTCACTTGCGCCGACGTGATCGAGCACCTGCGCGATCCCCATGCGCTGCTCGAGGCGCTGCCGGAATACATGGAGCCGGAGGGCCGGATGCTGGCCTCGATCCCCAACAGCGCCCACGCCTCGATTCGCCTGCAGCTCCTGGAAGGGCGGCTGACCTATCAGGATACCGGCATTCTCGATCGCACCCATCTGCACTTCTATACCCAGGACTCGGTGCGCAGCCTCTTCTCCGCCGCCGGCTACCGGGTCGACGAGCTGAGCTACACCTTCCAGGACCTGGCCGATTCGGTGATCCGGGAGCGCTTGGAACGTATGGGGCTCGAGCCAAGCGAGCGGACCTTCAGCCTGCTGCATGCGCCGGATGCGGCCGCCTTTCAGTTTATAGTCAACGCCCGCCCGCCGGCGTCTGACCAGCCTTTGGGGGTGATTCCGGAGATCAGCGACGATCCCCTGACCGATTCGCTGGAGGTGCATCGCAATCTGCTGGGGCAGCTGCACGAGAGTCAGCAGGTTGCGATTACCCGCGGCACCATGATCGAAGAGCGGGATCAGGCACTGGCCCAGCAGCACCAGGCGCTGACCGAGCGGGCCAGGCTCCTGGAACAGCAGCGTGAGCTGGTCGCGGCCCGTGAGCGGGAGCTCGAGCGCCGCCAAGCGTTGCTGGGCGACAGGAACAACCAACTGGCGGAGCAGCAGAAGACCCTGGAGGCCCTGCGCCAGCAGTTGCAGGCGAGCCGCGCCAAGGCCGACGGGCTGGAGCGGGCCCTGGAGAAAATCAATCGCGAGCATGCGCGGGTGCGGGCCGACCTGGCCGCCCACAGCCGCAGTCTGCAGCAGGTGCTCAACAGCACCGGCTGGCGCCTGTGGCGCAAACTGACCATCCCGGTGCGGGCCTGGCGCCGGCTCAAGCCTTACCTGGCCTTTGCGCTGCGCAATCCGGGGCGGGCCTGGGACATGGGCCGCACCGCCTGGTTCGTCTGGCGCTCCGGGGGCACGGCGGCGCTGCGCCGCCGCCTGAGCGCCGCCGACCGGCATGCAGCCCATGCCGGCAGCCCCGACTACCAGGCCTGGATTCGACGCTACGAGCGCTACAGCGCCGAGCAGATCGGCGACATGCGGACATGGGTCGAGGCGCTCAAGCAGCCACCGCGCATCAGTATCGTGATGCCGGTCTACAATGCGCCGGAGCGCTGGCTCCGGGAGGCCCTGGATTCGGTGCTGGCCCAGCTCTACCCCTACTGGGAGCTGTGCATCGCCGATGACCGCTCTAGCCAGGGCCGGGTCCGGGAGGTGCTGGAGGAATACCGGCAACGCGACCGCCGCATAAAGCTGTGCTTGCGGGAGCGCAACGGCCATATCTCGGCCGCCTCCAACAGCGCCCTGGAACTGGCCAGCGGCGAGTTCTTGGCCTTTATGGACCAGGACGACCTGCTCTCCGAGTACGCCCTCTATTATGTCGCCCAAGCCATTCAGGAGAACCCGGAAGCAGGCCTGATCTACTCCGACGAGGACAAAATCGACGCCAAGGGCGAGCGCTACGCGCACTACTTCAAGCCGGACTTCAATCCGGACTTGATGCTGTCTCACAATATGATCTGCCACCTCGGGGTCTACCGCCGCGCGCTGGTACAGGAACTGGGGGGCTTTCGCGAGGGCTTCGAGGGGGCCCAGGACTACGATCTGGCGCTGCGGGTGATCGCCCGTCTCAAGCCCGAGCAGATCCAGCACATTCCCCATATCCTCTATCATTGGCGGGCGATTCCCCAAAGCACCGCCTCGGGTGCCGAAGCCAAGCCTTATGCCATGGAAGCGGCCATCAAGGCCGTCGCGGAGTACCTGGAGGCGCGTGGAGTCGCCGGGGCCGAGGTGAGCCAATCGCCCCGCATCGAGGGCATGCTGCGGGTGCGCTATCCGCTGCCCGAGCCGCCGCCCCTGGTCAGTATGATCATGCCCACGCGCAACGGTCTGGAGCTGATCCAGCGCTGTATCGAGAGCGTGCGCGAGCATACCAGGTACCCTAATTACGAGATCCTGGTGGTGGACAACAACAGCGACGATCCGGCCACCATCGAGTACCTGGAGACCGAAGCGGCGGCCGGCCGTATCCGGCTGGTCAAGTACCCGCACCCCTTCAATTTCTCGGCCATCAACAACTACGCGGTGCAATACGCCAAGGGCCAGGTCCTGGCGTTTATGAACAACGACCTGGAGGTGACCGACGGCGGTTGGCTGGACGAGATGCTGAGCCAGGCGGTGCGCCCGGAGATCGGCGCCGTGGGGGCCTGCCTGTGGTACCCCGACGACCGCCTTCAGCACGGCGGCGTAGTGCTCGGCCTGGGCGGGGTGGCCGGTCACGCGATGAAGATGATGCCGCGCGGAGCCAAGGGCTACAACGCCCGTGCGGTGCTGGTACAGAACTACTCCGCGGTCACTGCCGCCTGCCTGCTGGTGCGGCGCCGGGTGTTCGACGAGGTCGAGGGGTTTGACGAAAAGAACCTGCCGGTGGCCTTTAACGACGTCGACTTCTGCCTGCGCATCCGCGAACGGGGCTACCGCAACCTTTGGACCCCTTACGCGGAGTTGTATCACCATGAATCGGCCTCGCGGGGCCCGGAGGACACCCCGGAGAAGCAGCGCCGGTTCAAGAAGGAGATCGACTACATGCGCCGGACTTGGGGCCCCGCCCTGCAGCACGATCCGGCCTACAATCCCAATCTCACCGACCGCTCGGAGAACTTCGCCCTGCGCTGAAATCGGAGCCGAGCCCTGGATGGGGGAAGGCGCGAGCGGTCTCCATGGCCGGCCTCAGGCCCGCTTGGTACATTCGAATGTTTTGGATCTCTGCGGTACGCGAATCATGAGCATCTACAGGATTTCGGCGGTCGATATTCGCCGGCCCGAGCGCGCCGGTGTCGAACGCTTTCATATCGATGCCCCGGTGGTTGGGGCGAGCGCCGACCATTTCGCCCTGGCGATACGGGGTTGGGCCCTGGCCCCGGCGGGGCAACGTCTGAAAGCGGTGCAGGTCCTGGTCAATGGCCGGCCGGTGGCGAGTACGCCGGTCGATCAACTGCGGGAGGACGTGGAACGTGCCTTCGGCCGGGCCGATGCCCGCACCAGCGGCTTCGCTCTCAATGTCGGCTTGGTCGGTCTGTTGGAGGGGCAGGTGCTGGTGCTGGCGGCGGAGTGCGCGGATGGGGAATTGGTGCCGCTGGCCAATATTCGTTGCGAGCGCGAGCGACCCTGGGCCGTTGAACAGCAACACATCACCCCGATCCTGGTGGTGACCCAGGGCCGCACCGGCAGCACTTGGCTGATGCGGCTGCTGTCGCGGCACCCGGAGGTCGTCACCCGGGACGCCTTTCCCTACGAGGACCGCCCGGCTCAATACTGGGCCAACCTGTTCAAGGTGCTTTCGGACCCGGCCGACCTGGCCAATTCCGCCGATTCCTCCAGCTTCTTCGACCAGTATTCCTGGGTCGGCAAGAACCCGTTCTTCAATCCCGAAGACCCCCAGTTGGCAGCCTGCCTCGGCCACGATCATGTATTGGCGCTGGCGCGCTTCTGCCGCGACAGCATAGAGCGCTTCTACCATTGCCTGGGGGTTGCTCAGGGCAAAGCCGAGGCCCGCTTTCTGGTGGAAAAGACGGTCGGCGAACCGGGGGCGGCGCGGGTGCTGCGGGACCTGTTCCCGGCCACCCGGCGGGTGTTTCTGGTGCGCGATCCCCGCGACATGCTCAGCTCTATCTACTCGTACAATGCCAAGCGGGGGTTTGCCGATTTCGGCGTCCAGTCGGCGCGCAGCGAAGAGGAATATGTACGATGGCTGGCTCAGGGCACCAGCAACCTGGCCACCTATTGGGAACGCAGCCGCGGGGAGGCCTGCCTGGTGCGCTACGAGGACCTGATCCTGAAGCCGGAGGCGACCCTGGGGCGGGTGTTCGAGTACTTGGGCGCGGCCGCCGATCAGACGACCCTGACGGCCACTCTGCGCGCCGCCCAGGAGCCGGATCCGGCGCTGTCCGGGCATCGCACGAGCAAAGACCCCAAGGCCTCCATCGGCCGCTGGCGCCGGGATCTGCCCAAACCGCTGCGCAAGCTGGCCGAGCAGGCGTTTGCCGAGATCCTGGAGAAGTTCGACTACCGTTAGTCCCGACCGCCCTCGGCCCGCTTTTGCATCAGCCTCGACAGCAGGACCTTGGCGCTCCAAGGCGAAATGCCGGAACTCAGCAGGTAGCGGGCGAGAAAGCGCTTCAGCCCGTAGTGGCGGATGATTGCCAGGTCCTGGGGGTAGCGGAATAGGTGGCGGAAGTTGCGGGCGCGCCCGAGCGGGCTCATCGGCAGCCACAGGAAGCGCAGGTCGGCGACGTCGATCAACATCAGTTCCCCCTCCGGGTGGCGCAGAATATTGCCGAGGTGCAGGGAGCGAAAATAGATCCCCTTGTGATGCAGCCGGGCGACGAACTCCGCCAGCTCGCCGAGAATGGCACGGCCGTTGCCCGCGCTCTGCAGGTACTGGCGCAGGGGGTTGCCGTCGAGCAGGGGGTAGACCACCAGGTCGCGCTCGATCGCCGGGCAGCGGTAGACCGCCTCCACCTGCACCGTGGGCACACCGTAGCGCTGCAGGCGCTGGGCATTGCGTTGAAAGCGCCGGGCATAGGGATAGAGGCTGTTCATGCTCAGGCGCCGCTTGCGCCGAAACAGCTTGATGATGCGGCCCTCCGGCGTCAGCAGGACCTTGGGGCCGTAACGGTCTTTCTCCAATTCCTGGGCCCCGGCGCTCAGCCGCTCGTAGGCCTCTAGTTCCAGGCGTTTCATCCGCTACCCCGGCAAATTTCCATTCTTAGCAGGTGCGGGCGAGGGCCGAATCAGCCGGGCAGGGTCGGGAAGCCGGCGCGCGAGCCCATGTCTTGGGCGTCGCGGCGGAAAGTGGACGGGCTTTGCATGTAGATCGTCAGCAGCCGGGCCAGGGATTCCAGGGCATCCCAGTGGATGCGCTCGTAACCGTGGGAGGCGTCGATGCCGAAGGTGAGCAGGGCGGTGCGCAGGTCGTTGCCGGCCTCCACCGCCGCTGCGCTGTCGGAGCGGTAGTAGCGGAACACGTCGCGCTGGTGGTGGATGCCGAACTCCTGGCACAGCTGGATCAGGCGGTGGGTGAGGTGGAAGTCGAACGGACCGGTCATGTCCGCCATGGCGATGGTGACCCCGAACTCGCTGGAGTTCTGACCCGGGGCGGTGACGCCGTTGTCGATCGTGATCATCTCCGCCACGTCCTGGTGCAGGGCCGCCGAGGCCCCGACACCCACCTCCTCGGAAATGGTGAACAGGGCGTGGCAGTCCACCGGTAGGCGGGCGCCGGCGGTCTTGACCGCCTGGATCGCACCCAGCAGTACCGCCGCCCCGGCCTTGTCGTCGAGGTGGCGGGAGTTGATATAGCCGTTGGGCTCTAATTCGGGGCGGGGATCTACGGAGACGAAGTCCCCCACGTGGATACCCAGGTGCAGCAGGTCCTTGAGGCTGTAGCTGCGTTCGTCCACCCGCAATTCTACGTACTCCCAGCCGCTTGGCTGTTTGTCGTTTTCCGGGCCGAAGGCGTGGCCGGAGGCCTTGAGCGGCAGGATCGTGCCCCGGTACTGGCCGTTATCGGTATACAGGGTGACCCTGGCCCCCTCGGCGAAGCGGGCGTTCCAGTGCCCGACCGGGATCAGTTCCAGGCGGCCGTTGGGCTTCAGCGCCCGGACCATCGCCCCCAGGGTGTCGATATGGGCCACAATGGCCCGGTCGGGCGAGTCCACCTCGCCCGCCAGGTTGGCGCGGATGGCGCCCCGGCGGGTGATCTCGTAGGGCACCTCCAAGCGGTCCAGCTCGTCGCACACCAGGTGCACCGCGCGGTCGGTGTAGCCGCTGGGGCTCGGGGTGCGAAGCAGGCGCAGCAGTTGGTTCAGAACATAGGTCTGGTCGATCGGCAACGGCTTCAAGTTCAGGCCTCCCGCGCGGCGGTCTGGGGGAACAGCAGGTCGATAAAGCGCTCGGCGGTGGGCTGGGGCTCGTGATTGGCCAGCCCGGGGCGCTCGTTGGCCTCGATGATAACGTATTCCGGCTGGTCGGCGGCAGGCACGATCAGGTCCAACCCGGTGACCGGGATGTCCAAGGCCCGGGCCGCCGTCTCGGCGGCGCGTTTGAGCTCCGGGTGCAAGGCTGTGGTGACGTCGTGCAGGGTGCCGCCGGTATGCAGATTGGCGGTTTTGCGCACCCGCAGCTTGACCCCTTTCGGCAGGATGCTGTGCATCTCGTAGCCGGCCTCGCTGACGCAGCGCTCGGTCTCGCCGTCCATGGGTATACGGCTCTCGCCGCCGGTGGCGGCGGCGCGGCGCCGGCTCAGTTTGTCGATCAGTTCGGCCACCGAGTGCTTGCCGCTGCCGACGATCACCGGCGGGCGGCGGATCGCTGCCGCCACGGCTTCGAAGTCGATGACGACGACGCGCAGGTCGTCGCCGGCGACATATTCCTCCAGCAGCACCCGCTCGGACACCTGGCGCGCCCGTTCCAGGGCGCTGCCCAGGTCGTCCGCCTGGCGGATATCGACGCTGATGCCCTCGCCCTGCTCGCCGCGGGCGGGTTTAACCACCAGCGCCCCATGGCGCTCGAGGAAGGCCAGGGCTTCGGCCTCGGAATTCACCTGGGTCTGGGCCGGCACTCGCAGCCCGACCGCCGCCAGCACCCGGTGCGTCACGACCTTGTCGTCGCAGCGGCTCATAGCCACGGCGCTGGTAAGCTCGCTCAGGGACTCCCGGCATACCACCGAGCGACCGCCGAAGGTAAGCGCGAAATAGGCCGCCTCCGGGTCCAGCACCTCGACCCCGATGCCGCGTCGGCGCGCCTCTTTGATAATGATGCCGGCGTAGGGGTTGAGCTGCTGCTCGGGCGCCTTGCCAACAAACAGGGGCTCGTTGTAGGCGTTTTTGTTCTTCAGCGCGAATACCTGCACCCGTTCGAAGCCGAGCTTGCGGTAGAGGCCTATGGCCTGGCGGTTGTCGTGCATCACCGACAGGTCCAGAAAGGCGCGGCCGCGGGCCTGGTAGTGCTCGATCAGCTGGCGCAGCAGAGACTCGCCGATGCCCGGATACTGGGCCTCCGGATCCACCGCCAGCGCCCACAGGCTGCAGCCGTTCTGGGGATCGTTGAAGGCCTCGTGATGATCGATCCCCGTCACCGCGCCGAGGATGCGGCCGTCCGCTTTGTCCTCCGCCACCAGGTAGGTCAGTACCCGGGAGGCCCTCTGGTCCCACACGAATTCCGGTTCCGGCGGCACCATGTGGCGACGTAGGTAGAGGTCGTGAATGGCGGCGCCGTCCTCGCGCCGGTTGAGAAGCCGTACGCTGAAGCCCACCGGCCGGCGTCCCGGCTGATAGCGCTCCAGCCACAGGCGGAAGGTGTGGGAGGGATCGAGGAACAGCTCCTGCGGAGCGAGCGACAGGATTACATGGGGGTCATCGAGGTACAGGGCGATGTCCCGCTTGCCCGGTCGCTCCTCGCGCAGGCAGTCGGCCAGGTGCCGCAGATCGGCGAAGGTTTGGCCGAACAGCAGCCGGCCCCACCCGCAGTCCACGGCGACGTTCTCGCGCAGTTTCGAGGCATTTCCCTGCGGCTCGAAGGGACGGCCGCTGGCGTAACGACTTCGTTCGAGGCGGTGGCGGACTCTGATCTTGTCGGGCATCGGAAGCTCCTCCGGGCTCAAAGCCCGTGGGATTGCAGCCAGTACTCCAGCAGGGTCAGCTGCCAGAGCTTGGAACCGCGCAGCGGGGTGATATGGTCGCTCGGAGCTGCCAGCAGTCGCTGCACGTACTCGGGTTGGAACAGCCCGCGCTCGCGCGCCGCCGGGCGCTCCAGAATGGCGCGCACGAAATCCAGGTACTCGCCCTGGATGTATTTCAGGGCAGGCACCGGGAAATAGCCCTTGGGGCGGTCGATGACGGCGGCCGGGATCACCTTGCGCGCCGCTTCCTTGAGCACGTACTTGCCGCCGCCCCCGACCTTGTGCTCGGCCGGGATGCGCGCCGCCAGTTCCACCAGTTCGTGGTCGAGAAACGGCACCCGAGCCTCCAGGCCCCAGGCCATGGTCATGTTGTCGACCCGTTTCACCGGGTCGTCCACCAGCATGATGTTGGTGTCCAGGCGCAGCGCCTTGTCCACCGCGCGCTCGGCCCCAGGTTGGGCGAAATGGGCGCGCACGAAATCGCGGCTGTGGTCGTCGCCGACGAAGCGCGGGTGCACGCAGCCGGCGTAATCGGCCGTGGTCGCGGTCGAAGAACACCCGGGCATAGTCTTCCAGGGGCTGCGTGCTGTCGAGCAGGGGCGGGTACCAGTGGTAACCGGCGAATACCTCGTCTGCCCCCTGGCCGCTCTGGACCACCTTGACGTGCTTGGAGACCTCCTCGCGAGAGCAGGTAGAAGCCGATGACGTCGTGGCTCACCATGGGCTCGCTCATGGCCCGAACGCAGTGGTCCAGGGACGGCAGCAGGCGGGCGGAATCGACGAAAATCTGGTGATGCTCGGTGGCGAAGTGTTCGGCGATGATGTCCGAATATTTGAACTCGTCGCCCTTGCTCGCCGCCGGCGGCCTCGAAGCCGACGGAGAAGGTGTTCGAGCCCGGACTGGCCCTGTTCTGCCAGCAGGCCGACGATCAGACTCGAGTCCAGGCCCCCGGAGAGCAGCACCCCGACCGGCACATCCGCTACCAGGCGACGTTCCACGGCGGTGCGCAGGGCGGCCAGGGTGCGCTCTTGCCAATCGCCGAAGTCAAGGTCGCGCTCGTCATCGCGGGGCTCGATAGCTGGCTGCCCAGTAACGCCGGTCCTGCTGGCGGCCGTCCGGCTCGACGCGGCGCAAGGTGGCCGGCGGCAGCTTGCGCACCCCCTTGACGATGGTGTAGGGGGCAGGCACCACGGCATGGAAGTGCATATAGTGGTGCAGGGCCACCGGGTCGATGTCGGTGTCGATGCCTCCGGCCGCCAGCAGCGCCGGCAGGCTGGAGGCAAAGCGCAGCCCGCCGGGAATGGCTGCGGTGTAGAGCGGTTTGATCCCGAGCCGGTCGCGCCCCAACAATACTCGACCGCTGTCGCGCTCCCAGATACAGAAGGCGAACATGCCGTGAAACTGCTGCACGCAGTCCTCGCCCCAGGCGTGATAGGCCTTGAGGATAACCTCGGTATCGCCGTGGGAGAAGAAGCGGTAGCCTTGGTCCTGGAGCTTCTTTCGCAGCTCCCGGTAGTTGTAGATGCAGCCGTTGAAGACGATGCCGAGGCCCAGTTCCGGGTCCAGCATCGGCTGCTGGGCGTGCTCGCTCAGGTCGATGATCTTGAGACGCCGGTGGCCGGTAGCGATGGCCCCGCTATGAAAAAGTCCGGCGCCGTCGGGCCCGCGCGGCACCATCACTGCGCGCATGCGCGCCACCGCTTCGGTTGAAGGGGATTGGTCGTCGAATCGAATCTCGCCGCAGATTCCGCACATATTCTCGGTTATCGCTGGTGGCTGATGGGACGGCGAAGGTGCTCGCCGGGGCAGGGGAAGGCTTTGACCGGGCTGAGAGGGGCGGAAAGGAAGCGCGCCAGCAGCGTCCGCAGGCCAGCTGTGTCGGCGCCCGAAAAGGCTTCGGGCGGGCCGTCGGTGGGCGCTGTTGAGTCTGCCTGGCAACCCCTCATCGGCACGGGGAATTGGTGGCCATAAAGTTAGAATTCTAAACAAAATTGGCGGCTGACTCAAACGACATAGCGAGCAGGACAGCCAATGCAGGGCCTTGAAATGGGCCGGGTCAGGAGAATGGCCCGTGGTGCTGGCGGCGAAAACCATTCGAGTCCAAACTATCTCAAACCGATTCAGTGAGCGGCCTCTGTATGAATTCCAACCACGATCTTTCGGACCAGATGTTGCGGTCTTTGCGGCGAGTGATGCGGGCAGTCGATCTGCATTCTCGCCAGTTGGCGCAGGACTATGGCATCACCGGGCCCCAGGCCCTTGTGCTCAGGGAATGCCTGGGCGGTGGCCTGGCCGCGGGTGAACTGGCCCGGCGGCTCAGCCTCAGCCAGGCGACCTTGACCGACATTCTGAACCGCCTAGAGCAACGGGGGCTGATTCGGCGCTCCCGCTCACTCGTGGATCGGCGGCGGGTGGTGGTGGAAGTCACCGAGACAGGGCGAGCCCTCGCGGAGACCTCGCCGCCGCTGCTGCAGGAGCGTTTCGTGCGGCGCTTCGGCGCGCTCCCCGATTGGGAGCAGACCATGCTGCTGTCCTCGCTTCAGCGCATCGCCGAACTGATGGATGCGGGCGACCTGGAGGCCGCTCCGATGCTGTCGGGGGAGCCGATCAATGCAGCCGGGCCGCCTGGCGGCGAGCACCTGGGGTGAGGTAGTCGTCGATCGCCGCTGGCGGCCCCGGAGTTGGAGGACGTTCGGTTGGCTGGCACCGAGCTGTCGGCAGAGCGGGAACTGCCGGATCGGGGCGTGGTCCTGATCTACGACTGTGCGCAGCTTTCGGGCGTCGGCATCCTCGGGCCCGGTCTGCGGTGGGTTCAGCCGGTAGCTGCAGGGCGGGCCCGCTACCGCGGGCGGTGCAGGACCAGCGGCGCTGGCGTAGAATGCCGGCGATGCTGATCCACTTTATCTGTGTCGGGACCCGCATGCCGGGCTGGGTGGAGTCCGGCTACCGGGAGTACGCGAAGCGCCTGCCCGCGGAATGTGCCCTGCGCCTGCGCGAGATTCCCCTGGGCAAGCGCGGTAAGGGGATGGACCTGCAACGAGCAGTGCACGACGAGGGCGAGCGCATGTTGACGGCAGTGCCGCGGGATTGCCTGGTGCTGGCTCTGGATCTGGGCGGACGCGCTTGGAGCACCGAGCAGCTGGCGGTTCAACTCGACGACTGGATGGCCTCTGGCCGTGATCTCGCGCTGCTGGTGGGCGGACCGGATGGATTGGCGCCGAACTGCCTGGAACGGGCAGATGGACGCTGGTCGCTGTCGACCCTGACCTTGCCCCATCCGCTGGTTCGGGTAATGGTGGCCGAACAGCTTTACCGGGCCTGGAGCATCTTGCGTAACCATCCTTACCATCGTGGCTAGGATATGAATGACAAGGCAATCGGTCTCGCTTCCCAATCGCCGCGCCGGCGCGAGCTGCTGCGCCAGATCGGCCTGGAGCCGGTGCTGCTGGCGGCGTCGGTGGACGAGACGCCGCTGCCAGGGGAGCGCCCTGGCGCCTTCGTGGTGCGCCTGGCCGAGGCCAAGGCGAGGGCCGGGTCGGCTGCGCCCGAGGCCGCTGGGCTGCCGGTGCTTGGGGCCGACACGGCGGTGGTGATGGACGGGCGCATTCTGGGCAAACCTCGGGACCGGGCCGACGCGATGGCAATGTTGCTCCAACTCGCGGCACGTGAGCATCAGGTGTATACGGGAGTCGCCCTGTGGACGGGTGAGCTGCATACGCGGCTGAATGTGAGTCGGGTGCGATTCCGGGGCATCGAACGCACCGAGGCGGCTGCCTATTGGGCCAGCGGCGAGCCGACGGACAAGGCGGGAGGCTACGCCATCCAGGGGCTGGGGGCGGTTTTCGTGGCCGATCTGCAGGGCAGCTATTCCGGTGTCATGGGCCTGCCCCTGTTCGAGACTGCCGAGCTGCTGCGCGAATGCGGTATCGCCCTGCCGGCGGCGGGGTCCAATCCTGGGGATGGGCGAGACTAAATGACCGAAGAGATCCTGATTAACGTCACACCCCCAGAGACCCGGGTCGCGGTGATCGAGAACGGTGTGGTTCAGGAGGTGATCATCGAGCGCGCCAGCAGCCGCGGCTTGGTGGGCAATATCTACAAGGGCCGGGTGTGCCGAGTGCTGCCGGGGATGCAGGCCGCGTTCGTGGACATTGGCTTGGAGCGGGCGGCGTTTCTGCACGCCTCGGGAATCCAGGGCCCCGGCAACGGCAACGACAATCGGGCCGAAAACATCACCGAGCTGGTGCGCGAGGGCGACGAACTGGTGGTGCAGGTGGTCAAGGATCCCCTGGGCACCAAGGGCGCTCGGCTCACCACCCAGGTCTCGATTCCGTCCCGCTACCTGGTGTTTCTCCCCACCATGGGCAATGCGGGCATTTCCCAGAAGATCGAGGACGAGGCGGAACGCAAGCGCCTGCGCGAAATCCTGGGTCAGTTCCTGGGCGACGTGGAGCCCCCCGGCGGCTATATCGCCCGCACTGCCGCCGATGGGGTCTCCCGCGAGGCCCTGGAGGCGGACATGGGCTTTCTGGCACGGCTCTGGCAGTCGATACAAGCCCGCTACAAGGAGGCGCCCCCGGGCCAACTGATACACGCCGACCTGCCGCTGGCGCTGCGCGCCCTGCGCGATCTGGTGGGGCCGGATGTGGAGAAGGTACGGGTCGATTCCCAGGAGACCTGGCAGCGGGCCAGGCAGTTCGTCGAGCAGTTTATTCCCGATATGCCCGCCGGCATCGAATACTACCCGGGGGAGCGCCCGATTTTCGACCTCTACGGCGTGGAAGATGAGATCCAGAAGGCCCTGGAGCGCAAGGTGCAGCTTAAATCCGGCGGCCACCTGGTGATCGATCAGACCGAGGCGATGACCACCATCGATGTGAATACCGGGGCCTTCGTCGGCCACCGTAACCTGGAAGAGACCATCTTCAAGACCAATTTGGAAGCGGCGCAGGCAATCTGCCGCCAGCTGCGGCTGCGTAACCTGGGCGGCATCATCATCATCGACTTCATCGACATGAGCGAGGAAGAACACAAGCGCCAGGTGCTGCGGGCGCTGGAGAAATGCCTGGCCCGGGACCACGCCAAGACCCACATCACCGAGGTCTCGGCCCTGGGGCTGGTGGAGATGACCCGCAAACGTACCCGCGAATCTCTGGAGCACGTGTTGTGCGAGCCCTGCCCCTGCTGCAGCGGCCGGGGTTCGCTGAAGACCGCGGAGTCCACCTGCTACGAGATTTTTCGCGAGATTCTGCGCGAAATCCGCCAGTTCGACGTCGAATCTCTGCTGGTGCTGGCGTCCCAGGATGTGGTGGATCGGCTGCTGGGCGAAGAGTCCGACAACATGGCGGAGTTGGAGGAGTTCATCGGCAAGCCGATCCGGCTCCAGGCCGAGGCCCTGTATACCCAGGAAAATTACGACGTGGTGCTGATCTGAGGCCGGATGATCCACCTGTTCCGTTCTGCCGCCGCCAAGCTCTGGGCGGTCTCGATCCTGGTGCTGATCCTGCTCGGCATCGGTGTCGGAATCGCGCGCCTGGGGTTGCCCTGGGTAAAGGAGTTTCGGCCCGAGGCCGAGGCTTTGGCGGCCGAGTTCTTCGGTGTGCCGGTGGAGATTGGTGGCCTGCGGGCGCGAATGCGCGGTCTCACACCGGAGCTGGAACTGCAGCAGGTGCGGCTGTTGGACCCTGCGACTCGGCTACCGCAGCTCGCTTTTCACACCCTTCGGGCGGAGTTCGCGCCGCTCGATTCTCTGCTGGGCGGGGCGCTGCATTTCGGTGAGATCGAACTCTCCGGCGCTCGCCTCGCGCTGTGGCGCCGGCCCGACGGCAGACTCGGCCTGCGCGGCCTGCATGTCAGCGATCACGAGCCCCTGGATCTGATACAGCCGCTGCTGCGCGACGGCCGACTGCGCCTGCGCGATAGCGAACTGCTGCTGGAGCTCGGTCCGGGTCCGGGGGTGCCGCTGGAGGATCTGGATTTGGCGATCCGAAACGACGGCGCGCGCCACCAGCTCGAAGGCCGGGCCCAAGTCGGCGGCCGCCCCGGGGCCTGGCTGCGCTTTTCCGCCGATCTGCAGGGGCGCCTGGATGCGGCCGCAGGCTTTAACGCCGAGTTCTACCTAAAGGCCAAAAAGCTGCCGCTGTCGGCGCTGGCCCGCATGCTCCCTCTCGGCGCCTACCGGGCCGAGGCGGGTTCGCTGGAGCTGGAAATCTGGGGCCAGCTCGAGGGCTTCCGGCTGCGGCGCCTGGACGGCAGCCTGGGACTTGCCGATCTGGTCCTGGCGGCCAGCGATGAGCCCCAGCTCCGTTGGTCGCTGGACCGGTTGGACACCGGCCTCGACTGGCGGCGCCAGCGGCATGGCTGGCGTGTCGACCTGACTCGGCTGCGGCTGCACCAGGGGGCCGCGCGCTGGCCCGGCAGTCGGCTTGCGATCGACTTCGCTGATGCGGCGCCCGAGGGCCCCCGCCTGAGCCTCGGTGCCGACCGGCTGCCCATCGGCGACCTCGCCACCGCCCTGGCACTGGCGCCCCTGCCGGCGGAAATCCACGCGGCCTTGGTTGGTGCAGTCCCCCGGGGCGAACTGCATGGGCTGCAGCTGCGGTTTTACCCGAACGCCGAGATGCCGCGGTGGCAGGCACGGGGCGCGGTCACGGGCTTGTCCAGCCGCCCCTGGAAGCGGGTTCCAGGGGTGAGTGGACTGACGTTCGGTTTCGCCGCCGGCCCTCAGGCGGGGCGCCTGGATCTCGACAGTCGCGACATGGAGCTCGCTCTGCCGTGGTTGTTCCGCGACCCGTTGCCGTTACAGGAGCTGGCCGGCCGCCTGGGTTGGAAGCGGGGCGCCGGTGGGCTGGCGCTGAGCGCCGAGCGCATCCAGGCCAGCAACCCTGACCTCGAAACCTGGAGTCGTCTGCGCTGGGAGCGGCCCGCGGACGGGACCTCGCCGCTGCTGGACCTGCAGGTGGAATTCCGCAACGCCGACGAGGCGGCAGTCGAACGCTATCTGCCGGTGGGGATCATGAATCCGCGCCTCGTGAGGTGGCTGGAGCGGGCCGTAGTGAGCGCCCGGGTGCCCGCCGGCACCGCCCTGTTCCGGGGGCCGCTAGAGGCATTCCCCTTCGAAGGCGGCGAGGGCCGGTTCGAGGCCTGGTTCGGGTTGGAAGAAGCCGTGCTCGAGTACCTGGACGACTGGCCCCGCATCGAGGGCGCCAATGCGGAACTGCGCTTTGTCGACAACACTCTGGAGATCGAGGTCGGAGATGGCTGGATCCTCGGCAACCGCATCGAGCAGGCCGAGGTGCGCTTTGCCAGCCTCAAGCCCACCGCTCCGATGCAAGTCAGCGGGCGTCTTCGGGGGCCGTTCGAGGACCAACTGCGGGTGCTCCGGGAGACGCCGCTCGAAGCGCGCTTCGGCGCTCTCGCCAGGTTGCTGCGGGGGCGCGGCGAGAGCCGCCTGGAACTGGGATTCGAAGTGCCCTTGCGGCCCGGGGCCCGGCCGACGCGGGTCGAGGGCGACTTGATCTGGGATGGCGCGGCGGCCTTGGAACTTCTTGATGCCGACCTCTTGCTCAGTCGGCTCGACGGGACACTGCATTTCAGCCTCGATGGTCTCAGCGCCAAAGGCATCTCGGCCCAGGCGTTGGATACCGAGGTGCGCATCGACGTGGGGCGGATCGACGCCGGGCATCAAGTGGTAGCCCGGGGACGCTTGGCGGCCCGGACCCTGGCCGCGCGCTATCCGGACATTGGCCTGGAGCATCTTGCGGGCAGTTCCGACTGGCGGTTGCAGCTGGACGTTCCGGACAATGTCGACGGCAGTCTGCCGACGCGCCGCCTGCAATTGCGCTCGGATCTGATCGGCATGAGCGTGGATCTGCCCGCCCCCCTGGGCAAGGGAGCCGAAGAGAGCCTGACATTGCGCCTCGCCACTGAGCTGTCCGGCGAGCCCCTGACCCGCCTGGATCTGCGTTACGGAGAGTTGGTCGACATGGCTCTGGTGCTCGAGCGCTTGCCGGAGGGCGGCTCTGCAATGGAACGCTGCCAGGTGCTGTTCGGCGGCGGAAGCGCCGAGCTGAGGGCGAGCCCCGGCCTGCACCTGGAGGGCCGGCTCGATTACCTGGCCCTTGATCCTTGGATCAATTGGCTGCAGGCGCGCGATGTCGGCACCGGCTCGGGTCAAGACGGAGCGGAATTGCTCCAGGGCGCGGATCTGGAGGTAGAAACCCTGGATACGCGCGGCTACCGCTTCGCCGACACCCGGCTGGCCCTGCGCGCGGGCAATGCTGCCTGGCTGGGCCGGATTAACTCGTCCCGCCTGGACGGCGATTTCTACCTCCCCGTTGGTGAAGGCGCGGGACCCTTGACGCTCAATCTCAAACGGCTGGATCTGCCCCTGACCGCGTCGGACCGTCCCGAGGGGGAGGCACAGCCCGGCCCGCCGCTGGACCCGCGTGCGATGCCGGCTCTGGAACTCAATCTGGAGCAGCTGTCTTACAATTCCGAGCCTGTGGGCAGTTTACGGTTACTCAGCAGCAAACGCCCGGCGGGGCTGGAACTGGAGCATCTGGAGCTGCGCGGTCCGCGCCTTCAAGTGGACGCCAGCGGCACCTGGGCGGTCGGCCCTGAGGGGCCGGGCACGGGGCTTGAGCTTGAAGCGCGCAGCCCGGACGTGGGTGAGCTGCTGCGCACTTTCGAGGTAAACAGCGTGATGGAGCAGGGCGCGGCCGAGGTGGAGGCTAGCCTGGAGTGGCCCGGCGGCCCCTTGCCGTCCTCGCTGGTTGCCCTGCGCGGGCGCTTCGATTTCCATATCGGCGCGGGCCGCTTTCTGGACGTGGATCCAGGGCTCGGGCGGGTGCTCGGGCTTTTCAGTCTGAGCGCGCTGCGACGGCGTTTGGCCCTGGACTTCAGTGACACCTTCCGCGAAGGCTTCGCCTTCGACAACATTCGGGGGGCCTTCCTGCTCGACGGCGGTAGCGCCTACACATCCGACTCCTCCCTCGAGGGCCCGGCGGCCCGCATCGACATCATGGGCCGCACCGACCTGTCCGAGCGCCGCTACGACCAGTACGTCACGGTAACCCCGAGGGTCAGCTCTACCATCCCGGTCGCCGCGGCGCTTGCCGGCGGGCCCGGCGTCGGCGCCGCGGTCCTGCTCGCCCAGCAACTGGTGGGCAAACGGCTGGAAGCGATGGCCAGCTATCAGTATCAGGTCCGTGGCCCCTGGGACGACCCCGAGATCACCCGCATCCAAGCCCGCAGCCGGCGCTCCGGCGGTGACGGCCTCGGGCTGATCGAACAAGAGTAGGCGTCTGGTTTCCCCCGGGCCGGAGAAGCGGCATGCGGACGTCTTGTCTGGCAAGGCCGGTGATCGGGGTTTTCAGCGCTTTCGCCCCTCCTCGTCTGGCTCGCGGCTCCAATTTGATGCTATCCTTCAGTGCTCGGAGCCAGTCCATGAGAGGGCTCTGGCCGATTCACCGACCACAGCATAGGCGGCGCCGGTCCGAGCGGGCAGCGCCGAACCAGAGTCAAGGCTGATGAACAGCAAGAGCAACCGGGTGGCTGCGATCCAGATGGCATCTGGCCCCAACGTGGGGGCCAACCTGCTGGAGGCAGAGCGGCTAATCAGCGAGGCTGCGGACGACGGCGCCGAACTGGTGGTGCTGCCGGAGAACTTCGCTTTCATGGGTAAACGGGACCAGGACCTGTTGACCCTGCGCGAGGGACCGGAAGACGGGCCGTTGCAGGACTTTCTGCGCCAAGTGGCCCGCCGCTACGGCATCTGGCTGGTGGGTGGCACCATTCCCCTGTTGGCCCGCGACGCCAGCAAGTTGCGCGCCGCCTGCCTGGTGTTCGACGATCAGGGCCGGCGGATGGCCCGCTACGATAAGATCCATCTCTTTGACGTCCAATTGCTGCAGTCCGATGAGCGCTATACCGAGTCCGCCACCATCGAGGCGGGAGGAAAGCCGGTGGTACTGGACAGCCCGGTCGGTCGCCTGGGGGTGGCGGTGTGCTACGATTTGCGTTTTCCCGAGTTGTTCCGCAGCATGTTGGACCAAGGGATGGAGGTGCTGGCGGTGCCCTCGGCTTTCACTGCGGTAACCGGCAAGGCCCACTGGGAGACGCTGGTTCGTGCCCGCGCCATTGAGAACCTCTGCTACGTGGTGGCGGCGGCTCAGGGCGGCTACCATGTCAGCGGTCGCGAAACCCATGGCCACAGCATGATCGTCGACCCCTGGGGCTCGGTGCTTGCCGAGGCCGCCCGCGGAACCGGTTTCGTGTGCGCGACGCTCAAGCAGCAGTGCCTGGACACCATCCGCCGCACTTTTCCCACCATCGACCACCGTCGCTTGAAATGCGGGTGAGCGGGCGCAACCTTACCCAGCATTGATTCGATTCCGTCGTTCCACAGCGGCTTCACGTCTGCCGGCGTAGCCTAGGATCCCACCACCCAGCAGGGACTCCATGAATAACCCCCTGGATATCGCTCGTTCCGCAATTCTCGAGCCGGTCGGCCTGATCGAGGCCGACCTGGACCGCCTGCTAGGCCAATTGACGGGCCCGGCCATCGATGCCGCCGACGTCTATTTTCAGAGTAGTCGCCTGGAGTCTTGGATGCTGGAAGACGGCATCCTCAAGGAGGGCTCGCATAATATCGAGCGCGGGGCCGGCATTCGTGCCGTCAGCGGCGACAAAACCGGCTTTGCCTACTCCGATGACATCCAGTTGCCGATTCTGCTGCAGGCGGCGCGCACCGCGCGTGCCATCAGCCGCGGCGCCGGAGAGGCCCAGGTGCGGGTGCACGGCATGCGTCCGGTCGGCCAGCTATACCCGGCCCTGGACCCGGTGGCCAGCCTGCCGGAGCAGGACAAGGTGGAGCTGCTGAGACGAGTGGATGCCGAGGCTCGGCGTCAGGACCCGCGGGTCAAGCAGGTTATCGTCAGCCTGGTGGCCGCCCACGACCTGGTACTGATCGCCGCCGCTGACGGCAGTCTGAGCGGCGACGTGAGGCCTCTGGTGCGCCTGAATGTGAACGTGATCGCCGAGCAGGCAGGGCGGCGCGAGCAGGGCAGTGCGGGCGGCGGAGCGCGCGCAGACCTACAGTTTTTCCGCGACGGTGATCGGGCTTTGGGCTATGCGCGCGAGGCGGTGCGCCAGGCCCTGGTCAATCTTGAGGCGGTCGAGGCCCCGGCCGGCGCCATGACCGTGGTGCTCGGGCCCGGCTGGCCCGGGGTGTTGCTGCACGAGGCCATCGGCCACGGCCTGGAGGGGGATTTCAATCGCAAGGGGACTTCGGCGTTTGCCGGGCGCATCGGCGAGCGGGTGGCCGCTCGCGGCTGCACCGTCGTTGACGACGGCACCCTGCCTGGACGTCGCGGTTCTTTGAGCATAGACGACGAGGGTGTGGCGGGCCAGAATTCGGTGCTGATCGAGGACGGCATCCTCAAGGGCTATATGCAGGATCGACTGAACGCGCGCCTGATGGGGGTCGCTTCCACCGGCAACGGGCGCCGCGAGTCCTATGCTCACCTGCCGATGCCGCGCATGACCAACACCTATATGCTGGCGGGAAAGCATGATCCGCAAGAGATCATCGCTTCGGTGGATAAGGGGCTTTACGCGGTGAACTTCGGCGGCGGCCAGGTGGACATTACTTCCGGAAAGTTCGTGTTTTCCGCCAGCGAGGCGTATCTGATCGAAAACGGCAAGGTCGGCCGGCCGGTCAAGGGCGCCACCTTGATCGGCAACGGCCCGGACGTGCTGACCCGGGTCGGCATGGTTGGCAACGACCTCAAGCTCGACGACGGCATCGGCACCTGCGGCAAGGAGGGCCAGAGCGTTCCCGTGGGGGTGGGCCAGCCGACTTTACGGGTGGACGAGTTGACCGTCGGCGGCACCAGCGCCTGAGCCGCGCCACGTTCTCGAATAGGTTGAATATGACGCAATTAGTCTTGGATTCGGCGACCGATCAGGCGGCTCGCCAGGCCCGCCTCGAACAACTGGTGGCCGATCTTCTTGCAGAGGCCAAGCGCCAAGGCGCCAGCGCCGCGGAGGCAGCGGTCAGCAGCGACGCAGGCCTGGCCGTGAACGTCCGCATGGGCAGCGTCGAGACGATCGAGCACACCCGCGACAACGGCCTTGGGGTGACGGTCTATTTCGGACGCCGCAAGGGCTCCGCCAGTAGTTCCGACCTAAGCCCGAACGCGGTGCACGAAACGGTGCGAGCGGCCTGCAATATCGCCCGCTACACCCAGGAAGACCCCTGCGCCGGTCTGGCCGACGCGGAACTTATGGCCCGCGATGTGCCGGATCTGGACCTCTACCACCCCTGGGAACTGGCGGTGGAGGAGGCGGTGGACTTGGCCCTGGCCTGTGAGGCGGCGGCCCTGGAACTGGACCCGCGGATCGTAAACTCCGAAGGGGCCGGACTCAGTACCTATGGTGGGTTGCAGGTTTACGGCAACAGCCACGGCTTCATCGGCGGTTATCCCGGCTCGCGCCACAGTCTCAGCTGCTCGGTAGTGGCCAAGCAGGACGATTCCATGCAGCGCGACTACTGGTACACCCAGGCCCGTGCCCCCGAAGCGCTCGAAGACGGGGCCAAGGTCGGGCGCACCGCCGCCGAGCGTACCCTGCGCCGGCTGGGGTCGCGCAGCATCGCCACCCGCCAGTGCCCGGTGCTGTTCGCCGCCGATACTGCGGTCGGCTTGTTGCGCAGCTTGGTGGGGGCGGTGCGCGGCGCCAGTCTGTACCGCGGCGCCTCTTTCCTGCTCGAGCGGCTGGGGGATCCTATCTTCCCCGAGTTCGTGCACATCCACGAGGACCCGTTGCTGCCCCGGGGCCTGTCCAGCGCGGCCTTCGACGCCGAAGGGGTGGCCACCCGGGCCCGCGACCTGGTGAGCGATGGGGTGTTGCGCAGCTATGTGTTGGACAGTTACTCGGCCTGCAAACTGGGTATGCAGACCACCGGGAATGCGGGCGGGGTGCGCAATCTGCGTATCGATTCCGGTCCCCTGGACCAGACCGGCCTGCTGCGGGAGATGGGCAGCGGCCTCCTGGTGACCGAAATGATGGGCCACGGCGTGAACCTGGTCACCGGCGACTACTCTCGCGGCGCCAGCGGCTTTTGGGTGGAAAACGGGGCCATCGCCTTCCCGGTGGAGGAGATCACGGTCGCCGGCAACCTCGGCCGCATGTTCGAACAACTGCGGGCAGTGGGCAGCGACGTCGATCGTCGCGGCAGCACCCATACCGGCTCCTGGCTGGTCGAGGGCATGACCCTGGCCGGGGCGGCATAGCGGCGCCTGAGCTGGCGCAGCCTGCTTCCCCAACGGTGCCCGCAATGCGGCCCGGGGTGCGGTGGCTGCTGGGGCTGGTTCTGCTGCTTGGACTGCTTACCGAAGGGAGCTTTTACCCACCACTTCGCTACAGCCCTTCGGGCCCGGAGCTGCTGCGCAACCCCCAATTCGTCAATGCCGCCGAGGGCTGGACCGGAAACGCCCTGCAGCGGGGTGGGACGGTGATCGAGGGCGGGGTGCGGCTGCGCAACCTCGATCGGGGCAGGCTTGCTCTTGTGCAGGAACTGGCGGTGAAGCCGGGCAGTCGGCTGCTGATATCGGCACAGGTTTCCTCGCGCGGCGTCATTCCGGGCGCCATGCCCTGGGAACTGGCTCGCATCAATCTGATTCAGCGCGACGCCGCCGGCAATTTATTGCCGACCGGTTTGGGGCCGGCAGTAGCCCTACGGGGGGATCAGCCCTGGCAGCACCGGGTAGTGGCGCGGACCTTGGCGGAGCAAGCGCACAGCGTAAGCTTGGTGGTGGCCATGAGTCATGCCGAGGGTGAATTTCTGGTGCGCGCGCTCTCGGTGCGCCAAGCGCGGGTCAACCCAAAGTCCCTGTGGCTGGGCCGGCTGAGCCTCGCGAGCTGGGTGTTCGCCGGCTTGATGGCTGCGGTGTTGCAGCTGCGAGGGAGCGCGCGGCCCTGGCATGGCCTCATCGTGGTGCTGCTTGCGGGGGCAATCTTGCTCATGCTCACGCTGCCGAGGGGGACGACGGGCTCGATTCCCCAACTGGGGTTGAATCTGGTTGCGGAACTGCGGGACCGGACTTTGCATTTGGTCGAGTCGGACCCTTTGGCCGACGCCACGCCAATGCGCCGAAAAGGGCCAATGTCCGGAGTCCTCCTGGTTGGCTGCGGACAAATTGGGTCATGGCCTGCTGTTCGCCCTGCTGGCTTTGGTCGTGCGTATCCTCTACCCGGGGACGCCGCTGTGGCGCACAACGCTGTACCTGTTGGTTTTGGCGCTGGCCAGCGAACAGTTGCAACATTTTACCGCAGCCCGCGGCGCCGGGCTCGAAGACCTCCGGTCCGATGTCTTCGGCATTGCTGCCGGGCTGCTGGCGGCCGGCGCCGGGTCGGGCCTGGCCCGGATTCTTCGCCTTCGGTTCAATCCTGGTTGAGTTCGGCCAGCAGCTGTTCCGCATCCAACTCGTCGATGTGCCCCATCAACTCGGTTACCCGGTGCTGCAGGGCTTTGCGGTCGCTGTTACGCACCACCTGCTTGATTTCCGGTAGGGACCCCGGTTGCATGCTTAATTCGCTCAGGCCGAGGCCCAGCAGCAACCGGGTGTAACGCGGGTCGCCGGCCATCTCCCCGCACATGCTGACCGGGGTGCCGGCTTGACCGGCGGCATCGATGGTCTGCTTGATCAGGCGCAGCACTGCCGGGTGCAGCGGATCGTAGAGATAATTGACCGTGTCGTCCATTCGGTCGATGGCCAGGGTGTACTGGATCAGGTCGTTGGTGCCGATGGACAGGAAGTCGAGCCGGCGGGCGAAAGCCTCTGCACAAAGGGCGGCTGCCGGCACTTCAATCATGCCGCCCACCGGCAGCGTGGGGTTGAAATCGATGCCCTCGCCCCGGAGTTCCTGTTTGGTTGCCTCGATCAGAGCCAGCGCCTCGCGCAGCTCGGACAGGTTGGAGAGCATTGGCAGCATCAGGCGCACCGGACCGTGGGCGGAGGCTCGCAGAATGGCGCGCAGCTGGGTCCGGAATAACCGCGGCTCCTTGAGGCACAGGCGGATCGCACGCAGCCCCAGGGCTGGGTTGCAGGCCGAGGAAGTGGTGACCGCGCAGGGGCCTACAATCGGTTTGTCTGCCCCCAGGTCGAGGGTGCGGATGGTGATTGGAATGCCTTCCAATCCGCGTATCACTTCCAAGTAGCTGCGCAGGTGCTCTTCTTCGTCGGGCGCGCTCTCGCGGTTCATATAAAGGAACTCGGTGCGGTACAGCCCCACGCCCTGGGCCCCGGCGCCACGGGTCTCGGCGATGTCTTCCAGCAGCTCGATATTGGCCATCAGAACGATCTCGGCGCCGTCTCGGCTGATCGCCGGTTGGTCCGCCAGGCCCTCGAGGGCACGCATCTGCAGTTCCTGCGCAGCGATGCGGCGGCGAAACTCTTCGAGCCGGGCGGGATCCATGTCGGCCAGCACCACGCCGGCCTCGCCGTCCACTACCACCGTCTCGCCATGGCGCAGGCAGTGTGTGGCCTGGCGCACCCCTACCACTGCCGGGATGCCGAGGCTGCGGGCCAGGATCGCGGTGTGAGACATCGGGCTGCCGAATTCGGTGACGAAGCCGGCGATGCCCTGATGGCGCATCAGGATGGTGTCGGCCGGGGTCAGGTCCTGAGCCAGTATCACCTTCCCCCGCAAAGAGGCCGGCTCGGCACTGGTGTCCTCGTGCCCGCTCATCAGGATCTTCTGGATCTGGTGCACCACATGGTCGACATCGTCCTTGCGGGTGCGCAGGTAAGGGTCCTCCATTTCCTCGAACACCCGAACCAGTTCGTCGCGCCGCACCTGCAGCGCCCACTCCGCACAGCAGTGCAGCTCGCGGATCAGGTCGATGGGACCCTCGGCGATGGTCGAGTCCTCGAGCATCAGCAGGTGGGTGTCGATGAAGGCGGCGATCTCGGACGGGGTGTCGTCGGGGATCTGATTGCGTACTTGGCGCAGGTGCTGAGCGGCCAGGTGCACTGACTGGCGGAAGCGAGAGGCCTCCTGCTCGATCTGCTCCGGCGGGATCTCCAGGGGTATGATCTCGACCTGGCCGCGCAACAGCAGGTGGGCCTCGCCCACGGCGATCTTGCGCGAGACCCCGATGCCGATGCCGGTGCAGGCGATGCTCACTCGGCCTCTCCGAAGCGCTCGGCGATCAGGGCCTCCAGGGCCGCCAGCGCCTGTTCGGAGTCCGCACCTTCCAGCTCCAGGGTCAGCTCGGTGCCCTGGCTGGCGGCCAGCATCATCACCCCCATGATGCTCTTGCCGTTGACCCGCTGGCCTTTGCGTTCAAGCAGGATCTGGCTCTGATAGCGGCTGGCGCAGGTGACCAACTTGGCCGCCGCCCGCGCGTGCAGGCCCAGTTTGTTGACGATGGTGACCTGCTTGCGAATCATGAAGCCAGGTCGCGGGTGCGTTCCGGCAGCGACTGGCTGCAGTCGAGGATGCCGTCGCTGCCGCCGCTCAGGGCCCTGGCAGTGAGCCCCTCAAGGCTCAGGTGGGGGTAATTCAGCACCCGCACCAGCATCGGCAGGTTGACGCCCGAAACCACGGCCACGCGACCTTCGTGCCCCAGCGAGTTGGCGATGTTGCTGGGGGTTGATCCGAACATATCGGTCAGCACCAGCACCCCGTCACCCTGGTCCAGATCCTCGGCCAGTTGCTGCGCCTTGGCCCGGATTCGGTCCGGATTCGCATCGGTGGTAATGTCTAGGTTCTCGGCTAGAAGCGGGCAATAGCCGAGCATATTGACGGCGGTATCCAGCAGTTGGCTACCGATCTGGTTATGGGTGATTATCAGAAGGCCGATGCTCATGATGGTATGGGTGCTAGGGTGAAAGTTCCCGGTGGCGCGTGAGCACGCGCCGGCCGGCCTGACGAAAATGTTGCGACAACTGCTCGGCCATATATACCGAGCGGTGCTGGCCGCCGGTGCAGCCGAGCGAGAAGGTGAGATAGCTGCGGCCGTCGGCCTCGAATTTGGGGATCCAGGACTCCAGCAGCCCGATCAGGTCCTGGCGCATGCGCAGAACCTGGGGCGCGGCCTCCAGGAACTCCTGTACCTGACGGTCGCGCCCGGTGAGTGGGCGCAGTGACACCTGCCAGTAGGGGTTGGGCAGACAGCGCACGTCGAACACAAAATCGGTGTCCCGAGGCACGCTGTGCTTGAAGCCGAAGGATTGGAACATCAGCGACACCTCTTCGGCCTCGGACTCGCCCAGGCGTTCGCGGATCAGATCCCGCAGTTGGTGGACATTAGAGTGGCTGGTGTCGAGTTGCAGGTCGGCGCAGCTGCGTAGCGGGACCATCATCTCGCGCTCCAAACGCAGGGCCTCGTCCAGGCCGTGCGCACCGTCGCTCAAGGGGTGGCGGCGGCGGGTTTCGCTGAAGCGTTTGATCAGGGTCTCGTGGTCGGCGTCGAGATAGACAATCTCGCAGGCTATGCCCTGGTCGCGCAGGCGCCGCGCCAAGGGCGGCACCAGGCCGAGGTCGCGGGAGCGGCTCCGGGCGTCGATACCGACCGCGGTGCGTTCGTAAGTGGCCTCGCGCTCGCGGATCAGCTGTTCGGCAAAAGACAGCAGCAACTGCACCGGCAGATTGTCGATGCAATAAAAGCCCAAGTCCTCCAGGGTATGCAGGGCGATGCTCTTGCCGGACCCGGACATGCCGGTGACGATGACCAATTTCATTAGTTAGGGTGGAACCTGCGCTGATCCCAATCGCCGATTATAGCTCGAATCCCGGGGAAGATGGGGGTGTAAGGCGCGGAGGCAGGGGTTCGGCGGCGGGAGAGTGTCTCCCACCCCTCACACCTGGGGTTTCACTCCGGACGTCATCGACTCCTCACCCCCGATCCACCTGCTCTTGCTGGCGTTGCAGGAAGTCGTCGCTGGCGATGTAACCTTGACGTCGGAGTTGGTGGTTGCGTACCGCGGCTTCCACCAGGATGGCCAAGCTGCGGCCGGGGGCGACCGGGAGGGTGATCTGCGGGATCTCCACCCCGAGCAGCCAGCGGCTGGAGTTGCTGCCGGCGAGGCGGTCCAGTTCCGCCAGTTGCAGCCGCCCCTGCCGCTCCAGGTGCACGATCAGGCGCAGGTATTTGTTCAGCTTGATGGCGCTGTCGCCGAACATGGCGCGAATATTGAGGATGCCGAGGCCGCGCACCTCCAGGAAACCGTCCAACAGGCCGGGGCAGCTGCCGTTGAGGATGTCGGGAGCGATTCGGGCGAAGCTGGGGGCGTCGTCAGCGATCAGCCGGTGCCCGCGGTTGACCAGTTCCAGCGCCAGTTCGCTCTTGCCGATGCCGGCCTCGCCGGTGAGCAGCACGCCCATGCCCATTACTTCCATGAATACGCCGTGCACGGTGACCGGCTCGGCCAGGGCGTTGGTGAGGAAGTACTGCAACTCGAAGATCAGTTGGGCATCCGGCAGCGGCGAGCGCAGCACCGGAGTGGTGGTGCGCTGGGCCGCAGCGATCAGGGGCGGGTCGGCGTCGATGCCGTTTGACAACAGAATCGCCGCCGGACGGGCGGCGAACAGGTGGCTCAGGGCATCTTCCAGGGAGGCGGATTCGAGCTTGTGCAGATAGGCCAGTTCCGAAGGGCCGACTACCTGGATGCGGTTGGGGTGGATCCAGTTGAGCCCCCCGACCAAGGCCTGGCCCCGGGATCCCGGGGTGCCCCGCAGCGGTTGCTCGCCACCCTCCTGGCCGGCCGTCCACTCCAGTTGGAGCTTGGCTTGGAGGCGCTCGAACAGCTGGCGCGTCGACAGCCCTGTGCTCATGCCCCGACTTGAGTAAGCTCCTGATTGGCCAGCAGCCGCAACAGGGTCGCCCTGTCCTTTGTCCGGCGCAGGCGCTCGCAGAAAGTCGACTGGCTGAAAAGGGTGGCCAGCCCGGCCAGCAGTTGCAGGTGCTCCTGGGTGGCCGCCTCCGGCACCAGCAGGGCGAACACCAGGTCCACCGGTTGGTTGTCGATGGCGTCGAAGTCGACGCCTGCGCTGAGCTGGAGAAAGGCCCCATGGGCCTGCTCGAGTTCGGGCATCCGGGCGTGGGGCAGGGCAATGCCGTTCCCCAGCCCGGTGCTCCCCAGGCGCTCCCGCTCCAACAGTCGGTCGAATACGGTATCCTGGGTCAGCCCGGGGGCGCAGCCCTCGAACAGCTTGCCCAGTTCTTCCAGGATTTTCTTTTTGCTGCTCGCGTCGACCTGACAGCCGATTCGCTCCACTGCGAGAAAGTTGGCGGGAAACATAATCGCTTCGATTCGGTTGGTTGGCTGGGGACGAGTTCAGATCTCGCCGGATTCCACGGTCTTCCAGTTCTCCCCGTTGCCGGGGCGATGGTTGGTCAACTTTTCCTTGTGGCGGAGCACCTGACGGTCGAGCTTGTCAATCAGACCATCGATGGCCGCGTACATGTCTTCGTGTACCGAATCGGCGAAAACGCGCGTGCCGTTGGCGTGCATGGTCGCCTCCGCCTTCTGACGCAGCTTCTCGACGCTCAGAATTACGTGCACGTTGGTGAAGTTGTCGAAGTGCCGCTCAAGGCGCTCGAACTTGCTGTCCACGTAGTTCTTCAGGGCTTCGGTGATATCGACATGGTGACCGGTTAGGCTGATTCGCATGGTTCTGGCTCCTAATGTCATGGGCGCGTCTAGACCAGACGCTTGCGCTCGTTCGACGGGGGAATGCCCATCGCCTCGCGGTATTTCGCCACCGTCCGTCGGGCCACCTTGATGCCCTGCTCGGAAAGGACGCTGGCAAGCTTATTGTCGCTGAGCGGTTTTTCCGCCAGCTCGGCGGCAATCAGTTTCTTGATCAGGGCCTGGATCGCGGTGGCCGAACATTCTCCGCCTCCGCTGGTGCCCACATGGCTGGAGAAGAAGTACTTGAACTCCAGGGTGCCGCGCGGGGTATACATATATTTCTGGGTGGTTACGCGGGAGATGGTCGATTCGTGCAGTTCCAGGGCCTCGGCCACGTCGCGCAGCACCAGCGGGCGCATCGCTTCCGGGCCGTGATCGAAGAAGCCACGCTGCAGTTCGACGATCTTGCGTGCCACCCGCAGCAAGGTATCGTTGCGGCTGCTCAGGCTCTTGATGAACCAACGGGCCTCCTGCAGGTGATTCTTCAGGTAGGTGTTGTCCTGGCTGTTGTCGGCGCGTCGGATCAGGGCCGCATAGCGGTGATTGACGCGCAGCCGCGGGGTCGCTTCGGGGTTGAGATCGACCCGCCAGGCTCCGTTGCGTTTGCTCACGAACACGTCCGGTACCACGTATTGGGTCTGGGCGGCCGCCACTTGGCTGCCCGGGTGCGGATCAAGCGAGCGGATCAGTTTGGTGACGTCCAGAAACTGCGCCTCGTCCAACTTCAGCCGGCGCAGGATCTGCGGCTTGTCGCGGTTGGCCAGCAGCTCGAAATAGTCCCGGCACAGCCGCCGGGCCGGTTCCAGAAACGGCGTGTTCGCGGGTAATTGCGCGAGCTGTAGCAGCAGGCATTCGCGGACGTCTCGCGCGCCCACGCCGGCGGGGTCGAAATTCTGGATTCGGTGCAGCACCGCCTCCACCTCTTCGGCCTCGGTTGGCAGGGGTTCCAGATCGCTGGCGATCTCTTCCAGGCTGGCGCGCAGGTAGCCGTCTTCGTCGATGGCATCGATCAGCGCGGTGGCGATAGCCCGGTCGATTTCCCCGAACGGGGTCAGGTTGAGCTGCCAAGATAGGTGCTCGTGCAGCGTCGGCGCGCTGCTTCGGAAGGCCAGAAAGTCGATCTCGCCGTCGTCATGGCGGGCACCTGAGAACGGCGCCGCTGCGTAGCCGTCGAAACTGTCCTCCCAGCTGCTGTCCACCGGGAGTTCGTCCGGCATTTCTCCGCTCCGGTTATTGAGTTCGCGCTCACTGTCGTGCAGCTTCTCCTCGCCGTTGGTGGCGGGTTTTCGGGCCTCCTCGGCCAGTGCGCCTTCCTCTTCAGTCTCCAGCATCAGGTTGGATTCCAGGGCCTCCTGGATCTCCTGTCGCAGGTCGAGCGTCGACAGCTGCAACAGACGGATCGCCTGCTGCAGCTGCGGCGTCATCGTAAGCTGCTGGCCGAGACGAAGCTGGAGCGATTGCTTCATGCGGGCAGATGAGACGAGATCTGGTACATAATTTGAATGTAATTCATCTCCTGGCCCTATTTTAGCCCATAAGACCGGCCTGCGGTCAAAGGCATCCGGTGCCTCTCGATTGCCGAAGATCATGGAAGCGGAGTGCTCCGGTCTTGCCTACATGCTGAAGTGGTGGCCGAGGTAGACCGAGCGGACCTCAGGGTTGTCAAGGATTTGGGTTGGGACCCCTTCCGCCATCACCGAGCCTTCGTTGACGATGTAGGCGCGGTCGCAGATGTCAAGCGTCTCGCGCACGTTGTGGTCGGTGATCAGCACACCGATGTCCCAGGCGCGCAGGCGGGCGATGATCTTCTTGATGTCAACTACCGCCAGCGGGTCGATGCCGGCGAAAGGTTCATCGAGCAGGATGAAGCGGGGATCCGCGGCCAGGCATCGGGCGATCTCCAGGCGCCGGCGCTCGCCGCCGGAAAGACTCATGGCCAGGCTTTTGCGCAGCCGTGCTACACCCAGTTCTTCGAGCAGCTCGCTGCAGATCTGGCGTTGGTGGGCGCGGTCCAGGTCTTTGCGGGTTTCCAGCACCGCCATCAGGTTTTCCTCCACGCTAAGCTTGCGGAATACCGATGGCTCCTGGGGCAGGTAGCCGACCCCGAGTCGCGCCCGGGCATGCATCGGCAGGTCGGTGATCTCGCGTTCGCCGACCCGGATCACCCCGGCGTCGGCGGCGATCAGCCCCACGATCATATAAAAACTCGTGGTCTTGCCGGCCCCGTTGGGCCCGAGCAGCCCGACCACTTCGCCGCCGCTGATATGCAGGGAGATGCCGTTGACCACCCGGCGTCCGCCGTAACGCTTGAGCAGGCCCTCGGCCTCGAGCAGGCTCATTGTTGTTGCGGGTTGATGGTGATGCGCACCCGCTCGCTGCCCTGGGCGCTGGCCCCGGCCTTGACTTTGGCGTTTTTCCGATCATAGACGATACGGTCGCTGCTGAAGCGGTCCTCGCCCTGAGTCAGCAGCGCGTCGCCGCTGAGGGTCAACTCGTCGCTGGTGACTTGGTATTCGACTTGGCGGGCGTTGCCCTTGACCACCTTGCCCTTGTCGGTCTTCTGCTGGAAGCGTACCGGGGCTCCCACCGCGAGCACCCGGTCGGTGCGCTTTTCTTTCTGATACACGGTCACCTTGTCCGCGGTGATGTGGATGCTGCCTTGTTTGACATCGACCTTGCCCTGGTAGACGCTGACGCCGCTGCCTTCGTCGATGTCCACGCTGTCGGCCTCAACCAGGATCGGCTGCTCCTGGTCGGTGGACAGGCCGAAAGCGGCGGCCGGCGCGAGCCCGACCCACAGGGCCAGGGTTGCCAGACGTATCTTAATTGAGCTCATAGCGTCCTCGAACATTGGATAAAAACTTTACGCGCAGCGCCTCGCCGAACCACACTCGGGCGCCGATGGAGCGAACCCAGTCCTCGTTACTATAGATCTCCACCTGCTGGTCGGTTTCGGCGTATTCCCGATCCGGTTCCACCCTCAGCTCGCTGGTGAGGATGTGCACCGGCCGATTGCTAGGGCTCGCGGCCCGGGTAATGATGACCTGGCCCTGTAAGCGTACCAGATCCCCATCCTCCGAGACCCAACCGCGCTCGGACGACACCTCCCAGGGTGGGGTCTCCGGGTCGTAAATCGTTAGCTGCGGGTCCTGCAGCTCGGTGCTGCCGTCGTCGTCATAGTGCCGCAGCTTCGCGGCGCGCAGCCGGTGCTCGGGCCGGCCGTTCTCGCCGGTGGATAGCACCTCCAGGCCGCCGACCACGTACTGCGGGGTGTGGGGCGGCGCCTGGCGGTTAGGCGCCGACTCGCGGCCGGGTCCCAGCCACCAACCGAACCCGGCCAGCAGCGACAACAGCAGCAACGCCAGCAGGTACTGGTATCTCTGCACCCATGCCGCCCGGTCAGCCCGAGTTCAGGTAGCCCTCGAGCATCGGCTGCAGCCGGCCCTGGGCCTCCATGATCAGTTCGCAGACGTCGCGTCCGGCGCCGCGGCCCCCGGCGGCGGGGGTTTCCCAGTGGGCGTGCTGCTTGACCAGCGGGTGGGCGTCCTGCACCGCGATCGCCAGCCCAACCTGGCGCATGATCGGCAAGTCCACTACGTCGTCGCCCACGTAGGCGATCTGGCTCGCTTTTAAACCCAGTTCCGCTTGCAACTGCCGGTAAGCCGGAAGCTTGTCGAGCTGGCCCTGGAAAACGTAAGCGACGCCCAGGCTTTCCATGCGCAGCTTCACTACCTGCGAGGTGCGCCCGGTGATGATGCCGATCTTGACCCCGGTCGACTGCAGCATCTTCATGCCGTGGCCGTCGCGGGAATGGAACGCCTTGTACTCCTGGCCGTCGTCACCCAGGAACAGGCTGCCGTCGGTCAGCACGCCGTCGACGTCGAAGATCACCAGACGGATCTGGCGGGCCTTTTCGAATATGTCCTGCATCGGTTCTTGGTCCTTGCGATTGTGGCGCTTACATAACCCCGGCGCGCAGCAGATCGTGCATGTTCAGGGCGCCGATCAGGCGGCCGCCCGGGTCCAGGATCAGCAGGCCGTTGATCTTGTGCTGCTCCATGATCTGCAGCGCCTCGGCGGCCAGCCGATCGGGGGTGGAAGTCACGCAGCCGCGGGTCATCACCTCGGCTACCCGCAAGCTTCGGAGGTCCACCGCGCCGTCCAGGGTGCGGCGCAAGTCGCCGTCGGTATAGACCCCTGCCAAGCGCCCGTCCGGCTCCAGCACCGCGGTCATGCCCAGGCCCTTGGCGCTCATCTCCACCAGGGCCTCGCTGAGCCAGGCGTCGCTGGCCACCGCCGGGATTGCGTCGCCACGGTGCATAATATCATCGATGTGCAGCAGCAGCCGCCGACCCAGGCTGCCCCCGGGGTGGGAGCGGGCGAAGTCCTCGGCGGTGAAGCCCCGGGCCTCCAGCATGGCAACCGCCAGGGCGTCGCCCATAGCCAGGGCGGCGGTGGTGCTCGAGGTCGGGGCCAGCCCAAGCGGGCAGGCCTCTTGCTCGACGCTGACGTCGATGTGCACGTCCGCCTCCCGGGCCAGCGATGAGTTGGGCTGGCCTGTGAGTGCGATCAATGGCGCCCCGAGTCGCTTGATCAGGGGCAGGATCAACAGCAGCTCGCTGGTCTCGCCGGAGTTCGACAGCGCCAGCACCACGTCTTTGGGGGTGATCATGCCGAGGTCGCCGTGACTGGCCTCCCCCGGGTGGACGAAGAACGACGGGCTGCCGGTGCTCGCCAGCGTGGCCGCGATCTTGCCGCCGACGTGTCCGGATTTGCCCATACCGAGCACCACGATACGGCCCCGGCACTGCAACATGTGGCCGCAGGCGTCTACGAAGGCGTCGTCGATGCGGGCGCCCAGGGCGGTCACCGCACGCGCCTCGTTTTCGATTACCGCCAGTCCCAGCGCCTGCAGCCGGGCCCGGTCCTTTGAAGATTGCGATTGGTTGCCCGTCATCTCTACATCGCTTCAGTTGTGATGCGCCGGCGCAAAGGGCGCTGCGAACCAATTCCCCAGCGCCCCGCTATGACGCGTCAACTGGATTGCGCCGGTGTCTTATCCAAACGCCCCGGGGCGGAGCGAGAAAGCCCGGCGCCGGGGCACAAACCCACGGCATTGAAGCAGACCGCAAGCGCTTTGTCCAAGTGGGCCGCAGGCTCATTGAGCTTGGGTGCGCTCGGCGCCGCATCGACTGCAACGGTACAGGGTCACCAGCCGACCCTGCTTGACGTCGAATTTGCGCGCCGCCTCAAGCCGCCATTTGTGGAAACCGTGCCGGCAGAGGGTATTGCCGCGGTGTTTTTCCGCCGCTTTGGGTCGTCTGAAGGGTAAAATGTCCGCCATCCGCCGTTGCCCGTAAGTCGAAGAGCCCCGATTATGCCTGAGCCGCTGATGCCCGCAAAACCGTTCTCGCTTTGCCTCGGGGCCCGGGATTGGGAGCACCCGGCGTGGACGCGCGACTATTATCCGGAAGACCTGCCGACGGACTGGCGTCTGTCCTATTATGCGAACGATCTGCCCCAGGTGCTGGTGCCCCAGGCGCGCTGGCTGTCGGCTGGGGAGGTAGGCTGCGCCGGTTGGCTGGAGGCGGTGGGGCCGGGCTTCCGCTTTTTCCTGGAACTGGAGCCGGGGCCGGTGCCGGCGTCCCTGGCGGCCTGTGCCAGAGCCCTGGGCCCCTGCTGTGGCGGGGTGGTGGCCGCTCAAGGGCCGTTGCCGGAGGGCGTTGCCGCCCCGCTCTACCTCGCCTGGACCCTGACCAAACCGGAGGCGCCTCCGCCCAGTTCGCCGCCGCTGGCCTTGGTGCTCGAGTCTGCGGCCCTGGGGGACTTGCGTGGCCAGCGCCTGCTGTTCGAGGACTTGGCGCGGGGGCATGCGGCCCAGGGCGAGCTGCCCCTGTTCTTTGGAGGCGACGCGCCTTCCATGCCGGTTTTGCTGGATGCCAAGCAGTTGGCGGAATTGATGGGCTTGGCTTGACGCTGCGCCCCGGCAGGCCGGACAATGCCGGCAAAACCTTCAACCGCCCGTCCGCCCCTATGGGGTCCCGGGCCCAACCGGTCCGAGATGCCTGACACTTCCTCCCAATCACCGCTGGTCAAGATTCGCGGGCTGCGCTTCAGGCGCGGCTCCCGAGTCATTTTCGACGGTATCGACCTGGATATCCGCCGTGGCCAGCTGACCGCGATTATGGGCCCCAGCGGCACCGGGAAGACCACCTTGCTGAAGCTGATCGCCGGCCAGCTGTACCCGGATGCGGGCAGCATCGAGGTAGACGG
Source organism: uncultured Gammaproteobacteria bacterium (assembly GCA_963753615.1). Classification (GTDB taxonomy): domain Bacteria; phylum Pseudomonadota; class Gammaproteobacteria; order Chromatiales; family Chromatiaceae; genus CAVWCW01. Next base: position 401,436 of record CAVWCW010000002.1, read on the forward strand.
CCAGCCGATCCATCGCCTCGGCCGGCGCGAACTCTACCGACTGCGCATGCGCATGGGGATGCTGTTTCAGAGCGGGGCCTTGCTCACCGATCTCGACGTGTTCGAAAACGTGGCCTACCCCCTGCGCGAGCACACCGGGCTCCCGGAGTCGATGATCCGCACCCTGGTGCTGCTCAAGTTGGAGGCGGTGGGCCTGCGCGGTGCCCGCGACCTGATGCCGAGCGAACTCTCCGGCGGCATGGCCCGGCGCGTGGCCCTGGCCCGGGCCATCGCCCTTGACCCCATGATGGTGATGTACGACGAGCCCTTCACCGGCCAGGACCCGATCTCCATGGGGGTGCTGATGCAGCTGATCCGGCGCCTCAACGACGCCAGCGGCCTGAGCGGCATCGTCGTCTCCCATGATGTGCGCGAGACCGCCGAGATCGCCGACTATGCCTATCTGATTTCCCAGGGGCGGGTGATTGAGCACGGCCCGCCCCAGCGCCTGCTCAAGTCTGCCTCGCCCTGGCCGCATCAGTTCCTGCACGGGCTGCCGGACGGGCCGGTGCACTTCCACTACCCGGCCCCCGACTTGGAACAGGACCTGTTGCGGTTATGATCGAGCAACTGGCACGCCTCGGCCGAACCGGTATCGCCAGCGTCGAGCGCCTGGGCCGCGGCCATCTGCTGTTGGCGCAGATGCTGGCCGGCATCGGCGACCTGCTGCTGCGCCTGCGCCTGCTGCTGGACCAATTGTTCTCGCTGGGCGTGTTGTCGGTGGCCATCATCGGCGTTTCCGGGGTGTTCGTGGGGATGGTGCTGGCGCTACAGGGCTACTACATCCTGTCCCAGTTCGGTGCCGAGCAGACCCTGGGGGTGATGGTTGCCGCCTCGCTGGTGCGGGAGTTGGGGCCGGTGGTCACCGCCCTGTTGTTCGCAGGCCGCGCCGGCTCCGCCCTGACCGCCGAGATCGGGCTGATGAAGGCCACCGAACAGCTGTCCGGGCTGGAGATGATGGCGGTGGACCCGGTGCGCCGGGTGCTCACCCCGCGCTTTTTCGCCGGACTCATTTCCATGCCCCTGCTGGCGGCAATGTTCAGCGCCCTGGGGGTGCTGGGGGGGTATTTCGTCGGCGTCGGTCTGCTGGGGGTGGACAGCGGCGCCTTCTGGTCCCAAATGCAGGCCAAGATCGACCTGGACGGGGACATCTATAATGGGGTTATCAAGAGCCTGGTATTCGGCCTGGTGTGCACCTGGATCGCCCTGTTTCAGGGCTATGACTGCGTTCCCACTTCCGAAGGGGTGAGCCGCGCCACCACCCGAACCGTGGTACATTCGGCGTTCGCGGTGTTGGGCTTGGATTTCGTGCTAACCGCACTAATGTTTGGGGAATAGAAAGCAATGCGCCAAACGCGCAGCGTAGAAATCGGTGTAGGACTGTTCATGGCCGCGGGTCTGGTGGCACTGTTCTTTCTCGCCATGCAGGTAAGCAACCTGGGCAGCCTGTCGGATGACGATGGCTATGTGATCACCGCTCGCTTCTACAATATCGGCGGACTCAAGGTAAAGGCGCCGGTGACCATGGCCGGGGTTACCCTGGGTCGGGTGGCCGACATCTCCTTCGATCAAGAGACCTACGAGGCGGTGGTGTCCATGCGTATCGGGTCCCACTATACCAATATCCCCGAGGACAGCTTCGCCAAGGTATACACCGCGGGCCTTCTCGGCGAAAAGTACATCGGTCTGGACCCGGGCGGCAGCGACGTCTTTCTGGGCGAAGGCGGGCGACTTACCATGACCCAGTCGTCTCTGGTGCTGGAAGAGATCATTGGCCAGTTTCTGTTCAACAAGGCCCAGGAGGCTCCCGGTGGTTAGACCGATTCTCGCATGCCTGCTGGTCCTGCTGCTGGCCCTGCCCCTGGCCTCGGCGGCAGCTACCGAAGAGCCTCAGGAGGTGGTGCGGCAGACCGCCGACCAGATGCTAGGCAAGCTGCGCAGTCACCGCGGCGAGTTGGATGCAGATCCTAATCTGATTTACGGCATGGTCCAGGAGATCGTGTTGCCGCGCTTCGACTTCGAACTCATCTCCCGCTACGTGCTCGGACGCCACTGGCGCCAGGCCAGCGCGGCCCAGCAGCAGGCGTTCATCGAGGGCTTCCGCAGCCTGCTGGTGCGCACCTATGCCCACGCCCTGCTCAACTACTCGGACCAGGACATTCGCTACCTCGCAGTAAGGCCCGATAAAGACGGTGACCGGGTGATGGTGCCGACTCAGGTGGCGGCGGCGGGGGCCCCGGCCATCCCCATCGACTACAAGCTCTACCGGGACGGCGGCGGCGGCGATTGGAAGGTGTACGATGTGGTGATCGACGGCATCAGCCTGGTCTCCACCTACCGCAATAACTTCAACAGCCAGATCGGGCGGGTCGGCATCGACGGCGTGATCAAGTCGATGCAGCAGCGCGCCGAAGGCGCCTCCCCTTGAGCCAGGCGCAACTGGAGGACCTGGGCGGAGGGCGCTTGCGCCTGAGCGGCGAGCTCAGCTTCCGCACCGTGCCGGATTTGCTGAAACAGTCCCGGGATAGCTTCGAGGGCGCCTCGCGATTTCACCTCGACCTGTCCGGGGTGACGCGGACCGACAGTGCCGGTCTGGCCCTTCTGCTGGAGTGGCTGCAGGCCTGCCGCCGGCGCCAGCAGGACCTGCTGCTGCAGGACCTGCCGGAGTCCCTGGCGGCGATCGCCCGGATCAGCAACCTGGACCGGTTGCTGGAGCGCTTGCGCGCCTGAACCGGGCCGTTTGGCACCGATCCCGCGCCAACGGACCGCGGCAGTGCGACAACAGGCCTTCGAAAGCCAGCATGAGGCCTACTGGCAAGGCTTCCGGGCCCTGCTCGATGATCTCGAACGCTCACCCCGGCGCCGGCGCCTGAACTCCGCCGCCCACGCCCGCCTGCCCGCGGATTACCGCACCCTGTGCACCCACTACGCGCTCGCTCGCAGCCGGGGATACAGCCCGCTGCTGGTGGCCGAGCTGCAGCACTTGGTGCGGCGAGGCCACTCCCGGCTCTACCGCCGCCAGGGTAGCTGGCTGTGGCGGGCCATCGCCTTCGTTGCCGGCGGTTTTCCGCGCGCACTGCGGGCTCAGGTCCGTTACCTCTGGCTGGCCCTGATCCTGTTCGCCGGCACCGGGCTGCTCAGCGGGCTTTGGTGCTTCGCCGACGGCGAATCCATCTACAGCATTCTGGATGAGGAGCAGATCGCCTCCATGGAGGCGATGTACGAGCCGGATACCGAGCGCCCCGGGCGCAGCGTCGAGCGCAGCGCCGAGACCGATTTCGTCATGTTCGGCTACTACATCGCCAATAACATCGGCATCGGTTTCCGCACCTTCGCCGGCGGCATCCTTTTCGGCATCGGCACCCTGTTCCTGCTGGTCTACAACGGCCTGGTGATCGGAGGCGTCGCCGGCCATCTGACCGCCATCGGTTATCGCGACACCTTCTGGTCGTTCGTCAGCGGTCACGGCGCGTTCGAGCTCACCGCTATCGCCATCTGCGGCGCCGCCGGGCTGCGCCTGGCCCGGGCGGTGTTGGCCCCCGGCCAGTACCGCCGCGGCCGAGCCCTGGCCCTGGCCGCGCCGCCCGCCTTGGAACTGGTCATGGGCGCCGCACTGATGCTGGTGGTGGCCGCCTTCATCGAGGCCTTCTGGTCCTCCAGCGGCGTCGCCTACGGGATCAAATACACGGTGGCGGCCCTGTTGTGGCTGCTGGTGCTCGCCTATCTGGGGCTGGCCGGGAGGGGGGGCGTTGGATCTCGCTAGGCTGGCGCTGGCCATGCGCCCGCGCGGCCCCTGGGAGGGCATCGATCTCGGCTTTGCCATGGCGCGCCGCTGGTTTCTGCCGCTGTGGCGCCTGTGGTGGGTCGTCGCCCTGCCGTTTGCCCTGGTCACCGCCCTGTTGTTTCCGGATCGCCCCTGGCTTGCCATTGTGCTGCTCTGGTGGGGCAAACCCCTGTACGAGCCCCTGTTGCTGTTCTGGCTCAGCCGCGCCCTGTTCGGTCAGCGCCCTGGCCTTGGCCAGAGCCTGCGCCAGTGGCGGGCAATCCTGCAGGCTCAGCCCCTGGCCTACCTGACCTGGCGCCGCTTCAGCCCCAGCCGCTCTCTGTACATGCCGGTGGGCCTGCTGGAACGGCTGCGCGGCGCCCAGCGCCGGACCCGCGTCGAGGTGCTGGGGAGAGGCCAGCAGGGCGGTTTCTGGCTCACCCTGGTGGCCTTCCATTTCGAAATGTTGTTGCAGATCGCGCTGCTGGTGCTGCTGGTCCTCGCTCTGCCCGAGGAACTGCAGTGGCTGGATTGGGAGCTGTTGTTCTTCGAGCCCGGGCCGTTCGAGCTCTGGCTCCAGATCGGCGTCGATCTGCTCGGCATGTCACTGATTGCCCCCTTTTACGTCAGCGCCGGCTTTGCCCTCTACCTGACCCGGCGCAGCGAACTGGAGGCCTGGGACATCGAGATCGGCTTTCGGCGCCTGCGCGAGCGCCGCGCCTCGCGGGCGGCGGCCTGGCTCCTGCCTCTCCTCGGTCTCGGCCTCGCAGGGCTGCCGGCGCCGCCCGCCGCGGCCACCGAGCCGAATCCGGAGCAGGCGCGGGCCCTGATCGCCGAGGTGCTGGCGCAGCCGGATTTCGGCCGCAGCGAGACCAGCGGCTACTGGAAGTACATCGGCGAAGAAGAGGTGGATGACGCTACCGGGGGCAGCGGTTTCTGGGACTGGCTGGAGGGCTTCGAGCAGGGCCTGGCCGAAGTGGGGGAGCTCCTGCTCTGGTTTGGGGCCGGTATCCTGCTCGGCTACCTGTTCTACCGCAGCGCGAGCGCGGGCGGCTGGCTGCGACGCCGCGAGCCGCCGTTGCCGGCCAGCGCCCAGGCCCCGGCGACCTTGTTCGGACTCGAGTTGGAGGGCGACCGCTTGCCCGCCGATCCGGTGGCCGAGGCGCGCCGCTTGCTGGCCGCCGAGCGCCCCCGGGAGGCCCTGAGCCTGCTCTACCGGGGAAGCCTGGCGGCGTTGCTGGCGCGACGCCTGGAGATCCCGGGCAGCGCCACCGAGGGCGAATGTCTGGCCCTGGTCGCGGCGCAGCGCCCGGCGCCGGAGGTGGCGTTGTTCCGGCGCTTGACCGCAGCCTGGATCAGCCTCGCGTACGGCCACCAGATCCCTGGCCGCGAACCCCTGGAGGCGCTGTGCCGGGAGTGGCCGGCGGTGTTTGGAGGTCGGCATGGGGATTGATTTCAGGCGCCTGGGCCGGGTTTCGGCGCTGTTGCTGTTGCTGCTGGCTTTGCTCGGTTGGGGAAGCCACTGGTTTTTCGACAACCACCGCTGGGAGGTCTTGGAGACCCGTGTCGGCGTTTCCGTCGAGGCGCGGCGCAACCCCTGGTTGGCCGCGGAGCGCTTTCTCCGGGGCTTGGGCCGAAGCGTCGAAAGCCAGAGCGGGCGTCACCTGCTGCTGCGGCCACCGGCCGCCGACGGGGTGTTGATCGTCAAGCGCCTGGGCCGTGTCCTGCCGCCCGACCGGGAGCAGGCCCTGATCGACTGGGTCCGGGCCGGAGGTCATCTGGTGGTGGGCGCCGGCGACAGAGCCGATGCCGGCGCGGCTGCCCTGCGCGAGCGCTTCGGCGTCGAACTCGGGGTGGTGGATTGGGGCGAGCCGGAAGAAGGCGAGGAGGAAGACTGCGGCTGCCTCGCGCGCTTCCATTACCCCGGCTTTTCCGAGCCCCTGCAGGCGGAATTCAGCCCGAACCGCTACCTGGCCGGCGGCGATCCGCCGCCGGATTGGTGGATCGACAATCCGAGCGGCGCGCAACTGCTGCAGATGGTCGTCGGCCGGGGTCGCCTGACGCTGCTCACCGAGACGGAGTGGCTCGACAACGAGACGATCGGCGAGCGGGATCATGCCTTACTGCTTACCCTGCTGGTCGGGGAAGCGCCGGCCGTCTGGCTGGTATACAGCGGCGACCAGCCCGGGGTGCTGACCTTGATCTGGACCAAGGCCCCGTACCTGGTGCTCGCCGGCCTGCTCCTGACCGGGCTGCTGCTGTGGCGCTCGGGGCGGCGCAGCGGTCCCCTGTTGGCGGCTCCGCCGCCGGTCCGGCGCGACCTGCTGGAGCATCTGCAGGCCGCCGCCGAGTATGCCTGGCGCCTCGACCGGGCCCAGGGTCTGCTGGGTGGTTCGCGCCGGCGTCTGCTGCAGGATTGGCAGCGCCGCCACCCGGGATTGGCGCGCCTGGACCGGGCCGAGCGCAGCGCTTGGATCGCCGAGCGGTGCGGGTTGGCGGCGGCGGCGGTAGAGCGGGCCCTGTATGGACGCATAGACAACGAGGGCGAGCTGATTCGGGCCAGCGCCCTGCTGCGGCGGCTGATGGGTCGGGATGCCGGGGCCGGACTCAATCTGTTACCCTCGCCGCAGCGGATGGGTCCGAACGCGGACAACCGGAGGAGAAGGCATGGCAGAGCAACCTGAACTCGCGACCGCGGCCGAGGCGATCGAGCGGGCCCAGGCCCTGGAGCGGGAGATCGGGCGCGCCCTGGTTGGCCAGCGGGCGGTGATTCGCGAGCTGGTCGTGGCCATGCTGGCGGCCGGCCACGTGCTGATCGAGGGCGTGCCGGGCGTCGGCAAGACCCTGCTCGGGCGGGCCTTGGCGGCGGCTTTGGGCGGCAGTTTCAGCCGGGTTCAGTTCACCCCCGACCTGATGCCCAGCGACATCAGCGGCCACACCCTGTTCGATATGCGCTCCCAAAGCTTCCGCGTGCGCAAGGGACCGGTATTCTGCAATGTCCTGTTGGCCGACGAGATCAACCGTGCGCCGGCCAAGACCCAGTCCGCCCTGCTGGAGGCGATGCAGGAGCAGCAGGTCACCATCGAGGGCCAGTCCTTCCCCCTCGGCGCACCGTTCCTGGTGCTGGCGACCCAGAACCCGATCGAGCAGGAGGGCACATACCCTTTGCCCCAGGCCCAGCTCGACCGCTTCCTGGTCAAGGTCCTGATCGACTACCCGAGCCTGGACGAAGAGCAGGCCATGGTGCGCGAGGTTACCAGAGGCGCGGTGGGCGACCGCCTCAGGGTCGATCAGGTGCGCCGATTGCTGGAACCGTCTCTGGTGACGGCGCTGCAACAGCAGGTTGCGGACCTCCAGGTGGACGAGCAGATCGTCGGCTATGCGGTGCGCATCGTGCGCGCAGCCAGGGAGTGGAGCGGCATCGACCTCGGGGCCGGTCCCCGGGGCGGCATCGCCCTGCTGCGGGCGGCCCGCGCCCACGCCCTGATCCAGGCCCAGACCTTCGTCACCCCCGACGACGTCAAGGCCGTGGCCCCGGCGGTGCTGCGCCACCGCATCAAGCTCAGCCCCGACCTGGAGATCGAGGGTTACCGCCCGGACGACGTCCTGGCCGACATCCTGGCCGAAGTCAGCGCGCCGCGCCTGTGAGCCCGGCTCCGCGCCTGCTCGGGTTGCTGGCCCTGCTCGCGGGGCTTGGCCTGCTGGCCGCTTTCAGCCCCGCCCTGCACCGCGTCTGGCCCGGGTTGGCCGGGCTCGCCGCGGGCCTCGCCCTGCTCGACCTCTGGCTGCAGTGGCGGGCCCCGGCGCCGGGCATAGATCGCCAGGTGCGCCACAGCGTGCCGGTGGGCGCCTGGTCGCCGGTCGAACTTGTGCTGAGCAACCCGGGGGCGCGCCGGCTGCGGCTGCGGGTGCACGACCATCATCCGCCGGACTGCGCAGTGGAGGGCCTGCCCCTCGGCTTGGAACTGGCTCCCCGCGGCGGGGCCCGCAGTCGCTATCGGTTGCGGCCGGCGCGCCGGGGCGACGCCCGCTTCGCCGGCGCCGACCTGCTGGTAGGCTCTCCGTTCGGGCTCTGGGAACGCAAGTACTTCCGGCCCCTGGTCGAGACGGTCAAGGTGTTTCCCAACTTTCGCGAGGTCAGCCGCTTCGCGCTGCTGGCCAGCGAGCAACGCCTCGGGCGGATCGGGGTGCGCCGCCAGCGCCGGCGTGGAGAGGGCAGCGAGTTCCACCAGTTGCGCCCGTATCGCGCGGGCGATAGCCTGCGCCAGATCGACTGGAAAGCCAGTTCCCGCTACCAGAAGCTGATCTCTCGCGAGTACCAGAGCGAGCGCGACCAGCAACTGGTGTTTCTGCTCGATTGCGGGCGCCGCATGCGCCATGCCGATGCCGAGGGCGAGCATTTGGACCAGACCCTCAATGCCCTGTTGCTGCTGGCCTACGTGGCGGCCCGCCAGGGCGATGCGGTGGGCCTGCTGGCCTTCGGCGGGGTGCAGCGCTGGCACCCGCCGTATAAGGGCGGCGACCCTGTGCGGCGCCTGTTGGAGCAGACCTATGATCTGCAATCCAGCTCGGCCGCTGCCGATTACCTCGGCGCCGCCCGCGAACTGCTGTCGCGCCAGGAGCGGCGCGCCCTGGTGCTGCTGCTGACCAATGTTCGGGACGAGGACCAGGCCGAGTTGGAGCAGGCGGTGGCGATGCTGTCGCGCCGGCACCTGGTGCTGGTGGCCGATCTGCGCGAGGCGGCCTTGGACGCAGTCTTCGAGCAGCCGGTGCGCGACTTGGACAGCGCCTTGCGCCTGCACGCGGTGCACGACTATCTGGAGCGCCGCAGCCGCAGCCACCAGCGCCTGCGCCACCAGGGGGCCCTGGCCCTGGATCTGCTTCCGAACCAGTTGCCGGCGGCGCTGGTGAACCAGCTACTTCGAGATCAAGTCCTCCGGCCGGCTATGATCCTAGACTTTCAGGGATACGCCGATTGAACAACGTTGGCCGCGCGGGCGGGATGTCGGGCCATTTGGAGCCGCCTGCAATGCACTTGCTCCTGCGTTGGCGAGGCTGAGAAGTCCGCCGCGGCTGAGCCGGTCGCCGTTGGCTTACGGACAATGCTCCGGGATATGGCTGACCACCGCTGCATCGGCGCAGGCGCTGCATGCGCTGGCGTAGGTGGCTTGGCTGCCGTCGGCCAGGCGAGCGCACACCGGAAGATACTCCAGGGTGCAGGCCTGCGGACGGGGCTCGGTGCACTGGGTCGCAGCCGGGTCCTGGGACGGCGAGGTGCCGGCGCAGCCGGCCAGCATCAGGGTGGTGAGCCAGAGCGCGGCCGCGGGATTTTTGAGAAATCGGATGGTCTTCATTGGGAGCTCCTTCGGGTTGAGTTTCGGCGCACCGAAGTCGTCGGAAAATCGGGACCTGGCCGCCTGGGTTTTTGTCGCTCAAGATCGGGCTAAAACGCCTCCGTCCCGCCCAGGGTCTGGCGCAGGGTGCGTTCCAGCTGCTCATCGGTGAATGGCTTGGGAATACGCGCCCCCGGGCTCGGCAGGTCGTCCCCCTCCAGTTCGTCGTCGTCATTGGCGGTGACGAAGACGACGGGAATGCCGAAACGCCGGTGGATCTCGCGTGCTGCCTCGACGCCGCTCATGCGCCCCTTCAGGCGCACATCCATCAACACCAGGTCGGGGCACTCGCGCTCCGCGGCGGCGATCGCCTGCTCGCCGCTGGCCACGCTGGAAGTCACCTGGTAGCCCAGGCTCTCCAGCACGAAGCACTCGCTCATGGCGACCACCGCTTCGTCTTCCACCACCAGGATGCGGGCTAGGCTCAAGGCTTCTCCTCAGTTCGGGACCTAATGAAAAACTGTCAAGCAACGATCTTGCTCTGATGCCGGGGGCGATACCCGCTTTGCGCGCCAAGCATGCCGGCCCATAAGGGGGAGGCGGTGCGGCGGGTGATCGATGGCGCGGCTGCGGCCGGCGGCTTATGGCCGGGCAACGGCGGGAGCCGCCAGGGTGATCGCAAATCGGGTACCGGGGCCTTGCTCCCGCTCGATCCTGCCTCCCACCTGGGCCACGAGTCCGCGCACCAGGCTCAGGCCCAAGGTATTGGCTCGGTCCAGGTCGAGCTGCGGCGGCAGGCCGATGCCGTCGTCACTCACCTCGATTCGGATCATAGCACCATCCTGCCGGCACGCGCCCACTCGGATTTGTCCCTGACTGTGTCCGGGAAAGGCGTACTTGAGGGCATTGGTCAGCAACTCGTTCAGCACCAATCCGCAGGGCACGGCAATGTCCACGCTAAGCGCGATCGGTTCGCAATCGATGACGAAGCGCACACCGCGGGCCTCGGTGGCGTGCAACTGCTGCAGCCCCTCGGTCAGGTCGCGTATATAGGCGCCCAGATCCACCCGGGTCAGGTCGGCGGACTGGTAGAGCTTGTTGTGCACCAGGGCCATGGCCTGGATCCGGCCCTGGGTGTCGCTGAGAGACCTGCCGGTCTCCGGGTCGCCGTGGAGCCGGGATTCCAAGGTGAGAAGGCTGGAGACCACTTGAAGGTTGTTTTTTACCCGGTGGTGGATCTCGCGCAGCAGCACCTCTTTCTCCTGCAACGACGACTGCAGGCGCTGGTTGGCAAGCCGGCGCTCGGTGACGTCCTCCCCGGCGCTCAGGGTGCCGACAATACGGCCCCGCTCGTCGTGCAGCAGGGTGTTGTGCCAGGCAACCCAGCGGATGCCGCCGTCGCGGGATTGCACCCGGTGGTCCTCCACGTACTTGAGCTCCAGGGCTTCCCCGGTCATCAGGCGGCGAAAGATTTCGCTCACCTGGGCCCGCTCCGGTTGAGGGATGCAGGTGGCGATCCAGTCCCGGCCCAGCAGTTCATCTTCCCGGTAGCCGAGTGCCCGGCAACCGGCCTGATTGATCAGGCTGATCCGGTGGTTCCGGTCCAGCGCCAGGATCAGCGACCCGGCGATGGCCAGGTAGTGTTGGGCCCGGGCCTTTTCGCGCTGCAAGGCCTGCTCGGCGCGCCGGCGTTCGGTGATGTCCACCAGGGTCACGGTCACCTGCAGGTCCCCGCTCGGTTCGGTCTGCACCGGCACCGCGCTGGCCAGCACCCAGATCGTTTCTTCCCCATTCCGGGGCTGCAGCGGCCGAATCCCCAACAGCAGGCCGTCGACCGCCTGGCCGGAGGCCAGCACCCGTTGCTCCGGGTATTCGGCGCTGGCCAACGCCTCGTTGCTCTCGCTGCGGTAGCCTCGGCACAGGTCTGCGGCGGTGCGGCCGCGGATGCTTTCGCCATCGAGCCCGAACAGCGCCTGGGCCGCCTGATTGCCGATCAGCACACGAGCTTCGCGGTCAAACACCAGCACCGCGGCCCCCAAGCGCTGCAGCAGGGCGTCCGCCTCGCCCATGAGTTCACCCCTGGTCAAGGGCGCCGTCCGAGAGCAAGACAGCCGTGTCGATACTTGCGCATTAGCATCCTCGGAGTTTAACCGATGTAGTCTTTACCCGAAGATTGCGAGCCGGGCTGGGGTCCCGATGAAATATCGAGAGCAGGCTCAGTCATCGGTGCATTCGGGCAATTGTTCCCGATACCGTTTGGCATAGGCCTCCACCTTGCCCGCCACTCCCAGCAGCCAGGGCTTGTTATGGTGGCTGCGCTCGCGGTAGCCACGGTGCCCTTCGTGATAGACCAGGTACTGGCGGTAGGCGTCGCCCTTGGGGATGCCGAGGCGGCGCTCGGTCTGGTGCAGGTACCAACCGACGAAGTCGACCGCGGCCGCGAAGTCATCCCGCCGGGCGTCCGGGTTATCTGTGGCCAGTTGGTACTGGCTCCAGGTCGCGTCGAGGGCCTGGGCGTACCCGTAAGCGGTGGTGGCGCGTTCCCAGGGGATCAGACCTAACAGGCGGGTGCGCGGCGGGTAAGCGTCGGAGCGGAACGACGACTCCTGGCGCAGGATCGCCAACTGCACCGCTACCGGCACCCCCCAGCGCTGCGCCACCTCCTGGCTGTGCCGCCGCCAGTCCGGGTTGCGGGCGAACAGGGCGCAGGCGTCGTCTATGTAACGGCTCGGCAGGGTCAGGTACCAGGCCAGGGCGAGGGCCGCCAGGGCCGCGCCGAGACCGATGCTCAATAGGGCACGGTGCCGGTCCCAGGCAGCGGGGCTTCGATTCGGAGGGTCGCCGGGCATGCTCGCACTCAGGCCCTGGCGCCCGGGCACCGGGGCCCGCTGTTGCATCCGCGCGGCGGCTGTCTGCGTAGATGTTTTTCGGGGACCTGCATTGCACCGGGTTCTCGATCCGAATACCAGCGCTAACTTTAACGCCTGGCGGTGCAAAAGACACGGCATGCATTGTCCGTTATCGGCACTCGGATCGGTCAGTCTGCGGCGGGCTTCGACCCGGGGTGCAGGGCGGCGAGCACCTCGGTCAGATTGATCACCCCCAGGGAACGGCCGGCGGCGTCGACCACCGGCATGTTCTCGACCCCGTGCTCGAGCAGGTGGTCGAGAACGTCGTCCAACTCCTCTTCCGGGCTGGCGCTGGCGAAATGGGTTTCCATCAGTTCCCGGGCCGAGCCCCGGGCTACGCGCTCCAGAATCTGCCGCCGGGTATGGACCGGGCGGTGCTCGATCAGCACCATCTGCGCCAGGCGGCGGTGGGAGATGTGTCCCAGCAGCCGCCCTTGGGCGTCGGCTACGTAAAGGTCCCGCAGGCCGGGTGTCGCCAGCAGTCGGTCCAGGATTCGCTCCAGCGGCCAGTCGGGCCCCAGGGTCGCGGTGTCCTGCGGGTGCAGGCGCAGCCATTCGGCGACCTTCATCTGCGTGTCCCTCCGCGTTTACTGCCCAGCTCGCCGGCGCGGGCGAGGGCGAAGCGTGCGGCCAGCGGGCCGATCAACTCGTAGAGCAGGGTGGTGCCCAAAATCAGGTTGACCACCAACGCACCGGTGGCCTCGAAGCCGGGCTGGTGCCGCAGCGCCAGGGCCAGCCCCACCGCCACCCCGGCCTGGGGCACCAGCCCCAGGCCGAGCCAGCGCACCACCTCGGGCGGGGCCCCGGCGGCGTGGGCACCCAGGGCCCCGCCGGCCATCTTGCCGGCGATGCGGGCCAGAAAGTAGCCCAGGATCAGCAGCGGGTACTGTTGGAACACCTGCAGCTCCAGGTGTGCGCCCGCCAGGGTGAAGAAGACTACGAAAACCAGTTCTTCCAACCGCTCCATGGGCTGAAATAGGCGTTCCTCAGCACTGGGAGAGTACATGCGCACGCTGAAACCGGCGCTGATCGCTGTCAGCAAAGGCGATAGCCCCCAGGCCCCGGCCAGTCCGGTTAGCAGCATGATGCTGCCCGCCACCAGCGGCAGCAGCAGGCGTCGCTCGCGGACATAGCGGGCGCTGCGGGTGAGCAGCCAACCCACCGAAGCCCCCAGCAGCAGGGAGCCGCCGATGCTGGCCAGCCCGGCGGTGAGCCCTGCGCCCAGAGAGCCGGGCAGGCCCAGCACCAGCAACAGGGAGAACAGCAGCATGCCCAGGGCATCGTCGAGGGCGACCACCCCGAGGAGCGTGGTGGCCAGGGGGCCTTGGGCCCGGTATTGGTGCAGCACAGCCACCGTGGCCGCCGGTGCGGTGGTGGCCGCCATCACCGCCAGGGCGAGCGCCAACTTCGTCGGCTCGGCGGCGCCGGCCAGCGGCGCCAGCAGCAGCATCGCCAGGAACACCAGGAGCACCGCCCCCAGTGTCTCGCCAAACGCAGAGCCGAGGATCACCCCGCCCATGCGGCGCAACTGGTGATGGCTCATGGAGCCGCCGATCAGGTAGGCGATGATTCCCAGTGCCAGGTCGGTCAGCGGCCCCGACCAGGCGTTGACGCCGATGCCGGCGTAACCGCCCAGCAGGTTGGGTGAGAACAGCATGCCGGTGGCCACGTAGGCGAGGATGCGGGGCAGGCCAAGGCGTTGTGCGATCAGGCCCGCTAGCAGGCCGCAGGTGACCAGCAGGCCCAGGGTCAGCAGCAGGGGCGAAGCGGTTTCCATGGGCTCGGCTCGGCGGTCTCCTGTTTCCAAGTATAGGGGCGGTTCGCCCATTGCGGGCTATGCTTGAAGAGAGGTGCAGAGCATTTGCGGAGTCTGGAGCCGATGTCGGGTATACAACGGATGCTGGCGGATATCCAGGCGGAGGTGGCCCTCACCCGCCGCATGACCGGGCGCGACCGCCTGGACCCGCGGGTAATGGATGCGATGCGTCGGGTGCCCCGCGAGCAATTTGTGCCCTTGCACCTGCGCCCGGCCGCTTTTTCCAACGGCCCGTTGCCGATAGGCCGCGGGCAGACCATTTCCCAACCGTACATCGTCGCCCTGATGACCGACCTGGCCGCTCCGCAGCCGGATGCGGTGGTGCTGGAGGTCGGTACCGGTTGCGGCTACCAGGCGGCGGTGCTTTCGCTGCTGGCGGAGCGGGTCTACAGCATGGAGATCGTGCCCGAGCTGGCCGAGGCAGCCGTCCAGCGCCTGCAGCGTCTGGGCTACGCCAACGTAGAGGTGCGCGCCGGGGATGCGTGGAGCGGCTGGCCGGAACAGGCCCCGTTCGACGCCATTGTGGTTACCGCCGCCGCTCCCCAGGTGCCGCCGCCGCTGCTGGCCCAGCTGGCCCCCGGGGGGCGCTTGGTAATCCCGCTGGGACCGCCTTACGGCTACCAGGAATTATGTCTGTTGGAGAAGGGCAGCGCCGGCGCCGTGACCCAGCGCCAGGTGCTCGGCGTGGCTTTCGTGCCCCTGACCGGCGGGCATTCGGCAACCAGCGAGACGGATTGATGGCGCGAACTCCGCTTATCCGATCAGGGCGCCCAGCGAGGAGGGCGATATGAGCATTGCGGCAAAGGTAGAGCTTTGGTTGACCCAGCATGCGATCGCGTTCGAGCGGTTGGAGCACCCGCGCAGCTGCGGCGCCCGGGACACCGCCTTGGCTGCCCATGTGGCGCCGGACCACATCGCCAAGGGGGTGCTGGTGGGGGACGACGCCGGCTGGCTGCTGGCGGTCATCCCCGGCAGCCACTGGCTGCGCTTGGAGGCCCTGCGCCGGGAGCTCGACCGGCCCGGCCTGGAGCTGGCGCCCGAGACCCAGGTGCTGGCGCGCTTCGGGGACTGCGAGCCCGGCTCGGTGCCGCCCCTGGCCGCCGCCTACGGCCTGGAGGGTGTGCTCGACGAGGCCCTGACCGGCCTGGCCAACGTCTATATAGAGACCGGCGATCACCGCCTGCTGGCGCACCTGGACGCCGCCGGTTTCGAGCACCTCACCCGCGGCTTGCGCCGTGGCCACTTCGGTCACCAATGACCTGGTTGGGTCCATGGGCATCACCAGCCAACCACCGCCGAAGCGCAGCAGTTGGGCCGGGCTCGCCTTCATCCTGCTGTTGGTTCTCTATTTCGCCCTGGTCTGGGAGCCGCCGCAGGAAACCCTGGCCGCGGCCATTCCCTACAGCGAGTTCAAGCAGCTTCTGAGCGACGGCCAGATCACCAGCGTCGTCCTTCGCGGCGACCAGGTGCGGGGCGAGTTCTACGGCCCGCGCCCCCTGGGCGCCGGCGCACAGTTGAGCCGCCGCTTCGAGACCCGGATCCCGGCCTTCGGCGACCCCGGGCTGATGGAACTGCTGGAGCAACAGCAGGTGGAGCTGACGGTGGGCCGACCGCCGGGAGAGGGCGGGGGCGGAAGCGTCCTGCTGGCGTTCCTGCCCTGGCTGGTGCTGATTGGCGTTTACGCCTGGTTCTGGCGCCGGGTGTCGCGCAACCTCGCGGGCGGCATCGGTCGCGGCGGCGAGATCGACGGTTTCCTCAAGCCCCGGGAGTCGGTTCGGGCCGAGCCCCCCAAGGTCAGCTTCGACGACGTGGCCGGGCAGGAGAACGCCAAGCGCGAGGTGGCCGAGCTGGTGGACTGCCTGCGCCAACCCGAGCGCTACCGCAAGCTGGGGGCGGAGATCCCCCATGGGGTGCTGCTGATGGGGCCGCCCGGCACCGGCAAGACCCTGTTGGCCCGGGCCCTGGCCGGCGAGGCCCAGGTGCCGTTTTTCTCCATCTCCGCCTCCGAATTCATCGAGATGTTCGTAGGCGTCGGCGCCTCGCGGGTGCGCAAGCTGTTCGACCAGGCCCGGGCCGCCGCCCCCAGCATCGTGTTCGTCGACGAGCTCGACAGCGTTGGCCGGGTGCGCGGGGCCGGCCTGGGCGGAGGGCATGACGAGCGCGAGCAGACCCTGAACCAGATCCTGGCCGAGATGGACGGCTTCTCCGGCCACGAGGCGGTGATCGTCCTGGCCGCCACCAACCGCCCGGATGTGCTCGACCCGGCCCTGTTGCGACCCGGGCGCTTCGACCGTCACGTTACCCTCGACCTCCCGGATCGCCGCGCCCGCGAGGCGATCCTGCGCCTGCACACCCGCCAGGTACCCCTGGAGCCGGAGGTGGGCTTGGAGCAGGTCGCCGCCGGCACCGTGGGCTTCTCCGGCGCCGACCTGAAGAATCTGGTCAACGAGGCGGCGATGCGGGCCGCCCGCCACCGCCGCGAGCAGGTGATCGCAGAGGACTTCGAGGCAATGCGCGACAAGATACTGCTGGGCACCGAGCGCAGCCTGGCGATGCAGCCGGACGAGCGCCACCGGCTGGCGGTGCACGAGTCGGGCCACACCCTGGCGGCCTGGTTTCTGCCCCATGCGGACGCGCTCCACAAGGTCAGCATCATCCCCCGCGGACGCGCCCTGGGGGTGACTCAGCAACTGCCGGAGGAGGACCGTTACACCCTGCCCGAGGATTATCTGCGCGACCGTCTGGCGGTGATGTTGGCCGGGCGTGCCGCCGAGAAACTGCTGCTCGGCAGTCTCAGCTCCGGCGCCGACGACGACATCCGCCAGGCCAGTAGCTTGGCCCGGGCCATGGTGGGGCGCTGGGGCATGGCCGAAGAGATCGGTCCCATGGATCTGCGCGAAAGCGAGGAACACCCCTTCCTCGGGCGCGAGATGGCCCAGCCCCGGCACCACAGCGAAGCCACCGCGAAGGCGGTCGACCAGGCGGTGCGCGAACTGCTGCGCGAGGCCGAGACCCGGGCCGAGGCCCTGATCACCGGCAAGCGCCCGCTGGTGGAACGCCTGAGCGCCGAGTTGGAGCGGGAAGAGACTCTGTACCGTGAGACCATCGCCGAGATCCTTGGCGACAGCGCCGCCTCGCCCCGCAGCCGGGCGGTGGGGTAAGCGCCTGTGTGGGTGTGGGGATCCCAGCCGGGCGATCGGGGACGCGAGACGGTTTTCTCGGCAATTTGTAGCGAATTACGCTTACTGTTTACCGATTAAGCCCGCTGGGAGCGGGTTTTCGCGCCAGGCCCAACCGGGTGACGCGCAGGGAGGCGCCTGATAAAAAGTGGGGAAAATGGCCCGATTTCTTGCCGCCGCGGTAGATAATGTCATAAACCGACAGCCTGTTAAGGGTCGATTCGGCATTTTCCCTGCCGAGTTTCAGGTAGAATCCCAAATATGGCCCTCGAGCGCATTGTTCACCGCTATACCGCTTACTACGCCGGCTGGTGCGTCGCCTTCGGCGAGCACGAACTCGACTTTGACGAAGAGCGGGATATCCATTGGATATTCGGCGAAGGCAAGGCCGGCATCACCCTGGCACACGGCCTGCGCCGGCGCTTCATCCGAGAATTGCTGGGCCATCACGGCCAAGTCCCGGAGATTACCCTGTTCAAGGATGCGGCCCGCATCAACCGCTTGAAATATCGGGTCGAACACCCCCACGACCTGGAAGGCTTGCGCCTCCTGCGGGAATTTCTGCAAAGCCCGGACGAGATCCACATGTTCCTGACCAGCCACTTCTGCTACCCGCAGGGCACCCGCATCATCACCTTCTCCAAGAAAAAGCCGCTGATCATCATGTACAAGGAAATCGATCCACTGCGGTTGCGGGTGGTTTGAGGCGGCAGACGGCGGGAATCAAGGGAGCCCCCCGGTCTCTTGGTCATTTCTCTGCGATAGATTCAATGCCACTTTGTTCTTAGCGGCAGAGCCGCCGCGCCTGGTTTAAATCTTTGCTTGGCGGACCGGCCACCTTGGGAAACGCTGATTTAATCGCGTTTCCCGCGCGGGGCAGGATGCCCGCCATTTTCAGGCGTCCAGCCGCGCGTCCCCCTTGGGTCTCCGAAGACCTTTGGTCGCGGGCATCGGTATCCCCGCCCTGCGGGGTATAGGCTGTTGCGGCCGTCGATGACTAACTAACCCGCGCAGGTCCCAAAGCCTCACATCGATATCCTATACTTAATTTATGGTTTTCAGGGTGGGGAGGTAACCATGAACAGATCGTTTGTTTTTGTGACGGCACTGATTCCGGCGCTAGGGCTGGCGGCCCCCGGCAAGAAAATCGACGACGTCCGCGTAGTATCCATGCCGCCGGTCTCCGTCGAAGGCGCGGTTACCGTGACCACTGGGGGAAGCCCGCTGCCAACCGTGCAAACGCTTGTGCGTGAGCCGTTCCTTGGCCAAACGGCGGGCAGTGACACATCGGCCAATCGGAAATGCGAAGCCGAGTTCACCGCGCCGGCGGGCCTGGTGATCGAGACCCTTTCGTTTGTGGCGGAAACCGAGGGAGACACACGCCATTTCGACGACTACGTGGCAGTAGGCGTGACCACCGATCTGGAAAGCGCAGTCACGGGCGCGTTTCACTTTCCCACCGAAAACAAGAAGTTCATGTTTCGAAGTGGCTTCAGTCCGCCGGATCCGGTAACGAAATACCGCAATACCATGTCGGTCCGGCTCTACCCGGACGCGGGCAGCGCCGTGAGCTTGTCCATAAGTTTGATTAATCCCGACAACGTAATCGAGTCTGCCAGTTTCAATTCCTGCAGTCTCTGGGTCAGCGGGTATCTGGTCGGCGACACCGATTCCGGGCTGGGCCCATAACGGGCAAGTGCCAAGGCCGTCTCGGGGCAGCCCAATGCGGTCCAGTAATGTCAAAGGCGAGTCGCGCCTTGGCTGTGAACTCGTCTGTTTGTGTTGCCGAAAGCCACACGCCCCATCCGGCAGACCGGCGTCGATGGTCCAAATTCGGCCGCACCGCCGGAATCCTTCACGCGCTGGTCGGCGTGGTTCAGAATCGCGATTAGGTCGGACTCTCCCAGTTTCCGCCCTGGGCCAGCATATCCCGGCTGAACGGCTGAACGGCTGAACGGCTGAACGCAGCCAACGAGCATCGTCTCGAAACTATCTACTGCGAGGCCGAATCGCAGGGTGTGCCGACGATTCTGCTCAGGCAACGTTTCCCTGCCTCCAGTCGCAGAACGTCGATGCCCGGTCCGGGCGATATCTGTCCGTTAAGGAACCCTCTTGGGTTGCCTATTCGCGCCGTCTCCGGGCGAGGGGCCCCTGCACTTGAAGACGGGTTCCCAAGCTGGGATGATGGCTGCTTTACGCGGTCCTTGCCGGCATCCGGATGGAAGTCAATGCGACGGGTGAAGGAAAGGACCGACCGGGTATCCGCTACCCCTGCCATGTAAACGCTGGTTTTCGCTGTATTTGGAACACCGAGCGTCTACCTCCACACAGGCCCATCTTTGGGACTCATCGACCAGGAAACACCCGAAATGTACCGCAAAGAGCTGAAAGTCCTTGACTGCACCATCCGCGACGGTGGCTTGATCAACAACTACCAGTTTTCCAAAGACTTCGTAAAAGCGGTGTACCGGGCTGCCTGCCAGTCGGGTGTCGATTACGTCGAGCTTGGGAAGAAGTTGGAGGAAAGCGACGAATACACTCGCGAGAAGTACGGCCCCTGGAACTTCTGCGACGAAGATGACCTGCGGGAGGTCATTGACGCATGCGAATGCGAGAATTCGCCTGTCGTCGCGGTTATGTACGACGTCGGCCGGGTGGACGTCGGTAAGCTTCAGCCGCGAGACCAAAGCCCGATGGGAATGGTCCGCACCGCTTGCTATGTGCACCAGATCGATGCCGGTCTCGACCTGATCAAGCGCTGCAAGGATCTGGGCTACGAGACCACCATCAATATCATGGCGGCCTCGGCGGCCATCGAAAGCGAACTGGTCGAAGGTCTGCAGGAGGTCAACAAGACCCCCGAGGTCGATTACCTGTACTTGGTGGACAGTTTCGGTGCCTTCTACTCGGAGCAGGTGACGTACTATCTGAATCTGTACAAAAAGCACGCTCCGGACAAGGAGTTGGGTTTCCACGCCCACAACAATCAGCAACTCGCGTTCTCCAATACCCAGCAAGCCATCATCGACGGGGTGAACCTGCTGGACGCCACCATCAACGGCATTGGCCGGGGTGCCGGCAACTGCAACCTGGAACTGCTGCTGAATTTCCTGAAGAACCCCAAATTCGACGTGCGTCCCGTCTACCGGGTGATTCAAGAGCACTTCGTCCCCTTGAGGAATGAGATCGAGTGGGGTTTCAACGATATCTACGGCATCGGCGGCTTTCTGAATCAGCATCCGCGCGCCGCCATGCGGGTGCGCGGCAACCCGGAGGCGAAGGACCGCTGTTATGACTTCTACCTGGAGTCGCTGCGAATCGAAGAGGGTGGGGGGTAGTTTATTCGCTAGCAAAAGGCGCCGGCGCGGGACCACGCCAGCCGCGCCGGTTCGAGGACTAATGGATGGCGTCGGAATACATTTATCACTGGAACCGAATTCTTGGTGCGCTGGCCCTTCTCGTCGTTTTGGTCGGCGCAGGAGCCTATGGCGTTGCCTCGCTGTTCCTTTCGGACGGTGAACTGTCGGAGGTGGTGGAACCGGATTCGCTGCCAACCGCACGCGCGGTGGATGCTCAAGCGTCTGCGCCCCAATCCCCTGAGCCCGCTCCACCAACGGCCGGAGAGGTTTCAAACGTCGCTGTCGCTCCCGCAAGCCCCTCGTCGACAGGGCCGGGCGAGGAGTGGGTGTCCGAGCAGGCTTCTGACGCGCAGACGGAGCGCGATCCGGATCAAATGCAAGTTGTCGTCGCGCCGCCAGAAACGGATCCGCCTGCGCCGGTCGAGGAGGATGCCCAGGAATTTGCGCAGCCGCTCGAGGTTGCGGAGACGGTGGCGGATAACCTCGAGCCCGGCGGCCCGGAGACGGGGGCTCCAGCGCTCGATAATCCGGTAAACGATCCGGGTGAGGAGGCCAGTGAGCCGGCATCGTTCCCAACCGCTTCTGTGCCAACTCCTGTCCCGGTGTTATCGCCCGGTCCCGAGGACCGATTGCTCGCCTCGGCCGACCCGGTGCCGGAGCGAGGCACGGCGGCCAGCCGTATAGCGGACCAGGCTCCGGCTCCGCCGGCTCCGCGCGCTGTTTTCGAGGCTGGGAAAACCACTTTGTTTTCGCCGGCTGTCCAACGGTTCTCGTTGGCGAAAGCCATCAAAAACAGGGAGCCGGTGGCCGATCTGCAGGCGGTTACCTTTAACGAAAACGGGCTTGCCACGGCCTACGCCTTTAGCGAAGTCGAGGGTTTGATGGGCTCGACGATCTACTACAACTGGTTGCACGAAGGCAAGAAACTCGCGGCGGTGAGGGTCCGGGTCGCGGACGAGCGGTGGCGAAGCCATTCCAGCAAGTATATCGAAGCGGAGAAGACGGGCGCCTGGACCGTTCAACTGCGTAACGCTAAGGGCGCGTTGTTGGCGCAGGCCGATTTTACGTTGCGCTTACACGATTCTTCCGGCGGGCAGTGAACGCTTGGGGCCGGACTCGAATTTAACCGCATCGGCTATATTCAGCCGATAAATTAGCCGAGCCAGGCCCCTTCAACCAACCATGAAATTTAAGGAAGGAGATAGAAATGGGACTATTTGATTTTGCGGCCGATCTGGGCAAGAAGCTGTTCGGCGATGAGGATGATCCGTCGGAGAAAATACAGCAGCATATTGAGTCCGATAATCCCGGGGTCGAAGGCCTCAAGATCGAAGTCGAGGAGGGGGTGGCTAAAGTATCCGGCAAGGCCAAGGATCAATCGGCATTCGAAAAGATCGTTCTGATGGCGGGCAACGTGCTCGGTATCGGAGAAGTACAGGCGGACGAATTGGCCGTGGAAGAACCGGCCGAGGCGAAAGTTGAGTTCTACGTGATCCAGAAGGGAGATACGCTGTGGGCGATCTCCCAGAAGTTCCTGGGAAATGGGAGCAAGTACACCCGGATCTTCGAGGACAACCGGGAGGTGATCAAGGATCCGAATTTGATTTACCCCGGGCAGAAGATCCGTATCGTGCTCGACTGAAGAATAATCGAGCCGGGCCCCTTCAACCCAGTCGGCTGTTCGTGATCGCGGCTCGTCGGCAGCGGCAGGGCGGAGAGGCTTCGATGTTTTTTCCACACTTTGATTGCAACTAAACTAGGAGCGCCAATGGCCAAAACAAACTACGCCTTCGAGAAGCGGCAGAGAGATCTTGCCAAGAAAAAGAAAAAGGAAGAGAAGCGGGCACGGAAAGCCGAGATGCAGGCTGAGCAGCCTTCGGAGGAATCGCCCCAGCCGTCGGCCGATGAGACTCCCGCTAGTGATGGCGGTGAAAGGTAGGGCGCCGCGATTTTTTCGAATGCTTCAGGTCGAAATAAGTGCGTCCTCTCGTGTCCCGAGGGGCTTCTTTTGTAGACCTGACCCTTTTTCTGACCCTTTTCGTCGCTAACCCCGGTTTCTGTGCTCAGAACAGCTCGTTTTGCATTTGGTGTGGAATCGGCAATACCCCGACGATTACCCAGGGATTTGGCGCCCGAAAGTGGAATTGCTGCGTCGTTCCCAGATAAAAATGCAGATCCTTGGTGATGAACTCGTCCCAATACTTCTGCTTCACCTTATGCAGTGCCGCCGGTTCGTCCCCTCCGGCACTGCGCAAACAATTCCAGAAAAGCCCACCAATCTCCCAGTCGAGAATTTGCAGCTTGCTCTCGCGGCCCGTATCGTCTTCGAATCGATACAGAAAGCTGTACGGTAGCTTCGGGATTACTTTAAAGGTCTTTCGCCAAGTCTCGTCGTCGAAGAGATCGCCTTGATTGTAGCGAGCTCGCATCTCCTCCAATTTTGCATCGTTCCAATTGCGATCTTTCTCAGCCTCCCAACGAAAATCAAGAAGCCGCGTTGGTTTGAACGCGGCCAGCGATAGCCTGTTTTCCTTGGCACCCTCGATCAGATCGGACAAACGCGTAAAGACATCGCAGGTCTCAAGGAGCAGCCGCCGTCGCTCGCGCCATCCCTGTTCCGTGCTCATGTGGTCTACGGCGATCAGCTCGCTCTGGTCGATCGGACGAAAGGACTCGGGACGCGGATCGGACTTGTTGCGCTGGAGACGGCACTCGATCCAGTCGTACTTGTGGTACTGCTCTTTCTCATCGAGACGACGAAACGGGACTGGGTAGAGCCGAAGCCAGGTTCCGTCTTCCCGAACGCCCGCCGTGCAGACGGTCTCTCCATATTTTCCCGACAGGGTGGGATAGGTCTTGACGGTGATCAGGATACGTTCCTTGTCCATACCCTCTCCCCTACAGGTGTTTCGTTTTCAGCTTTCCGCCGGCATCTTTTTCAAGTGCCTTAGATACACAGTGCCGATGGCATTGCCCGGCGTTTAACTCATAACAGGTAAGGGCCACTCGCTCACCAGCGTCAATCCATCTGCGAATAATCTGGCGTGCCGCCGACTGCAGCGGGAGATGGTCACGCTCGTAGCGTTCGAACAGGGCCGCATAATCGGCCGAGGTACGGAGGTCTCTACGTTCCGTCGATGCGATGCCTAGGTCCGGCAAGTGCTCATAGCGAATACCGACCCCGGAGCAACCGGCCGCTAGCGCCCCTTTCGAGAAGCCGTACTTGCGACTAAGTGGATTGCGGCGGACGTCGCAGAGCAGCGTCGCGCCGTCGATCAGCAGCATGTTGAGATAGCTTTCCAGCGAACGTCCCTCGTAGCCAATGGTAACCAGTCCAAAGGCCCGGTTCTCGGCCGTTCGGCGGCGATACGCGCCAAGGCTTCTGGGTCGCCGCTGAGTACCTGATCTGCGATTTCGCTACGGGTCGCGTAGTACGGATAGCGTCTGTAGGTACTCAACGACCAGAGCGTCTCCCGACAGAGAGCGCCATCGGAGTGCGAAGGAGCTCAGCACCTCTTGCATTTCCGGATATTGATCGAGCACGGCGTCTCCCGACTCCGTCAGAGTCCATTGACTATCATCAGTGTCGAGCAGACCGCGTTCGACAAGCCGGCGCCGGTCGGCATAAGACGAGAACGAAAAGGCACCGAAGCGATAGGGAACGAAATCGTAGGGAGCAGTCCCGTTGCTCTCCTGGCAATACAAGAACAGGCGCTTCTGAAAATCCAGGTTGCTGCATTTGCTACCGTACTCTCTGACGAGCGCGAGCAGGGCGATCTGGCGTTTCAGGAGATTTACTGCGCGTGGCTGCTTCATGGCTGAATCTCGCCGGACATGAGACGGGTAAGCAAGGGATAGCGGGCGGACGCCAGCTTAATGTTTTGACGTTGTAGCCGCCCTCGTTGCACAGATACATCCTTCGCGAGAGATAGTGATTTGTTTTCAAGTGCCGACACTAGCGCCGTCAGCAGGGCCAACAAGCCCGCCGTTCCCCGTTTGACATGACCCCTGCTCTTCGCACCGGTCATCGCCCTGTTGCGAAAAATCCAGGCCTGGGATGCAGGTTCGCTCATCCAGGGGACATTTTCAACCTGACAAGATCGCTCGGAGCGATTTCGAAAAGCTCCCGCTGGCCCCTCGGACTAGGCGCGAGGATGGAACTCATGGGGCCGGGTTCGAATATTCCTTTCCATCACGATTACGTCGGAGATTTTCCAGCTTGAGAACTATCTAGCTGTCCCCCTCAGGTGGTATTGGTCAAGTCGCGAACCCTGAGGAA
>CAVWCW010000003.1:0-135000 GCA_963753615.1 uncultured Gammaproteobacteria bacterium
GAGACCTCAGCCCTTAAGCCTTTATCGAATCCAGCAGGAGGGAAAGTGCATCTTCCGAGAACGGCAACCGAGACTGGGCGGGAGCCTCCGGCATTCGTTTGGATTTTTGTGAATCGACGACAACAGCAGCGGGTAACACGGCCAGATTCTGGTACGTCCCGTATTCCGTTCGAAGCGAGAACACCGCCCTTCTTGAAATCAAGCGGATGAATATACCCGGGCTGGTGATGCAAAGGCGTAATTATGAAGAAGAGATGCGAGTGGTGCGGCAGCGATCCCCTCTACATCGCGTACCACGATGACGAATGGGGGGTTCCGGTCCATCACGACCGGCGCTTGTTCGAGTTTCTCGTTCTGGAAGGTGCCCAAGCCGGTTTGAGCTGGCTCACGATCCTGAAGAAGCGGGAGCATTACCGAACGGCGCTTGAAGCCTTCGACTTTGAATGCATCGCCAGGTACACGGAACGCGACGTCAGCCGTTTGCTGGCTGACCCGGGCATCGTGCGGAATCGTTTGAAGATCCGATCGGCGATCAAGAACGCTCAGGGCGTTCTGGACATTCGGGACAAGCACGACTCGCTGGACGCATTTCTCTGGCGCTACGTCGATGGCGTGCCCAGACAGAACAGGTGGCGGCAACTGGCGGAACTCCCGGCGCACACGGTTGAGTCCGACCGGATGAGTAAGGATCTGAAAAAACTCGGATTCAGCTTCGTGGGCTCAACCATCTGCTATGCATTCATGCAGGCGGTTGGCATGGTGAACGACCACACCACGGACTGCTTCCGATATCCGGAAATTGCGGATGCTCCGTAATCAGCCGAATTCGCCCTGCGGGACAAGATGTCGCGCCGATTTTCGGTGGCCGAGGCCAGAATCGGAGCTATCCATTCGGCGCAGAATGCGCACGTTCGCGCCGATTGGGCGCTGGCTTTGGCGACGACGCGCAATCCCTCCGGGGCGGCACTCCAATTTTGCCAATAAGAATGAGAACAGAGGGTTGCCCGGCTGGGTTTGCTACCAACACACCCCGCCAGGCTTCGAGAAGGCGAACGGTCTCTAAGATGACCGGCGCTATAGGGGGCTATTGAGGCGAACTGGCCAGAAATTCGTCCGTCAACTGGTACTGGCGTTCGCTCTCGTTGCCTTCGTAGGTATCGTCGCCCTCGATCATCGCACAGTTGCGGGCCATTCTTGCCTGCATGGCCGCCCTCCAAGCCGGGTTGACATGCTCGCTCTGGGTTTCTTCCGGCGTCAATGCGGCAGTGCAACCGGCGGCTACGAAGTGTTCGGCTTGGGCAAGCCAATCGGTGTCCCGGCCGCAACTGGTGTAGGTCCTGATGGCGATGGACTTGGCGTTCTTGTAGGCAGTGTTAAGGGTGCTTGGCGAAGCGGTCCGAGCTATGGCGGTCTCGATGGCGTCCAGCAGAACCTGGTCCTGGGTCAGATCAGCCACGCTATTTACGAAGCGGGCCGCCAGGAGTCGCTGGTCCTCGATGGCCAGGTTATTCAGGCTTTGGTGCAGGCTATGGTCGTTGGCGATCTTGCTCATGCTTGTTTCCCCCTCGGGATCTAGCTTTGAAATATGGGTTAGCGGGAAGGCGGGTTCTCTGATCAAAACTACACTAATCGGGACAGGCGGCAGCCTACATTGATGATTCGCAACCCGGGCTCTTTTGTGCCGGAGGCGGACAGGTTGGGTGTATACAGCGGGGGATTGTTATCTGGCCGGGCCAGATCCGATCTCCGATGGTGATTCCAAGCCGCTGGGTGGGGCTCGATCCCGGCGCCGGCATTTTCGGACCAACGCAGCAAGCTCGGTGGTTTGGATTCCCGCCAACCGCTTGCTGGAAGCGGTCCCGATTGGTGCTGCCGGGTCTGGCACCCGCTCGCGGCGTCAAAACATCATGTCTAGGGCACCGGGGATTCCGAGAACCCTCCAGGCTCTCTGGTGGCATCGGTCTCGCCAGCGGTGTCGGGGCTGGCGGGTGCCGACTGAGCCACTCCCGGTGTGCAAATATCGGAGCCGTCTTGCGGTAGAGAACGCTCTGTAAGCAAACGGATGGGAACGACAACATAGGCATAGGACCAGCGCAGCGCCGTTTCCAGGACGCCGCCCGGTGCGATTCCCGCGCGAAAGTCGGAAAAGGTGCCATCGACCACCAACGGTGTCGCGAGGCTGAAGAATTTCGGCCGTTTCGGGTCAGGTCGCAGCAGGAAATCCACTTTCTCGCTGCGCAGATCGACCTCGCCCGTGCCTTTCACTCGCACTCTGGAAGTGTCCAGCACCAACTGTCGATCTTTCATGATGCCGTCCGTGAGGTCGAAGTTCGCGATCAGACAGTTGACCTTGGAGACGGACCCAACCCCGAATCGGGGGAGAACGGCGAAGAAGAGGTTCACCGCCCAGACGTCGAAGACATCGCCCCTGAGGTTCTCCGGCCAGGCGGCAAAACTCAATTGACCGTCGGCGCTGCGCCACAAGTCTGTAAAGTCGTCGTCGCGGAAGCTCAGGTCGGCGTCCACGCTGAGCAGCCCGGCCGCCTCTGTGAGCGGATCGGCTCGGCGCGCCAATATTCCGTAGTCGAGCTGATCGATCGAGGTCTTTAGCCCGGCCCGGATGTCGTCGCCGCTACGGTCGAGACTGAGCGACGCCATCACCTCTCCGGCCGGGATGTCGATCTCAATGGGGTCGAGTTCTAGACGCCCGTCCTGCAGAACCGCCTTGAGGGTACCTCGGCCGAGGTGGTCTGCACCGGACAGGACGTCGCGCACCTCGATAGCGACGATTGCATCGGCGCTGCGCATCACCTCTGCCGCAAGCAGACCCTGGAACCGCTCCGAGGGCTCTCGCGGACTCCCCTCGCCGGCGGCCTCGGATGGGGCCTTGGCTTCATCCGTCGGCGTCCAGTCGCCCAGCCGAAAGTCGTCGAGCTGTATCGCCCGGCTCTCCAGATCCACCTCCAGCCGCGGCTTCGGCCCGCGGGTGAGCAGATCCATGTGCCCGATCAGATCGCTGCCGCCGACGCGCAGGTCCAGGTCGGAAAGATGGTAGCCATCGGGCGCCACGTTCAACCGCCCGTTGGCGCTGTACGGGCCCCAAGGAGGTAGGCTCACCAGCAGCAGTTGATTTAGATCGTCCAGGCGCCGGCCTTCGAGGGAGAGGGAAAAGTCCATGTCCCGCCGGTGCAAGGGAAAAGCGACCTCGGCGCTTAGTTGCAGCTTCGCCTCCGAGGTATCCACCTCGAGGTGAAGCGGTAGGCGGCGTCGGCTGGTGGCCAGCGTGTGCAGATCGGCGGTCGTCCAGGCGATTTCCACGGGAACCCCGTCCAAAGTCCCGATCAGTCTGCCCGCCAGCGGTCGTCCCGGCTGCGCCTCCAGCTCACCCGTCCGGACATGGATCATGGCCTTGGCCTGCAAGTTGGGGTCGTATAGGGGCAATCGACCGTCTTCCACGGTCAGGCGCAGCTCGGATTCGCGCAGTAGTTCGTCCAAGTCGCCGCCTCGGAGGCGGATCCGGGTAGATAGGCTGCGGGCCGTGGTCGGCAGGTCCTCGACCAAACGCAAGCGCCGAAGGATGTCGCCCACATCCACGTCTTGCGCTGCCAGCGAGAGTTCGGCGGCGGTGGCGCCGCGCAGGTCCAGCTTCGCGTTGCCGGTGAACCGGTTCGCGCCGAGGGCGGCGCGAAACGGGGCTTTCTTAACATGCCCGTCGCGGATGTGGGCGTTCAGCCGGATATTGTTGACCTCATTATGTGGCAGCACCAGCCTATCGACGGAAAGGTTCAAGTCCGCATCGGCGATGACGATGTGTCGCGAGAGGATCGGCAGGTCGATAGTCAGGCCTTCGGTCTCCCGATCCTGCCGTTTTTCGGTGTCTGCGAGGACGCGGTCCAGTTCATTCAGATCCAACAACGGGAAGCGCAAATCGGCCTGGTACAGGTGCTCCGTGCCGGACGTTATTCCGGCCAGTTTCCCTTGCACCCGAGATCGTCCCAGTCGAGCGCTAACCGAATTGATCCGCCATCCGTCGGGGGTCAATTGCAGATCGCCCGAGAGCGCATAGGGGAGCTTTGCCCGGACACCAACGCCGGTCCAAGGGGATAGCTCGTCGAAGCGTTTACCGGAAAGGTTCAGCGACAGCTTCGGCCCCTCGGTTGCCGTCATCGGTTGGAGAATGCCGTCCAGCAGCAACTCGGCGCCGGAGCCGGTGGCGGTCAGATGGATCGGCCGGGGTTGTTTCGTCAGCCACTGCCGGAGGCTGCCGGCGCTGAGCGCCAAGGCGAAAGCCTCGCCGAGGAGGCTGCCTTGCGCCGCAAGCTCCATTGGTTCGCCATGATCGGATGAAGCGGTGACGCTATCTAGAATTAGGGAAACCGGTTCGACCGATGGATCATTGCCGTAGAGCAGGTCGACCCCTTCCAAGCTCAGGTGCAGGTCCGCGTCGTCCAGCAGTCGGTTGAGCTGCTCGCCCTCCCAGGACAGTCGGAAGTCGAGGCTCCTGAGCTGCCCGGTGACGCTGTCGTCGCCGCTTACCAAGGCAGCCGGGCGCGCGATGTCCGCCTCCTCGGCAGCGAGGTTTGCCGTCAACCCCAGTATTTCGCTCGAGGCGTCGAAGCGGACTTTTCCGCGCAGGGGTGTCCCCAGCAGCGTAGACCCGATTTCCGCGTCGAGCACACCGGCCGAAATCCGCAGATCGACGCGGGTATCGTGCAGTTCCGCGGGCGCATTGACCATCGCCTGAACCGACAGCTTCACATCTGCGTCCCAAGCCGACAGGGCCGCCTTCCAGTCGGCCGCGGATAGCGGTTTCCCTGGCGCATCCTGCGCCGCATTCGATTCTCCTTTGTGGCCCCCGAGCTGTTGCAGGATCGCCGCGTCCAGCCGGTCCAGATCCACTGCGGCTCGCAACAGCGGACGCGGGGCAGAAAGGTCTAGCAGACCGCTGGCGGACAGGTGGCCGGCGCCGGCGGACGCCTGGAGGGAGGTCAGCTCTACGCCCAAGGCGGTGCCGCTCGCCCGAGCTTCGAGCGCCCAGGGGCCGGCCTCGGGCAGCGTGCTGCCGGTGATTGCGCCGAGCGTCTGCAAATTCGGTCCCTGGAGTCGAACCTCCAGGCCCCAGTCGGGGGCGGCGCCTTGGATCTCCAGGCTCCCGTTCAGCTGCAACGCCGTCTCGCCGAGTTGGGCCTCGAGGTCCGCGGGCCAAGGTCGGTCACCCGTTATCAGCCAGTCCGCCGGCCCGCCGTCGAGCCACACCTCGAAGGTCTGCTCGAACAGCTCGCCCGCTGCGGCCAGCTGGATGGGGGCGTTGGCCGGCGCGGCGGCAACGGCCCGATCCACCCTGAGTTCCCGCACCAGGCTATTCTCCCCGTCTTCCCAGGTGAGAAAGGCATTTTCTATGCAAAGGCGCTCCAACCCGGCGAATATTGGGCCGTTGGCCGCAGCGCCCCGGGCAGGGGCATCGGCGGAGGGTGGGGTGGCTTGGCCCAGATCGAAGGACCAGTTCGTTTCCCCGTCGGCATGCCGCACCAGGCGGGCCCGCACACCTCTCGACGAGACTTCCCCGAACGCCAATCGGCCATTCAGCAAGCCGATCAGATCCAGCGCTCCGCGCAGCGCATCTACCCGCAGGAATGGTTGGCCCGGAAAACCCGTTGGATTGCCGATCTCCAGTCGATTGATTTCTATCGTCGGCCAAAGCGTCGGGGTGATTCGGATAGGGCCGGATATGATGAGCGGGCGACCGATCGCCTGGCTTGCCAGGGCCTGGATGCGGGGGCGAAACGGCTCCAGGCTGACAGGGACTTCGAAGATCAGGACTACTGCCGCCACAGCCAACGCCAAAGCACACAACATGACAAGGGCGATGGTTGTTGCGCGAAAGAGTTTGAGTAGGATCTTCAATATTTCGCCGTTGCGGTAGGAATGCGGCCCGCAGACGGCAGCCTCCGCGGTTATCTGCCCTCGGCATTGGTTCGGATAAAGGCCGATAACACGGCCTGCGCCGTCGAACGGCGTTCCACCACCCCTAATCATAGGCTGGGTTTGGCGGTTTTGCGGCCACGCGCCCTCTGTCTACTGCTTGCTTCAGGTCGAGGGCCTAACGCGGGATATCGATGAACTTATGGGGCCGGAGGGCGTTGCCTGGGATACGAGTACGTTACCCTTGGGCGAGGGGATTTCGGCCGATCGCCTCGACGTCCGGCGTCAGTTTCCGCTGGATTTGGGCTGCCCCTAGGTTGCGTCGATAACCGACGGTTACTGGCTGGCGATACGGGGCGGGACGATAACCTCAAAAAGAAGGAACAGGAGAAGGTCGCGGCCACCTTCCGAACCGGTAGCCGGCCCCGACGCCGGCTCTTCCCGCTCGGAGCGGGATCGCCGGCGCCGGGAAATACCGAGGCGGGGAGCGTTCAGCCGTTCCCTTGGCGGTCTGGAAAAAAAGATCAGGTGATCACCGTAGGCGCGTCCCGCCCGGTGCGGGTCTGGATTTCCGCCAATTCGCCAGCGAGGCGAATCAGGGGCGCCATCACCTCCTGGGTTTCCAGGTCGTGGCGCGCCGGGTCGGGCTCGAAGGACTCCAGATAGACCCGCAGGGTGGCCCCTTCGGTGCCGGTGCCCGAGAGCCGAAACACGATGCGCGAACCGTCGGTGAAGCCGATTCGAATTCCCTGGCGCTCGGATACACTGCCGTCCACCGGGTCGGTGTAGGCGAAGTCGTCGGCGTAGGCCACTTCAAGGCCGTTCAGGGTCTGGCCTTTCAGTCCCTCCAGGCGCGACCGCAGGTCCGCCATCA
The DNA here is from genome assembly GCA_963753615.1 of uncultured Gammaproteobacteria bacterium. Lineage (GTDB taxonomy): Bacteria > Pseudomonadota > Gammaproteobacteria > Chromatiales > Chromatiaceae > CAVWCW01. The sequence continues at coordinate 6,797 of CAVWCW010000003.1, forward strand.
ACGCCTCGGCGGCGTCGGCGTCGATGGCCTCGTAGTCGTGGCGGGTGTAGTAGTTGCGGCCGAAGCGGCGCCAGTGGTCGTGCACGATCTTGGCTACCGGCTGCTGCTTGACCGCCAGCAGGTTGAGCCAGAACAGCACCGCCCAAAGGCCGTCCTTCTCCCGCACGTGGTCGGAGCCGGTGCCGAAGCTTTCCTCCCCGCACAGGGTGATCTTGCCCGCGTCCAACAGGTTGCCGAAGAACTTCCAGCCGGTAGGGGTCTCGTAGCACTCGAGGCCCATGGCTTCCGCTACCTGGTCCACGGCCTGACTGGTGGGCATGGAGCGGGCGACCCCGCGGATGCCGCTGCGGTAGCCGGGGATGTGGTGCGCGTTGGCGGCCAGCACCGCCAGGCTGTCGCTGGGAGTGACGAAGAACGCTTTACCAAGGATCATGTTGCGGTCGCCGTCGCCGTCCGAGGCGGCGCCGAAGTCTGCTCCGTTGCTGCCCTGGGTCAGTGCAACCAGCTCATGGGCATGCACCAGATTGGGGTCAGGGTGGCCGCCGCCGAAGTCGGGCAGGGGTTCGGCATTGAATACCGTGCCCGGTTCGGCCCCAAGGTCTTGCTCCAGGATGCGGCTGGCATAGGGGCCGGTGATGGCGTGCATGGCGTCGAAGCGCATCCGGAATAGCCCGGAATTGAAGAGCTGGTGGATGGCCTCGAAGTCGAACAGGCGGCGCATCAGCTCGGCATAGTCGTCGACCGGGTCGATGATGTCGACTTGCATCTCCCCGAGTCGGGTGCTGCCGACCTGGTCGAGGTCAAAATCGGCGCTGTCGACGGTTCGGTAACGGTCGATCTCCCGGGTGCGCCGGAAGATGGCCTCGGTTACCCCTTCGGGGGCCGGGCCGCCGTTGGGTACGTTGAACTTGATGCCGAAGTCCTCTTCGGGGCCGCCCGGGTTGTGGCTGGCGGACAACACGATGCCGCCCTGGGTCTCGTACTTGCGGATCACGCAGGAGGCGGCGGGGGTCGAGAGCAGCCCGCCCTGACCGACGATCAGGCGCGCCACCCCGTTGGCGGCGGCCATGCGGGCGATGATTTGCACCGCCTCGCGATTGTAGAAGCGGCCGTCGCCGCCCAGTACCAGGCTGCCGCCCGCAAGCTCGGACTGGGTATCGAAGACGGCCTGGACGAAGTTCTCCAGGTAGTGGGGCTGCTGGAACACCCGTACCTTCTTGCGCAGCCCCGAGGTGCCGGGCCGCTGGTCGTCGAAGGGTTTGGTGGCGACGGTGATGGCTTGCATATGGGTTTCTCGACGTTAAATAAGGAAACTGGAATATTGGCGCCTATTCAAACACAGGCTCCCCGCGGAAGCGATACCCCTTGAAATATTCCGGTAAGGGCCCAATGCAAGGGCTTTGCCAGGTCGGCGAGCAAAGGCCGCCTGGGTTCCGTCAAAGATTCCTAACCGAGTTTGGAGGCACATCCCGCAATGACCGTCGAAGCCCATAAGGAGACGCTGGAGTTCCAGGCCGAGGTAAACCAGGTGCTGCACCTGATGATCCGCTCCCTCTACAGCAACAAAGAAATTTTTCTGCGCGAACTGATCTCCAATGCCTCGGACGCCATCGACAAGCTGCGCTTCGAGTCGCTGAGCGACGAGGCCCTGCTGGAGGGGGACGGCGACCTGAAGATCCGAGTCGGCTTCGACAAGGAGGCCCGCACCGTCACCATCTCAGACAACGGCGTCGGCATGGACCGCGAAGAGGTGGTGCAGCACATCGGCACCATCGCCAAGTCCGGCACCAAGGAGTTTTTCCAGCGCCTGACCGGCGACCAGGCGAAGGACAGCCAACTGATCGGACAGTTCGGGGTCGGTTTCTACTCCAGCTTCGTGGTGGCCGACCGGGTCACCCTGACCACCCGACGCGCCGGCCTCGGCCGGGAGCACGGGGTGCGCTGGGAGTCCGGCGGCGAGAACGACTTTACCTTGGAGACGGTGGACAAGGTCGGCCGCGGTACCGAGGTGGTGCTGCACCTGCGCCCGGAAGAGGACGAGTTCCTCGATGACATGCGCCTGCGTTCTATTGTACGCAAGTTCTCCGACCATATCGCGGTGCCCATTGTCATGCCCAAGTTGGACAGCGGCGCCGACGCCGAAGAAGGCGAGACCGTGATCCCGGAAGACGAGTCGGTCAACCAGGGAAGCGCCCTGTGGATGCGCAACAAGTCGGAGATCAGCGACGAGGAGTACACCGAGTTCTACAAGCATGTGGCTCACGACTTCGAGGAGCCCCTGGCCCACGTGCACAATCGTGTCGAGGGCACCAACGAGTACAGCTCCCTGCTTTTCATCCCCAAACGCGCGCCCTTCGACCTTTGGGACCGGGAGTCCAAACACGGCATCAAGCTATACGTCCGTCGGGTGTTCATCATGGACGAGGCGGAAAAGCTGATGCCCCATTACCTGAGATTCGTCAAAGGGGTGGTGGACTCTGACGACCTGCCGTTGAACGTATCGCGCGAGATTCTGCAGCACAATCGCAAGATCGACGCCATTCGCGGCGCCAACGTCAAGCGCATTCTCGGCCTGCTGGAGGGGCTGGCCAAGGACGAAGATAGCGAGAAATACACCCAGTTCTGGGGCGAGTTCGGGGGGGTGCTGAAGGAGGGTCCGGCGGAAGACTTCGCCAACCGCGAGCGCATCGCCGCCCTGCTGCGTTTCGCCAGCACCCATGAGGGGGCCGAAGGCGAGAGTGTGTCCCTGGACGATTACATCGGCCGCATGCAGGACGGCCAGGACAAGATCTACTACATCACCGCGGATACCCCGGCGGCGGCCCGCAACAGCCCGCACCTGGAGGTGTTCCGGAAGAAGGGCGTGGAGGTGCTGCTGCTTTCGGACCGGGTAGACGAGTGGCTGATGTCGCACCTGACCGAGTACAAAGAGAAGGCCTTCCAGTCCGTGGCCAAGGGCAAGCTGGATCTGGGAGAGTTGGAGAGCGAAGAGGAAAAGGCCGCCGAGGAGGCCGCCAACAAGGAGCACGAGTCCCTGTCGAAGCGCATCCAGGAGGTGCTCGGCGAGTCGGTCAAGGAGGTGCGGGTGACCCAGCGCCTGACCGACTCCCCGGCCTGCCTGGTGGTGGAGGACTTCGAGATGAGCCCGCATTTGGCGCGCATGCTCAAGTCCATGGGCCAAGAGGGACCGGCGGTAAAGCCGATCCTGGAGATCAACGTCGAGCACCCGCTGTTGGAGCGCCTGGAGGCGGAGAGCGACGAAGACCGCTTCGGCGACCTCTCCAGGGTGCTGTTCGACCAGGCGCTGTTGGCCGAGGGGGGGCAGTTGGAGGACCCGGCCGCCTTCGTGCACCGGCTCAACCATTTGATGCTGAGCCTGGCCGGGGGCAAGGACTGATCCGGCCGTCGAAGGGCGGGCCTGCGTGCCGCGGGCCCGCTTTATAAACCCCGTATATCCCCGCATTCATAGGGGTGAATGGCCTGGCTGCCGCCGCTATGGCAGACTGGCGCGCTTATCCCCAGTTTCAATAAGGAGTCTGCCGACATGCGAGTAATACTCTTGGGCGGCCCCGGCGCCGGCAAAGGTACCCAGGCCAACTACATCAAAGAAAAGTACAGCATTCCCCAGATCTCCACCGGCGATATGCTGCGCGCCCATGTCAAGGCGGGCACCGAACTCGGCGTGGCGGCCAAGAAGATCATGGACGAGGGCGGCCTGGTCTCCGACGACATCATCATGGGCATGGTCAAGGAGCGCATCACCGAGGACGACTGCAAGAACGGCTTCCTGTTCGACGGCTTTCCGCGCACCATACCCCAGGCCGAGGCACTGAAGGGCGCCGGGGTGGACGTGGACGCGGTGGTCGAGATCGCGGTTCCCGACGAGGAGATCGTCAAGCGTATGTCCGGGCGCAGAGTGCACCTGGCCTCCGGCCGCACCTACCACCTCGTCTACAACCCGCCGAAGGCCGAGGGCAAGGACGATGTCACCGGCGAGCCCCTGATCCAGCGCGACGACGACAGCGAAGAGACCGTGCTCGCCCGCCTCAAGGTCTACCATGACCAGACCGAGCCGTTGATCGACTTTTACACCAAATTCGCCGCCAGCGGCGAACCCAACGCCCCCCAGTACCACCGCATCGAGGGCGTGGGCTCGGTGGACGGTATCCGCGACGCGGTCTTCGCCGCCTTGGGCTGAGCCTCGGCAAAGGCCGCGAGCCGAGCAACCGGGCCAATGGCCCGGTTTTTTTGTGCCTTCGCGAAGAGCAATTGGCGGCCTAGTTTGTTAGAATTCGCGCAACTTTCAGCATTCACCCGACGGGGGATTACCTGTGGCCGTAGTCGAATTGACCAAGGAAAATTTCGAACAGACCATTACCGGAAACGGTTTCGTGATCGTAGACTTCTGGGCGCCCTGGTGTGGGCCCTGCCGCTCGTTCGCCCCGACCTACGAGGAAGTCTCCGGTGAGCACCCGGAGATCGTGTTTGCCAAGGTCAATACCGAGGAGCAGCAGGAAATCGCAGCCCATTTTCAGATCCGTTCCATCCCCACGCTGATGATTTTCCGCGATCAGATCATTATCTTCAGCCAGCCCGGGGCCTTGCCGAAGACCGCTTTCAAGCAGCTGGTCGACAAGGCCGGCGACCTGGACATGGCCGACGTGCGTCGGCAGATTGAAGAAGAGCGCATCAAGGGCTCGGCCTGACCGGCGCCGGGCCGGGCCGGGCAGGGCAGCTGAGCTGAATCCGGCCGTCTCATCCCATGCAAACCACGCTATACCCCTGGGACCTGCGCAAGCTGTGGCAGCAGTGTCCCAGCGTTGGTTGTCTCATGGACCTGTGCGATGAAAACTATCACCATCTGATGCGTTTGGTGCCCCGGCTGCACCAACTGGATGGCTGCCGGCTGTCGCGGGTGCACAGGGATATCGACCTCTACTTGGAGGTCTTGGAGCAGACCCCCTACACCACCCTGGTGCACCTCACCTATTATTTCGAGCACCACGCGGGACAGCGCCCGGACCCGGACGCCACGCTGCGCGTCTACCACGACTGCCGTCAGGTCGAGGTGGTGGACCTGCAGCAGCGGCTCTTGCCCGCAGCCGGCCAACGGGCCCCGGCCGACTTGGCCCGCAAATGGCGGCTGAACCTGTTCCTGTCCAAGTGGCTTTCCTATTGTGTGCGCGAAGGTCACCGCTTCCCGCTCGACGCCCCGGCCGCGGACGGGCCGGTATCGGCCTCGCTGGAAGCCTGCTGAGCCCGCTTCAGGCCGCCCGCTGGTGCGGGCTGCATTCAGTGGTAAAAAATAGTTGACGATTTCACTCGGGAAATGCTAGCCTATATTTACTTAGTATTTTAGTCGGGAAATCGTTCCACCTGAGGAGGGGAGCAAAATGCGACTGTCGACCAAAGGCCGCTATGCGGTCACGGCCATGCTGGACTTGGCTCTGCACAACCAGAAGGGCCCGGTTACTCTGGCCGAGATCTCGGAAAACCAGGGTATTTCGCTGTCGTATCTGGAGCAGTTGTTCGCCGCGCTGCGCGGCAAGCAATTGGTTCGAGGCGTGCGCGGGCCCGGAGGCGGATACTACCTGGGGCGGGCCCCTAAGGAGATCTCGATCGCCGACATCATTTGCGCCGTGGACGAGTGGGTGGAGTTCACTCGCTGCAAGGGGCGCAAAGACTGCCGCAACGGGGATCGCTGCCTGACCCACGATCTGTGGAACGATCTCAGCGACGAAATCTTCAATTTCCTCGGCGGTATTAGCCTGGGCGAGCTGGTGGAACGAGGCACCGCTGGGAAAAAGGATCAGGAAGTGCGGCCGGACCAATTGGTGGCCGGACAGAGTTCTAAGGCGGCCTGAACAGGCCCTCAGGCCTCGGTACGGGACGATCCGACGCCCGCCTCGGCCTCGGCCAGGGCGAACACAAGTTGTACCCGGGTTCCCGACCGGGCGTCGGAGTCTATCCGCAAATCGCCGCCGTGGGCCTCCACCAGGCGTTTGACAATCGAGAGTCCCAGCCCCGTACCTGCGGGCTTGGTGGTGAAGAAAGGCTCCGTGAGCCGAGACAGCAGGTCTTGAGGCACTTGGGGTCCAGGATTGTTTACCTCCAGTGCGAGAGTACCCGCTCGTCGGTCCGCCGACAGCGTCCAGCGGATCGTGCTGCCCTGCGGAGCCGCTTCCGAGGCGTTCTGCGACAGGTTGATAATGACCTGCGTCAACCGGTCTCGGTCCCCCAGCAGAAATTCCCCGCCCTGCGCCAGAATCTCTAGGCGCTGGCCGCGTTCCTCGGCCGCTGCCCGGTGGGTGGACAAGACCTCTTCCAAAAGCTGTCCCAGGTCGAGCCGACCGATTTCAAGCTGGATCGGCTTGGCATAGAGCAGAATCTCTTCCAACAACCGCCCTATTCGGCCCGCTTCCTGGCTGGCCAGCTCGGCGCGCTTGGCGCCGGTCCCAGGCAGATTCAATCGTTTGAAGTAGTCGAGGGCCATGCTGATCGTGGCCAAGGGGTTGCGGATCTCGTGGGCAATGCCGGAGGCCAGTTCGCCGATGTCCGCCAGCCGTGCCCGTTCCGCCAGGCGCAGGGTGCGTTCAAAGCTGTGGGTAACCAGGTGCGCGATATTGGTCAGCAGGGCCAGGTGTTCCGGGGTATAGACGCCGCGTTGCCGGGTAGCGATCAGCAGCAGGCCCGGGCTTTGTTCCGGCTCCGCAAACGGCAGCAGGATCGCTTCTTGAAGTCCGCGCTCCGCAAGCGCCCCCAGCAGGCCGGTTCGCCGGTGCCCGGCAGCGCGCTTCGTCAGGTCGCTAAGGTGCAGGGGTCGACCGCTGCCCAGGGTGTGCTCCAGCAGGCCGGCGGGTACCGGGAAATGAGTCCGCAGCGGCGGTTCCAGTCGGCCCTCGTTATAGCTGCAGTCTAGCTGTATCGAGCTGCCGTTGCCGCGCACGAACAGGATGCCTACCCAGTCCAGTGGCAGCAGGCGGGGGAACTCCTCGGCCACGAAGGCCAGGGTCTGGTCCAGGTTGCTGCCTTGCTGCAGGCGGTCGATCAGGCGAAACAGGGCGCGCAGGCGTCCCGAGAGCAGGTTGAACCCGTCCGCCAGCCAGACCAGCTCCTGGTGGCCGAAACGTTGCAGCTGATGGGAGAAATCGCCCTGGGCGAAGCGCCCGATGCCGTTGACGGTGCGGTCGATGGGGGTCAGCACCCGGCGGTAAAACCATAGGATAAGCCCGAGGGCTATCGATAACACCAGCGCCAGCGCTAACTGGTTGACCCGGTTGATCTGCTGCAAACGCTCCGTGAGCTGGTGGTGAAGGGTCTCCAGCAGGTCATTGGCGGTTTGGCCGAGCTCGCCGCTACGCTCCATGATGTACTCGGCGGCAAATTCCAGGCGCGGGTTCTCCGGGTCGTCGCCGAGCGCGGTCATCAGTTCCTGGTGGAACTCGGCCCAGGCGGTCTCGACCCGGGTCACCGCGGCCCGGCTCTCGGGGTCGAGACGTTGTTCCACCTCGTTTGGCAGGCCCGTTAGCCGGGGCGAGAAGGCCTCGTGCATAAAGGCATCGGAGATCATCTGGAATGTCTCCATGTCCCGCATCAGATCCTGGTAGTAGAGCTTGAGGTCGCGATAGTAGGTGGGATAGTCCCTGGGGGCGTGCTGCTTGTAGTTCATGGCCTGACTGGCCATGTGGCGGGCGGTGACTTGGAGCTTGCCGGCCAGGTACAGTACTGCGGTGCCGGAACGTTGCTCCTTGGCGGCGAAGAAGGTGAACAGGGTGCTGGCCCCAAACAGCAGCACCAGCGCCGACAGGGCAGCGGTGATCTGGAACCTGAGGCTGCGAAACAGGCTGGGGATCATCGCTTGGAGTTCGTTCCGGGCCGCCGGTGGTTAGGGGCAAGGATAGCGCATTGCATCCCGCGGCACCCAGGGGATGGAGCCCGGGGGCGGGCATCCGCTATCATTGGGCACCAAATTCTGGCGAGGGGGTGAGATGGAAACCGAAGACCTGCGCAGCCTGCGCGACTTCATCCGTTGGGGTGCGAGCCGGTTCAATGCGGCCGGACTGGTCTTTGGGCACGGCACCGACAATGCCATCGACGAGGCGGTGGCCCTGGTGCTGCACGCCCTGCACCTGCCCTACGAACTGCACCCCGATTGGTTCGACGGCCGCCTGACCCCGGCCGAACGGACGGCGGTGACCGAGTTGTTGGAGAGGCGCATCCGCGACCATAAGCCGGCCGCCTACCTGACCCATGAGGCGCGCTTCGCCGGGCTTGATTTCTACGTCGATGAGCGGGTGCTGGTGCCGCGTTCGCCGATCGCCGAATTGATCGAGGCCGGTTTTTCGCCCTGGCTGTCCGGAGAGCCGGCGCGCATCCTGGATCTGTGCACCGGCAGCGGCTGTATCGCCATCGCCTGCGCCTACCGTTTCCCCGAGGCCGAGGTGGACGCCACCGATATCTCCGCTGATGCCCTGGCGGTGGCGGCAGTGAACCGGGAGCGCCACCACCTGGAGCATCGGCTTCGCCTGATCGAGGCCGACGTCTACAACGGCTTGGACGGTGCCGGTTATGACCTGATCGTCTGCAATCCCCCCTATGTCGATGCGGCCGACATGGCGGCGCTGCCGGCGGAGTATCTGGCCGAGCCGGCGCTGGGACTGGCGGCCGGCGACGACGGCTTGGATCTGGTGCGGCGCATCCTGGCCGGGGCGGCGGCTCGCCTGAGCCCGGAAGGTGTTATTATTGTCGAGGTGGGCAACAGCGCGCCCGCCCTGGCCGCTGCATACCCCCAGGTCTCCTTTTTGTGGCTGGATTTCGAGCGCGGTGGGGACGGGGTGTTCCTGCTCAATGCCGAGGAGGTGCGGCTCCACCGGGCGCTTTTCGAACAGCATGATACAGGAGGTGGCGTATGAGCGTGCAGCGGGCCCGTTCGGCCGAAGAGTATATCGAGTGGGTTCGGCAGGCCGTGTTCGAGGTAGGCGACCTGCGCGATTGCCTGGAATTCGAGATGGAGGAGATGACTAGCTTCCCGGCTTGGCTGGATCCCTTGGAGCAGGGCATAAAGGGCGTCTTTCAGGCGATGAGCGAGGGCAGGTATGCCTTCGGACGCGAGGATCTGCCGTTCATGGACATCGCCGAGGCCCACGGTGACGAGATCCCCTTCAATACTCTGCTGCTGCAGCTCAACGAGACCCACCGCCGCGGGCTCGACGTGGATACTGAAGCCTGAGCGCGGCCCCTGCCACCGAGGAGAACCCCAGACGTGGACCAATCCCTAGTCTTCGATCCCGAACTGATCGCCAGGTACGACCAGAGCGGTCCTCGCTATACCTCCTATCCTACCGCGGTACAGTTCCACGATGGATTTGGCCCGGAGGAATACCGCCAAGCGGTGCTCGACTCCAATAAGGACGGTCGCCCGCTGTCGCTGTATTTCCATCTGCCGTTCTGCGACACAGTCTGCTTCTACTGCGCCTGCAACAAGGTGGTGACCAAGGATCGCGGCCGCGCCGGCCCCTATCTGCAGCGCCTGCACCGGGAGTTGGCCTTGCAGGCGGAACTTTTCGATAGCGCCCGCACGGTGACCCAACTGCACTGGGGCGGTGGCACCCCGACCTTCATCAGTCACGACGAGATGCGCGCCCTGATGGCGGAGACCCGCCGCCACTTTCAACTCGCCGATGACGAGCAAGGCGAGTTCTCCATCGAACTCGACCCGCGCGAAGCCGATGCCGCTACCGTGGCCCTGCTGCGCGAAATCGGTTTCAACCGCATGAGCCTGGGGGTGCAGGATTTCGAGCCGGCGGTGCAGCGGGCGGTCAACCGTATTCAAACCGAGGCCGAGACCCTGGCAGTGTTGGAGGCGGCGCGCGCCGAGGGATTTCGTTCCATCAGTCTCGACTTGATTTACGGCCTGCCCAAGCAGACCGCGGCCAGCTTCAGCCGCACCCTGGAGCGTATTATCGATATCCGCCCGGACCGCCTGTCGGTTTTCAACTATGCGCACCTGCCGGAATTGTTCAAACCCCAGCGCCGTATCCATCCCGAGGAGTTGCCGCCGCCCCAGGAGAAGCTCGACATCCTCAAGCTCACCATCGAGCGGCTGCAGCAGGCCGGTTATGTCTACATCGGAATGGACCACTTCGCGCTGCCGGACGACGAACTGGCCCGGGCCCAGCGCGACGGCACCCTGTACCGAAACTTCCAAGGCTACTCCACCCACGCCGAGTGCGACCTGGTCGGGTTGGGCATCACCTCCATCGGCATGGTCGGGCCTACCTATGGCCAGAACCTGCGGACCCTGGACGAATACTACGAGCGCATCGACGCCGGCCAGCTGGCCCTGTTCCGCGGCGTCGTCCTGAGCCGCGACGACCGGCTGCGGCGCGATGTCATCACCCGCCTGATCTGCAACTTCCTGCTGCGTTTCGAAGACGTAGAACGCCAATGGGAGATCGAATTCGCCGACTATTTCGGCCCGGAGCTGCAACAGCTGGCCCAGATGGCCGAGGACGGCCTGTTGCGACTGGACGCCAAGGGCATCCGAGTGCTGCCGGCCGGCCGGCTGCTGATCCGCAACATATGCATGGTGTTCGACCAGTACCTCAAGTCAAAAGCGGCGCAGCAACGTTTCTCCAAGGTGATCTGAGCCCCGCCGCGGGAGACAGGGGGTAGCCCGATTTCCGCGTCTTTTCCCTACCGGCCCTTTCTCGGGCCCAAGTATTGGCCTACCTGGCTGTTGCTGGGCCTGTTCCGGCTGCTCGCCCTGCTGCCCTATACCCGGCAGTTGGCGGTGGGGCGCTGGTTGGGGCGGATGGCTCGGCGCCATTCGGACTACCGTCGCCATGTGGCGCGCACGAATCTGGAGATCTGCTTTCCGGAACTCGACGATTTCGAGCGCCTGGAACTGGAGCGGCGAGTCTTCGAGTCCTTCGGCATGGGAGTGGCGGAGATGGCTACGGCGCGGTGGACCCCGCACCGGCGTCTGGAAACGCTCGGGCAGATCGAGGGAATGGAGCACCTGCAGGCGGCCCTGGCCCGGGGCAAGGGGGTGCTCCTGCTCAGCGCCCACATGACCTGCCTGGAGATTTGCGGCTATCTGCTGCAGCGGCGCATCAAGACCGGATTTTCTTTTCGCGAGCAGAAAAATCCCTTGCTGGACCTGGTGCTGCGCCGCACCCGGGAGCGCCGGGCCGGCGTCGGCACGCCGCGGGGCGATCCGCGCTCCATGGTCCGCCAGCTGCGGCAGAATCACGTCCTGTGGTTTGCCCCGGATCAGGACTACGGGTCCCAGCACAGCGTATTCGTGCCCTTTTTCGGCATTCCCGCGGCCACCATTACCAGCCTGTCGCGCATCGCCCGCATGAGTGGGGCGGCCGTGGTGCCGTTCCAGAACACCCGGCTGGCGGGGGGGCAGGGCTACCGATTGCGCTTCGAGCCCGCCCTGGAGGGCTTCCCGGGGGCGGATCCGGAGGCAGACGCCCGGCGTGTCAACCGCATTATCGAACGTTGGATTCGCGAGGACCCGCCCCAATACCTTTGGACTCACCGCCGCTTCAAGACCCGCCCGCCGGGCCAGCTAAAGTTTTACCGCCCGAAGCGGGGACGCGAGCCCCGGCGCCCCGGGGAGGCCGGTATCTGAACGCCGGGCGCGAGCCGCCTGTTGCCGCTATGGGGGAAGGTGCTTGGGCGAAGCCGCTCGGTATCTGTATAATAGGAAAGTTGTGGTTCGTTCGTGGCCTACGCCGCGAGCCTGTAGCGGCGAAAGTGGCGGAATTGGTAGACGCGCTGGCTTTAGGTGCCAGTGGGGCAACCCGTGAGAGTTCGAGTCTCTCCTTTCGCACCATTTTAGGGGCCGGCAGCCCGCGCTGTCGGCATTTGTTTTTGTGCACCATAGAGATCGGCAGCTGGGGCTGCCCCGAGAGGGTTTCATGCAAGTTTCGGTTGAATCAGGTGAAGGGCTCGAGCGTCGGATGCGGGTGGAACTGCCCGCCGAGCAGATCGATGCGGAAGTGGAGAAGCGCCTCAAGAAGATCGCGCGCAGCGTCAAGCTGGATGGCTTCCGCCCCGGCAAGGTGCCGCTTTCCATCGTGCGCCAGCGCTATGCCGGGCAGGTGCATCAAGAGGTGTTCGGCGATCTGGTGCAGCAGAGCTTCTTCGAGGCGGTGGGTAAGGAGAAGCTGAGTCCCGCCGGCGAGCCGCGTATCGAACCCCTTTCGGAGGCCGGCAGCGCCGGTTATACGGCGGTATTCGAGGTAATGCCGGAATTCGAAGTGGGCCAGCTCGACAGCATCAGCGTGAAGCGCCCCAAAGTGGATATCGGCGACGCCGATGTCGACCAGATGATTGAAAAACTGCGCAAGCAACGCGTAACCTGGAATCCGGTCGAGCGGCCGGCGGACCACGGTGACCAGGTGCGGGTCAGCTTCCAGGGTCGACTGGAGGGCGAGGAGGAGCCGTTCGAAGGCGGCTCAGCCGAGAACTTCTCCATGGAAATCGGCGCCGACCGGATGATAGAGGGCTTCGAGAGCGGCCTGATCGGCGCTGCGACGGGCGACAATCCGGAACTGACGTTGCAATTCCCCGAGCAATACCAGGTAGAAAAGCTGGCCGGAAAGCCGGTAACCTTCAGCGTGCAGATACTGGAAGTGGCCGAGCCGGTGCTGCCCGAGGTGGACGAGGCGTTTGCCGCCAGCCTGGGTGTGGACGAGGGGGGGGTCGAGGCCATGCGCTCCGAAATCCGTGCCAATATGCAGCGCGAGCTTGAACAGAAGGTGCAGTCGGTGACCAAGCAGCAGGTACTGGACGGCGTGCTGGCGGCCAACGCCATAGACGTGCCCAAGGTGATGGTTGACAAGGAGGTGCGCGAACTCCAGGAGCGAGCGCGCCGAGAGGTTAGCGCGTCCGGGCGCAGCGCGGGCATGGAACTGCCGGCCTCCCTGTTTGAAGATCAGGCCCGCCGCCGGGTCGCCCTGGGGCTGATCATCTCGAAGGTGATCAGCGACAATCAGATGAAGGCCGACCCAGAGCGGGTGCGCAGTATGATCGCCGCCCACGCCTCCAGCTACGAGGATCCGCAACAGGTGATCGACTGGTACCAGAGCAACCGCGAACAGCTCACCGCCCTGGAGGCGGTGGCGTTGGAAGACCAGGTGGTCGATTGGGTGCTCGAGCGGGCTCAGGTCGAGGACGACCAAACCAGTTTCGAGGACCTTATGGGCAATATGGCCTGAGAACCGACGGCATTCGATGGGCTCAGCGGCGGGTTCCGGGCGGGGAGAATGCCCCGGCATTTCCCGCCGCTTGGCTGGTCGAAGGTGGGGTTTTTCCGCACCTCCAGGGTTCGCAAGGCGTACCGACTATTGTCCGGGACGAACAACCATAGTCATTTCCCAAGCATGACGCAGCAGCAGGTGAAGAGAATGGGCGCAAACGATAGCCGCAACCTGGGCCTGGTGCCCATCGTGGTGGAGCAGACCGCTCGCGGTGAGCGCTCCTTCGATATCTATTCCCGGCTGCTCAAGGAGCGGGTGATCTTCCTGGTAGGTCCGGTGGAAGACCATATGGCCAACCTTATCGTGGCTCAGCTGTTGTTTCTGGAGTCGGAGAACCCGGACAAGGACATCCATTTGTATATTAATAGTCCGGGCGGTTCGGTGACTGCCGGGCTGGCGGTCTACGACACTATGCAGTTCATCCGGCCCCAGGTAAGCACGCTTTGCGTGGGCCAGGCCGCCAGCATGGGGGCCCTGCTGTTGACCGCCGGGGCCCCCGGAAAGCGTTTCTGCCTGCCCCATTCGCGCATGATGATCCACCAGCCCCTGGGGGGCTTTCAGGGCCAGGCCTCGGATATCGAGATCCACGCTCGGGAGATTCTGCTGATCCGCGACCGCCTCAACCAGATCCTGGCCAAGCACACCGGCCAGCCGCTGGAAAAGATCGCGGAAGATACCGAGCGCGACAATTTCATGGGGGGCGAAGAGTCCGCCGCCTATGGTCTGGTCGACCGGGTGTTGTCAGATCGTGCCGCCCTGGCAGAGGCAGGCGTGGACTGATCCGACGTTGGGTGCCGTTGCTCAAACTGTGTCACAGACCTTTGTCATCGGCGTCCAATGCAGTATGCTGCTGTTATCGGAGAGTGAAAACGCGCCCCGGACCGGCTGTTTGGGGTCTTAGCGCGGGGAGTAAAACGGCTTATGAGTCAGGACAATCGCGGCAAGGGCGACGACGGTAAACTGCTTTATTGCTCCTTTTGCGGCAAGAGCCAGCATGAGGTGCGGAAGCTGATCGCGGGGCCCTCGGTATTCATTTGCGACGAGTGTGTCGAACTCTGCAACGACATCATCCGCGAGGAGATGCAGGAAACCGCCGCTCAGCAGAGTGACGACCTGCCAAAGCCGCACGAAATCAACGCCATCCTCGACGAGTACGTGATCGGCCAGTCCCGGGCCAAGAAGATCCTCTCGGTAGCGGTCTACAACCACTACAAGCGCCTGCAGTCGACCGGCCGCAAGGACGAGGTGGAAATCGCCAAGAGCAATATCCTGCTGGTCGGCCCAACCGGCTCTGGAAAAACCTTGCTGGCGGAAACCCTGGCACGTCTGCTTAATGTGCCGTTCACCATCGCCGACGCCACCACGCTGACGGAAGCCGGCTACGTCGGCGAGGACGTGGAAAACATCATTCAGAAGCTGCTGCAGAAGTGCGACTACGATGTGGAAAAGGCCCAGACCGGCATTGTCTACATCGACGAAATCGATAAGATTTCCCGAAAATCCGACAACCCCTCCATAACCCGCGACGTCTCCGGCGAGGGCGTGCAGCAGGCTCTGCTCAAGCTGATCGAGGGGACCATCGCCTCGGTGCCGCCCCAAGGCGGACGCAAGCATCCGCAGCAGGAGTTTCTTCAGGTCGACACCAGCAACATTCTGTTCATCGTCGGCGGTGCCTTCGCCGGGTTGGAACGGGTGATCCGCGATCGTTCGGAAAAGGGCGGCATCGGTTTCTCCGCCGAGGTGCGGAGCAAGGAGAGCAACAAGCGGGTGGGCGAAACACTCAAGCGGGTGGAGCCGGAAGACCTGATTCGCTACGGCTTGATCCCGGAGTTCGTCGGGCGGTTGCCGGTGGTCGCCACGCTCGAGGAATTGGACGAGGAATCCCTGGTCAAAATCCTGACCCAGCCCAAGAACGCCTTGGTCAAGCAGTACATGCGGCTGTTCGAAATGGAGGGCTGCGAGCTGGAGTTCCGCGACGACGCGTTGCGCACGGTGGCGCGAAAGGCGATGGAGCGAAAGACCGGGGCCAGGGGTCTGCGCACGATTCTCGAGCAAATGCTGCTCGACACCATGTACGACCTGCCGTCGATGGACAACGTGAGGCGGGTGGTAGTGGATGAAGCGGTGGTAACGGGCGAGTCAGCCCCCTACATGCTGTTCGAGGGCGGTGAGCCGCAACGGGCCGCCTCCGATCAGTAGGCTGCACCTCGGGCCCAGCTGTGCCGAAACGGCACTCGCTGGGAAGCCCGGGCTTGAATATTCCTGCCGCTGCCTCAACTTCCGTTATAGCTACAAAACGCCCGGAACAGGCTTCCAGTGCGTCATTCTGCCCAATCGTACCTGTCGCAACCATTTGCCGGCGCCCCCGGAAAAATCCGGGTTTGAGAGCGTCGAGTGCCCGGAACCATGGGCGGCGGTAATCACCTGGTAACGAGGAACTTCGGCCATGGGTCAAGACGAAAATTCAACCAAGCATGTTCCCGCATCCCTGTCCGGCGTGCCCGTGCTGCCGCTGCGTGATGTGGTGGTCTATCCGCACATGGTGATCCCGCTCTTTGTGGGCCGGGACAAATCGATCCGCGCCCTCGACGCCGCCATGCAAAGCAGTAAGCAGATCCTCCTGGTGGCGCAAAAGAGCGCCGAGGTCGATGACCCCAAGGTGTCGGATCTGTACACGGTCGGTACGCTGGCCAATGTACTGCAATTGCTGAAGCTGCCGGATGGCACTGTGAAGGTGTTGGTGGAGGGCGGCGAGCGGGCCCGGGTAAGAAGCTATGCGATCGAAGACGCCTTCTTCTCCGCCGACTGCGAGCCCCTGGCGGACGAGTTGGGGATGCCGGAGCGCGAGGTCGAGGTGCTGATGCGCTCGGCCACCAGTCTGTTCGACCAGTACGTCAAGCTCAATAAAAAGGTGCCGCCCGAGGTACTGACGTCGCTCGCCAGCATCGACGACGCAGGCCGTCTGGCCGATACGGTAGCGGCCCACATGGCGCTGAAGCTGGAAGAGAAGCAGCATGTTCTGGAGATGGGCAGCGTGCGCGAGCGCCTGGAGCACCTGATGGCGCTCATGGAAGGCGAGAACGACATTCTGCAGATGGAAAAGCGCATCCGTGGCCGGGTCAAGCGGCAGATGGAGAAGAATCAGCGCGAATACTATCTCAACGAGCAAATGAAGGCGATCCAGAAGGAACTGGGCGAACTCGACGAGGCGCCGAACGAGATCGAAGATTTGGGCAACCGGATCGAGAAGGCCGGTATGCCGAAAGAGGCCAAGAAAAAGGCCCAAGCGGAACTGAGTAAACTGAAGTTGATGTCCCCAATGTCGGCGGAAGCGACGGTGGTTCGCAACTATGTGGATACCCTGGTTGAGGTGCCTTGGAAGAAGCGCGCCAAGATCCGGCTCGATCTGAAAGATGCCGAAGACGTTCTGGAGCAGGATCACTACGGGCTGGAGAAGGTCAAGGAGCGTATTCTCGAGTACCTGGCGGTGCAGCAGCGGGTGCGCAAGCTCAAGGGCCCAATCCTGTGTCTGGTGGGACCGCCCGGGGTGGGCAAAACCTCGGTCGGACACTCCATCGCCCGTGCCACCAACAGAAAGTTCGTGCGCATGTCGCTGGGCGGCGTGCGTGACGAGGCCGAGATCCGCGGCCACCGGCGCACCTATATCGGCGCCATGCCGGGTAAAATCATCCAGAACCTTTCCAAGGTCGGTTCGCGCAACCCCTTGTTCCTGCTGGACGAGATCGACAAGATGGCGATGGATTTCCGGGGTGACCCGGCCTCGGCCCTGCTGGAGGTTTTGGATCCGGAGCAGAACCATACTTTCGTCGACCATTACCTGGAGGTGGATTTCGACCTCTCCGAGGTGATGTTTGTGGCGACCGCCAACACCCTGAACATCCCGCCGGCCCTGCTCGACCGCATGGAGGTGATTCGGCTGTCCGGCTATACCGAGGACGAAAAGGTCGCCATCGCCCAACGTTACCTCGTAACCAAGCAGATCACGAACAGCGGCCTCGACGAGTCGGAACTGGTGTTCCGAGAGGCGGCGGTCCGCGACGTCATCCGCTACTACACCCGCGAGGCCGGGGTGCGGAACCTCGAGCGCGAGATTTCCAAGGTGTGCCGCAAGGTGGTCAAGGAAATCCTGCTCGCCGGAAAGGGCAAGAAGGTCACCATCACGCCGAAGAGCCTGTCCAAGTATCTGGGCGTGCAGCGCTTCCGCTACGGTGAGGCCGACGAGCACGATCAGGTCGGCCAGGTTACCGGACTGGCCTGGACCGAGGTGGGCGGGGAACTGCTGCGCATCGAGGCAGCCTTGGTGCCGGGCAAGGGGCGCTTGAGCCATACCGGACACCTTGGAGAGGTGATGCAGGAATCGATCCAGGCGGCCATGACCGTGGTGCGCAGCCGTGCCGAAGCGCTGGGTCTGGAGACCGATTTTCACCAGAAGTACGACGTTCACATTCACGTACCGGAGGGGGCAACCCCGAAGGACGGACCGAGCGCCGGTATCGGCATGTGTACTTGCCTGGTCTCAGCCCTGACCGGTATCCCGGTGCGTGCCGACGTGGCGATGACCGGTGAGATCACCTTGCGCGGGGAAGTACTCCCCATCGGGGGGCTGAAGGAGAAGCTGCTGGCGGCTCACCGCGGCGGCATCGGCACGGTCATCATCCCCTGGGAGAACGAGCGAGACTTGGTGGAGATACCCAAGAACATCAAGCAGAACCTGGACATCCGCCCGGTGCGCTGGATCGATGAAGTGATGGAGATCGCCTTGACTGGGAAGCCCCAGCCCAGGGTCAGCGAGGGGGAGCCGGAGGCCGAGGCCGCGCCGGCCAAGGCGACCCGAAAAAAGACCGTCAAAAAGGCCCGGGTACTGCAAACGCACTGACGCTGGGTCGAGGCGGGCCCGGGTCGAGCACAGCCTGGGGATGGGTTGCTCTGGCTCTTCGGAGGCGTTACCAGGAGCGGCCAGGGAAGCCCACCTCTCGGTCTCGCGGGCATGTTTGCGTGGACGGAGAAATGCGGCGGAAGTGGGTTTCTCGATCCTCCCTTTGCAGGTATCATGGATCGCGCGATGCGGGGCCGCTGGATTGGGGCAATCCGCGGTATTTGATTGCAGGGCGGGCCAGGATTGTTTATTGACAGGGTTTTCGCGGCCTTGGTATAAAGTGCGACGCGCTGAGCGCGCTGGATACAAGGGGCCGCGAGCCCCAAGACCAAACAAGGCCAGCACTGTGGTTTTTTCTTCCAAAGGGGACAGCAACCAATGAATAAGACCGAAATCATCGAGGCGATGGCCGACGCGGCCGACATCTCCAAGGCGGCTGCCGGGCGGGCACTCGACGGCATGGTAGATTCGATAATTACCGCTTTGGCCAAGGGGGATCAGGTTTCTCTGATCGGTTTCGGTACCTTCTCGGTGCGCGAACGTGCTGCCCGGACCGGGCGCAACCCGCAGACCGGCCAAAGCATCCAGATCAAGGCCTCGAAGACCCCGTCTTTCAAAGCTGGCAAAGCCCTCAAGGATGCAGTAAACTAGCGCGCGCTTGCCGGGGGTGCTTAGCTCAGCTGGGAGAGCATCGCCCTTACAAGGCGAGGGTCGCAGGTTCGATCCCTGCAGCACCCACCAAGTTTTTGGAGTGGTAGTTCAGTTGGTTAGAATACCGGCCTGTCACGCCGGGGGTCGCGGGTTCGAGTCCCGTCCACTCCGCCATTCTTTCAGGGAAACGGGGTATCCGCAGGGGTACCCCGTTTTCTTTGTTCGATCTCTCACCAGCACCGAAACGAAGCGAAATCATGCTGCAGACCATACGTGACAAGGCCCAGGGTTGGATCGCCTGGGCGATCGTGATCCTGATCACCATCCCCTTCGCGCTTTGGGGCATCGGGGAGTACGCCGGCATCGGCGGAGAGCCGGTGATAGCGACCGTGAACGGCCAGGAAATCACCGAGCGGGACTTCGAGAACCGCTACCAGCAGTTCCGCAATGACCTGCGTCAGCGCCTGGGTAGCGCCTACCGCCCGGAACTTTTCCAAGAAAAACTGATGCGCCAGCAGGTACTCGACCGCATGATCGATGACTTGGTCATCGAGCAGGCGTCGCGCAGCATGGGCCTGTATGCCGGCAACGAGCTGGTACGCCAGACCATTCTCCAGTTCGCGGCCTTCCAGAAGGACGGTCAATTCGATCGCGAGGCCTATGAGCGAGCTTTGCGCCTGCAGGGCTACGGCAGTCCCAGCCAGTTCGAAGATCGGGTTCGCCAGTCACTGATTACCTCTCAACTCGGCAGCGCCGTGCGCAGCACCGAATTCGCCACTCCCGCGGAGATGGAGGATTTGGTGCGGCTGCAGAAGCAGCAGCGGGAATTCAGCTATCTGGAGGTGCCCCTGGCGGAGTTCCGGTCGGAAGAAGCGCTGGAGGCAACTGAGATAGAGGCCTATTACGAAGATAACAAGGCCCGTTTTCGTACCCCCGAGCGGGTCAAGGTCGACTACCTGCTGCTGGACCTGGACAAACTCGGCGCTGGCATCGAACCGTCGGAAGATGATCTGCTGGCCTTCTATGAGGCCCACCGGGAGGAATACGGGAAGCCCGAACAACGCGCCGCCAGTCATATCCTGATCAACCTGCCGGAAGACGCCGACGCGGCTACCGAGGCCGAAGCACGAGCCCGTATCGAGGCCGCCCTGGCCCGCATCCGCGCCGGCGAGGACTTTGGCGAAGTGGCGAAAGAGGTATCCGAAGACCCGGGCTCGGCCGCGGCCGGCGGCGATCTGGGACTTTTCGGCCCGGGCGCCATGGTGCCGGAGTTCGAGGACGCGGCCTTCGCCGCCGAGGTGGCGGAAGTCACTGGGCCGGTGCGCAGCCCGTTCGGCCTGCACCTGATTCTGGTAACCGAGGTCCAGCCCGAGAGCATCAAGGAATTTACCGAAGCCCGCGAGCAGGTGCTGGCGGCGCTGCGCAAGAGCGAGGCCGAGCAACTGCTGTACGACTATGCGGAACGGCTCGCCGATCTGGCCTATGAGCAGCCGGACAGCCTGGAGCCGGCCGCCGAAGACTTGGGCCTGGAACTGCAGACCAGCGACTGGTTCGGGCGCGACGGTGGCGAGGACTTGCTGGCCCATCCCAAGGTCAAGACAGCGGCCTTCAGCGAAGAGGTGTTGACCGCCGGCAACAACAGCGAGGTGCTGGACCTGGGCAACAATCGCATGCTGGCCCTTCGGGTGCGGGAGCATGAACTTGCCGACTACAAGCCCCTGGATGAGGTGCGCGCCGAGGTCGAAGATTTGGTGCGGGCCGAGCAGGCTCTGGAGCGGGCCCGTGACCAGGGCGAGCAATTGGTAGCGCGCCTGGAGTCGGGTGCCAGCTTGGAGGCGTTGCAGGCGGAGACGGGCTACGAACTTAACCAGCCAGGCAGTCTGGGCCGCGACAGCGGGGAAGCGCCGGCCGGCCTGGTACACCAGGTCTTCCAGCTGCCTCGGCCGGGAGACGCGGGTGCAGTGTACGGCTTGGCCGACCTTGCCGGTGGGGATTTCGCGGTGGTGGCGCTGACTGACGTCAAGGACGGTGCCTTGGAGGATCTGGAGCCGGCCGTGCGCGAGACCGAAATCACTACCCTGGAACGCAGCGCTGGCCAAGCCAACTATGATCATTTGGTGCGCCAGTTGCGGGCGATCGCGGAAATCGAGCTTACCCCCCGCACCAGCGGCTAGCGAAAAGCGCGGCGGCGTCGGGCAGCGGACGGCCGATTGATTCGAGAGTAGCGCCCAGCATGAATCGCAGGGCGCAGAAAAAGCCGGCAGGGGTGAACCCTGCCGGCTTCGTTTTGCCAACGCTGCGCATTTAGATCAGCCCGGATATCTCACCAGGCCGCCAGGCGGTGGGGCATAAGCGACCGGAAATTCGAGAGCTTGAGTAGAACTGCCGAGGCGTCTGCAGCGAAATACCCGGTATCACGCCGCCTGGCTATCGCACCCCTGGCTGGTTCCTCCACGCCTGGGCTTGCGCTTCACTCAAGCGATCGCTACGGCTACCGGTTTCGCTCCAGAGCGGCGCCCAGCCGCACAGGCCCTGCGCCAGGGACGCGATACCTGGTGAAATATTCGGGCTGCGTCTACTGGCGGCCCGCAACGGAGGCCGGCGCTGGACATGCCGTGAATGCCGAGCCGAATAGCTGACGGCCCTGCTCAGGCCATGCCCAGCACATGGTACCCGGAGTCAACATAGAGCACGTCGCCGGTGATCCCCGAGGCCAGGTCGGAGCACAGGAAGGCGGCGGCATTGCCGACCTCGTCGATGGTTACATTGCGCCGCAGCGGGGTCTTCTGCTCGGCTTCGGCCAGCATGCCGCGGAAACCGCTGATGCCGGAGGCCGCCAGGGTGCGGATGGGGCCGGCAGAGACGGCGTTGACGCGGGTGCCCTCCGGGCCCAGGGAATCTGCCAGATAGCGTACATTGGCCTCCAGACTGGCCTTGGCTACCCCCATGACGTTGTAGTTGGGCACCGTGCGCACCGCTCCCAAGTAGCTCATGGTGACCAAGGCGCCGTTGCGGCCCTGCATCATCGGCCGGCCGGCCTTGGCGAGGGCGGCGAAGCTGTAGGCGCTGATGTCGTGGGCAATGGCGAAGCCCTCGCGGGTCACCGCGTCTGCATAACTGCCTTCGAGCTGGTCGCGAGGCGCGAAGCCAACCGAATGGACGATGATGTCGAGCCCGTCCCAGCGCTGGCCCAGTTCCATGAAGCAGGCGGCGATCTGCTCGTCGCTGGCCACGTCCAGCGGCAAAACGATGTCCGAGCCGCATGCCGATGCCAGCTCCTGGACCCGCTTCAGCAGCTTGTCGCTTTGGTAGGTAAAGGCCAGCTCGGCCCCCTCCCGATGCATGGCTTTGGCCACCCCGGAGGCGATGGACCGGTTGCTGGCCACGCCGACGATCAGCGCCCGCTTGTTCTGTAAGAAACCCATAGTGTCGAATCCTAATGGCTGGTGCCGGCACCGGCCGTGAGCGCCCGTGGCTGACAAGTGTCGGACAGAATGAGAAGATAGCGCCTTTGTGTTCCGGCCCGTAAAGTACCGGAAAACCGGTGTGTCGACAAACCTTGGGAGCAGTTCCGATTCGCCCGTCGAACCCCCTGATCTGGTTGTATGCCGCCGTGCTCTGGTTAAACGGCTGTTCCGACGGTGCCTGGAACAACCCCTATCCGCGCGCCGAGAAGCTGGCGAATACCCTCTACAGCTCGTTCTCCGAACGCCCCAAGCATTTGGACCCGGTGAGGTCCTACAGCTCCAACGAATACGCCTTTATCGCCCAGATCTACGAGCCGCCACTGCAGTACCACTTCCTCAAGCGACCCTACCGGTTGGTACCCCAGACCACGACCGGTCTGCCGGCGGTGCGCTACCTGGACGCGGACGTCAAGGAACTACGCCGGACGCCCCAGTCGAGCGGATCGCGGTCAGCGATTACCTGATCGAACTCCAGCCCGGGGTGCGCTACCAGCCACATCCGGCCCTGGCCCGCGATGCCGATGGCGGCTACCGTTACCACAGTCTGAGCCCGGCGCAGACCGCGGATATCTACACCCTGGCGGATTTCGCCCACACCGGCAGCCGCGAGGTGACGGCGGAGGACTATGCCTATCAGATCAAGCGCCTGGCGTTGCCGAACCTGCATTCTCCCATCGCCGGGCGTTATGGCGGAATACATCCTTGGCTTCTCGGACTTTGCCGAAGCATTGAGCAGCGCTACGCCGAGGCGCGGGAAGACAGCGGTCGACAGACGGCCCTTGGTCGATCTGCGGGACGAACCGCATGGAGGGGGTGGAGGTGATCGACCGCTATCGTCTGCGCATCCGCCTGAAGGGCAAGTACCCCCAGTTCGTGTACTGGCTGGCAATGCACTTTTTCGCCCCCATGCCCTGGGAGGCGGACCGGTTCTACGCCCAGCCGGGTCTGGCGGAGCGCAATATCAGCCTCGACTGGTATCCCCATCGGCAGCGGCCCATTTATGCTGGCGGAGAACAATCCCAATCTGCGGATGGTGCTGGAGCGGAATCCCAATTTCCACGGCGAGACCTATCCGGACCAGGGCATGCCCGGGGACCTGGCGGCCGGACTGCTGGCGGACGCCGGCCGGGCCCTGCCGTTGGTGGATCGGGCCGTTTACAGCCTGGAAAAGGAAAGCATCCCGTACTGGAACAAGTTCCTCCAGGGCTATTACGACAACTCCGGCATCTCCTCGGACAGCTTCGACCAGGCGGTGCAGTTCGGCGACCAGGGGGAGGTGGGCCTGACCGAAGCCATGAGCGCAAAGGGCATCCAGCTGAGCACCGCGGTGACCAACTCCATCTATTACATGGGCTTCAATATGCTGGATCCGGTGGTGGGGGGCGACGCCGAGCGCGCGCGCCTGTTGCGCCGGGCAATCTCCATCGCCATGGACTATGAGGAGTACATCTCGATTTTCGCCAACGGCCGCGGGTGGCCGGCCCAGGGACCACTGCCGCCGGGAATCTTCGGCCACCGGGAGGGGAGGCCGGGATCAACCCCTATGTGTATACCAGCGAGTGGATGGCGAGCCGCGCCGCAAAGGCATCGAGCGAGGCCCGCGCGATTGCTGGCCGAGGCCGGTTATCCCGGAGGGTCGCGACCCGGACACCGGCAACGGCACTGATCCTGTACTTCGACAACGCCGCCACCGGGCCGGACGACAAGGCGCGGCTGAACTGGATCCGCAAGCAGTTCGCCAAGCTCGGCATCCAACTGGTGATTCGGGCCACCGATTACAACCGCTTTCAGGAGAAGATGCGCAAGGGTACCGGCCAGATCTTCATGTGGGGCTGGAACGCGGACTATCCGGACCCGGAGAACTTCCTGTTCCTGCTCTACGGCCCCAACGGCAAGGTCGAACACGGGGGCGAGAATGCCGCCAACTACCAGAACCCCGAGTTCGATGCCTTGTTCGAGCAGATGAAGAACATGGACAACGGGCCCGAGCGCCAGGCAATCATCGACCAGATGATGGAGATCCTGCGCCGCGACGCCCCCTGGGCTCTGGGGTTATCTATCCCAAGGCGCTTCGTCTCTGCACCACGCCTGGTACCGCAACGTCAAACCCAACCTGATGGCCAACAACACGCTGAAGTACAGGCGCATGGACCCGAGCCCTGCGCGCAGCCGAGCGCGAGCGAGTGGAATCAGCCGGTGCTCTGGCCGCTGTGGGCTGCTGCTGGTGTTGCTGGTCTGTCCTGCTTCCGGCCGTCGTGCAGCTTACCGCCGGCGCGAGCGGAGAAGCCGGCGCGATGATGGCCTACATCATGCGCCGCGCTCTGTATGCCATCCCGATACTGATCGGCGTCAACATCATCACTTTCTTACTGTTTTTCGTGGTCAACTCGCCGGATGACATGGCGCGCATGCACCTGGGGTCAAGCGGGTCACCCCGGAGGCCATCGAGCAACTGGAAGCAGGAGCGGGGATACGACCTGCCGCTGCTCTACAACGCGCAGGCCGAGGGGTTGGGGCGCTCAGCGAGACGATTTTCTTCCAGAAGTCCCTGCGCCTGTTCCGCTTCGAGTTCGGCTCACTCCGACAGCGGCCGCGACATCGGCTACGACATCAGCCAGCGCATGTGGCCAAGCCTGGCGATCGCGATTCCGGTGCTGTTGGTCGGGCTGCTGGTCAATATCAGCTTCGCCCTGCTCATTGCCTTTTTCCGCGCCACCTATATCGATTTCTGGGGCGTGGTGCTCTGCGTGGCCATGATGTCCATCTCCGGGCTCTTCTACATCATCGGCGGCCAGTACCTGGTCGGTAAGCTGCTGCATCTGGTGCCGATTTCCGGCTACGACACGGGCTTGGCGGCGGTCAAGTTTCTGATCCTTCCGGTGCTCATCGGGGTGATCGGCGGGCATTGGCGCCGGCACCCGCTGGTATCGTACCTTGTTTCTGGAAGAGATCAACGTGACTACGTGCGCACCGCCCGGGCCAAGGGTCTGAGCGAGCAGGCGGTGTTGTTCCGCCATGTGCTCAGGAATGCCTTGATTCCCATCCTGACCGGTGTGGTCGTGGTGCTGCCCCTGTTGTTCATGGGCAGCCTGATCACCGAGTCCTTTTTCGGCATCCCCGGCCTCGGCAGCTACACCATCGACGCGATCAGCAATCAGGATTTCGCCATCGTGCGGGCCATGGTGTTCCTGGGCTCGGTGCTCTACATCATCGGCCTGTTGCTGACCGATATCTCCTACACCCTCGTGGATCCCCGGGTCAGGCTCAGCTAGAGGAGGTGGGTATGCCGTCGTCTTTATCACCGATGCCCTGATCTTTTTGCTGCTGGGTCTGGCGCTGGCCTTCGCCTGGCTGGCGCGCAGCCGCGAGCACCTGCGCGCGCCCTGGCGCCGGGTGGCTCGCAGCCGGGTCGGTATGGGGGCGCTGGTCGTGCTGGGGGCCTATGTCCTGATTGGCCTGCTGGATTCGCTGCATTATCGCCCGGCCCTGGAGCCGGGGACGATCCTCGGGCCGAGGCCGTCTATTCGACCGAGGTCCTGAGCCTGCTCGACTGGTGGCTCACGCCCTTGCGCGAGCGTCAGGAAAAGACCTATTCGGCCCCCTTTGCCACCCATCTCTATGCCAAGGAGACCATCGAGCTGCCGGACGGCCGCCAGCTGCGGGACTATCCGCGCCTGGAATACGGTGGTCGCCACCTGCAGGATCCGGAGCGGGACAAGGCGACCGACATCGCCCTCACCGCCCTCGGCGGCGCCCTCCAGGCGGTCCTGGCCTGGCTGGCGCTGGCCGCCGTACTGGCCTGGCGCCTGGGGCGGCGTGAGCGGCCTGCCCTGGACCGTTGCCGCCCGGCGCTTGCTCAAGGGCGAGACCGAGCTGCCCTGGCGGGCGGTCCTGATCACCCTCGGGCTGGTGCTGCTGCTGGGCTTCGTCAGCGCTCAACTGGCGCTCAAATACCACATCCTGGGCACAGACAAGGTGGGCGAGGACGTCTTCTACCAAGCGCTCAAGAGTATCCGCACCGGCTTGGTGATCGGCACCCTGACCACCCTGGTGATGCTGCCGGCGGCGGTCCTGCTCGGGATCATGGCCGGCTATTTCCGCGGCTGGGTCGACGACGTCATCCAGTACCTCTACACCACCCTGAATTCGATCCCCGGGGTGCTGCTGATCGCCGCCGCCATCCTCATGCTGCACGTCTACATGGGCAATCACGCAGGCGGATTTTACCAGCCTGGAGCGAGCGCGCCGACCTGCGGCTGCTGTTTCTGTGCCTGATTCTCGGTGTCACCAGCTGGACCGGCCTGTGCCGGCTGCTGCGCGGCGAGACCCTGAAGCTGCGGGAGATGGATTATGTGCAGGCGGCACAGGCCTTCGGCGTCGGCCAGTTCACCATCCTCGGTCGCCACGTGCTGCCGAATGTACTGCACATCGTGCTGATTACCCTGGTGCTGGATTTCAGCGGCCTGGTGCTGGCCGAGGCGGTACTGTCCTACGTCAATATCGGCGTCGATCCAACCATGAACAGCTGGGGCAATATGATCAACAGCGCGCGCCTGGAGATGGCGCGGGAGCCCATCGTCTGGTGGTCCCTGGCCGCCGCCTTCGGCTTCATGTTTACCCTGGTGCTGGCCGCCAACCTGTTCTCGGACGTGGTGCGCGATGCCTTCGATCCCCGCCTCAGGAGTCAGCGGTGAGCCAACCTCTATTGCGTCTGCGCGAACTCCGCACACAGCTCGGCAGCGGCGAGCGGCCGCTGCGGGTGGTGGACGGCCTGGACCTGGAGATCCGGCCCGGCGAGACCTTTGCCCTGCTCGGCGAGTCCGGCTGCGGCAAGTCCATGACCGCGCTGTCGATCATGCGCCTGCTGCCGCCTGGCGGGCGGATCTCCGACGGCCAGGTGCTGCTGGCAGGCCGGGACCTCACCGCGTTGCCGGAGCGCGACATGCGCCGGGTGCGGGGCGGGCGCATGGCGATGATCTTTCAGGAGCCGATGACCTCCCTCAACCCGGTGCTCAGCGTCGGGCGCCAGATTGCCGAGGCGGTAATCGCCCACGATCGGCTGCGCGGAGCGGCGGTGCAGGCGCGGGTTGTGGAACTGCTGACGGCGGTCGGGATTCCCGATCCCGAACAGCGGGCCCGGGAGTATCCGCACCAACTCTCCGGCGGCATGAAGCAACGGGTGATGATCGCCATCGCCCTGGCCGGCCGGCCGGAGCTGCTGATCGCCGACGAGCCCACCACGGCACTCGACGTGACCATCCAGGCTCAGGTGCTGCGGCTGCTCAAGAAGATCCAGCGCGACACCGGCATGGCGGTGCTGTTGATCACCCACGACCTTGGGGTGGTGGCGGAGACTGCCGATCGGGTGGCGGTGATGTACGCCGGCCGCCTGGTGGAGGAAGCCCCGAGCGCCGAGTTCTTCGCCCGGCCCCATCACCCATACAGCCGCAAGTTGTTCCAGTCCGTGCCTGGGGCGAATAAGCGAGAGCGGCGGCTGGCGGTAATCAAGGGCAGCGTGCCGTCCCTGGACCAGGCGTTCACCGGCTGCCGTTTCGTCGAGCGATGCGACTGGGCGCTGGATGTCTGCAGCGAACAGGACCCGGATTGGAGCAGCTACCGCCCCGGATGCCGGGTGCGTTGCCACCTGGAGGCCGGCGCCGGCACCCCGGCCGACGCGCCGCCGCTCCGGGCCGAGGTGCCGCCCGCCGGGGACGCCTCGCCCCTGCTGGAGGTGGACGGGCTCGAGGTTCACTTTCCGATCCACAAGGGGGTGTTCAAACGGGTGGTGGGTAAGGTAAGGGCGGTGGACGGGGTCTCGCTGACCATCCCCACGGGCCATACTCTGGCCCTGGTGGGGGAGTCGGGCTGCGGCAAGACCACCGTGGGCAAGGCGATCCTGCAGCTGCTGCGCCCGAGCGCCGGGCGGGTCAGCTTCGACGGCCAGGACCTGGCCCGGCTGCGGGGCAGGGCACTGCGCCGGCGGCGCTCGGACTTCCAAATCGTTTTTCAGGACCCGGTGGCGTCGATGAACCCGCGCATGCTGGTGGGCGACATCGTGGCCGAGGGCATGCAGGCCCAGGGCCTGGGCCGCAGCCGAGCCGAGCGCTTGGCGCGGGTGGGCGAACTGCTGCAACAGGTGGGGCTGCCGGCGGATGCCGCCGATCGCTACCCCCATGAATTTTCCGGCGGCCAGCGCCAGCGTATCTGCATCGCCCGCGCACTGGCGGTGAATCCGCGACTGATCGTGTGCGACGAGCCCACCAGCGCCCTGGACGTTTCGGTGCAGGCACAGGTCTTGAACCTGCTCAAGGACCTGCAGGCCGAACTGGGCCTGGCGTACCTGTTCATTACCCACAATATCTCGGTGGTGGCCTACCTGGCCGAAGAGGTGGCGGTGATGTACCTCGGAAGGATCGTGGAGCGGGGCCGGGTGGACCAGGTGCTGGAGCACCCCCGTCACCCCTATACCCAGGCCCTGCTGTCGGCGGTGCCCCAGGTGGAGGATGAGGGGCGGCGCGAGGTGGTTCGTCTGGAAGGGGACATGCCTTCACCGGCCAACCCGCCTTCGGGCTGCCACTTTCATCCCCGCTGCCCCCAAGCCCAGCCGGCCTGCCGCAAGACCTACCCCGAGGTGCGGCGCCTCAGCCCCGGCCATCAGGTGAGCTGCCTGTTGGTCGACTGAGTCTCAGAGCGCTTGCTGGTTACTGGTGTCCAGATAGAGCACCAGGCGTTGCCCCGGCAAGAGGAGATTGCCCGGCAAACCGTTCCAGCGCCGCAGATCCTTCACGCTGACCTTGAAACGATGGGCGATGGTGGAGAGGGAGTCGCCGCTGCGCACCCGGTAATGCACCGAGCTGAGGGCGTCTTTGGGCCCTGGGGATAGTTCCTTTCCAGCCGGTGGCCTCAGCGTCAGCACCTGCCCCGGGTGCAGCAACTCGTTCTCGTCGATGCGATTCCAGCGCGCGAGCTGCTGATGGTCGACGTGGTGGCGCCGGGCGATTCGCCACAGGCTGTCCCCTCCCTGAACCCGGTAACGGGTGGCTGGCTGCTTGTCCCCCGAGCCGCCTGTTGCTGCAGTCAGCTGCCCCGGGGTTCCTTGGAAGCTGGGGATAAGCAAGTGGCTGCCGGCAACGATCCGGTTGCTGCGCAATTGGTTCGCCTGTTTCAGCATCTCCAAGCTGATGCCGTGGTTCTGCGCGATCTCGCCGAGGGTGTCGCCGCGCCGGATCTGGTAGCGGTGCGAACGCAGGCGCTGATCCGGCGCCACGTCGGCCAGCTTGCTTTGGAAGCGGGGCGCCTGGGCGATCGGGAGATACAGCCGGTGGGGGCCATCCGGGTCCGTGGCCCAGCGTTTGAAGCCCGGATTCAACCGATACAGCTCGTCGACGCTCATCCCGGCTAATTCCGAGGCCAGGCCCAGGTCGAGTTGGACGCCGGTGTCCACGCCGGTGAAGTATGGTTGGTTGGGCATAGTCGCCAATGCGATGCCGAACGACTCGGGGGCCGCCACCAGGCGCGCCAGGGCCAGCAGGCGGGGTACATAGGCCTCGGTCTCCCGTGGCAGATCCAACGCCCAGTAGTCGGCGGGCCTGCCTTTGCTACGGTTCTTGCGCAGGGCTCGGCTGACTGTGGCGCCGCCCGAGTTGTAGGCAGCCAGGGCCAACTCCCAATCGCCGTCGAAACGCCGGTTGAGTTGTTGCAGATAATCCAGGGCGGCGCGGGTGGATGCCACGACATCGCGCCGGCCGTCATACCACCAGGTCTGCTTGAGCTCGAACATGCGCCCGGTCGAGGGGATGAACTGCCAGATGCCGGCTGCGCGTCCGGGTGAATAGGCGAATGGCTGGAATGCGCTCTCCACCGCCGGCAGCAGGGCGATCTCCCTGGGCATGTCCCGGCGTTCGATTTCCTCGAGGATGAAATAGAGGTAGGGCCGGGCCCGGGTTTCAATCTCCTGCAGGTGTTCGGGATGGCGCAGATACCACTTCAGCTCTCGCCTTACCCGGGCGTTATCCGGGACTGGCATTACGAAACCTCGGCGCATGCGCTCCCAAAGATCCGCCGGCGGCGCTTGGTCCCGATCGTCGCCGGCGTCCCGGGATGCGGGGTCGAAGTCGATTACGGCCAGTGGCGGCAAGGAGAAATCCGCCGGAGACGGATCGTCGGCGTCAACGATCTCGGCCCCGGACCCCTGGGCACCGGGGTTGGGCGTCTTGATCGGGTTGGAGATGCATCCGCTCAGCCCGGTGGCAAAGATAAGCGGCCACAGCCCTCGTGCTATCCTCCGGCATGTCATAGAATCTCGACCTCGATGCTAGCCTCACGGCGAGGCGCTTTTTCGCATGTTGTCCCGCAGATCAGCAGCGTGGCATCGCGACCCGGTAATATAGCGAATTCCTCTAGGATAGGCCAGTTGGGGCCTAACGCAGAAATGGAAAATCAGTATCCTGAATGGGTGCCGAGAACCCTGAAATCATGAAGCGACGAGCGCCCGAGTATAGCGAGGTCGCTGCATGGGATCGCTTTGGCCAGTGGCTTTCCGGTATTCCCGGCAGCCTGCTGCTGGAGCAGGAATTGGACTGCCTGGAACAGCTGCTGGGGGAGCTGTTTGGCTACTATCTGTTGCAGCTTGGCTATCCGGCGGGCCGGCCGGGGCTGCTGATGGGCAGTCGCATCCGCCACCACTTGATATTGGATCCCTTGGGTCGAAGTCCGGAGGTGCAGATGATCGGAGACCCCGCGCGTTTACCGGTAGCCAGCGATTCGGTGGATGTGGTGCTGTTGCAGCACAGCCTGGACTTTGCGTCGGACCCGCATCAGGTGCTGCGCGAGGCCGAGCGGGTGCTGATCCCGGAGGGTCGGCTGCTCTTGGTGGGCTTTCACCCCTGGGGGCTTTGGGGGCTTTGGCGCCGCTTGCGCCGGCCGTTCGGGCGCCTGCCCTGGGACGCCGGCGAGATCAGCCAACGCCGCGTGCGGGACTGGCTTTCGCTGCTTGGTTTCGACGTCGAATCGAGCCGCAGCCTGATGGTCCGGCCCCCGCTCACCAGCCACCGGTTGATGCAGCGACTGGCGGTTCTGGATCGTCTGGGGTGGTCCCTGCTGGGCAATGTATACCTGATCCAGGCGGTCAAACGGGTCTCTACCCTGACGCCGATCAAACCGAAATGGGCGGCCAGATCGCGAGTGGTAGGTGCCGGCGCCATCGAGCCGACGGCCAGGAGTATGCGGTGAACGATTGGGTGGAAATCTATACCGACGGTGCTTGCAAGGGCAATCCCGGCCCCGGCGGCTGGGGCGCCTTGCTGCGCTACGGAGCCCACGAAAAGAGGCTGCACGGCGGCGAGCCGGAGACCACCAACAATCGGATGGAACTGACCGCCGTGATTCGGGCCCTGGGCACGCTCAAGCGCCCCAGCCGAGTGCGCATCACCACCGATTCCCAGTATGTGCGCAACGGCATCACCAGCTGGATCCACAACTGGAAAAAGCGCGGCTGGAAGACCGCCTCCCGCGCCCCGGTAAAGAACGTCGATCTATGGCAGGCCCTGGATGAAGCGACGAGCCGGCACCAGATAGAGTGGCTCTGGGTGCGTGGCCACAGCGGGCACCCCGAGAACGAGCTGGCAGACGAACTCGCCAATCAGGGCATCCGCGAGCTGCGCAGGAGGGCCTGAAGCGATGCGCCAGATCGTACTCGACACCGAAACCACCGGTCTGGAACCGGAGCAGGGGCACCGCGTCATCGAAATCGGCTGCGTCGAGCTGAGCGATCGGCGGCTCACTGGCAACAACTTCCACCAGTATCTGCAGCCGGACCGGGAGATCGATCCCGGGGCGGTGGAGGTGCATGGAATCACCAACGAGTCTCTGGCGGACAAGCCGCGTTTCGCCGATATCGCAGGCGACTTTCTCGAGTATATCCGTGGCGCCGAGCTGGTGATCCATAACGCCCCCTTCGATGTCGGCTTTCTCAATCACGAGTTGGGGATGCTGGCGGAGCCGGGCCGCAAGCTGGCGGAGATCTGCGACATCACCGATACCCTGGAGATGGCTCGGCGCATGCACCCGGGCCAGCGCAATAGCCTGGATGCCCTGTGCAAGCGCTATGCCATCGACAACGCCCACCGGGAACTGCACGGCGCATTGCTCGACGCCGAGATCCTGGCCGACGTCTACTTGGCGATGACCGGTGGCCAGATCGCGTTTGCCCTCGACGGCGGGGATCGGGACGGCAGCGGCAGCCGGGCCACCAGCATCCGCCGGCTGGCGGCCGGGCGGCCGACGTTGGCGGTGGTCCGGGCCTCCGCCGATGAGCTTCGGGCGCACCGGGCGCGGCTGGAGGCAATCCGGGCGGGCGGGCGCTGCCTGTGGCTCGAATCGGAGCTCCCGACGCAGCAGAAGTAGGTCTGCGTCGGGCTCCAGGTCGTGGTATCTGCCGCAGTTACCGGGTTATTTGACGCTTTGTTGATCTGGGTCAATTCTCGGTCCGTCGAAAGGAAACCTCCAGAATATTAGCGACTTGCGAATAATGCACCGGCTTCGACTGTGTGAATTCCGGGGATTACCCTAGTGGGCGCCTTGACATCCAAAGGCGAAATGGCTGAACTATGCGGCGCTTGGGCCCGCACCGGCCGACCCTGAGGGGTCCGGCAGGGCGCGCGGCCGGGGAGACGGGAGGTTATCGTCCGGTCGGCTTCGGCCCAAGCTAAAGCTTTGTCACGGGTCATTCGGGGTTCATGCAACTCCGGGTCATCCTTCTGTTTTTGGTTGACGATGAGAGGGGGGGTTCATGAACGCCGCAGCAGAACAGAAGTACGACTTCGACGTTGTACGATGGTTTGCCGTGATGTCAGCCGTGTACCTGGTGGTGGGTGCACTCGTGGGGGTCTATATCGCCGCGGAGCTGGCTTGGCCGGCGCTGAATTTCGACATTCCTTATATCAGCTTCGGGCGTCTGCGCCCGCTGCATACCAACGCGGTGATCTTCGCCTTTGGCGGCTGCATTCTGATGGCCACCGCCTTCTACAGCGTGCAACGTACCTGCGGTGCTCGGCTGTGGAGCAACAAGATGGCCTGGTTCACCTTCTGGGGTTGGAACCTGATCATCGTCTCCGCCGTCATCACCTTGCCGCTGGGTATCACCCAGGCCAAGGAATACGCGGAGCTGGAGTGGCCGATCGACATCGCCATTGCGGTGGTCTGGCTCTCCTTCTTCTTCAACTTCGTGATGACGGTGGCCAACCGCAAGAGTTCCCACATCTACGTCTCCAACTGGTTCTTCATGGGCATGATGCTGATGATTACCTATCTGCACGTGGTCAACAGCCTGGCCATGCCGGTGGAACTGTTCAAGTCCTACTCCATCTTCTCCGGGGTGCAGGACGCCATGATCCAGTGGTGGTGGGGCCATAACGCGGTGGGCTTCTACCTGACCGCCGGTTTCCTGGGCATCATGTACTACTTCGTGCCCAAGCAGGCCAACCGGCCCGTCTACTCCTATCGCCTGTCGGTGATCCACTTCTGGGCCCTGATGTTCGGCTATGTCTGGCTGGGTGCCCATCACCTGCAGTACACCGCGTTGCCGGACTGGACCGGCTCTCTCGGCGCGGCCGTCTCCCTGGCCATGATCATCCCCTCCTGGGGCGGCGCCGTGAACGGCATGATGACCCTGTCCGGTGCCTGGGATAAACTGCGCACCGACTATATCCTGCGCTTTATGATCATGTCCCTGGCCTTCTACGCCATGTCCACCTTCGAAGGGCCGGTGATGTCGATCAAGACCGTCAATGCCCTCTCCCACTACACCGACTGGACCATCGGTCACGTGCACTCGGGTGCCTTGGGCTGGGTCGCCATGGTCGGTATCGGCGCCATGTACCACCTGCTGGAGACCACTTTCCACGTCAAGCTGTGGTCGGCCAAGCTGGTCAACGCCCATTTCTGGACCGCCACCATCGGTGCGGTGATCTACATCGTGGCCATGTGGGTGTCCGGCATCATGCAGGGCCTGATGTGGCGCGCCTACGACGAATACGGCACCCTGGCCTATACCTTCGCCGAATCGGTGGAGGCCATGCACCCCTATTACGCCATGCGCGCGGTCGGCGGTGCCATCTTCCTGCTCGGCGCTTTGCTGATGTTGGTCAATATTCTGATGACGGTGCGAAAGTCGCTGTCTGACGGCAGTCTGCAGCAGGCGCGTACCGCCGCCGTTGCCACCGCATAACTGGAGGGATGAAGAAAATGGCTAACGAAACACAACCCAGAAATTTCCAGGAGCGCATGGAGATCAATATCTGGGCGTTTTTGATCGTGCTCGCGATTGCCTTGTCCGTCGGCGGTATCGTGGAGATCGTGCCCCTGTTCACCATGAAGAACACCATGGAACACAATCAGTTCCCGGAGATCGTCTGGGAGAAGGCGGGGGCCGAGCCGATCGTCACCGTGGACGCCAACGGCAACCAGCAATGGAACTGGAAGGCCGGGTGACGGGGTGCGCCCCTACACCGCCCTGGAACTGGCCGGCCGTGACATCTACCAGCGTGAAGGCTGCTACCTCTGCCACTCGCAGATGATCCGTCCGTTCCGCGACGAGAAGGAGCGCTATGGCCATTACTCCCTGGCCTCGGAGTCGATGTTCGACCACCCCTTCCAATGGGGCTCCAAGCGCACCGGTCCGGATCTCGCCCGAGTCGGTGGCAAGTACTCCGACGACTGGCAGCGCCGTCATCTGCGTGCTCCGCGCTCGGTGGTGCCGGAGTCGGTGATGCCGAATTATCCCTGGTTGGAGGACGCCACGCTGGACCCGGCCGAGATCCAGAGCCACATGCGCGGCATGCTCGCCATGGGCGTTCCCTATGCCGAAGCGGACATCGAGGCGGCCTCTGGCCTGGTGTCCGGCAAGACCGAAGAGGATGCGATGGTCGCCTACCTCCAGGTCCTGGGTACCATGGCCAAACTGGACGATACCAAGGTCTACCGTGAGTAGTCTAAAAGATTACTTCCATACCGATTGGGCGGCGATGACCACCAACGACTGGGTCGGACTGATCATAACCGTGGTGATTTTCCTCCTGATGGTAGGCCTGTACGTCTACGTCTTGCGTCCGAAGAACCGGGATAAGCTGGAGCGCCAGCGCTTTATCCCGGTGGACGACGAGCGAATTGATAGCGGAGATAAAAATGGCGGATAAAAATCCTTTTCCGGGTGAAAACAATACCGGGCACATCTGGGACGACAATCTGCGGGAACTCAAGAACCCGCCGCCCCGCTGGTGGACCATCGCTTTCTGGGCCAGTCTCGCTTGGTTGATTGGCTATGGCGTGCATTTACCCGATGTACCCAATCGGGCAAGAGGCGACCAAGGGCGTGACCGGCTGGACCCAGATCAAGGAGTACCAGGAGGGCTTGGCCGAGATCGAAGCGGTACGCGCGCCCTACGAGAGCCGTATCGCCGGGATGTCGGCCACGGAGATCCTGGCCGACGATGAGCTGCGGGACTACACCCAGGCCTCGTCCCGGGTGCTGTTCGGTGATTACTGCGCCCCCTGTCATGGTGCCGGTGGCGCCGGCGGGCCCAACTACCCGGTACTGGCGGACGACGACTGGTTGTACGGGGGCAGCGTCGAGACCATCGTGCAGACCCTCATCAATGGGCGCAAGGGCATTATGCCCAGCCACGGAAAGGTGTTGTCGGCGGAGCAGATCGACCAGCTCGCAGCCTATGTGGTTGGCCTGAGCGAGGGCGAGGACGACGAGGCCGGGAAGCAGCTGTATATGAGCAGCGGGTGTCTGGCCTGCCACGGCATGGACGGCAAGGGGATGCAGGCCCTGGGGTCGGCCAACCTGACCGACGCGGTGTGGCGTTTCAATGAGCGGGATCTGCTGGCCAGCGCCCGTTATACCATCGCCTACGGCGTCAACGACGCCAGCGAACCTAAGACCCGCGAAGCGGTAATGCCGGCCTTCGGCGAGCGTCTGTCGGACGACGAGATCAAGAAGCTGGCGGTCTACGTCCACACCTTGGGCGGCGGTCAGTAACCGGGTGTCTTGTAATCGCCGCCCGGGATACCGGTCCCGGGCGGACCTAACGGCAAGGGGGATGCGATGAACGATTGGGTGTTTTGGGGCGCCATCCTGAGCGTGGGCGGGGCCTTGGCAGTCTTCGTCTATCTGGTGTTCAAGGTCGTTCAGCTGATGAAGCAGGACGAGGAGCGCCACAAGCAGCAATGACCCGCTTGGTTGGCGGTCGCGACGAGAAAGGGGGAGCAATCCCCCTTTTTTTGTGTGGGGTAGGGAAAACCCTATTGATAGATCTCAATGGTATGATATGGCGGTTAGGGTATATTAGAAAGTCTTGATATACTTCCGACGGACCGATTGAGGCATTCAGTCCCTTCCGGTTGCAGCGCTGGATGCGCACGCCACCGAGCGAACCTCAAACGGTTGGTCCCAAAGCGGGAGTCGCGTCGGCGGTGGCGCCCCAGCGATGCCAAGGAGGGAGTCAAAGATTTCTTTCAGATTCCGGGCGGATTGACTGCCCCCTTGCGAGAGAGGATTCAAGCCGGTGAGCGGAGCGCAGACCGAAAAGCGAGATGCCGCGGTCGATGAGTTATATGCTGAGGTCGAGCATTGGCAGCTGAATACCGGCGAGGAGACCATCCACGCCAAGCGCATGCCCGGCAAGTGGCGTACCATCAAGTGGCTGGGCAGTTCTATCTGGCTGATCTTCTTCCTCGGCCCCTACCTGCGCTGGGGCGAGCGTCAGGCGGTGTTGTTCGATATCCCCAACCGCCAGTTCCACATCTTCGATTTCACCATTCTTCCCCAGGACTTCTGGATGCTGTCGCTCACGCTGCTGTTCTTCGCCATTCTGCTGGCGATGGTCACTGCGCTGGCGGGGCGGGTCTGGTGCGGCTTCTTCTGCTTCCAGACCGTGTGGACCGATGTCTATACTTGGCTGGAGGAAAAGCTCGAGGGTTCGCCGCAGAAGCGCCGTAAGCTAGGTGCGGCGCCGATGAGCCTGGACAAGCTGTGGCGCAAGATCGTCAAGCACGCTCTGTGGCTGCTGATCGCCCTGCTTACCGGTATCAGCTTCGTCGCCTGGTTTACCGACGTCTATCTCCTGTGGGCCGGGCTATTGCGCCTGGATGTCAGCAGCGCGGTCTGGATTTCGCTCGCGATGTTCACCGCGGGTAGTTATGTCCTGGCGGGGTTCCTGCGTGAGCAGACCTGTTTCTGGCTCTGCCCCTACGCCCGTATCCAGAGCGTTATGGTGGACAACACCACCTTGATCCCCACCTACGATTTCCACCGTGGAGAGCCCCGGGGACGAGCTCGAAAGGGCAAGATCAGGAGGAACAGGGCCTGGGGGACTGCGTCGATTGCAAACAATGCATAGCGGTATGTCCCACCGGGGTCGACATCCGCATCGGGTCAGCAGGAAGGCTGCATCATGTGCGGCCTATGCATTGATGCCTGTAACACGGTCATGGACAAGCTCGATCGACCGCGAGGGCTGATCCGTTACGAGTCCCTGGATGCCCTCAGCGGCAAGGATCAGCGCTCCCTGCTCAAACGGCCGCGCATCTATATCTACTCGGCGATCCTGGTGGTGGCCCTGTCCGGCATCGCCTACGGTCTGTTCGGCCTGGCCCCGATGGAGTTGAAGGTGCTGCACGAGCGTCAACCCCTGTTCGTGCAACTCAGTGACGGTTCGATCCAGAACAAGTACACCCTCAAGGTGCTGAACAAGACCAACGAGGACCTGGAGGTCCAGATCACGGCCAGCGGTCCCGAGGGGCTGGAGATTGTCGGCGCCGACCGGCCCTTGGAAGCGGCTCGGGGCACCGTGAGTCCGCGCATCGTCATGGTCAAGGTGTCGCGTACGAATCTCGAAAGCGACGCCATGCCGATTCGCTTCCAAGTCGAGGCCCGGACCCCCGAGCGGGTGTTATCGGCCGAGCGGGAAAGTACCTTCTTCAGCCGATGATCCGGTGGGAGCCGGGTCTCCGCCACTCTCGCCCGGGTTCGCTTATGGGCAGGTCGCGGCAGAGATGACCCAGACCATTCAAGTGGAATATGCCGATGTCCGATAAAAAGTCAGCCTGGCGCAGCCCCTGGTTCCTGTTCTGGATCACGCTGCTGGTGGCGGTGGTCACTGCCAATGTCGTGATGATCTATCTGTCGATGGAGGCCAACCCGGGGTTGGTGGTAGAGGACTACTACGACCGCGGCCAGGACTTCGAGAAAAACCTGATCAAGCGCCGGGCCGACAACCCGGGCTGGCAGATGCGGGTCGAACCGCCACCGACGGTCACGGCCGTGGGCGAGCCCGGGGTGTTTCGCTTTCACCTGGCGGACCGTGACGGCAACTGGCTGGATCCCGAGCCGGACGCGGTCACCTTCTACGCCTACCGTCCTTCGGACAGCAGCCAGGACTTTGCCCAACCGATGCAACGGATCGGGCCGGGGGAATACGAGGCAGAGGTCAGTTTCCCCCTCAAGGGCGTCTGGGACATCCTGGTCAGCGTGCGCCGCGGTGAGCAGGAGTACCACGCTCCGCACCGCCTGAGCGCGGGGGTGATCAACACCCTGTGAGCCCTTCCCCGAGCGACAATCACCGGCAGACTTGCTTTCATTGCAGCCTTCCGGTGCCGCCCGAGGCTGCGGTCAGCGGGCCGATACAGGGGGCGGAGCGACAATTCTGCTGCAGCGGCTGCAAGGCGGTGTGCGAGGCCATCTATGCTGCCGGCCTCGAGGGTTTTTACCAACGCACCCCCGAGGGCGAGGTCCTCGCCCCGCCGCCGGAGATCCCGGAGCAACTCGCCCTCTATGACCTCGACGAGGTGCAGGAGGAATTCGTCGACAGCCTCGGCGAGGAGCGGGAGATCCATCTGCTGGTGGAGGGCATCCACTGTGCCGCCTGCGTCTGGCTGATCGAGAACAGCCTGCGCCGCCAGCCCGGGGTGCTCCGGGCCGACGCCAACCTCTCCGCCAAGCGCTTACACCTGCGCTGGGACAACGGCCGCACGGAACTCTCTGCCATCCTGCAGCGCCTGGGCCAGATCGGCTATGCCGCGGTGCCCTAC
The DNA here is from genome assembly GCA_963753615.1 of uncultured Gammaproteobacteria bacterium. Lineage (GTDB taxonomy): Bacteria > Pseudomonadota > Gammaproteobacteria > Chromatiales > Chromatiaceae > CAVWCW01. The sequence continues at coordinate 46,177 of CAVWCW010000003.1, forward strand.
GACCCGGAGGTGGCCGAGGGCCAGCTGCAGCGCCAGAATCGGCAGCTGCTCTACCGTATGGCGTTCGCCGGCTTCGCCATGATGAACCTGCTGTGGATCTCCATCGCCCTCTACACCGGGGCCGACAAGGGGGAGTTTCGCAGCATGTTCCACTGGGTCGGCTTCGCCCTGGCCACCCCGACCCTGGCCTATTCCGGCTACCCCTTTTTCAAGGGCGCCTGGTCCGGGCTGCGCAATCTGCATCTGGGCATGGATCTGCCGATCGCCATCGGCGCCAGCATCACCTACCTGTACTCGCTCTACGTCACCCTCAGCGGCACCCAGGCGGGGGAGGTGTATTACGACACGGTGGTCAACTTTCTGTTCGTGATTCTGGTCGGGCGTTATCTGGAGGCGATCTCCAAGCGCCAGGCGGTGGCTTCCACCCAGCGCCTGCTGGACCTGCAGCCACGGGTGGCGCGGGTGCTGCGCGACGGCGAGGAGGCGATCGTGCCGATCCGCTCGGTCAAGCCCGGCGAGACGGTGCTGGTGCGCCCGGGGGACCGGATCCCGGTGGACGGCCGGGTGCTCGACGGCGCCAGCAACGTCGACGAGGCGATGCTCAGCGGCGAGTCCGAGCCGGTGGCGAAGGCGGTGGGGGACGATGTCTCTGCCGGCACCATCAACGGTCCCGGCATCCTGCGCCTGGAGGTAACCGGTGTGCTGCGCAATACCGCCCTGGGGCGCATCATCCGACTGGTGGAAGAGGCCCAGGCCAGCAAGGCGCCGATCCAATGCGTCGCCGACCGGGTGGTGCCCTGGTTCGTGGCGGTCACCCTCGGGCTGGCGACTCTGACCTTCCTCTGGTGGTTGAGACCGATCTGGAAGTGGCGCTGATGGCGGCCACCGCGGTGCTGATCATCACCTGTCCCTGTGCCTTCGGTCTGGCCACCCCGATGTCCATCGCCGTGGCCTCCGGGCCTGGGCGCGAAACACGGCATCCTGGTCAAGAACGGAGAGGTGCTGGAGAGCCTTTCAGCCATCGGCCATTTCGTGTTCGACAAGACCGGAACCCTGACCCAAGGGCAAATGACGCTGGCCGCTTTGCACTTCGGCCGATCGGGGTCTGGCGGGTGAGATGGGAGCCCGCCGGCGGAGCTGTTGGCGCTGCTGCGTGATCTGGCGGCGGTCGAGCGCTACTCCGAACATCCGGTGGCCGGCGCCTGCTGGATGCGGGCCAGGCCTTTGATGTGGGCCCGCTGCCGGCGGCCGAGGCTTGGAGAACCGTCCCGGCTACGGCATCAAGGCGCTGGTCGGCGGGCGCGGGTGCTGGCGGGCACCGCCGCCTGGTTGGCGGTCAACCGGGTGGCGCCGGAGCCGGGCCTGGAGCCCGTTGCCGCACGAGCTCGAGGCACAGGGCATAGGCTCGTTGCGCTGCGCAATCGATGGTCGCGAGGTGGCGCTGATCGGCGTCGAGGACCAGTTGCGCCCTGATGCAGCCGAACTGGTGGCCGATCTCAAGGCCCAGGGTATGCGCCTGACTCTGTTCAGTGGTGACCGACGGGCTGCCGCCGAGGCCATTGCCCAGCGCCTGGGCGGCGGTATGGAGGTGATCGCCGAGGTGCTGCCGGAGGACAAGGACAGGTGCCATCGCCGCGTGCAGGCCAACGGGCGGCGGGTAGCCATGGTGGGGGACGGGGTCAACGACGCGCCGGCACTGGTTCGGGCAGACGTCGGGATCGCCCTGGGTTCGGGCACCGATGTCTCCATCGCCAGCGCCGATATCGTACTGATAAGCAGCGAACTGGGGAAGGTGCGCCAGGCCGGCGACTGTCCCGCCGCACCCTGCGCACTATCCGCCAGAATATCGGCATCTCGATAATGTATAATCTGATCATGGTGCCGCTCGCAATGTCGGCCTTGATCACGCCCCTGGTGGCGGCGGTCTCGATGCCGATCAGCTCTCTGCTGGTGATCGGCAATTCGGCGCGCATTCGCCGCCTGTTCAAAGGTAACTGAGATGCGGCCAGCGAAGCTGCTGTTGGCATTGGCGGTGTCCCTGGGGTTGGCGCTGGGCGGCGGCTATCTCTTTGGCCGTTCTCTGTGGGTCCCCGTGTATCAGCAAGTTGTCGGCAAGCAATCCCTGGCGCAGGTGATGGAGACCTACGGCCCCCGGGCGCGGTCGCGATTGGCCCCCTATTTCGAGCGGGCGGGTGTGGCCTATCCGCCGAGCGCGGTCACCCTGCTGGCGATCAAGGACCAGGCGCTGCTGGAGCTCTGGGCCGAAGGCGCCGCCGGTCCGCGCCCGGTCCGCTCCTACCGGATCCGCGGGCTGAGCGGGCAGGCGGGCCCGAAACTGCGCGAGGGAGATCGTCAGGTACCGGAAGGCATCTACCGGATCATCGGCTTCAATCCGAACAGCGCCTATCACCTGTCGATGAAGCTCGACTATCCCAACACCTTCGATTTGCGGCAGGCTGAGGCCGAAGGCAGAACCGAGCCCGGCTCGAATATCTTTATCCATGGCAAGGCCGTATCCATTGGCTGTCTGGCCATGGGAGACCCCAGCATCGAGGAGCTTTTCGTGCTGGCCCAGGATGTCGGCAAGGCGAATATCGGCGTGGCTATCGCGCCGACCGACCCGCGTGTGCGGGCGCTGCCGACGGGTCTCGGGCCGGTCTGGGTGTCCGAGCTGTATCGAAGCATCGACGCTTATTTCGCTGCCTACAAGCACCCGGAGGCCGCCGGGCGACCAGCGCCGAACGGCCCGAGAGGTGATGAGATCAGACTATGGACGTAATCTACGGCTTGATTCCGGGCATGATCCTGCTCGGCTTGGTGGGGGTGGGGGTGTTGTTCTGGGCTGCCCGCAGCGGCCAGTTCGAGGACCTGGAGGGCGATGCCCACCGCATCCTCATGGACGACGACCTGAGTCCGCCGGCCGGCTCCCAAGACCTAGAGCCGAAGCCGTCCGAGCACGAGCGCAAACCGGGCTGAGTTAGTCGCTCAGCGGCGCCGCCAGTTCGCTGAAGCGCGCCGGGGCAATGTACTGGAACACCTCCTTGCCCTCCGGGTTGACGGCGATGTCCAGACCCTTGTCTGGGTATAGCCAATGCTCGATACCGGTATCGGCTTCGGCGACGCGCCGGGCCGGTTCCCCGAACAACCGGGCCAACAACTCCGGTTCCAGGTCCGCCGTCGGCAGGTAGGTTATCAAGCGGATCGGCGCCACCGCCATTCGCTCCTGATCCAGGCCCGCCAGCTCCACCTTCTGGGTGCCGCTGCCGAGTTGGCTCACACGCTGGCCCCGCTCGTACAGGGCCTCGGCCTCGGCCGGGTCCAGTTCCAGGTTGAGCACCAGATTGGCCTTGAGGCCGCTGATGAATAGGCGCTCGAAGTAGGCCTCCAGGGAGATATCCCCGGCGGAGGAGCGGAACAGGGTCAGCGCGCCGTCCGCCCCCAGCGACTGGCGGGCGTCCGCCAGGCTGCTCTGGCCCAGGGTCAGGCCGAAAACCCGGGTGGCGCCGTCCGGCAGGGTCTCGATCTGCCAAGGCAGGCGGGGCTCGCGCTCAGGGGCTCGTCCGCCGGGCAGCAATAAGGCCAGGGCCAGGGCGAGCAGGGTTCCGGCGACGATCCATAGCAGTATCTTGCGGTCCACAGCGGGCCTCGCGACATAACGAATCCAGATGCTATTGTAACGGTGCGGGCGAAATTTCTCCCGGCCGCCAAACGAAAACGAAAAGATGAAATTCGACATCCCCCCCGAGCAGGCCAAGCAGGCCAAAATCCCCCATGAGATCTTCCTTACCAACCTGGTGGGCAACCATATTCTCTGGTTCGTCGCGGCCCTGGGTGTCTCCGGCAGCTTCTGGCAGCCGCTGGCCTTGGTGCCGGTGGTTTCCCTGTCCAGCTTGGCGTACACGCTGTGGCGCGCGCGCCAGGCCCGCTCCCGCGATCCCTGGTTCGTCATGTGCCACTGGCAGCTGTGCGCCCAGCGCAGCCGGCTGTTTATCGTTATGCTCAGCTTTCTCGCCTTGGCCAGCGTCTCCGGCTGGATCGCCCATACCTATCTGGGCATGATGAAGGTGGCGGTCTACGCCCTGATCGGCGGCATCGGGCTGCTGCCGGTAATGGTGGTGGTACTGGTGTTGATCATTATGGAGTCGGATGCCCTGCACCAGGCCGCCAAGGGCCAGATGCCCAAGCTGCTGCTGGAGCGCCATCCGAACCCCGGAGTGCCGGAGCTGGAACAGGAGTAGTGCTGCGCCTGTTCCCTAGCGCCGACTGGCATCTGGGCCATAGCCTGCACGGGGTGTCCCGGGACTACGAGCACGCCCGCTTTCTAGCCTGGTTGGGCGAGCAGCTCAAGCAACGGCATGCCGACGCCCCGATCGTTTGCGGAGACTTGTTCGACTCCGCCAACCCGCCGGCCAGCGCCCAGTCCTTGCTGTATCGGTTTTTGGTGGACGCGCGCCGGCGCCGGGCAGACCTGGACGTGGTGCTGATCGGCGGCAACCACGACTCCCCGGCCCGCCTGCAGGCACCGGCCCCACTGCTGCGCAACCTCGGGGTACATAGGTTCGGCGGCCTGCCCAAGGGCGCCGACGGCGAGCCAGACTGGGAGGCTCTGCCGGTGCCGCTGCGGGATGCGAATGGGGAGCCGCCGCCTGGTGCGGCGCCATGCCCTATCTGCGCAGCGCCGATTTGCCGCCCTCCGGCGAAGGGGTCGAAGACCCCCTGATCGACGGTGTCGAGCGCCGCTACGCCGGCCTGAACCAGAGCCTGCGGGAGCGCCACCGCGCAGGGCAGGGGATGTTGGTCACCGGCCATTGCTACCTGGTCGGCACCCAGCTCTCCGAACTCAGCGAACGCCGCATCCTGGGCGGTAACCAGCACGCCCTGCCCAGCGCCAGCGGATCGAGGAACTGCTTGCCGGTCGCCCCCTGCGCCTGCTCAAGCTCGACCGGCAGTTGGATCAACTGGCGGCGATCCTGGCCGCTCCTCTCGCCGGAATCCCGGGCCGGAGGCCCCGGTTGGAGGTCGAGGCCCTGCAGCGCGATTGTGCGACCTGGGTGAGCGCTTGGCGGGAGCATCAGGCAAGCAGTGAGGATTCTGCCAACGAGTTGAGGACGCTCGCTCCCCAGCTGATTGGCGCCGGCCATGCCCGGGAGCAGGCCGAGGCCAAAGCCGAGGCCGAATTGGCCGGGGCCCTGTCGCGGCAGGAGCTGGAGGCCGCCGAACTGGCCTGTCTATTGGAACGGGACCAGGCCTGGATAGAAGCCGAGCGTCAGGCCCTGCAGGATTTACAGCTGGCCCTCGAGCGGGCCCGTACCCGCCGCATCGACGCCGATCGCGGCCACCAAGAGCATGCAGCCGGCGCCCCGGATACTGGCCGCGAACAGGCCGAGACCGCGTTCGCTGCGGCTCAAGCCGAGTTGCAGCGCCGGCGCGACGAGCTGGCCGAACAGACGGCGCTGCTGAAGCAGGACGATGCCCGTCGGGAACACTCCCGACAACGCCTGGGGGAGTTGGAAGTCAAGGGCCGGGAATGGGGAGCCTGGGCCAGCCTCAAGGCGCTGATCGGCTCCGCCGACGGCAAGAATTTCCGCAGCTTTGCCCAGAGCCTGACTCTCGATGCCCTGCTGGCCCACGCTAATCATCACCTGCAGGACCTGGCCCGGCGTTACCGCCTGCAACGGGTGCCCGGCAGCGACCTGGAACTGCAGGTCATCGACACCGACATGGGCGACGAGGTGCGCAGCGTGCACAGCCTGTCCGGCGGCGAGAGCTTTCTGGTGTCCCTGGCCCTCGGTCTGGCCTCTCTGTCGTCGAGCCGCACCCAGGTCGAATCCCTTTTTAGCGACGAAGGCTTCCGCAGCCTCGACCAAGACACCCTGGATCTTGCCCTGGCCAGCCTCGACACCCTGCAATCCCTGGGCCGCAAGATCGCGGTCATCTCCCACGTCCAGGCGATGGTCGAGCGCATCGGCGCCCAGGTACTGGTGGAGAAGCGCGGCGCCGGCCGGAGCCGGGTGCGGGTGCAGGCCTGATTGGGCAGGGCACTGTTTGTAAAGAAAGTGGCTCAGCTCAATGCGATGGCGCAATTCTCCAGGTCTAATAAGCAATAGCGGGAAATTCCCCGTCGTTACGCGGAGCATCGAAGGCCGACATGTCCGGCTTCAGCGAAATCATGCGGTTGAAGGAAATGGCTGAAGAAGACATCTATTTTGCCCGCCGCGACCGCGAGTTGGTCGCCGAATTGAAGCGGCGTCGCCGCGACGAGGTGGGCAAAGGCCAATCAGCTGACTCCGACCATCCCGCACCGCCCGATAGAACGAATTGAACCCCTACCATTGCCGGTTACGCCGTTGGGGGGTGCTTGCTGTTCGGTTCGGGCTTGACGGCGTCGGCAAACCCGCCCCGCCGAAGCGGGGCGGGCGCTCCGTCAAGCCGCCAGCTTACGCAGCACGTAGTGCAGGATACCGCCGTTGAGGTAGTACTCGACCTCGTTCGGCGTGTCGATGCGCACTCGGGCGGTGAATTCCTTAACCGAGCCGTCGGCACCGGTGGCCTTGACCTTTACCTGCTTGGCGCTACCGTCGCCGAGGCCGGTAATGTCGAAGGTCTCGTGGCCGGTCAGGCCCAGGCTGTCGGCGTTCTCGCCGTCGGGGAATTGCAGCGGCAGCACGCCCATGCACACCAGGTTGGTGCGGTGGATGCGCTCGTAGCTCTCGGCGATCACCGCCTTGACGCCGAGCAGGCGCGGGCCCTTGGCGGCCCAGTCCCGGGACGAGCCGGAGCCGTATTCCTTGCCGGCGATAACGATGGCGGGAACGCCTTCGGCCTGGTAGTGCATGGCCGCGTCGTAGATCGAGGTCTGGTCGCCCGAGGGCAGGTGGACGGTCACCCCGCCTTCGGTGCCCGGGGCCATCAGGTTGCGCAGGCGGATATTGGCGAAGGTGCCGCGCATCATCACCTCGTGGTTGCCGCGGCGGGAGCCGTAGGAGTTGAAGTCCTGGGGCGTTACGCCGCGCTCTTGCAGGTACTTGCCGGCCGGGGAGTCTGCCTTGATGGCGCCGGCGGGGGAGATGTGGTCGGTGGTCACCGAGTCGCCGAGCCTGGCCAGGGCGCGGGCGCCGCGGATGTCCAGGTCGCCGCCGGTCTCCACCTCTTTCGTCATGCCGGTGAAGTAGGGGGGGTTGGCGATATAGGTGGAATCGGCGTCCCAACCGAACAGCTCGCCCTCCGGGCTCGCCAGTTGCTGCCAGCGGCTCTCGCCGGCGAACACGTCCTGGTAGGACTCGGTGTACTGCTTGTTGGTGACATTGGCGGCCACCGCCTGGGCGATCTCGTGCTGGCTGGGCCAGATGTCCTTGAGGAAGACGTCGTTGCCGTCGGCGTCCTGACCCAGGGGTTCATTGTAGAGGTCGATGTCCATGCGCCCGGCCAAGGCATAGGCCACCACCAGTGGCGGCGAGGCCAGGTAGTTCATGCGTACCTCGGCATGCACCCGGCCCTCGAAATTGCGGTTGCCGGACAGCACCGAGGTGACCGACAGATCGCCGTCGGCGATGGCTTTCGATACCGCCGGCGGCAGCGGGCCGGAGTTGCCGATGCAGGTAGTGCAGCCGTATCCGACGACGTGGAAGCCGAGTTCTTTCAGCGGCTCCATCAGGCCGGCGCCGATCAGGTAGTCGGTGACCACGCGGGAGCCCGGGGCCAGGGAGGTCTTGACCCAGGGCTTGGTGGTGAGGCCCCGCTCCCGGGCCTTTTTCGCCACCAGGCCGGAGGCCAGCATCACCGACGGGTTGGAGGTGTTGGTGCAGGAGGTGATGGCGGCGATGACCACCGCGCCGTCGTCCAGCTCCACTTCCTGGCCGTCGATCACTGCCTTGACCGGGCCCTTGGTCTGGATGCCGCGCTCGGCGTGCAGAGCCGCCTTGGCGGCGAGGAAATCGGCCTTGGCGGACTTCAGAGGCACCCGGTCCTGGGGCCGTTTGGGGCCGGCCAGGCTGGGCTCAATGGTCGACATGTCCAGCGCCAGGGTCTCGGAGTAGTCGGCCTCGCGGCTGTCGTCGCGCCACATGCCCTGGGTCTTGGCGTAGGCCTCCACCAGGGCCACCTGGTCGGCGCTGCGGCCGGTCAGGCGCAGGTAGTCCAGGGTCTCGTCGTCGATCGGAAACAGGCCGCAGGTGGCGCCGTATTCCGGGGCCATGTTGGCGATGGTGGCGCGGTCGCCCATGGGCAGGCTGGCCACCCCGGGTCCGTAGAACTCGACGAACTTGCCTACCACGCCGTGCTGGCGCAACTGCTCGACAATGGTCAGCACCAGGTCGGTGGCGGTGGCCCCCTCCGGCAGCTCGCCGATGAGCTTGAAGCCGACCACCTTGGGGATCAGCATGGAAACCGGCTGGCCGAGCATGGCGGCCTCGGCCTCGATGCCGCCCACGCCCCAGCCCAGCACCCCCAGGCCGTTGACCATGGTGGTGTGGGAGTCGGTGCCCACCAGGGTGTCCGGATAGGCCTGGAGCACGCCGCCGTTTTCCTGGGCCATCACCACCCGGGCCAGGTACTCGACGTTGACCTGGTGCACGATGCCGGTGTCCGGCGGTACCACCTTGAAGTTGGAAAACGCTTTCTGGCCCCACTTAAGAAAGGCGTAGCGTTCCTGGTTGCGGGCGATACTCCAGCTCGGCATTGTCGGCGAAGGCGCTGTCCGAGCCGAACTTGTCCACCTGCACCGAGTGGTCGATCACCAACTCGGCGGGCTGCAGCGGGTTGATCTTGTCCGGGTCGCCGCCCAGGTGCTGCATGGCGTCGCGCATGGCCGCCAGGTCCACCACCGCGGGCACCCCGGTAAAGTCCTGCATCAGCACCCGCGCCGGGCGGTACTGGATCTCCTTGTTCGGCTCGGCCTGTGGGTCCCAGTCGGCGAGGGCCTGTACGTCCTCACGGGTGACGGTGACCCCGTCTTCGCAACGCAGCAGGTTTTCCAGCAGGATCTTGGTGGCGAAGGGCAGACGGGCGCTGCTGGGGATCGCGTCCAGGCGGAAGATTTCGTAGGAGTTGCCAGCGACGTCGAGGCTGGCCTGGGCGTTGAAACTATTGCTTTGATTGCTCATAGGGCCGAGTTCCTGATTGGTAGCGAGTGCCGCGGGGTTCCGGCCAGCCGGGACAGATTCAGGCCGTACCGCATCAAAAGCCAGGAGTTTACTGGTTGGGGCGGGTAAAAGCACGCGGCGGGCCGTTAGGGGAGCTGGCGAAATGCTGGACCGAAGGCTTATCCCGAGTGGGGCGGGGCGCGCCCCTCCATTCCCAATCGCCGCGAGTGACTGAGAATAGGCGCCCTCGATAGAACGGGTTTTCGGACCTATCGTGGAAAAGCCGGGATGGAATTTTTGCGGTTCCCCGGGGGCATTCGACGCGGCGCCTCGGATGCGCCGTCAATTCGGGCGCTTGGGACCGATAAACCGTCTACACTTTAAGTCTCAAAACTTGGTGTGAAAGGAATCCCAGTATGCGTAAATTCATCCGCCATCCCGCCGATGTTCCCATGGAGTATGCACTCGAAGGGCGTAACGGGCGGCGCCGGGAGCGCCTCCACAACGTCGGTTTCGGCGGTCTGTGCTTCCATTGTGTCAGCGGCTTGGAACCGGGCACGCGGCTCCACATGCGGATTCCCGTTTGTCAGCCGCCCCTCAATGTCGATGGGATCGTTGCCTGGTGTGCGGCGCGGGGAGGAGGCTACTACACCGGGGTTGCGTTCGACGCGCAGGCGGCCGAGTTCTCGGTCCGCATAGCGGAGCAGATTTGCCACATCGTGCAGTATCGGCTCGACATCGCGCAACAGCAGGGCCGGAGTCTCAGCGGCGATCAGGCCGCTTTGCCTATGTCGGGCAAGGCCGGTTGACCTAGTTAGCAGTCCAAGCTCAACCTAACCACTGGCGCGAGCTCAGATCCGAGCAACGATCCAGCGACGGTCCCGAAAGTCAGGCGCCGCCGCTGAATCGCTGTCCCCCTCGATACGGTTCAGATCGTGGTAGCGGGTTCGAATTTGCCGCGGATTTTGGCCAGTTCGCGGTCGCCGTCCAGGTCGAACATGCGCGTCAGCAGACCCACCATTTCCTCTGCGGTATTGCATCCCCAATCGTCGACGATGGTCAGGTTTTCCCAGTCTTCGAGGACGTAGCGGCGGTTCAAGCCGCGGAGGGGGTAGTTCTCGTCGTAGCGCAGGCGGTACCCACTGCTGGTCTTGTCATCCCATTTATACGAAACGTAGCTGTTCATGGATGCGTTCATTGCGTTGGCTCTCGGTGCTCTGTCTGTTGCTCATACGATACATGTGTGCTCAATATCAAGTATTGGGCATCTTAATCAAAACGTCAAGGGAGAGTGTCGCTTTTTTGTAAATTAGCGTGATACGCAACAGAAAGCAGGGGAAAAAGCTAACTTGTTGCGGAATTGATACGAAAATAGGCCCTGCCGGAACGATAGGCGGACAATGCCGTTGACAAAGTCCATTTTCCGTGTCGACAGCGATGCGCGATCAGGGCTTTGAGATAAACGGGTTTTCGCAAGGACTGCCACAAACAGCCAGGGATGGGTGCTCGCGGTGTTTCGAGCTTTCCAACGAAAGCGAGCCGGGGCCCTTTGACCTGGACCCCGGCGGAGAGAAGGGGTCAGGAATAGAGAAGCTCGGACCAGCGGTCCTGGTCGATCAGGCGCTGGCGGGCCTGCTTCCAGGCGGCCTCGCTGCCCGCCGCTCGGCTCATGACCCGGTCCAGGGCCTGCGCGATCTTGCCAATGCCGGCGAGGAAGACATAGGTGTTCGGCTCTTGGATCAATTCCCAAGCCTCGGCGGCGTTCTGATCCAGGCTGTGTTCCAGTCCCAGTTCCGGGCCGGCTAGGGGACGTTCGGACAGGGCCTGAAAAGCCTTGAAGGTGGGCTCGTCGTAGTACAGCGTCATGTCGTCGTTGACGTCGTTCATATAATAGAGGTCCATCCCGGTTCGGGCGCCGTAGAATAGCCGCACCTTGCCCTGCCAGCCTCCTTTTTGGCGGTAGACGCGCTGCGCAAAGGCGCGGAACGGCGCGATGCCGGTGCCGGTGCCGATCATCAGCAGATTGGAGCTGGTGTCCGCGGGAATGCGGAACGGGCTGCGGTAGGGGCCGGTAATGGTGATGCGGTCCCCGGGGCGAGTGTCGCACAGGTAGTTGGATGCGATGCCGGGATAGCGTTCGCCGCTGACCTCGTCGATGGAAAAGCAACGGCGCACCAGCAGACTGACCCGCACGCTCTCGTCTTCGGCCGGGGCCGAACGCGCATTCGCGATGGAGTAGCGCCGGTGATGGTAGCGGTTGCCGAAGGCGTGCGGGCCTTCCACCAGCACGCCAATGGTTTGGCCCTCGAGAAAACGGAAGGCCGGGTCATCGATGCTCAACTCCAGATGCCTTACTTCGTCAGTAGACTCTGGGCTGATGCGCTGGTTGCTCTCGACCACCGCCTCGCAGCTGTTCATGGTTTCCGGATCGTAGTCGCCTTGGTACATCTGGATACTCCCGCTTCGGCTGGTTTCGCGGCTGTGAGGCCGGCTTAAGGCAAAAATCGCCATTGTCAGCCGTGAATATTAAAACTTTTCGAGACCGTTGCGCGGGTTCCGAGCCCCCGGTGTACCCGCGAGCCTCGGCCGCGCTCACTTGCGGCGCAAGGTAAGCTGGTTGTTTTTGTCGTCCAGTGTGATGTCGAACTGCCCAAGTACGCTCATGCCGAGCAGGGCGCTGTCGCCAAGCTGCTCGTCTTCGATGAACGCGACCTGCGCCTCCTCGACCGAGGCATCCCCCAGCAGGACCTGAGACAGAGTGCCTACGGCCGCTTCCGCGTTGCCATTGGCGGTCTTTACCTGACGCTTGTCCAACTCGTCGACGGCGAACCCCAGTTGCTCGGCGGCGGAGATGGGCAGCACTACGAAGCTGGCGCCGGTGTCGACGGTCAGGGCCAAGTTCGCCTTGGCCCCTGACGGGCCTACCAGTATCGCGTCGACCAGATGGTGCAGTCCCTGGCGGCGGGTTTCGAGCACGGTTTCTTCGGGATTGTCGCCGGCCTCGGCCTCGCCGGAGCCTGGGGGATCGGGCGGCGCCTCGGGCAAGGCCTCCTTTCCTCCCATGACGATGATCCGTTTGATGCCGCCTTCGGGGGTGCCGATCAGAATGTAGTTGTAGTTCTCCAGCAGCAGGCGGATCTGCTCCCGCAGGCTTCCAGATGCGTTGCGGGCGGGTGTGCTCGCCAATTGCTCGAAACCGCTGATATCGAAGCGGTGGCGCCCCGCCAATTCCTGCAACTGCGCCGGCATGGTTTCGGCACCCGAGGCGGTACCCGTAGCCGCGAGCAGGCACAGGATGCTCGAAAAAGCGGTGCGGCGCCTCCTGGCTGGCCTGTCGGCGGCAGTCTGGAGGGGGCTCGAAAATTGGCGCTTCATGGGCTCGGCAATCCTCTGGCGGTGCTGGCGCGGCCCGGAGGGACAGTCCCGGTTCGCGAATGGCGGTAATCTGGTTCTCGCCCTGGCATGGGCGCTGCTCTGTCCCGGTCCGATCGTCTCGGATTTCGGCCATGCGCGCCGGGGCCTCGGCAGCTCGCGGCAGCGAGAACCAGGCACCGGCCCGCGCCCAGCCCGGCCAATGCAAAGTGGTCATTGGCGGCAAGTCCAGCGCCCTGAGTTCCAAGACAGGGAATAATACTCGAATTATCGCCTCTGTAATCCGCCATGTGTCAGTTTATCAGCTCCTAAATCGCCGCTGCAGTCTTGGTTGCCCCGGAATTACGAAACGAGCCCGCAGAAACTCCCCGCCTCCGCAGCTAAGCCTTTCCGCCGGGTTGGGTGGCATGGATTCCAGTCCATCAGAGCACAACGCTGGGGGCGGCGGCAAGCCGGGGAGTTCAGGGCGGGTGAGAGAATATCGCTAACCGGACAATCTGCGCAGGCTTTTGCCCTCACGGAGGCCCGCGGAGCCGGTAGAATCGGCGTATGGAGATCCGAATTGCCGAATCGCTCGAAGCCGTGGATCCCGCCGCCTGGAACGCCTTGGTGCGGCACCGTGACCCGTTCGTATCCTACGAATTCCTGGCGGCCTTGGAGCGCCACGGCTGCCTCGGCGAGCGCTTCGGTTGGTGGCCCCGTCACATGCTGGCGTACGCCGGCGGCGAGCTGGTAGCGGCGGTACCCCGCTACCTGAAGAACAACTCCTACGGCGAGCTTGTATTCGACTGGGCCTGGGCCGACGCTTACCAGCGTCACGGCCTGGCATACTACCCCAAGGATGTGGTTGCGGTTCCGTACACGCCCGCCAGCGGCCAGCGCATTTTGAACGCGCCAGGGGCCGTCGGCGAGGCGGCTGCCGACGCCCTGGTGGCTGCGGCCGTTGCCCAAGCTCGTGAGTCCGGGGTTTCGTCTCTGCACTGGCTGTTTGTGAGCGAAGAGGACCGGGGGAGACTGCGGCGTGCGGGGCTGTTCGAGCGCGCCGGCTATCAGTTTCATTGGCACAACCGGGGCTGGGCGGATTTCGACCAATTTCTCGGCTCCCTGTCGGCCAAGAAGCGCAAGAATATCCGCCGCGAGCGGCGCCTTGTGCGCGATGCTGGGGTGAATCTGGAATTGCGCTCCGGCCAGGAGATGGACGAAGACCTCTGGGTCCGTTTCTACGAATTCTATCTTGCAACCTTCGCCCGCAAGAGCGGCATTCCGACGCTAAGCCTGGACTTCTTCCGCGCCATCGGTCAAAGCTTGGGCTCCCGGGTGTTGGTGGTGCTGGCGCGTCGCGGAAGCGGCTATATCGCCGGGGCCCTGATGCTGCGCAGTGAGCGGGTTCTGTACGGCCGTCACTGGGGCGCCATCGAGCGCGTCGATGGGTTGCATTTCGAGGCCTGTTATTACCAGGGGCTGGAATTTTGCCTGTCCCACGGCCTTGAGCGGTTCGAGCCCGGGGCTCAGGGTGAATTCAAGATCAGCCGCGGCTTTTTGCCCACCCCGACCTGGTCCTGCCACTGGCTGGCCCATCCAGAGTTCCATGCGGCCATCGACCGTCACACCCGCCAGGAGACCGAGTTCGTCGAGGAATACATGGCCGACCTTGAGGCCCGTTCACCGTACCGCCAATGCTGACCCCGCGCGCGCGCAAACCTTATGCAGAGTCTGCGGAGCAGAACCGGGGCCCGATCCTGGCGCTGTTGCGAGAACTGTTCGCCGGTCGCCGCCGGGTACTGGAATTGGGCTCCGGAACCGGCCAGCACGCGGTCCACTTCGCCGCTGCCTTGCCGCACTTGCGTTGGCTGCCGAGCGACCTGCCGGAGCAATTGCCCGGCATTCGCCTGTGGCGAGACGAGGCCAGCCTGGCCAACCTCGAGCCTCCGCTGGCCCTGGACGCCGCCGCCCCGGGGTGGAAGCTCGACACCGTGGACGCCATCTTCAGCGCCAACACCTTCCACATCATGAGCTGGCCCCAGGTCCGCGCTTGCCTCGGCAACTGCGCCCGGGTGCTGGAGCCCGGCGGGCTGCTGACGCTGTACGGCCCTTTCAATTTCGGTGGCCGCTACACCAGCGACAGCAATGCCAGTTTCGATCTTTGGCTGAAGGCGCGGGATCCCGACAGCGGTATCCGCAATTTCGAGGACCTTGACCGGGAGGCGGCCGCTGTGGGCCTGGATTTTATGGCCGATTACCCGATGCCCGCGAACAACCGGATCTTGGTCTGGCGGCGTTCGGACTAGGCGATCGGACGCCGCCCGTGTTTTCCACAGAGCCTGTGGATAAGTTTGTGAAGAAGTTGCGGAAAGGCGCTCTTAGTCCGCTTGTTTGCTGACCTTGCCTCGGATTGTGCAGGTTTTGCGCAGGGGGAAAAATTTCCCGTCAATTCAGTTATATAAGCGTTTTCTTAAGAGTTCCTTAATAGGCAGGCTCCGGGGTTGGCTGGGCTATTGAGCGTTTGTTGGAAGATGTGAACAAAAGCAAAGAACTGACAGTTGGTTAGGCTCCATTGCTCGTTTGGTTCGGGAGTATTTGGTGATAACTGGTTCAACCTCCGTACGGCATTTGCCAGGAGCCGGGTTGTGTTAGAGTGCCGCATGCAGGTTGGGGCGGGAGCATCATCCTCGAAAGAGCCGTTGACCGCTCCATGCTGACAGTCAGGTACTCGAATGAAGGAACAACCCTTCGATTTATCTCTTCACCGATTCGGTGATCCAGGCTACGGGGCGCATGGCACGCTTGCGCCGGCGTATGGCTGCGTTGCAACGCCTTGGAATAGATTCACTATTCCGCGTCGTTGCGCCTTGCCCTGCGCCCCCGCAAGCACAGCCTACACCCCGTCCAACTGCTTTTTCTAGGATCATGGCGAATAGGCTGAGCGCACTGCACCAAAGTGGCGGGGGCCGAGGGGAGGGCATCCGTGGCTGAGGACGGCGGTACGGGAACGGACCCGCACCAAGCCCGGTCGTCCGCCGAGTGGGAGTCCGGCGCTGAGCGGTCTTGGGAGCGGGATCCGCCGGCTCGGGATTCGGAACTGCGGCATTCCCCCGAGGCGATGATGGCGCGGGCCTTGGAGATCCTGCACCGGGTTTTCGGCTACCAGGCGTTCCGCCACAACCAGGAGCCGATCATCCGCGCCCTGCTGGAAGGCCAGGACGTGCTGACCCTGATGCCCACCGGCGGCGGAAAATCCCTGTGCTATCAAATTCCCGCCATGGTGCGGCCCGGGGCCGGCGTTGTGGTCTCGCCCCTGATCGCCCTGATGCAGGACCAGGTAGACGCCCTGCGCCAGCTCGGTTTCCGCGCCGCCTTTCTCAACTCCACCCAGAACCGGCAGGATCAGCGCGAGATCGAGACCGCTTTGCTCGGCGGTGGCCTCGATCTGCTCTATGTCGCCCCGGAGCGGTTGCTCAACGAGCGGACGCTTGGACTGCTGGAGCGCGCCCGAATCGGCCTGTTCGCCATCGACGAGGCCCACTGCGTGTCCCAGTGGGGCCACGACTTTCGCCGCGATTACCAGCAGCTCTCGGTGCTCCACCAGCGCTTCCCCCAAGTGCCGCGCATCGCCCTTACCGCCACCGCCGACCAGCGCACGCGGGGTGAGATCATCCAGCAACTCGACCTGGAGCGGGCGGCGGTGTTCGTCAGCAGTTTCGACCGCCCCAATATCCGCTACGCCATTGCGGAGGGCCAGAATGCCCGCGACCAGCTGTGGCGCTTCCTCGAGCGTGAGCATCCGGACGATGCCGGTATCGTCTACTGCCTGTCGCGCAAGAAGGTAGAGCAGGTAGCCGAATGGCTGAGCGCCAAGGGGCGCGAGGCCCTGCCGTACCACGCCGGCCTGCGGGACCAGCTTCGCCAGCGCCACCAGGAACGCTTTCTACGCGAAGACGGGCTGATCATCGTCGCTACCATTGCCTTCGGGATGGGCATCGACAAACCGGATGTGCGCTTCGTCGCCCACCTCAACCTGCCCAAAAGCATCGAATCCTACTACCAGGAGACCGGCCGCGCTGGCCGCGATGGCGAGCCCGCCAATGCCTGGATGGCCTACGGCCTGCAAGACGTGATCACCCTGCGCCAGATGCTACAAAGCGGCGATGCCGAGGAAGTGTACAAACGGGTCGCGCAACAGAAGCTCGATGCCATGCTGGGGCTCTGCGAACTCACCGGCTGCCGCCGCCAGTCGCTGCTCGCCTACTTCGGCGAGCGTCTCGCCGAGCCTTGCGGCAACTGCGACAACTGCTTACAGCCGCCACAAACCTGGGACGCTACCGAGGCGGCCCAGAAGGCTCTGTCCTGCGTCTACCGCAGCGGCCAGCGCTTCGGCGTCAACTACCTGATCGAGATCCTCAGCGGCAAGGACGACGAGCGCATCCGCCGCAATGGTCATGACCGGCTCAGCACCTTCGGTATCGGTACCGACCTCAGTACCGCGGAATGGCGCGGCGTGTTCCGCCAACTGCTGGCCCAAGGCTATCTGGACACCGACGCTGAAGGCTACGGGGCCCTGCGCCTGAGCGCCAAGTGCCGGCCCTTGTTGCGCGGAGAACAGCGCCTGCAACTGCGTCGCCAGCGCAAGCCCGCCAAGGTAGAACGCCAAGCCCGGCGCCAGCGCTCCGAGGCGCCGCGCCCCTGGGATCAGCCCTTGTTCGAGGCACTGCGCGAGCTGCGCTTGCGCCTGGCTCACGAACGCGGTGTCCCGCCCTATGTCATCTTCCATGACGCGAGCCTGCAGGAAATGGCCCGCCGGCGCCCTGTCAGCTCCGAGCAACTACTGGATATCAGCGGAGTGGGCGAAGGCAAGCTGGCCCGTTTCGGCCCGGCCTTTCTCGAAGAGATCGCCAAGCACCCGCGACCGGAGCTGTTGGACCAGCGCTTCAGCGACACAGTCAACGAAACCCTATACTTGCATCAGCAAGGCGCGGGCCCAGAATCCATCGCCCGAAGCCGCGACCTTCAAGTGAGCACCGTCTACGCCCATTTGGCGGAGGCCATCGAAGCCGGGCTGTTGTCGGCCCGCCATGTGCTGAGCCTGGAGGAAGACGAATACCAGCGCATTGCCGAGGCCATCGAGCAACTCGAAAGCTGCGAGCAGGCCGCCCTGAAACCCCTCTTCGAGGCCCTGGGCCAGGCCTATGACTTTGGTGTTCTGCGCTGCGTGGTCGCCGAAGTCTGCGGGTGAGCAGTTAAGGGAGGGGGAGGGGGCCGAGCCGAATCGCTCAACCGGCATTTCTTCGGTCTCGCCCTGAACGACATCCCAGCGATTGCCAGTAACCCGGTCGCGTTCTCCCGGCCTCTCGGCGGCACCTGGCCCGCTGGGCGCGCCCGGTGCTGACCGCAGCCGGGGCGTGCAGGAACCAGCCAGGGGTGCGATAGCCAGGCGGCGTTATACCGGTTGTTTCGCTGCAGACGCCTCCGCAGTCCTATTCAAGGTCCCGTATTTCCAGTCGCTTACGCGCAGCCGCCTGGCGGCCTGGTGAAACATTCGGGTTAAAACCCTTCAAGGACGATCTTGCCGCGTGCCGAGCCGCTTTCGATCCGGGCATGGACCGCACGCAGCGTCGCGGCATCGATCTTTCCGGCAACTTCGGTAACGGTTGAACGGATTTTCCCGGCATCGACCAATGCGGCGACTTCGTTCAACAGCTTGCCCTGTTCCGCGATATCCGGTGTACCAAAGAGTGAGCGAGTGAACATCAGCTCCCAATGAAGAGATACCGCTTTGAGTTTTAGCGGCCTGGCGTCCAGCTTTTCCGGATCATCGATCAAGCCAAAACGGCCCTGGGGTGCAATCAGTTCGACGATATCTGCGAAATGCTGATCCGTCTGCGTGGTTGAGAAGACAAACCCAGGCGCACCGAGACCCAGAGCTTCAACCTGCGGTGCCAATGGTTGGCGGTGGTCGATCACGTGGTGGGCGCCGCATTCGCGCACCCAGTCCTGCGTTTCAGGGCGCGAGGCGGTGGCGATCACGGTCAGAGGGGTCAATGCCCGCAGGAGTTGGATGGTGATCGAACCGACACCGCCCGCACCTCCTATGACGACTATGATGTTGCCGCCCTGCGCGGTTGGGCGTTTGACACCGAGCCGGTCAAAAAGCATTTCCCAGGCGGTGATCGCCGTGAGCGGAAGTGCTGCGGCTTCTGCATTGCTCAAGCTGGCTGGCTTGCGGCCAACGATACGTTCATCTACCAGGTGGTATTCGCTGTTCGTGCCAGGTCGGTTAATGGCGCCGGCGTAATAAACCGCATCGCCCGGTTTGAATTCTTGCACCTCAGGTCCGACGGACTCGACAACGCCGGCGGCATCATAACCAAGGACTCCCCAACCATTCGGCTCAGGTTCCTGACGAACCCGCACTTTGGTGTCGACCGGATTAACCGACACAGCATTGATCTTGACGAGCAGATCGCGGCCTTCGGCAGTGGGTGTCTCAAGCGTGATGTCCTGCAAGGCATCTTCACGGTCAATGGGACCAGTCTGTTGGTAGGCTACGGCTTTCATTAGCGGCTCCAATAGTGCTTAAGTCGATCTTTAACGGTCGCCTAACGGCAACGTAGCTACGGAAACGATTTAATCGCATTTCGCGCGCGGGTCAGGATGCCCCGCCATTTTCAGGCATGCAACCGCCTGGGAATGAAGGCTTTCGGAAACCGCGTTTTCGAAAGCCGTGCTGGAAAAAGCCGACGTCCACCGGCCCGGTAGTCGCGCTCGAACGCTTCCCAGTCCAGCCCCACCAGCAGTTCGCGCACCTTCAATGCCGCCGTTTAGCCCGCGTTGTTCAGGTACTCGTCGAGCCGTACCTGATTGATCAGGATGGCCCGCGGGTCCGGGGCCACGAAAAACACCGCCCCTGCCGGCGGCTCGGGGATCGGCGCCGAGGCTTCGGTGAACAAGGGCATCTGGTTGCTGGTGTCCAGGGTGCTGACGCGGCGTCGGAGGGACCTCGGGAGCATGACGGTTACCGGCGGCTGCTTGCGATGCGTAATTGTACCAGGGCTGATGGCCGATACCCCCCTTTTGCGACCGCCTCTCCAGGGGGAAGGTAGCGTATCGGCTCGCGATTCACGCATCAGAAGATCATCCCTCGCGGCTACACGAAAACGGTTGGGTTCCATGCAATTAGCGCCGCCCTGCTCAAGCCATCGCCCACAGATTCCGCCAACGAGCCAGAACATGGAGTGGCTTTTATCCCGGCACAGCCGCCTTTCAGGGTTTCGTCTTCTCAAGGCGGCAACGGGAGAAAAGCGGCTCGTGGATTCGAACCACGAGTACCGGGCGGCGCATCAAAAACCGGTGTGTTCACTCGGTAGATCGTTGCTTCCCGCTCCCAATATTCTCCAAACAGGCCCGCATCAACGCCTGCGCCGCATTCGATAGGGTGCGACCGCGGTGACGCACCAACCCCAGGTCTCGGCTCAGGGCCAAGCCTTCGATCCTAACAACGTCCAGGTCCTTCCCCAGCAAGGTGGCGGGCAGCAGGCTCCAACCGAGGCCGATCGAAACCAGCATGCGCAAGGTCTCCAGGTAATTGGTGGCTAGCCGAGCCTGCACCCGGGCGGCCTCGGGACCCAGGGCCTGTTCCAGGATTTGGCGGGTGTAGGTGCCTCGGGCCGGCAGGACCGCGGGATGGTCCAGCAATTGGTCGAGGGGGAGTTGGCCATGCCCGGCGAGGGGATGGTCCTTGGCGACGGCGATGTGCAGGGGGTCGGTCCAGACGCGAGTCAGCTCCAGATTGGGGCGGGGGGCGTTGGGCAGGGTGACGATAGCGAGATCCAGGCTGCCGTGTTCGACCTCGGCGCAGCCGCTCTCCGAGTCCAGAAAACGGATGTCCAACTGCACCTGGGGGTGCTCCCGGTGGTAGTTGCGCAGCACCGGCGGTAGCCGGTGCAGACCGATATGGTGGCTGGTACCGATCGACAGCGGGCCGCTCACCTGCTGGGCCAGGTTGGCCAGGCTGCGGCGGATATCGTTACTCTGGTCGAGCAGCGCCTCGGCCTTGGGCAGCAGCATGCGTCCGGCCTCGGTGAGGCTGGTAAGGCGCCCGATGCGGTCGAACAGGCGCAGCCCCAGTTCCGACTCCAGAGCGGCGATGCGGCGACTGACCGCCGGCTGGGTAAGGTGCAGGCGTTCGGCGGCTACCGAAAAGGAGCTGTTGCGGGCGACCGCGACAAAGGCTTGTAGATTGTTGAGTTCGAGCATGCGGAGCCGGCGTGCCAGTGCTATCTATGCGGAATTGTAATCGATTATATAATAAATATGAATTTGTATTATAAGTAACCCCATCCTATCCTTGGGCCCACAAATCAACCCCCGGGCGGTGCCCACGGAGGCAAACATGAGCGCGAGAACCTTGTACGACAAACTCTGGGACCAGCATCTGGTGCGGGCCGACGCTGACGGCACCTCGCTGATCTACGTCGACCGTCACCTGGTGCACGAGGTTACTTCGCCCCAGGCCTTCGAGGGTCTGCGGCTCGCCGGCCGCCAGCTCTGGCGCGCAGGGGCCAACCTGGCGACCCCGGACCACAACATCCCTACTGCCGATCGCGCCGCCGGCATCCAGGACCCGGTGTCCCGGTTGCAAGTGGAGACTCTGGACCGTAATTGCGTGGAATTCGGCATCACCGAGTTTTCCATGGACGACCCGCGCCAGGGAATCGTCCACGTGATTGGTCCGGAGCAGGGGGTCACGCTGCCGGGCATGATGGTGGTATGCGGCGATTCCCATACCTCCACCCACGGCGCCTTCGGGGCCCTGGCTTTCGGCATCGGCACCTCCGAGGTGGAGCACGTGCTGGCAACCCAGTGCCTGATGCAGAAGAAGTCCAAGACCATGCGGGTGCAGCGTCAACGGCGCGGTGGGGCCCGGCGTCACCGCCAAGGACGTCGTGCTGGCGATCATCGGCAAGATCGGCACCGCCGGCGGCACCGGTTATGTGATCGAGTACACCGGTGAGGCGATCCGCGACCTGTCGCATGGAGGGCCGGATGACGGTCTGCAACATGACCATCGAGGCCGGCGCCCGGGCCGGTATCGTGGCGGTGGACGACAAGACCATCGATTACGTCAAGGGCCGCCCGTATGCCCCAAGGCCGGAGCAATGGGAGCAGGCGGTGGCCGACTGGCGAGACGCTGCACAGCGACGAGGGGGCTCGCTTCGACAAGGAGATCACGCATCGACGCCGCGACCATCAGGCCGCAGGTGACCTGGGGCACCTCGCCCGAGATGGTGGTGGCGGTGGACGGCCGGGTGCCCGATCCCGCTGCCGAGACCGATCCGGTACAGGGCCGACGGCATGCGCCGGGCGCTGGACTACATGGGTCTGGAAGCCGGCACGCCGATCCGCGATATCGCGGTGGACAAGGTGTTTATCGGCTCCTGCACCAACTCCCGGATCGAAGACCTGCGTGCCGCCGCTGAGGTGGCCAAAGGGCGCAAGGTGGCGGCAGACGTTCGCCTGGCGATGGTGGTGCCGGGTTCGGGCCTGGTAAAGCAACAGGCCGAGCAGGAGGGGCTGGACCGGATCTTCCTGGAGGCGGGGTTCGAATGGCGTGACCCGGGCTGTTCAATGTGCCTGGCCATGAATGCCGATCGCCTGGAGCCCGGGGAGCGCTGTGCCTCCACTTCCAACCGCAATTTCGAGGGCCGCCAGGGCAAGGGCGGACGCACCCACCTGGTGAGCCCGGCCATGGCCGCGGCTGCCGCGGTAAGCGGGCACTTCACCGACCTGGAGGAACTCTGATGGAAGCCTTCGCGACCTTTACCGGGGTGGTCGCGCCCCTGGACCGTTCCAATGTGGACACCGATGCGATCATCCCGAAGCAGTTTCTGAAGTCGATCCAGCGCAGCGGCTTCGGCCCCAACCTGTTCGACGAGTGGCGTTACCTGGATCACGGCGAGCCGGGCATGGATTGCTCAGATCGGCCGCTGAACCCGGAGTTCGTGCTCAACGACCCGCGCTATGCGGGCGCACAGATTCTGCTCGCGCGGGAGAATTTCGGCTGCGGCTCGTCCCGGGAGCACGCCCCCTGGGCCCTCGAAGACTTCGGCATCCGGGTGATCATCGCGCCCAGCTTCGCCGACATCTTCTTCAACAACTGCTTCAAGAACGGCATTCTGCCGATCCAGTTGCCGGCGGCACAGGTGGATGCCCTGTTCGAGCAGGCCGGTGGAGCCGAGGCCCTGCGCCTGGAGGTCGATCTGGAGGGGCAGTCGATCCGCGGCGCAGCCGGTGGCGAGATTCCCTTCGAGGTAGACGCCTTCCGCAAGCACTGCCTGCTCAATGGCCTGGACGACATCGGTCTCACCCTGCAGCACGTGGACGCCATTCGCGCCTATGAAGCGCGCCGGCGAGCGAGCGCACCCTGGTTGTTCAACGACCTGTGAAGATCTTGAGGTTGTATCGCTAATAGTAAGATAAATAAGGTTCTTCATCATGACAAAAAAAATCCTTATATTGCCCGGCGACGGCATCGGCAAGGAGATCGTCGCCGAGGCGATGAAGGTGTTGGAATGCCTGCGCAGCGACTTTGGCCTGGAAGCGGAGCTGGAGCAGGGGCTGGTGGGCGGCAGCGCCTACGATGCCACCGGCCATCCTTTGCCCGACGCCACCCTGGCCCAGGCGCGCGAGTCCGACGCCATCTTGCTGGGAGCGGTGGGCGGCCCCAAGTGGGAGCCTCTGGACATCTCGGTGCGGCCGGAAAAGGGCCTGCTCGGGTTGCGCGCGGGACTCGAGTTGTTCGCCAATCTTCGTCCGGCGTTGCTCTATCCCCAGCTGGCCGAGGCCTCTACTCTGAAGCCAGAACTCGTTGCCGGTCTCGACCTGATGATCGTGCGGGAACTTACCGGCGGCATCTACTTCGGCCAGCCCCGGGGCGTGCGCCAACTGGACAACGGTGAGCGCCAGGGTTTCAATACCCTGGTCTACAGCGAGTCCGAGATCGAGCGCATCGCCCGGGTCGCCTTCGATATCGCCCGTAAGCGCGGCAGCCGGGTCTGTTCGGTCGACAAGGCCAATGTGCTGGAGTGCACCGAACTATGGCGCGAGGTGGTCACCCGGGTCGGCCGGGACTACCCGGACGTGGAACTGAGCCACATGTACGTCGACAATGCCGCCATGCAGCTGGTGCGAGCCCCGAAACAGTTCGACGTCATGGTCACCGACCAATATGTTCGGCGACATCCTCTCCGACTGCGCCGCCATGCTCACCGGTTCGATCGGCATGTTGCCCTCGGCGTCTCTGGACGCAGACGGCCGGGGTATGTACGAGCCGATCCATGGCTCGGCCCCCGACATTGCGGGCAAGGGTGTGGCCAACCCTCTGGCCACCATCCTGTCGCTGGCCATGATGCTGCGCTACTCCCTCGATCAGGCGGAACTGGCCGGACGTATCGAGCAGGCGGTGAACCAGGCCCTCGACAGTGGGCTGCGCACTCCGGATATCCACTCCGAAGGCTGTCGGCAGGTCGGCACGGCGGAGATGGGCGACGCGGTGGTGGCGGCTCTGCGCGGTGCCTGAGCGGGGCCGACGAAGTTTATTTTTGTTGTAAGAAATAATAGGTAACCAAATGAAACGTGTAGGGTTTGTCGGCTGGCGCGGAATGGTTGGGTCGGTGCTCATGGAGCGTATGTTGGCGGAGGGGGACTTTGCCGGGATCGACGAGCCGGTGTTTTTCACCACCTCCCAGGTGGGCCAACAGGGACCGGATATCGGCAAGCCGATCGCGCCCCTTCGGGATGCCACCGACATCGATCAGCTCAGGGAGATGGAGGTGATCGTGTCCTGCCAGGGCGGCAGTTACACGAACCAGGTCTTCGGTCCCTTGCGGGAGTCCGGATGGGAGGGTTACTGGATCGATGCGGCCTCGGCCCTGCGTATGATGGACGACAGCGTCATCGTGCTGGACCCGGTCAATAGAAGCCTGGTCACGGAAGCGCTCGACGCCGGCATCAAGAACTACATCGGCGGCAACTGCACCGTCAGCCTCATGCTGATGGCTATGGGCGGGTTGTTCAGGGAGGGTCTGGTGGACTGGGTCAGCGCCATGACCTACCAGGCCGCCTCCGGCGCCGGCGCCAAGAACATGCGCGAACTGATTGCGCAGATGGGCAGCATCCACGCCGCGGCGGAGGACCTGTTGGCGGACCCGGCTTCGGCGATTCTCGACATCGACCGGCGGGTGGCTGAGCACATCCGCAGCGCCGAACTGCCTAGCGAGAATTTCGGGGTGCCCCTGGCCGGCAGCCTGATCCCATGGATCGACGTGGCGATGGAGAACGGCCAAAGCAAGGAAGAGTGGAAGGGCGGGGTGGAGACCAACAAGATCCTCGGCCGTCAGAATCGGCCGATTCCGATCGACGGCATCTGCGTGCGCATTGGCGCCATGCGCTGCCACAGCCAGGCGCTCACGGTAAAGCTCAAGCGGGATTTGCCGCTGGACGAGATCGAAGGCCTGTTGGCCGAGGCCAACGACTGGGTAAGGGTGATTCCCAACGAGCGGGAGCGCACGATTCGGGAGTTGAGCCCGTCGGCAGTCACCGGCAAGCTAGAGGTGCCGGTGGGGCGCCTGCGGAAGTTGGCCATGGGTAACGACTACCTCGGGGCCTTCACGGTTGGCGACCAACTGCTATGGGGAGCGGCCGAACCGCTGCGTCGTATGCTGGGGATCGTGCTGGCACGCTGAACGAATGCGGAAATCGGTCGCATAAGCGGCGCTTGGGGGTTGGGTTAAAACCTCTTCATAAGCTATAGTTGGCGGGAAAATATCAAGTATGTTCTATTTGCCTGGACGCAATGTCCGAGGCCTAAAGGGGACACGCCGGCAATACCGACCGGGATGTCCGGACACCGGTAAACGGTATCTGTGAGGAGGAAACATGTTTCGGAGATTATCCCTGGCGTTTGCGATTGCCGCTGCCCTGTCGCCGATGGCGGCTTATCCGCTCGGGTTGGGTGAAATCCATCCGAAATCCTATCTAAACCAGGCCTTCAGTGCGGATATCGATCTGCTCTCGGTGGATCCCGAAGAACTCGATACCGTCAAGGTCGATCTGGCCCCGCCGGTTGTGTTTGAACGAGCTGGGATTCCGCGGCCGTTTTTCCTCTCCAAGCTGGACTTCACGCCGCAAGCCACCCCCGATGGCAAGGCCATCATCCGGGTGAGCAGCGACGAGCGGATTCGGGAACCCTTCGTCAGTTTTATGATCGAGGTCAACTGGCCGAAAGGGCGAGCGGTGAGGGAGTACACAGTGCTGCTGGATCCGCCGGTGGTGACTCAGCGACGGCCCAAGCCGGTGGCTGCGCCGAGCGTCGCATCGCGGCCGGCGAGCACGTCCGCGGCGCCCGCCTCCGCTGCGTCGGGGGCGGCGGCGACCGGGGCCTTGGAGTACGGTCCGACCAAGCCGAACGACACATTGTGGAGTATCGCCGGGGGGATGCGGGTGGAAGGGGCCACGGTGGAACAGGTGCTGATGGCCCTGTATCGCTACAACCCGAACGCCTTCATCGGCAACAATGTCAATCGGCTAAAAGTGGGACAGGTGCTGCGCCTTCCCGGAGCGGATTCCGCGTTAGAGCAGACCCGGAGCGAGGCGCGGGCCGAGTTGCAGGAGCAGAGCGAGATATGGCGCGCGGAATCCGAGGCCGCCACCGCGCCCGCCGCGATTGAGGAGGCTGATGCGGAAGCTGTTGAAGAAGAGCCCACGCCCATCTCATTGCAGGGGCCGGAAGCGGGGGCGGATGCCTCGGTCGCCGTCCCGGAGTCACCCGCGCCCGGTGAGCCGGAACTGAAACTAGTCGAGGGCGACCTGGAGGCCTCGGCAGTGGCGCCGGACGGAGTTCCCGGCGAGGCTGAAAGCGGGGCGGAAGCCGGGCCCGAGGCGGCGAGCCAGGACCGGGGACTGTTGCTGGCGAGGGAAGAGGCTGCTGTGGCGCGCCAAGAGGCGACAGAGATGCGGGGTCGCATCGGCGAGCTGGAAGAACAGCTGGGAGAAATGCAGCGCCTGATGACGGTGCAGAACGACCGCCTGGCACAGTTGCAGGATCAGGCGGAGGAGGCTTCCAAGCCGCAGGAACTGGTTGTGCCTCCCCCGGCGCCCCAGAGTTTTTTCGAGCGACTGATGAGCGGCGACAAGGTGGTCCTCGGCCTCCTTGGAGCGGTAGGGGTGTTGCTCATGGGCCTGCTGGCGCTGCTGGTTCGCGGTCGCAAGCGCGAAGCGGCCGCCTTCGCTGCACCGGCGATGGCCCCACCTCAGCCCGCACCTCGTGCCGCTGAGCGGGCTTCGGCCGGCGAATTTAGCAACCAGACGGCCGCTCTCGCTGCGTCTGCCGCCGCGGTAACCGGTGCGGCCGCAACCGCAGGCGCGACGCTCGCGTCGGCGCCTGCACCGGCAGAAGAGCCGGCATTGGATCCCCTCGCCGAGGTCGATGTCTACGTAGCCTACGGCCGCTACGAGCAGGCCGAGGAGATGCTCATGGATGAGATCCGGCGCGACCCGGAACGTCTCGATTACCAGCACAAACTGCTGGAGGTTTATGCCGAGGCAGGCGATCACGAGTCCTTCGTCGCCCAGGCCGACAAGATGAGTCAAGCGGGCGCCGAGGACCGGGACCCGAAGGCATGGAGCCGGGTAATGGAGATGGGGCGTACCCTCGCCCCCGGGGCGGCCCTGTTCGGTGGCACCGCAGCCACAGCCGGGGATTCGACACCCGAACCCGAGGCCCAAGACAACTTCGACCTCGACCTCGACCTGGACTTGGCGGGCGCGGGGGAACCCGAGGCTGCACCGGTATCCGGGGCGTCGGAGACGACGGTCGCCGAAAACCTGGACTTCGAACTCGACGACTTCGATTTTGGGGCTGAGGAGCAGGCGGAATCGGAGCCCGCTTCCGCCGTGGAAGCGCCACAGCCCGAAGTCCTCGAAGACGACGATGAGGGCCTCAGCCTGGACGAGGTCGGCGGCCTGATGAAGGTCCCCGCGCCGCCGCCGGAGGAGCCGGAAGAGCCGGAGGAACTGGTGCTCGACACGGACGCCTTCACCGGGGTTGATCAGGAAGAGGTAGAGACCAAGATCGACCTAGCACTCGCCTATCAGGACATGGGCGACCCGGATGACGCCCGTATTATCCTCGAAGAGGTGCTGCGCGAAGGCAACGATGATCAGCAACAACGGGCCCGGGAGTTGCTGCAAGCGCTGTCCTGATATCCAGGGCTCGGCCGTCTCTCGCCAATAGGCGGTATACGGGGGTGCATGTCTCGATGCACCCCCGTTTTGCTGCGGAATTTCAAACGGGGCAAGAGTAACGATGCGGATCGCCATGGGGGTCGAATACGACGGCTCCGCGTTCCACGGTTGGCAAGCCCAGGGCGATGTGTCGACCGTGCAGGAAACCTTGGAAGCGGCGCTGGCTCGAGTCGCGGACCACCCACTACGGGTGCAGTGCGCCGGGCGCACCGATGCCGGCGTACACGCTATCGCCCAGGTGGTGCATTTCGATACCGAGGCCGAGCGCCGCGAGCGATCCTGGGTATTGGGTTGTAACGTGAACCTGCCGGAGCAGGTCAATGTGCTCTGGGCGAGACCGGTCTCGAAGGACTTCAATGCCCGCTACTCGGCCTTGGCCCGCAGTTACCGCTACGAGATTCTAAACCGGCCGGTTCGCTCTGCGCTGGCCAGCAGGCGCGCGGTGTGGTTCCATCCGCCCTTGGACGCAGCGCGGATGCATCGGGCCGGTCAGGCCCTGGTCGGTGAGCACGACTTCTCCTCCTTCCGGGCCCAGGGTTGCCAGGCCAAGTCGCCGGTTCGCCGGGTGCTCAGCCTGCGTGTCCAGCGTCATGACGAGCGGGTGGTGCTGGAGATCACCGCCAATGCCTTTTTGCACCACATGGTGCGCAATATCGCTGGGGTGCTGATGGCCATCGGTCGCGGCGATCGCCCGGAGTCCTGGGCCGCCGAAGTGTTGGCGCTGCGAAATCGCGCATTGGGCGGCATTACCGCGCCGCCCGACGGCCTCTACCTGGTGGGGGTAAAGTACCCGCCGGCGTTTGGTCTGCCTGACTGGCGCCTGCGCCCGGTGCCGACCTGGCGCGAGGCGGGTGTCCATTAGCTTTCCCTAATCCGCTTGATCCTGTATCTTTAGGCCCCATTATTCCTGGATCGGCGGTCGAATCCGGTTCAGCGTGCGAACAGGCTGGGGGCCAGTTGACTCGAGCGGGTCGGTTCGAATGCGTAATCGAGCCAATGATGGCGCCTGGTTCCCTATTAGAGTTCGGTCAACCGTTGTTCACAATAGTGATGCGAACCCGGGTCAAGATCTGCGGCATTACCCGCGCGGAAGACGCCAGAGAGGCCGTACGCCAGGGCGCGGATGCGCTTGGATTGGTGTTTTATCCCCCCAGTCCAAGGGCAGTGACTTTCGAGCAGGCGCAGGAGCTAGTGGCCTGCCTGCCGCCGTTCGTGACCGTGGTCGGCCTGTTTGTCGACGCCGAGCGGACCGAGATCAGTGAGGCCCTTGCCCGGGTGCGTATCGACCTGCTGCAGTTCCACGGCAGCGAGAGCCCTGAGCAGTGTTCCGGCCATGGCCGACCGTATATCAAGGCGGTGCGGATGCGCGAGGGTGTTGAGCTGGCCCGGGTGGAGGCGGAGTACACGGACGCCGCCGCGCTGTTGCTGGACAGCTACCAAGCTGGAAAGCCTGGCGGCACCGGCGCAGTATTCGACTGGGCGCGTATCCCGCCGGTGATGGCGGGCCGGATCGTGCTGGCGGGAGGCCTGAATCCGGACAATGTGGAAGCGGCGGTGCGCCGGGTGCGCCCCTATGCGGTGGACGTCAGCGGTGGCGTGGAACGGGCTAAGGGCATCAAAGACGCCGCCCGAATTGCAGCCTTCTTGAGAGGAGTAGAACGTGGCGATTACAGCTGAGCAGGTGGTAAGCGCACTGCCCGACGAGCAGGGCCACTTCGGCCCCTATGGCGGCATGTTCGTCGCCGAGACCCTGATGCAGCCGCTCGAGGAGTTGCGCGATGCTTACGTGCGATTTCTCGTCGACCCCGAGTTCCTGGCCGAGTTGGATGCGGACCTGCGCGACTACGTAGGCCGGCCATCGCCCATCTATCACGCGGAACGCTGGAGCCGGCAGCTGGGCGGGGCCCAGATCTACCTCAAGCGCGAGGACCTCAATCACACCGGAGCCCACAAGGTGAACAACACCATCGGCCAAGCACTGCTGGCCAAGCGCATGGGCAAGACCCGCATCATCGCCGAGACCGGGGCCGGCCAGCACGGGGTGGCCAGCGCCACCGTGGCGGCGCGCCTGGGACTGGAATGCGTGGTCTACATGGGCGAGGTGGACGTCGCGCGCCAGGAGGCCAATGTCTACCGCATGCGGCTGCTCGGCGCCGAGGTGGTTTCGGTGAAGTCCGGCTCGCGCACCCTCAAGGATGCCCTCAACGAGGCGATGCGCGACTGGGTCACCAATGTGGACAATACCTTCTACATTATCGGCACCGTTGCCGGGCCCCACCCCTATCCGGCCATGGTGCGCGACTTTCAGGCGGTCATCGGGCGGGAGGCGCGGCAGCAGATGCTGGAGCGCACCGGGCGCCTGCCGGATGCCCTGGTGGCCTGCGTCGGTGGCGGCTCCAACGCCATCGGCCTGTTCCATCCCTTCCTCGACGATCGCGAGGTGGCCATGTACGGGGTGGAAGCCGCCGGTGACGGCCTGGAGACCGGCCGTCACGCCGCGCCCCTGTGCGCCGGAGTGCCCGGGGTGCTGCACGGGAACCGCACCTATCTGATGGAGGATCGCGACGGCCAGATCATCGAGACCCACTCCATCTCCGCCGGGCTCGATTACCCTGGGGTGGGGCCCGAACACGCCTGGCTCAAAGACTCGGGGCGCGCCAACTACGTGGCGGTTACCGACGACGAGGCCTTGGCCGGCTTTCACACCTTGACCCGGGTGGAAGGCATCATCCCGGCCTTGGAATCCAGCCATGCCCTGGCCTACGCCGCCAAGCTGGCCCCGACCATGCGGCAGGATCAGAGCATCCTGATCAACCTTTCCGGGCGTGGCGACAAGGACATGCATACGGTGGCGAAGCACGAGGGCATCCAGCTATGAGCCGTATCGGTTGCCGCTTTGCCGAGCTCAAGCAGGCCGGCCGCAGCGCCCTGATTCCCTTCGTTACCGCCGGCGATCCAAACCCCGAGGTTACGGTGCCGCTGATGCACGCCATGGTCGCGGCCGGTGCCGACTTGATCGAGTTGGGTGTGCCCTTTTCTGATCCGATGGCGGACGGCCCGGTGATCCAGCGCGCCAGCGAGCGCGCCTTGGAGCACCACATGAGTCTCCGCGGGGTGCTCGATATCGTCAGCCAATTCCGGCGCGACGACGGCGCGACCCCGGTGGTGCTGATGGGGTATCTCAACCCGATCGAGGCCATGGGCTATTCCGAGTTCGCAACGGCAGCCGCTGCGGCTGGGGTGGACGGGGTGTTGACGGTGGACATCCCGCCGGAGGAGGGCGGCGGTTTTCTCGACAGTATGAGCGCTGCCGGCCTCGACCCCATCTTCCTGATCGCCCCCACCACTACCGAGGCGCGCATGCAGCGGGTCTGCAATGCCGCCGGTGGTTTCGTATACTATGTTTCGATCAAGGGCGTGACCGGCGCCAGCCACCTGCAGGTGGACCAACTCGCCGGCAAGCTGGAGGCGATCCGCCGGCATACCGAGTTGCCCGTGGGGGTGGGCTTCGGCATCAAGGACGCGGAGACCGCAGCCGCGGTATCCCGGGTGGCCGACGCGGTGATCGTCGGCAGCGCCTTGGTGGGCCGGGTCGAGGCCCTGGCGGACCGGCCGCAGGCGATCGCCGCGGAGGTGGCCGCCGTTCTGGCATCCATGCGCCAAGCCATGGACACCGCCTGAAGCACCGCATCTGCGCCGATAAGACAAGAAAAGGGGGCAGCCCATGAGTTGGTTCGAAAAGTTGATGCCGAGCCGCATCCGCACGGATACCGCCAGCAAGCGCGGGGTGCCGGAGGGGCTCTGGGCCAAGTGCCCGGGCTGCAGTGCCATCCTCTACCGCGCAGAGTTGGAGCGCAACCTGGAAGTCTGTCCCAAGTGCGGCCACCACAATCGGATCGGTGCCCGGCGCCGCCTGGACGGCTTCCTGGACCCCGAGCCACGGGAAGAGATCGCCGCCGAATTGGAGCCGTTGGACCCGCTCAAGTTCAAGGACAGCAAGAAGTACAAAGACCGCCTGCTCCAGGCCCAGAAGCAAACCGGCGAGAAGGACGCGCTGGTGGTGATGCGCGGCAAGCTCAAGGGGTTGGAATTGGTGGCGGCGGCGTTTGAATTCCAGTTCATGGGCGGGTCCATGGGCTCGGTGGTGGGGGAACGCTTCGTGCAGGGGGTGAACGTCTCCCTGGAGGCCGGCATCCCCATGGTCTGCTTCGCCGCCAGCGGCGGGGCCCGCATGCAGGAATCTCTGTTCTCGCTGATGCAGATGGCCAAGACCAGCGCCGCGCTGGCCCGCATGTCTGAGCGCGGCTTGCCATTCGTATCGGTGCTCACCGACCCCACCATGGGCGGCGTGTCTGCCAGTTTCGCCATGCTCGGAGACGTCAATGTGGCCGAACCCAATGCCCTGATCGGGTTTGCCGGACCCAGGGTGATCGAGCAGACGGTGCGCGAGACCTTGCCAGAGGGCTTCCAGCGCAGCGAGTTCCTGGTCGAGCACGGGGCAGTGGACCGCATTATCGACCGCCGCGACCTGCGCGACGAGTTGTCCAGCCTGCTCAGTATGCTGACCCACCAGCCGCGGCCCTGAACGCCCGGTCCCTGCAAGCCTGGCTGGAGCGCCTGGAGCGGCTGCACCCGCGCGAGATCGAACTCGGGCTGGAGCGCATCGGGCGGGTATGGCGGCGCATGCGGCCTCAGGCGCTGGGCGGATGCCCGGTCATAACCCTGGCGGGCACCAATGGCAAGGGCTCATGCGCTGCCATGTTGGAGGCGATCTACAGCGCCGCCGGCTACCGGGTCGGTTGCTATACTTCGCCGCACCTGGTGCGCTACAACGAGCGCATCCGCATCCAGCGCGAGCCGCGCCCGGACGCCGAGATCTGCGCCGCCTTCGAGCGGGTCGACGCGGCCCGGGCCGACATATCACTGACCTATTTCGAGTTCGGCACCCTCGCCGCGTTGGATCTGTTCGCCTGCGCAGGATTGGACTTGGCGATCCTGGAAGTGGGTCTCGGGGGGCGCCTGGACGCGGTGAACATTGTCGATCCGGAGCTGGCGCTAATCACCAGCATCGACCTTGATCACCAGGACTGGCTGGGTCCTGATCGTGAGCGGATCGGTGGCGAAAAGGCCGGCATCCTGCGCGCCGGTCGGCCGGCGGTGTGCGGTGATCGCGACCCGCCCGAGAGCTTGTTGCGTCGGGCCGCGGAGTTGGGGACACCCCTTTACTGCGCCGAGCGCGATTTCCGGTGGCGGCGCGCTCCCGGGGGTTGGCAGTGGGAGGGGCCGGGTAGCCGTCGCTTCGGGCTGCCCGAGCCGGCCCTGCGCGGCGCCTATCAGTTGGCCAACGGGGCCGCGGTGCTGATGGCCGTGGAGTTGCTGGCGAACCGCTTACCGGTGGCCCAGGAGGCGGTGCGCCTGGGCTTGCAGACGGCGGTGCTCCCAGGGCGCTTTCAGGTGATCCCGGGCGATGTCACTCTGGTGCTGGATGTGGCCCACAACCCCCAGGCCGCCAACGCTCTGGCCGGGAACTTGCGCCGCTTGGCCCCCGGTGGGCGGGTGCATGCGGTGTTCGGCCTACTCGGCGACAAGGATCTTCGCGGGGTGCTGCAACCTTTGGCGGAGCTCGTGGACAGCTGGCACCTGCCCCAGTTGGCCGGCAGCAGGGCCCGGTCCGTGGCGGCTCTGGCCGGGGAACTTCGTGCTATCCTGCCCGGCGTAGAGGTGACCGAATATCCAGCCCCCCGACTGGCCTTGAACGGGGCCCAGCTGGCGGCGTCGGTGGGCGATTGTATCCTGGTTTTCGGGTCTTTCGTGCTCGTCGGCGAGTTGTTGCCGGAGCTCTGACCGCCGGAGAACTCCTGGGGTGAGCCTGTCGCTCTTCAGAAAGCTTCCGCTCCTGTTAGAATAGGCCATTCCGCAGCGTCGGCGCCGGCTCCTGCGGAGCATCCGGTGTTTCGCAATAGATTGATAAAATACGGAAGTCACTCGTGGATGAAAGCTTAAAGAGGCGGTTGGTTGGGGCCGTCGTCCTGGTCTGTCTGGTGGTGATCTTTGTGCCGATGCTGCTGGATGACGAAGCAGCGCCGGAGTTGGATATCCAGGGGAGCAATATACCGCCGAGGCCGCCGCCAGGTGAGGGGTTCGATTCAGGTCAGATCCTCCCTCTGGATGAGGACCCCATGGCCTTGCCGCCGGAGCCCCCGCTGTTGCCGCCGCGGCCGGCGGCCTTGGAGATCGAGCCGCTGCCGCTTCCGGAGCCCAGTGTCCCGGCGCCGGAATCGGGACTAACGACAGCCGCTGAGCCGGAAGCGAAGCCCGAGCCGATGCCAGAGCCCGAGCCCACTCCGGAGCCGAAGCCAGCGCCGAAGCCAGCGCCGAAGCCAAAGCCCGTTCCCGCACCCGCACCCGCACCCGCACCGGCACCGAAACCGGCCCCGACACCCAAGCCGACCCCAGATCAGCCGGCTGCGCAAGCACCCTCGCTTTCTGCCTGGGTGGTACAGGTAGCCAGTCTGTCGAGTAGTGAGCGGGCCGATCAATTGGTGGCCGAGTTGCGCGAAGCCAAGTATCCGGCGTTCCGGGAGCCGGTGCGGATCGATGGCCGCACGCTTCACCGGGTGCGCATCGGTCCCGAGGCAGACCGCCGGCTGGCCGAGGCCATGGCGGTGGGGGTGAACAAGCGCTTCGATCTGCAATCGAAGGTGGTCAGCTACCCCTGAGCCCCCGCGCTTTGGTACCATGAGCAGCTTATCCCTACGGGCAAACCGGCGTGGGCATCGCCCCAACGAGTGGTAGCGGACGCATGATTTGGGTGGACTACGTCATTATCGGAATCGTCGGCCTATCGGCGGTTATCAGCCTGGTTCGCGGCTTCGTGCGAGAAGCCATATCCCTCGTAACCTGGATTGCCGCCTTTTGGATCGCCCTGCTGTTTTTCCGTGATCTGGCGGTGCATCTCGAGCCTTGGATCGAGGTAACGTCCCTTCGGCTCGGGGCGTCCTTCGCCATCCTGTTGTTGCTCAGCCTGCTGTTAGGGGGGGGGTTGGGTTACCTGATGGGCCAGTTGGTGGACAAAACCGGGCTGAGCGGCACCGATCGCTTGATCGGCGTATTCTTCGGCACGGCCCGCGGGGCTTTGCTGGTGGCCATCCTGGTGCTGCTGGCCGGGCTTACCCCTTTCCCGGACGACCCCTGGTGGAAGTCCTCACAGTTGATCCCTCACTTTCAGCAACTGGCGGTTTGGCTGCAGAGCCTGTTGCCCCCGGATATCGCGGGAAAGTTCAGCTATGTGTAACCAGCGTCGCTGGCCCTTGGCGGCCCGCGCCTGCGGAGTCTGTACCCACCCGGCCATCCAGGAGACGCCCAAATGTGCGGAATCGTTGGCATAGTCGCGACCGAGCCCGTCAATCAGTGGATTTACGATGGCCTGCTGGTGCTCCAGCACCGGGGCCAGGACGCCGCCGGGATCATGACCTGCGAGGGTAGTACGCTGCACCTTCGCAAGGACAACGGCCTGGCGCGGGACGTGTTTCGCACCCGTCACATGATCGACCTCAGCGGACACATGGGCATCGGCCACGTGCGCTATCCTACCGCAGGCTGCGAGACCTCGGCCGAGGCCCAGCCTTTCTACGTCAACTCGCCGTTTGGCCTGTCCCTGGCCCACAACGGCAACCTGATCAACGCCGACGAACTCAAGCGAGATCTGTTCCTCGAGGACCGCCGGCACATCAATACCAACTCGGATTCCGAGATCCTGCTCAATGTGCTGGCCCATGAACTGCAGATTCAAAACAAGCTGCGCCTCCAGGCAGAGGATCTGTTCCAGGCCGTGTCCGGGTTGCATCGGCGTTGCAGCGGCGGCTATGCGGCGGTGGCACTGATCCCCGGTTACGGTATTCTCGGCTTCCGCGATCCCCACGGCATTCGCCCGATCGTCTTCGGCGGGCGCGAGACCGCACGCGGCATGGAGTATATGATCGCCTCCGAGAGCGTAGCGCTGGACAGCTTGGGCTTTGATCTGATCCGCGACCTCGAACCGGGGGAGGCGGTGTTTGTCGACGTCAACGGCAAGCTTTGGACCCGCCAGTGTGCGGAAGCGCCCAGGTACGCGCCCTGTATTTTCGAGTACGTCTACCTGGCGCGGCCGGATTCCATGATCGACGGCATCTCCGTATACAAGGCGCGCTTACGCATGGGGGCCAAGCTGGCCGAGAAGATCCTGTGCCAGCGCCCGAGTCATGACATCGATGTGGTGATTCCGATCCCGGACACCAGCCGCACCGCGGCCCTGTCCCTGGCCAGTAACCTCGGGGTCAAGTACACCGAGGGCTTTATCAAGAACCGCTATATCGGGCGCACCTTCATCATGCCGGGTCAGCAGGTGCGCAAGAAGTCGGTGCGCCAGAAGCTCAATGCCATCGATTTGGAGTTCAAGGACAAAAACGTGCTGCTGGTGGACGACTCCATCGTGCGCGGCACCACCTCGAAGCAGATCATCCAGATGGCCCGGGAGGCGGGCGCGCGGCGGGTCTACTTCGCCTCGGCGGCGCCCCCGGTGCGCCATCCCAATGTCTACGGCATAGACATGCCCACGGTTCAGGAACTGGTGGCCCACGGGCGCAGCGAGGAGGAAATCGCACGCTGTATCGGCGCCGACTGGCTGGTGTATCAGGATCTCGAGGACTTGGTACAGGCAGTGCAGAAGGGCAATCGGGAGATCGGCCAGTTCGATTGTTCTTGTTTCAACGGGGAATACGTCACCGGGGACGTAACCGATGGCTATCTGGGGCAACTGGAGGCGGCGCGAAGCGACAGCGCCAAGACCGAAAGAGCCGCCAAGCGCGGCGGCCCGATCGATATGCACAACAACGATTGAGAATGCCCCCCGCTGACCCGGCAGCGGGAAGCTGGATCAGCCGCCGACTCCGAAATTGCGCAGCGCGGTGCGGAAGGAATTGAAGGGGCTGATAATGGCGTCGCCGAGGATGATGGCGTAGCCGAACCAGTGGAAGAAACTCGGCGTTTGGTCGAGGGCGAATAACAGATAGGTCAGCAGCCCTGTGGCCAGTACAACCGCGATTACCGAAAAAATGAGATCGGTCAGGAAGGTGGCAGTGCTGATGTCGCCGGACTTGAAGAATTCGGCGAACAGCACCACCACGCCGAGACCGATGAAGACGTAGCCAGGGACCCCCTCCATCTGGATGCCGCTGAAGTGGATCGCCAGCAGGTAGGCGATCAGCAACAGGGTCCAGGGGATCTTGGTGAAGATCGACATGCCGCCGCTTGTTTTTACGGTTACCGCTTCGCCCATTTGTTCTGCTCCTAAGTCTGGCGCCCTAGGGCCGCCGTTCGATGAGATGGACCTAGTGTAGGCTCAAGGGCACCGGCAAATCCAGTCTCCGGGCTCGACCCGGCCGGGTGCCAGGGGAACAATGCTATGCAGATACCGGTTGAAATCGCGATCGTTGGCATCGCCCTGGCCGGCGCCCTGGCTCAGGTCCTGGCTTGGCGGCTGAAGGTGCCGGCGATCCTGTTTCTGCTGTTGGCCGGGATTCTGGCCGGCCCCGTAAGCGGCGTGCTCGACCCGGACGTCCTGTTTGGGTCGCTGTTGTTTCCTTTCGTCTCGTTGGCGGTGGCGGTGATCCTGTTCGAGGGTAGCCTGGGGCTGCGATTGTCGGAGATTCGCGGCCTCGAGCGGGTAGTGCGCCGGTTGGTGGGCGCCGGGAGTCTGATCAGCGGCCTGGTGGCCGGCTTGGCCGCCCACTGGCTGGTCGGTTTCGGCTGGGAACTGGCGGCCCTGTTCGGGGCCCTGATGGTGGTTACTGGCCCCACCGTGGTGGTGCCGATGTTGCGGGCCATCCGGCCCAGCGCCGCCGTGTCCAACGTGCTGCGCTGGGAGGGGATCGTCATCGATCCCCTGGGGGCCCTGCTGACGGTACTGGTGTTTGAGTTCATCGTCGCCAGCCGCGGCGGCGGCCCGGTGCTGGAGGTGCTGCTGCACTTTCTGCTGCTGGTGGCCGCCGGCGGGCTGATCGGGCTGGCCGCCGGCTACCTGTTCGGGGTGGTGCTGCGACGCCATTGGCTGCCCGAGTATCTGCACAACGTCGTCAGTCTGAACCTGGTGTTCGTGGTATTCGCAGGGGCCAATCTGCTGGCCGAGGAGTCCGGGCTGCTGGCGGTCACGGTCATGGGGATGGTGATGGCCAATATGCGGCGGGTGCCGGTGGAAGGCATCCTGGATTTCAAAGAGAGCCTCAGCCTGCTGCTGATCTCGGCCCTGTTCGTGATCCTGGCCGCCCGCATCCAGCCCGACGCCTTTCGCCAGCTGGGCTGGGGCGCGCTAGGCGTGTTTCTCGCCATCCAGCTCCTGGGTCGGCCGCTCAAGGTCGTCTATGCCACCTGGGGTTCGCGCCTGAGCGCCGGGGAGCGGGTGTTGGTGGCCTGGATCGGTCCCCGCGGCATTGTCGCCGCGGCCATTGCCGCCCTGCTGGCGCTGCGCCTGGAGGATGCCGGGGTGCCCCAGGCCGGGCTGATGGTGCCATTGGTGTTCAGCATCATCATCGCCACTGTGTTGGTGCAGGGGGCCGTCGCTCGCCCCCTGGCCCAACGTCTTGGGGTGGCCGAGCCCGAGCCCAACGGCCTGCTCATCGTCGGTGCCAACCGGCTCGCCCGGGCCGTTGCCGAAGCCTTGAACGGGCAGGGCTTTCGCACCCTGCTGGCGGACAGCAGCCGGGAGCAGGTGAACGCGGCCCGGATGCAGGGCCTGAGCGTGTTTTACGGCAATCCGGTCTCGGCCCACGCCGACCGCCACCTGGAACTGGTGGGGCTGGGCCGGCTGCTTGGGCTGTCGCCGGACCCGGACCTGAACGCCCTGGCGGCCCTGCGTTACCGGGGGGAGTTCGGCGCCGGGGAGATCTACCATCTGCAGTCGAGCCTGGACACCAAGGGTGAGCGTCGTCGGGCAGTGGCTTTGGAGCAGCGGGGGCGTTGCCTGTTCGGGGCCGATCACAATTATGCGGAGCTAGACCGGATGCTGGCTGAAGGGGCAGAGATCCGCGCTACCCAGTTGAGTGAGGAATTTGCCTTCGAAGACTTTCACCGCCGCTACTGGAAACGGGGGGTGCCGCTGTTTGCCGTCGACCCGCGCGGGCGGCTGCGCATCTTCACCGCGCAGGACCAGCTCGATCCGAAGCCGGGTTGGACCTTATTGGCCTTGGTGCTGCCCGACAGAGATTCCGACAAAGACCAGAGCCCGGCGGGCAAGACGGCCTGAGCCGGACCCGAGCCTTGCGGACCAGGCAACGGCCCCGGTTCAGATCCCTCCCACCAGTACGGCGTGCAGTCCGCTATTCTGGAAGCTGCGCAACAGCTGCCCGGAGCCCACCTCCCGCGGATCATAGTCGATGACCATCAGGTGCGGGGTGCGGTCATGCACACAGGCGCTTTGCACCCCCGCCTCCATCGCCACTCGTTTTTCCATTTCCTGGATTTGCTCGCCGCTCAGGTTCTCGTCGATATGTACCACTACATTTGCGTTGTAGCTGTTCATTCTTGCCTCCGAGGTAATAAGGGGGGCGGCGACTCCATCGCCGCCGATTACTTCCGGGATCCTGCGCCGAGACTGGGTCAACGGCCCTGTCACTAACAATAGTAGACTAAATTTCTCGGGAATAGTGGTTTGGGCCGAGGCTTCGAATGGGTCAGACGACGATGCTGAGAGCCAGGTATGGGACCAGGTTAAAAAGGATAATGCCGATCTTGAACAGCGCCATCCCCGCGTAGTGGACGGTGAAAAAGGCCTCCCGGGAAAGCGGGAACCAGCGGCTGTGCAGGCGGAAGACCCAATCCGGGGCCAGCGCCAGCCAGGCGAACCACCAGAGCAGCAGCACCACGTCGATCAGGGTGCACCAAAGGAACAGGTCGCGCAACGTATCCAGGTTCATCGCGGTCTCCCAATATATGTGAGCCGAAAACGCGACTCAGCCGAGAAACGAAGTCAGCCGGTGCCAAAATTCGCCCATGCGTTCCCGCATGCTGCGTTCCGACAGTTCGAGCGCCCAAAGGCGGGGGACCCAATGTTTCGGGTTACGGGCGTTGGTGATCGGCAGCGTGATGACGGTGGGTGCCTCCAATACGTCCAGCCCCTGGGCGCGCAGGCGCTCGCTCGTCCGCTTCATGTGCCAAGCGTGGGTTACCACCAGCACGCGTCTGTCTCCGATGCGCTCTGGCAGGGTTTTCCTCGGCAGCGCGCGCTCTTGGCCGGAGCCGGCCCCGGTTTCCAGCGCGGCCATCGGTAGCTGGAACTCCTGTTCCAGGACCCGGCGCCCGAGCTCAACCGTGGTTGGTTCCGGCGCTCCCCGCGGCCCCTCTGAAAGCAGGATCGGGAGGCCCGTGCGCCGGTGCAGGTAGGCTCCGTAGCGCAGGCGTTCCAGGGATAAGCTGTCCACGGTCTGGCCGCCGTATTCCGGGGCTTGCGTTTTGCGGCCACCCAGCGGCACCAATATCACCTGAGGTTGGAATGCCCGAATTTCGGCCTCGCTCACCACCTTGGACCGTTCCATCGAACTCATCAGGTAGGTGCCCACTACCGGCGTGCTGAGCAGATAGAGCGCCGACAGGTTCAACACGAACAACAGGCGGCCTGTCCAGCGGCTGCACAAGGCCAGACTGATGATTCCGACCAGGACAAACAGGCCGGGTGGTAGGAGGAAGGCTTCGATCAACGGGTTCATATTGCGATTCCCAGGGTTAGAGGTTGTTTGCCCGCTCAGCCTACTTTGCCGGCCTTGCGGTCGCGGTCGCGGGTGGCCACGAACTGGTCCAGGGTTTGCGAGCAGCTGGTCGGTCCGTTTGGGGCTGGAGTGCCGGCTGCGCTGTTGGCGGGAAGTAGTTCACGACCTCCGAGAGCTCCCAGGCCGTCTTGTAGCAGCCGCTAGATAGCAGCGAGTCGATCAGGTCCGCCACGGCGGCAATGCGCCCGTACAGATGGATGTCCTCGTCGCTCGGCAATCGCTCCGCCTCGGGCGGCGAGCAGGCATGCTGGAACTGCAGCGGCCGTTCCTGAAACCGGAGGCCTTTCAGTGCGATTTCCGCAATTTCGCGCTCCAGCGAGTCGTCGTCGACGATCGGCACCTTCCAGGCATTAATCGCCAGCGCCAGCTCCGGGTTGTACAAGCGTCCGTCGTCCGCGCGGATCAGCGGTTGAACCAGATCTTCTTGGTCCATGACTCTTGGGTTCGATGAGTTAGGGTCAACCTCCGTGCCCCGGGGTTTAACTGGCTTTGCTGGTCAGGCCTCCCGGCCGTGACCGGCGCGGAAAGCGCGCAGGAGAAATGGTTTCAGCGCCGCTGGCCGGCGGGGCACCCGCTCCCGGTAAGCATAGGGGAATCGGGCGAGCGCGTTAAGCCCTTCCAGAGTTCACGCCGGCCCCGTCAACCCCGGAATCGTTGCTATGCTTCTAAGCGGCCGCGGTGGGCTTGCAGGAAATTAATCAGCATATTAATATAGACTGATATTACGACCATAGATCAGGTGCTGACATCGCTCTCGGTGGTAGATGCGGAGCGGGTTGTCAGGTGGCGGGTACCGAAATCGGGGCCGGCTATGAGTGAGAGCTCCTACGGCCGCAGTCGCAGCGGCCCTGCGCCAAGACGCTAGGTCGTAGGAACTTTTCAGCTGCGAGGCACAGGCGCGGTAATCTTCGGCGGGAGGCGTTCGATGTCGAAACCCATCTTGAGAAAGACCGAAGAGGCCTTGCTGCGAGGGGTCATCTGGGGTCTGGTGGGAGGTATCTACTCCCTGCTGTTTGTGGGCTTCCTCGAATCCTTCCGTTACCTGGGGTTTCCGGAACTCGGCCTGGTGTTTGCCGGCAGTCTTGCCGGTGCGGTAGGGGCCGCATTCTATGGTGCCATGCAGATCGCCATCCTCGGCACTCTCGCCGGGGTGGCCGCCACCTTCTTCTACCTGGTTCTGTTCTCCAGCCAAGTGCAGCCGCAGTACGTGCTTCTGGTGGCGGGAGTGGCGGGAATGGTGCTGGGGGTGGTCTTCGGCGCCATGCATGTATTCCTGACCCACGGCGCCTTGTCGAAGATGGTTTCCGGGCTGATCGGGGGGGCAGCGGCCGCCGCTGTTGTCTGGTTGGCGTTCCGCCTGGTTTCGGGACCGGTCAATATCGGCATCATCGTCGGCATGCTGGTGCCCATAACAGGCTATGTGTATGTGGCGGTGGCCGGGCGCCTGGAGCGCGTCTGCGGCGGTCGCGTGCCGGACCCGCTGGTCGGCGCCCTGGTAGCGGGCAGCCTGGCGAGTGTGGTGGGCGCCAGCGTATGGGCGGTGGGCGGCACCGCCACCGGGTCCCTCGATCCGAACTTCAAGCTCGCTATCGATCAAGCCCTGAGCCAAGTCCCCGCGGCCATCGCCGGCGGGGTCATCGGCGGCATCCTGTCGGGGTCTCTGCTCGGTCTTATGGGACTGACTCCGCACCATTGAGCCTGCCCCGGTGCTTGCCGGTATAATTCGGTAGATTCGAGGCCAGCCCGTATCTCACCGTGAAGCCGATCCGCATTTTCCGTCACGTCAGTTGCGAGGGCCCTGGATACCTGGGCCAGTTCCTGGACCGCCAAGGGGTACCCTGGCAGTTGGTGTGCATCGACGCCGATCAGCCGGTTCCCCGGGACCTGGGCGCGGTCTCCGGGCTGGTGTTCATGGGTGGGGCCATGAGCGTCAACGACGGCTTCGACTGGATCGCCGACGAGTTAACGCTGATCAGGCGCGCCTTGAGCGAAGGAATACCGATTCTCGGAATTTGCTTTGGTGGCCAATTGCTGTGCAAGGCCCTGGGCGGGGAGGTCTGGCGTGGGGCGGGCATGGAAATCGGATGGCACCCGGTGCAGCGGATCGGCGGATCCGGGGCCGGTTGGCTGGATGGCGTCGCGCCGGAGTTCGAGGCCTTCCATTGGCACGCCGAAACCTTCGCCATCCCCGCCGGCTCGGAGCATCTGCTGCGCAGCCAGTGTTACCCTAACCAGGCTTTCGCCTGGGGCGATCACCTGGCAATGCAGTTCCATCTGGAGATGACCGAAGAGATGGTACTGGGCTGGATCGAAAGGTATGGCAGCGATCTTGATCTGGACTCCCGCTGCATTCAACAGCGCC
The DNA here is from genome assembly GCA_963753615.1 of uncultured Gammaproteobacteria bacterium. Classification (GTDB taxonomy): domain Bacteria; phylum Pseudomonadota; class Gammaproteobacteria; order Chromatiales; family Chromatiaceae; genus CAVWCW01. The sequence goes on from CAVWCW010000003.1 coordinate 89,085, forward strand.
GGGCGGTGATTGCCGACTTGGAATCCAAGGTCCGCTGTCTCAATCAAATTGCCGACCGTGTCTACGGCGGTTGGTTGCAGCGGGTGCAGGCGCGCCGGACCAACTGACCCGGGCGGGGATTTCTGCTATTGTCTGGCGCCTCTGCCAGACGCCCGATCCAGGCCATGCCAAGCCCCTCCAAGAAGACCGCTCGCAACAAGACCGGCGTGCGCAAGTCCCCGCGCCGCGGGGCTTCGCGGGGGCGGGCAAGGCCGGGTTCGGCTGCGCGCCTGCGGCGCGGAATCAGGCGCGTGCTCGGGCTGGCCGTGCTGTTTCTGCTGCTGGCCACGGTTCTCTATACTATTTGGCTCGATCAGCTCGTGCGCAGCAAGTTCGAGGGCAAGCGCTGGGCTTTGCCGGCAAGGGTCTACGCCCAGCCGCTGGAGCTGTTCGCCGGTGCCGAGATCGATCCGGAACGGATGCTGAGGGAACTAGAGCTCCTAGGCTATCGGCGCGCCAGCCACCCGGATCAACCCGGGGCCTATTCCTACTACCGCAACCGCTTATTGATCCGCAGCCGCAGCTTCGAATTCTGGGACGGTCCCGAGCCCGGCCGCTATCTGGAACTCAAGTTCGCCGGCGGTCGCCTGGCCGGCATCAAGCAGGCCGCGGATGGCCAAGGGGTTCCCCTGATGCGGCTGGAGCCGCCGCTGATCGGCAGCATCCACCCGGCTCATCACGAAGACCGCATCCTGGTCCACCGTGACGATCTCCCCCCGGCCTTGGTGGCCAGCCTGCTGGCGGTGGAAGACCGCGAGTTCTATCAGCACCACGGGGTCAATCCCAAGTCTATTGCCCGAGCCGCCTGGGCCAATCTGCGGGCCGGCGGGGTGGTGCAGGGTGGCAGTACCCTGACCCAGCAGCTGGTCAAGAATTTCTACCTGACCCAGGAGCGAAGCCTCTGGCGCAAGCTGAACGAGGCCCTGATGGCGTTGCTGTTGGAGTGGCGCTACAGCAAGGAGGAGATCCTCGAGGCGTACGCCAACGAGATCTTCCTCGGCCAGGACGGAAAGCGAGCGATTCACGGCTTCGGCCTTGCCAGCCAGTTTTACTTCAACCGACCCCTCGGTGAACTGAAATTGCAGCACCATGCCCTGCTGGTGGCGATGGTGCGCGGCCCTTCGCAATACGAGCCTCGGCGCTATCCCGAACGGGCTCGGCAGCGGCGCAACCTGGTACTTCGGCTGTTGCGCCAGCAAGGCGCGATCAGCCTCGAGCAAGAGGCACGGGCGGTCCAGGCGCCGCTCGGCGTCAGTGACAAGGGCCGGCTGCAGGCCGGCGGCTTTCCCGCTTTCCTGGATCTGGTGCGGCGCCAGCTGCACCGAGACTACCGGGCCGAGGACCTCAACTCCGAGGGCTTGCGTATCTTCACCACCCTGGATCCCTGGGCCCAGGAACAGGCCGAGCAGGCCTTGGCCAGTCAGCTCGCCACTTTGGAGCGACGCTATCCTAAACGCGCCAGCAAGCTGGAGGGCGCCAGCGTTTTGGTCAGCCCGGACGGCGGCGAAGTGCTGGCCTTGGTCGGGGGGCGCGATCCGGAATACGCTGGGTTCAACCGGGCCCTGGACGCGGTGCGACCGATCGGCTCCCTGATTAAGCCAGTGGTCTATCTGGAGGCCCTGGCCAGGCCCCAGGATTACAATCTGCTGAGCGAGTTGCCGGACCAAGCTTTGCGGGTGCAGGGCCGAGACGGCAAGGTCTGGTCACCGGAGAACTATGACCGCAAGGAGCATGGTGCGGTTCGACTCTACCAGGCACTGGCCAATTCCTATAATCTGGCCACGGTGCGCCTAGGGATGCAGCTCGGGCTCCCGGAGATCGCTGAGGTACTGCGCCAACTGGGGGTGCAGCGCAGGGTGAACGCCTACCCGGCGATGCTTCTTGGCTCGGTCTCGCTGTCCCCGCTGGAGGTGGCTCAGCTCTATCAGGCCCTGGCGGCAGACGGCTTCCACGCCCCTTTGCGGGCAATTCGCGAGGTGATGGATGCCCAGGGCCGGCCGTTGCAGCGCTATCCCCTTAAAGTGGATCAGGTGGTAGCCGCCGGCCCCACCCATCTGCTTGGCTGGGCCCTGCAACAGGTGGTGGCGGAGGGTACCGCCAAGGGCCTGAGCAAGTTTCTCGACCCCGGGTTGCAGGTCGCCGGCAAGACCGGAACTACCAACGATCTGCGTGACAGCTGGTTTGCCGGCTTCACAGGCGATAAGGTGGCGGTGGTCTGGGTCGGGCGCGACGATAACCAGTCGGCTGGCCTGACCGGCTCCAGCGGGGCGCTCCAGGTATGGGGGGAGACCATGCGTCGTCTGCGCCCGCAGCCCCTGGCGCTGCTCCCACCGGACGGACTGGAATATCAGTGGATAGAGCCGGTCAGTGGATTGCTTGCCGACGCCGATTGCCCGGGCGCTCGCCGGATTCCGTTTATCCGCGGTTCCGCGCCCACCGCCTATGCCTCCTGCGTCAGTGCGGAGTCGGACAGCGACAGTTTCTTTAGGAGATTTTTCAAATGACCAACCGCTTGCGTTTTCTGTCGGCCCTCTTGCCGGTGTTCCTGCTCAATGCCTGTGCCGTGATAGACCGCCGCGAGGCTCCGGCACCGGTGGAAGACCGCGGTCGGGCTGCGGCTGCCCCGCGATCGCAACAACCGGCCGCCACCCCGGCCCCGGCGCCGATCGAGATGCCGTCGTCGGTTGCGACCAGCGGCGCCCGCGCCAGTGTGGGTGCCCCGCCGGCATCCGAGGTAGAGGCCGAGGGCGGCATCGCGGTGACACCCTACGAGCCTGCGGAGACGCTAGCCATGGTCACCCCCCCGCAGCCGAGCCTCAGCTCCCGGCCCAAGCCGCCGTCGCCGAGCCTCAAGCCTCAATACAGCCCGGCTGCCGAGGCGCTGGTAGAGGCCGCGGACCAGGCCCAGCGCGAGGGGGATCTGGACTATGCCGCAGTGGCGCTGGAGCGGGCGCTGCGCATAGAGCCGCGCAATCCCTGGCTTTGGAATCGCCTGGCCCGGGTGCGCCTGAGTCAGAGCCGTTATGCCGAGGCGGCCGACCTGGCCGCCAAGTCGACCGCCCTGGCCGGGGCCGACAGCGCCCTCAAGCGTGACAATTGGCAGCTCGTGGCGCAGTCCAAGCGGGCCCGAGGCGACGCAAGTGGGGCGAGCGCCGCGGACCGTCAGGCGGCCCAGCTGACGCCCTGATGAAAACGGACTCCGGTCGCCTGGAGGCCGGCGGCCTGGAGCGCATTCTCGGGCCCGAGGGATTGCTGGCACGGCGCATCGACGGCTTCAACTTTCGACCTCAACAACTGGACATGGCCACCGAGGTGGCCGCAGTTATGGAAGAGGGCGGGGTGCTGGTGTCGGAGGCCGGTACCGGGACCGGAAAAACCTTTGCCTACTTGGTTCCGGCCCTGTTGTCGGGGCGCAAAGTGATCATCTCGACCGGCACCAAGAACCTGCAGGACCAGCTCTACCATCGGGACTTGCCCCTGGTTCGCGAGACGCTCGACCTACCGGTGTCGGCGGCCCTGCTCAAGGGCCGCGCGAACTATCTGTGCCTGCATCGCCTCGAGCTGGCGGGGCAGAGTTCACAGGGCCGCACGCCTCGGCAGGAGGAGCAGCTCGTGCGGATCCGCCGTTGGGCCGGGGAGACCCGCAGCGGCGATATCGCGGAATTACCCCAGTTGCCGGAAGCAGCGCCGATCTGGCCTCAGGTTACCTCGACCAGCGACAATTGCCTGGGCCAGGAGTGCGGTTTCTACCAGGACTGCCACCTTTTGGAGGCGCGTCGCCGGGCCCAGGAGGCGGATCTCGTGGTGATCAACCACTATTTGCTGTGTGCCGATTTCGCCCTCAAGGACGAGGGCTTTGGCGAACTGCTGCCAGGTGCGGACTGCTTCGTGGTGGATGAAGCGCACCAGCTGCCCGCCATTGCCAGTGATTTTTTCGGTCTCTCGGTAGGCAGTCGCCAGTTGCTGGACCTGGCCCGCGACGCCGAGAACGAGTACCACCTTGAGGCCGGAGACCTGCCTGCGCTGCCTGAGCAGGTGCGCGTCTACGACAAAGCGGTGCGCGATCTGCAGCTGGCCTTGGGCACAGAGGCTCGCCGCGGCTCCTGGCGCGAGCTGGCGGCACTCGGCCCAGTGCAGGGGGCCCTGGACACCCTGCGCGAGCAGCTGGCGGAGCTCGCGCGCCTGCTGGAGGGCCTGGCCGGTCGGGGCAAGGGTCTGGCCGGTTGCCTGGACCGCTGCGCCGCTTTGGCGGAGGGGCTGAGCCAGCTGTGCGAGCGCGAATCCACCGAGGAGATTCGCTGGTACGAGACCCAGGCCCGCAGCTTCCGGCTCAACTGTACGCCGCTGGAAATCGACCAGGTGTTTCAGGCACAAATGCAACGTCACCCTGGGGCCTGGGTGTTTACCTCCGCCACCTTGGCGGTGGGGGAGGGGTTCGACCATTTCTGCGGCCAGCTGGGACTCTCCGATGCCGCCACCCACCGCTGGGACAGCCCCTTCGATTATCCGAACCAAGCCTTGTGGTTCGTGCCTCGCGGGCTGCCGGATCCAGGCAGTTCGGCATATACCCTGGCGGTTTGCTCTCTTGCCGAGCAGGTCCTGGCCGTCAGCCGCGGGCGCGCCTTTCTGCTGTTCACCAGTCACCGAGCGCTGCAGACCGCCGCAGGCTACCTCAAGGGCCGTATTGCCTATCCCATGCTGGTGCAGGGTGAGGCCCCGCGCTCGGAATTGCTGGTGCGGTTTCGTGAGCTGGGCAACGCGGTATTGCTGGGCACCAGCAGCTTCTGGGAGGGGGTGGACGTGCGGGGCGAGGCTTTGTCCTGCGTGATCATCGACAAGTTGCCCTTCGCGTCGCCGGGCGACCCGGTGCTGCAGGCTCGCATCGACGCCTTGCGCGCCCGCGGCGGGAATCCGTTCTGGGAGTATCAGCTGCCGCAGGCCGTGATCGCACTGAAGCAGGGGGCTGGGCGCCTGATCCGCGACGTCAACGACCGCGGGGTCCTGGTGGTATGTGACCCGCGCATGTTGGCGCGCTCCTACGGTCGGGTGTTCCTGTCCAGCCTACCGGCCATGGCGCGCTCTCGGGAGTTCGAAGACGTGCGGCGCTTCTTCGCCGCCGCCGAGCATTGAGCCGCGCCTGCGGTCGGTTACTTGAGCTGCTGCAGAGCGGCCAGGTTCTTGCGATAAACGCCGGCTACCTGGTCTATGGCCTTGTGTTCGAGCCGGCCCTCGTTGCCCACTGCGAGGTAGGTGGCGTAGAGCCCGGAAGCGAGCATCAGGGCGGCGTTCACCGATGGCGGAGCCTGCCCCTCGTCCTTCATCTGGTTGGCCAAGTCGATAAAGCGTGTGATCATCTGCTGATACTGGGCGAAGTCTTGGTTGGTGTCCTGGATCTCGGGCGTCTTCGGGGCTTCGGGCACGGGCTTCACTCCTGTAAAAAGGATCGACAATTCAGATGCATGCAGGGCCGCATCATACCGGGTGCCAAGGCCTATCGCTAGTCTGAGGCGAGAGCGGTTGGCGCAGGACAGGGCGCGATCCCGGTGCGGCGTTGCGTCCACCTAACGAAGGTGTTTGGTCTCATTCCCTGCGCTGCGCCCAGGTTGGCGGGGGGGCTTTTATCGGCGTCGACGATCACCCGAGTGTTCGGCGCGGGCGCCCGCCCGCAGTGCATCGAATTGCTCCTTCGGCCCGATTCTCTATAATGCTCGGCCAACCGAATTGGAATGACCAAGGCTGTGGTATGGAAAAGGTAAGTATCTTATTCGTGTGCATGGGCAATATCTGTCGTTCCCCCACCGCCCACGGAGTGTTCCGAAAGCTGGTGGAGAGCGAGGGCCTGGCGGGCCGGATTCATATCGACTCGGCCGGCACCCACGCCTACCATGTCGGCGAGCAGCCGGACCGCCGGGCGCAAGACGACCGCCCGCCGGCGTGGGATCGATCTCAGCGACCTGCGGGCGCGTCAGGCGCGGATAGTCGATTTCGAGCGCTTCGACTATGTTTTGGCGATGGACCGCGACAACCAGCAAATGCTAGAGCGGCTCTGCCCGCAAGGGCAGCGGGAGAAGTTGCGCCTGTTTCTCGAGTTCGCCCCTGAACTGGGGCTCGATGAAGTACCCGACCCCTACTATGGCGGATCGCGCGGATTCGAGCAGGTATTCGATATGGTAGAGGCTGCTGCCCAAGGGTTGCTGGCAGATATCCGCGCCAGCCGGCTTTAAGCTGGGCCGACCCCCGCCCAGCGTCTGGGGCCGGCTCTTTTCCGCTGCGCGGAGCCGCATCTCCTCGGCCCGGATACTTCGTTGGTCCGCCTGGCGGCTGCGCACAAGCGACCGGAAATTCGAGACCTTGAATAGGACTCGGGAGGCGTCTGCAGCGAAACACCCTGTATCACGCCGCCTGGTTATCGCACCCCTGGTTCCCGCACGCCTGGCCTTGCTCTTCACGCAACCGGCAGCTTCGGCTATCGATTTCGCTCCAGAACGGCGCCCAGCCGCACAGGCCCTGCGCCAGGGAAGCGATACCCGGTGAAATATCCGGGTTAGTCGGTACCGGTTTCGCTGGGCGGAGGCGCCGGCTTGTTCTCTGACGCGGGCTCGACGTCCGCCGCCGGTTTGCGCTCCGTCCGGGGTTTGGCTTCTCGCGTCTCGGGCTTCTCGGCGGTCTTCTTGGGCGCTGTCTTGGCCTGCTCCTTGGCTCCGTCGTCAACGGTATCCGCTGCCCGCTTGGGCTTGCGGGTGCGCCGAACCGCCTTCTTGACCGTTCTCGCGGGCCGCCGGCGCGCGGGCTTGTCCGCATCAGCCTCCGCTTGCGCCGGGGTCGCCGGTTTCTCCTTGGGTGCGGTGACTTTTGGTTCCTCCGCTTTGTCCGTCCGGGGCTCGACCGTCGGTTCGGAGGCTGCTGCCGTTGGAACTGCCGCTGCCGACGGTCGTGGTGGCGCGCTCCGCGCCGGCTTGGCCTCCGCCGGCGGGTTCTCGGTTGCTTTTGTGGGGGCGGGGCTACCTGATCCGGCCGTCTCCGGCTTAACCTCGGCCAAAGGCTGAGCGGGCGGTTGCGGGCGCTTGGGGTTGTCCCCCGCCGGCTTATCCGGCGCGGAGGTCACTTGTTGAGCAATGGGAGCCGGGGTTTCCGGAGGTTGTTTCGGCTCCGCAGGGGGGTGGGCCGGTTTGGCGCCGGCGCTACTTTCTGGTTCGGCCTTGGCCCCGCCGCTGGCGGATGGTTTGGGCGCAAGCTGGTGGTCGCCGGCCACTGGGGTCGACTCCTGAACCGCCTCTGGGCGCCGGGCAGCGGTCTCTGCTGGGTGATCTTCGGTCGCGCGTTCTGCGTTAAGCTTGACCTCGTTTTTTCGCTGGGGCTGGGCGGGCTGCTCCTGGCTCGCCTTGGCTCCGCTCTCGGTAGCGGACCCTGAGATCTGGGCAGCGTTGTCCCGCCCCTGGCCACGGGAGCCGCCGCGCCTGCGGCGACCGCCACGGCGCCCCCGCCGGCTAGAGGCGGTCTTGGCTTCTCCGCCCTTGTCGTCTCTCTCGCCCGCCTCGGGGCCGCTCTCGCCCCTGGTTTCGGGCGGCATCTCTTGTGTCGGCTTCGGCTCGGGCTTGGCCCGGGTCTCGGCTCCCGTACCGCCGCGCCTTACCCTGCTGCGAGTGTCGCCGCCACGCCGGTTGTCACTGCCGCCCCGTGACTGGGCCTCGCCGCTGGTCTTGCGCCCGCTGCGGGAGCGGCGCTGCACTTCGTCGCGGCTCTGCCTGGCCGGTTTCGCCGGGGTTTCCTCTACGGTTTCCTGGGGCGCTTCCCCGCGGCTGGAGAACAGGTTGATCCAGATCCGCCGGAGCAGGCCACCCTGGCGCGCTGCCGAAGCCGAGTTCGCCTCGGTCTCGTCGCCATTGCTCGGTTGGGCTTGGGGGGCGGGTGCCGACTGAGCGATCCGGCGCACGGCCGGCTGCTCCGCGGCAGGGCGTTCGGGGCGGGCAAAATCCGGTGTCACCGCCTCCGGCTCGCCGACGATCTGATAACTGGGCCGGTCGTCGGCGCCCTTGGGCACGTCCTGCACCCTTAGCCGTTCGATGCTGTAGTTGGGGGTTTCAAGGTGGGGATTGGGGATCAGCATCACCTCGACCTGCTGACGGCGTTGGACGGCATGAATCGATTCGCGCTTCTCGTTCAAAAGGAAGGTCGCTACCTCCACCGGCAGCTGAGCGACAATGCGGCCCGTGTTCTCCTTCATGGCCTCTTCTTCAACGATGCGCAGCACCGAAAGGGCCAAGGATTCGACCCCGCGGATAAAGCCATGGCCCTGGCAGCGCGGGCAGGTGTGCAGGCTGGATTCGCCAAGGGACGGACGCAGGCGCTGGCGCGACATTTCGAGCAGGCCGAAGCGTGAGATGCGCCCGACCTGCACGCGAGCCCGGTCCATCTTCATCGCGTCTTTCAGGCGGTTCTCCACCTCGCGCTGATTGCGCGCCGGAGTCATGTCGATAAAGTCGATGACGAATAGGCCGCCGAGGTCGCGTAACCGCAACTGGCGGGCGATTTCGTCGGCCGCCTCCAAATTGGTGTTGAGGGCGGTCTCTTCGATGTCGCTGCCCTTGGTTGCCCGAGCCGAGTTGATGTCGACAGAGGTCAGGGCCTCAGTGTGGTCGATAACGATGGCCCCCCCCGACGGCAGGCGCACCTCACGCCGAAACGCCGATTCGATCTGACTCTCGATCTGGTAACGGGTAAACAGCGGCACCTCGTCCTGGTATAGGCGGATACGGGTGAGGTAATGGGGCATCACTTGGCCGATAAATTCCTTGGCCTCCGCATGCACTTCCGGGTGGTCTATGACGATCTCGCCGATGTCGCGGCGCAGGTAGTCGCGGATCGAGCGGATAATTACGTTGCTTTCCTGGTAGATCAGGAACGGCGCAGATCGCTCCTCGGCGGAAGTCTCGATGGCGCTCCAGAGGTGGATCAGGTAATCCAGATCCCACTGCAACTCTTCGGCACTCTTGCCGACCCCGGCGGTGCGCACGATGAGTCCCATACCGTCGGGGATTTCCAGGCTGCTCATAGCCTCGCGCAGGTCGCTGCGCTCTTGCCCCTCAATGCGCCGCGATACCCCGCCCGCGCGCGGGTTGTTGGGCATCAGCACCAGGTAGCGCCCAGCCAGAGAGATGAAGGTGGTCAGCGCGGCGCCCTTGTTTCCGCGCTCCTCTTTCTCGATCTGCACCACCACTTCCTGGCCTTCACGGATCGCCTCCTTGATCTCGATCCGTCCGCCTTGCTTCTGGGACGCCTCGGAGAAGTAGCTGCGGGAGATCTCCTTGAGCGGCAAAAAGCCATGCCGTTCAGCTCCGTATTCGACAAAGGCGGCCTCCAGACTCGGCTCGACCCGGGTGATCTTGCCCTTGTAAATATTCGCCTTTTTCTGTTCGCGGCCGGGACTTTCTATGTCGAGATTGAATAGTTTCTGGCCATCGACGATGGCCACCCGCAACTCCTCTGGCTGAGTTGCGTTGATCAGCATTCTTTTCATTTGTGATCTCGCAGCGCAGCGCGGGGCGCGGGGCCCGGGGTTCCCGGAAGCTGCCGGAATACCTTGCCCGAGGGTGCCGCAACGGGATCGAATTCGCTACCGCAGCGCGACGGCCGCGCTGCGGTGGCTTGATCCAGTTGTCGGCAGGGTCTCGGCGCCGTCGGGTGCTGTTCTGACAGTCCACCCTGGTCCGCAGACCCTGCTGCGCAAAAAATTTATATTCAACCGCCAATGGCGGTCCCATTATCCTGTGCCGCCGGCGCCCAGTTTCGACACATGCCTCGGGGTTTGGCGTCGAGACCGGAAAATGACGAGCTGCGCTGACCGGCGCCACCGCACCTGCCGCCAAGCGCCCGCCCTACGCAGACCGCAGGGCGGCTAGAATTCGATAACTCTTGGCCGGCGCCCGGCGCAGTCGCCTGCGAAGCTTCGGCCAAGCTTGCGAATTTACCATTGTTTCTCAATCACTTCAAACGCATTGAAAACTGATAACATAGCGCCGATGTCGGTCTCCAGTGTCCAACCCCAAGGCGTTCGTCAGGTCGTGATCGACGGTGACTACGCGGGCCAGCGCATCGACAACTACTTGCTGACTTTGCTCAAGGGGGTGCCCAGGAGCCTGGTCTACCGAATCCTGCGGCGTGGCGAGGTGCGGGTGAACAAGGGGCGCATCAACCCGAGTTATCGGCTCCAGGCGGGCGACCAGGTGCGTATCCCGCCGTTGCGCCTGCCCGCGCAGAGCGCCGCCCCGATGCCTCCGCGTCCAGTGCTGGAGCAACTGCAGCAAGCTGTCGTGTACGAGGACGAGCGGCTGTTGGTGATCGACAAACCCGCCGGGATCGCGGTGCACGGGGGCAGCGGAGTCAGCTATGGGGTGATCGAGGGCCTGCGCAAGCTGCGGCCCGAGGCGCGCCACCTGGAATTGGTGCACCGCCTGGACCGGGATACCTCGGGCTGCCTGCTGATTAGCAAAAAGCGCAGTGCCCTGCGACTGCTGCATGAACTCATGCGCGCGAATCGGGTCGATAAACGGTATCTGGTGCTGCTGGCCGGGGACTGGGAGCAGGCGAGAGTGGATGTCAAGGCGCCGTTGGCGAAGAATCTGCTCAGCGGCGGCGAGCGTATGGTGCGGGTGCACCCCAGCGGCAAGCCCTCCCATACTCGGTTCCGCCGCCTCGAGGCGTTTGGCGAGGCCACCCTGGTGGAGGCCCAGCTGTTCAGCGGCCGTACCCACCAGATCAGGGTGCACGCCGCGCACCTTGGTTATCCGGTGCTTGGCGACGTCAAGTACGGCGAAGGGGCGGCCAATCGGCGGCTGCGGGAACTGGGACTCAGACGCCTGTTCCTGCACGCTCATTCCTTGGCGTTTGGGTGGCCCGGGGAGCGGGGGCGCATCTCGGTCCGGGCGCCGCTTGGGCCCGAACTGCAATTGGTTCTAGATAAATTACGGCATAAATGATCGATAACGAATTGAAATTAATTGTCTTCGACTGGGACGGAACCCTGATGGATTCGGAGGCCCGCATCGTTGACTGTATGCGCTCAGCCTTGGGTGAGGCGGGTTGCGGGCGGCTGGCCGACGGCCAGATCCGCGAGATTATCGGGCTCGGCCTGGGCGAGGCGATTCGGGCCTTGCTGCCCGCGGAGTCTGAGGCGACGCGGCATGAGGTTGCGGAGCGGTACCGCCATCATTGGTTGCACGGGGACCGCCAGCCCTCGCCCATGTTCTCAGGGGCGGAGCAGACGCTGCGCCGGCTCGGCGAGCAGGGCTACTTGCTCGCGGTGGCGACCGGCAAGAGCCGGCGCGGGTTGCAGCGGGCATTCGACGAAAGCGGCCTGGAGCCCTTGTTCCAGGCCAGCCGCTGTGCCGATGAGAGTTTCTCCAAACCGCACCCGCAGATGCTATTGGAGATCATCGACCTGCTGGGGGCGGACCCGGCCGAGACCCTTATGATCGGTGACACGGAATATGACATGCAGATGGCGGTCAATGCCGGTGCTTGGGGTCTGGGGCTCAGCCATGGGGTTCATTCCGCCGAACGATTGTTGGCCAACCGAGCGCTGGACTGTCTGGATTCTTTGCTCGACATTCCGCCATGGCTGGAGCGGGCCACCCCGGCGCGGCCGAGGCAGATTGCCTGATTTATCGAGTCGCCCGAGCTGGGGGCGCATCTGTGCACCGACCCAGCGGATGGCTCGCCGATACTGATGAGGGGGTAGTTGGATAATGATCTGGAAGCGTAAGCGCAAGCCGGACGCGGTCCCGGGCGAGACTTCGACCTGGGAACGGGAGTTGGTCGAGAAGGTGGTGACCGCCTCCCTGACTGAGGGCCGGCGGGCCCGTCGCTGGGGTATCTTTTTCAAGCTCTTGACCTTCGCCTACCTGATCGTGCTGTTGTTGCTGCTGATGCCGGATCAATGGTCGGATATGGCCAATGGGAGCGATGAGCACACCGCCCTGGTGGAAATCAACGGGGTGATAGCACCCGGGGCAAAGGCGAGCGCGGACAACGTGGTTACCGGTCTGCGCGATGCCTACGACGACGACAACACTAAGGGGATCATTCTGCGTATCAACAGCCCGGGCGGTAGTCCGGTGCAGGCCGGATATATCAACGACGAGATCCGGCGCCTGCGCGAAAAGCACCCGGATATTCCCGTATACGCGGTGGTGGTGGACGTGTGCGCCTCCGGCGGCTATTACATTGCCGTTGCTGCCGACGAGATCTACGCCGACAAGGCCAGCATTGTCGGCTCTATCGGCGTACGCATGGACGGCTTCGGTTTCGTAGATGCCATGGATGAATTGGGAGTCGAGCGCCGGTTGCTCACCGCCGGCGAGAACAAGGCCATCCTCGACCCCTTCTCGCCCCTGCGCGAGCGCGACAAGGAGCACGTTCAGGGCCTGCTCGACGAGATCCATCAACAGTTTATCGAGGTCGTGCGCGAAGGCCGCGGCGAGCGCCTCACCGGGCCCAACGAGCAAGTCTTCAGCGGCTTGTTCTGGACCGGAGAGCAGGGCCTGGAACTGGGTCTGATAGACGGTTTCGGCAGCAGCAGCTATGTGGCCCGTGAGCTGATCGGGGCCGAAGAGATCGTCGATTTCACCCCCGACGAGGACCTGCTGGAGCGCCTCAGCAAGCGCCTGGGCGCGGGAATCGGTACCGCATTCGGACGCTTTTTCGGCGGACAGGAAGGGGTGGGGCCGCTTCTGCGCTGAGGAGCATCGTTCGGCTCGAACCGCTCGTCCGCGGTGGAGTCGCACCTTTTTAGGCTCTGCCCTGGCAAGAACGGGGCTCGGTGGCAGCGGCTGGCGTAAGAACACGCCGCTTGGCCGGCGCTCGATGTGCCGCGGCTCTTGCCGCACTCGGCCCAACGCTCACCCGGGTTTTCCGATGGTGCCCCCGCGGCCGGCGAGACCCCGATGCGCGGACACAATCCATTAAAGCCGAAGCTGGGCCGCATATTTCGCCGGGCCGTCAGGCGGCTGCGCACAAGCGACTGGAAATTCGAGACCTTGAACACGACTGCGGGGGCGTCCGCAGCGAAACACCCGGCATTACGCCGCCTGGCTATCGCACCCCTGGATGGTTCCTGCGCGCCTGGGCTTGCGCTTCACTCAACCGGTAGCTGCGGCTATCGATTTCGCTCCAGAGCGGCGCCCAGCCGCACAGACCCTGCCTCAGGGACGGGTTATCTGGTGAAATATCGGGGCCAGAGCCGGCGACCACTCCCTTCGTCGATTCGCTGAAATGACGGGTGCGTCGTTACCGTGCAACCAGCAACGCAACCCTGGGCAAGGGTCCCGATGTCGCCTAGCGCGCTGATCTAGATCTGGCCGAACCCCGTTGCCGCCGATTCCTGTTCCTTCCCGCGGGAACGGAAACCCCCCGTTTTGAACCAAACCCCCTTTCTTCGCCCGCTGAGCCGAGTGTCCTCACTTGCGGTGTACATGTATCGTATCGGTAATGACAGGGCCGGCGTGTGGCCTGTTTATTTAAAGGCATTAAAAACAGCAATATAGGTATATATCATAGGAGAAACCGATTGTTAGACGAATAAAAAATCCATTTATGTACAACTAAACATTGATATTTGTATCGATCGTGTCTATCTTCTAACCACGCCCGGCGAATCTGTTTTTGGCGCCAAGTCGCTCGCCGGACCGAAGACCGGAATGCCGTTCCTTTGCTTTCCCATCACGATTACGATCCAGGAGACTCCTATGAAAAAAGCCGCTTTGAAACCCACCAAACTGGTTGCCGTCCTAGCTCTTGCGGCGTTCGCGTTCCTTCCGCTCGGGTCGGCCCAGGCGGATCTCCCGGTGCCGGACGCAGAACGGACCTCCCTTCCGACCACCACCGAGTTGGCTGTGCAGGCCAACGACGCGGGGAATTTCACGATCCTCGTGGCCGCCCTCCAGGCTGCCGGGCTGGTCGACGTGTTTAATGGTGAAGCCCATTACACTGTGTTCGCCCCAACTGACGAAGCCTTTCTGGCGATCCCCCAAGAAACACTCGAGGCGGTGGGCCTGAGCGCGGTCACGGATCTGCTGTTGCCGGAAAACAAGGATCTGCTTACGGCAATACTGTTATTCCACGTAACCCCGGGCGATTGGTATGCCGGTCTTCTACCCACCGGCGTCCTGCGGATGCTCGACGGGAACCTGGCCGGGATGTACTGGGAAGGGGAGGCGTTGAAAATCGAAGGGGCCCCGATCTCCGGGGAGGTGGTCACCAACAACGGTGTGGTTCACATTATTGATTCGGTGATCCTGCCGCCCTTGTAATGGCGTTTTTACGTCCCGAACAGAGGAAGATTGCCCGACTGCCGCGCTGACGCAAACAGCAAGCCCAGGCCGCCTTTTTCAGGCGGCTTGGGCACCCACCTGGGTTCGCGAACAGGCGTGCGACGAAAACATCGGCGGAAGGAACCTGGTGTGGTACCAGGAAGAAAAAAGGGCGGCACATTCCTGCCGCCCCATTGCAATGACGGGTCAGGCTTTGCGCGTGACCCGTTTCCTTTTGTTACTTCTGCCGGTGGCAGAGGCCGCAGCCCACGGGGGCGCCCTTGGGAATGATCGCGGTCGGGTTGCCGGCGGCGCAGCCCGGCAGGCTACCCCTTCTGTCCTTGCAGCGCACGGTCCGGTCCTCGGCGGTGCGCGAGAGCACAGTTCCCCTCACATCGGCGCCCTGGCAGGACTCGCAGCTCGGTCCCTGGTCGCGGTAGTTCCGATGCCGCTGGTTCCAGCGGTCGTCCGGCAGGAAGTCCGGACTGCTGAACTGCAGGCCGGAGATGGCATGCATGCCATGCGGACCGTTGTTGCCCAGCGGCAGCGACGCATCGGTCGGCTGGTGGCAGATCTGGCACTCGGCCTCGCCGGATATCGGCATCACCGTGTCCAAAGTGGCGACCGCGTTACCACCCACGTGGGCCTCCACCTTCATTAGCGGATAGGGATTTTCCCGCCCGAAGTCGTCGGACGCCGCGATGGGCACGCCCGCTGCCTCGAACCAGTTCACGTCTGTGGCCACACAGCCGAACTGGAAGGCCGGGTTGACGAAGAACGGCAGATCGGTGATGTGTTCCTCGAAAAGCTGGGGCTCGTTGAGCACCTAGGGGTTGTTCAGCCCCGGCATTGCCTGCTGTATCGCCTGCAGTTGGCCGTCGCCCAGATACAACCGCTCGACATCGGGTACCGGCAGGCCGATATCAACATTGTTGTCGGGATTGTTGGGGTCGTAGAACGCATCCAGGATGCCCGGCGGATAGCAAGGCCCATAGGCCTGGGAGGCGAGGTCCCAGAAGTTGGTCTTGAACACTTCGCCGTTGACGACCGAGGACAAGGCCTGACCACTGGCGGCCTTGGCGATCGCGGGGTCGTCCGGGTTGGAGGCGGCCGAATTGCAGAGTTCCTCCTGGCCCTCGCCCAGGATCTGCGGCAGCCCCGTGGTGCCGCGCCGAACCACCTGGGCATGCAGCACGTTGAACGGCGGCAAGATGCTGGAGATACGCGTGTCCAGGTCGCTGCAGTGCATGCCGAGGTCGTTGATGGCGAGCAGGGTCTAATTGGCGTTGCTGACCGGGCCCAACTCCGGCACAGGGTCTATCGGCAGCAGGCCGTTGGCGCTGGTGGAGTTGATGGACACCTCGTCGGCCGCGGCGACGCCCGTCCGGGTCATAGCTGAAGCGGCCATTGGGGGCCAGGTTAAGGGTGCCGTTGGAGGCGTCCGTTACCAGGACCGCGCTCATGGGATCGCCCTCCGGGTCGTTGTCGTTACCGATTTACAAATGAGTCGGCATGAATTTTCATCACAGCCGAGGCATATTAATGTTGCGCAGAATGCTGAAATTATTATGAATGATACCCAGGGTAATCCTGGAGTATTCGCCGGTCAGCTGCTGGCGGAGACGGCTCGGTGAGCGCTTGCCAAGGGCCGGCCGGCCCTAAAAATCGGCGTACATGCGCCCGGGATTGAACAAGCCCTGGGGGTCGAAAACCTGTTTCAGCCGCCGGTGGAGGGCGGCCACCGCGGGCTCGAGGGGATGGAACACCTCGCCTTCACGGTCGCCGCCGCGGAACAGGCTCGCGTGGCCCCCCGCTTCGGCCGCCCGAGCGCGGACCCGTTCGGCCGGGGCGTCGGTGAGGAACCATCGTTGGGCTCCGGCCCAGTCCAGGACACTGGTGCCGGGAAGTTCCGGGTCCGGGCTGGCGGGCGGCACGGACAGGCGCCACACGGGGGCGCCGGTCTGGAATACGGCCAACCGATGGTCCCGCAGGTCGCGCCAGAACGCTTCCCCGTCAGCCAAGGGTTCGGCGCCCAGGCGTTCGGCGGTGGCCTGAAACAGGGCCTCGCCCGCCCCCAGCCGCAGACACAGCCGGCGTTCCAGGTAGCAGGCGCCGGTCAGGGGCAAGGGCTCGCCCGCCAATTGGCGCATCAGCGCAAGCGCCTCAGCGCGCTCCAATTCGAGCACCAGGCTCTGCTCCTGGGGCGGGCGCGGCAGCACTTTCAGCGAGACCTCCAGCAGCACGCCAAGGCAGCCCAGGGCCCCCGCCATCAGACGTGAGACATCATAACCGGCGACGTTCTTCATCACCTGGCCGCCGAACTTCAGGTTGCGGCCATGGCCATCGATCAGCCGCACCCCCAGCAACAGGTCCCGCGGGGCGCCGCCCCAGGGCCGGCGCGGACCGGCCAGCCCGCTTGCCACGGCGCCGCCGATGGTGGCGCCAGGGCCGAAGTGGGGCGGCTCGAAGGCCAGCATTTGACCCTGTTCCGCCAACGCCTGCTCGATCTCTTCCAGCGGTGTGCCGGCCCGGGCGGTTAGCACCAGCTCCGAGGGCTCGTAGCTGAGAATGCCGCGGTGGCCGGCCATTTCCAGGGGCTCGCCGCGGGGCATGCGCCCAAAAAAAGCCTTGCTGCCGCCGCCGCGAATGCACAGGGCGCTGCCTGCGGCGGCGGCCTGCTGCACCTGTTGCTGGATCGCTTGGCTGAGGTCTCGATCGGTCATAGACGATAACAGGGGGCGGTTCAGAAGCGCTCTAGTTCCGGGAATTTCAGTTCCCCATGGTGCACGTGCATGGCGCCGAACTCGGCGCAACGCTGCAGGGTGGGGATCGCCTTGCCCGGGTTTAGCAGGCCCTCGGGATCGAACGCGGCCTTGAGCGCGTGGAAGGTCTCCAGCTCCGGGGTCGGAAACTGCACACACATCTGGTTGATTTTCTCCAGCCCCACGCCGTGCTCGCCGGTGATGGTTCCCCCTACCTGCACGCACAGTTCGAGGATCTTGCCGCCGAATTCCTCTGCTTTTTCCAACTCGCCGGGCTGGTTGGCATCGTAAAGGATCAGCGGGTGCAGATTGCCGTCGCCGGCGTGGAATACATTGGCCACCCGCAGCCCGTAGTGTTCGGACATGCGCTCCATCTCCTTTAGAACCGCCGCCAGGTGCTTGCGCGGAATGGTGCCGTCCATGCAGTAGTAGTCGGGCGAGATGCGCCCAACCGCGGGAAACGCCGCCTTGCGGCCGGCCCAGAAACGCAGCCGTTCGGCCTCGTCATGGGCGGTGCGGACCTCCGTGGCTCCCGAGGCCAGCAGGAGTTCGCGCACCCGCATGATCTGTTCCGACACCTCCTGGTTGGTGCCGTCCACCTCGCACAACAGGACCGCGGCGGCATCCACCGGATAGCCGGCGTGCACGAAGTCCTCGGCCGCGCGCAGGGAGGGGTTGTCCATCATCTCCAACCCGGCCGGCAGCACCCCCTGGGCGATGATGTCGGCTACCGCCTGGCCGGCCTGTTCGACATCGTCGAAGGCCGCCAGCACCGCTTGGGCCCGTTCCGGGATCGGCAGCAGCTTGACCACCACCTCCACCACTACCCCGAGCATGCCCTCGGAGCCGGTGATAAGGGCCAACAGGTCGAAGCCCGGGCTGTCGAGCCCGCCGCCGCCGAAGCGCAGCAGCTCGCCGTCGATGCTGACCAGCGTCACCTCCAGCAGGTTGTGCACGGTCAGCCCGTACTTCAGGCAATGCACGCCACCGGCGTTCTCCGCCACATTGCCGCCGATGGTGCAGGCGATCTGGGACGAGGGGTCGGGCGCATAATAGAGCCCATGCGGCCGGGCCGCCTCGCTGATGGCGAGATTGCGCACCCCCGGCTGGACCCGCGCGCGGCAATTGGCCGAGTCCAGTTCCAGGATGCGGCTGAACTTGGCCAGGCTGAGCAGCACGCCGTCTTCGTGAGGCAGCGCGCCTCCCGAGAGCCCGGTTCCGGCCCCTCGGGCGACCACCGGCACCCCCTGGTCCCGGCACAGGCGCATTGCGGCCTGCACCTGCTCCACCGTTTCTGGCAGCAGCACGAGCAGCGGCACTTGGCGGTAGGCAGACAGGCCGTCGCACTCGTAGGGCCGTAGCTCTTCGTTCCGGCTCAACACCGAGTCGGCTGGCATCAGGGCCAGAAAACGCTGCGCCAGGTCGGCACGCCGCTGCGACCCGGTTGGTATCGGCAATGGTTTCTGACATCAGCGGATTGTTGCAGGAAAGCGGGCCGGTGGGAACCGCTAAAGGCGTTATCGGCCGAAGCTTTAGGGTCAAGGGGGAGCGGGCGAACAGTCAATCCGGTCTCTGCGGAATGACGGGCAACGGGGTAGTTGGTGCCGGCGCAAAAACGGGCAGGGAATGCTCCCCGAGGCTGCGCCCCGTGCCCAAGCAGAAACCCCGAGGTTGGCGGCGCCGGGCAGGGGCGCTGGATCTCAACCCGCCGCTGGCTCCGCCAAGGTCGTCGAGTCCTTTTTGTTTGCCAGCGACAGCATCAGACGGGCGTTCATGATCGATACGGAGGCATGCTCTCCGAAAATGGTCGCCCGTCGCATATCGATGTCGGTAAACTCGCATGGCTCCTCGGTGGAGCCCAGATTCATCACGCCGATCACTGCGTTCTTGAACTTCAGGGGAACACACATTGCGCACCGCACTTGGGCGCTCAAGGCATTGGGGCTGACGAAACGCTGGTCGCCCTGGGCATCGGTGTTGAGCAGCACAGACTCACCGCTCTCGGCTACCCACCCGGCAACTCCCTCCCCGACTCTCTGCAGCGTCACGCTCACGATCTCCTCGGGCAGTCCGAGAGCGCTGGCAATGTACAGATGCTCCCTGCGGTTATCCAGCAGCATTATGGAACCGCGGTTACCCCCGACCAGTTTCAGGGCGGCTCGCAACACGGCCCCAGCGACCTTGTCGTCGTCCTCTTCGGTGTTCACCGCACTGATTGCGCGATACAGACTGCTGATCTCGGACAACAGTCCCTCGATCTCGGCCGCTTTGCCTTTCTCGTGCTTCAGTTCGTGGCGCTCGTCCTCGAGTTCGTGCCCCATTCGGTCGATTTTCCTATTCTTCGCGAGGAGTTCCCGGATGAGGTTCGCTTCGAGCTTCCTCAGGTGTCTTTCCCTGGTCAGCACGTACAGGCAGGTCAGCAGCGCGAGAACTACCAATCCCGGAATGAGGTAACCGGGTATCGTTTCGTAAGCCAGAAAACTGATTAAGCCGAGGAACATCATGATCAGCACGATCAGAAATTCCACCAGGCCGGTCCGCTGCTTTTCGAAAGTGGTGAGTTCCATATCGCTTTAACTCCGGTCAGAACCTTCGGGCAAATCGCCCGGGATACAAAGCATCATTATTCTTCATTCTTCAGCGCGCGCCGCCGGCCAGGTAGCGCGGTGGAGACCCCCCGAATTGACTCAATTCCCGACGCAACAGCCAACTGAATCCGCTCTTTATTCATGTGCAGGAAGAGCGGTCTGAGTCTGAGCGCTCGGTGATCGATGCGGATACCTTTTATGCCGAGGGTTGGCCAGCTTCACCCTGCATATGATTTCATGTGGGTGTCGCTCGGGCAAGGGAGGCAATTGACGAAATTTGTGACGGCCCTGTCGTGACCGATCTCTACCGAATGGCGTCGCGATTGGGGGAGAGCATCTTCCCTGCTATGCTTAGGGAAACGCTGATTAATCGCGGTTCCCGCGCGGGGCAGGATGGCCCGCCATTTTCAGGTGTCCAAGCGCCTGAAAATGAAGGCTTTCGGAAACCGCGTTTTCGAAAGCCGTGCTGCAAAACGCCAGGGAGGGCTTTTTCAGCGTCTCCTTGGCGGGGAGT
This sequence comes from uncultured Gammaproteobacteria bacterium, assembly GCA_963753615.1. Classification (GTDB taxonomy): domain Bacteria; phylum Pseudomonadota; class Gammaproteobacteria; order Chromatiales; family Chromatiaceae; genus CAVWCW01. Next base: position 109,294 of record CAVWCW010000003.1, read on the forward strand.
AAAGCGCGACACGAGTGTCCGGATTCTGAAACCCGAATCCTCCCAACGCGCGGTATCCCGCGGTCGTGGGGCGACCATGCCCGACGAAGGATCGCCCGGCTGTGGCGGTGGACGGACACTGATGTTGCCTTGTCGCCGGCCCGTTGCTCCCGCTGTATTGAATACTCGGACGGCATGGATCTTTGCGCCGGGTTCTGACCGTGGGCCCTCGGTGGCGCGGAAGTGTTGAAGTCGGGTGCAGGCCGTGATGAACCGAAACACCTTAATCGCCGGTATCGCCGGCCTGATCGCGTTGCTTGGCATGATCGGCGAAGCCGTTGCACGAGCCGACGAATCCGGGCCTGTATACTCCTTCGACGATCGCCCGACCGACTATGACGGCGCTCATCCGCCTTGGTTCAAGGAGAGCTTTCTCGATCTCGATGAAGATTTAGCGGAAGCGCTGGAAAACGGAAAATCCGGGCTGATCGTTTATTTCGGGCAAGCCCATTGCGCCTATTGCAAGTTGATCCTGCGAGAAATCCTCTCCAAGCCGGACCTTACCGAATACCTGGTGCGGCATTTCGATATCGTCGGTATCAGCATACACGATATCCGCGATCTCACCGCGCCGGACGGCGAGACGATGAGCGTCAAAGAGTTCTCCATCCGCGAGCAGGCCCAGTTTACCCCGACATTGATCTTCTACGGCAAAGACGGACAGAAGGCGCTCGCCTTGCGTGGGTTCTATCCGGCCTATAAGGTGTTGGCCGCCTTGGAGTACGTCGCCGACGCCCATTACCAGGCGATGTCGTTCCGGGATTACCTGGCCCGAGCCGATGCACCGCCGTTGTTCGACGACGAAGCGTTGATTTCCGACCCCCTGTTCGAGACTCCCCCCTTCGCGCTCGGTCGGAGCCGCTTCCCCGCCGGCCAGCCGCTGGCTGTGATCTTCGAGCAACCGCAATGCCACGCCTGCGAGGTGTTGCACAGCGAGCCGCTGCAAGATCCGGTGGTGCGTGAGCGATTCGAAGATTTCGAGGTGGTACAGCTAAATCTGTGGGATCGGGACACCCCGGTGCTGACGCCGGACGGTCGCCGCCTGACACCCTTTGATTGGGCGGCGGAACTCGAACTCTTTTATACACCGACCCTGGTGTTCTTCGACGGCGGGGGCAGGGAGGTCTTCCGGATCGACTCGGTGGTACAGTTCTTTCGCCTCGCCGGGGTGCTTCGGTATGTCGCGGAAAAGGCCTACGAAGAGCACCCGGTATTCCAACACTGGAAGTTCGCGTTGAGCGAACAGAACGAGCAGGCCGTTTCGCGTTAGGAAAGGCGGACGCAGGATCATGCGGCGCCGTTCCGGCGATTGCACCAGCCCCGCGGTCCTATTCAGGGTCTCGAATTTTCACTCGCTTATCCGCAGCCGCCTGGTGGCTTGGTGCAATGTGCTGACTAGACCAATCGCGGGCCCGCGATCAGAAACAGCACGGCGGCCTCCAACGCGAACAGGCAGGCGAACCTGCCTCTGTTCCAGCGGCGTCCGGGGCGAAGTCCGAGCAGTACCAGCAGCAGTCCGAGCAGGGCAATGCCGGGGATCAGAATCTGGCCCGGGGCTATGACCCCGACGTGGTAGTCCAGAGGGCCCGGCAGGTTCCGCCATTCTGCGAATTGGCGCGCGGCTAATTCCGGGTCGAAGCGGCGGTAGAGGTCCAGGGCCAGGCCTAGCTGCAACAGGGCGGTGGCCAATGCCGGCCCAGCCAGGCGGCGTGCACGTCCAAAGACCAGCATCCACACCGCCGTCAACAAAGGCAGCCCCAGCAGACTGGTGACGATGGGGTAGCCCGCCTGGAGCGACCAGTGGAGTTCGATCGGGGGCATGACCAGCGCGACCTGCCGCGTTAATCCTGGTTGCGGGGCGGCGCGAGGCGCTCGGCCATGCCCGGGGCCAGGTCCGCCACGAAGCTTCGGTGCTGGCCGAGCCAGAGTACCGCCGGTCCGACTGCCGGCAGCACCAGAGTGCCGAACTGATAGCCGAGCGCGGTGGCCTCCCTCTGCCAGGGGGCGAGGTCGAGTCTGGCGCCGATCTCGGGGCCCAAGTCGAAGGCCAGGGTCTTGAGAATGTCGAAACCGACTCCCCAGGCCTGCAGCAAGAGCAACAGCGCCAGGCCGGTGAACCAGCGCCACCAGTTGCGGTTGTCCCGATCGGGGGTGGCCAGCGTGAGGGCGGTATACAGGGGGAAGGAGTACCCGTAGATCAGCGGGTTGAGTTCGAACGCCAGTTCCCCGGTCGGCACTTGAGGCATCCCTGGCTGCGGCGGTGGCGGGAAGTGGGTGACTACCTCGAGCCGGTAGCCTTGCTGCCCCACCTCCGCGATGGCATCCGGCAGCAGTCCGGTCATCAGCCAGTGCACCAGATTGGTCAGCGGCCAGGTGAGGACGATGGCCATGTAGTACCAGGCGCCGAAGCACAGCGGCAGCCAGATCGCCACCGCCAGGAAGAAACGACTGACGGGGCTACGAAGCACCCTTGGGGGCCTCAGCAGGGATCGGGCGCGGCAGGAACCGGAGCCAGATCAGGAACACGATGAGCACGTCGAGCATGATCAAGGCCTGCCAGATATAGAGATGCCCCCACTCGAAGGCGGTGCGGTTCCACTGGCCGAGGTAGAACAGGGAAATGATGCGCAGCAGGTTCATCGCCTGCACGGCAAGGAAGCCGACCGCGATCCCGGTCAGCCGATGGCGCCAGGGGGCGGGAAAGGCAAGTATGGCGGCGACCAGCACGATGATGGCCTCCACTCCGTTGCAGCCGGCCTGGATGGACACTGCAAAGCCGCTATCCAGGTCGCGGATGACGACCCCGTAGGTATGCACTCGGTCGTCGAAGCGCTGAATCAGCCAGGCGCTGGTCCTGGCGATGCTCTCGGTGAAGGGGATCACCAAGTGCTGCTGCACCGGACGCGTCAGCTCGGCGGTGAACATCAGGCCTTGCAGCAGGAGAAACAGCAGGAAGAAGCGAATCATCGTGCGCGCTCACGAACGGTGCACGGAATATAGCATTACCCGGGATTGGCTACCATGCGGGGCGGTGCCGCGGAAGCGCCACCGCGGTCATACGCAGGGTCTCGAATACCCTGTCGCTTATGAGCAGCCGCTTGGCGGCTTGGTGAAATATGCGGGAAGGGTGCTAAATCGGCGCTTGCTTAAGCTGCTTCTTCCGCCTCGTCGTCGCGTACATGGCGCGCCAGGTAAAAGGCCTGCGCGATCACGAACGCGAAGGTAAGCCCCATCATGCCGAACAGCTTGAAGTTGACCCAGGTCTCCTCCCGAGCGCGGGCGGTTTCGCACAGGGCGAGCAGTTCGTCGTTGAACAGGGCCGCGCACTGCTCGAAGTCGATTTCGCTGAGACCGCTTGCGCCGAGCAGGGCGCTCTCGCTGATGAAGAATTGGTTCGCCACGTACAGATTGGCGCCGCCCATGGCCAGAAAGAACAGCACCCAGAGGTGATTGAGGCGCCGCCAGATGGGGGCCGGGACCTCGATGGCGTGGCTCATCATCCGCTCGATCAGGGGCTTGTCGCCGACGAACTGGCTGCCGAAGAAGACCGCTGCGAACAGCCAATTGACAACCGAGGGCTTCCACATGATAAAGGCTCGGTCTTGCAAGGCGATGGTCAGGCCGCCGAACACCACCAGGATGCCCAGGGTCACCAGGTGCATGGTCTCGACCTTGCGGGTACGCAGCCAGTGCCAGCCCACCTGGAGCAGGGAGGCGGCGATCGCCACCGCGGTCGCCGCATAGATGCCGTATAACTTGTAGGCAATGAAAAACAGCAGGATAGGGAAAAAGTCGGCGAGGAATTTCATCGGTTTCTCAAGTGCCGAGGCGGCTCAGTGCAGGGTCTTTTTCAGACTCCAGGTCTCGAAGTAGGTCTCCATAACTTCCCGCACGTGGGGCGGGTAGTCGAGCGCGTCCATCTGGCCCATCCCTTCGCGGAAGAAGCCGGAAGCATCCTCAGGCAGGTACTCCAACAGGCGGTCGAAGGCGTCGCGCATCAGGGCTGGGCGAAGGCTGCGGGTGGCGACTATGCCCCAATTGAGCAACAGCACGCGCCAGGGCCGAGCCAGGTTGGAGCGGTTCAGGTCCTCGCTGATGCTGGGGCTGACCGCCTCCACCAGCTCACCGATCTGCATGCACAGCTGCTCCAGATAGACCGGGTCCTGGCTACGGTTGGCCAGCTTGGCAAGGCCGTTGACTACCGGTTCCAGGCTGGTGATCTCGCCGTCGTTGCGCGCCAGCCAGAGTCCCAGCGGAAAGGCAAGCAACTCCAGCTCCGCGCTCGCCTCGCCGAGGCCCTGGCCGTGGGCCAGTCGCGCCAGGCGACTGAGTAGTTCGAGCCCGTAGTTGCCGAGCTCGGAGAGCTCGTGCCCGCTCAGGGGCCGGATCTGCTCGCCCTCGTAGCAGGGACCGGGCTCCGGGCCCTGATTTTCGTACACCTGGAGCAGGTCCAGGAGTTGCTCCATGGCGTTGTATACCAGCTCGGGGGGGTCCTCGGCCGTAGCGGGCGCGTCCGGTCCGTCGTCATCCCAAGCGTCCAGCAACTCCCGGGCGGCTCCATCCAGGCGCTCGCGGATCGAGGCGATTTCGGCAGGTGGGATCTTCATCGGCACAGCATTCTGGTACCAGGGGTTCGCTTCTCCAGCCCGCCGCCCTGGGGCTAGCGGCCGGCGTGGCTACGGGTTAACCGCGTCATTCTAACGCGTCTTGGGGTACAATGCCCCGATGCCGAGCAAGTACGATCTACATAGTCATTCCACCGCTTCCGACGGCACCTTGGCGCCGCGCGAACTGGTGCGGCGTGCAGCCGCCGCCGGGGTCCAAGTCCTGGCGCTCACCGACCACGATATCACCGAGGGCCTGGCCGAGGCGAGCCGGGCTGCGGATGACGCCGGCATCCGGCTGGTGCCCGGGGTCGAAATCTCGGTCAGTTGGAACCGCCAAACGGTGCATATTGTAGGTTTGCAGATTGACCCCGAACAGTTGGAACTCAAGACTGGGCTGGCGGAGCTGCGCAACTTTCGCGACTGGCGGGCCGAGGAAATTGGCCGCCGCTTGGCCCGGTCCGGCATCGACGGTGCCTTCGAGGGGGCCCGGGCGCGTTCCAACGGAAGGCTGATCAGCCGCACCCATTTCGCCCGTTACCTGGTCGACCTTGGCCATTTCGACGACGTGCGTAAGGTATTCAAACATTATCTGGTGGCCGGCAAGCCGGGCCATGTGCCCGGGGAATGGGCCAGCCTGGAGCAGGCCCTCGGCTGGATTCACGCCGCCGGCGGCCAAGCAGTGGTTGCCCATCCGGCCCGCTATAAGATGACCCGCAGCAAGCGCCTGCGCCTGCTGGGCGAGTTCCGGGAACTCGGGGGTGCGGCTCTGGAGGTGGTCTCCGGCAGCCACAGCCGGGACGACTGCTTCGTGATGGGCCGGCACGCCCGGGATCTGGGGCTGCTGGCCTCAGTCGGCTCCGATTATCACGGCCCCGAGCACCCCTGGCTGGAGCTTGGGCGGATGCGGCCCATTCCGGAGGGCTGCACCCCGGTATGGGCGGACTGGCCGGCCCCGGCTGGACCTCAATAATTAGCACGGCAGGCAATGGCGCAGTTCTTTCAGATTCATCCCGACAACCCCCAGGTTCGCCTGATCCGCCGAACCGTGGAGATCGTGCGCGACGGTGGGGTGATCGTCTATCCCACCGATTCCAGCTATGCCCTGGGGTGCCTTATCGGCGACAAGGCGGCGATGGACCGCATCCGGCGCATCCGCCAGGTCGACGATAGCCACAACTTTACCCTGGTGTGCCGCGACCTTTCGGAGATTGCCACCTATGCGCGGGTCGACAATCGAGACTACCGGCTGCTCAGGAGCCTGACCCCGGGCGCCTACACCTTTATCCACAAGGCTACCAAGCAGGTGCCGCGCCGGCTGCAGCACCCCAAGCGCAAGACCATCGGCATCCGGGTGCCGGACAACCGCATCAGCCAGGACCTGCTGGCGGAACTGGGTGAACCTCTGATGAGCAGCACCCTGATCCTCCCGGGCGACGACCAGCCCCTGACCGACCCCTACGAGATGCGCGAGCTGCTCGACCACTCCGTCGACCTGGTGATCGACGGCGGCTACTGCGGCCTGGAAGCCACCAGCGTGGTGGACATGACCGGCGAGGCGCCCGAGGTGGCGCGCGCCGGCAAGGGTGACGTGAGTCTGCTGGAGGCGTGACGGTCCCCCCCCGTGGCGGCCGCTATACTCTACCGATGAACGATCTGACCACCTTACAACAAGTCAGCGTGCTGGTGCTGCCGGTGCTGTTCGCCATCACCGTGCACGAGGTGGCCCACGGCTGGATGGCGGGGCGCCTTGGCGATGCCACCGCCCGCATGCTCGGGCGAGTCACCCTGAACCCGATCCGCCACATCGATCCGGTCGGTACTCTGTTGGTGCCCCTGGGTACCTTCCTGCTCACCGGCTTCCTGTTTGGTTGGGCCAAGCCGGTCCCGGTAACCTGGAAGAACCTGCGCCAGCCGCGCCGGGACATGGCCCTGGTCGCCCTTGCCGGCCCCGCCGCCAACTTGGTGATGATGTTGATCTGGGCGTTGGTGATAAAACTTGCCAGCCTGCTGGTCGACAACTCGGAGTGGATCGCCATGCCGCTGATCTATATGGGCAGTGCCGGGGTGCTGATTAACGCCATCCTTATGGTGCTCAACCTGCTCCCCATTCTGCCCCTGGACGGTGGCCGCATCCTGGCTTCTCTGCTGCCGCCCAAGTTGGCCCTGATCTTCAGCCGCAGTGAGCCCTACGGGCTGTTCATTGTGCTCGGGCTGCTGGTCACCGGCCTGCTCGGCAAGCTGATGTGGCCCGCGGTGGAGGGGCTGCAGTCCCTGGCTGCCGGCCTGGTGGGCCTCTAGCCGCTAACATGCCTAACCAAGAATCTTTAAGTAGACGAGGAACCCCGGCTTGAACTCCGTACCCAAGCAGCACTCGAGCGTACTCTCCGGCATGCGTCCTACCGGGCGCCTGCATCTGGGCCATTACCACGGCGTGCTGCAGAACTGGATTCGTCTCCAGCACGAGTACGACTGCTACTTCTTCGTCGCCGACTGGCATGCCTTGACCACCCACTATGAAGATCCGTCCATCGTCCCCGAGAGCGTCTGGGACATGGTGATCGACTGGCTGGCGGCCGGCATCGACCCGGACCGGGCCACCCTGTTTATCCAGTCCCGGGTGCCCGAGCACGCCGAGCTGCATCTGCTGCTGTCGATGCTCTGTCCCCTGGGCTGGCTGGAACGGGTGCCCAGTTACAAGGACCAGCAGGAAAAGCTCAAGCAAAAGGACCTCGCCACCTACGGTTTCCTCGGGTACCCGCTGCTGCAGAGCGCCGACATCCTGATCTACAAGGCCGGCCAGGTGCCGGTGGGCGAAGACCAGGTGGCCCACGTCGAGCTGACCCGTGAGATCGCCCGTCGCTTCAATCACCTGTACGGGCGCGAGCCCGACTTCGAAGCCAAGGCCGAACAGGCGGCCAAGAAGATGGGCAAGAAGAACGCCAAGGCCTTCGAGCGCATGCGCCGGGCCTATCAGGAACAGGGCGACCAGCAGGCCCTGGCCGATGCCCGGGCCCTGCTCGCAAGCCAGCAGAACATCGGCGAGGCCGAACGCGAGCGCCTGTTCGGCTATCTGGAAGGGGGCGGTCAGGGTGATCCTGCCGGAGCCCCAGCCCCTGCTCACCAAGGCCTCGAAGATGCCGGGGCTGGACGGCCAGAAGATGTCCAAGTCCTACGGCAATACCATCTCCCTGCGCGACGAGCCGGCGCGGGTCGAAAAGGCCCTGCGAACCATGCCCACCGACACCAACCGGGTGCGCCGCGACGACCCCGGCGACCCGGATCTATGCCCGGTGTGGCAGTTTCACAGGATCTACTCCAGCGACGAGGTGCGCGATTGGGTGCAGGCCGGATGCCGTTCCGCAGGGATCGGCTGTATCGAATGCAAGCAGCCGGTAATCGACGCCGTATTGGCCGAGATCGGCCCGATCCAGGAGCGGGCTCGCGAGTACGAGGCCCAGCCCCGGCTGGTACGACAGATCGTCGAGGCCGGCTGCGAAGCGCGCCCGGGCGGTGGCCGGGCAGACCATGGACGAAGTGCGCAGCGCCATGTCGCTGCACTACGAGGTCCCGGACTAGCCCATGCACCGGCACCCCGAGGAACACCCCCAGCAGGAGGAAATGCCCTTCGCCATCGTCCGTGGCGAACCGGTGGTGACCCTGCCCAAGGACCTCTATATTCCGCCCGACGCCCTGGAGGTGATCCTAGAGGCCTTCGAAGGACCGCTGGACCTGCTGCTGTACCTGATCAAGCGGCAGAATCTCGACATCCTCGACATTCCGATCGCCGAGATCACCCGGCAGTACATGGTGTATGTCGAGCTGATGAAGGGCCTGCGCCTGGAACTGGCTGCCGAGTATCTGGTGATGGCCGCGATGCTGGCCGAGATCAAATCCCGCATGCTGTTGCCGCGTCCCGCGAGTGCCGATGAAGACGAGGAAGACCCGCGCGCGGAACTGATCCGCCGGTTGCAGGAGTACGAGCGTTACAAGCAGGCGGCGGAAGACCTAGATGCCCTGCCGCGGCTGCACCGAGACCTGTTTCAGACCTACGCCGAGTTTCCGGACAAGCTGGTGCACCGGCCGCCGCCCGATGTCAGCCTGGACGAGGTCCTTCTGGCGATGCAGGACGTGCTGCGCAGGGCGGAGATGTTCACCCACCATCGCATCGAGCGCGAGCCCCTGTCGGTGCGCGAACGCATGTCGCGGGTACTCGAAGCGGTCTCCAGCGAGGGCTTCACCGAATTTACCCAGCTTTTTACGATCGAAGAAGGTCGCCTGGGCGTTGTGGTCACCTTTCTTGCGGTGCTGGAGTTGATCAAGGAATCGCTGCTGGAACTGGTTCAGGCCGAGGCCTTCGGGCCGATTCATGTCAAGGCGGTGGCCGGGCCGCAGGAATGACGGGCCGCTGAGTCGGCCGGCTCTGGCCTTTTTTTGCGAGGCTTTCTAAAATCCGATTGGAAAGTATTCATTTCTCAACGCTTGCGACGATTGATATCGGGGGGCGTAGCGCCCCGCAAGTTTACCTAACCGATGGAGAAAACGATGCTGTATCCACTGAAAAACGCTTTTTTCGCAATTGCTTTCGCGGTAACGGGTTTGGTTCTGGTGTTGCCGCAATCAATCCAGGCCCACTGTCAGATCCCCTGCGGGATTTATGATGATCACGCTCGCGTTCAGGCGATGCTAGAGGACGCGGCCACGGTCGAGAAATCGGTCAAGTTGATTGCTGAGGTCTCCGGCAAGTCGGATCCACAATCGCAGAATCAACTGGTGCGCTGGGTAATGAACAAAGAGCTACATGCGCAGAAGGTTATCGCGACCATCAGCGACTATTTTCTGACCCAGAGAGTCAAACCGGATCAAGAGGATTATGCCGACCGGCTGATCAAGCACCATGCGGTGATCATCGCAGCGATGAAGGCCAAGCAGAACGCCGACATGAATTATGCGCAAGCACTGAAGGAAAGCATCGAAGCCCTCTCCGGGTATTATCCCGAGCACAAGCATTGAGAGCAGGCTGATCCAGCGATGGTTCTCGAACGGGGGGGTATCTCCCCCGAACGCCTATCTGACGCCTCCGACGGCTGGTGGGCGGCCTTAGGACTATGGCGGGAGGCTCAACGCAGATCGAGGTGCAAAGCGCGTGAAAGCTGATATACTTCGGGGCAGTCGACGCTGAAAACTTTGTGCCCCCGACTCAACCCCGCTCCCGAGTGGGGTTTTTTGTTTTCCAAATTTATATTGAATTAGTGGCTTAGAGTGGAAATGGGAGAAGTCATCGAATTCAACACCCAGGCACTCCAGGTCAAGCAGATCGTCGAAGCGGCCCTGCTTGCGGCCGGCCGGCCGCTGAGCCTGGAACAGCTAATGGCCCTGTTTCCCGAACCGGAGCAGCCGGAGCGCCGCCAGATCCGCCAGGCCCTGCAAACCCTTAGCGAGGAGTACGCCGGTCGCGGCATGGAACTGTGCGAGGTGGCCAGCGGGTTCCGCATCCAGGTGCGGGCGGACTATGCGCCCTGGGTTTCGCGCCTGTGGGAGGAAAAGCCCGCCCGCTACTCCCGGGCCCTTATGGAGACCCTGGCCCTGATCGCCTACCGTCAGCCAGTGACCCGGGCCGAGATCGAAGACATCCGGGGCGTCAGCGTCAGCAGCAGTATCGTCAAGACCCTGCTGGAGCGGGAGTGGGTGAGGGTGGTTGGGCACCGCGACGTGCCGGGAAGACCGGCGTTGTATGCCACCACCCGGGAATTTCTCGATTATTTCGGCTTGCAGAGCCTGGATCAACTGCCGACCCTGGCCGAACTGCGCGACTTCGACAGCATCAACCGGGAGCTTGACCTGCAACAGGACGAGGCCGAGCCCGTGCAGGTTCCCTTGGCCCATTCCGACGCCGACGAGAGCGAGCCCGAGCATGATTAAACCCCCAGCCGCCGCCGGCGAACGCCTGCAGAAGGCCCTGGCCAATGCCGGCCTAGGTTCGCGCCGGGAGATCGAGGGTTGGATCGCCGATGGTCGGATCGAGATCAATGGCCGGGTGGCTCGGCTCGGTGATCGGGTGCAGCCGGAAGACCAGATCCGCGTCGACGGCAAGCCCCTGTCCGCGCGCCGCATGGCCCCGGCGGCGCAGCGGGTGATCGCCTACAACAAACCGGAAGGAGAATTGGTCAGCCGCGCCGATCCCGAAGGCCGGCCGTTGATCTTTCAGAACCTGCCGCGCTTGGATCAGGGACGCTGGATCAATGTCGGCCGGCTCGATATCAACAGCGCTGGCTTGTTGCTGCTCACCACAGACGGTGAACTGGCCAACCGCCTGATGCATCCCAGCCACAGCGTCGACCGGGAGTATGCGGTGCGGGTGTTGGGCAAGGTCGATAATCAGATGCTGCAGCGGCTGCGAGAAGGTATCGAGTTGGAGGATGGCCCGGCCCGTTTCGAGGATATCGTCGACAACGGTGGCAGCGGCGCCAACCACTGGTATCACGTGGTGATCCGCGAGGGTCGTCAACGCGAGGTACGACGTATGTGGGAAGCGGTGGGGGTACGGGTCAGCCGCCTGATTCGGGTGCGCTTCGCGAATGTGGTGCTGGGCAACCGCACCCGCCAGGGGCGCTGGCGCGAGATTGAAGGCGCGGACCTAAAGGAACTCTACCGCTGGGTGGACCTCCAGCCACCGGCGCCGCGGCCCAAGGTCGCCGCCGCCCGGTCCGGCGAGCGCCGGCCGCGCCCGGCCAAGCGCCAAAACGTCTGGCGCCAGCGCCCGGCGCCGAAGCGCCGTGGCCGTTGAAAAGGGGTTGTCCGGGCTGCGTCTGCGGCAGGTTTATCAGCTTCTGCTAGGGGCCTATGGCCACCAGAAATGGTGGCCCGCGGAAAGCCGCTTCGAGGTGATGGTCGGGGCGGTGTTGACCCAGAACACGGCCTGGCCCAATGTCGAGCGGGCAATCGCCAATCTGCGTGCCGCGGATTGGCTGCGTCCGGAGCCGATAGCGGCTGCCGAGCCCGCGGCCCTGGCCGAGCTGATTCGCCCCGCCGGTTACTTCAATGTCAAGGCCCGGCGCCTGCAGAGTTTCTGCCGTTTCCTGCTGGAGCAGGGCGGCGAGGGTGCGCTGGCCGCCCGACCCACCGCTGAGCTGCGCACCCAACTGCTGAGGGTGCACGGGGTGGGCCCGGAGACCGCCGACGATATGCTCCTCTATGCCTTCGAGCGCCCGGTGTTCGTGATCGATGCCTATACTCGCCGCATCTGGGCCCGCCTGGGCCTGATCGCCGGCGACGAGGGTTACGAAACCCTGCGCACCGGATTCGAAGCGGCCCTTGGGCCCGACGCCCCCTTGTACAACGAGTACCACGCCCTGGTCGTCCGCCACGCCAAGGAGGCCTGCCGCAAGCGCCCCGGCTGCGATGGCTGCAGCCTGCGCGGACTTTGTCTCCGGGGCCAGGCCGGGAACGCTCCCCCTTCCGATGTCCTCTGAACTGAGCATTTGCCGCGCCGATTATGCCGATCCCCGGCAGGCGGAGGCCCTGGTGGCGTTGCTCGACGCCTACGCCAGAGATCCCATGGGTGGCGGCGAGCCCCTGCCGGCCCGCTCCCGCGCCGAGTTGCCCGCCCGCTTGTCCCAGATCCCAGGCGCCTTCAGCCTGCTCGCTTATCTGGACGGGGTCCCGGTGGGACTGGCCACTTGTTTCGAAGGCTTTTCCACCTTTTCCTGCCGCCCTCTGCTGAATATCCACGACCTGGCGGTGCTCCCAGCCTGGCGCGGCCGCGGCATTGGCCGCGCCCTGCTGGCGCGGGTCGAGGCGATTGCACAGGAACTCGATTGCTGCAAGCTCACCCTGGAGGTGCTGCAGGGCAATCGCGCGGCCCAGGCTCTGTACCGGGCCCACGGCTTTCGCCCCTACGAGCTGGACCCGGCCCTGGGCTCGGCCGAGTTCTGGCAAATGGATCTTGGTTAAAAGAATTATATTTCATGATGATAAGCGAACTTCTTGAGGTTTGTTTCGAGTAAGCGGGGCTGGTCCGTAGAAGCGAATTTCTCTATGCTCGAAGACCGAAACCGCCGGTTTCCAAACGCGCAAAATTTTCCAGGCCGCTTTCTTTCGGTTCTTGATTTTTTGTATCTTTAGTGTTTATAAACATAAATATACGAACTGTTCTTCAAGTAAAATTCTGAGGTAGGGCAATGAGCGAACAAGTGGTGGGGAAATGCTGGCATTGTGGCCATGGGCTGATGCGGGCTGACCTGGCGCGGGAGAACACCTGCCCTGGCTGCGGCAAGAGCACCCGGTCCTGCCGAAACTGCCGCTGGTATGCCCCGGGGCGCCCCAACGAATGCCGGGAACCGATGGTTGAGCGCATTCTGGACAAAGAGAAGGCCAACTACTGCGAGCTGTTTCAGCCCAGCCTGGAGGCCGGCGCCCAGGCTCAAGGCGGTGCCGAGAACCAGCGGCGCCAGGCGGCGGAAGATCTGTTCAAATAGTGCCGGGCGCTGGCTCAGGGCTGGGTGCGGATTCGCACCCCCACCGCGGGCCTGCGCGGGCGTAGACGATCGGCTCAAATTTGAGCTCGCTGGTGTAGTCGTGAAACTCCCCTAGGCCCCCCGGGCTCTTAGGCGACAGCAGGAGCTGGGTGGAGATCCTCTGGGTCGTTCGCCGAGGCATGCCGCAACCCGCCCGCGTCATCCGACCGTATAACCCGCTTTCCGCAGCTGTCTGCGCGCCTTTGCCAGTTCCTCCGAGTCCCGGTACAGCAGCACCACCCGGAAGCCCTGGCCCGGGGTGCGGTACCACTCCAGGCGCAATCCGGGCACGCGCTTGCGCAGGGCCGCGGCGAAGGCCTCGGCGCGGTAGGGGCGGTCAAATACGATCAGCTCCAGTTTCTGCTCCCCGTCGTAGTTGGAGAAGGCCGTTCCCGCGCCGGGGCTGGCCAGTACATACTCCAAGTGGCGATGGATATAGGCGCTGTACCATTGGGCGCCGCTGGGGATGCGCTCGGCACCGACCGGGATGCGACCGGGCCCGTAGTTATAGGCTGCGAGGGCCAGGTGCAGGTCGCCCTGGTAGCGGTCAAGCAGGCGGCGCAGGTATCCGGCCCCGGCCCGGATATTGCCGCAGGGTTCGTAGAGGTCGGTGAGGTGTTTGAAGCCCAGATCGCGGGCGGTCTGGGGCCACTGGATCTGCATGATGCCAATGGCGTCGGCCTTGGAACGGGCCCGGGGCTGGAAGTCGCTTTCGCCGCGGGCCAGGGCAAGCAGCAGCACCAGGGGCAGGCGCTCGGCCGTTGCGGCTTGGCGGAAGCAGTCCATATAGGGGAAAGTCTGGCCAGGCTGCAGCCCATCGGCCCGGGCCAAAAGCGCCTGCCAGGCCTGGGCGCTGCGGGCACAGGCGCTGCTCGCAGCGGCGACTAGCAGTGCGCAGAGCAATAGCTCCGCCCAAGGCCGGCGGCTCATGGCGGGACCTCCGGCGACAGCCCGCTGACCGCCTCGACAAGGGCCAGCCCGAGCTGCAGGTCGGTCGCATCTTGGTAGGCTAGGTGCACTCGGTATTGGCCCGGGCCCTCGTGCTCTACGCTGAACCGGCGGCCGCTGAGCCGGCTCAAATGGTCGGCGAAGCCCTGGGCGGAGATCCGGCTGCGGAACGGGTTCCAAAGCGGATGCCAGGAAGGTTCCGCTATGCTGCGCGCCGTTGTGGCGACGACGGGGGTGGACTCCGCAACGAGCCGCGGGAAGCCGGGCGGAGACGAAGATTCCGGCGCGTCCTGGTTCGGCGTGGGTCCGGCTTGTGCTGGCGCGGCGCCAACGGCGGGTGGGTCAGCAGATTCGACCGGCACCTGGGAGCTGGGCTGCGGCGCGGGCGGCTGCGAGCTGGTGCCGGCGGGGGGGAGCCTCGGGCCTTCCAGGTTGCGGCCCATTGGCTGCGGTGCAACCGTTTCCTCGACTCCGGTCAGCCCTTCGGCGGTTGCCGACGGCGTTTGCAGCACCGGGTGCTCCAGCACCAGCAGCCACCAGAGTCCCACCAAGGCGGCCCCGCTTAGGGCCCCTAGAAGTTTCCAGATCATGCTCATACTCCTGCCTTAGCGCTTGCTATAGCTGGGGACGGCGGGGAACCGGACTCGCCGTGCCTGCATGTGGATGCGGTTGTCCGGTTCCGCCACCAGGGCGTTCAGGCGGTCCAGCCAGGTTCCGAGCGCCGGCTCGTGAAGGCCCGGTTCCGGGCCGGGTCCGCAGCGGTCCGGCAGCCGGTTCACGTGGCGGCGCAGCCGCTCGGCGCCAGTTTCTCCGGTGGTGGCCAGGGCGTAGAAGATCGACACCCCCTGGACTTCCCAACCCTCGCGGCCGGCCAGCAGTTGGGGCGGGAAGCGCAGCCGGCGGCGCCCGCCGGCGAGGGTTCGCTCCCGAAGCGGCGGCGCGCAGTAGGAGGGAAACAGTCTTACCAACCCGCCGCTGCCCGTGAGCTGGATGAGAAATACCCGGCTGGCTGTGGGCAGCTCCAGCTCCAGGCCGAAGCAGGCGTCTGCCCCGGACCGGCCTTCGCAGGCATCGCCGGTGGCTGGGCGCAGCCGCAGGGGCGAGAGTTCTGGCGCGGCCCGGGACCAGGGCCACGGTGGTGCCGCAGTGGATGTCGGCTGTGGAATCTTAGCTTCGGGGACCGCCGTAGCGACGGCTTGGGGCAGCCTCACGTAGGCCGCGGTGTCGGCGCCGGCCAGGTGGCTGCCGCTGGCCGGCTCCCGCAGTTGAGCCCACAGCTGGTGAAGGTCGCCCTGGATCGGGTGCACCTCGCCCTCCAGGATCAGGCTGGCGCGAGCCGGGTCGTCGCTTACCCGCACCTCGGGATAGCGACCCAGGTAGTTGCCGACCAGATCGAAGGCGGTGTCGAGCCAGGGGACGCCCTGGCCGAGGGGCCGGGCATGGATTACCGGCTGCTCAATGCCGCGCTCGCGCAGCAGGCAGCTCAGGTTCTGTGCCAGGTACTGGGCCGCAAGGTCGGCCTGCCCGCGTTCGAAAGGCAGGCTGCGCAGGCCGCGCAGGTACTGTTCGCTCTGACGTTGGCCGATCAGGGTGCGCTCCCGGGCGTCGGGGCGGCCCTGCCAGGCGAGGCCAAAGCCGGCCACCCAGGTCTGGTCTGAGAGGTCCTGCGCGCGTAGGCTCAGTCGCAGCTCGCCGCTCGCCTGGGGCTGGCTCTCCAGGCCAATCAGGTAGTGGGGCTCTGAGCGCTCCCGGCACTCCGCAGGGGTCAGTCGGCGATGGTGTTGCAGAGGCTTGGCGTCGGCCCGCCACACCAGGTGCACGCCCGGGCGGGCCAGTAGGCGGTCGCGCAGGCGCCGACGGATTTCTACATTGAGGCCGTCCGGTTGGGGATCGGTCTCGGCCCCGGCCAGCGCCACCAGCATTACCGGTTCCCCGCGAAAGCGCGGATTCTCGGTGAGCTGCCGCTCCAAATAGGGGGCGAGTTCCTGGTCGAACCACTGGTCCAGGTCCTGGGTGGCGCTGAGTGGTGGGGCGCTAGCGCACCCTGGTAGCAGCGCGACGGCGGTCACGAGCAACGGGATGAGGGTATGGAGGTTCACCGTCGGAGTCCCTCGACGCGCACGCGACCGTCATCGCCGATCAGGAGGGTGCCGCCGCGCAGCCCGGACATGGCCTCGCGGATCGCCTGGGCGATATCGTCCGGTAGCGCCACCGCCCAGGTCACACGTTCGTGGCGCTGGATGCCCGGATCCCGCTGCAGGGCCCGGACGAGAGCGCCCGGCACGCTCTCCGGGGTCATCTCATGGAAGCGCCGGGGGGCCTGGGCCGGAGTGAAATGGGGCCCGTCGACGCCCAGTTCCAGCCGCCAGGCCCGCGCCGGGGCTAGAGCGAAGAGGCTCACCCGGCCGTCACGCACCAGCCGCGTCAGGGCCTCATCGGACCCGAACCGCAGGCTGAAGCCTTCCTTCGACGGGGCCACCACGCTGGGCTCAGGCGGGGGTTTTACCTCGGGTTCGGCGTTCGCCTCGATCTGCGCAGTGGCGATTGCGGCCCGGGCGGCTGTGGTCTCACGGCTTAGCCGAGACAGGGCCTGGCGCTCTCGGTCGATTTCCCGGCGCAGCTCGGACAGGGTCCGGCCGCGAGCCCGGAGTTCCGCCTCCAGACGCTGCAGCGCTTGGCGGCGTTGGTCGACGGCCCGGCCGAGCCGGGCCAGTTCCTCGGATCCGGCCTCCGCTTGGCGGCGCAGTGCGGCGTCCCGGTCCGCGCCGGCTTGGGCCTGGGTTTGGGCGCTGGCGGCCAGGTGCTGGAGCCGGGCCAATTCGGCGCGTAGCGCGGTGGCCTCGGTCTGCAGGGCCTCGACCTCCTGCCGCAATTGGTCGGGGGACTGGATCTCCGGCCTCGGGTCGGCCGGGGTCAGCGGGATGCTCTGCACCAAGGCGAAGATTGCAGTCAGACAAAGTCCGAGGATCGCCATAAAGCGCATGACGTCGGTCTGCAGCGCCTCCTCGCTGCTGTCGCCGAGGGGTTCAGGATCGAGCCAGCGGGGCCGGTTCATGCGGCGCCTCCCGGCGGTGGGCCTGGTTGAGCTGGGACAGATGGCGCTCGATTGCGTCCAAGCTGGACTGAAGTTCGCGCTCCCGGGCCTGGTGCAGGCCGCTGTAGTAGCGGCGCAGGCGGCCGCCGGCGGCGAGGGCCTTGCCGAGTCGCATCATATAGCCGCCGATGCCGCCAAAGATGGTGGTGGACAGGGCGATCAATATGCCACCGTCCACCAGCCGTTGGAGGATGGAAAAGGCGCCCTGTGCGGCGGCGGTACCGGGTTCGCCGAGGGCGTAGAGCAGGGCACTGCGCATGCCCACGGCGGTCCAGATCACGCCGATGCCGAAGAACAGCCCGGTCCAGAGGTCCACCAGGTGCTCGGCTTGGGATACCTCGGCGGCACTGGCTTGGGTGCGCAGGCGCCGACGCAGGAGTTGCAGTCCGTGCAGATAAAGCAGCAGGCACAGGGCGAAGGCCACCAGGGACAAGCCCAGGTTGCGGTAGGCCCAGCCCAGGGCCTGCTGAACGGCGGGAACTTGGAGCACGGTGAAGGCCACCAGGTCGAGGCTGTCCAGGGCGTAGACCAAGGCGGCACCGGCGATCAGGGCGCTTACCGAGCCGGCGGCGAATCCCTGGAGGAAGCCTGACCCTCGGTTTACGGACATGGGTGAGATTCCTTCAACGCCCCTCGCAGGCGCGGCAGGTGGCCTCCAATACCAGCTCGACTTCCTGATACAAGCGATCGGCGCGCTGGTAGCCCGCCTGGTCACGGCTGATCTTGAGCAGGCCGAGCTCCTTGTCCAGCAGTTCGCCTTCCATCTTGACCAACAGGTCGGAGGGGTCGCGGCAACTCGAATCGCAGTTGTTGTAGTCCCCGCTGAGGCTGACGAACTTGACGTTGAAGTAGCGGTTATAAGTATTCTGGGCCTGCAGCCGGCTGATCAGCCCCTGGCGTTGGGCCCAGACCAGAAACTGGCTGAATTTCTCCTTGTTGCTGGGGCTCGGGTCCTCCTGGGCGATTTCCAACAGGCGCTGCAGATAGGCGTCGAAGCGGAAACTGCATTCCGCTCCCAGGTCGGTGCGGGCCTGGGCGAGGGCTGCGTCGAGCTGGTAGCCCTCAGGGGGGATGCAGGCATTGGCCTGGATCGGGGTGGAATTGCAGCCGGCCAGGCCGGCCGCGGCCAGCAGCAGTGCGCCGGCGCTGAGGCGGTAGCGATATGCGTTCATGTTGGTGCTCCCTGGGTTGGCAAGCGGCTCACATCATCAGCGGGCTGCGGTAGGTTTCTGGCGTGCTGCCGGCGGGTGGCCCGGCCAGCGGCAAGTCGCCCACGGGGTCGCCGAACAGGATGGATTTGACCCCGCCGACAACCGCTTGCATCTCCGGGGTGATGCTGCCCAGAGACTGGTTGAGCTGCTCCATCAGAGTGGCGCGGCTGATCTCGTCGCGGGTGCGGGCGATCAGATCCGAGGTTTCCTGCATGTCCAGGTAGATGTCGGCGGCCACCACTGCCAGCGAGGAGTCCCCGGCCCCTGAGGAGTGGGACACCAGTTTGTAGTATTCCCGGAAGCGGTCGCTGAGGCGCATGCCGGAGCGCCCGCGCAGGCTGAGGCGGTTCGCTTGGTCAGTGGCGGCAACACCGGAGGCGCCGAGCAGATTCTCCTGCAGGTTCCACGGGCTCATCTTCAGGCCCAGTTCCTGGCGCAGGCGCTTCTCCAGGCCGTTCTCGGTATGCCGCACCGCTTGCTCCATGGCGGGCAGATTCTGCTCCATGATCTGCAGCATCTCCAGGTAGCTGGCGCCGAGTTGCTTGGTGATGCGTTCGCAGCCGGCGTCGCCTTCGGCGCCGTCGCATTTGCTCTCCAGGTAGATCTGTTGTTGCTGGTCCAGGCGGTTGATGACTTCCTGCAGGCCGGTCTCCATTTCCTGGGCCACCTGCCCAGTTTGGCGGATATCTTCCAGCACCGTAGTGGGGAACAGACGGATGGTGGGCTGGCCCTGGCCCATCAGGGCGGGGGTGAAGGCGGCCAGCAACAGGTACAGCAGGGTTTGCTCGGGGCGGCGGAGACTGGATCGGGGATTCATGGCTTCCTCCTGGGGGCGCTGGAATTCGGTTTGGCTCGGGCTGCCAGCTCGATTTCATGATGGGCGGAGAAAGCTGAACCGATGCTGAACGGATGGATTCAGCCGGGTCGATGGGGAGCCTAAGGGGCTCGTTGCCGGTGGGGGCAGGCCTACTGGCCGAGCCGCAGGGGACGGAATTCCCGGCCGTCGCCGGAGAAGAAGCGCGAGAAACCCTCGAAGTACTCCAGGCGCAGCGCCTGGATGGTTACGATGGCGCCTTCGAGCACCAAAATGAACAGGTTGCCCAGGACCACGGTGATCAGGTGGCCGGCCGGGGCCATGGTCTCGGCCAGCGTGAACACGGCGATCGCCAGGGCCACGTGGTTCAGGCTGAAGGCGGTTACGCGCAGGAACGACAGGGAGTTGGAGACGTAGCCCGTAATGGTCTCGAAGGTCTCGATAAAGACCACCAGCACGCGCTCGCCCAGCGGCGCTTTGGTGGTGCGCCAGCGGTAGACCAGGATCGCGCCCAGGGATAAGGTGCTCACCACCAGGCTGATCCAGCCGCATTCTCCGGTGCTGTAAAGGTCGTTGACCGCGCACAGCAGGGCCAGGTAGAGCGTGATGCTGGCCAGGCCGTTGCTCTCGAACACGGCCTCCAGGTATTCGCCCATCACCAGCCGGTTGAAGATGCTGACCAGCGTCACCAGCACCAGGAACCCGATACCCCAGGCGAAGGCTAGCTTGAGCATCAGGATAGGGTCGGTCAGGGGGGCGATCCAGAGCGGGTGCACCAGCTCTTCGTAGCCGAAGATACTGCCATATAGGCCGCCGAACAGCATCGCCGCCAACCCCCCGGACATGACGAAGGGGGTGAACGAGCCGAGCTTGCGGCGGGCCAGCCAGGCGACAAGCAGTATGGTGCCGCCGTGGCCGATGTCGCCGAACATCATGCCGAACATGAGCACGAAGGTGAGCGCGAACAGCAGGGTCGGGTCCACCTCCCGGTAGCGCGGGATGCCGTACTGCTTGACCAGGTTGGCAAACGGGGCCAGCAGGCGGCCGCGCAGCATTACGGTGGGTACTTCCCGTAGCTCGTCGCGGCGTGGGTCGCGGGCGCTGAGGATGAAAGGGTGGGGCAGGTCTTGGTCCAGGCGCTGCTCCACCGGCGCGATCTCTCGCTTCGGCATCCAGCCGCTGACGATGGCGAGTTGACCGGAGCTGCGAGCGGCGGTCTCCATGCGTACAAAGGGCTCTGCCAGCAGCAGGGTGCGTCGGGCCCGCTCCAAGGGAGCGCGGATTTCTTCCGACCACCTCTCGACGCCGGTGCGTGCTTGCTGCCGCTGCTCGGCGGTCTGTCGTCGGCGCTGTTGCAGTTCTTCCCGCAGCTTCTGGGGCTCGGCGTGCAGTTCGGGGGGGATCTCCAGGGGCTGAAAGCCGGCGCTGTCGAGAATGGAGCGGATCTCGTTCTCGCGTTCGCCGCGTGGACCGACCACGATAATGTGGGCGCTGCTGCCGCTCAGCAGGTAAGTGAACACCATATGGTCCGCCAGCTCGGCGGCCTCGGTAAGGCGCCCGAGGTTGGCTCGCGGTACGACGCCCAGCTGCAGGTCGAGGAATTGCTTTTCTCCCTGCAGCAGGCTGAGGTCGATATTGAGGTTGGCGAAGTTGTCCAGGGCCTGGTCCAGATCGTCGACCAGGCGTTCCTGTTCGGAAAGGCGGCGGAGTTCTTCCTCGAATGCCGAGTAGCGGGCCCAGACCTCGCCCAGCCAGGCATCCAGCTCACCCAGCTCCTGCTCGCTGACCACGCGGGGCTTGCCGAGCTCCGGTGGCGGGGCTGGCGGCAGGTGAACTCGGATTTTCTCCAGGCGGCCGACGGCCTCTACGTAGTATTCCCGATAGCGCTCTCCCGGGATATTGGGGAACAAGGCCTCGTTGCATTCCCGGCAGTCCGGGTGAAATACCTCCAGCTCGGCCAGGGTGAGCGAGACCTGGGGCAGGTCGTCGCTGAGCACCTGCAGGACCACGTGCTTCATCGCCAGGGGACGTAACATCGGCTTAGCTACCTGTCTCCTGGTCCGGCTCCGGGGCGTCGGCGCCCAAGCCCATGGCCTGCTCGATCAATTCCCTCGACAGTCCCAGGATGCGCCCCTGCAGCAAGGAGAACACTCGCCTCAGCTCTTCCTCCCGCAGCACCAGGTAGGCCAGGCTGCGGGCCGCTATCGAAGGACTGGCCCGCAGGTGCTGCTGCAGGGCTTTGCGGGTGAGCCGGCGCAACCCAAAGTCCACATCCATAGGATGGCGGCTGTCGCGGAGGCCGGCGCCCAAAGGCCCGGGCAAGGACTCGACGACCTTTTCCAGGCTACCCAGGTTCACCAGCTGCAGCAGGTGCCGGCGGTTCAATACCAGACCGTGGGGCGAAAGCAGATAGTAGGTTTCGCTCGGGGTCAGCTCGTAGCAGAAGCGATAGCGCAGGAGCAGGAGCAAGTTCTGGCGGTCGATCAGCGTGCCGGTTAACGCTTGCAGGGGTTGGCGGTCCGGACCTTCGCAGTTGCGGGCGTGTTCTCCCAGGGCGGTGTAGAAGCGCTGGTCGATGGTAGCGTCGAGCAGAAAGGGTTCCTGGTTCTCTTCGTAGCTGCGCCGAGCCTGCACCGCCAGGTCGCGATAGGGGCCCTGTTCCAGGGTGCGCAGCAGCTCATTGACGCTTTCGGTTCGCAGCAGCTCGGTATGAGGCAGGGTGATGGAAGCCGGCAGGTCGTGCAGATGGTCCTGGATCTCGCGCGCCTCCAGACCGTTGATCTTTCCCCGGATCAGGGCCTTCAGGTTGAACAGTTCAAACTTCTGGAACCAGTGCTTCAGCACCTTGCGCGGGCCACCGCCCAGGGGCCGCAGCAGGATGACGGTCTCGTCCAGCATCCGCTGCAGCAGGGTCTGCTCCAGCAGGCGGTTCTTGCGTTCACCGGGCAGCAGTTCCTCGAGCAGGGCGCCGAGATCCAGGGTGCGCGCTAGCTCCTCGTTGCCGGACTCCAGTAGGTCTGCCAGCGCGGCGTCGCTGCGCAGCCGGCTGGCCAGGATCTGGACCCGGGTCTGGAGATAGATCTGTGCGGAACTGCTGGCCATTAGGGGGCCGCTGGCTTCAGTTTTCCGGGTCAACCAGCAGGCTAAAGGCGGCCTCCAAGGCTTCCTCCTCGCGCAGCTCGGCAAAGTCGCGCAGCTCGGCGTGGCGTTCGTCGAAGCGGCGCTTGATCTCTTGAATCGTCTGCCCCGCTCGCGCTTCGGCCTTTTCCACAAACGATGCGTGCAGCTCGGGGATACGGGCCTCGAAGCGATCGTCCTCCGCCCGCGCCTCCATCAGGGCGCTTTGGATGGTGTTCTCCCGCTCGAGGTCGGCTTGCTGCACGATCTTTTCCGCCCGCGCTTCCGCATCCAACAACCGTTGCAGTGAGTCATCCATCGCCAAACGCCTCAATCGACCAGCCGCGGCCTTGCTGGCCGCATCGTGGTTTCCATTTTACCCGATTTGGGCTGGGCTTAGGGAGACCGGCTAACCTGCAACTGATCGCGGCGTTCGGCTCGGAATTCCAAGGTCTCGATAGCCGATTTCAATTAATTTCAATCGGTTATGGAAATACGAAGTGGTTGAGGTGTCGGATCCCTCCGGGGACATGCTATCGATTCGGTCCTGGCCGGCAAGGCGTCTACTTTGATTTGGCCGCGCGAGTTGCTATCTTGGGGACCAATCGATTGTCAGTCCTAGCCGCTAGCCGTTCGGAGCGATCATGCGTCTCCTGTTCGACCAAATGAGCTTTGTCGCCCTCCAGATCCTAGTGATCTTTCGCATCCTGGGTCGGGTGCTGGTGGCGTTCTTCCGCGACAACCCCTTTCTCTCCACTGGCGTTGGGCTCGGCCTTTTGTTGGCTGTGCCGGTGGGCTGGGTGCCCCTTGTCGGTGTGTTTCTGGCTCCCGTCGCCATCCCTTTCGGCCTCGCCATCGGCGCCATTGCCGGGCATCGGCTGGACCGCATGCGCCGTGGTTTGGCAGTGTCCGACCAGCCGGCAGCGATGTTCGAGTATCTGGTTGCGGCGTTCAAAGAGCTGCTGAGCCTGTTCGGTGATTTCTACCGGGAACTGCGCAGCCATTTCTCGCGGGCTCCGCATCAGGGAGACCGCGTCATCGAGGGTAGGGCTCGGCGCGAGCAAACCGCGGAGTCCCGAGTGAAAGCGCTGGATGCGGCTCATCGCGCCGCCGAGAGATACGGTTACGAGTTGCAGGAATTGGTCCCGTCGAAGTCCCCCAAGCGGCCTGAGCAGGGGAACCCGACCGCGGTCGAGAAGCAGGTCCGCGAGAATCCCGGAGGTTAGTCGGCGACCAGTTCCACCCGGCGATTTTTCGCTCGCCCCTCTTCGCTGTTGTTGCTGGCAACCGGGGCGAGAAAACCCACGCCCGCGGAGCGCAGGCGCTGCTTCGGGACTTTGTAGCGTTTGATCAACTGCTTCACCATGGCCGCGGCCCGACGTTCGGACAGTTGCAGGTTGTAATGCAGGCGCCCGACGTTGTCGGTATGGCCGACCACGATCAGGTTCAACTCCGGATTTTCCGCCAGCAGGCGTGCCACTTGCTCCAAGGTAGGGGCCGACTCGCTGCGAATGGCGGCGCTGTTGACGTCGAAAAAGATGCTATAAAGTGCCACGCTGCCGTTGGCCGCGATACGTTCCGCCATCGCCTCGGCGTCCAGGGCCTCCTCCGCCCACTCGGCTGGATCTTCAGCACCTTCGGTATCGGTCATTGCGGCTTCCTCCGACTCCGGATCTGCGGACTCGGACTCCGGCTCAGTCTGTTCCGAAATCCGCACCCCGGTGTCCGCGGCCGCGGCTTGGGCTGCCTGTTCGCCGGCAATCTGCTGCGCGCTCGGTCGCTCGATCACCAAGCGGGCGGCGTAGAGATCGTCGCGTATCGAACTCAGGAGGAAGCCCAGGTAGGTGCGCTGCTCTGCCGAACCCTGGCGGGCGGCCAGGTAGTGAAAATCCCATGGATCGGTGCGCATGCGCCGCACCGGCTGTAGGGATTGAAAGAAGCGGATTCCGCCGCACTTTTCGGTAGCGCAGGCGAATAAGATTTGGAATCCGGCTTGTTCCAGGGACTGGCGGTAGTCTTCAAACACGGTCGCCAGGGGTTTGCCCAAACGACCCTTATAGACGCTTCGGGTGATCTTGCCGTACAACTCCTCGCCGTGCTCGATGTAGTCGCGGATCTGCACCGGGCCGGTAATCAACGTGTAGTCGTCGCGTTCCGATACCCGCTCGTAGATGCGGGTGCTTTCCGCTGGGGTGGGTATCCAATCCAGCCCGTCGGCCGCCGCTGCGGTGACGGCCAGCAACAGCCAACAATAGAGTCCGGTCGTCTTGGCCCGCTGCACAGTCGTTCCCCCGGTGGTCATGCTGCTGTTTTCTCTGCGCTCGAAAAGGCTATGCGATACCCGCCTCCGGCGCAAGTTGCGGGCCGCTGCGGGCTGGCATTCGGGCGTGCTGCGAGCTAGCCTGGGGCAATTCCACCGATCCCGCTGCCGGCGCTTTCATGCTGCACTTCTATCTTGCGTAAAAGCCCTCGTTGGGGCGCACTATCGCCGATGCCCTGGGCGGCGGGCGGCGTGGGCCGAAGGCGATCCGCGGCCCGGGCTGGGTGGTCAGCTGGTGTGTCGGCCATCTGCTCGAACAGGCGATGCCGGAAGACTATGACAAGCGTCTGAGCCAGCGGCGGCGGGAGGACTTACCGATTCTGCCGGAGCAGTGGAAACTGTTGCCGAAGCCTGCAACGCGCGACCAGTTCCAGGTTATCCGCGGCCTGCTCAAGGAAGCGGATCTGGTAATCAACTGCGGCGACCCCGATCGCGAGGGCCAGTTGCTGGTGGATGAAGTACTGGAGCACCTGCGCTGGCGCACCCTGCGCGCCTGGCTGCCGGACCTCAGCGAGCGTGCTTTGCGCCAAGCCCTGGAGCCCCGGGCGCTGCGCCCCAACGGCGATTACCGAAGGCTGCGCGACGCCGCCCGCGGCCGCGCTCGTGCCGACTGGCTGGTGGGTATGAACCTGAGCCGGGCCATGACCCTGGCCAACCGCGCCGCCGGCGGCGACGCGCTGATCTCGATCGGCCGAGTGCAGACCCCGACCCTCAAACTGGTGGTGGATCGGGATCGGGAAATCGAGCATTTCGTGCCAAAGGACCATTTCCCGCTGCGCGCCCGCTTCGCCCAGGGCGAATTTCTCTACCTGGGGGATTGGCAGCCGTCGGAGGAATTTGCCGACGAGGAGGGGCGTTGTGGGAACCGCGCCCAGGCGGAAGCGGCCCGGGATCGGGTGAACGGCCAGCCGGGGCGCATTGTTCGGCTAGAGGTAAAGGAGAGGCGGGAACCGCCGCCGTTGCCTTTCTCCCTCAATGAACTGCAGCAGGCAGCGTCTCGGCGTCTAGGGCTTTCTGCCCAGCGGACCCTGGAATTGGCGCAGG
>CAVWCW010000003.1:140000-475372 GCA_963753615.1 uncultured Gammaproteobacteria bacterium
TTAGTGGAACGGTCTGGAAAGTCCGGCGATACAGGGTGATAGCCCCGTACACGAAAGCGACCATTGGGTGAAAACGAGTAGGGCGGGACACGTGAAATCCTGTCTGAACATGGGGGGACCATCCTCCAAGGCTAAATACTCCTTACCGACCGATAGTGAACCAGTACCGTGAGGGAAAGGCGAAAAGAACCCCGTTGAGGGGAGTGAAATAGAACCTGAAACCGTATGCGTACAAGCAGTGGGAGCCCCTTCGGGGGTGACTGCGTACCTTTTGTATAATGGGTCAGCGACTTACTTCTCAGTGGCAAGCTTAACCGAATAGGGGAGGCGTAGGGAAACCGAGTCTGAATAGGGCGAATTAGTCGCTGGGAGTAGACCCGAAACCGGGCGATCTATCCATGGCCAGGGTGAAGGTGGGGTAACACCTACTGGAGGCCCGAACCCACTTATGTTGAAAAATGAGGGGATGAGCTGTGGATCGGAGTGAAAGGCTAATCAAGCCCGGAGATAGCTGGTTCTCCTCGAAAGCTATTTAGGTAGCGCCTCGTGTATCACTCTCGGGGGTAGAGCACTGTTTCGGCTAGGGGGTCATCCCGACTTACCAAACCGATGCAAACTCCGAATACCGAGAAGTGCAATCACGGGAGACACACGGCGGGTGCTAACGTCCGTCGTGGAGAGGGAAACAACCCAGACCGCCAGCTAAGGTCCCCAAATCATAGCTCAGTGGGAAACGATGTGGGAAGGCACAGACAGCCAGGAGGTTGGCTTAGAAGCAGCCATCCTTTAAAGAAAGCGTAATAGCTCACTGGTCGAGTCGGCCTGCGCGGAAGATTTAACGGGGCTAAGCTATGTACCGAAGCTGCGGATGCGTGTTTACACGCATGGTAGAGGAGCGTTCTGTACGCCTGTGAAGGTGGATTGTAAGGTCTGCTGGAGGTATCGGAAGTGCGAATGCTGACATGAGTAACGATAATGCGGGTGAGAGGCCCGCACGCCGAAAGCCCAAGGTTTCCTGCGCAACGCTAATCGGCGCAGGGTTAGTCGGCCCCTAAGGCGAGGCAGAAATGCGTAGTCGATGGGAAACAGGTTAATATTCCTGTACCTCTTTTTACTGCGATGGGGGGACGGAGAAGGCTAGATCATCCAGGCGTTGGTTGTCCTGGTTTAAGCGTGTAGGGAGTGGTCTTAGGCAAATCCGGGACCACAATGCCGAGACGTGATGACGAGCTTCCTAAGCGAAGCGAAGTGATTGATGCCATGCTTCCAAGAAAATCCTCTAAGCTTCAGGTAATGAGAGACCGTACCCGAAACCGACACAGGTGGGCAGGGTGAGAATCCCAAGGCGCTTGAGAGAACTCGGGTGAAGGAACTAGGCAAAATAGTACCGTAACTTCGGGAGAAGGTACGCCCCTGTTAGGTGAACAGACTTGCTCTGGGAGCCGAAGGGGGTTGCAGTGACCAGGTGGCTGCGACTGTTTACTAAAAACATAGCACTCTGCAAACTCGTAAGAGGAAGTATAGGGTGTGACGCCTGCCCGGTGCCGGAAGGTTAATTGATGGGGTTATCTTCGGAGAAGCTCTTGATCGAAGCCCCGGTAAACGGCGGCCGTAACTATAACGGTCCTAAGGTAGCGAAATTCCTTGTCGGGTAAGTTCCGACCTGCACGAATGGCGTAACGATGGCCACACTGTCTCCACCCGAGACTCAGTGAAATTGAAATCGCTGTTAAGATGCAGCGTACCCGCGGCTAGACGGAAAGACCCCGTGAACCTTTACTACAGCTTTGCACTGGACTTTGAACCTACTTGTGTAGGATAGGTGGGAGGCTTTGAAACCGGGACGCCAGTTCCGGTGGAGCCAACCTTGAAATACCACCCTGGTATGTTTGAAGTTCTAACCCAGGCCCGTTATCCGGGTCGGGGACAGTGTATGGTGGGTAGTTTGACTGGGGCGGTCTCCTCCCAAAGAGTAACGGAGGAGCACGAAGGTACCCTCAGCGCGGTCGGACATCGCGCATTGAGTGCAAAGGCATAAGGGTGCTTGACTGCGAGACAGACAAGTCGAGCAGGGTCGAAAGACGGTCTTAGTGATCCGGTGGTTCTGAATGGAAGGGCCATCGCTCAACGGATAAAAGGTACTCCGGGGATAACAGGCTGATGGTGCCCAAGAGTTCATATCGACGGCACCGTTTGGCACCTCGATGTCGGCTCATCACATCCTGGGGCTGTAGTCGGTCCCAAGGGTATGGCTGTTCGCCATTTAAAGTGGTACGCGAGCTGGGTTTAGAACGTCGTGAGACAGTTCGGTCCCTATCTGCCGTGGGCGTTCGAGATTTGAGGGAAGCTGCTCCTAGTACGAGAGGACCGGAGTGGACGTACCTCTGGTGTTCCGGTTGTCACGCCAGTGGCATTGCCGGGTAGCTACGTACGGAAGGGATAACCGCTGAAAGCATCTAAGCGGGAAGCCCCTCCCAAGATTAGGTCTCGCTGGAGCCTTGAGCTCCCTGAAGGGCCGTGGAAGACTACCACGTTGATAGGCTGGGTGTGGAAGTGCAGTAATGCATGAAGCTAACCAGTACTAATTGCCCGTGAGGCTTGACCATATAACACCCAAGCGGTTTGGGTGGGCATGGTGCGAGCAAATGCATTACCCGCCCTTCTGCTATCGATCAATGGTGTGGCGCGCTATGTACGCGACACACCCCGGTTTGCCTGGCGGCCATAGCGAAGTGGAACCACCCGATCCCATTCCGAACTCGGAAGTGAAACGCTTTTGCGCCGATGATAGTGTGGGGCTTCCCCATGTGAAAGTAGGTCACCGCCAGGTGCTTATCGCAAACCCCCTGCCTCTCAACCGGCAGGGGGTTTTTTTATGCCCGTGAAATGGGGGCGGTATCGTCACGGCGCTTCTCTTGATGGCTGATGATTGATGGGGCGGTGTACACAACCAAGCTTGCTTGTTTTAGGAACCACGTCCAAATAGGCGAGGTCATTATCCACACATGCAAGCCGCCCGCATTGTCGCACGGGCGCTTTGTTCTATTCGTAACCGGTTTCCAGTTGCTCGACGAAATCCAATAATCGCCGCTCCATGTAGGGGAAGAAAGGGTTGTAGCGCAGGCGGACTATGGCGTCGGACGACATCAGCAGGATGTTCCTTTCTCCCAATAGCTCCAGGCGCCCGAGATAGATCGATTGCTTGTGTTCCGGCTCCAGCCCGTAAATCGGATCGGAAGGGCGGAAAGGCAGGCTGACATGAGATTGCGAGTAGACGCCGTTGGGCCAGGACATCCCCAATGCCTCTGTCTCCAGAGCGGTGGCCAACGCCGGCTTGTGGCGGGCTTCGACCTGGTCGGTTTCTTCATTTTTGTTCGTGACCAGCGTGAGGTCGAACCCCAACGTTTCCCTGCCCAACAGGCGTTGGGTGAGATTTTCCGGGTCGTTGGTGAGTAGGGCCTCGCTTTCGGCATGCCGGTTGATGTCGAACAGCACCAGTTGGTGCCCTTCCGGTGCGAGCTTTTGGAACAGGTTGCTGATCAGCGCGTCGGCCGTCACAGTCGCATCCACCACCGACTGAAATGCCAGGATGGGCGGAAACCCGGTTACTTTCGAGCCTTGACCCACAGCCCCCATCAACCCATTGATACGTTGGGTCAATCGATAGACTTGATCGCCTGCATTGACGGCGAACGAGTTGTATTTGAAGGGATCGAATTCGGGCTGTATGTCGGTCCAAGCGAGCTTTTCGAGACCGGTGAGCCGTGCCAGCCGAGACTGCCAAACTGCCAGCGCCGCAACCGGAGTGACCCCGATCGCTGGTGAGATCAGCACCAAGCCAGCGGGTGTCGGGAGTGCCTCACCCTGCATTGCGCTCAAGCTGTACTCGACGGCAAGCGCCGCACCGTTGGAATAACCCACGATAAGCAACGGCGCATCGCTGCCGACGAGTGTTTGCAGTGATTGGGCCGCGATCCGAGTCGCTGCGGCCATATCCTGCCATTCGAGTTCGACCAGCCCGGCGGGGGCGGTGCCGTGCCCGGGAAGGCGCAACCCCACCACGGTGAACCCCTGATCGTGTAGCAATTCGCCAATTGCCCGCAGGCTATAGGGCGAGTCCGACATACCGTGCAACAGCAGGGCCCCGCCCCGAGGCTTTTCTGTCGGCAGTACGAAGGTGCGGTTCCAGTTGGTGGGTTGGCGCCCCGGGTCGGATAGGCTGCCGCCGTTGAAGCGGTTCAGAGCGCGCCGATCCGACGGGGTCAGCTCGCCGTACACGGCTTTCTGAAGCTCCCCGAACAGCCGGTCCTCCAGCCGAAGATAATCCTCCAACGTGCCGATCCGGTCCGCGTCTTCGGCCGTGAATTCCGCCTCTAGCTCGGCCAGATGCCACGGCTTCATTTCGGGGCGGTCTTTCTGCTGCAACAGAATCAGCGTCAACACTCCGAGGCAAGTGAAGACAACCCCATGTACCGCGAAGACTAAGAGGTATTTGACGAACCGCATTACATTCTCTCCGATCTGTGTCGACGACGCTCCAGGCCCCGAGCGGTAGCGGTCGTTGACAACGGATCTGTCGGCGAGATCGCCTTCGGGGATAGATTCATTATGCGAAAGCAAAAGTGTTGGGTACACCCCGGTGGAGACTGCGAATATCGACCAGGTAAAACGAGTTGAAAACCATGGGCGAGTTCGTTAGTATACGCTCCACAGCTGCGGGGTGGAGCAGTCTGGCAGCTCGTCGGGCTCATAACCCGAAGGTCGTAGGTTCAAATCCTGCCCCCGCTACCATTAAGAAAACGTTATAAAGCCAAGTAGTTAGCGCTACTTGGCTTTTTGCGTTTTTGGGCCGGAAACGGCCCAAATTGGTTCTTTCATTCCTGTCCAAGTGTTTCCCTGACCGCTAGTCGATTTCAGGCCCAGTTGCTGGGGGCCCATCCGATTGCATTTCTGTTCCGCTATGCTCCCCGCTAGGAGGCAGGACTGCGTTGGCGCTTCGGCAGTTCCGGTGCGGCGGGAGAGGCAAGTGATGGGAGTCGTCACCGATCGGGACATCGCCATGCGCGTTGCGGCCCCGGCTTGGATGTGCACCAGGCCGCCGCCGCAGAGGTGATGATCCCGCTCGTGGAAATCGTAGACCAGGGCAGCGAGCCTTTGGAGGCGTTCCGCATCATCGATGACAAGGGGGTCTGGCGGCTGTTCGTTGTCGACGAACGGGATAAGCCGGTCGGGCTGGTGTCGCCCGGGGACGTTCCGCAACACCCGAACTGATGCGCCAGCGGCGGCGCAGTCATTGCCTCGGCCCCGGCAACAACGGCGCCATCGCGTTCCATGTCTCTATTCGGATGGTTGTGCTGCGTACTTCCCGCGGTTATTGGGGCGCGGGGACGCTTATTCGCTTCCACCCCAGGTCCGATATGGATGGGCGATGAGATTCGCATTGTAGTAACGGTGGTCGTCGGAGACCTCCGTACCGATCCATTCCGGGATATCGAACGCTTGGTCTTCGCTTTCTAGCTCCACCTCGGCCAGGATCAGACCCGCATTCTCGCCGAAGAATTCGTCAACCTCCCAGGTCAGGCCACCAAAGGGGATCTTGTAGCGGTCCTTCTCGATCAACGGGCGCTCGCAGATACCGTCGAGCAGCGAGTTGGCATCCTTGATCGGAATCTCGTATTCGAATTCCGCCCGCGCAATGCCCTCGTTCACCCCTTTGATGGTGAGGTACGCTTTGTCTGCAACGGTGCGCACTCGCACCGTGCGCTCCTTGACGGTGGAAAGATAGCCTTGCCGGTAGCGGATTCCCTGACCCATGGAGCGCCAGACGTCGCCCGAAACCAGAAACTTCCGCTCGATCTCTTTTCCCATTTGTCAGCCTCTTCAGTTTTCAGAACGCACGGTAGAAGGCGTCGTCCGGCAAGGGCGCCATGCCGATGACCCGTTTGATGGCGAGCAGGTAGTTTACGTTCGGGTAGCGGTCGAGATGCAATTGTTTGCGCATTTCCAACACCAGATCCGAGTCCGCAGACTCCAGGCAAGCCGTTCGCATCGCGGCACCATTGATATAGACATTTCCCAGTTCCGCGATACAGCCATCGATGTCGAAGGCAAAGCGTTGTTTGTACACGCTGACTGCGGCCAGACCCGGATGCGGAGCAATAATCTCATCGAGCGCGTGCTCGAAAGAATAGCTGGCGCGCTCCAACTCCGGCACAGCGACGCCGAAGGCGGGAAAGACCTCGTTTCTGATAAGCGCTCGCGGAAGCGGGAACTCACCCTTCATTCGCGGATCCCATTGCTCGAGGCCCTGGTCCCGATTGACCAACACCTTAATGTCCATGAGACCGCCACGTACCTTGGTATTGTTCGCGTCGTTGGCAGCGGACATGATATAGACCTCCGCACTCTCCCGGTAGCTGTCCACTCGAGCGCGGCTTCGCATGGTCTCCTCCACGATGCCTAACTCATGGGCGAAGACGCGAAACTCGTATCGGGCGCCTGTCTCCTGCATGGAAAGTTCCTTAATGGTTGGCGCAGATCTCCACCCCGATCCTGCTGGCGGCTCGGCGGGCGCGAACAATGCCCGCAGGCGCTTCGGGGAATCGATCGAAAACGGGTGCGGCCGGGATACCCTCTACGCATAGGATAGCAAGGGATTATCCGGTTGGCTCGGAACGCCGGCGTTCCTGCAATGCCCACGGATCCTTTGTGGAGCTTGGCACGCAATGCAGACAGCGTCTCGTGGGAGTCTAAACCCGCTCCAAGCGATGCTCCTGGATGTACCGGCGATTGGCTCGCGCCTCCAGTGCGGTGCACATCGGCGGCCGCTCCCGCGTTAAACGTGGCGGCGGTAACGCCCCTTAGGGGGTCAAATCGACCATGGACCGCCATGGCTCTGGTCCTGCAGGGCAAACCGCTCCATGGCTAGGGCCTGGCACGGACACTGCCTATGATGAGGGCATCATTGCCCGGCCCGCTTTGCATCGTCCGCCCACAACCTCAGGACCATCGAAACCGGTAGGCGCGTGTTGTGAGCGACAAGACAGCGAAACATACCGTGTTTCAAGGCGAAGGCACCAAGGAAGCGGCACGTAAAACTAACCGAGCGACGCGGGAGTTCGTAAAGTCCGGCAAGGCGAAGGAGTCTGCGAAGGATGGCGGTAACCAGGATTCCGTAGAGGGAGAGCGGGCGGAACAGGCTGGCCTCGAATGGGCGAAGGGGAAGGATCCGGAAGTGCGCTGCGACTACCGGAAGCCAACGAAAGATTGACAGCTAGGCCAAACAGGGGATGGCGGCGAACCGGTGCCGGTCCCGATTCTCGGGTCAATGCTTGTAAGACCCTATAGTGTCGAGCCGCCTGTGGACTGGAAAGTACCGCCTGCCGACCGTTCATGTCATCCGGGATGTTGTCGACGCGGCGGTGGCCAAGTGCCTTGAGCACGCGCGCCGCGACGGACGAACGAAAGCCGGCGCGGACAAGGCTGTCGCGGACGTTGGGATCGGCGAAGCGGTACAAATACAACCCGTCCGGGCGAAACAATCGGAAAGGTACCGGTTGAGGCGCAAACCAGGAGGCTATACTCGATGGCACGGAGACAGCCTGTTGCCGAGGTGAGCGATTGCGCTTCGAAGAAATCGGAAAAATCGAGAGGTAGACCATGGGCGTCGAAATCGGTGGGTTGTTGGGTCTGATCGTCTTGATCCTGGACGTCTGGGCCGTCGTACGGATTCTGCAGGGCGGTGCAGAGACGGGTGTCAAGGTGTTGTGGGTTGTGGTGATTCTCTTGCTGCCGGTGCTGGGACTGATCCTTTGGCTTTTGCTCGGGCCTCGATAGACCAGCGAGTCCTTTCGCCAAGGCTCGTTGCACGCAACCCGCAGGCCGCCGGAGGTTGCTAGCCCTGGTCGCCAGTTCAACATGTCGTCGGGCCGATTACCGTTCGGCTCTGCACCTTGGCAGGAGAGCAGCAATGAACGTGGCGAGAGAGGTACCCGACTATTCGATTCCAACGGCTTCCTAGCCGATCCCGAGCGTTGGGACCGCGACATGGCCCTGCGTATCGCTTCTCAGCTCGATCTCGGTCAACTAGAGGAATCCCACTGGGCGGTGATCGACTGCCTGCGGGAGCATTTCCTGGGCAACTCGAACCTGCCGTGGAAAGGGAACATCTGCCGGGATCTGATCGAAAACAGCGTCCATTGTTTGCTCGGGGGGCGGTCGAGGCGTGGACGGTTGCTGGATTGCCCGACCCAGGAGGGTTGTGGGCGGTCGGTGGCCTCAGAATTGGGTGTATACTCCTTTACATACCGAGCAACTTCCGGATCTTTAGTACCGGTCCAAGAGCCACAGTCGAAATCGGAGGAACCACATCATGAAGCGTCTGACTACGATAGCCGTTTGTGCAATTTTCGTTGCTGCTGCCGCTGGTTGCGGCCAGGAGCCCGAAGGACCGGCGGAGAAGGCCGGCAAAGCGATCGACGAGAGCGTCGAAAAAGCCGAAGAGAACATGGGCGAGGCGGTAGACAAGGTGCAAGGGCAGATGGCGGAAGCGAGCGACGAGGCGGCCGAGCAGGTCGAAGAAGCGAGCGACGAGGCGGCAGAAGAGCTCGAGGCAGCGGGTGATACGCTCCGGGAGAAGGCGAGCGAGTAGGCGAGTCGAGAGGGCACGGCGGGACACAAGGGCGCAGCGCACCCCAGGACGCCCAACCCGGCGAGGGTGCGGAAAGAGCCGATTCGTCGAGTATCGCGGAACGCCCAACTGTCGGTTCGGGGGCCGCAAATCTGCGCAAGCTGAATGCCGGCCCGTGCGGGCCACAGATCGGCAGCCCTTAGCCACTGCCGGATCTGGGGCCCGCATATTTCACCAGGCCGCCAGGCGGCTGTGGATAAGCGACTGGAAATTCGAGACCTTGAATAGGACTGAGGTGGTGTCTGCAGCGAATCACCCTGTATGACGTCGCCTGGCTATCGAACCCCTGGCTTGTTCCTGCGCGCCTGGGCTTGCTTCTTCATGCGACCCGGTAGCTACGGCTACCGGATTATCTCCACAGCGGCGCCCAGCCGCACAGGCCCTGCGCCAGGGACGTCATACCCGGCGAATTATCCGGGCCAGCGGCGTGAATCGAAATCGGAGGCGCTCAGTCGGCGGGCGAAATGCACAGCAGGTCTTCGGCGACGGTGATTCGTCCGTGGAATCGTTGGCGAATGATCGCCAGATTTTCGTTCAGAGTATTTTCCGAGCGCGGCATGAGATGGCTTAGCAGAAGGTGCCACACCTCCGGCTGATCGGCAATGACGCCGATTTCGGTAGGCAGGGCGCGGCGTTTGCCGCAATGCGTCCTGTCTGCTCCGGGACGGCATGGTGCATTACGAGTAGATCGGCCCGCCGGGAAAAAGCAACGTGACCGGCGTCGTCCCCGTTCTGGTCGCCGCGGAAAACCACGACTTTGGCCGCAGCCTCGACGCGGCAGGCCAGCGCGGGTACCGGCCCGTGCGTGACGCCCGTGGCGGTAACCCGCAAGCCTTCCCCTGACAAGGCTTCCCGGGGCTCGCGCGTCGAGGCGTCGACGGTTACGGACTCGAGCAAAGACAGGCCTTGGCTGCTGCCGAGATACCGGCTGAGATAGCGGAATGCCCCGTGTTCTGGATCGACCAGGCGCTTTCGATAGCATTGGAGATCGGGATAGAGAGAGCCGCCTGTCGGCCCAGCAATCAGAAGAGGGCGCTCGCGGGGCGAAAAGTAGGTGCTTTTAAGAAACGCCGCTACCTCGGTAGCCTGTTCGGCGTGCAGGTGGGTTAGGGAAACGCTGACGTGGTCAAGTCGTAGCGGACACCCTAGTTAAGCCGCATCGGCCAGCTGGCCGTTTCTTTCAAACTCGTCTGGGCTTTGGTAACCCAGATAAGAATGGAGCCGCCGGCTGTTGTAGAACATGCCGATCTACTCGACGATGTCAGCGCGAGCCTGTTCTCGGCTTTGGTAGTTCCGCCAGTGAACCCGTTCCGACTTCAATGATCCGAAAAAGCTCTCGACCACCGCGTTATACCCCGGAGGGCAGGCTTCGCGCTCCCAACAGTCGCCCTTTCGGCTCATGCTGCCCTCGATCCCGTGGGCCCTGAGCACCCTTCGGAAAGCGCGGCTGGCGTACTGCACCCCCCGATCCGAAGGGTGGATCAACCGACCCTTGGGTGGCTTGCGCCGCCACAGCCCCATCCGCAGCGCATCGCAGACCAGACTGCTGGTCAGGCGCTTGCCCATCGATCAGCCGACCACCTTGCGCGAGTACAGATCGATCACCACGGCCAGGTACAGCCAACCCTCGTGGGTCCAAACGTAGCTGATGTCGCCGGCCAAGACCTGGTTGGCGGCACTCGGGGCAGCCCCGTTTCAGACGATTCTCAAACACCGGCTGGCGGTGGTTGCTGTTGGTGGTGACCCGGTACCGGCGCCGATATCGGATCCACACGCCAGTCTCGCGCATCAGCCCTCGCGCTTGGTGGCGTCCTACCGGGTAACCCAGTGCCCGCAGCCCTTTCGCCATGCGCCGTGACCCTGCCCCGCCGTTACCTGCTGCTCAAGAAACAACACGATCAGAATCGTGATGACGGCGAGCACTGCAGCCGCAGTGACCAGCGCGCCGTAAGCCCTGGCGATCGTTCCCCGCAAGCTGGTCAGATCGAAAAGCGTAGCGAAAACACAATGCAACGTACCGTTTCAGGATGAAGCGACGCTAGAAAATTCCTATCGGCACGGCATCATCGACGACCGATACGACACCGGTGCCAGGCAGCCGTTCCATATCGCAACATTCGCGTCGGCGCCAGGATCGGGGTAGGCATGCAATTCATAGGGTTAGAGTCTAGGAAACTGGCACAGTCTTTGCCATAATGATGGGGTCTAATATTCGGAAATGTTAAAATGACTAAGCCCAGCAGGGGCATGGAACGAATCCCCGAGGGCCGGGCCGCCCGAAGCGAAGGAGAATTCCTACCGGTGCGCGGAAAATCGAAGCGCTTGCAACCGTAACGGAAACCAAGCCAGCGCCTTTCGCTCTGCCGCGAAATTCTAGAGCGGGGAAACCTTTCCGCTGGTGACAACGTAATGCCAACCGCAGGGAACGCCTGCCTTTCTCGCTGGCGGTTGTTGAGGGTCCGCTATGAATGCATCTGGGCGAGCGGTCTGCAGTGTGATGGCCCTAGGGCGGGCGCGATGCCATACCGGCCCAAACCAAATACCGACGAACCAATGATTAACAAAGAGTTGATAAAATGAAAAAACTGTCGGATGAAGAACAGACGGTCGTAACGCCCGGAATAATAACAAAAAAGCAGTTTATAGCGGCAATAATTTTCACCGTTTTGGCGCTCTATCTAGCCAGCGTGGTTCCGACGGTAGAAATCGCTTGGGTCAGCGGTATTCTGCTCCTGACTATTTACCTTTTTGCATTCGAAGTGGTGGGAGTAGATGTGGCTGCAGCCACGATTATGGTGCTGTTGGGATTGACTTCTTTATTGGCCCCGATGATGGGCCTGGAACATGGTTTGGTGGATAACAAGCACCTGTTTGATGGTTTTTCTTCGAATGCGGTGATATCCATTATCGCGGTGATGATCATTGGGGCCGGCCTGGATAGGACGGGGATCATGAGCAAAGTGGCCGCCTTTATTCTGAAGATTGGCGGCACCACGGAAACCCGCATCATCCCGATTATTTCCGCTACTGTGGGGTTCATCTCGTCGTTCATGCAGAACGTGGGTGCCGCGGCACTCTTTCTGCCGGTCGTATCGCGTATCTCAGCACGCTCCGGAATACCCATGTCGCGCCTGCTGATGCCGATGGGATTCACGGCCATCCTGGGTGGTACCATGACCATGGTTGGCTCCAGCCCGCTCATCCTGTTGAACGATCTCATCCTTACCTCGAACACCGCGCTTCCCGCCGATCAACAGATGGCGACCTGGGGGTTGTTCTCGGTCACTCCCGTGGGTGTGGCGTTGATCATCACGGGCATCGCCTACTTCGTTGTCGCAGGACGCTTTGTGTTGCCAAAGACCAAGAGCGAAAGCAGCACCGTGGGCACCGATTCGATGGAGTACTTCCATGATGTTTATGGAGTGGATTACACCATCAATGAAGTCGTAATAACCGACGACAGCGACCTGGTCGGCAAAAAACTGGACGATGTCGAAACAACTTATCGCGTTCGGGTTATTGCCACCAAGCGTTCTGGTGAAGAAACCCGGATCGGGCCCGGCACAATTGCAAGGGATACCGACTTCACAGCCGGCATGGTGCTGGGGGTAGTGGCTGACCCTCATGACCTCGACCATTTTGTGGAGAAATACGGTCTCAAGAAACGCTCTCAGTTGCGGACCTTTCCGGAATCCCTTTCCGCTGCAAAATCCGGCATTGCCGAGGTGGTTATCCCGCCGGGGTCCAGTCTTATCGGGAAAAGTGCGCGTGACGTTTGGATGCGAAAGACCTATGGCCTGGCCATGATCGGTTTGCACCGTGACGGCACCACGATGCGTGAGGGTGAGGATATCCGTAGCATGCCATTCCGCCCGGGCGATACCTTGGTGGTGCATACCCCTTGGAACGCGCTGGAGCGAGTCGAGAAGGATCGTGATTTCGTGGTGGTGACCACCGAGTACCCGCATGAAGAGGAGTTGCGCCCGCACAAGATTCTGCCTGCAGCCGTCTTTTTTGGTATTGCTCTGTTCATGGTGCTGTTTACCGATATCCGTCTCTCGGTGGCCTTGCTTACCGGTGCGATGGGTATGGTGTTGTCGGGTGTGCTGAATATCGAAGAGGCCTACGAGGCGGTGAGCTGGAAAACGGTGTTTCTGCTTGCCTCGCTCATACCATTGGGCCTGGCTGTGGAAACGACTGGGACCGCAAAATGGATTGCCGAACAGGTGTTGTCCGTGGTGGGGGATATGCCGATTTGGGTAATCCAAAGTTCAGTAGCGGTGCTCGCCACCTTCTTTACCCTGGTGATGTCGAATGTCGGTGCCACTGTGTTGTTGGTTCCGCTGGCGGTCAATATCGCCATTGGTGCAGGCGGAAACCCGGCGGTATTTGCCCTGACCGTGGCCATCGCCACTTCCAACTCGTTCCTCATTCCTACGCATCAAGTCAATGCCTTGATCATGGGGCCTGCTGGCTATCGGGTGGTGGATTTCATGAAGGCTGGCGGCATCATGACGGTGCTGTTCCTGATCGTGATGATGGTCATGATGACGCTGGTTTATTGAGGGTCAATCCATGACCGAAGGCTAAACACGCAATGATCAGGCTAGTCGCTCTATCGACAGTCGATCGCGCTATCCTGTCAGGGAAACGCTTTCAAGGGTTTCCCGCGAAGTACGCGATGCACCGCCATTTTCAGCCGCGCAAGCTACTGAAAATGAAGGCTTTCTGAAGCCACGTTTTTGAAAGCCGTGCTGAGAAATGCCAGGGAAGGCATGTTTCAGCGTCTCCTTAGCAGCTAATCGTTATCAGGAAAATAGTTTCGATCCACAGGCGGATTTCCGGCTTCTGAACGCTGGCCGTTTCTCCCAAGAGGCGGCCGGGCTTTTGGACTTTGCATCGAGACTCTGAAAACGAGCCGGCGAGGATTCAGCGGTGCGGTGCCTTTGGCGGGGTTCGCGGCAGTCGGATTTCGGCTAGCGTGCCGCCGTCCGCTGGCGTAGTCAGGCTCACGCTGCCGCGAAACAGTGAAGCAATCTCTTTGACGAAGCTGAGCCCCAGTCCCGAGCCGGTGCGCCCGCGGGGTTTGGGAAGGGTGTAGAATCGATCGAACACCTTGTCGCGGGCGTAATCGGGGATGCCGGGGCCCAGGTCGCGCACCCGAATCAGGACATGGTCCGCTTCCCGCACCGCGCTGAGACGCACCGTGGTCCCCGGGGGCGAGCATTCGATCGCGTTTTTGACCAGATTGTGGACCGCGGTCCGCAACAGGAAAGCGTCCCCTCGGAGAGTCGGCTCGCCCCGGATCGACGACTCGATATGCACGCCGGCCTGCAAGGCCAACGGCTGCAATCCCTCGATCACTTGCCGCGCCAGGGGTCCTAAGGGTATATCGCAGCTGTCTTTCAGACCCGAGAGATTCTCGATCGCCGCCAGGTCGAGCAGGCGTTGAATCAGCTCCTGCATCCGCTCGACCTGAGTCCGTATGTGTTCTTGGAATCGCGCCCGGTCAGCCGCGGGCATGGCCTCTTCCAGGAGTTCCGCCGAGCCGCGAATCGCCGCCAACGGGCTCTTCAGTTCGTGTGTGAGCGATTGGACGTAGGATTCCACATAGGACTTGCCGTCGAGCGCGGCGCGCATCTCTGCCATCGCCGTGCCGACCCGTCCCACCTCGTTGCGTCCCAGCTCGGGCAGCGACACACGCTCGCCGGCGCGCACGGCCCGCGCATAATCGGTGATGTGCTGCAGCGGGCGGGTCAGCCAGCGGTGCAAAAACAAGCCAACCAGCCCGGCAGCCAAGGCCGCGAGTAGGGCGCCAAAGAGCAACTTGGCGACTGCGTCCTCGATGAAACGTTGCGCATTGGCGGTCGGTTTACCGACGCTGACCACGCCGAGAATCTCGCCCTCGACGAGGATCGGAGCGGCAATGTACATGGTGGTTCCCTCGGGAAACAGCGGGTCGCCTTCGGTACCCCGGGCACCGTAGTCGCCGCGCAGGGTCAAGTAGACGTCGCGCCATTGCGAATAGTCCGCACCCAGGTCGCGCCCGCCGTCCGAGTCGAACAACACCCGGCCCCCGCGGTCAGTCACATAGACGCGAATATCCACCCGGTCCTTGAGCAACGAGTAGATTTGCGCCGAGATGCGGCGTTGCTGGAGGTCTTCGAATACCCTGGCCAGCAAACCGAGGTCCAGCCTGGGCTGGCGCCTGTCCGGATCCGGCGCGATGGCCTGGACGCTGACCAACGACGCGAGCAGTTGCGATAGGTCGACCAGCGGGTCTTCCTGGGCCTCCAGGTATCGGGGTTTGATCCCAGCCTGGACCCACCAGGTCAGGCCGAACACACCAAGGGCCAGCATCAGCACAAAGGCCAGAAAGATGCGGCTGCGTATGCTCACGGGCAATAGCTGTAGCCGAGGCCACGGTGGGTGCGGATCGGATCCAGCCCCGGGCTCACCGAGCGGATTTTGCGACGCAGCGTCTTGACGTGGGTGTCCACTGTACGGTCGTAACTCTGGTCCGGCTCCTCCCACACGAGTTCCAGCAGCTGATCCCGGGAATACACCCGCTGCGGGTGCCGCAGCAATTGGCGAAGCAGCCGAAACTCGTAGCGGGTCAGACCCAGATCCTGGTTTCCGAGCCGGATGCATTGGCCGTCGTCGTCGATCTCGAAGCGGTCGTCCGGCGCTGGCCCGGCCTCCGGCCGGCGGTGTCGCAGCCTCGCTCGAACGCGGGCGGCGAGTTCCCGCGGGCTGAAGGGCTTTACCACGTAGTCGTCGCCGCCGATTTCCAGTCCCACCACGCAGTCGACTTCGCCCGAGCGGGCAGTGAGGAAGATCACCGGGGTGTCGGCCTGTTCGCGAATCTTCCGGCACACATCGAAGCCGTTCATGTCCGGCAGTCCGATATCGAGTATCACCAACGCCGGCGCCGTCGCCCGGAATGCCGACAGCCCGGCGCCGCCGGTCTGGTGCCAGTCGGTGCGGAAGCCCTCGGTTCCAAGCGCGTAGGCGACCGTGTCCGCGATCGGCGCCTCGTCTTCGATCAGCAGGATCAGGGGGTGATCGGTTGCCATGGGAAAATCTCTCCGTCTCCACCGGACTTCACACTGACTTCATTCTAAACCCATATGCGGGTCGCATCCTGGAACCGTCACGGAGCAACCAGGAGGATCCGCCATGTTAGCGAACATAACCCGCCCCGCCTTCACCGCCTGCCTGTTCGGCCTGTTTTGCTGCGCCTGGCCACTGGCGAACCAAGCCAGTGCCGGCGCCATCGGTCTGCATGAGGCCACCCAGGGGGAACTGCTGATCGAGACCCCTGAACCCGGCCGCTACCAGCCTGCGCCGGTCCAGGAAACCCGAGTCGAGATGCGGGTGACCGGGCCGATCGCGCGCGCCACCCTGACCCAGAGGTTTAGCAACCCGCGCGCCGACTGGGTGGAAGCCGTGTACGCCTTCCCGCTGCCGGAAGACGCAGCGGTCGACCACCTGCGGATGGAAATCGGGGGGCGAGTGATCGAAGGCCGTATCGCGGAGCGGGGAGAGGCTCGCCGGACCTACGAGCAGGCGAAGACTGAGGGCAAGCGAAGTGCCCTGGTGGAACAACACCGACCGAACCTGTTTACCACCGCGGTGGCCAATATCCCCCCCAAGGCGAGGTGAGCGTGGAGATCGAATACCAGCAGCCGCTGCGTTGGCAGGACGATCGCTTCAGCCTGCGGTTCCCGATGGCCACGACCCCGCGCTACCGGCCCGCGGCCAGCGCCCGGGTCCAGGAGCAGATCAGCCTCGGCGGCGGCTGGGAGATCCTGCCGGGCGAGGTCCCGAACCGGGTCCCCCTAGACCCAGCGGACGAAACCCGCGCGACCAACCCGATTAGCCTGCAAGTTAACCTCGATCCAGGCTTTCCCTTGGGGGAACTGGTCAGCCGCTACCACGAGATCGACCGCGCCACTGCGGCGGACGGCAGCACCGAGATCCGCCTGCGGGCGGGGGCGGTGCCGGCGGACCGGGATTTTCTGCTGGAGTGGACCGCGGCGGAGAGTTCCACGCCGCGGGCCGCCTTTTTCACCGAACACGCCGAAACCGGAGACTACGGCCTGCTGATGGTGATGCCGCCGAATGTGGGTGAGCCGTCCGTGATTGCGCGCGAAGTCGTCTTCATTATCGATACCTCCGGTTCCATGGGCGGGGCCTCCATTCGCCAGGCGAAGCTGGCCCTGACCCAGGCGATTCGGGGATTGGACCCGGAGGACCGCTTCGAGGTCATTGAATTCAGTTCTCAAACACGCTCCCTGTTCGCCGGCTTGCGCAACGCCGATGACCGCTATACAGCCGAGGCGCTGGGGTATGTCGCCGGCCTGGACGCGGACGGTGGCACCGAGATGAAACCGGCTCTCGAGGCGGCCTTCGCCATACCGGATGCCGACGCCCGAGCGCTGCGCCAGATCGTGTTTATCACTGACGGCGCGGTGGCCAACGAGGCGGAACTTCTCGGCCTCATCCGCCGGCGTCTGGGGGGGCGCAGGCTGTTCACCGTGGGTATCGGCTCGGCCCCGAACAGCTACTTCATGACCGAGGCGGCCCACGCTGGGCGTGGCTCTTTCACCTTTATCGGCAATCAGCGGGAAGTGGCGGAGAAGATGTCGCGGCTGTTTCGCCAACTGGAGCAACCGGCGATGACCGACCCCTCCCTGTCGCTGCCGGTCGTAGCCGACGCGCTGCCGAATCCGCTTCCGGACCTCTACCAGGGCCAGCCTCTGGTCGCAGTCATGCGCCTCGACGCCGTGCCGGATCAAGCGGAGGTTTCCGGGCGCATCGGCGACACCGATTGGCAGAGCCGGCTCAGTCTCGATGCGGCGCAAGAGCAGGCCGGGCTCGGGGTCTACTGGGCGCGGGCGAAGATCCGCCAATGGATGCGTCGGCTGCACGCCGGTG
Source organism: uncultured Gammaproteobacteria bacterium (assembly GCA_963753615.1). Classification (GTDB taxonomy): domain Bacteria; phylum Pseudomonadota; class Gammaproteobacteria; order Chromatiales; family Chromatiaceae; genus CAVWCW01. The sequence continues at coordinate 157,630 of CAVWCW010000003.1, forward strand.
CCGATGCCGAGCAGGTGCGTTCGGAGGTCACCGCTATCGGTCTGTCCCACCACCTGGTGAGCGCCTACACCAGCTTGGTGGCGGTCGACGTAACCCCGATCCGGCCGCCGGACAGTGGTGGGTCGACCCACTCCATCGACGGCAACCTGCCGGCCGGATGGCAGCCGCCGGGAACTCCCATACACACCGGTTCCGCGCAATCGCTGGGGCTGGCCCAAGGAGCGACCTGGTCGACCCTGTACACCCTGCTCGGTGGCCTGCTGCTCGGCCTCGCCGGGCTGCTCCGGTTCGGCCGGGCGGTGCTGCCGAGGGTCCGTGCGTGAGGCGGCTCGGCAAACGCCGGGCCGGGCTCCTGTTGGGCCTTGCCGGCTTGCTGTTGTTGGGGCAGGGGGGCTGGATCCAGGCCAAGGCGCTGCTGGCCCAGCATCTTCTGGCCCAAGCCTGGGAGCGGACCCTGAACGGTGGCGGAGACCATCGCCCCTGGCCCTGGGCGGATCACTGGCCGGTAGCCCGGATTCATAGCCCGATCCGGGGTGTCGACTGGATTGTGCTGGAAGGTGACTCCGGGCACGTCCTGGCCTTCGCACCGGGGCACCACCCGCGCTCGGCCATGCCGGGTGAGGGCGGCGTTATCCTGGTCAGCGGCCATCGGGACACCCATTTCCGGTTTCTAGGGAAGCTGGAGGTGGGCGAACGAATCGAAGTCGAAACGACCCGGGGTGTTTTCATCTACGCGGTGACAGAGACCCGCGTGGTCGACGCCCGGCAGGCGCGAGTCAGGACCGGATCCGGGCTGGAGCGGTTGCTGCTGGTGACCTGCTATCCCTTCGACAGTCCGATCGCCGGCGGAACAAAGCGCTTCGTGGTGACCGCGGTCGCGGTGGCCGGCTGAGCGGCGAGCTTGTCCCAGTGGCGACACCGCAGCGTATTGTCATAATCCGCACGGCCCCCCAAATTCCCCGGGGGTTTGGGGTTGGCTACCCAAACTGCTGTTAGACTGGATTCTCTGGGCCTGCTCGCGGTGGGGGCGCGGCGACCCGAGCATCGATCGTTCATGTCCCCGATTCGCAGTAGATACCGGCCCGAGACATGTCCGTATGAACGAGGAAAAGATTATCGCCGAGTCCGACCTTTGGGTACGCGAGGTCGTTATCGGGCTCAATCTCTGTCCGTTTGCCGCAGGTCCGTTGCAGCGTGGCGGGGTGGCCTACCGGGTCTGTTCCGAGGCCCGGCCGAAGTCAATATTCCCCGCCCTGATGGAAGAGATTCTGGCTTTTGTGGAGACGCCGGCCGAGGCCGTCGAAACCGAGCTGTGGATCGTGCCCGAGGGGCTGTTGCACTTCGATGATTACCTGGACGTGCTGTACGCCGCCGAACAGGCGTTAGAGGATCTGGAACTGGCCGGCGAGGTCCAACTGGCGAGCTTTCACCCCCGCTATCGGTTTCAGGATGCGCCGGCGGACGACCCGGCCAACTATACCAACCGCTCGCCCTATCCCATGTTCCACCTGCTGCGGGAGGAATTGTTGGAGCGAGCGCTGGCAAACTATCCGGACCCGGAGGCGATCCCGCAGCGCAATCTGGAGCGGCTGCGGCAGATGGGGTTGGAGGAATTGGAGCGCCGGCTGGCGCGGATCATGGGAGAGGATTGAGCGCTTCGGGCGGCTTTGCCTCAGCTGTCCCCAGACGCGATCAGCACTTGCAGCATCGCCGGGCCCAGGCGTCGGATCAACTCGGGGTCGTTGCGGGTTCGGGCCAGCAATTGCAGGCCTTGCAGGTAAGCGAGCATGGCGTCGGCGCTCGCCCGGCTGTCCACGGTCGGAAGACTGGCATCGGCTTGGGCCTGTTCAAGGGTCTCGGCCAGGCGCTCGCCCAGGCGGTCGAAAATGCCCTCGATCCGGCGCCGCACTTGCGGGTCCAGGCCGCTCAGCTCAGCGCTGAGGTTGCCGAACATGCAGCCCAGGACCTGGCCGTGGACCTCGGCGACAGCCTGCTGGAAGCGGTAAACGAGTTCCCATAGTTGTTCCAGGCGAGCCAGAGGCGCCAGTTCCGGGCGCAGGGCCTGGCCGAGCAGATCCTGCTCGAAGTCGAGGGCGAACTCGTCCAGGACCGCCAGAACCAACTCCTGTTTGGAACGAAAGAAATGGTAAAAGCTGCCCTTGTTGACACCCGCGTGATCGCAGATTGCCTGCACTCCGACATCGCCGAAACTGCGGGCATAGATCAGTTCCCAGGCGCTGACCAGGATGCGTTGCCGGGTGTCGATGCTGTTGCTCATGACGCGGGTATACTGGACCGTTCGGTCAAAAGCAAGCGATTTACAGCATCCGCCTAAAAGCGGAGACTGCCGCCGGCTTATGGGGATCAGGCCTGTGGGGGCGGGGTCTGGACTGCGGCAGCCGCGGTAGCTTTGGCGTCGAGTAGCAATCTGCCGATCTCGTGCGCGGGCTGCGGGCGGTGAAATACGAATCCCTGGGCGAGTTGAAAGTCCATATCCACCAGGGCTTGGCGCTGGGCATCGGTTTCCACGCCTTCGACTACCGCATCGAGGCCCAGCTCTCGGCAGACGCCGGCGATGGCGCGCAGGATGGCCCGGCTGCGGGTCTGGGTCGCGAGGTCGACGACGAAGGCGCGGTCGATTTTGAGGCTGTCGATCGGCAAGTCCTTTAGGTAGTTAAACGAAGAATAGCCGGCCCCGAAGTCGTCCAGGGCGATGCAGAATCCCGACTCGCGAAAGCATTGGAGGCGCTTGCGGGCCAGATCCAGGTCGCCGATGAACACCTGCTCGGTGATTTCGAGGCGCACCAGCCCGACGCTGCAACCGGCGCCTGCGAGCCGATCCAGCAGGCGCTCGCACAAGCCGGGGTCGGCGAATTCGCGAATCGAAAGATTCACCGCTACGGGCAGCCCCAGACCGGCGGTCTCCCAACCCCGCAGGTCATCCACGATGCGTTCGAATAAATACTCGCCGAGTTGGGAGATCTGGCCGGTGGCCTCGGCTACCGGCAGGAACTCGCCGGGGCTGGTCAGGCCACGCTCCGGGTGGTTCCAGCGTACCAGGGCCTCCAGCGCGCACACCTGTTGGTTGCGCAGGTCCACAATAGGCTGGTAGTAGGGTACGAACTCGCCGTTTTTCAGCCCTTGATGCAAGCGGTGCTCGGTGGTGATGAAATGGTGCACCGCATCGATCATGCCCTCGCGGTAGGTGCCGACCCGCGTCGCCGGCTCGTTCTTTGCCTGGGCCACCGCAACGTCGGCTTTGCGGAGCAGGGTCTCGGCGGTGTCACCGTCGGCGGGACAGAGAACGTAGCCGACGCTACAGGAGAGATAGATCTCGCTGCCCTCTATTCGCAGCGGCTGCTCGATTGCCTCCAGCATCCGCGTGGCCAGTTGTTCCGCCGCGGCGCCAGTGTCGATGTCGGGCGCGATGAGCGCGAACTTGTCGCCGTCGACGCGCCCGAGCACCGACCCGCCCGGTTGTGCCGCTTGCAGGCGAGCGGCGACTCGGGGGATCACCTCGTCGCCGAAGGCGTGTCCGAAGCTGTCGTTGATATTCTTGAAGCGGCGCAGGTCAAAGCCGAGCACGGCGAAGCGCGGGTCGCCCGCCGCGCCGGTTCTGCGCTCGATCTGCTTGTGCAGGCGGCGCGCGATCTCCAGGCGGTTCGGCAGCCCGGTGAGTTGGTCATGGTAGGCGAGGTACTCGATATGCTCGGCGGCCCGTTTCCGCTCGGTGATATCCATGTTGGTCGAACGGGTCCCCAACAGGCAGCCTTGCTCATCGAACACTGGCCCCGATTGGTGATTGACCCAGACCACCCGGCCGTCCTTGGCCAACAGCCGGATGTCCAGGCTGACCTCGCGCGCATGCTCGACGCGCCCCGCAAAGTAACGCTCCCAACGCTCCCGGTCCTCGGGATGAATCAGACGCTCCATCAATCCCGGGTCGCGGTAGAATTCCTCCGGATCGTGGCCGGTGATGTGCCGGCTCGATGGGGACACGTACTCGAAGCTGCCATCCAAGCGCCGGAAGCAGGTCAACTCTTGAGCCAGGTCCGCCACCGCCCGAAATTGCAGGCTCTTGCCCGCCAGGCGTCGGGACAACAGCGACGCGTGGCCGAGGAGCAGGCCGATGACCAGCCCAACCAGGGTGGGGATCAGGTAGAAGCTGGCCGTCGCCGATCCGTAGAAGTGCAGCATCTGCAGCGTGGCAATGGGGTAGATAAGGCCGAGGGTGAGCGCTACAGCGCGCGCGTAGACCGCCCAGGCGGGCTTATGCTGGCTCCCGGATCGCTGGAGTTGCAGGCGCACGGTTGCTGCGGTGTCTCGGAGTGGCTTCACGGCATCCCTGTTAGCGGCCACTGGGGTCTATCCTGACCTCGTGCTGAAGCAAAGTCCGCTGACTGCGGATGACCCCGGCCGGTGTGAGTTCCAGCGTTTCCTACTGAGAGCATAGCCGTTCCCGGCCCGCCGTGGAACCTCTGTCGGGGCGCCGCCGGCCCGGTATTCGGCCACAAAAAAACCCCTGGCCGATGACTCGAACAGGGGTTTCGTTGTCTGGTGCCGAGGAGAGGACTTGAACCTCCACGGTATTTCTACCACATGGACCTGAACCATGCGCGTCTACCAATTCCGCCACCTCGGCAGGTGCGCGGGGGTTTTAACCCAAAGCGGGCGCAACTTTACCGAGACAGGGGGCGCCTGTCAACGGTAAACTAGGCGTTTTTTTACCTGAGGACACAGCGCCCAGTGCCGAAACGCAAAAGCCCCGCCGTCCCGCGAGCGCGCGATCCCCACCGTGCCCGCGAAGCCCGCAAATACGACAATCCCATTCCCAGCCGCGAATTCATACTCGAACTGTTGGAAGCTCAGGGCGCACCGCTCAACTATGCCGCGCTGGCCGCCGCCTTGGAATTGTCGGAAGACGATGACCTGGAGGCACTGCGCCGGCGCCTCAACGCCATGGAGCGCGACGGCCAGCTGCTGCGCAATCGGCGCAACGGCTATTGCCTGATCAACCGCCGGGACCTGATCGCCGGCCGGGTGATTGCGCATCCCGATGGTTTTGGTTTTCTCAAGCCCGATGCCGGGGGCGACGACCTGTTTCTGTCGCCGCGCCAGATGCGTGGCTTGATGCATGACGACCGGGCCGTGGTGCGGGTCACCGGCATCGATCGCCGGGGGCGCCGCGAAGGCGCCGTGGCGGAGGTGCTGGAACGCAACACTCATCAGGTAGTGGGCCGGCTGTTCTGCGAAAGCGGGGTGGGTTTCGTGCTGCCCGACAATAAGCGCCTGACTCACGAGGTGGTGATCCCGGAGAAGGACTGCGCCGGCATCCAGAGCGGCCAGATGGTGGTGGCCGAAATTGTCGAGCAGCCCACGCCCCGCAGTCAGCCGGTCGGCCGGGTGCTCGAGGTGCTGGGCGAGCACATGGCCCCGGGTATGGAGACCGATGTTGCGATTCGCGCCCACGGCCTGCCGCTGGAGTGGCCGGACGAGGTGAAGGCGGCCGTGGCCGGGCTCAGCGCCGAAGTGCCGGAAGCGGCGAAACAAGGGCGCACCGACCTGCGCGGGCTGCCCCTGGTTACCATCGACGGTGCCGATGCCCGCGACTTCGACGATGCGGTCTACTGCGACGCCACCCCCAAGGGCTGGCGGCTGCTGGTGTGCATCGCCGACGTATCCAGCTACGTCACCCCTGGTTCCGCTCTGGACGTGGAGGCCCGCAGCCGCGGCAATTCGGTCTATTTTCCGGACCGGGTGATTCCGATGCTGCCGGAGGTGCTGTCCAACGGGTTGTGTTCGCTCAACCCCCAGGTGGACCGCCTTTGCATGTGCTGCGAGATGTACATTCGGCGCGACGGCAGCATTCTCCGTTCGCGCTTCTTCGAGGCGGTGATGCGCTCGCATGCCCGGCTCACCTACGACGAGGTGGCCGCGGTGCTGGTGGAAAAGGACGGCAAGCTCGGCCGCAAGTACGCCAAGCTGCTGCCCCACTTGCAGCAGCTGTACCAGCTCTACCAGGTACTGCACGGCGCTCGGGCGGCGCGCGGGGCGATCGACTTCGATACCACCGAGACCCGCATCGAGTTCAACGCAGAGCAGAAGGTGGAACGGGTGGTCCCGGTGGTGCGCAACGATGCCCACCGCCTGATCGAAGAATGCATGCTGCTGGCCAACGTGGCAGCGGCGCGGCTGCTTCAGCGCAAGCGCATCCCCGCCCTGTACCGCAACCACGAAGGCCCGCCGGCGGAGAAGCTCAGCGACCTGCGCGAATTCCTCGCAGAGCTGGCGCTGCGGCTGCCGGGGGGGGACAAGCCGCAGGCCATGGACTATGCCCGGTTGCTGGACTCGATCCAGGATCGTCCCGACCGTCACCTGATCCAGACCGTGCTGCTGCGCTCCATGTCCCAGGCCCAGTATAGCGCCGAAAACCTGGGCCATTTTGGCCTGTCCTTTCCGGCCTATACCCACTTCACCTCGCCCATCCGCCGTTATCCGGACCTGTTGGTGCACCGTGCCCTCAAGCACCTGCTGAGCGGCGCCAAGCCCCTGGAGTTCGAATACTCGCAACCGGAGTTGGCATCCCTCGGGGACCACTGCTCCAGCACCGAACGGCGGGCCGACGAAGCGACTCGCGATGCCGTCGACTGGCTGAAATGCGAGTACATGCTGGACAAGGTCGGCGAGGAGTACCCGGGCATTATCGCCGGGGTAAACTCCTTCGGGTTGTTCGTCGAGCTGTCCGAGATCTACGTCACCGGCCTGGTGCACGTCACGGCCCTGGAGCACGACTACTTCCACTTCGAGCCGGCGGGGCACCGCCTGACCGGCGAGCGCAGCGGCAAGGTCTATCGCCTTGGCGATCCGATCCGGGTGCGGGTGGCCGCGGTCAACCTGGACGACCGCAAGATCGATTTCATGCTGCCCGACAGTCAGGGGCGAGATCCCGGTGAGCGCCGCTCCCGGCGCGGGGGCCATCCCGGACGGCGGCGGCGAGGACCCAAGCCTGATCCAGAGTCGGATCGTCAAACAGTGACCGAGGCGGCTCCGCAGCCGGAAGCCGGCGAGAAGAAGCGGCGGCGCCGGCGCAAGCCCAAGCCGAGTCAGGGGCCGGAAACAACGGGGCCGGATACAGCGGCGCCGGAGCGCAACGAGGTGACGGAGGCGCCGGCGGAGGCCAGTGGCAAAAAGCGGCGCCGTCGCCGCAAGCCCAAGGCGACAGCCGAAGAGACGAGCGGGGTCGCCAAACCCGGCACCGAAAAGGCGAAGAAGCCGAGACGGAAAGCAGCCGCCAAGAAGGAAAGTTAGTGGCCAGACGCGTGAGCCGGCGCCGGTCCGGAGGGCGCTGAGTGGAGTCGGGGCAGTTGATCTCGGGCCTGCACAGCGTGCGCACCGCCCTCAAGCACGGGGCCGGAGCGGTGCAGGAACTATGGATAGAGGGGCGGCGCCGTGACGGCCGAATCAACGAGATTCGGCGCCTGGCACGGGAGGCCCGGGTGGCGGTGCAGGAAGTGGGCCGGGCGGAGCTGGAGCGGCTGGTACCCGGCGCCAATCACCAAGGGGTAGTGGCGCGCACCCGCCAGGCGGCTGCGTTGGGAGAAGAGGCGCTGGGCGAGTTGCTGCAGGCGCTGGATCAAGCGCCGTTCCTGCTGATCCTGGACGGGGTGCAAGACCCCCACAACCTCGGCGCCTGTCTGCGTAGCGCCGATGCCGCCGGGGCGCATGCGGTAATCACCCCCAAGGATCGGGCGGCCGGGCTCACACCCACTGCATGCAAGGTGGCCAGCGGCGCGGCCGAGACCACGCCTTTCTTCCAGGTCACCAATCTAGCTCGGACCCTGCGCTGGTTGCGCGAAGAGGCCGGGATCTGGCTGGTCGGCGCCGCCGGCGAGGCCGAGGCCAGCCTGTATCAGGCCGATCTCAAAGGCCCTCTGGGGCTGGTCATGGGCGGCGAGGAAAAGGGCCTGCGCCGCCTCACCCGCGAGCAATGCGACCAGCTGGTGCACCTGCCTATGGCCGGTGCCGTGGAGAGCTTGAACGTGTCGGTGGCCGCCGGCGTCTGCCTGTTTGAAGCGGTGCGGCAGCGTAGCGCCCCCTAGCTGCCGTCTTGGGAAGCACCGTTTTGTCGCCTTTGCCCGTGCCCCGGGCAGGGAGCCTCGGTGCCAAGCCACGGGTGACTTTACCAGCGGCTCCCTAGTTGGCGCCTGCCTCCGGGGCCGCCTCGGCCTCGTCTTCCGGTGCTCCGCTCTACTGTGGTTCGCCGCTGCCCCGGGAGCGGTCGATGCGCAGCAGTACGCCCATTAGCGGGTGGTCGATATAGTGCACTTCGCCGCTGCGCATGCGGCGGTGGGCCTGCATCCGGTAGACGTAACCGTCGGTGCTGCTGACGGGATACTGAGGCAGGCCGCCGTCGTCTGCCCTGACCAACGCCGGGGTGCTGCTCGGTCCAGCCGGGGTGGTGCGGCGCAGCAGCAGGTCGAGGTTCACGTGCAGAAAGCGGCTGACACTGACCTCCAGGGTGCCTTCCAGCTCTGCGCCGCCGGCAGCGCTGCCGAGGTATACCGGCGGGGTGCGCCCCGGGCGTGAGATCGGCTGGCGCCAGGCCAGGTGCGCCAATGGTTTGAGCCCGGGGGCCCCGCGCAGGGACCAGTAGGTGCCGTCCAGCTTGAGATCGGACTTCGGCAACCGGGCATAAGGACCGGCGCTGCCGACCTGGCCGAGCTGACGCGCGCCGTCCAGGTCGGGCCGGCCCGGGTCGTCCGGCCAGTATTCGGGCTGTTCGCTGGCTTCGGGTGTGCGGGCGAAGACGATGATCTCGATCTGGTACCAAGCCGCCTCGGCGACCAGGGGCAGCAGCAGGATCAGGCGTCAGGGCCGCGCTGGACATTCGGGACGGTTGGATCTTGGGCATAGGGTTTACCGCAACGGTTTCGGGTTGGCTACATTAAACACGACAGTGGTGCCGGCGGGAAGCTTGGGCCGGGCTCGGTTTCGGTTGGCCTGAGCCTGAGGGCCGCCAGGGGCCGCAGGTGCTGGCGGTGCCGCCCGGGCTCTATACACTGGCCGGTCACTTGGTCCAGTACCTGTTGCACCCGCTCCACGCGGTGCCTTGGCTCCTCCAGGTCGGCGAAGAAGCGCAGTTTGTCGCCGCCGTCGAGCTTGAACGCCTGGTGTTTGGTCTGGATCAGCCGGATCAGGTGTGTCGGGTCGATCTGGGGCTCGGGGCCGAACAGTATGCGCCCGCCCGCCGGGCCCGCCTCGAGTTTCTTGATCCCGAGCGGCGTGATGCGCAGCTTGAGCTCGGTGATGCCGATCAGGGTCTTCAGCGGCTCCGGCAGCAGTCCGAAGCGGTCGATCATCTCCACCTGCAGCTCGCGCAGCTCGTCGACATCGCGCGCACTGGCGATGCGTTTGTAGAGCACCAGGCGGGCATGCACGTCCGGCAGGTAGTCGTCCGGGATCAGCGCCGGCAGGTGCAAGTCGATCTCGCTGCCGTGGTCCAGGGGCCGGTCCAAGGTCGGCTGCTTGCCGGATTTGAGTGCCGCCACTGCGCGTTCCAGCATGTCGGTATAGAGCGTAAAGCCGATCTCGGCGATGCGCCCGCTCTGTCCCGCCCCCAGCAGCTCGCCGGCGCCGCGGATCTCCAGGTCGTGGGTGGCCAAGGTAAAGCCGGCCCCGAGTTCCTCCAGGGATTCGATCGCCTCCAGGCGCTTGCGCGCATCTGGGGTCATGGTCTTGGGCGGCGGGGTGATCAGATAGGCGTAGGCCCGATGGTGGGAGCGCCCGACCCGGCCGCGCAGCTGATGCAGCTGGGCCAGGCCCAGTTTGTCGGCGCGGTTGATGACGATGGTATTGGCGCTCGGCACGTCGATGCCGCTCTCGACAATCGTGGTGCAGGCCAGGATGTTGAATCGCTGGTGATAAAAGTCGCGCATAACCAGCTCCAGGTCGCGCTCGCGCATCTGCCCGTGGGCGATCTCGATGCGGGCCCCTGGCACCAGCTTTTCCAGCTTGGCGGAGGCATTGTTGATGGTGCTGACCTCGTTGTGCAGGAAGTAGACCTGGCCGCCGCGCTTGATTTCGCGCTGACAGGCCTCGGCCACCAGGCTGTCGTTCCACTGGCTGACAAAGGTCTTGATCGGGTGGCGCTCGGCCGGGGGGGTGGCGATGATCGACAGGTCCCGCATCCCGGACATGGCCATATTGAGAGTGCGGGGGATGGGGGTGGCGGTCAGCGTGAGCAGATCGACCTCGCTGCGCAGGGACTTCAGACGCTCCTTGTCGCGCACCCCGAAGCGGTGTTCTTCATCGACGATTACCAGCCCCAGGTTCTTGAATTTGATATCGGCCTGCAGCAGTTTGTGGGTGCCGACAATGATGTCGACTCGGCCGTCCGCCAACCCGGCACGGATCTCAGTCAACTGTTTGGCGGAGCGGAAACGCGACAGGCTCTCGACCCGCATCGGCCAGTCGGCGAAGCGGTCGGAGAAGTTCTGGTAGTGCTGCTCGGCGAGCAGGGTAGTAGGTACCAGCACCGCCACCTGCTTGCCGCCGTGGGCGGCGACGAAGGCGGCGCGCATGGCCACCTCGGTCTTGCCGAAGCCGACGTCGCCGCATACCACCCGGTCCATGGGCCGGGGCGACTGCATGTCGGCCAATACGCTGTCGATGGCCTGGAGCTGGTCCGGGGTCTCCTCGAACTCGAACGAGGCGGCGAAGGCGGCGTATTCTTCCTCCGGGGCCGGAAAGGCGAACCCCTGGTGGGCGGCGCGGCGGGCGTAGATGTCGAGCAACTCGGCGGCCACGTCGCGCACCTGTTCGGCGGCCTTGCGTTTGAGACGTTCCCACTGGCCGCTGCCCAAGCGGTGCAGGGGAGCGCTCTCCGGCGAGGCGCCGGAGTAGCGGGAGATCAGGTGCAGGGAGGATACGGGCACGTAGACCTTGTCCCCCTTGGCGTATTCCAGGGTCAGGCATTCGGTCGCCATGCCGCCGGCCTGCAGCTTCTGCAGACCCAGGTAGCGGCCGACGCCGTATTCCTCGTGTACTACCGGGGCGCCTGCGTGGAGTTCCGTGAGATTGCGCACCACCTGGTCGGCGTCGCGGCTGGCGGCTTTGCGGCGGCGTTCCTGGCGCACTCGCTCGCCGTAGAGCTGGGATTCGCCGATCAGCACCAGATCCGGGTGCTCTACCCAGAGGCCCTGTTCCAGGGGCGAGACGGTCAGGCCCAGCTTGATGTCGGATTCGGCGAAGGCGTGCCAGTCGTCCACCATCCGGGGCTGGATGCCGAAGTCCTTGAGGCTGGCCAGCAACTGCTCGCGGCGCCCGGCGCTCTCGGCCAGGAACAACACCCGTCCGGGGCGGCTGGCGAGAAAGTCCTGCAGTGCCCCGGCCGGGCGGGTGGCCCGGGCCTGCAGGGCCAGGGGCGGCAACGGGCGGCTGGCGAAGTTGTGGAACTCGGCGAAGCCCTTGGCGCGGGTGGGAATCTCGCTGCCTTGGAGTTGCACTCCGGGGTGTTGCTTGAGCTGGGCGACGGTCTCGTCCAACCCCAGGTAGAGCTTGGCCGGCGGCAGCAGGGGACGCTCCAGGTCGTGCCGGCGCTGCTCGTAGCGGGCCTCCACCTGGGCCAGGAACTGTTCGGCCTGGGCGCGCAGTTCCAAGTCCTGAATCACCAGGCAGGGCTGGGGCAGGTAGTCGAACAAGGTCGAGGTCTGCTCGTAGAACAGGGGCAGGTAATACTCGATGCCGCCCGGGGTATTGCCGTCGGACACTTCGCGGTAGATGAGGCTGCGCTGGGGATCGCCCTCAAAGCTGTTGCGGTAGGCGCTGCGGAAGCGGGCGATGGCCTCGTCGCTCAGCGGGAACTCCCGTGCCGGCAGCATGCGCACCCGCTCCACCTTGTCTTGCGAGCGCTGGGTCTCCGGATCGAAGGTGCGGATACTGTCGATTTCGTCGTCGAACAGATCGATGCGGTAAGGCTCTGTATTGCCCATCGGGAAAATATCGAGCAGGGAGCCGCGCACCGCGAACTCGCCGTGGCTCACCACCTGGGGCACGCATAGGTAGCCGGCCATCTCCAGGCGCCGGCGGGTGCTGTCCAGATCCAGGCGCTGCCCCACATCCAATAGGAGGGTATGGGCTTCGAGATAGTCCCGAGGCGGCAGCCGCTGCATCAAGGTGCTGATCGGCACCACCAGCACGCCCTTGTCGATGCTCGGCAGGCGGTTCAGGGTCAGCAGGCGCTCGGAGACCAGTTCCGGCAGCGGCGAGAAGATGTCGTAGGGCAGGGTTTCCCAATCCGGAAAGTGCAGGACCGGCACCTGCCTATGGGACAGGAAGAAGCGCAGCGCCTGCTCGATGCCGTTGGCCTGCCGGACGTCGTCGGCTACCACCATCACCAAACCGGGATGGGCCTCCGCGGCGGAGGCGATGGCCAGGGCCGCGCTCGCCCCGTACAACCGCCCCCACTGAAAGCGCTCCCGGGGGTGTTGGGGTGCGGGGGCCTGCATCGGGTTGGGAAGCGAGTCCGAAACGGTTTGGGCTTGTCGGGCGGAAGACATCGGCTGCGGGATTGACTAGCTGATCAGAGGCGAGGATTTTCGCACACTCGTGGAGCGGGGTCAGCTTCGCTAGCTCGGATCTACCCAGGTATCGCGTCCCTGCCGCAGGGTCTGTGCGTTTGGGCACCGTATCGAGGGCCGGCTCGCTTCAAGCCAGTTGATCGCTGGCGACGTGGTAGCGCGGGTCCTCGATTACGTTGACCTCCACCAGGTCGCCGGCCTTGCGCAGCAGCCGCTGGCATTCGCCGCTCAGGTGGCGCAGGTGCAGGCGTTTGCCGGCGTTGAGGTAGCGCTCGGCCAGGGTATCGATGGCCTCAATGGCGCTGTGGTCCATCACCCGCGAGTGCTGGAACTCGATCACCACGTCGTCCGGGTCGTTTTTGGGGTCGAACAGTTCCTGGAAATTGTTTACCGAGGCGAAAAACAGGGGGCCGTGCAGCTCGTACACCTTGCCTCCCAGCTTGCCCGGGTAGCTGAGCACCTTGATATGCTTGGCGTGTTCCCAGGCGAATACCAGGGCCGAGACGATCACGCCGACCACTACGGCGATCGCCAGGTCCGTGGCCACGGTCACGCCGGAGACCAGGATCAGGACGAAGGCATCGGAACGGGGGATCTTGCCCATAATGCGCAGGCTCGACCATTCGAAGGTGCCGATTACCACCATAAACATTACGCCGGTGAGGGCGGCCAGGGGGATCATCTCGATCAGCCCCGAAGCGAACAGGATAAAGCCGAGCAGGAACAGGGCCGCGGAGATTCCGGACAGCCGTCCGCGACCGCCCGAGTTGATATTGATCATGCTCTGGCCGATCATCGCGCAGCCGCCCATGCCGCCGAAGAAACCGGTGACCGTGTTGGCAACTCCCTGACCGATGCATTCGCGGTTTCCCCGGCCCCGGGTTTCGGTGATCTCGTCGATCAGGCTCAGGGTCAGCAGGGATTCGATCAGCCCGATGGCCGCCAGGATCACCGCGTAAGGGAGGATGATGCCAAGGGTCTCCCAGGTGAGGGGAACGCTGGGAATGCTGAATTCCGGCAGCCCGCCGGCAATGGAGGCGAGGTCGCCGACGGTGCGGCTTTCCAGGCCCAGGCCGATCACGGCCAGGGACACCACGATGATCGCCGCCAGCGACGATGGTATGGCCTTGGTCAGTCTCGGCAGGAAGTGGATGATCGCCATGGTCAGGACCACCAGGGCGAGCATCACATAGAGATTGCCGCCCTCGAGCCACTGGGTTTGCCCACTCGCGTCGGTGACCTGGAAGGACTGCAACTGGGCCAGGAAGATGACAATGGCCAGGCCGTTGACGAATCCAAGCATTACCGGATACGGCACCATGCGAATGAATTTACCGAGCTTCAGCAGGCCGACGAGGGTTTGGAGCAAACCCATGAGCACCACGGTGGCGAACAGGTATTCCACTCCGTGTTGCGCGACCAAAGAGACCATGACCACGGCGAGGGCGCCGGTGGCCCCGGAGATCATGCCCGGTCGACCGCCGAGCACGGCGGTGATCAATCCGACCAGAAAAGCCGCATACAGGCCGACCAGCGGTTCTACTCCGGCGACAAAAGCGAAGGCCACGGCCTCGGGAACCAGGGCCAGCGCCACCGTGAGGCCGGACAACAGGTCATTCTTGGGGCAGCCGCGCTCGTTGCAGTCGAAATTGAAAAACACGGGGTTTCCTCGGGGGGGTACGGGAAAACCAATATATTAACAGATTATTGATATCTAATATAATCTTCTTGGAACGTCTCGGAACCGATTTTAGCGAGGCGCCGGCCCCGGGGGCGTGGCTGGATGGTGCGGGGAATGCTTCGGGGTGCACCCTTGAGCATCGACGCAAAGGGATTGCGCGCTGTCAAAGGCGCCTGGGCCCGTCGGCTGGCGACGGGCCCGAAAGGAGGTTAGCCGGGATATTTCAGTGCGCCTGGTGAACTGTCCGGGCTAGGGGCGGACGCTGTCGATGACGACCGAGACTACCGCGGCCTGGCCCGGTGAAACCGGGCTGACTTCGCCCTGCAAGTCACCGCTTTGGGGCATGGCGGTGCCGGTCTTGGAGATGCGAGCGCCTACCAGGACCTGGGGGAAGCCGGAAAGCTTCATCTGCGGCATCATCGCCATGCTGTCGTCCAGGGTCAGTTCCAGCGGCAGGTCGCTTACCTGTTTGCTGACCGCTGCAAGGGGCATGGGCGGACCACTGAGGGCGCGGGCGAAGATAAACACCCGGTCACTGGGGCCGGCTTGGGCGGCGAGGGCCGGGTCCAGGGTTACCCGCACCGAGATCGCCCCGCTGCCGCCCGCTGCGGGCGCCGGATCCGCTTTCTGGGGTTGGACCTGCGTTTGACTCACCGGTTGCGGGGCGGCCTGGGGCTCCGGCGGGGCCGCGGGGGCCATCGCGATCTCGGCGCCCGGCTGCATGCGTTCCTGCGCCTGCTGGATGTAGCGCGCGATCTCTTTTGCTTCGTTACTGTCCGGCGGCAGCCTGTCGGCCAATTGCTGCCAGTATTCGATGGTGGTCTGGTATTCGCCTTGCTCGAAATGGAGCAGGCCCATCATCCAGAGCGCCGTCGGGTGTTTGGGGTTCGCCTGATAGGCCTTGCGGACCAACTCGGCGGGCTGGCCGCTGAGCGTGCCATTGTTGCTGCTCACCAGGGCCTGGGCGTAGGCAACCAGTACGTCCGGCTCGTCGGGCGCCCGCTGGTAGGCGGTCTGGTAGGCGTTGAGGGCCTCGTCGACCCGCCCCATATTGAGGTAGCTGCGCCCCAGTAGGATCCAGCCCTCGATATTGTCCGGCTCGGCCATCAGGCGCTGGTGCAGCTTGTCGACCAGCTGGTCCATTGGAGGCATGTCTTGGGCCTGCTCGCCGGGCGCGGGTGCGGCTCGGGATTGGGCCCGGGCCTGGGTCTGGGCGGCAGGGCGCGGGCTGCCGGCAGTCATCTTCTCCAGGGTGTCCAAGCGAGTGATGATTTCCTGGCTGCCCAGGCTTTGATAAAAACCTACCGCCCCCAGGGGGATGCCGGCGGCCAGTACCGCTAGCGCCCAGAGGCCGGAACGCGTGGTGCCCGCGGCCTTGGGTCCACCGTCCGGCACGTCCTGCAGCAGCTCCCGCTCCAGGTCGTGGCGGGCGGCATCGTAATGGGCCTGCTCGAGATTGCCGTTGGCGAGGTCGTTTTCGAGCTCCGCGAGCTGCTGCCGAACCACCGACAGATTCAGCTCGTCTGCATCCACCCCCGCCAGGGGCTTATTGCGTAGCAGGGGCAGGGCGGCAAAGCCCAGGGCGAGCAGCATCAGGCCCGCGGCGATTATCCAGAACAGCGTCATTTATCGGTTTCCTGTCGGCCTTCCGGCTCGGTCTGCAACATTTTCGCGAGGCGCTCCTGCTCCTGCTCGGACAGTTCCGCTTCGGGGCTGACCTTTTTCCGTCGCAGGGCACGGAATAGGAAGAAGGCAGCTACTATCAATAAAACGATGGGGCCGAACCAGAGCGGGTAGGTGGAGGGTTTCAGCGGCGGCCGGAAGAGCACGAAATCGCCGTAGCGGTCGACCAGGAAGGCGACGATCTCCTCCTTACCCTTATCCGCCAGGAACATCTCGTAGATCTCCTGGCGCAGGTCCTGGGCCAATTCCGCATTGGAGCCGGCCAGGGACTCGTTTTGGCACACCAGGCAGCGGATTTCCTCGATCAGCTCGCGAAACGCTTCTTTGTCCGCGGGATCTTCGAACTCGTATGAGGCCAGGGTGCCGCCCAAGGCGGTGCCCAGCCAGAGCAGCAGGGACAGCAGCAGGGGGAGACGCAGCATCAGCTTTCCGCCTTCAATTGTTGCACCAGGGGCAATATCTTTTCGTTCAACAGCTCGACGCTGAGGGGGCCGGCGTGCTTGTAGCGAATCAAGCCCTTGGTGTCCACCACGAAGGTCTCCGGCGCCCCGTATACCCCCAGGTCGATGGCGGTGCGGCCGATCTCGTCGAAGGCGGTGGCGGTGTAGGGGTCGCCCAGGCGGCGCAGCCAAATCGTGGCCTTGTCGCGCTCGTCCTTCCAATTGAGGCCGTAAATGTCGACCTGGCCGGTGCGGGCGAGTTGCACCAGCACCTCGTGCTCCGCCCGGCAGGACACGCACCAAGTTGCCCATACATTGACCAAGCTGACCTTGCCGAGCAGGTCGGTATTGCTCAGCGGTTTGGTCCGGCTGCAGCAGACGCGGCAGCTCGAATTGGGGCAGGGGCTTGCCGATCAGGGGCGAGGGGATCTCCCGCGGGTTCATCCCCAGGCCCTTGAACAGAAAGGCGGCGATGCCGATGAACAGCGCCAGCGGGACGAGAGCCTTCAGCGTGCGGTTCATCAGCCTTGCTCCAAAACGACTTTGCCGCCGGCGCCCGCCGGCTCGGCGGCCCTGGCGCGCCGACGGCGGGTGCGGTAGCGACGGTCGCTGATGGCGAGCAGGCCGCCGAGGCCCATGAACAAGCCGCCGAGCCAGATCCAGCGCACGTAGGGCTTGTAGTACAGGCGCAGGCTCCAATCGCCGCCGCCCAGGCCTTCGCCGAGGGAGACATAGAGATCCTGCTTAAGGCCCCAGAAGATGGCGGCCTCGGTCATCGGCTTGGTCTGAACGAAATAGGTGCGCTTTTCCGGCTCCAGGTGGGCGATTTCCTGCTGGCCCTGAAATACCCTGAAGCTACCCTGGTCGGCGCTGTAATTCGGGCCGCGGGTACGCTCGACCCCCTCGAACAGGAAGCGGAAGCCGCTGAGTTCGGCGCTGTCGCCGGGTGACATCCGGATGTCTTTCTCCACCCCGTAGTGGGACACCATAGTGGCGCCGACGATAAACATGGCCACCCCCAGGTGGGCCAGCAGCATGCCGTAATAGCTGCGCCCGCCGCCCGCCAGGTCGCCAAGCATCCCCTTCAGCCCCTGCTTGTTGCGCAGGCGCTTGCGCAGGCCCTGCAGGTGGGTGGCGATGATCCAGACCGTCAGGCCCGCGGCCAAGGCCACCATCAGGTTGCCGTCGGCCAGCCCGGGGAGCAGGGTAAGCAGCCCCACGGCGAGGCTCAGCGCCAGGGCCCAGCGCAGCTGACGCAGCAGCTCGCCCGGTTCGTTGTGCTTCCAGCGCGCGAGCGGGCCTATTCCCATCAAAAGCGCCAGAAACGGGGCGAGCATCACGAACATCTTATTGAACCATGGGAAGCCGACCGAGATCTTGCCCCAAGCCAGGGCATCGTAGATCAGCGGCGCCAGGGTGCCGAGCAACACCAGGGCCGCGAATACGGTCAGCAGCAGGTTGTTTCCGAGTAGGAAGGTCTCCCGCGACAACAGGTCGAAGCGGCCGCCGCTGTGGATCGAGGGGGCACGCCAGGCGTACAGGGCCAACGAGCCTCCGATGACCAGACACAGGAACACCAGAATGAACACACCGCGCTCGGGGTCGGTGGCGAAGGCGTGCACCGAGGTCAGCACCCCGGAGCGCACCAGGAAGGTGCCGAGCAGGCTGAGCGAGAAGGCGAACAAGGCCAGCAGCACGGTCCAGCTCTTGAAGGCCCCCCGCTTCTCGGTCACGGCCAGGGAGTGGATCAGGGCCGTACCCACCAACCAGGGCATCAACGACGCGTTCTCCACCGGATCCCAGAACCACCAGCCGCCCCAGCCTAGCTCGTAGTAGGCCCACCAGCTGCCGAGGGTGATGCCGAGGGTGAGGAAGACCCAGGCTACCGTGGTCCAAGGCCGGGACCAGCGGGCCCAGGAGGCGTCCAGGCGGCCGCCGATCAGTGCGGCGATGGAGAAGGCGAAAGCCACCGAAAAGCCCACATAGCCCATGTAGAGCATGGGCGGGTGAATGACCAAGCCGAAGTCCTGCAGCATGGGGTTGAGTTCCCGGCCCTCGGTCGAGGGGCGGGAAAACACGGTCGAAGGGGTTGGAGGTGATCAGCATGAACAGCAGGAAGCCGACAGTGATCATCCCCATGACCGCCAGCACCCGGGCCACCATCTCTGGCGGAAGGTTGCGGCTGAAGGCGGCGATGGCGGCGCTCCATCCGGCCAGCATAAAGGCCCATAGCAGCAGCGAGCCCTCGTGGGCGCCCCAGACCGCGGAGATCTTATACACGGTCGGCAGCAGGGTGTTGCCGTTCATGGCCACGTAGGACACCGAGAAATCGTTGTTCAGGAAAGACTCGATCAAGGCCCACAGGGCAATGCCCACGAACACCAATTGTCCGGCGCTCAAGGGACGCGCCATGCGCACCCAGGACGGGGTGTTGGTAAAGGTTCCCAGCAGCGGGAAGATCGCCTGGGTGATCGCCAGGCAGAGCGCCAGGATCAGCGCGAAATGGCCGATCTCCGGTATCATCGGGCCGCTTCCTTCTGCATATCGACGACGCCTTCCACATGTGCGGTCTTCAACGAGTCCGCCACTTCCGGCGGCATGTAGTTCTCGTCGTGCTTGGCCAGTACTTCGTCGGCGACGAAGTTGCCCTGGCCGTCGAGCTGGCCCATGGCAACGATGCCCTGGCCCTCGCGAAACAGGTCGGGCAGGATGCCGGTGTACTGCACGCTAATGGTCTGGGCGTTGTCGGTGAGGTCGAACTGAGTGGTGAGGCCGTCCGGCAGGCGCTGGACACTTCCGTCGGTGACCAACCCGCCGACCCGGAACGGGTGGCCGGTCGGGGCCTCCCCGGCCACTACCTCGGACGGGGAGAAGAAGAACATCAGGTTGTCGTCGAACGCCTTCAGGGCGAGGAAGGTGGCGATCCCTATGCCGACCACCATCATGCCGATCAGCGTCAGGCGTTTCTTACGAATCGGGGTCATTGCTCTCTCCTTGCCCGTCGCAGTTTGCGGGCGATATCGGCGATAGTCCGGCGGCGTTGCAGCATCGGCGCTACCAGATTGGCAATCAGTACGATCAGGGCCAGCCCATAGGAGGGCCAGACGTAAGCGGCATAGCCGCCCATTTCGAAAAATTCGCTCATCGCGGCTCGGCCTCCACCAGTTCTTTTACCCAGCGGCTGTTGCGCTCGCGCTCCAGCACCTCGCAGCGTGCCCGCATTAAGACAACGGTGGCGTAATAAAGTTTAAAACCCAGGGCCATGATCAGCAGTGGGATCAGCATGTCCACATCGATGGAGGGTTTATCGAGCTTGGTGATGGTGGCCGGCTGATGCAGGGTGTTCCACCATTCCACCGAATAGTGGATGATCGGAATGTTGACTACCCCCACCAAGGCCAGGATGGACACCGCCCGGGCCGCCACCCGTTTGTCTTCGATGGCGCTGTAGAGCGCGATGATTCCGAGATAAAGGAACAGCAGGATCAGCTCCGAGGTGAGGCGAGCATCCCACACCCACCAGGTGCCCCACATCGGCTTGCCCCAAAGCGAGCCGGTGACCAAGGCGAGAAAGGTGAAGGAGGCGCCGATAGGAGCGCTGCTGATGGCCACCACCTCGGCCAGCTTCATGCGCCAGACCAGGCTGATCAGGCCGGCCACGGCCATGACCACGTAGATGAACATGGACATCCAGGCGCTCGGCACGTGGATATAGATAATGCGGTAGCTCTCGCCCTGTTGGTAGTCGGTTGGGGCTTGGATCAGGCCGCCGTAAAGCCCGTACAGGATCAACAGCAAGGTAATGCCGCCGAGCCAGGGAATCCACTTGCCGGCGATGCGGTAGAAGTGCACCGGCGAGGCCATGCGGTGGAAGAAGCGCATTATCATGTCAGCTCAGGCTCACTCTAAGGGACGCCGCCGTGGCCAGGGGCGCCAGGGTCAGGGCCAGTGCCAGCAAGGCGGCAAGGAAAGATAGCTGGGCAGTGGCCGGAATGCCGGCAGCGGCGGTGTGTACCGCATCGGCAGCGAAGATCAGTACCGGAATATACAGGGGCAGCACCAGCAGGGAAAGAATCACCCCGCCGCGGCGCAGGCCCACGGTCAGGGCCACCCCCACCGCCCCGATCAGGCTCAACACCGGGGTGCCCAGGGCCAGGGTCGCCAGCAGCACGCCCAAGGCCTGGCTCGGCAGTGCCAGCATCATGGCCAGCAGCGGGGCCACCAGCAGCAGGGGCAGCCCGGTGATCAGCCAGTGGGCGAACACCTTGGCCATCACCAGCACTGACACCGGGTGGGCGCTTAGCATGAACTGCTCCAGCGAGCCGTCTTCGAAGTCCGAGCGGAACATGCTGTCGAGCGACAACAGGGATGCAAGCAGAGCCGCCACCCAGATCACCCCGGGGCCGACCGCCTGGATCAGCTTGGCGTCGCTGCCGATGCCGAGTGGGAACAGGCTGGTGATCAACACGAAGAACAGCAGCGGGTTGATCAGCTCGGAACGCCTACGGTAAGCCAGGGTAAGGTCGCGCCTGAGCAGCAGGGCGAACGCGCTGGACAGGGACAGGGTGCTCATGCGGAGAGATTGATCCTCAGCGCCTGGTCGGCGGCGAAATGGATGCGGTGGTGGGTGGTCATGGCGGCCATCCCGCCGGCCAGGAGGTGGCGCTGGAACAGGGCTTCGACCTTTTCGATACCCTGGCGGTCGAGGGAGGTGAAGGGCTCGTCGAGAATCCAAAGCCGGGCCTCGGTGATCAGCAGGCGAGCGATGGCCAGACGCCGCTGCTGCCCGGCGGACAAGTTGCGGGTGGGCACGTCCTCGAAGCCGTAGAGGTCGACCTGATCGAGGGCTTCGCGGACGCTGATCTCGCCCCGGGCCTTGCCCAGGCCGCGGGCCATGCGCAGGTTTTCCTCCGGGGTCAGGTCCAGCTTGTTGCCGTCCTTGTGGCCCAGGTAGGCGATGTGCTGGTGGAACTCAGGACCCAGCTTGAAGATATCCTCGCCGTTCCAGAGTAGGGAGCCGGATTCCGGCAGGCGTATACCGCACAGGATGCGCAGCAGCGAGGTCTTGCCGCTGCCGTTTTGGCCCTCCAGCACCAGGGCCTGGCCCGCGCCCAGGGAGAAGCAGAGGTCGTCGAACAATTGGCGATCGTCGCGGATGCAGGCCAGGTTACGGGCCTCGAAGCGCGGACTGTCGTCGGCGGGTTGAGATTGGTTGGCAGTCACGGTCCGGAATCGGGGTTGGTAAAGTTGCAGATTCAACTGCTGAGTTTCGTTTTGTAATCGGCCGCTCTGGCCGACAGGGATTAGACCAGCATGGCTCCCTCGGTGCAAGCCGGGCGCTACGGAACCGGTCACAGATCGGCAATTGCATTCATGCGGTACAGGTGGATAATCAGATCCATGCGGGCGTTTGGCCCAATTCCCTTTGAATACTAGGATAACCGGTGCCTTCCTGGGGCCCGGACGTTTTCATCGACCGGTTCGAAATCCTTTGACATACCGGCCCGGTCGCTTCCGAGGAGAGATGATGAACAAGATACCGATACTGGCAGGGGCCCTGAGCGCCCTGGGTTTTCTGGGCAGCCAGGGGCTGGCGGCGCAGAATCCCCACCAGGCGGCCCGAGAGGTTGAACAGGCCCTGGCCCTGAGCCCGGATCTGGACAACGGGCGCCGGGTTTATCAGACCTGCGTGGTGTGCCATCGGCCCGAAGGTTGGGGCACACGGGACGGAACCTACCCCCAGGTGGCCGGGCAGCTGCCCGAGGTGATCATTAAACAGATGGCGGATTTCCGTGCCCGCAACCGGGACAACCCCATCATGTATCCGTTCGCGGTGCCCGGAACTTTGGGCGGGGTGCAGGAGATTGCCGATGTGGCGGCGTATATCGCCCAGTTGCCGATGAACCCGGCCAACAGCGTCGGCCCCGGGACCAACCTGGACCATGGCGAGCGGCTGTACCGGGACAACTGCGTGGATTGCCACGGCGAACAGGGCGAGGGGGTGGCAAAGGAATTCGGGCCCTTGATTCAGGGCCAGGACTACGTGTACCTGGTGCGTCAGTTTGATTGGATTCGCACCGGCAAGCGGCGCAACGCCAATTCCAAGATGGTCAAGCAGATCCGCCGCTTCAATTCGCGGGACGTCTCTGCGGTATTGGACTATGTGTCGCGTTTGCGCCCGCCGGCGGAAAAGCTGGCCCCGCCGGGCTGGACCAATCCGGACTTTCCAAAATTCGCCCGTCAGCCCATGATGGCGCCCTATCCCTGGGGTCCGCCCGCCGCCGAACCATCCGCGGCCGAGCAGTGACAAATACCACGGGGCGGCGCGGCGGCCGCCCCGGCTAGGGTCAGAACTCTCCGGTGGCGCCCGCTACCATCACGTCCAGCATGGCCTGGTTCACCCGGATGGCGATCTCGGTCACTTCCGGCGGCAGCAGCTGGCTGTTGATAAGCATGTCCAGGTTCAGCATCATCAGCCAGATCTGGCCTTCCTTGTCCTCCACCACGGCGATGCGGCAGGGCATGTAGGCAGCGTAGATCGGGTTGTGCATGATCATCACCCGGGCATCCTCGGGGTTGCAGAACTGGAAGATATCGAGGTAGGGCGTCTTCAGCCCGCGCCCCTCCAACTCTTTCGACACCTGCTGACGGGCGACAAACTTGAGATTGATCTCGGTGGCCTTGGACATCAAGGCCTCAACGGCGTCTTCCTTGCTGACGCCGTCTTTCAGGCTCATCTGCACCACCGTTTGTTGGATATCGGTGATATTGATCTGTGGTTGGTCGCTGGCGCCGGCGCTGAGGCTGCCTAGCGCCAGGCAGAAACCGGCGATACAGGCTTGGATGTATTTCATCGGTCGTCTCCAATATTCTTGCGGATCGGCTGCTGGAATCATTTCTTATCCTGTTCGGGTTGAGCCAACGTGGAGACATAGGCCAGGATATTCTCCAACTGCGGGTCGGTGTAATCGTCGAAAGTGTCATCTTCCGGATCGTCGTCGTGCACCCGCTTGCGCCATTGGAACATCTTGAGCTGGGTGAACAGGTACTGGGAGTACTGCAGCGCGAGTGCCGGGACACCCTTGCGCGAACGCCCCATGCCGTTCTTGCGGTGGCAGGACTTGCAGTCCTCGTCGTACAGTTCTTCGCCCTCCTCGGTGTCGCCCGGCCAAAGCGGCACATGGGTGGGCAGGCCTACTTTGTCCAGATTGAGGCTGGCGTAGTAGGCGGAGACGTCGTCGATGTCTTCCTCGTTGAGCCTGCTCAGGGAAGCCATGATGTACATGCGGTCGTTCTTTCGCTCGCCGCTCTGGTAGTGTTCGAGCTGCTTGATCAGGTAGCCCTGGGGCATTCCTGCCAGGCGCGGCGATATCGGCCCTGGAGTACCCTGGCCGTATTGGCCGTGGCAGAGGGCGCAGCTTCGGGCGAGACGTTCGCCGTTTTCCAGGTCCACCGCCTGGCCGCTTAGCGGCAGGCAGGCCAGACCCAAGAGCAACATGCGTTTCATTGCGGGGATCTCCTGCATATTTGAGATTGTATCGGACCCACGGGCCGAGGGTCGGCGCGGCGATCGGCGCAGGTTCCCGGGGCCGATGCTTCGGGTCTACGGGCCAGCCTTGGGATCGGCCGGTTGCCTTCGGGAAACAGGGTAGGGCGCCGGCGTCCCTGCCGGCCCGTCGAGTTCGGCGGGGGGAACCCCCGCCGGCTACTGCTTAGCCGAAGATATCGGCGGTGATGTTGTTGAACCAGCTGTGGGCATAGGCCACCTCGCGCTTGAGCTGTTCCGCGCTGGCGTCGCTCGGGGTCAAGCCGCTGGAGACGCTGGTGATCTTGCTTCCGTCCTCGGCCAGCTTGTAGACCGCCGCGACCGAGATGCCGTAGTCGGTGCCGACGATGGAGTAGCAGGTGTTGACGTAGGACGGGCTGCCCACCTCGTTGCCGTTGAGCATGGCAGCTACCGCGACGGCGCACACCTTGGCCTGGGAATTGGCCGCATAGCCCGACTTGGGCATGCCCGTGGCAATGCTGGCATCGCCGATCACGTGGACACCCGGCTGCAGGGTCGACTCGAAGGTCTTTAGGTCGATCGGGCACCAGCCGGAATCGTCGGTGAGACCCGCGTCGAAGGCGATCTTACCGGCCTGCTGAGGCGGGATCACGTTCAGCACGTCCGCCTTGAAGGTGTCGCCGAAGGCGGTGGTGACGCTCTTGTCCGCAGCGTTCACCTTGACCACGCCAGCCTCCTCGGCCTCGCCGTGCCATTCGATCATGGCGTTGTCGGTGCCGTAGCCGTACAGTTTCTCCCAACCCTGGGTGAACAGGCCTTGCTTGGAGAACTTCGGTTTTGGGTCGAAGATCAGCACTTTCGACTTGGGCTTGTGCTGCTTGAAGTAGTGGGCGATCTGGCTGGCCCGTTCGTAGGGCCCGGGCGGGCAGCGGAACGGGTTCGGGGGCGGGGCGATGATCACGGTGCCGCCATCGGCCATGGCTTCGAGCTGTTTGCGCAGGGTCGCGGTCTGCGAGCCGGCCTTCCAGGCGTGGGGAATGGTCTCCGCCACTTCGGCGTCATACCCTTCGAGGGCATCGAATTTGAAGCTGATGCCCGGGCCGACGATGCAGCGGTCGTAGCCGAAGTTCTGACCGCCCGCGGTGCTGACCGTCTTGGCGCCGGCGTCGATGCCGGTGACCGTGTCGTGGACCACCTTGACCCCGTGCTTGGCCAGGCCGTCATAGCCAAAGCGGATACTGTCGATGGAACGGTCGCCCCCCAGCACCTCATTGCTCAGGTAGCAGGTGTAGTAATGCTCATTGGGCTCGATCAGGGTGACCTCGATACTGGGATCGGCAATCCGCAGGTATTTGGCGGCAGTGGCGCCGCCGGTACCGCCGCCGACCACCACTACCTTCTTGGCTGCACCGAGGGCCAATTGGGGCAGGCCGAACATGCCGACCGCGGTTGCCGCGCCAGCGCCTTTGATAAAACCTCTACGAGTAATCGTCATCTGTGCTTCTCCCCGCTTATTGCTGGCTGGCATAGTAGTTGTACAAGGCCTGCAGCCCGGCATCGCCCTCTTTCGAGACCAACTTCTCGACCTTCTTCTTCATCTTCTTGGTCATCTCGCGGTCCCCGGCCAGGTAATCGTCCATGGTCCAACTCAAATACGGGGTCCATTGGCCGGCCAGAACGCCGGAATCGTCTTCCGCGGAGGTACCGCCTTCGGCATGGCATTTCTCGCAGTACTTGTCGTGCAGCTTGGCGCCTTCTTCGACCTGGCCTTCGTCGAAGTCCTGCTTGGCGGCGACGAATTGCTGGCCGGCAAAATATTCGGCGATCTGTTCGATCTCGTCCTCGCTGTAGCCCTTGGCAATGCGGCCCATTATGGTGGAGTAGGCGTCACCACTCTTGTAGGCCCCCAACAGATCAATCATATAGTCCTTGGAGATGCCGCCAATGCTGGGGATGGCCGGGCCGGAACTGGCCCCTTCGATGCCGTGACAGCCGTTGCAGGTGTGCGCCAGCATGCTGGTGCTGGCGCCGCTCATCAGGGCCGGGCCGTCGGCGGCGGTGGCCAGCGACGAAGCGCCGAGCGCCAGGCCGGCGAACAGGGCCTTGGTTAGGGTTGTGCGTACCATGTTACCTCCTAAAGTAGGGCGGGTTTTTTTACAAAGGCAGCGAGGCCAAAGGCATGTCGGATCACTGCGAAGAAGCGCCGGGTCGGGGCCGATCGATGCGTGCCTCCGCCGAACCTAATCCCCGCTGCGCGGGATCGGTCGATTCGGTCCCTAGCCGTATTTTGAGTGCAGTATTCCAACCAAGCCCCGAGGTTCGCTGCCCGGGCTCGGGCGGCCGCGCATCTTTATGCTGACCCGCCCGATGTTGGGTGACTGGAACCGAGGTTCCGGCCCCCGAAATCTTATTGCTGTTCGATCTGTGCCTGCTCGGCGGACTGCAGCAGATCGTAGATCTCCCGATTCCCGCGTTCCCAGGCGATCTCCTCGGCCGCTCTCTGCTGATTGTCTCGAGCCGCGGGATCGGCGCCGTACTCCAGCAACATTTTTACCGGTTCCAGCTCGCCGGCTTCGGCCGCCTCCATCAAGGGAGTGATCCCGTCGCGGTCCGCAAGATTGACGCCGGCACCGCGTTCCAGCAGCAGAAGGGTCGTTTCCGGGTGGCCGAAGCTGATGGCCGCCATCAGGGCGGTCTGGCCGTCCCGGTCCGGCGTATCGATGTCTGCGCCGTTATCCAACAGGGAGGCCACGACTTCCGGGTACCCGGCACGGGCTGCCAACAGCAAGGCGGTGCGGCCCTTCTTGTCCTGGCAAATGGGCTTGGTGCCGCGCTCGGCGATCAGACCCGCCACCGCCGCATGGCCCTTTTCAGCCGCTTGCATCATCGCGGTCTTGCCCTCCTTGTCGGATGCCTTGGGATCGGCGCCTTTGAACAGCAGTTGATCGACGATGTCGTAGTAGCCGTAGCGGGCGGCAATCATCAGCGCGTCCCAGCCGGCACGGGTGCGGTCGTGGACATTGGCGCCGCGCTCCAATAGCAAGGCGCTGATACCGGCATGGCCGTTTTCCGCTGCGAAAGTCAGCGCGGTGCAGCCCGCGACCGTACGCAGGTTGACCTGGGCGCCGCGGGACAGCAACAGGGCAATCGTTTCCAGGTTGCCGTTCTCCACTGCCATCATCAGCGCCGTCTTCCCGAAACGGTTGGCGCTGTCCACGGACACGCCCTGATCGAGCAGGTGCGCCACCTCGGCGGTGTCGCCTACGCTGGCGGCGATGCGCAACGCGCTGTCCGCTTCGGTGGTGTCCGCTGCAACCGGCAACCCGAGCAGCAGGGTGAGGAGCAACAGTGTCAGACTGACGGGCTTAGGCATGAAGAAACCTCCAGTCGGGGTCGGGACGGACAATTACCGGGCAGGGGCTCAATGCTAGGCTTCGTCTTCTTCCGGTTCGTCTTCTTCCGGTTCGTCGGGTTCCTCATGGGCGACGCCCTTGTGGCATTCGATGCAGGTCTTGCCTTCGTCCTCGGCGCGGGCGTGGCGCTTGCGGGCGCTGCGGTCCTGTACGCTCAAATCCATCTGGTCCAGCGAATGGCAGGTACGGCATTCCCGGGAGTCGCTGGCCATCATCTTGTCCCAAACCCGGTTGGCCATTTTCCAGCGGTAGGCTTCGAATTTCTCCGGGGTGTCGATGGTCCCCAGAATCTCGTGATAGACGTCCTTCGCCGCCATTACCTTCGCCACCATCTTGGGGCCGAATTGCTTGGGGACGTGACAGTCGGCGCAGGTTGCGCGCACTCCCGAGGCGTTCTTGTAGTGCGGGCGCTCCTTGTACTCCTCGAAAACGATCTTCATGGAGTGGCAGGAAGTGCAGAACTCCATTTCATTCGTTGCAGACAAGCCGGTGTTGAACAGCCCGGCAAACACTGCGCCGGCGCCGAAAATCACACCCACCAGTACCAGGGTGCGCAGGATCCGCTGCTTTTTCTCGCTCGGTTGGCTGTTCATGGCCCATCCCTCGCATTTCGCGATGCAAACGAGTAATGAAGCCGCAGGCGCCTGGAGGCTTGCCCAGGAGTACTATGAAAAGGCCTTCACTGGCCGATGTTATCGCCGCCGCGGCGCGGTCGACTTTACTGTTCTTATTGGGTCGAAAATACTACGGCAGAGCCCTGCCGTTTGCAAAAACCTCATTCGGGATAATACTGATTTGAGTCAATTGAGCGCAAGTTTCTTGAAGGCTCAGCCGATACTTGGCGCAGGCTGACGTGATCAAAGCGTCGTATATCCCATTGTCTCAGAATGGTTACTTGGGCGCAGTGCGGCAGCATTACAGCGGCTTTTCTTCTATTATGTAGGGCATCCACTAGGGCGCTGCGCCGGACGAAGCAGATCCGAGTCCGCCCAGGCCCAACGACTAGCCAAGGGATGAAAACCCATGCCCGATCTGATCGACCCCTTCCGCCGCAGTATCGTGTACCTGCGGCTGTCGGTCACCGACCGCTGCGACTTCCGCTGCCACTACTGCATTCCCAAGGGCTACCGGGACTTCACTCCGCCGGACACCTGGCTCAGCTTCGACGAGACGGAACGACTGGTGCGCCTGTTCCTGGAGTTGGGGGTGCGTAAGGTGCGCCTTACCGGCGGCGAACCCCTGACCCGGCGCGGGGTGCCTGATCTCGCTCGGCGTCTGGGTGCTTTGCCGGGCCTGGACGACCTGTCGCTGAGTACCAACGCCTCCCAGTTGGCGCGCCATGCCGAGACCCTGAAGCAGGCCGGGGTGGCGCGCATCAACGTCAGCCTCGACTCGCTGGACGCGGAGCGTTTCCGCGAGATCACCGGTGGGGATCTCAACAAGGTGCTGGAAGGGCTGATGGCGGCCAAGGAAGCCGGGTTTGACCCGATCAAGATCAATATGGTGGTGATGCAGGACGCCAACCGGGACGAAATCGGCGATATGGTGGCGTTCTGTATCGAGCATGGTTTCACCCTGCGGCTGATCGAAACCATGCCGGTGGGCGAAACCGGCTGCCGCGCCACCCAGCGCTATGTCAGTCTGGACGAGGTGCGGCGAGATCTCGAGGCCCGCTTCGAACTGGAGCCGGCGGCCATGGTGGGAAGCGGTCCGGCCCGATATGTGCGGGTCAAGGGCACCGACCTGCGCATCGGTTTCATCACTCCCATGTCTCAGCACTTTTGCGAGACCTGCAATCGGGTGCGCCTTTCCGTGGAAGGCACCCTGTTTCTCTGCCTGGGGCAAGAAGACCGCTTGGAACTGCGTCCACTGCTGCGCCAGGGGCTCGACGATGCGGCGATCAAGGCCGCCATCGTCGAGGCCATCGGGCGTAAACCGGAGCGCCATGAGTTTGTCGAGAACCCCGGCCAGGTGGTGCGCATCATGGCCTTGACCGGCGGCTGACCCGCGGCTCTCCGGGAGGAGGCCCCAGGAAGGGGTATGCAGGAGCAGGTATTTCGGCGTCTTTTGCTCCTGCGGGGCTGGGTGGTGGTCGGCTGCTTGCTGTCGGTGGCCTGGCTGGGGGCCGGTCTGCCGCGGCTGGTGTTCGACAACGACTACCGCATGTTCTTCAGCCCGGAGAACCCTCAGCTCCAGGCCTTCGAGGCGCTGCAGAACACCTATACCAAGAACGACAACCTGCTGTTTGTTCTGGTGCCGCGCAGCGGGCAGGTGTTCAGCCGCGACAGCCTGGCGGCGGTGGAGGCCCTTACCGAGCAGGCTTGGAGCATCCCGTACTCGCTGCGGGTCGATTCCCTGACGAATTTCCAGCACAGCTATGCCGAGGGCGACGATCTGATCGTCGAACCGCTGGTAGAGGCTGCCGCCGGGCTCACCGACGCCGAGCTGGAACGGGTTCGCCCCATCGCCCTGGCCGAGCCCCTGCTGCGGGACCGCCTGATTGCCCCTGACGGGGCGGTGACCGGGGTCAATGTCATCGTCGAACTGCCCGGCGAGCGCATGGACGAGGTGCCCCAGGTAGCCGCTTCCGCACGAGAACTGGCAGCGCGCATGGAGCAGGCCTTCCCCGAGGTGGAAATTCGCCTCACCGGCCTGCTGATCATGAATAATGCCTTCCCGGAGGCCGCCCGGGCGGACATGCAGACCCTGTATCCCTTGATGTTCGCAGTGGTGCTGGTCACCCTGGCACTGCTGCTACGGTCCCTCTCCGCCACTCTGGCAACCCTGCTGGTGGTGATCCTGATGGTGGTGGCCACCCTGGGGGCCGCGGGCTGGCTGGGGATTCGGCTGTCCCCGGCTACGGTGACTGTGCCGGTGATCCTGCTCACTCTGGGCATCGCCGACTGCGTGCATGTACTGGTCAATTTCCTGCACCGCCTGCGCGACGGGCTCGGCCGCCGCGACGCCATGCTGGCGAGCCTGCGCATCAACCTCGAGCCGATCTTTCTCACCTCGCTGACGACGGCGATCGGGTTTCTCAGCCTCAACTTCAGCGAAGTGCCGCCGTTCCGAGACCTCGGCAATATGGCGGCCATCGGGGTGGGCCTGGCGTTTTTGTTGTCGATCAGCTTCCTGCCGGCGCTGATGATGTATCTGCCCCTGGGTACGCCCCGCGACGATTCCCCCGGCAATTCGGCCATGCTGCGTCTGGCGGAATGGGTGATCGGCCGCCGCCGAATCCTGCTCTGGGGCATGGGGGGGCTAGCGCTGCTGCTGATTGCCCAGATCCCGCGCAACGAGCTCAATGACGAGTTCGTCAAGTACTTCGACCAAAGCTTCGAATTTCGCCGCGACACCGACTTCACCACCGAGCATCTGACCGGTATTTACCGGGTGGAGTATTCGTTTCCCTCCGGGGAGCCCGGCGGCATCAACGAGCCCGCCTATCTGCAGCGCCTGGAGGCCTTTGCCAGCTGGTACCGGGTCCAGCCGGAAGTGCTGCACGTCAGTGCGCTGACCGACATCGTCAAACGCCTCAACCGCAACCTGCACGGCGACGATCCGGTCTGGTACCGGCTGCCCGAGAGCCGGGAACTGGCAGCCCAGTATCTGTTGTTGTACGAGCTGTCGCTGCCCTTCGGCCTCTCGCTCACCGATCAGATCGACGTCGCGCGTTCAGCGACCCGGGTCAGCGTGATTCTGCGGAATCTGACCACGAACCAGATGCTGGACCTGGAGGCCCGGGCCCAGGATTGGCTGCGGGCTAATCTGCCCCCTGGGCTGGCCGCCGAGGGCTCCAGCGCGGCGGTGATCTTCGCCCATATCGGCGCGCGCAACATCCGCGCCATGCTGAAAGGGGCCTTCTTCGCCATGTTGCTGATCTCGGCGGTGCTGGTGGTCGCGCTCCGCTCCCTTCGCATCGGCCTGCTCAGTATGTTGCCCAATCTGGTACCCCTGGCCATGGCCTTTGGCCTCTGGGGAATGCTGGTGGGTCAGGTGGGGCTCGCCCTGTCGGTCGTTACCGGCATGACCCTGGGCATCGTGGTGGACGATACCGTACACTTTCTCAGCAAATACCTGCGCGCCCGGCGTGAGCAGGGCAAGTCGGTAGCGGACGCACTGCGCCACGCCTTTTCGACCGTCGGGACCGCGCTCTGGGTCACCTCCCTGGTGCTGGTGCTCGGGTTTCTGGTGTTGGCGCTGTCCAATTTCGAGCTCAATGCGGGCATGGGGCTGCTCACCGCGCTTACCATCGCCCTGGCCTTGGCGGCGGACTTCCTGCTTCTGCCGGCCCTGCTGCTGCAATTTGGAGGCAAGAATGAAGAAACTACCGGTCCTGCTGCTTAGCCTGCTGAGCTGGGCGGTGTGTGCCCAGACCCCCGAGCAAATGGGCCTGGAGATCGCCCTGGAGGCGGACCGCCGGGATCAGGGCTTCGCCGACTACCAGGCCGATATGCGTATGCTGCTGCGCAACCGTCAGGGCGACGAGAGCGAGCGCTTTATGCGGATTCGGGTGCTGGAGGTGGCGGACGACGGCGACAAGTCGCTGATCGTGTTCGACCGGCCGCGCGACGTCAAGGGTACCGCCCTGTTGACCTTTGCCCACAAGACCGGGACCGACGATCAATGGCTCTATCTGCCGGCGCTCAAGCGGGTCAAGCGCATCGCGGCCCGCAACAAGTCGGGTCCCTTCGTCGGCAGCGAATTTGCCTACGAGGATCTGGCTTCCCAGGAAGTGGAGAAATACACCTACAAGTATCTGCGCGACGAAACCCTGGGCGGCCAGCCGGCCTTCCTCATCGAGCGCTACCCGGTAGACCCTTATTCCGGCTACCGGCGCCAGCAGGTATGGATAGACCAGGCCGAATACCGGGTCCAGAAGGTGGAGTTCTACGACCGCAAGGACAGTCTGCTCAAGACTCTGCTGTTTCGCGGCTACCAGCAGTACCTGGAACGCTACTGGCGCGCCGATGAAATGCACATGGAGAACCACCAGACCGGCAAGACCACGCTGCTGAGCTGGCAGGACTACCGCTTTCAGACCGGCCTGGACGATTCCGATTTCAATCGCAACAGCCTGAAGCGGGCAAAGTAGCCCCATGTGCCGGGCCCTCCTGCTGCTGGCCCTGGCCCTGGTGCCCCTGGCCGGGCGAGGCGGGGAGTGGAGCGGTTATCTGGCCGGCCAGCTGCGCTGGTTTCCCCGGACCAACCCGCCGGTTTACTGGCACACCGACCTGTCTCTGGCCGTCGAGCCCGAGTACTACCATGCCTGGGACGACGGCAACCAGAGCCTGACCTTTCGCCCCTTCCTGCGCCTCGACCAGCGCGATCCCAGCCGTACCCACGCCGACCTGCGCGAGCTGCTGTGGATCCGGGCCGGCGACGGCTGGGAGCTTCGGGCCGGGGTGGGCAAGGAGTTCTGGGGCGTGACCGAGTCGGTGCACCTGGTGGACATCATCAACCAGACCGACCTGGTGGAAAACCCGGACGGCGAGCAGAAGCTTGGTCAACCCATGATCAAACTGTCCCTGGAGCGCGGCTGGGGGATCTGGGACCTGTTTCTGTTGCCGGGCTTCCGTGAGCGCACCTACCCCGGCAGCAAGGGCCGCTTGGGCCCGCGTCCCACGGTGGACACCGGCGCGGCGATCTACGAATCCGGGGCCGGTGGTCGGCGCACCGATCTGGCGCTGCGCTGGTCCCACAGCCTGGGCGACTACGACCTGGGGCTGGCCTGGTTCCACGGCACCAGCCGCGAGCCCTGTCTGCTGCCTCGGCTCGGCCCCGGCGGCGAGGCTTCCCTGATCCCGTTGTACGAGGTCATCGACCAGTTCAGCCTCGATGCCCAGCTCACCCGCGGCGAATGGCTGTGGAAACTGGAGGCCTTTCACCGCAGCGGCCAAGGCAATCCCTTCGCCGCCGCCGCCGGCGGTTTCGAGTATACGCGGGTGGGGGTCTTCGAGACCCGGGCCGACCTCGGCCTGCTGCTGGAGTATCTCTGGGACCAGCGCGGGGACGAGAGCCTGACAGCGTTCCAGGACGATCTGTTCCTGGGCCTGCGCTGGACCTTCAACGACAGCCAGAACAGCAACCTGCTGGCCGGTGTGGTCCTGGACCGCGGCAGCGATGCCCGAATCTTCAGCGTCGAGGCCGAGCGACGTCTTGGCGACGCCTGGACACTGGGCCTGCAGGCCCGCATTTGGAGCCGCATCCCGCCTCTCGATCCCCTGGCCGGGTTGGCCGACGACGATTACCTGGAGCTGACGCTCTCGCGTTGGTTCTAGACAGGATACTTCACCAGGTATCGCCTCCCTGGCGCGGGGTCTGTGCGGCTGGACGCCGCTGCGGAGCGAAACCGATAACCGTAGCCGCCGGTGCCGGTTGAGAGAACAGCAAGCCCATGCGCGTAGGAACCAGCCAGGGGTGCGATAACCAGGCGGCTCTATACAGATTGTTTCGCTGCAGACGCCTCCCGGGTCCTGTTCAAAGTCTCGAATTTCCAGTCGCTTTTGCGCAGCCGCCTGGCTTCCTGGCGGGATATCCGAGCTAGGCGCGTGGGGCGGCGTTGATGTAGAAGCGCCTTTAACTCGCGCTAGCGGATCTCATCCACGCTGAACTGCTTCTCGAACACCTGGGGCAGAACAAAGGAGTAGCCCTGCTGCTGCCAATGGGCCAGCTCGGCCATGGCCGAGGGCACTACCTCGATAAACTCGTGGAAGTCTTCGGTCTTGTAGCCGAAGTCGGTGGCCGCCAGGGAGCAGACCCGAAATTTCACCCCCAGACTGGCGTAGTAGCGCATGCGCTCGACCGCGTCTTTATACTTTTCGTAGTTGTGCTTGACGGTTGTGACCACCTCGGTGCCGTGGATCACCACTACGATATCGAAGAACTCAGGGGCCTGATTGTAGGGTTCGTCCATCAGGGGGTTCATCAGGGAGCGCAACCAGAACAGGGCGGTGTTGATCTTTTCCGGGCGGTCGAAATAGAACTCGAACACCACCTTCTGTTCGCCGTAGGGGGTGTAGACGAACTCGGCTTGCTCCTCGGCGCTCGCCGGCATGGCCAAAAGGCCCAGGAGCAGCAAGGACGGCAGGCGCATGCGCATGCGGGCGTCAGCGGTTGCCTACCGAGGTCAACACCAGCTCGTGTTCGAAGTAGACGGTGTAGTCCGGGTAGACCCAGCGGGTGATGGGCGGCTCGCCGACCGGGGTCATCCGCGCTTGGGGCTCTCCGTGGCGCTGCAACACCCGGCCCATGGACATGCCGTTGTAAGGACTGCCCGCCGGCGCGGGGCCGATGCCGCGGGTCTCCATTGTCTCGGCACCGGCCGTTGTCGAAAGCAGAACGACAGCCGAAAGCCAAGCGGTTGATTTGTTCATCGAATCCATCCCTTTGTTGCCGGTTGCTTTGCTCAGAATAATAGCACGACTGCGGGCGGCAATAGGTGAGCCGGTTTGTGCTTTACCGGCGCCGCGGGTATGCTTTGCGCCTCGCGCCTTGGCGCCCAACCTGCGGCCGGATCGCGGATGTACAGACCCTTCGAGCTCTTTGTCGGCTTGCGCTACACCCGGGCCAAGCGGCGCAATCACTTCATCTCTTTCATCTCCCTGATTTCCATGCTCGGCATCATGCTCGGCATCGTTGCGCTGGTGGCGGTGCTGTCGGTGATGAACGGCTTCCACAAAGAAGTGCGCGAGCGCATCCTCGGCATGGCCTCCCACGCCACCGTCTCCGGCGCCGAGGGTCGCCTCGACGACTGGCAGGGCGCCCTGGAGTTGGCTTCGACCCATCCCCGGGTGGTGGGGGCCGCCCCCTACGTCGAAGGCCAGGCAATGCTGGTCAACGGCCAGCAGGTAAGCGGGGCGGTGTTGCGCGGGGTATTGACCGGAGCAGGAGGGCCAGGTTTCGGAGGTGGTGGGGGCGATGAAACAGGGGCGGCTGGCGGATCTGGTGCCGGGGGAGTTCGGCATTATCCTCGGCCGTGAACTGGCGCTGGTGCTGGGGCTGCGAGTGGGCGACAAGGTGACCCTGGTCACCCCTCGGATCACCACCACACCGGCCGGTATGATGCCGCGCCTCAAGCGCTTTACCGTGCGCGGCATCTTCGAGGTCGGCATGGGCGAATACGACCGCAGCGTGGCCCTGTTGCACCTTGAGGATGCGGCCCGCCTGTTGCGGCTCGGCGACGGCGTGACCGGCGTGCGGCTGAAGCTCGACGACATGTTTCTGGCCCCCGAGGTGGCACGCGAGATCGCCCGCGAGTTGCCGGGTTTCTACCGGGTCAGCGACTGGACCTGGCAGCACCGCAACTTCTTCAGCGCCCTGCGCACCGAAAAGCGCATGATGTCGATCATCCTGTTCCTCATCGTCGCGGTGGCCGCCTTCAATATCGTCTCCACCCTGGTGATGGTGGTCACCGACAAGCGCAGCGACATCGCCATTCTGCGCACCCTGGGGGCCTCGCCCCGCAGCATCCTGATGGATGTTTATCATCCAGGGTGCCACCATCGGCCTGATCGGCACCCTGCTCGGGATCGTTGGCGGGGTGGCCCTGGCGCTGAATATCGAGGGGATAGTGGCTTCGGTCGAGGGCTTGTTCGGCATCCAGTTTCTCGACCCGGACATCTACTACATCAGCAAGCTGCCCTCGGACCTGCACTGGGACGACGTCGGCCTGATCAGCGTCAGTGCCTTCGTGCTGACCCTTCTGGCGACCCTGTATCCGGCCTGGAAAGCGGCCCGGATCCAGCCGGCGGAGGCGCTGCGCTATGAATGACCGGCCGCTGGTGCTGGAGGCTCAGGGTCTGGACCGCACCTTCGTCGAGGGCGGCCTGCGTGTGGAAGTGCTGAAAGGGGTCGATCTGGCCGTGGCCCGAGGCGAGCGCATCGCCATCGTCGGGGCTTCCGGCTCAGGCAAGAGCACCTTGCTGCATTGCCTGGGTGGGTTGGACCGGCCCAGTGCCGGGCGGGTACGGGTGGGCGGCCAAGACCTGTTCGCCCTCAACGAGACCCAGCGCGGCCAGTTGCGCAACCGGGCACTGGGCTTTGTGTACCAGTTTCACCACCTGCTGCCGGAGTTCAGCGCCTTGGAGAACGTGGCCATGCCGCTGCTGATCCGCGGCGAACCGGTGCCGCGGGCCCGGGAGCGGGCGGCGGATATCCTGCAACGAGTGGGTCTTGATCAGCGTCTGGCGCATAAACCGGGGGAGCTTTCCGGCGGCGAGCGCCAGCGTGCGGCCATGGCGCGGGCCCTGGTGACAGCTCCGGACTGCGTGCTCGCCGACGAGCCTACCGGCAATCTGGATTCCCAAACCGCGGCCCAAGTCTACGAGCTCATGCTGGAACTGAACCGGGAGTCGGGCACCAGCTTCGTGGTTGTGACCCACGACTCGGACCTGGCCGGGCGCATGCAGCGCACCCTGCGGCTCCTCGATGGGGTGCTTTGTGAAGACTAGGCGAGGCGGTAGCCCGTTTACGCCCGCCGTGGCGGCTAGGAGGGGGTTTCCGGCTCGGAGCGGGCGGCGCTCAGGGCCGCCCGGGCCCGGCGGAGGGCGCGCCGCTTTTTTAGTTCGCACACCAGGTGCCAGCGCCAGAGGCCGCGGATTGCGCCGTAGCTGAGCGCGGACAAGATGGTGCCGCAGATCAGACTGCCGAGCAGCATCGGCCACCAGATCTCGCTCATCTCCGCGAGCAAGAAATTCACGTCCAGCTGGAATTCCAGATCCACCGGTTCCACGCCCAGGAGCCAGGCCCCGAGCCGGTAGGCGAAGTAGAACATGGGCGGGATGGTTATGGGATTGGTGACCCAGACCAGGGCCACCGACAGCGGCAGGTTGACCCGGACCAGGATGGCCAGCGCGGCCGCGAACAACATCTGGAACGGCAGCGGCACATAGGCCATGAACATGCCCACGGCGAAAGCCCCGGAGGCGGAGCGCCGGTTCAGGTGCCAGAGGTTCGGGTCGTGCAGCCGGTGGCCGAACACCTGCAATTGCGGGTGGCTGCGAATCCGGTGATGATCTGGCGTAATCTTTCTTATAAAGTGTTTGGGCATCTACGGGTGAGCCCCAGGGTATCAGAGAGTAAATAACACGAATTCAGCCGTTTGAATAGCGGTCACAGGGAGATGGCCATGGCAGGGAATCCGCCCCCCAAGCCGGCAGCAGGGCGGCGGCCGGGATGATTTTTCCCGCGCTCGGTTTCGTCACCGGCGTCTGGTGGTTGCATCGCCTGCCGGAACTGCCGGCGGCAGACTGGCTCTGGGCCATGGCCCTGCCGGTCGGGCTCTGGTGGTGGCGACCCCGATGGCGCCCGGTGTTGGCTCTGGGCGCCGGATTTCTCTGGGCCTTGGGCCATGCTATCTGGCTTGCCCCCCAGCCCCCGCCGCCTGCCCTGGAAGGGCGAGATCTGCTGCTGGAGGGCAGGGTGCTCGGCCTGCCCGAGGCCAGCGAGCGCCGCACCCGGTTCCGTTTTCAGATCGAGCGCGCCCTGCTCGCGGGCGACGATACGGGATTGCGCGGCCTGGTCCGTCTGGCCTGGTATCGCGATGCCCCGGAACTCGAGGCGGCCAGCCGCTGGCGCTTGCTGGTTCGCCTCAAGCGGCCCCACGGCTTTCTCAATCCCGGCGGCTTCGACTACGAAGGCTGGCTCTATAGGCAGGGCCTCGGCGCCACCGGTTACGTGCGGCCCTCGCCCGAGAACAGGCAAATCGCACCCGCCCCCCTGTCGTCCCTGGATCGCTGGCGCCAGCGCCTCGGCCAGGCCCTGGACCTGGCCCTAGGCGGTCGCCCCCAGGCGGGCCTGGCGCGGGCCCTCTTGCTGGGGGACCGCAGCGGCCTGTCGCGCGAGCAATGGGAGATCTTCACCCGAACCGGCACCAACCACCTGATGGCCATCTCGGGGCTGCACATCGGTATTGTCGGCGGGCTCTGCTTTCTGCTTGGACGTCGTCTGTGGAGCCTGGTCCCGCGCCTGCCGCTGCTGGTCGCCGCGCCCCGGGCTGCGGCCCTGGCGGCCCTGGCAGGGGCTGCGGTCTATGCGGGCCTGGCCGGCTTTTCGGTGCCCACTCGGCGCGCCCTGATCATGCTGCTGGTGGTGCTGGGCGGATTGCTGTTGCGACGCGCCCCGGGCCCTGCCAATAGCCTGGGTCTGGCGCTGTTGCTGGTTACCGCACTGGACCCGCCGGCCGTGCTCGCCGCCGGCTTCTGGCTATCTTTTGTGGCCGTGGCGGCGATCCTATACGGCATCAGCGGGCGGCTGCCGGACAACGGGATTTGGCGGCGCTGGGGGCGTACTCAGTGGCTGGTATTTCTCGGCCTGTTCCCCCTCCTGCTGCTGCTCTTCCATCGGGTTTCCCTGGCGGCCCCGCTGGTCAACCTGCTGGCGGTCCCCTGGTTCAGCCTGGTGATCGTGCCCCTGCTGCTGCTGGGCGCGCTGCTGTTGCCCCTGGGGCTGGGGGTCTGGCCCTTGCTGTTGGCCGAGAAGCTCTTGGGCTGGTCCATGAGCGCCTTGGAATGGGTGGCGGCCTGGCCCCTGTCCAGTTGGCATCCGGCCGCGGCGCCGGCTTGGGTCTGGTGGCCAGCCGCTGCTGGAGTGCTGCTGCTGTTGGCTCCGCGGGGGCTCCCCGGCCGTTGGCTCGGTGCGGTGCTGCTGTTGCCCCTGCTGCTGGCGCGCATGCCGGGACCGGCGCCCGGGGAGGTCTGGCTCGGGTTGCTGGACGTGGGCCAGGGTCTTTCGGCGGTGCTGCGCACCCGCGGCCATACCCTGGTCTATGATCTGGGCCCGCGCTTTTCCGACTCCTTCGACGCCGCAACCGGGGTGCTGCTGCCCTACCTGCGCCGGGCGGGGGTGGGGGAGATCGACCTCCTGGTGCTGAGCAATGCGGACGCCGACCACGTCGGCGGCGCAGGAAAGCTATTGCGCCAGATTCCGGTCCGGCGCCTGTTGAGCGGCCAGGCGGCGGAATTGGCCGAACTTGGGGCCGAGCCCTGCCGCGCCGGAAGCGAATGGACCTGGGACGGCGTGCGCTTTCGCCTGCTGCATCCGCCCTCCGGCGAGCATTGGAGGGGCAACGACAGCTCCTGCGTGCTTGCGGTGGAAAACGCCGCCGGGCGCATTCTGTTGCCCGGGGACATCGAGGCTCCGGCGGAGCGCGCCCTGCTGGCGGCATACGGCGGCAAGCTGGCCAGCCGCATCCTGCTGGCCCCGCATCACGGCAGCGCTACCTCTTCGACCCCCGAGCTGGTGGCGGCGGTGCGTCCGGATTTCGTTCTGTATTCAACCGGCTACCGCAATCGCTTCGGCTTCCCTCGGCCGGTGGTGAGCCAACGCTGGAGCGCCGCCCGAGCCCTGGGGCTCGCCACCGCGGACACCGGGGCGATCGAGTTCCGCCTCGGCGCCGACGGTCGGCTGCACGGGCCCAGGCTGGCGCGTCAGCGCCAGCGCCGGCACTGGACCCATCTGCCGCCTGGGTTGCGGAATTCGCCCTTTTTCCCCCAACCTGGGATAAAGTAAGATAGCTGGATAACTTGGCTTCTAATCCCCATTGGCTTCAGGAATCTGCGCAGCGTGTTGGAACTGGTGAAAGCGGGCGGCTGGCTGATGCTGCCAATCATTGCCTGCTCGATCGTGGCCATGGCCATCATCGTCGAGCGGCTCTGGGTATTGCGGCGCAAGCGGGTAGTACCCGAGCACCTGGTGGCCCAGGTCTGGCAGATGCACCGCAAGAGCGGCCTGACCAACGGCCATATCCTGGCGCTGCAAAAGGGCTCGCCTCTGGGCCGCATCATGGCCGCCGGCCTGGTCAACCGGGCGCATTCCCGGGAGGTCATGAAGGAGTCGATCGAGGAGGTGGGGCGGCGCGTAGTGTTGGAGCTGGAGCGCTACCTCAACACCTTGGGCACGATCGCAGCGATCACCCCGCTGCTGGGCTTGCTCGGAACCGTGGTAGGGATGATCAAGGTGTTCTCGGCCATCGTCACTTCCGGGGTCGGTAATCCGGGGGTGCTGGCGGGGGGCATTTCCGAGGCCCTGATCACCACCGCTGCCGGGCTTTCGGTGGCCATCCCGAGCCTGATGTTCCACCGCTATTTCAACGGTCAGGTAAACCGGTTGGTAGTGGGCATGGAGGAGCAGGCCCTGAAGATGGTGGAGGTGATGAAGGGCGAACGCGAGACCGACACCGACTCCGACACCGATACCGACTAGGCGCATGAACCTGCGTCCCCACAAGCTGCCCAGCCCGGATGTAAACGTCACGCCCCTGATCGATGTGGTGTTCCTGCTGCTGATCTTCTTCATGATCTCCACCACTTTCGAGCGCGAGAGCCAGATCCAGGTCGAGTTGCCCGAAGCCGGTGCCGAGGCGGACCCGGAAACGCCGCCCCGCGTCCTCGACATCACCATCGACCGCGAAGGCCGCTTCTACGTCAACCAGCGCGAGGTGATCAATACCGAGCTCGAGACCCTGAAGCGGGCGCTGGAAAAGGCGGCGATGAAGGAGAGCGAGTTGCCGGTGATCATTTCGGCCGATGCCCAGACCCCGCACCAGGCGGTAATGACGGCGATGGACGCGGCCAGCCAGCTCGGCTACCTGCGCATGACCTTCGCCGCTCGCCAGCCGCCCGGCGATTGACCGTGGCGGCGCGACAACCTGGCCCGAGCGGCCGCACCATCTACAAGCGTCTGCTGCGTTACGCCTTTCCCTATTGGCGCATGTTCGCTATTTCGGTAGTCGGCATGATCGGCTACGCGGCCACCGAGCCGGCCCTGGCCTCGCTGATGAAGCCGTTGCTCGACGGCAGCTTCGTCGAGCGCGATCCGGAGGTGGTGCGGGTCCTGCCGTTCTACATGATCGGCCTGTTCCTGGCCCGGGGCATCACCGGCTTCGTCAATACCTATTACATGAAATGGGTAGGGCGCCGGGTGGTGACCGACATCCGACGCCAGATGTTCGGGCACCTGCTGCGGCTGCCCGCGTCCTTTTACGACCAGCACTCCTCCGGGGCCCTGATCTCGAAACTGACCTACAACGTCGAGCAGGTGGCCGGAGCCGCCACCCAGGCCATCACCTACCTGGTGCGCGACGGCCTGACGGTGATATTTCTGCTTGCCTATCTGTTCTACCTGAATGCCAGGCTGGCGATGATCCTGCTGCTCATCGGGCCCATGATCGCGCTTGCCGTGCGCTACGTATCCCAGCGCTTCCGGCGCATCAGCAAACGCATTCAGGGGTCGGTGGGGCAGATCACCCACGTCGCCCAGGAGGCGATCAACGGTCAGCGGGTGGTCAAGTCCTTCGGCGGCATTCCGCACGAGGAGCGCGTGTTCGGCGAGGTCAACGAGCGTACCCGCCGGTTGCAGATGAAGATGGTGGTCACCGACGCGGTGAGCGTCCCGGTGGTCCAGTTCATTGCCGTCGGCGGCATTGCGTTGATCGTCTATCTCTCTACCGTCGAGGCGCTGAACGCCAGCATCAGCCCGGGCAGCTTTATGGCCTTCGTGGTGGCCATGGGCCTGATGCTGTCGCCGGTCAAGCGGCTAACCTCCATCAATGCCTACCTGCAGAAGGGCATCACCGCCGCCGAGAGTATCTTCGAATTGCTCGACAGCCGCCCGGAGCTGGACACCGGCAACCGCGAGCTGGCCGAGGTGCGGGGGCGCATCGAGTTCCAGGGCGTCGGCCACACCTATGCGAAGGACAAGGGGCCGGTGCTCGCAGAGATCGACCTGGTGGTGGAGCCGGGCGAGACGGTGGCCTTCGTCGGCCGCTCCGGCAGCGGCAAGACCACCCTGGCAAGCCTGTTGCTGCGCTTCTACGATTCCAGCGAGGGCCGCATCCTGGTCGATGGCATCGACATCCGCGAGCTCACGCTGGCAGACCTGCGCCGCCATATCGCGATGGTTGGCCAGGATGTGGTGCTGTTCAACGACAGTATCCGTAACAACATCGCCTATGGGGTAGAGCGAGCGGTCGATGACGGGGAATTGCGGCGGGTGGCGCAGGGCGCCCACGCCCTGGAGTTCATCGAGCGCCTGCCGGACGGCTTCGATACCATGATCGGAGACCGCGGCCTGCTGCTTTCCGGCGGTCAGCGCCAGCGCGTGGCGATTGCGCGAGCCATGCTCCGGGATGCCCCCATCCTGGTCTTGGACGAAGCCACTTCTTCGCTGGATACCGAGGCCGAGCGCCATATCCAGGCCGCCCTGGAGGCCCTGATGCAACACCGCACCACCCTGGTGATTGCGCATCGGCTGTCCACCATCGAGAACGCCGACCGCATCCTGGTCATGCACGACGGGCGCATCGCGGAGCAGGGCCGCCACGATGAGCTGCTGGCCCAGGATGGGCGCTACGCGGAGTTGCACCGGCTGCAGTTCCGGGAGCCGGAGGCGGCCTGAGCCGCGATGCCGCGCCTCGAGCGTTTCTGGTACGAAGGGGGGCGACCGCCCCTGTGGACGCGGCCCCTGGGCCGGTTGTTCTGCGCCCTGGCCGGGCTGCGGCGCTGGGCTTATACACGGGGGCTGGCGAGCGTGCACCGGATGCCTGTACCGGTGATCGTGGTGGGCAACATCGCGGTTGGGGGCACCGGCAAGACGCCGCTGGTTATCTGGCTGGCGGGCTGGCTACAGGCACGCGGCTGGCGCCCGGGCATTGTCAGCCGCGGCTACAAGGGCCAGTCCGAGCGCTGGCCCCTGCCGGTGAGCGCGGACAGCCCACCGCACCTGGTGGGGGACGAGCCGGTGCTGATCGCGCGACGCACCGGCTGCCCTATGTGGGTGGGGCCGGACCGGGTGGATGCGGCGCGCGCGCTCCTGGCGGCGGCGGAATGCGATATCATCCTCAGCGACGACGGCCTGCAGCACTATCGCCTGGGCCGGGACCTGGAGATCGCGGTAATCGATGGCGAGCGGCGACTGGGCAATCGCCGTTGCCTTCCGGCAGGACCGCTGCGCGAGGTGCCGGGCCGGCTCGACGCGGTGGACCTGCTGGTGTGTAACGGCGGCCAGCCCCGGGCACGAGAATTCGGCATGAGGCTGCGCCCGGGGGCCCTGGTCAAGCTGCGCCAGCCGGGCCGGGAGCGGGATCTGGCGTCCCTGGCCGGCAAGCGGGTGCTGGCCTTGGCCGGCATCGGCAATCCGGGGCGCTTCTTCGCCCTGCTGCGGGCGGCCGGGCTGGAGGTGGAGGAACGGGCGTTCCCCGACCACCACGAGTACCGTGCCGCGGACCTGCCGCCGGCGGCCGATCCGCGGGCCCTGCTGATGACCGAGAAGGATGCGGTCAAACTGGCCGGAATGGCGCGGGACAATGACTGGTACCTGCCGGTGGAAGCGGAGCTCGAGCCGGTTTTCGAACACCGCCTGGATTTGCTACTGAAAGGTTTTGCCGATGGATAAAAAGCTACTGGAAATTCTGGTCTGCCCCCTTTGCAAGGGGCCCCTTTACTACGCCATGGCCGAGCAAGAGCTGATCTGCCGTCCCGACCGCCTGGCCTACCCGATCCGCGACGGCATCCCGGTGATGCTGGAGGAAGAGGCGCGCCGGCTGCCGGCCGACGAAGAAGTGCCCAAGGGTTGAGCCGCGCTGGCGAGGAGCCTTCCATGAGCACGGATTTCAAGGTGGTGATCCCGGCCCGCTACGCGTCCACCCGCCTGCCCGGCAAGCCGCTGCGGGAGATCGCCGGGAAGCCGATGATCCTGCACGTCTACCAGCGCGCCCTGGAGAGCGCCGCCGGCGAGGTCTGGGTTGCCACCGACGACGAGCGTATCGCGCGCGCGGTGGAGCGGGGCGGCGGCCGCGTCTGCATGACCCGCAGCGATCACCACAGCGGCTCCGACCGCATCGCCGAAGTGGCCGAGCAGATGGGCTGGGACGAGGACGCCATCCTCGTCAACCTACAGGGCGACGAGCCCCTGATGCCGCCGGAACTGATCGACCTGGTGGCCAACGACATGGCCGGCCACCGCCAGGCCGACGTCACCACCCTGGCGGCCCCGATAGACCAGCGCGACAGCCTGTTCGACCCCCACGTGGTCAAGGTGGTGACCGACGCCGAGGGCTATGCCCTGTACTTCAGTCGCGCCCCCATCCCCTGGCATAGGGACGAGTTCCTGGCCGGGGCCGAGCACCTGCCCACCAGCGTCGGCTTTCATCGCCACATCGGACTCTACGCCTACCGCGCCGGCTACCTGCGCCGTTATGTCGGTTTCCGGCCCTCTCCCCTGGAACTCGCCGAGTCCCTGGAGCAACTGCGCGTACTCTGGCACGGCGGGCGCATTCATGTCGGCATCACCGGCATCGAGCCGGGCCACGGGGTGGATACCGAGGCGGACC
Organism: uncultured Gammaproteobacteria bacterium; assembly: GCA_963753615.1. GTDB lineage: Bacteria > Pseudomonadota > Gammaproteobacteria > Chromatiales > Chromatiaceae > CAVWCW01. The sequence continues at coordinate 202,261 of CAVWCW010000003.1, forward strand.
TCCACCGCGCCGAACGCCAGTTGCGGGGCTGAGTCCCGTTCCCCTTAGCGTGCAGCCGATGCCCTACTGGCGCCTGTCGGGCTTCTATTTCTTTTATTTCGCCGTCCTTGGGGCCCTGGTGCCTTACTGGGGGCTGTATCTGGAGTACCGCGGCTTCAGCCCACTGCAGATTGGCGAGCTGATGGCGGTGCTCATGGGGACCAAGATCGTCGGTCCCAACATCTGGGGCTGGATCGCGGATCACACCGGGCGTCGCATGGCGATCGTGCGCCTGGCCTCACTGCTGTCCATTGTCGCCTTCCTCGGCGTGTTCTGGGCCGACGGCTTTTGGACGCTGGCCCTGGTGATGGGCCTGTTCAGCTTTTTCTGGAATGCTTCGCTGCCCCAGTTCGAAGCCGTTACCTTCAGCCACCTCGGGCTGCTCGTACAGGACTACAGCCGCATCCGCCTTTGGGGCTCGGTGGGCTTCATCCTGGTGGTGTCGGGGGTCGGCGTGCTGGTGGATTATCGGGACCCGTCGGTGGTGCCGCAGGTGTTGCTGGTCTGCTTTATCGCGATTTGGCTGTCGAGCCTGCCGGTGCCGGAGCGCGGCGTGCCTGGGCACCCGGTAGCGCAGGAGGCGATCTGGCAGGTAATCCGGCGTCCCTGGGTGCTCGCCTTCCTCGCCGCCTGCTTCCTGATGCAGGCCGGCCACGGCGCCTACTATGCCTTTTTCTCCATCTATATGCAGGACAACGGTTACAGCAAGACCCTGATCGGCCAGCTCTGGACCATCGGGGTCGTGGCCGAGATCCTGGTGTTCCTGGTCATGCACCGGCTGATGCACCGTTACGGCGCCCGCCGGGTGCTGCTGGCCAGCCTCTTGCTGGGGGCGCTGCGCTGGGTCCTGACCGGACTTTTTCCCGAACATCTTTGGGTGATCCTGTTCGCCCAAACCCTGCACGCGGCGACCTTTGGCAGTTTCCATGCCGCGGCCATCCATCTGGTGCACCACTACTTCACCGGCCGCCACCAGGGCCGCGGACAGGCACTCTACTCGAGCCTCAGCTTCGGCGCCGGCGGCGCCCTGGGCAGCCTGGTCAGCGGGTCGCTGTGGGAGGTCCCCGGCCCCCTGGTCACCTTCTTGGTGGCCGCCGGGTTTTCGCTGATCGCTTTCGGGGTGGTCTGGCGCTGGGGGGAGCGGGCGCCCAACGGCGAGAAGATCGGGCATCCCGGCTAGGTTTTGCATTCGTTTTCCGGCGCAGTTGGCGCCGACAGTATTTCAGTTCCAGCCATTGAGGCCGCTGAGAATTAGGCCCGCCGGGGCGTCCGGGTTTAGAATCCAGCCCCGAGTGGTCGGACCACGAGCTTCACCTCCCGACAGGAGGCATCCATGCCCGAACCGTCGTTTCGCAGCCGTGCCGGTATCTGGATCGAATCCAAGCCGGTCCAACACGCCATCGTCGCCCTGATTGTAATCAATGCGGTCGTACTCGGCCTGGAGACCGACGCCGACCTGATGGCCCGTATCGGTCCCGCTCTGAAGCTGATCGACCACCTGGTGCTCGGGGTCTTCGTGGTTGAGATCGGGATCAAACTGTTCGCCTTTCGCCTGCGCTTTTTCGCCAACCCGTGGAACCTGTTCGATTTTATCGTGGTGGCCATCGCCCTGATTCCGGCCAGCGGCCCGCTGGCGGTATTGCGGGCCTTGCGGGTGCTGCGGGTGCTGCGCCTGATCTCCATGGTGCCGCGCTTGCGCTTCGTGGTCGAGGCGCTGCTGCGGGCGGTGCCGGGCATCGCCTCCATCGGGGCCCTGATGCTGATCCTTTTCTATGTCTTCGCGGTAATGGCCACCGGGCTTTTCGGGGCCGCCTTTCCCGAGTGGTTCGGCAGCATCGGCGCGTCCATGTACACCCTGTTCCAGATCATGACCCTGGAGAGTTGGTCGATGGGCATAGTGCGGCCGGTGATGGTGGAGCACCCCTATGCCTGGGTGTACTTCATCCCATTCATTCTGATTGCCACCTTCACCATGCTCAATCTGTTTATCGGCATTATCGTGGATACCATGCAGAGCATGCACAGCGCAGAGCATACCCAGGACCGAGAGCAGATCGAGGAGACGGTGCACGCGGATACCGGCGAGATTGGCCGCGACGTGCGGGCCCTGCGCGACGAGATTCGCCTGTTGCGGGCCGAACTGGGCCGGGAGCGAGGGGGAGGATAGGGAAACGCCGATTTTTGTGCGTGCCCTTCGCTGAAAAAAGCCCGGGTTGGCTTGATTCAGTGTTTCCACAGGGGGCCGCGAGCCAACGCCAATCAGACAACGGATGCACGACAGGAATCGCTAAACTTAACCTGATTACTCCTCTGTCGAAGCCCGGTCTGGATCCAGCGCCGGCCCGAAAAGGGATGTCGGCTGGAACTATCCCCGGGGCCTGGTAGAGCCCCTGTGGGAGCGGCTTGTCGCCGCGATTGGGCGTAGTTAAAACAGCGTTAGGCCGTTCGCGGCTGCATGCCGCTCCCACAGGTTGGAAAGGCTTTGCCGAGCCTTATGGCCCGACTGCGATCAAAGCCCCGGAGTGGCTTCGAACCGAGAGCCGGTTGAACTGTATCGGTGTTCCCCAACGCCGGCTAAGGCATGCGGGTGATCAGGTAACTTAATGGCATTGGGCCGCGAGCGGACAAAAAAAGGGCGGCGATGGTTCGCCGCCCTGGCCGCTCCCCGGTAGGGGCAAGCGGGGTGAGCCGATTACTTCTCGGCGCTGGTGGTCGGCGCGACGACGGTCGGCGCTACGGTCACCGGCAGTCCGGCATAGGGGTAGCCCCAGCCGCCGTATGGGTAGCCATAGCCGCCGTAGGGGTAGCCGCCATAACCGTAGCCGCCGTAGGGGTAGCCGCCATAGCCCCAAGGGCCGCCGCCGTAGCCCCAGGGCCCTCCGCCGTAGCCCCAGGGGCCGCCGCCGTACCAGGGGCCGCCGCCGGACCAGGGGCCACCGCCCCACCAAGCGGAAGCGTTGCCGGCCATCAGGCCGGCGCCACCGATCAGCGCGGCGGTCAGTGCGATCTTGGTTATCTTGTTCATCGTTGTGTTCTCCCTTTGTTTGCTGCGGGTTGGACAAAATCAACAATCAAACATAACACTCCAATTAATAGCGAATAGTATGCGCCGGCCAACGCTTCGTAAAGTTTTGTTTGATGCAGATCAACGTTTCTCGCAGTATTTCGCTCGGAAATTTTTCCCCAACCGCGGGTTCATCCGCATCAACGGGTATCTGCACGCCGAGGTGCGGCGCTAAAATGGGAAGCGCGACCGCACACCCTGGACAGAGCTGACTAACCGATGAGCCTGGATTTGAACCCGCAATCCCCCGCGTCCGCGGAGACCGACAGGCGGGTTCGCCCGGTGATGGGCCCCGGCCTGCGGCGGCTGTTGCTGCCGGTGTTGGGGCTGTTCGCCTTCCTGGCCATCAACGGCCTGTATCTGGCCGCGGTCACGGGGCTGGAATGGTGGAGCGGGGCGCGCTACGAGAACTACTTCTATCAGCTGATGTTCCTGGCCCATCTGAGCCTGGGACTGTTGCTGGTGCTGCCGTTCGTGCTTTTCGGTGCCCTGCACCTGCGCATTGCCTGGCGCCGGCCGAACCGGCGGGCCGTGCATGCCGGCTTAGCCCTCTACGCCGGCGGTCTGCTGCTGGTGCTCAGCGGGCTGGTGCTCACCCGCCTCGGTGGCTTCGAGGTGCGAGATCCGCAGTTGCGGGCCGTCGCCTACTGGCTGCACCTGGTAGCGCCCCTGCTGGTGATCGGGCTGTTTCTCGCGCACCGGCTCGCCGGTCGCGGACTGCGGTGGCGATTAGGGCTCGTCTCGGCGGGGCTGGCGGCGCTGGCTTGTAGCGCTCTGCTGCTGGTGCAGCGTCCCGCGCCGCCGAGCGAGGGGCTGGCCGCCGCCAGCTACGCGGGAGACGCCTTCCGTCCGGCCCTGGCCCGCACTGCAGACGGTGGCTTGATCCCGGCCCGGGCCCTGATGATGGATGGCTACTGCATGGATTGCCATGCCGACGTCCACGCCAGTTGGCAATACAGCGCCCACCGCTTCAGTTCGTTCAACAACCCGGCCTACCGTTTCTCGGTGCAGGAACTGCGCGAGCGTGCCCTCGCGGCGGGTGGCGACACCAAGGTGTCGCGCTTCTGCGCCGGTTGCCACGATCTGGTGCCGCTGTTCAGCGGCGCCTTCGACGACCCGGGGTTCGGGGACCCCGCCGATCCCCGGGCCAGCGCCGGCATCACCTGCACCGGTTGCCACGCGATTACGCGGATCAACAGCCCGCGGGGCAATGCGGATTACACCATAGAGGCCCCCGAGCACTACCCTTTCGCCTTCAGCGACAGCCCGTTTCTGCGCTGGCTCAACCACCAGCTTATCAAGGCCAAACCGGCGTTCCACAAGCATACCTACCTCAAGCCGATCCACCGCGAGCCGGAATTCTGCAGCAGTTGCCACAAGGTGTTTCTGCCGGCGGAGGTGAATGGGTACAAGTGGTTGCGCGGGCAGAACCATTTCGATTCCTACACCCTATCGGGGGTGTCCGGGCACGGCGCCAGCAGCTTTTACTACCCGCCCAAGGCGGTGCACAAGTGCGCGCAGTGCCATATGCCGCTGCAGCCTTCGGACGACTTTGGCGCCGACTACTTCGACGGCTCGGGCCTGCTGCAGGTACACAATCACCAGTTCCCCGCCGCCAATACCGCGTTGCCGCACATGCTTGGGCTGCCGGAATCTGTCAATGCGGCCCACCAGGGTTTTCTGGCCGGGGCCCTGCGTGCCGATATCTTTGGCGTGAAAAAGGACGGCGAGATCACCGGTGACCTCAGCGCCCCGCTGGGCCCGGAGGTGCCGGCGCTGGAGCCCGGGCGCAGCTACCTGTTCGAGACGGTGATTCGCACCCTAAAGCTCGGGCACCTGTTCACCCAGGGCACCGCCGACTCGAATCAGGTGTGGGTCGAGTTCGAGGCCTGGGACGGGGAACGCCTGATCGGCCGCAGCGGCGGCATGGGGGCCGATGGTGAGGTGGACCCCTGGTCTCACTTCATCAATGCCTATCTGCTGGATCGGGATGGCAACCGTATCGATCGCCGCAATGCCCAGGATATCTTCACCGCTCTCTACAACCATCAGATTCCGCCCGGGGCGGCGGACGTGGTGCATTTCCGGCTGCGCCTGCCGGACGATGCCCGGGGCCCCCTGCGGCTGCTGGTGCGGGTGCTGTACCGCAAGTTCGACAACCGCTATCTGCGCTACATCCAGGGCGAGGCGTTCGCCGGCAACGAGCTGCCGGTTTCGGTGCTGGCCGAAGACGAGTTGGAACTGCCGGTAGGCGCCGCCGCGCCGGCCTCGGCCCGGACCTCGACGGTGCCGGCTTGGGAGCGCTGGAACGACTATGGTATCGCCCTGCTGCGCAAGGGCGGGCGCGGCGAACTGCGCCAGGCCGAGCAGGCGTTCGCCCGGGTCGAGGCCCTGGGCCGCGGCGACGGCGCCTTGAATCTCGCCCGGGTCTACCTGCGCGAGGGCCGGCTCGGCGAGGCGGTGGCAGCCCTGGAGCGGGCGCTGGCGGCGGAGCATCCGGCCTATCCCTGGGTGGCGGCCTGGTACGCCGGGCTGATCAACAAGCAGAACGGCTTCCTGGACGAGGCGATAGCGAACTTCCGCCGGGTGCTGGCGAGCGACTTCCCCGAGGCGCGGGCCCGGGAGTTCGATTTCAGCCGCGACTACCGGGTGCTCAACGAGTTGTCGCAGACCCTGGTGGAGCGCGCCAAGCAGGAGCGGGGCGAGGCCCGCCGCGACCAGCGTCAGGCCCTGCTGAGCGAGGCCAGGGACGGTTTTCTGCGTACCCTTGAACTGGACCCGGAGAATCTCAGCGCTCACTACAATCTGGCCCTCATTTACCGCTTGTCGGGAGATGAAGAATCCGCCGAGCGCCATGCCGCGCTGCACGAGCGCTACCGCCCGGACGACAATGCTGGCGACCGGGTGATCGCTGCGCACCGGCGCCGCAACCCGGCTGCCGACCACGCCGCCGAAGCGGTGGTGATCTACGACCTGCAGCGTCCCGGGGCCTTCGGCCTGCCGTCCCAGGGCCCGGGTCGGCGCGCGGATTCGGCAGCCCGCAGCCTGTCGTCGCGTCACGATTTTGACATTATGCCCGATCCTGGATGATGTTATTCTGCCTGCCAGCCTGGTGCCCGGAATCGCTCCGGAGCCCATGATCTGGTTCTTTTTTCACTGCACCGGGGAAACGACCCATGACTGCAGCATCCGTAATGGACCCCCATCCCACCGTACTCAAGCCCACGGACATTATTCGCACCGCCGCCGGTTTCATCATGGAGCACCGCTACCGCAACCTGCCGGTGGTGGATGACGAGGGCCGCTACCTCGGCATTTTCGGCGTCAATTGTCTGCTGAAGTTGGTGTTGCCGAAAGCAGCGATCATGGAGAAGGGTCTGGAGAGCGTCCACTTCATCAAAGAAAGCCTGGCCGATCTGCACCAGCGCTTGCGGGAGGTGGAAGAACAGCCGATTTCTGTCTGTATGAATCAAGAGGTGGCCACGGTGCCGCCTGATCATCCCCTGGTGGAGACACTGCTGGTCCTGTACCGCACCAAGACCAGTCTTCCGGTGGTGGAACCCGAAAGCGGCAAGTTGCTGGGAATGATTTCCTACTGGGACGTGGGCGAGCACGTCCTGTCGGCTTGAGGAGAGCCCCGAGATGCACAGCCTGCACCAACCAGACGTGATCTTCGGCATTCAGCCGGCCCTGTTCGCCGGCTCCCTTTTTGTCCTCACCTATCTGCTTATCATCACCGAGCGCTTGAACCGCGCCATTATCTCCTTGAGCGCCGCCTGCCTGATGATTCTGGGCGGGGTGCTAAACCAGGAAGCGGCGTTTCAAGGTGTGGACTTCAATACCCTGGGGCTGCTCACCGGCATGATGGTGATCGTCGGCATCACCAAGAACTCCGGGGTGTTTCAGTACCTGGCGGTCTGGTCGGTGAAGCGGGTGAATGCGGATCCCTGGGGCATTCTGGTGATGCTGGTGGTGGTTACGGCGGTGCTCTCGGCGCTGCTGGACAACGTGACCACGGTGCTGCTGATCGCCCCGGTGACCCTGCTGATCGCCGATTCCCTCAAGATCAACCCCTATCCGTACCTGTTCGCCGAGATCTTCGCCTCCAATATCGGCGGCGCCGCAACCCTGATCGGCGACCCGCCCAATATCATGATTGGCTCGGCGGTGGGGCTTAGCTTCAACGACTTCCTGTTCAACCTGGCGCCGATCACCCTGGTGATCCTGCCGCTGACCCTGGTGCCCATCTACCTGATCTGGGGGCGGCGGCTGGAGGCGGCTCCGGAGCACCGCCAGAAGGTAATGAACTTCGAGGAGCGCGACGCCATTACCGACAGCCGCCTGCTGAAGCAGTCCATGTTCGTGCTGGCCCTTGTGATCACCGGCTTTATGCTGGGTCATGATCTGCATCTGGAGCCCGCTACCATCGCCATGTCGGGGGCGGCGCTGCTGCTGATCCTGACCAACGTGCCGCTAAGCGCCAGCAAGCAGTCGGCGGCGGTGCACAAGGCCTTCTGCGAGGTGGAGTGGACCACCATCTTCTTCTTTATCGGCCTGTTTATCGTCGTCTACGGGGTCGAGGTCACAGGTATCCTGGGGACCGTGGCTCAACATGTGCTGGAACTCACCGGCGGCGACCGCATGGTGGCGGCCATCTCCATTATGTGGGTGTCGGCGGTGGCCTCGGCCGTGGTGGACAATATCCCCTTCGTCGCCACCATGATCCCGCTGATCGAGAGCATGGGGGCCGGCTTCGGCGGCGCCGAGCAGCTGGTGCCGCTCTGGTGGTCCCTGGCTCTCGGCGCCTGCCTGGGCGGCAACGGCAGCCTGGTGGGGGCCAGCGCCAATCTGATCGTGGCCGGCTTCGCCGAGCGCTCGGGCCATCCGATCCGCTTCCTGCCTTTTATGCTGGCGGCCTTCCCGCTGATGCTGATGTCGATCGCGGTGAGCACCGTCTACGTCTATTTCCGCTATTTCTGAGCGCTGCAGCCTGCTGGCCGCGCCCAAGTTCGAAGGTAGGGGGCGCGCCCCCGCGCCGACTGACAGCTTGGCAAAGCCTTTCCAGCCTGTGGGAGCGGCTTGCAGCCGCGAACCGCCTAACGCTGTCATCACTACGCCCGATCGCGGCTACAAGCCGCTCCCACAGGGGCTCGACCAGAGCCCCTGGGATAGTTCCAGCCGGCATCCCTTTATCAGGCCGGTGCTGGGACGAGACCGGGCTTAGACAGAGGAGTAATCAGGTGTTTCTTTGGCGGGCCTGACAAAGGGGCTCGAGCGGCTCAGTCCGCAAGCGCCCGCCGCAGTTCGACCTCCAGCGCCGCCGCGTCCACCGGGAAGGGCAGGGCGGCGAAGATGGGGAACCGGCTGCGCAGGCGCTCGAACTTGTCCGCCTGGTCCGGCTGGTAGAACACGATCACCTTGGTCTGCGGGATGGCGCTGCAGGCGCGCCATCAGCGACTCCAGGTTGCTGGTGCGGTCCCGAAAGTCGGACTGGAAGTTGTACTCGGCCACGATCACGTCCGGTACTCCCTTCTTCAGCCGCGCCATGGCCCGGCGCTGGGAGTTGACGAACTCCACCGCGAAGCCCAGCCCCTGGTACAGGCCGGTGAAGTTGGGATAACCGCCGAGTTCGACGATCGCCAGCAGGCTGGGTTTGGCCTCGGCCACCTCAGCGGAACACCACCCAGGTGGTGGCCATGTACTTGACCCCTTGCTCCACCCGCGCCGCCCGGTGCTCGTGGGTCCAGAATGGCGGGAACAGCACCAGCTTGCCGGTCTCCGGCTTGATCTTGACGTCCTGGTACAGGAACTCGGTCTCGCCGCCGGGGCCTGGCACGTCGTTGAGGTACCAGATCACCACCAGCTGGCGCTGGCTGAAGTCGTGGCTGCCGCCGTCGATATGCCAGTGGTAGTACTCCCCCGGCAGGTAGCGCTGCACCTGGTAGCCCATGTCCTTGAACGGGCCCTTGAAGTAGGGAAAACTCTCGCGGAACTCCTTGAGCGCCGCGGCCACGCAGCTGAAGAACATCTCGTCGACGTCCTTCCAGTCCGGCTTGTCGCTCACCACCAGGTCGGTGGTGCGTTTGATCGACTGGTCCTTGCTCTGGGTCTGCCCGATGCGCCCCTCGTGCTGGTACTCCGGGCTGGCCTCGAAGCGCCGAACCACCTCCTCGCAGAAAGACGACGGGCAGGGCGTTGGGCCGTTCGAAGATGAAGCTCAGGGGCTTGACCTCGCGGATGCTGGGCAGGGGGATGACGCGGCGCTCGGTGCTGGCTGGGATCATGGGTGGGTACCCGTCCATTCGACAAAGACAAGCGTAGATTATTGGTCCTGGCCCAGCCCGCGGTCAAACCGCCCCCCACCCGAATCGCCTCGGGCCCTTGCATAGTGGGGAATCGGCTCTAGTATTAATGCCAAGATCAATTGAATCTATGGGTTGCCGGCCCGGTTTCTCATCCCGATTATCCGGAGGCGTTATGAACCACTTATTGAGCTTGTCGCAGGCCGCCCGCATGGTGGGGGTGCGCCGCAAGACCCTGCAGACCATGGTGCAGGAAGGCCGCCTGAGCGTGTTCGAGGGCTCTATCCGCATGTCGGAACTGCTCAAGGAGTTCCCCGATGCTTCCCCCGAAGGCTCCGCCATGGTCGACAAGATGCAGCGGATCCGGGACGCAGCCTTGTTCAAGATCCAGCACGACAGCCTGACCGATGCCGAAAGCCTGGCCGCCGAAGCCCACCGCCTGCGCCTGGACCTTCGCGATGCCCAGGCCGAGCTGGCCGAGTACAAGGCGCTGACCGTCGAGCTTCAGGGCCGGCTCTACGACATGCAGGAGCAATGCGACAAGCGCCAGGGGCTCATGCTGGGCGCGCTGATCACCTGGCTGGCGCAGCGCATGAGCCAACGCCGCTGAGGCGCTTGCACGGCGCCCTCCGACCGGGCTTGCGATCGGCTTCCCGCTCTGGCCATAATCGGGGAGTACAGGCTTGGCGGAGGCCCGGCGGTGCGCCGCCCCGGGGCTAGCCGGCCGCCCCACAGGAAGCCCCATGTCGCACCAGATCCGCGTCCGGCCCAGCGGCCACGAGTTCGAGGCCCAAGACACCGAAACCATCCTCGAGGCCGGCCTGAGATCAGGCCTCAACTTTCCCTACAGTTGCAGGAACGGCAGCTGCGGCGACTGCCGCGTGAGGTTGCTGGCGGGCCAAGTCGAGGCCAGCTGCCACGCCGATTACCCCATGTCCGAGGCCGAACGCAGCGCCGGCTGGGTGCTCGGCTGTTGCTGCCTGGCCGCCAGCGACCTGGAGATCGAGGCCCAAGAGATCTGTAGCGCCGACCAGATCCCCGAACAGTCGCTCAAGGCCAAGGTGGCGAAGCTGGAGCCCCTGGAGGGAGAAACTATGGTGGTGCACCTGCGCACCCCGCGCAGCAAACTTCTGCGCTTTCTCGCGGGCCAGCGGGTTCGGGTCAACCTGGGTCGCGGCCTGTCGCGAGAGCTGCCGCTGGCCAGCTGCCCCTGCGACGGCATGAACCTGCGTTGCCACGTCCCCCGCCTCCCCGGCGACGCCTTTAGCGAGCAGGTGTTCAAGCGCCTGAGGCCGCGCCAGGAAGTGCGGTTGCAGGGTCCCTGGGGCTGCTTCACCCTCGACGAGACGCACCGCCGGCCGTTGCTGTTCATTGCCGAAGAGACCGGCTTCGCCGCCGTCGAGAGCCTGATCGAGCATGCCATCGCCCTGGAATGGGAACACCCGATCTCGCTGTACTGGGTGTCCGGCCGGCCCGGCGGGCACTATCTGAGCAACTACTGCCGGTCCTGGGTGGATGCCCTGGACACCTTCCAGTACCGCGGCCTGGATCTGATCCCGGACGACCCCCGAGCCCTGGTGCAGACCCTGCTGGCGGAGTGGATGCCGGACCAGGACTGGGCGGTATATGCCGCCGTGGGCCCGACCCTGGCCGCCGAGCTGGAGCCGGCGCTGGCGGCGGCCGGGCTCGGCGAGGAGCGTAGAAAGCTGGAAGTGCTGGAGCTGATCTGAGCCTGGATCCGGCGGTCGATGCCTGCATCGAAGCCATTCCCGCCGAACGCGCGGAGCGCTTCGCCCGGCTGCACGAGTTGATCCTGGAACGCTACCCCTCGGCGCATGCCCTGGTGTGAAGAAAATCGGAAAGCCGTGTACGGGAAACTGAATCGAGCAAAAGCTCAGGAGAGGCGTAAGGCAAAACGGAAGACCCCTATATCGTACCTATCGTTTCACAAGGTTGATCTGTTCCTCGGCGGGCTGGTTGTATTCCTGCTGATTGCGCTCCTCTTCCTCTGATTCAGCTCAGCCTTTACTTCCGGACAAATCAAGGACCGGGCAAATATGCCCGGTCTTTCTTGTTGGTAGTGAGAGAGGTGGCGTCAGGCATCCAGAATATGGAATAACGCCACCTCATTCCCTTACTCTGCCAGCGAAGCACCGCTGGGTACTGAACGAGGAATATCCTTGCGCAAGTCGATCGTGCTCTTGTCAGTCAAAGCATGCAGGAATGAAAGAATCTTTTTCACTTCGTAATCAGTTAAAGAAACGGGCTGATAACCATCTGCTGCGTCAGCTATACCCTGTACTCGTGCAGGGTCATCCATTACCGCACAATCGATTGCATCGAGATCGGATCGAGAAGGCATAACAGGCTTATTCCGGCAGTCATCATTATAGTGATAAGCCCAGAGAGCATCTTGAGGATTCAGGTGATGCCTGACAACATCTTCCAGAGTGTCATAGGCACCTGCGTGACCATATGGTGCTGTCAGCGCCACATTGCGTAGAGGTGGTGTACGGAATGCATACATATCCTCCGCCTTGCCGCTTTCACGAAAGCGCCCGAAATCGTCGTGAGAATCAAAGCCATCACCTTTACCGGGACCAATCTGCGGCATCGCGATTGCATGAAACTCCATATCGGAAAAGATTTCCCCACTATGACATGTGGAACATCCAGCCTTGCCAAAGAAGAGCCGCATTCCTTTCTTCTCCATCTGGTTCAGAGCTCGTATATTACCTGCTTGATATGCATCCCAAGGACTGTTGTCAGCACGCCATGCATCAATTTCGAATGCAGCGATTGCATTTGCCGCATGTGCATAGGTGATATCACTCGCTTGGTTGATATCGTTGAATGCATCGATAAAGAGCTCCACATATTCAGGAATATCTTGCAGGCGAACAGCAAGCGCATCCCAAACGCCGACAGGACCGACAACAGCGGCGTCCGCTATTTCGTTTTCTCCTAGCTGACCCGCCATCTCTGTTGCGCTCGTAACTGGAAACATTGCCTGTACAGCGACAATATTATCAAGCCCTTCCGGCAGGTCATATCCGGCGGGAGACTTGAAACCACTGGGATATGAAGGATCAACTTCTACTCGGCCGTCATGAAACAGGCGTGTCACCTCTGTATTACCCAGCATGAATACAGGCGGCGCATTGCGTGGAACACGCTCATGAATTGCATCAAGACCTGTTCCCGTATCCCGGGTAACTCCAAGGCCAAGCCCTCCCTCACCAACAGGGAGCGAAAGCCCATCACCCGTGTCAGCCAACGCATGATGGCAAGTTGCACAAGTAGTATTCCGATTTCCGCTGAGTTCCTTGTCATGGAAAAGCATTTTTCCAAGTTCGACTTTCATCGGGTCAGGTGTGCCGTTATCAACAAAATCAATAGCGCCGGCAGTCATCGGTAGAATGAGCGGCATCATGGCAATGATTTTCATATGAAAAAACCTCTTGGTAGTACATCACAACTGATGATTGGGGGGTTATAGAGTGCTGATGCTCTTTTTAAGGTTCTTTACATCTTGCACTGCAGTTATTATTTTCTGCTCATCGATAGTCCGCAAGGTGGGGACTTCTTCAAGTCAGCGGAAAAAAGCATAGCCACAAGTATGGCGCCAGTCCACTTTTGATGCTGAGACAAATTGTCGCAGGCCCTGTCTCGAGAAGCGCACCCTGGGGTCTCGCTTCTTAGCAGCTACCAAGCCGGGTACGCCCTGAGGGCGACGAGGACCGGGAGAGGTTTCTCGGTGTGCTGGCCGAGACGGTTGAGCGGTTCAACTGGATTTGTCATGCCTACTGCCTGATGAGCAACCACTATCATCTGGTTACGGAGGCGGGGGGGAATTAAAGGGGGCCGACCATTAGCCGACTCCCGTCAAAAGATAAATAACTCCCGAGGCGAAGATTCGCCTTGTATGTGACAATGGTTGCCGACTACGCATCCTGGGCTTCGTCGGGTAATGCTACTGCGAAACTGAAGCGCATCAGTCACCCATCGGGCTCTAGGCCGCAACGATTTTACGCTTCCATCGGTACATTGAGTTGAACCCGGTGCGCGCCGCTATGGTCGACGACCCGGCGCATTACTGCTGGAGCAGTTACTGGCCCAATGCCCTTGGGCAACCCAACCGCTATCTTGTGCCGCATTCGCTCAAGCTGGCGCTTGGGAAGGGTGCCAGAATGAGATAGGCCGCCTACCGTGGCCTGTTCCGTGCCGAGTTGGGCTAAGAGGCGATCAGTCATATCCGCCTTGCGCTCAATCAGAACCAGCCGCTTGGAAACTCTCGCTTCTACCCAAAGATTGAGACTAAGACCTGCCGACCGCAGGAGCCGAGGCCGCGCGGCAGGCGCAGAAAGCAGAGCGACGAAACGTCGGCGCATAGTACAGACCAGGGGGAACTTCCGATTTGAGTCCGCGCGCTGAAGATATGTCGACCCTGGCCCTTTTTTCTCGTTCGCATGATCATCTGGTAGAAGTCGGCGTTTCTGGTCCCCGCTGGCGCATTGCAGGATGCCGGTCCGGGCGCTATGCTCAAAAGGGCGTCTGCTGGAAATCGGCTAATTTCCTGTCCCCAATCGTTTCGCTCTACCTTTCTCTGGCGGCCCGCTGGGCGCGTGTGGAACTGCCTGGATCGAGGTTCGGCGGGGCCAAGCGACGTCCCCAACGGTTGGGCGGCCACGACGGAAGGCAGCGTCGTGAGGCGCCATTGTCGTTACGGATGGGGCACCAAATTCAATCCCGGGGGGCAATGTCGGAACGCTGTGGCAGACGAAGGCGGGGATGACTCGGCTCACCGTTGCCTTTCCCTGAGTTGTCACCGTAACCGCGGTAACGCTCGGAGTCGAAGCCACTGGGAAGCGAACAGGCTCGATTGTTTCGATTGTCCCTAATACCAGGATTGCGATCGGCCGGGCGTTGTCCCGGTACGACATTAAGCGAGGCGCCCCCAGTGTCAGTGAACTCAGAAGACCCCACCCCGGTCCATTTCCTGCTGATCAAGCCGTCGCACTACGACGACGAAGGCTATGTGATTCAATGGTGGCGCTCGTCCTTGCCCTCAAACAGCCTGGCTTCGGTCTACGCCATAGCCCGGGACTGCGCCGAACGTGGGGTGTTGGGCGCAGACGTAGACTTACGGGTCCGGGCGCTGGACGAGACCAACAGCCGCGTCAGGCCCGCGCGCCTGATCCGCGAGCTTCGGGCGGCCGGCGGCAAGATTCTGGTGGGCTTGGTCGGGGTTCAGTCCAACCAGTTTCCGCGCGCGCTGGATATCGCCAAGACATTCCGCGCGGCTGGCCTGCCCGTGGTTATCGGAGGATTTCACGTCAGCGGGTGTCTTGCCATGCTCAAACATAGGCCGCCCGAGATCCAGGCGGCCTTGGATGTGGGCATCAGCCTGTTCGCTGGTGAGTTGGAGGGGCGACTGGACGGGCTGTTGCGCGATTTCGTAGATGGTGAGCTCAAGCCGATTTACGATTATCTCAACGATCTGCCTGACTTGACCGGAACTCCCACCCCCTTTCTGCCGGCCGATCGTGTGCGCCTGACCATGGGGAAGCGGTCGAGCTTCGATGCCGGGCGCGGCTGTCCGTACCTGTGCAGTTTCTGCACCATTATCAATGTACAGGGACGCAAGTCGCGGCACCGCAATGCCGATGATGTAGAGCGGCTGGTGCGAGCCAATGCAGAGGAAGGGATCAGCAATTTCTTCATCACCGACGACAATTTTGCCCGCAATGCCAACTGGGAAGAGATCTTCGACCGGTTGATCGAACTGCGCGAGTCGGGCATGAAGATTGCGCTGGTCATCCAGGTAGACACCCAGTCTCACCGCATCCGGCGCTTTATCGACAAGGCGGGAAAGGCAGGCGTCACCCGGGCCTTTATCGGCATGGAAAGCATCAACCCGGATGCGCTGAAGACCGCCCGCAAGGGCCAAAACAAGATCACCGACTATCGCGCCATGCTTCAGGCCTGGCATCGTGCCGGGGTGTTGACCTATGCCGGCTACATCCTGGGCTTTCCGTCTGACACGCCAGAGACCATCAGGCGCGACATCGAGATCATCAAGCGCGAGTTGCCGGTGGATATCATGGAGTTCTTTATACTGACGCCCCTTCCCGGCTCCCAGGATCACCAGCAGTTGGTCGAGGCGGGCGTGCAGATGGATCCGGACATGAATAAATACGACCTCCAGCACGTGACCATGGATCATCCGGCGATGTCCAGGTCGGAACTGCAGGCAATTTTCCGCGAGGCTTGGGATTTGTACTACTCGCCCGAGCACGTGGCCACCGTACTGCGGCGCGCCTGCGCCTGGGGCTACGATCCGAAACAGATGCTGGCCAAGCTCTTCGCCTTCTATGCGCCGATAGTCTACGAAAAAATGCACCCGCTGGAAGGTGGTCTGATCCGCCGCAAGGCACGACGCGACCGCCGCCCCAATTTCCCGATCGTGAATCCCTTGATGTTTTATCCTAAGTTGATCTTGGAGTACGTCGCCAAGTATTCCGGCGCCTATGCCATGCTCAGGCGATACCGGCGCATCCTGCAGCAGGTGGAATCAACGCCGAACCCGCAAGGTTACATGGACACCGCAATGACCCCGGTAGCCGAGGGCGAAGAGGAGCACCTCAACCTCTTTACCGCCACGGTATCGGCCCAGGAGTTCGTGCAGAAAAGGCGGGCCCAGGCGGCCCGGCGCGCCCAGTCCGGTAACTAAAGCCCTTCAGATCGGTGAACTGCGCAACCGAGGCGCGCTGCCGCTAGAGGACATCGACCAAGTGGCTCTGCATGCCACCGAGCGGGGGATAGGGGGTCAGGGCGCCTCATTGCGAAGGGCCGTCTCAGAAACCCGCCGGACTCTGCATCGACAGTCTCGGCTCGTTGAGTTTGTTGAGCAGTTCGGCCACCCGGTGGTTGATGTACTCCGAGCCGTTGTCGGCGTGAAAGCCCTGGATGGTGAAGGGGAAGGTCTCCAGGATCGCCTCCAGCACCGGGATGAGGAAACGCTCGCTGATGCGCTCGACCGAGAGCACGCATTGGAACTGGGTGACCTCGTCGACGGCATTGATGTGGTAGACGCCTTTGATGCCGTCGAGATCGCCCTGGTGAACGGTATCCAGGGCGCAGGTTGTACAGGTGCGAGACCGAGATGTGCGAGAGCGCCTGAAGCGCTCATCGCCATGGACCCGGTACATGCGCTCGCACAGCTTCTTGGCCGCCGCCCCGCAGGGTGTGCCGTGCAGCTCATCGAGCTCGGCCAGCAGCCGGGCATCGGCATCGGTGTAGTAGCGGGCAAAGCCCGCCACGGTGCGCTGGCGCCGCCGCAGCTTGCCGCGGTCGCGGTACTGGGCCACCAGCCGGGTCACTGTCTGGCGCGAGTAGCCGCTGACGCGCTCGACATAGCGCAGCACCAAGCCCCGATCGGCTCGGCCCAGGGTGCGGTACTTGAACCGCCGCAGGGTCTGCTCGATCCAGCGGTAGCGCTCGTCCTTGTCCTGGATGGAAAACTCCACCTCCATCGTCCCGGCCAGGAAGATCCTCACATCCTCCAGGCTCCGAATTTTCTGTTCGTTCATGTAAGTCACCATGGGTGACCATCATGAACAGGGGCGGGCCGTTCAGACTCATTTCACCTTGGAATCGGCCCAGCCCTCCAGACTCATTTCATGTTGGACAAGGCTCTGGGTTCCAAAGCTCAAAAACCGCGGTATACTCTGGCTAAACAGGGATACAGGAGCGCCCGAGGACCCGAGGAACCCCGCCAAAACCGCCCATGCCCGCGCCGAAACCCGGCATCTGCGGCTCCGCGCCGCTCGCCGGCCAGGGAGCCGAGAAAAACAATCCCCATACCAGGCGCCGGCACTCCGTGGCAGGGCGGCTTAGTCCAGTAGACGTTTATCCGTCATGCGCGCCAGGGCGGTGCCGAGGTTGGACTGTTGGCAGGCGCGCAACGGATAAACGCTAAGACGTTGTGCAGATACTAATTTAGGCCATGTAAATGGAAGCGTATATCAAAAATGAAAAGAAGTTTATGACAATCGAAGCTTCAACCCTGCCTGATAGCGAGGTGACCTGTGTAAATTGCGAAGCCTGCTGTTGCCGTTTAGAAGTAATGCTCATCACTGATACTGGAGTGCCCGATAACTTTATTGAGGTAGATAAGTGGGGCGGGAGGAAAATGGCGCGGCTAGAAGATGGCTGGTGTTCGGCCCTGGACCGAAACGCCATGAATTGTATGATTTACGAGAGGCGGCCATGGATTTGCCGTGAATTTGAGATGGGAGAATACGAGTGCATCTCCGAGCGAGCTGCCAATCTGTAGCTTGCATAACAAGGCAAATGCACTCGGACGGTAAAAAGCACCGCTCGTTCATCACCCTGCTTTTTGCTGCCGGTGATTTGCAGCGCTAGCACACATAACAACCAGTAAAACAAGGAGTATAGAAGGATGATAAGATTCGTTATGTGTATAACAAGACACGCAAGCATGACTCGCGAAGAATTCAAAGATTATTGGACGAATAAGCATGGCCCATTCTTCATGAGCAACGCTGATGCGATGGGCGCAAAAAATATCTGCAATCATACACATTGGACACACCGTTGAATGAAGGTCTACGAACCTCCCCAGGGATGCTTACTGAATATGATGGCGTCGCCGAGGTTTAGTTTGAATCAGAAGAAGCACTTATGGAAGAAATGAGTTCTCCCGAGGGCAGAAATTGGGTGCGGCGTTGCGAGAATATGAAGGGAATTTCACCGATCACTCAAAGTCTTTGGCATTTATTGTTGAAGAGCTCCATGTCGCGGAAACGGAGGATGCCGGAGACGGCTATCTCCGTAGACTTGGGGGGTGGCTGTATGGCAAGGCGGATTCCGGCAAGCATCGGAGGTTCATCCCGAGGATGCCCGCAATGAGGGTCTGCGGCGCCGACTACCGCGCCGCGTTGGGAAGACGCCTTCAAAATCCGTTTCTGCTCGATATTGATGAACCCAGGGGCCGTGTCAGGGTAGCAAATTCAACTGCTTTTGACGGGTTACCGCGCTGAGGCTAGCGCGTGTGGATTCAAGGGGCAACGCCACCGGCGGGGTGGCGAAGCCCGAGATTATTGACAAGAGGTACGCAGCGGAACGAGCTGGCCTATCGCACCTTGCAGCAGCGCGTCCCGCGGCGATTTCATCTCACCATTTCCCAATAACGGGGATATCCGTGCTCAACCCGAATAAAAAGACAGCATCGCCGCCAGGGGTACCGTTCCACAGGTAGTTGCCGTTAGCGTCGAGCCAGAACTTGTTCGCGCGCCTGACACCCACATCGTCAACACCGTCTGCATTCCAGTCGCCGATTACCGGCGCATCGCCGAGCGTTCCGAACGCAATAGCCCTGTCCGTCGGCGTTCCATCCCATAGCTTGTTTCCATTCACGTCCAAGTAGAATCGCGCATTGCTGGGCCTGTATACCCCGATTTCATCTATGCCGTCGCCATTCCAGTCGCCGATTATCGGCACGTCCCCTACGATACCGAACCGATATGTCCCGTCGGTTGGCGTGCCGTCCCACTGATCGTTTCCATTCAAATCCAAAAAGAAACTTGCAACGCTGGGCCGATAGATCCCGATGTCATCGAAAT
Source organism: uncultured Gammaproteobacteria bacterium (assembly GCA_963753615.1). GTDB lineage: Bacteria > Pseudomonadota > Gammaproteobacteria > Chromatiales > Chromatiaceae > CAVWCW01. The sequence goes on from CAVWCW010000003.1 coordinate 221,313, forward strand.
CATCGCCGTTCCAGTCACCAATTATCGGTACATCCCCTGCGGCGCCGAAACCAAGGATCACATCACCGCCAGCGGTGCCGTCCCAAGCATCGTTACCGTTGGCATCCAGCCAGAATGCAGCGTCACGCCGTATGCCGACGTCGTCCGCGCCGTCTCCGTTCCAGTCTCCGATGACGGGCTTATCCGAAGCTGTTCCAAATCCAAAGACGGTGTCGCCACCCGCGGCTCCATCCCACACCTCGCTGCCATTGAGGTCCAGCCAGAACTCGTTTCCACGGCGGACGCCCACATGGTCTTGGGGCAGGTAGCCAATGGTAAAATCGTCGATAAAGATGAGCAGAGCCTGCCCGATCTTTCCATCGGTCTCCCGAACTTGGAATTGCGTAAAGCCCGCTGTGTCGACGACGCCGAAAAACTGGTGACCGGTTCCGGGCAGCTTTCCACCCCCATAGGAAACGCCGTCGATGAGCAAATCGATAGTCGCACCGTTGAACCCGGAGACGTAGGCGCCGAACGCGTGGAGAATTACGCGCCCGTCCGCTTGGGTCCCGGTCACGCCATCGTAGTAAAGGCAGGTCTCCGGCGGCGTGTCTATATTGCACTCGGCGGTGGTACCCTCGGCGGATCCGTGGTCCGGGTCGTAAATACCCCATTGCCCGGTGTAGGCCGCACCGATGCTGGTGGAGATGTCGTTCGTGAGTGGATAGTTGGATGTCCAGGAGATGCCCTGACTCAATACCTCCGCCGCGCTGCTCGGGGAGCGCACCCCCCCCAGACCGCATCATCCTCAAAGCCCTCGCGAAACAGGCTGTACCCGAACTCGGCCAGTTTTGCCAGGTAAGCCGTCTCCGACCAGCAGACATAAACGGTTGGCCCCCCCGTGCAAGCGGACAGGGTCACTGTCGCCCCGGCGACGTTCGAAGTGCCGAACACCGCGTTGTAGGTAAAGCTGTCGCTGCCCGTGAAGGTGGTTCCGGGGGTATAGGAGAACGCGCCATCCGGGCACAGGCTCAGGCCCGGATCGGATGGACACTCCAAGGTCCCGTGAACTGGGCCGATGGCCAGTTCCGCAGTGACCCCGCTTGTTGATGCCGGGGCGCCGTCCAGCGTATCGTTGTCGAGCACCCCGGGGAATTCGACCAACAAAGGCTTTCCGAACGGTACGCCATAGGCGTCGTCCATAGCCTCGAGGACCGCGGCCTGGACAGCTTCTGCCCCCAAAAGCAGCGGGGGAAGGACCAGCGCTGTCAAGAAAACGCGGATGGAAACGGTTTTGCTCATGCCTGCGACCTCTGGGCTATTGTTTCATGTGAACCGGCGCTAATCGTCGATAATCGACGCCGGAGATTTCGATCAGTCCGTTGGGTTCACCCGGCTTGTTTGCAAAGTCGGATCGCTCGTGTGCATGAGCGTGTTTTGGGCGTGTAGCTTGCGGGGGGCGGTCCATTCAAAAAGGAAAATTAGCGTATACTAAAGTATCTATTTTGTAAAGTCGGGTTTTCCCTCGGTCTGGATTTGTCAATCGATTTCGTTGCATTCTTGATGCGCGGTTGCCGGGGAAAAGGGGATGGCGTCATGCCTATGGGCTCCGATGAAATACTCGAAAATTCAGAGAGATACGGAGATCTCCCTGGGCATGGAGAAGAAACAGATAGCGCCCGCCCCGTCGAGGGGATCTTAACAACCAGGTTGCAGCAGGTCGTGGTGATCCGGCCCCATCTAGTTGATGCCGACGTCTTGTCCAGCTCGCAGAGACGTCGGGATCGGCCATTTAAAAAAGGGGCGCAGGTCGACGATTTCCTCCGAACAGATCGATTGGATAGAAACAACCCGCACACGGCGCGTCATCGCCCATGATCGAACAACCCGTTCTTGAAACAACGCGGCTTCGGCTTCGTCCGCTTGAACGATCTGATACCGCGACAATTCAGCGAGCTGCAACCGCTCGTGAGATCGCCGATACCATGATTTCTCTCCCGCATCCTTATCCCGCGGGCGAGGCGGAGCGCTGCGTTGCGCGTCGGCAGTCGGAACGAGAAGCGGGCCGTTCCGTCGCTTATGTGATCGAAAAGAAGACAGATGGGGAGTTCTGCGGCCTGATCGAGGTGCGCGATATCGAGCGCGAACATTCGCAAGGCGAGCTGAGTTTCTGGCTGGCTGTCGACGCTTGGGGGCGGCGCTACATGAGCGAAGCGGTCCGGGCCGTGGTGGGATACGCGTTCGCTAACCTTGGGCTCAACAGGCTGTATGCGTATCACATGTTGCGAAACCCGGCTTCCGGGCGGGTGCTCGAAAACAACGGTTTCGAGCGGGAAGGGGTGCTGCGCCAGCGCGTGCAAAAGTGGGGGCAATTCGAGGACGTGGCTCTGTGGGCCATTCTGCGCAAAGAGTGGCAAGCCGCTCAAGGCGATCGCGCTCGCACCGCCAAAGGTAGCAGGTCCGGGTAGTCCCGGAACTTGCGCCGTTTCGGGTGCTGCGCCTACCTGGCGTGAAGGCGGCCGAAGAGTCCACACGAAGGGGCCTGCCGATTTCGCCAGGATACGGCCAGACCGGCGAAGGTTTATGGGTTACAGCAGGTTGTGGTAATCCGCTTCCATCTGGCCGATGCTGAGTTGGTTGAGGAAGTTCGAATAGCACATCCAGGCCGCCAGGGCGTTGAGGTCGGCGAACGGGGGTGGCAGGTAGCGCGGGCGCGTAACGATGCCTTCTTCCACCAATTGCGCGATCACGCGGGCGTCTTCCAGTTGCAGCTTGCCGCAGAACAGGAGTTGGATGCGTTCGAGCATGCCCTTGCGCACTGCGAGCCGGATATAGTTGTAGATCTGCACGAAACCCTTACTGTAGGCCAGGTCTTTGGTGAAGGGGCCGCCGTCGGGGGTGCTGCCGCGGAATATTCGGCTGACGATGCCGTAGCTCTCGTCTGCGCTGGTGCCGCGGCTGCGGAAGTGCTCGAACACCTCCAAAAAGCCGGCCCCCTGTTCCGCCAGGTCCACCGCCCGGATACGGTTGGTCACTCGGCGCAGGCGCTCTGGGTGGGAGCAGAAGCTGAACACCTCGGTGAGCAGGGCCAGGCCCTCCTGGGTGACCGTGGCGGAGGGTGGGGCCTTGCTGAGAAAGGTGCAGTAAGGTTGGGCGCTGCCGTTAAGGTTGGTGCCGATGTGAACCCAGCCCTCGTGCACCTCCAGGATGCGCAGGTCCCGCTGGTTGAACATCGCATCCTGGCGCAGCTTGATGTAATCGGAGCCGGCGGCGGCATCGGCGACGATTCCGTCGCTGAGCTTGACCTGTACCGAGAGGTCGCTTTCGGGAAAGCTCCGGTCCAGGCTCGCCTGCAGCTGCTGCACGGCCTGCTCGCCGCCGATGGTACGTGGCTGCTCGGGCAGGAAGCGGCTCTGGTCGATACTGTCGAGGGCAGCGGACATCATCACGCCGAGGTCCGCCACCGTCGGGTCGCCGGCGTGGAACACGTCGCTGGCGGAACCGTACAGTTCCTGGGACAGCAGGGCGAACTCCGGGGTGCCGCGGGCCTCAAGCATGCGCACTACGGTGGCGTACTCCCGGCACATGCGGCGCATGATTTGACTCACCGAATTGTATTGTCCGAGGCGGCGGAGGATGTCGCGCTCCAGCGCGTGCAGTTCCTGGCGCTTGGCCAAGGGGTCGAAGCCGAGGGGACGGGACTGGTAATAGTCGCGGTCGACCTGGGGCGGCTCACGGCAATCGGCGGCGAAAAAGGCTTTGCGCACCGAGTCGTCCCAGTTGATAGCATCGAGGATGCGGATCGGCCGCTGCGCGTCCACTAGCCGGTCGGACAGTTCGCGCAGGGCACCGGTGTATTCGGCGGAAACCTTGGCGGTCACGGACGCACCTCGTCGGGGTGGGGATGAGATCGTTTCGATTATCGCGCACGGCTCCGGGGCCGCGCAATGAAACGGAGCGTAGGGGCAGTTCCTGCTCGCGGTAACCGACAGCGCCTCGGAGAAACAGCGTTCGGTAATGCCCTTGGGATCGCTCCCGCGCTTTTCAAGGGGTTCAGGGTTCGGCTAGACTTTGCGGCGACTAAGTCTCTTCCTTAGGTAATGTGGGGTCCCCAATGCGTTTGCTCGCTGTTTCTCTGGCACTGCTGTTCACGCTCCTGACAGGTGGCTGCGCCACCCACTTCGACCCGGATGCGGCCGGCCAGCGGGTGCCCCTGGAGCAACTCGGGTTCATCCAGCGTGCGGCCGAGCAGCAGCAGGGGGATTTGCGGGTGCGGGTTGCGGTTTTGTCGGATCAGGAAAGCCTGGACGGCTTCGGCGTCCCCCTGGGAAAGCAGGGCATCCAGCCGGTTTGGATTGAGATTGCCAATGCCGCGGATCAGCACTACGTGTTTCTCCCCATCGACGTCGATCCCGACTACTACGCCCCTTTCGAGATCGCCTGGAAGTACCGGTACACCAATACCGATGAGGCCCTGCAGGAGATCGGCCTGCATTTCGACCAGTACCAGGTTCCGTTCTTTATCAGCCCCGGCGAGACCGTTTCCGGCTTCGTGTTCACCAATCTCGATCGGGGCGCCAAGGCGGTGGCTCTGGATCTTGTCGGCGAGGACCATAGCTTCGCCAGCTTCGAGTTCGTGGTGGAGGTACCGGGGTTGCGCGCCGACTTCCTGGAGAAAGATTGGGATGCGCTGCGCGCCGCCACCGAGTTCGAGGACCTGGACGCGGAGGGCCTGCGCCTGGCGCTGGCGGAGCTGCCCTGTTGCGTGCTCGGTGGTGATCGCGAGACGCCCGGGGACCCGCTGAACATTGCCATTATCGGCCATATCATAGACGCCCAGATCCTGTTTCCTTTCGTTCGCCGCGGCTGGGACCTGACCGAGACCGCGCACGCCGGGTCGGTCTGGGGGACGGTCAAGTCGTCGCTGTTCCGCAGCCAATACCGCTACTCCCCGGTGTCGCCCCTGTACCTATACGACCGGCCCCAGGACGTGGCGCTTCAGAAAGCCCGCTCCAGCGTCGATGAGCGCAATCATCTGCGCCTGTGGATGAGCCCGTACCGATACCGCGGCATGAACGTCATGGTCGGACAAATCAGCCGCGATATCGGGGTGCGCTTCTCTTCCAAGACCTTCGTCACCCACAAGATCGATCCGGACGTGGACGAGGCGCGCGACTATTTGGGCCAGGATCTGTTGAAGTCCGACCAGTTGGTCGGCATCGGCTACGTTCAAGGCAAGAGCCCGGTGACCCCCGACGCCCCGGAATACAATTACACCGGCGATCCTTATTGGACCGACGGCCTGGTGGGCGTATACGTGCTCGCCAACGACCGGGTGCCGCTGTCCGAATTGGAGCACTTCGACTGGGATTGGCCCGGCCACCGGCGGCGGAACGGGCGGGCGTCGGCTCAGTGAGGGGCGCGAAGCTCCCCGCCTGCTAACCCCTGCTCAATACGTTTGCGGAAGCGCGGGGCGCACGAAGTCGGCGAAGTCTCCGTTTTGCCACCCCGGTTGCGCTGTTTTTTCCGCAGGGGGACGGAGTCTGGAGGTGTAGTCCATGACCGCGGAGATGTCGCGCCCAGTGAACGTTTGCGCCTGTTCGGTCATCTCCTTATCGGCATTGCGCCGCTTGCCGTTCTTGATCCACCGGTATTGGCGCACCAGGTAGCTGTAATGCTGTCCCTGGATCAGCGGCATGTTCTTCTGTGCATTGCCTTCGCCTTGAGCGCCGTGGCAGTCGGCGCAGTGCTCCTCATACAGCCGCTCGCCGTGCGCCAGGTGCACGCCGGGACCGATGTCGTTGTATGGGGCCATGGGCAGATGTTCGATATACGCCGCCACGTCCGCCATGTCCTGAACGCTGAGGTTCTGAACCATGGTAAACGGCAGCATCGTCGGGACATCGCGGTTGCGAGCGCGAATATCCGCCATCTGCTTGATGGTGACGCTGGCGTGCTGGCCGGCGATCTGGGGATAGTAACCGCTCTCGTCGCCCCAGCCTTCCGGAAGGTGGCAAACCGCGCACATGCGGTAGACTCGGCGACCGTTTTCCAGGTTCGGGCCTAATCGCAGGCCCTGTTCGACCTCCCGGGCGGCAGCGTCCTGGCCGGCATTGGCGAATCCAGCCATTGCGGGACCGTTTCGCAGGGCCAGCAAGGTCAATAAGGCGAAAGCAAGCGCACGCATAGCTACGTCCTCCAGTGGACTAAAGGCCGGTGCTCTTATGCTTCGTGGCCCGGCTCTGAGTTTGCTAATTCTTATCACGCAAAGAGGGCAGGGTCAATTCCGCCCATCTTTGAGGCTGTTTCTTGTTGCCGGATGGATCGGCCCTGCCTGCGTGGGAGGTTTCGGGTGCCGGGTTGTGCGGAGCCATCCCGATCACCTGTTGCGGTATCGATTTAGGTCGAACAAGCCCGATAAGACCGGTTTTTCCCGCCCGTATTCCTGGTGGAACCAGTCCGCCTGCTCCCAGAAGTCTTGGTTGCTGCGGCGCACGCCGAAAAGGGCCACGAAGCGTTCGTAGTCGTCTCGGCTGCGGATGGCCTGGCAGCGTTCAGCGAACTCCTCGATGCGGTCCAGGTCCACTGCAAAGAAGAAGTTCGGGTAGGCGCCTTCGAGCCAGGGCAGCACGGTCAGCGTGTCATCGTCCAGATCGCGGTTATCCTCGTCGTCGAAGATGGAGGTCAGGTTGGTGTAGCCCTTGTTCAGGATCAGGCTGTAGGCCAGGTCCGGCTCTTCGCTACCGGTGTGCACCCGCAGGAAGCTGACGTCCGGGAATACAATGAGGTGGTCGCCGCGAATCTCGGTGATCGCCCGCAGGGCCTCCTCGGCGCGCGCGGCCGCGGCGCCCGAATTCGGGTTAGGGCAAGTTTGCGTGGGGCAGCGGTTGAGCAGGTCGCTGCCTGCCAGGGGGCCCACCTGCCGCTCCAGGTGGCGGTAGAATTCGCCCAGCGGGTCGTTGCTTCGGTAGCCGATCACCGATTCGACGTCGAGCCAGTCCGTATCGCCGCTGAATTCCTCGGCTATAGCCTGGCGAGGGCCTTGGTACCAGCTGTCGCGCAGCGGACCCCGCACCTGAGCGGGCAGGAAGGCGAGCAGGTGGTCCTCTCCCTCCATGCGCAGAAAGTCCATGTACAGCCGGGTATTGAGCTGGTGACCGACGTTGCCGTAGACGTCGAAGCCCGCCACCAGAAGGTAGTGAATGCGCTCGAACATCGGGTAGTCAATGATCCAGGCGGTGTCCGGGTAGTCCCCGGACAGGCCAAAACTCACCGAGGCGCTGTCGAAATGTCGGAATACGGTGAGCGCCGCATTTGGGTTTTCGCCGTCACCGTTCCAGACGTAGTTCAGCGCCGTCTTTAGGTCCACGGCATGCATCTGCCGGAAATATTCCGCCTTCGCCTGCATGTATAGCTTTTGGCGCTCCCAGTAATCGTTCCAGATACTGAACAGATCCAGGTGGCTCTCGCGGTCCGCAGGCAGTTGCAGGTAGTCCTGCATCTCACCCAGAAACTCCGGGTCCAGGGCGACGATATCGGTATCCGGGGCGAAGAACAGCACCCAGAAATGGTCGTCGATCACGTTCAAGGCCACCTGGCCCCGGCAAACCGGGCCCTTGATAAAGCCCTCGACGAAGAAGCGCGCGTCGTCGAGCAGGAAACGGTAGCGGGAACCCGGCGGAATCGGGTGGAACACCTTGAATGGATTGGAGGCGATTTCCGGGGTGTACGGGGGCAGCTCGGTCACCTCGTAGCCCGGCTCCAGGAACAGCTCCCGGTAGCGGGCCATGCGCCGGTCAGAGAGTTCGTAGACCACGTGGTCCTTGGCGACGATGCTGGGATCGTAGAGCCGCAGCCGGTAGTAGAAGGGGTGGCCCGGGTCGTCGTAGGGACGCAGCCGGGCGATCTCTTCCACCGGCTGGCCGGGCGGGGTGCGGGAGCGGACCAACCGATAGAATTCCCGGGCCGGGCCGTCCGCGAAGTGCAGATGGGCCTGAAACAGGTGCTCGTAGAGATAGCGGCTGACCAGCCGTTCCTGGTTCGAGGGCCCGTTAAAAAACGCTTCCCAGCGCTCGATCTGCGGTCTGGCCTCCGGGCTCGGCTCCGCAGGCTCCGGGGCCGGCGCCCCCTGGGCCAGCCATTGCACCAGGGTCCGGTATTCGTCGTCGCTCAGGTTCGGCATGCCGTAGGGCATGCCCCACAGGGGATGTCGCTGGGAGAATTCGTCGAAACCGTCGATCGTGGTGCACTCCTGTTCCCGGTCCAGTTCCAAGCTGACCTCGTCCGGCAGCATGCCCACCCGCGGTTGAGGGTGGCTCTGCTTCAGGCGCAGCATCCGGTACACCAGCGAACCCTCCAGGTTTTGCTCCGGTGTCCCCGTTCCCTCGTTGAGCACTGGGTGGAATCCCATTTGGCGCCACTCCGACCTGTCTTTCGCGTCCACAAACAGGCGCGTCGGTTGCGCCTGCAGAATGCGTGCTCCGTCGTATATCTTGAGTGGGTTGGCGCCGCGCTCTAGGCCTTCGAATGAAGAGAGCTTGAGCTGGCAGGGGGCGTCGTAGCAGCCGTGGCAGACTACGCAGCGCTGTTCCAGGATTGGCCTCACTCGGTCCCGGTAGGAGATCGGCTCGGCCGGCAGGTTGAGCAGCAGGTCGTAGTCGACGCCTGTCTGCTGCGGAATCGGGTTCGGCGTTGTCTTACCGGCACAGGCGGCCAGGCCAAACGCAAGCAGCAGAATCGAAACGGCGACAGCATGAGCGCGGGTGAACATGCGGGGCTCCGAAGTTAGCGGTTGGGGTCGGAAAACGGTGCGGAATCGGTTTCGAGTATCGCAGGCGCCGTTCGGCGCCGCCAGTCCGCCGATCGGGTAAGATGGGCGCTGACGGTTACCGTCCCGTCATCGTCCCTACCCGAAGGTCGAGCCAATATGTCTGACTGCTGTTCCTCGTCCTGCCAAATGCCCGCATCGGTCAGGCGCCGTGACTGCCCCCAATGCGGAGCGCCATGCAAGCCAGTGGGCCACGCCACTGTGCTGCACCAGTTGCAGCGGCCCTGGGAACAGTCGCCGCAAACCGGTTCTGTTTATTTCTGTTCCAGCGCCGGTTGCGACCTGGTCTACTTCGACGCTCAGGGGCTTCGAATTACCGGCGAGCTGCTGCGACAACCGGTGGGTCAGAAGCAAACCGGCGAGGCACGGGTCCTCTGCTACTGTTTCGGCGTGAGCCTTGGCGACTGGCTGCAGAATCCCAGCGTGCGGGCGTTCGTGATGACCCAGACCAAGGCCGGAGTCTGTGCTTGTGAAATCCGCAATCCCTCCGGGCGCTGCTGTCTCGGGGATTTTCCGAAGCTGGAGCAGGGACGAGCGCCGAGTCTCAGCGTCAAAGACTCGCGTTAAAGGACGCCGCTCGCTACCAGCCCGAGGGTTGGCCGAGCAGCACGTAGAAGCTGTGGTCTCCTTCCCCCGAGATGCCCCAGGCCAGATAGAAGGGCCCGACAAAACTGTCCGCGGCGAGGAAAAGACTGCCGCCGTAGCGGGTCTTTTCCGGCGCGAGCAGGATCGGGGCGCCGGTGGGAGGGTCTCTAAGCTCGGTGTCCCAGAGACGCCCCACTTCGAGCGACCCGCCCAGATACAGGCCGCGCCCGAGAGGGGCCGGGAAGGCGGCGACCTTTCGAAGGTAGACCAGATTGCCGTAGGCTAGCTGATTGCCACGGAATTGGTCCATGTTGTAGCCGGACAGATTGAGGAAACCACCTAGAGCGAAGCGGTCCCAATACGGCATCGAGCCATCGAAGCTGGTGCCGGCTCGGACGGTTCCGAGCAAGCTCTGGGGTCCGCTGCTGAAGGCCCCGCGCCACTCCGCCTGCAGGCGCGTGTATTCCACGTCTGCGCCCAGGGCCTCCAGCGGGCGGTTGACTCTGAGCGAGACGCGCTTGCCGCTGCGAGGCAGGAAGCCGTCGTCGAGCATGTCGTACAGGTAGAGGAAACGAATACCCGTGTCGCTGAAGTTGTCGGTTTCGAGCAGCGGATCGCCGGTGTCCAGGTCCGGGCTGGTGTACCCAAAATAGGCGCCGAGGCGGGCCTCGCCGGCAGTACCGAAGGTAGTGCCCAGATCGACTCCGGCACGAAAGCGCCGTACGTCGTAGCGGGCCAAACGATTGTCGTTGCCCGAAAAAACGCTGAACGGCGTCTTGTACAAGTCGAGGTAAGGTGCGATGAAGCCCTCGCGATCCCACCGTGTCGGCTGATAGAGCTCGGTGAACAGGCGCGGCTCGTTGCCCAGTGTCAACTCCGAGGTCCACTGCGCGCCGCGATCGTTGAGCCAGGCCCGATTGTAGACGCCGCGGATGCCGAACCGGTTGTCGCCCTGAAAATCGCTGGACAAGCCAAGGCCGAAATTGAAGTAACCCGGCCCCCAGGATTTCTCCAGGGCATTTACAATCAACAGGTTACCGCCATCACGTCGAATGAAATCGTAGCTGATCCGCTCATAATCACCGCCGCCGTACAGGGCCTGAATCTGCTGCTCCAGCTTTGGCCGATCCAGCGGCCGCCCCTCGATGCTCTCCTTCAGCGATTCGAACTGCTCGGGGTTGGCCCGCTCGAGACCGGTGATGCGCACCTCGTCGACCTTTTCGTTCGCGGCTTTCGGGCCTCCGAAGCGCGCCTTGCGCCAGGCCGCATATTGGGCCTCGCCGACGCTGAACCGGGACAATTCCTGCGTCGCCCCCTGCGCCGCGGCAACCCCGATGGCGATGGCCTCATCGGCCCTTTTGAAGTCGCTTGCGCTGATGGCCCCCAGATCCGGAACGATCAACAGGTCGCGTTGCGGGTCCAGCTCTTTCAAGGACCTTTGCACGTTCTGCTCGGTCAGGATGGCGATCATTTGCCCCGCCACTCCCACCACGGTTTCAAGCTGCTCGCGCTTGAGCGGGGGCGTGCCGAGGTTGATCGCGATAATGGAATCCACCCCCATGCGCCGCATCACGTCCACCGGCAGGTTGCGCACCAAACCGCCGTCAACGTAAAGACGGCCATCGATCTCGATCGGCGCGAACAGGCCGGGCACGGACATGCTCGCCCGCAGGGCTTCGGACAGGGAGCCGCGGTCGAACACCATCATTTGTCCGCTTTCCAGGTCGGTGGCTACGGCCCGAAACGGAATCGGAAGCTGATCGAAGCGCTCGAACCGTTCGGAATTGGATACCAGGTCCGCGAAGAACAATTGAACTTTCTGTCCGGCGATCGCGCCTTTCGGCAACCGGACTTCGCCGTCCCGATAGCCAATGCTGAAGTTCCAGGTGGGTCTTTCGTCCTGTTGCTTTCGGCGTACGGACGTCACCGGGCGAGGCGGGTCGTCCTGGAACAGGTCGTCCCAATCGACGCTGGTCACCCGGCGTTCCAATTCGTCTGCTGACAGGCCACTGGCATAAGCACCTCCGACCAAGGCGCCCATGCTGGTTCCCGCAATGGCGTGGATGGGTATCCGCATCTCACGGAGTACCTCGAGCACGCCGATGTGAGCCGCACCGCGGGCGCCACCGCCGCTTAGCACCAGCCCGATGCGCGGCGGGTTAGCCTGTGCCGCGGTGGAGAGGAGGAGCGCGGGTAGCAAAAGGATCTGAAGAAGGCGCTTGATAGCCATGGAAAAAAACAATAAATTCAGATGGTTCGGTCAGTTTCGATTGGTGCAGAATACTCCTCGAAGGCTGCGACAGCAAGGCGCTGATCGACATGGTGCAAGGTTGCAGGCGGTGGCATGGGGCTCAGTTTCCCGTGCGCTGGGATTGCCCGATTTAAGGTCTGAAGCGGGCGAGAAGGCCGTCGCCCCGGGGCTTAACCCGCATATTTCTACCCAAGCCGCCAGGCGGCTGCGCAGAAGCGACTGGAAATTCGAGGCCTTGTAAAGGACTCGGGAGGCTCCGCAGCGGAACAACCTGTATGACGCCGTCTGGCTATCGCACCCCTGGCTGGTTCCTGCACGCCTGGGCTTGCGCTTCTGCGGCTATCGGTTTCGCTCCAGAGCGGGGCCCAGGCGCACAGGCCCTGCGCCAGGGAAGCGATGCCTGGTGAAATATCCGGGTTAACGCCGGCGCGACGACCTTGGGCGGCCCTGGTAGGCCGCCACCTGCTGGACGATGTCCCGGAAGGGGAGGGCATCCAGTCGCTCGAAGCGCTTGCGTGCGGCCTCGATCAAGCCGAAGACGTCGGGAATCGGGCGGGGAATCTGCTGCTCAGGGTGCATTACCTTGTGGATGCCCCGCAGCCCGCCAACTTGAACCCGCATGGCTTTTCCGTGCGGAAGTGCGGTACGCGCATCGGTGGCTTTGAGGGCAAAGCGGGTTTGGTGGCGCAGCAGGTCGAGCAGGTCCAGGCACTGTTGCTGGGCTGGGTCGGACAGGCAATTCACCCCTTCGCGCTCGGCAATGCAGAAGCGCTTGGCCCGGCTGCAGCGGCACTGATTGGTGAGGATGCTCTTTTCGTAGGGGCAGAAGCGCTCATTGACTTCGCGGTAGGTCTTGCGAAAGATCTCGTTGTCCATCGGGGCGGGTCAATCGAAATTTCCGGTAAAGCGTTCGATTTTGCGTCGGTCCCGCTTGCTCGGCCGGCCCAGATTCGGCCGGGGGGCCAGGGCGCGCTCGGCGCGCCCCTGCTCCAGTTGTTGCTGGCGCTGGCGCTGGCTGGCGTCGCTTTCCCGGTACAGCTTTACCGCCTCGGAAGCCGGCAGGCGCTGGCGCGACAGGCTGAGCACCTCCAGTTGCCACTCCAGGGAACCCTTGTGAATTCGCAGCTCGCTGCCGGCACGCACCTCCTTCCCTGGCTTGGTGCGTTGGCCGTTGAGGTGCACCTTGCCCCCGCTGATGGCCTCGCCGGCCAGCTGCCGCGTCTTGAAAAAGCGCGCCGCCCAGAGCCACTTGTCCAGGCGTTGGTGTTGCAGTGGCTCGGAGGCCATATTCAGGTCGGGGAGTCGTCGGAGACGTCGGGAGAATCGTGTTGCGTGGTGTCCGGGCCCGGCTCGCGGCCCAGCAAGGGGTCGAGCTTGCCGAAGGCGTCGAGCTCGGCGAGGTCGTCGTAACCGCCGACGTGATAGTCGTCGATAAAGATCTGCGGCACCGTGCGGCGGTTGCTGCGCTCCATCATTTCGCGGATCAGTTCGCGGTTGCCCTCGATCAGTCGCTCTTCGTAATCCACTCCCTTGAGCGACAACAGGCGTTTGGCCCGCACGCAGTAGGGGCAGATGCGGGTTGTGTACATCAAGACGTGAGGCATGAAACTGGGTCCTCGGCACGGATTGGCGTGGGAACATCCTAGCAATGCTCCCGTTGGCGGTCCAGATCGGGACAATCCGCGCATTGTTCAAGGCCATACAGGGTTGGGACAACGAGGGAAAATCCATATCATTGAGAAACCCGGTCGCTGCCCGGCCGATCCCATGCCCCCAGGAGCCCAGCATGTTGTCAGACGTCCCCCAGACGGTGTATCTCAAGGACTACCGCCCGCCCCAGTTTCTGGTCGAGCAGGTGGATCTGGACTTCGACCTGGGGGAGGAGGTGACCCGGGTCGTTGCGCGCCTGCTGGTCAGGCGCAACCCCGACCGGCGTGGCGGCGACGGGGTACTGGAGTTGTTCGGCGAGCGCCTGGAACTGGCTGGCCCTGCACCTGGACGGCCGGGAACTGGGGCCGCAGGACTATGACCTCAGCGATGGGAGCCTGCGTATCCCTGGGGTACCGGACCGCTTTGAGCTGAAGACGCGAGGTCCGCATCCGTCCCCAGGACAACACCGAGTTGGAGGGCTTGTACCGCTCTGGCGGCCTGTTCTGCACCCAGTGCGAAGCGGAAGGCTTTCGCCGCATCACCTTCTTCCCCGACCGGCCGGACGTCATGGCCCGCTTCAGCACCACGCATCAGCGCCGACCGAGGGCGCTACCCGGTGCTGCTGTCCAACGGCAACCTGGTCGAACGCCGGGATCTCGGCGACGGCCGCCACCGGGTGCGCTGGGAGGATCCCTTCCCCAAACCCAGCTACCTGTTCGCCCTGGTGGCGGGGGACCTGCGTTGTATCGAAGATGGCTTCACCACCGCCAGCGGCCGCGAGGTCAAGCTGCAGATCTACGTCGAGCCGGAGAACGTCAGACAAGTGCGCCCACGCCATGCGTTCGCTGCAGAAGGCCATGGCCTGGGACGAGCGCCGGTACGGCCGCGAGTACGACCTGGACGTCTACATGATCGTCGCCGTCAATGACTTCAATATGGGGGCGATGGAGAACAAGGGCCTCAACGTCTTCAATTCCAAGTACGTGCTGGCGCGCCCGGAGACCGCCACCGACCGCGATTTCCAGGGCATCGAGGGGGTCATTGCCCACGAGTACTTCCACAACTGGACCGGCAATCGCATCACCTGCCGCGACTGGTTCCAGCTCAGCCTGAAAGAGGGCCTGACGGTCTTCCGCGACCAGGAGTTCTCCGCCGACATGGGCTCGCGCGGGGTCAAGCGCATCGAGGACGTGCGCCTGCTGCGGGCGCACCAGTTCGCCGAGGATGCCAGTCCCATGGCGCATCCGGTACGACCGGACTCCTACATCGAGATCAACAACTTCTACACCGTCACCGTCTACGAAAAGGGCGCCGAAGTGGTGCGCATGCAGGCCAATCTCCTGGGTCCGGGGCTGTTCCGCACCGCCACCGATCTTTACTTCGCCCGCCACGACGGTCAGGCGGTGACCACCGACGATTTCGTGCAATGCATGATGGATGCCTCCGGGCGCGACCTCGGCCAGTTCAAGCGCTGGTACCAGCAGGCGGGCACCCCGGAGTTGCAGGTGGCCGGCGAATACGACGCCGCCACCGGCAGCTACCGTCTGCGCGTGCGTCAGCATACCCCCGACACCCCGGGACAGCGCGACAAGCCGCCCCTGCACATCCCCTTTGCCCTCGGCCTGCTCGATCCCGCGGGACGAGACATGCCGTTGCAGCTCGAGGGCGAGACCGCCGCCCCGCCGGCCGGCACCCGCATGCTGGAGTTGCGCGAGCGAGAGCACCGTTTCACCTTCGTCGGTCTGGATGCCGAGCCGGTACCCTCGCTGCTGCGCGGCTTCTCGGCCCCGGTCAAACTGCATTACGACTACAGCGACGCCGAGCTGATGTTCCTGTTGGCCCATGACAGTGACGACTTCTGCCGTTGGGACGCCGCGCAGACCCTGGCCCAGCGACTGATCCTGGCCGGCATCGGCGACTGGCGTGCCGGCCGCCCGGTTGCGGTGCCGGAGGACTTCGTTGCCGCCTTTGGCGCCGCCCTGGGGGACACTGAGGCCGACCGCGACCTGCTGACCCAGGTGCTGACGCTACCCGGCGAGTCCTACCTTGGGGATCAGCAGGAGGTGGTGGACGTGGATGCCATCCACGCCGTGCGCGAGGAGGTGCGCAGGTTCTTGGCCGAGGCGCTGCGCCCCCAGCTTCTGGACACCTACCGGGCCTGCGCGGAGAGCGGCGATTACGACCTGGAGCCGGCCTCCGTCGGGCGTAGGGCCCTAAAGAACCTTTGCCTCGGCTACCTGATGCGCCTCGGCGACCCAGAGCCACTGGCCTTGTGCCAGGCCCAGTTCGATGCCGGCCACAACATGACCGATGTCATTGCCGCCCTCTCGCTGCTCGCCGAACGCGACTGCCCGCAGCGGGAGCCGGCCCTTCAGGCATTTGCCGAGCGCTGGCGCGACGACCCCCTGGTGATGGACAAGTGGTTTGCGATTCAGGCTACCTCCAGCCTGCCGGACACCCTGGAACGGGTGCAGGCCCTGCTCGGCCACCCGGCGTTTTCCCTGCGCAACCCGAACAAGGTGCGCAGCTTGATCGGCGCTTTCAGCGCCGGCAATCCGGTGCGCTTCCATGCCGCCGACGGCGCCGGCTACCGCTTCCTGGCCGACCGGGTACTGGAGCTGGACCCGATGAATCCCCAGGTCGCTGCCCGCCTGGTGCGGGGACTGGCGCGCTGGCGGCGCTTCGACACCGGGCGCCAGCAGTTGATGCAGGAAGCCCTGCAACGGATCTTGGCGGCTCCCAAGGTCTCGCGGGACCTGTTCGAAATCGCATCCAAGAGTCTGGAGGCCGCATGAAAGCCCTGTTGCTGGTGGCCCACGGCAGTCGCCGTGCCGAATCCAATGCCGAGGTCGGGCGCCTGGCCGATGAGTTGCGGGCCCGGGCGGGCGCCGAGTTCGGTTGGGTAGGTCATGCCTTTCTGGAACTGGCCGAGCCCAGCATCGCCCAGGGCATGGGTCTGGCCGCAGCGGCCGGGGCCAAGGAATTGCTGGTGCTGCCGTATTTTCTCTCTGCCGGACGCCACGTGGTCAAGGACATCCCGGACGAAGTGGCACTGGGTTTGGGCGAGCAGCCTCAGCTTCGGGTCTCGGTGGCGCCCTATCTGGGTGCCATGCCGGGCGTCTCGGATCTGTTGCTGGGGACGGCCCTGCGAATGTCCGCCGGCGGCGCCTGAGGCCCGTCCGCAGCTCAGCCCCTGAACACCCCCGCGGCAGGGGTTTTCGCGCCCGCGGTCGGGATTGTTACAGTTTTCTTGCGGCGGCGGTTTCGATAGGCTAGCTTCCTCATCAACTACAGCGTCTTTTCTGATGGAAGGCGGATCCGCGGGCGCTGTTTCCACGCCCGCGGCATAAGCGCGGAGAGTATCCTGGCGAGCGGTCTCGATGCCGGCGGGCCCAAAGCCCCGGCCGGTAGGTGTCCGCTCGCTCCGGAATATCGCCGCTCACTCGGAGCAGAGAGATTATGTCCGGCAACGAGCACCAGTATCTGATCCCGGAGACGGCGAATGTCGACTCCATAAAGGCCCATCTTGCAGAGCGGTATCGCTTTCGCGAGGAATCCGGCCGGACCGACAAGCGAATCTATTACGATAGTTTCGACTGGCGCCTCTACCAGGCCGGCGCCCTCCTGGAGGGAGGGGGTGTCAACGGCAGCGCCAGATTGCGGCTCCGCGGGCTCGACAGCGGCAACCTGGAAGCCGATCAGGTCCTGGAAGCGCGGCCCCGTTTTGCCTGGGACCTGCCTGACGGGGCCCTGCGCGAGCGTTTGCAACCGCTGCTGGAAATGCGCGCCCTGCTGCCGCGGCTGGAGCTCGAAAGCCGGATTCAGGCGCTGCGGCTGCTCGACGACCAGGACAAGACGGTGCTGCGGCTGCAGTTCGAGCAGCACCGTTTCAAGGATCCAGACGGCAGCGCCGAGGGCGCCGTTGGCAAGCGCCTGCGGCTGTTGCCGGTCAAGGGCTACGACAAGGCCTTGAGCCGAATGCACAACACCCTCTCGGGCGAGCTGCAGCTGCTGCGCGCCGATACTCAGCCTTTGGAGCAGGCCCTGCAAGCCTTGGGGCGTCCGCCGGGCAGCTACAGCTCCAAGCTGCGGTTCCGCCTCGATCCCAAGCAACGGGCCGATGCGGTGGCCAAGCAGATCCTGCTGCAACTGCTCGACACCCTGGAAGCCAATGTGGAAGGCGCCAAGGCGGGTCTGGATTCAGAGTTTCTGCACGACCTGCGGGTGGCCACCCGGCGCACCCGCTCGGCCCTGAGTCAGATCAAGGGCGTGTTCCCAGAGGCGGTGGTAGAGGATTTCAAGGCCCGCTTCGGCTGGATCGGCCAGGTCACCGGCCCGACCCGGGACATGGACGTCTACCTGCTCGGTTTTGGCGACTACCGCGATAGTCTGCCGGCGACCTATCGCGGGCACCTGGAGCCATTGCACCGGTTCCTGGAGGCCCACCGGCAGGCCGAGCAGGAGGCCTTGGCGCGCGAACTCGATTCCGCGCGGTTTCGCAACATCCTGCACGATTGGCGTGAATTTCTGGAGGCCCCGGTGCCCGAGCAGCCGGAGGCCCCTAATGCCCCACGGCCGATCCGCGAGCTCACCAGTCAGCGCATCCTGAAAATGTACAAACGGGTCCTCAAGGAGGGCAGGGCGATTGGTCCCGAGACCCCGCCGGAGCACCTGCATGAATTAAGAAAAAGCTGCAAAAAACTTCGTTATCTGATTGAATTCTTTGCAAACCTTTATCCCAAGAAATCGGCAAAGGCAGTGATTAAGAACCTCAAGGCCCTGCTCGACAACCTGGGGGCCTTCCAGGACCTTGAGGTACAAGCCGGGAAGCTCCGCGGCCTGGCCCGGCAAATGAGTGAGGAGGGCGAGGTACCGGTCGATACCCTGCTTGCCATAGGCATGCTGGTGGACGGCCTGCTCGAGCGCCAGGGTCATGCCCGGGCCGAGTTTCAGGAACGCTTTGCCGGCTTCGACAGCGACGGCAACCGCCGGAACTACCAACAGCTGTTTGCATCGGAGTGACGCATGCGCGTACTTGCCGTCTACAACATCAAGGGAGGAGTAGGCAAGACTGCCACCGCGGTCAACCTCGGCTGCCTGGCGGCGCGAGAGGGGCGGCGTACCCTGATCTGGGATCTGGACCCCCAGGGCGCGGCCAGCTTCTATTTCCGCATCAAGCCCAAGATCAAGGGCGGCTGGCGCAAGTTGCAGGGCGGCAAGCGCCAGGTCGATAATCGCCTCAAGGGCACCGATTTCGACCGCTTGGACCTGCTGCCGGCGGATTTTTCCTTCCGCCACCTGGACCTCAAGTTGGGTGCGGCCAAAAGGCCGGCCGGCCAGCTCCAGCGGGTGCTGCGGCCCCTGGCCGATGATTACGATCTGGTGATCCTGGATTGCCCGCCCAGCATCTCGCTGGTGTCGGAGAACGTGTTCTCCGCCGCCGACGCCCTGCTGTTGCCCGTGATTCCCACCACCTTGTCCCTGCGCACCCTGGAGCAGCTGCAGCGATTCCTCGCTCGCGGTCCGGCCAAGACGCTGCCGTTGCTACCATTCTACTCGATGGTGGACCCGGCAATGGAGATGCACCGCCAGGTCTTGGAGCGCCTACCCCCGGGCCAGGACGGCATGCTGGAGAGCCAAATCCCCTACGCCGGGGACGTCGAGCGCATGGGCATCGAACGCGCCCCGGTGCTGGAATACGCCCCTGACAGCCCGGCCGCTCAGGCCTACCGGGTGCTCTGGAAAGAGGTGAGAGAACGCCTATCTTAGCTCGGGACCGCCTGCCCGGCGGCCCCGAGGCCGATCCATTGACGGGCCCCGGCGGGCGCGTCGGCGGTCAGTTGCAGAGGTTCGAGTTCGCCAGGTGCGACAGGTCTAAGGTAGTGCCCTCGCAGTCCCAGTCGATATAGCCGCCATCTCCCAGGCGCGGCGTGAGGATCAGCCGATTGTTGCCGCCCACGCCCGGCACGTAGATCTGCGCGTTGATGCTGCCGGTGTCGGGCTCCAAGGAGAGGTCCATATTGCCGCTTCCGGGCAGGCTGGAAAGCAGGTTCTGCGCTTCCTCGGCGGTGGGAAAGCGTCCCTCGTCGACGTAGAACATGATCAGTTCCTGCTGCAACTGTTCCACCTGGGACAGCTCGGTGGCGATCTCGGCCTTGCTCTGATATTCCTCGAAGGCGGGGATGGCGATCGCCGCGGCGACACCGGCGCTGGTCAGGGTGCCGAAGCCGCCCATGGCCATCAGCAGTTCCAACGGATTGCTCTCGTACACCAGCTCCACGGCCAGCTGAGTCGGCGAGGAGGTGATCTGGAATCCGGCGCTGCCGCTGTCCGGCAGCCCCAGCTCGCGCGGGCTGGGCAGGGCGAACAGATCCACCGGGCTTCCCAGCAGGTCGCCCAGGGCCTCGAGGGTCCATAGGTTGACTTCGTAGATCAGGCGCGGAGTGCCTTCGCTGCGGCCGCTGGCCAGCAGCAGGGCGCCGTTGGGGTCCATGCCCTGGGTTTGGCGCAGCCAGTCGCCCAGGGGCACCCGCTCGTCGATATAGCGATAGTCGATCAGGGTTTGAGGCACGCTTGCGAGCAACAGGTATTCACCCTCGCGGGTCCAATACAAGTGGCGCGGCAGGCTGGCCAGGCGCTGGCTGACGGGATCGCCCTCGTACATGCCGCCGCTGAGCTCGGGGTCGGCAGCCGCCAGGGAGGGTAGGGTCAGATGGTGATAGGTGTGGCCCAGCAACTCGCGCTGCTCGTAGGGTGGAGCGAAGCGCTCCAGCAGTTGGTCGAGGATCTGCTGGAAGAGATCAGGGTCGCGCAGGCGCAGGGCCAGGTAGTAGCCGGCCTGGTCGAACACCACCAGCAACTCGTCGCCGAAGGCCCCCAGCAACTGCTCCACGCTGAAGCCGAGGTTGGCCTGGAACTCTTCCTTGCCGACCTGGTAGGCCTGGATATCCTCCGGCGGCATCATCCCCAGCAGGTTGTTTTCCACCAGGGCCAGGTCGTCGGGGCCGGGCAGGCCCAGCATGAACACCATTTCCGGCTCGCCGGCGGTGCGCAGCGGCAAATCGGTGTTCACCGCAGGCAGGAAGCTGCGGAAGCCGACCTGGGGCATGTCGAGCAGCAGCTTCAGGCGCTGCTTGCCGCCGCTGCTGCCGAGGCCCAGGGCCAGGGAACTGGCCTCGCTAGCGCCAAAGGCGCGCAACCCGGCCACCTGTTCGGCCTCGCCCAGCTGTTCCAGGGTCTTCATCAGGGGGCCCGGGTCGACCCAGGCGAACAGGCCTTGGCCGCTGGCGTCGATCGCCTGCTCGGCGCCGTACATCGGGTGTTCGGACACCGGTTGGCGGGCCGCGACCCATTCGTTCAGGGGGTCGGGAGCGGCGCTGGGGTCGCTGAAGGACAGATAGAGCCGCTGCTCTTCAGCAGCGAAATAGGTCTGCAGGGGCATGCCTTCGATCACCAGCATGCCGGCGCCGTCGTCGCCCATCGGTATCTTGGGCTCAATGCCGGGGGCCTGCTCGGCAATGCCGGCCAGCAGGGCATTGGCGGCCTGCGGACTGTCCGCATCCAAGACCATGGTGATTACCAGGTCGGGTAGGGTGGCCTCCGCCTTGGCCGGGGGCATGACCGCCAGTTCCAGCGGCGAGCGCATCTGTTCCATCAGCAGGCTTACGAACAGCCGGCCCTCCGGCGGCACCTCAGGCAGCAGGTTGTTCACGAAGCCGGTGCGCAGCCCCTCGACCGCCTCGGCGTAGGCGCTGGAGCCCACCGCCCGGGCGTAGATATTGCCCTTGGGCGCGCCCAGCAGGCCCCAGGGGGAGGGCACCCGCAGGTAGACAAAGGCGTTTTCCGGCAACAGCTCGCGCAGCCGCGGCGGCTGGGTGACCGCAGCGGCGTCGGCGGCGACTACCGTCCGTAGTTTGGGCACCTCCACCTTTACCGGCTTGGGCCCGCCGGCGGTGACCGGCGCGCTGCCGGCGCCGGGCTGCACCTGGATGAAGGTGCTGGCCAGCTCGCCGTCGATGGTGGCGGTGACCAGGGCGCGCCCAGGGGCGACCGCCCGGAAGCGACCCTGCCCCGGTTCGCTGACGTCGAGTTGCAGTTCGGCGCTGCTCCGCCACTTGACGTCCGCCGAGGCGCGCGCCTGTTCGACACGGATCACCACCAGGTCACCGACTCGGATCTCCTGAGATTCCGGAGCCAGCTTGGCGGCCAGGGCCGGCGCGGCGACCCAGAGCAGCGTGAGTATGCAAGCGGTGGCCAGGGCCTTGAATAGGGTGTTGGGATTGGGCATCGACTGTCCCTCTTCGGATAAAGTTTGCTGCGAATGACGAATCTTGGCGTTCTGAACCGGTGCTGGCGAGTTCTGATGCTCGCTCTGCCCGGGGCTCGACGTCCGGAAGAAAGATCGATTGTCCGACCCTTTGCGGGAAATTTCCACGGCTTTTTTCCGAAGGGGCGAGGCCGCGGCGGTTTGCGGGCCGCCCTCGGCGGGTAAGCGCAAGGATGCGGAAGCGAATCGTTCCGGTCGGAGCGGGTTTGCGGGCCCGTCTGCGGCGCGGGGAAATCCCCCAATAGTTATCGAATGCCTACGTCGCCATCGGAAGGGAACTACTGCCGGATCCCGGTCCTGGTTAAAAAAATCGATGCAGCAAATCGGGCAGGTTGCGCACGAACTGGCCATATCCCTGGTCGACGTAGAGCCCGAACTGGGCAACCAGGGACCAGGCGGCGCCGAACTGGGCGACCGCGACGCCGCCGAGGGCAAACTGGCCCAGACTGAACAGACCGATGCCGAACTGGGAGATGGTCACCAGGCCGGCAGCGAACTGGCCGATGGCGATCACCCCACGCGCCGGCACTGGCATGCGGTTGGCGCGGTACTTGAAGGAGATGTGCAACAGCGGCAGTCCAAATAGCTCTGCCTGGGATTTGTATTCGAAGCCCCAGCCGTCCCATTGGGAGCGGGCCGGGTAAGGGGCGCCGCAGCTTGGACAGGCGGAGGCCTGCTCGCTGACTTGGTGACCGCATTCTCGACAGGGTTTCATGGCGGACTAGACGCTATGCGGCTGCACACAGCGCTCGCACAACGGCTTGATGTGCTTGGACCGGGTGATCAACACCACCTGGTCGCGGTCTGCCAGAAGGTGGGCGCTGGCCACCGCCAGGGTGCTGGCACCGATGAAAACATACCGCATCATTTCCTCCAGTTGTCAGGGCAGAGTAGCATCAGGAAGGTCAGAATCTCCAGTCGCCCGAACAGCAGGTCGGCGCACAGCGGCGGCTTGGGCCTGTTCTGCAGTTCGGGGCTGGCGATGGCGCTGGACAGGCCCAGGGTGCCGCTCTGGGCCGAAGTCGCCAGCAACGCCCCTGGCGCCAAGCCTTCTCCCAGGGCAGCTCGCCGGCGCGGCCTAGGGCCACGCCGAGCGGGGCACCGAACGCTGGGGTCAGCCCGAGCAGCCCGCGCACCTGCAGGTTCCGCAACAGGCTGCCCCAACCGGTCTTCAGGCCGCGGTAGTAGAGCACCGGTGGCAGGGCGGCGGCGCAGGCCAGCAGCAGGATCAGTACCTGGGTGGCGAAGGGGAACTCTTGGACGCTGGCGTCGCGCGGCGCGAAGCCGCCGGTGGAGACGCCGCTCAGGGTGTACAGCAGCCCCTCCCAGGCCCCCAGCAGGGGCCACAACAGCAGGAAGGCGAGCCCGGTCAGCACCGGGTACACCCCCAGGGTGCGCCGGCTGTGGGCGCGGCTGCTGCCCACCAGGTCTTCCTGCTCCAGGCCGGTGGTGGTTAGCGCGGAGACCGACTCGAACAGGGCGTCGATCCAGGGCAGGCCCGGCGCCAGCAAGGGATAGCTCTGCAACAGGGATAGGCCAGGGCCAGGATCACCAGGCCCCAGCGCCCGGCCAGCGCCCATTCGGCCAGCCCCAGGCAGACCGCCAGGGGCACCAGTCCCAGCAGGCCGGCGATCAGGCTCAACCGGGCCAGGTATTTGACCACCACCAGCGGCCGCACCGGCTGGCGCAGGGCGCGGATTTGCGCGTCCAGTCCCATCGAACTCCTACTCGTTTCAGCGCTCGGCCGCGGAGCTTCGGCCGATCTGAAGAGCGTAAGGCCAAGGGACAGGGGAGTCCAGTGGCGCTCGGGGGGACAGGGTCGCTAGAGTTGCGGCGGGGAGAAGGCAGAGAGCGCACCCGCCGTCCGGCGGGTGCGGAGAGCGCGGGTCAGAGGGCGAAGGCGATGAAGCTTTGCTGTTGCTGGGAGACGGTGCCCATAACCTCGGCCACGTTGCCGCCGAACATCTTGCCCATCATTCCGGCGTTCATGTAGCCGATGTAGGTCTTGCCGTCCTGCTTCTGGTAGACCGAGATGGTGCAGGGCATCATCACGGACACCACCCGGTCGCTGTCCTGGCTGAGGATGCTGCTGGCGTGGTGGGCCTGGCACAGATTGACCAGCATCACCGGGAGCACGTCGCCGCCGCCGTGCTTCTTGACGGACTTGTGCAGGGGCTTGACGCCGGCCACCACCCAACCGGCCGCGATGGCGTTCTCCGAGATCTTGTCCACGGTCTCCTGCAGGCCGTAGGGGCTGACGGCCTCTTGGAGCATCATTCCGGGCATCATGGCCCAGCTGACGCTTCCGAGCAGAACGATTCCAACCACGAAGCCGGTGAAGGTGCTAAGAATGGTGGTCTTCGACATGATGTATCTCCTCTCTGTAATTATCGATGCTTTGGTAGAAACTTCGATGTCAATAAAGCATCGTCCGTGCCAGCTTTATTTTTTGTGAAAAATAACAATTAGATACGTTGCGTTCGCCGGGGTGCGGGCGAGTCTGGGAAAGGGGCTGGGGATGCTCGGACGAATTCCAGCGGCAGCTGTGACCCGGTATCCGTAATACTTAATAAATATACTTAGAAATATTCTTCATATTATTGATATTAATAAGTAAATATTATGAGCTCTCGAGGCTGCGTAAGGGAGCGTGAGGGGGGCAGAGGGCCTGTCGCCCGGGCTGGTCGCCTGCGGTTACCCGGCTCGCCGGCGATGTGTCGCCGGGGTAACGCTTTTGGGAGGGAGAACAGCTCAATGTTACCCGCCGGTAACATTCGGATCTTTCGGCGATTGCGTTGCCCCGTGCTTGGCTGTCGACGCGGCGCGGTATCGCACCCTGGTCGTCGCCTCCGCTGCGGCCGGCCGCCGCAGTCACTCAGTCCTGGCGAATCCCCAGGCGCTTCATCTTCTCCCAGAGGGCCTTGCGGCTGATGCCCAGGGCCGCTGCAGTCTCGCCCATGCGGTCCTGGTGGCGCTCCAGGCAGTATTCGATGTAGCGCCTTTCGCTTTCGCGCAGGTATTCGCTCAGGGGTTGGTCGCGTGCGGTTCCGCGGCGGGCGCTGCGCCGGGGCTGAACAGGGCCTCGGGGCGAATCACTGGGCCGTCGCTGAAGATGCAAGCCCGCTCCAGGGTGTGTCGCAGGTCGCGCACATTGCCGGGCCAGGGTTGCTCCAGCAGGGCTCGCTCCGCATCCGGGTGCAACTGCCTCGGCGGCTGGCCCTGATTGGCCGCCCAGTGGGCGAGGAAGCGGTTGGCGAGCAGCAGGATGTCTTCGCCCCGCTCGCGCAGCGGCGGAATCTCCAGGTGGACCAGATTGATGCGGTAGATCAGGTCGGAGCGGAAGCGGCCCTCGGACGCCAGCCGTTCCAGATCCTGGTGGGTGGCGCATACCAGACGCACGTCCACGCTGAGGTCGCTCTCGCCGCCGACGCGGGTAATCTTGCGCTCCTGCAGCACCCGCAGCAGGCGCGCCTGCATGGCCAGCGGCATGTCGCCGATCTCATCCAGGAACAGGGTGCCGCCGCGGGCTCGCTCGAACACCCCGCGGTGGTGGCGCCCGGCGCCGGTGAAGGCGCCTTTCTCGTGGCCAAACAGCTCCGACTCCACCAGACCCTCCGCGATGGCGGCGCAATTGACGGCGAAGAACGGCCCGCCGCGACCCAACTCGTGGATGCGGCGGGCCACGACTTCTTTTCCCACCCCAGTTTCGCCGGTGATCAACACGCTCACCTCCAGCGGCGCTACCCGCTGGATCATCGCCTCGATCTGGCGCATCGGGGCGGAGATGCCGAGCGGGGCATCCGCCTCGCGTGGCGGCCGGGGGCGCAGCGCCAGCAGTTCGCCCACACGCTGCAGCAGGCGCTCCATATCGAAGGGCTTGGTGAGGTAGTCCGCCGCCCCGAGCTTGAGCAGGTTGACCGCGCGGCTGAGGTCGCCGAAGCCGGTAATGAAAAGAAACGGCGGCAGCAGCAATTGCTGTTCTACCAGTTCCTCGAACAGGCGGTCGCCGTTGCGGTCCGGGAGCCGGATATCACTGATTACCAGCCCGTAGTCATTGTTCAGCAGGGCCTGGCGGGCGGATGCCGCGTCCTGGTGCCAGTGGATGCTGAGGCCCTCCAGCTCGAAGCGGCTGACGATGGATTCGCCCATGATCGGGTCGTCTTCCACCAGACAGACCTGGGTGTAGCCGGCGGTCGCGGGGCTCGGTTTCGTCATCGGCGGCGGGGCCTCTGCCCGGTGTAAGGATAGGCGCCGCTGCGCGGCAGGCGCACCAGGAAGCGGGTCCCCGGGTTCCGGGGCAGGGCCTGGATGCTGCCCCCCAGCCCGCTGACGATCTGAAAACTCACCCACAGGCCCAGGCCGCTGCCCTTGGCCTGATCGATGAACGGCTCGAACAGGTGCTCCCGCTGTTCCGCGTGGGATGCCGGGACCCGGTGTCGCTGACTTCGAACGCCAACACCTCCCCGGCGTTGCTGCAGGCGTACCTCGACCTCGCCGTCTTCCGGCGTGGCCCGAAGGGCGTTCAGCAACAGGTTCATCAGCACCTGGCGAACCTGGGACGAGGGCACCCCGCTCGGTTCTTGCAGTTCGCAATCCCAGCCGAGGCGCACCCCCTGCTTGCGGGCCTGGGGATTCACCAGGATGCGTACGTCGTCCAGGTCCTGGGCGCTGAGCATGCGGTCTTCCAAGCGGGCGTTTACCAGCAGCGCCTGTACCGTGTTGCGCAACTGGGCGAGGCCGCGGTCGAGCAGGTCCAGGGTGCGCTCGGCCAGTTGCGGATTGTCGCCGTGCTTGCGGTAGGTATCGATGGCATTGAGCATGCCGCCCAGGGGGTTGTTGATCTCATGGGCCATGCCGGCGGCCACCCGGCCGATGGCCGCCAGCCGCTCGCTCTTGAGGATACTCTTCCTCCAGGGCCTGCTTCTCCCGCAGCCCGCCACCATCTCGTTGAAACCCCGGGCCAGGTCGGCCAACTCGTCGCGGTTCGGCCCGGGCTCGCACACCACGTCCAGGTCCCCCTTGCCCACCCGCTGCATGCGTTCACTCAGAGCCAGCAGGGGACGAGCCATGCGCCCCCCGAGCAGCCCAGCCCAGCAGCAACAGCAGCCCCAGCAGCAGCAGGCTGTAGCCCAGCAGCAGCTGGAATAGTTGCCAGGCCTTGGCGCGCAGGGACTCCAGGGGGTAGTCGACGATCAGGCTGCCCAGAAGCTGCTGCTGGCGGCGGATCGGGGCCACCGCGAAGTAGCCGCGCGGGCTTTCGATGAATATCGGCTCGTCCGGGTAGTCGGTCAGGGGCAGCAGGGCGGCATAGGGGGCGCCGAGCTCGCCCAGGGGCAGATCCAAGAAGTCTCGAGCCGGGCTCAGGCTGGTGGCATAGATGCGGTTGTCGGGGGTCAGCACCAGGCTGTCGGGGCGGTCACCCTCCGGCCAGCCGGTGGCAAATCGCTGCAGGGTCTCGAACACCGCAAACAGGTCGTCGCCGGCGACGTCGCGGCTGATATTGCTGGCCAGGCAACCGGCCATGCGCAGCCCGGTGGCCAGGCGGTTGGCGCGCAGTTCCTGGTGGCCGGTGTACAGAAACAGCCCGCTGACCAGGAACACCCCTAGGAACGCCAGCAGCGAGAAGGCGAGAGTGATCTTGGTCCGGTAACTCAGTCTGTGCAGCAACGCCACCGGGTCACTCCGCGCAAGCGCTTGCTTCGGCGCCTTCGGCGTCGGCCCGATAATGCGCCGGGTCAGGGATCACGAAGCGGTCGAAGCCCAGGGCGGCGAGCAGGGCGCGGCCTTCGTCATCGTCTTGCATCTCGGTGAGCACCACTCGCAAGGCTGAGGCGGTATCCCCCGCCAGGGCCGGTGCCCCCACCAGGGGCGGCAACGGCCGCCAGCCGGAACGCCAGATCACCCGCAGGCCTTTGGCGAGACGGGGGTCGGAAGTCTGCGCCGAGGCCCAGGCCTGGTCCATCACCGCCCCGGCATGGGCGATGCCGTCGGCCACCGCCCGGATCACGCGAGCGTGGTCGCCGGTATAGATCACGCGGCGAAAGAATCCCTGCGGCTCCGCCCCCAGACGGATCAGGGCCCGCTCCACCACCGCGCTGCCGAGGTTGCTGTCTCGCTCGGCGAACGCAATCACCTTGCCGTCCAAGTCGAGTAGGCCCTGCAAATCCGGCGTGCCCCGGGCCGGGGCCAGCACCAGCAGTTGAAAGTCCTGGCGGCCCTGGGTCATCGGACCGGCGATCATGCCAACCCGCTCCTGATGACGCAGGTAGTGATCTGGGCAGATCCAGGCCACATCCAGCCGGCCCTGCATCAGCAGATCCACGATCTCGGTGTGACTGCGGCGATGCACAAAGTGCACCGGCCGGTCCAGCTTGCGGCCGAGGTAGTTGGCCCATTGGGACAGGGTCCCCAGGTCATGAAACGGCATCACCTGGGCAACGCCGATGCGCAGGGCGGGCCCAGTTACCGCCAGGCAATCGCCGACTGCCAACAGCGCCAGGGCCAGCCAGGTCCAAGCCCGAGTGCGCCGCGGGCAGCGGGCGCGGTTCGAGGGCTGCAGTTGCACTGGGGCTAATGGGCTGTTGATGGTCATAACGCTCGTTCGAGTGGCGCTGCGCCCCGGTTCTCAAACGCCGGGTTCGCGGAAATTATACGCGATGAGGCGCCTGGCGGGCTCCTCTCCTCCCGACGGTCATCGGCAACAGCGCTCGCGGCGAGGCGATCCGGGGTGAAACGTCGCCGAAAAGAGGAGATCTGGGGGTAGAATCCGCTTCCAAATACATTATCAGCCCCAAAACTGGTAAACTGGGGGACTTTGATGAACAACAAGGTCCTAGATATGGCAGCCAGGCCAAAGAAAATCCCCTCCGAGACTCACGAATCCATTGCCGAACAGACGGCGGCTTTTCTCAAGGCGGGTGGAGAAATCCAGCGGATCGCCCGCGGCGTCTCCAGCCCGAAGAGACCGCCCGGACCTCGTCAGATCGTGCTGGGAAAGCCCTCAGCCAAGAACTAGGATTGACTCGCTTCCGTAGCGGCCTATTGGGGGTGGTGCAGCGGTCCGTGCCGCTCACCCGCTCCACGATGTCTTCCGACCCAAACTCGACCGACGCTGCCAGGATGCGTGAGCGCCGATCCGGCACGTAGCGCACTGAGGAGCGGAAGGCGGCTGTCAACCTGGCCGGCGAACTTTGGCGCCTTAGGCTTTTCAGCCGCGCCGCCCGGCCCCGGGTCCCTGCCGACAAGGTGAGCTTGCGCCAGGGGACTGGGTAAATTCATACCGAAGTCATCTGGTTTGCGCGACATTGCTGACGGGAGTTGGCATTGCAGCGAGCAGGGAAGCGTCAGTCGGTTTCACCAAGCAGGGCCCGCAACTCGGCAATCGATATGCCGCTTTCCGCTGCGAGCGCAGCAAGCAACTCCCTCTCGGTATCCGCCCAGGCGAGCGGCTGCGCCTGCTCGAGTTCTGCTATCCACTCTTGCTCGGCCTTGAGTAACCGGTTCTTTAGCGGGTCTTCGCCGAGCAACGCCTTGAGAAAGCGATCGCCCAGCGCGCGCAACTCGTTGATTTCCTGATCGGGTGCGGACTGGACCTGAGACCTGGCCTGCTCCGCCTCGGCCAGCCGATCGATCAGTTCGCCGCGCTGGGCGAGCACTCGTTCCAGTAGGGGCTGCAGTTCACCGGCGCCGGCAGCGAGCAGTTCTCGATAGCGCAGAAGCATTCCGCTACCCAACGCGTAGAGTTCGCCGAGTTTTGCCTGCTCATCCGAGCGTATTAACCCCACTTGGACCTCCCGATGCTGCGGTGGATCGCCCCCGCGTCCTGGTGCCAATTCGGCTGTGCTCTCCGGGACCAAAACGCGCAGTGCGCTTTCCATGACAGTGAAGCGAACAGGGAGATGTGCCAGCACCTCGCCGTCCGCGGTTACTTGTCTTTGCGAATCTCCCACAATCCTGAATGTCTTTCCGCGACGTTGCACGATTGCCTCGTTATCAGGTGTCGAGCCCTTGACATGAGCGAGCACCCAAACGAGGAACAACCGAAAAAGCGGTCTCGGCCGGACCGCCAGCAAATCCAGTTGTCCATCAAACGGAGAGGCGTCGAAAAAGCGTTGTCCGCCGCCGAAGGATCGGCCGTTGGCCACAGTGATTTGCAGCCATCGGCCTTTGATGACCTCATCCGCGCACTCGATCGTCGCATGAAAACCCCTGGCTTGCCGAAACCGTTGCAGGAAGGTACGAAGGTACGCGAATCTTCCCCACCAGTGTTTGTGTTCGCCTTCCAGGTTACGGCTGATCTCGGTACCCAGGCCGATATGCGCGACATTGAGATAGATGTCGTCGTCCAGTAACCCGACATCGATAGGCGCCACCAGGCCGCTGGATATGTTCTCACAGGCCGAATCCGGGTCGAGCGGGATATTCAGTCCCCGGGCAAAATCATTTCCTGTTCCGGCTGGCAAGATCCCGAGCGTGCACGATGAGTCGAGGCATACGGCGGCGTATGAGCGGATGGTGCCGTCTCCGCCGGCGACGATCAGGCAATCGTCCCCGGTCAGGGCCGATCGAAACTGACCGTTTTCGGTCTCGGCCAGCTTGGCTTTGACCCCGGCCCTAGCGAGCGCCGACAACCAGTCGCCGGTCTCTTTGGCATTGCCGGCGGCGGGATTCGATACCAACAGGTTCATTCTGAATCCCGTGATCCTCATGGCAAGAGATCTTTTGCCGCCGCTTAACCCGGAAAATTCACCGGGTATCGCGTCCCTGGCGTGCAGGAACCAGCCAGGGGTGCGATAGCCAGGCGGCGTTACACCCGGTGTGTCGCTGGAGATGCCCCCGAGTCCTATTCAAGGTCTCCAATTTCCTGTCGCGTATGCGCAGCCGCCTGGCAGCCCGGTGAAATATGCCGGTGTGGAGTCCTGGGCTCTGGTCGCGAGCGTCGTTTTCAACCATAGCAGAACTCGGGTATGCGTCGCGTTGGACCGGGCCGGGCAAACGGGGCGCTTCCGCCAGGCTTGGACTGGGTCGACTATCGCCCCGGGTCAGCCGTGTCTGCCCGCCCAGTCGCGTGCGAACTGCCAGGCCACGCGGCCGCTGCGGGAGCCCCGCGCCAGGGCCCACCTGAGGGCTTCCTGGCGCATCGCCTCGTGGTCGGGAGGGTGGGTGCCGATACGATTCAGCCAGTGCTCGACGATCTCCAGGTACTGGTCCTGGCCGAAGGGGTAGAAGGACAGCCAGAGTCCGAAGCGCTCGGACAGGGAGATTTTTTCCTCCACCCCTTCGCCGTGGTGGATCTCTTCGTCCACCATGCGAGCCTCCAGGTTCTCGCGCTGAAATTCGGGCAGCAGGTGGCGGCGGTTGGAGGTAGCGTAGATCAGCACGTTGTCCGGGGCCGCGGCCACCGAACCGTCCAGGATCGCCTTCAGCGACTTGTAGCTGGCGTCGTTGGCCTCGAACGAGAGATCGTCGCAATAAAGCACGAAGCGCTCCGTCCGGCCTTCCAGTTGCTCGACGATGTCGGGCAGGTCCACCAGGTGCTCTTTCTCGACCTCGATCAGGCGCAGGCCCTGGCCGGCGTATTCGTTGAGCAGGGCCTTGATCAGGGACGACTTGCCCGTGCCCCGCGAACCCCAGAGCAATACGTTGTTGGCCGGCCGGCCCTGCACGAACTGCTGGGTATTGCGGTCGATCTCGGCCTTCTGGCGGTCCATGCACTTGAGGTCGCCGAGACGGATGCCGTGGGGCCGGCGCACCCCCTGCAGCCAGCCGCGCCGGCCTTCGTGACGCCAGCGCTGGGCGGTACAGTCCCAGTCGGGGGGCGGTGGCGCCGGCGGCATCCGGTCTTCCAGGCGCTCGAGAAGCGCCAGCGCCTGGCGCAGCAGGGCCTTGTTGCCGCTCACCCCGATAGCCGCTTGTATTTGATGCGGTGGGGCTGGTCGGCCTCGGCCCCCAGGCGGCGCTTGCGGTCGGCCTCGTAGTCGGCGTAGTTGCCCTCGAACCAAGTCACCTGGGAGTCGCCCTCGAAGGCCAGGATGTGGGTGGCGATGCGGTCCAGGAACCAGCGGTCATGGGAGATCACCACCGCACAGCCGGGGAAGGTCGAGCAGGGCCTCTTCGAGCGCGCGCAGGGTCTCCACATCCAGGTCGTTGGTGGGCTCGTCGAGCAGCAGCAGGTTGCCGCCGGACTTCAGCAGCTTGGCCAGGTGTACCCGGTTGCGCTCGCCGCCGGACAGATCGCCGATGCGCTTTTGCTGGTCGCTGCCGCGGAAGTTGAAGTGGCCGACATAGGCCCGGGACGGCATCTCGAATTTGCCGACGGTGATGATGTCGGCCTCGTCCGAGATCTCCTCCCACACCGTGTTGGCGTCGTTCAGCGTGTCCCGGGACTGGTCCACATGGGCGATCTGCACCGTGTCGCCCACCCGAAGCTGCCGGCGTCCGGTTGCTCCTGGCCGGTGAGCATGCGGAACAGGGTGGTCTTGCCGGCGCCGTTGGGGCCGATGATGCCGACGATGCCGCCGCGGGGCAGGTTGAAGCTCAGGTCGTCGTAAAGCAGATTGTCGCCGTAGGCCTTGCGCAGCCCCTCGGCCTCGATCACCAGCTCGCCCAGGCGCTCGCCCGGGGGGATGTAGAGTCTCGTTGGTCTCGTTGCGCTTCTGGAACTCCTGGCTCGCCAGCTCCTCGTAGCGCTGCAGGCGCGCCTTGCTCTTGGCATGGCGGCCCTTGGGGTTGGCGCGCACCCACTCCAGTTCCGATTTCATGGTCTTGATATGGGCCTGCTCGGTCTTCTGCTCCTGCTCCAGGCGCTGCTCCTTTTGCTCCAGCCAGGACGAGTAGTTGCCCTCCCAGGGGATGCCGTAGCCGCGGTCCAGCTCCAGAATCCAGCCGGCCACGTTGTCCAGGAAGTAGCGGTCGTGGGTCACCGCCACCACGGTGCCCGGGTACTCGTGGAGAAAGCGCTCCAGCCAGGCCACCGACTCGGCATCCAGGTGGTTGGTGGGCTCGTCGAGCAGCAGCATGTCGGGGTTGGACAGCAGCAGCCGGCACAGCGCCACCCGGCGCCGCTCGCCGCCGGAGAGCTTGCTCACGTCGGCATCCCAGGGCGGCAGGCGCAGGGCGTCGGCGGCCACCTCCAGGGTGCGTTCCAGGTTGTGGCCGTCCTGGGCCTGGACGATGTTCTCCAACTCCGCCTGCTCTTTGGCCAGGGCGTCGAAGTCGGCATCCGGTTCGGCATAGGCCGCATACACCGCGTCCAGCCGCTCCAGCGCCTGCTTGACCTCGCCCAGGGCCTCTTCGACGTTGCCGCGCACGTCCTTGGTCGGGTCCAGCTGGGGCTCCTGGGGCAGGTAGCCGACCTTGATCCCGGCCTGGGGCCGGGCCTCGCCCTCGATATCGGTATCGATCCCCGCCATGATGCGCAGCAGGGTGGACTTGCCGGAGCCGTTCAGCCCCAGCACGCCGATCTTGGCGCCGGGGAAGAAGGACAGGGAAATGTCGCGCAGGATGACCCGCTTGGGCGGAACCATCTTGCCGACACGGTTCATGGTGTAGATGTACTGCGCCATCGGAATCTCTCGGGCCGGGGAAAAGCGCGTATTCTGGCACAATCCGGTCCCCGGGTCAGGGTTCTGCCGCGCTGCGGGCGATCCCTGCTGCCCGGGGGATCAGTCAGCCATTCAGCCAGCGCCAGAGCAGCGGCAGGAGCAGGGCGGTGACCAGGGCGTTGACGCCCATCGCGAGGCCCGCGAACGCGCCGGCGACCTCGCTGATCTGCAGCGCTCGGGCGGTCCCTATCCCGTGGGAGGCGGTGCCCAGCGCGACGCCGCGGGCGCGCTTGTCGCGGATGCGCAGCAGGTCGAGCAGGATGGGGCCGAGCATGGCGCCCAGGATGCCGGTTAGGATCACCAGCACCGCCGTCAGCGAAGGCAGGCCGCCAAGGCGTTCGGTAATGCCCATGGCCACCGGGGTGGTCACCGACTTCGGGGCCAGGGCAAGCAGGGTCTGTTGGTCGCCGCCGGCAAGTTTAGCCAGCAGCACCGCCGACAGGGAGGCGGTCGCCGAGCCGGCCAGGATCGACAGCAGCAGCGCGGGCAGGCTGCGCCGCACCGCCTGTAGCTGGCGGAACAGGGGGATCGCCAGGGCCACCGTTGCGGGGCCGAGCAGAAAGTGCACGAATTGCGCACCCTCGAAGTAGATGGCGTAGGGGGTATCGGTAAGTTTGAGCAGAAGCACCAGGACGATCACCGCCAACAGGACCGGGTTGAGCAGCGGGGTGCGGCCGAATCGTCGGTACACCCGGTCGGCGAGCACATAGGTGGCCAGGGTGAGGGTCAAGTGCAGCAGCGGGCTGGCGCTCAGGTAGACCCAGAGGGCCGCGAAATCCTGGTTCATCGCGGTCCTTTGTCCCGCTGGTCGGGAGAGCGCAGCCGCACCAGAGCCGCCATCGCCAGGCCGGTGACTGCAATGGTCAGCAGGGTGCTTAGCACCAGCGACAGGGAGATCGGGAGCCACTGGTTTTCCAGTAGCGAAAGGTGGGTCATGACCCCGACCCCGGCGGGTACGAACAGCAGCGAAAGATTGTCCATCAGTGCGCCGGCGACCTGTCCGAGGCGCTCGGGCACTTTGCCGCGAATCAGCAATCCGGCAAACAGCAGGGCCATGCC
This sequence comes from uncultured Gammaproteobacteria bacterium, assembly GCA_963753615.1. GTDB lineage: Bacteria > Pseudomonadota > Gammaproteobacteria > Chromatiales > Chromatiaceae > CAVWCW01. The sequence goes on from CAVWCW010000003.1 coordinate 255,593, forward strand.
GACCACCGGGCCGGGCAGGGGCAGGCCGGTACCGACGACGATCAGTTCGCCCACCAATTGGCAGCAGAGGATGATGGTCAGGGCCTCGAGCATCGAGTTTCCGCCTCCTTAGGTTTCTTGGATGTGCCCGACCCGGAGCGCCAGGGGCCAGCGGACACGGCGTCTGGCATTGCCGTCACCCCAGGCGGCGGCTAGCGCCGGGACCAGGCGTTGCAGCGGGTCCCGACCCAGCGCCCGGCGGTAGCGCCGCACCGACGACCAAGTGCCTAGATAACCCAGCAGCTGTTCCAGGCCCCAGTCGGCGTGCATGTCGAAGGCGGGGGCGGGAAGTTCGGCGAAGGGAAACGGCAAGTCCCGGTAGCCGGAATCTACCAGCCGACGCTCGGGCGGCCAGTAGGGGCCGACGATCTCGCGGTCGAAACGCTCGATCAGGGCGTCGATACCCGGTTCGCAGCGCAGCAGCTGGTAGGTCCAGACCGCCAGCGTGCCGCCCGGTCGCAGCAGCCGACGGACCTCGCGGTAGAAGGCGTCGAGATCGAACCAGTGCAGGGCCTGAGCGACGGCGATCAGGTCGAAGCGGCCGCCGGCCAGGCCCGAGGCCTCGGCCCTGGCCCGCAGGTAGCGGATACGGGGGTGGCGTGCCGCGCCGGCCAGCTGGGCCGCGCTGGCGTCGCTGGCCAGAACCTGGTCGAAGTGCCCGGCCAGTCCTAGCGCAGCTTGGCCGGAGCCGGTGGCGCAGTCCCAGGCCAGGCGCCGCCCCGATGCGATCTCGGCCAACCAGGCGAACAGGGCCGGCGGATAGTTCGGCCGGAAGCGGGCATAGTCCTGGGACTGAACGGAGAAATGATCGGCGAAACCGGCGCTCATGCCGGGCCGGGCAGGGCGGCCGGAAGTTCGTCGAGGCCGCCCAGGGTAAGGTCAGGGGTTACCCCCCAGGGATCGAACGGCTGCGCCGACGAGCGTTGCACCCAGGCGGTACGCAGGCCCAGCGCGGCGGCGCCGATGACATCGAAGGGATTGGCGGAGATCAGCCAGGCCGGGTACGGCGCGGCCCCGGTGCGCTGCAGAAAGTGGCGGTACACCGCCGGGTCGGGCTTGAAGCTGCGCACCTCCTCGACGCTGACGATATCCCGGAAGTGCTGCAGCAAGCCGGCCCGCTCCAGCAGCTCGCGTACCGCCGCGGCCTGGCCGTTGGAAAAGGCGAACAGCCGGTGGCCGTCTTGGCCCAACTGCTCCAGGCAGGACGCGGCGTCGGCAAAGGCCGGCAGCCGTCCGTACTCTTGCATCAGCCCCTGGTGCTGCTCCGGCGTAAGGTCGATGCCGAGGCTGTCCGCGGTGTGGGCCAGGGCCTGACGGGTGCACTCGGCGAAGCTCACATAGTCTTCCATGAGGCCGCGCCGGAAAGAATACTCCAGTTGCTTGTCGCGCCAGCGGCGGGCGAATTCCGGTGCCCGCTCCCCAGCCAGGGGGAGCAGGGCAGCGGTCACCCCGGCGGTGTCGATCAGCGTCCCGTAGATGTCGAAGCCGAGGGTAAGCGCCACGACCGGGTCCTAGGTCAGCGGGGCGAGTATGATCTCCACCCGGCGGTTCAGGCTGCGTCCCTCCGGAGTGTCGTTGGGAGCGATCGGGCTGCTCTTGCCCATGCCCCGAACCAGCAGCCGGCTGGCCAGCACCTGACGGGTGCGCAGGTAGGCGGCCACGCTTTCGGCCCGGCGCTCCGACAGGCGCTGATTGTATTCGGCGGCGCCGGTGCTGTCGGTGTAGCCGACAACGTCAACGTAGGTCTTCTCGAACTCGTTGATAACCAGCGCCACCGAGTCCAGTACCGAATAGAAGCTGGAAGAGACGTCGGACGAGTCGGTCTTGAAGGTGACGTTTCCGGGCATATTCAGAATGATATTGTTACCGGAGCGGGTCACGCTGACGCCGGTGCCTTGCAGTTGCGCCCGCAGCTTGGCCTCTTGCTGGTCCATGTAGTAGCCGACGGCCCCGCCCGCCAACGCGCCGACGCCGGCCCCGATCAGCGCACCGCGGCGGTTGCCGGCGATAGCGCCGATAATGGCGCCGCCGGCGGCGCCGACCCCGGCGCCGATGGTCGTCTTGTTGATCTTCTGCTCGCCGGTGTACGGGTCGGTGGTCTGACATCCGGCGAGGCCTAGTGCCAAGGCGGTGGCGATGGCGATGCCGCTGCGGTGAAAGCGCGATACAGGGTAGTGGCTATTCATGGTTGACTCGGTTACCTCGTGGTCAGACGTTGGGGCGGGTTTGCCAGGCGGTCGCTTAGTTTACGTTGTAACCAAGACGGGCGGAGGGGTCAATTGGGGCTGTGCCAACCCTGGCCGGCGCCGCACCTGACATCGGTTCGGGTTTCCGCTATCTTGTAGCCCGTCGGGCCGCCGGAGGGCGGTCGCGCCGCCCCTCCGTCTCAGCGCTACGGGAGCAGTAGATGCCGCAAGACCCGAACAACCTGATCTGGATCGACCTGGAAATGACCGGGCTGGACCCAAGCAGGGACGAGATTCTGGAGATCGCCACCATAGTTACCAACCAGCGGTTGCAGATCCTGGCCGAAGGTCCTGTGATTGCCATCCATCAACCGGAATCGCGGTTGCAGGCGATGGACGACTGGAACCAGGAGCATCACGCCGCCTCCGGGTTGCTGGCGCGGGTGCAGGTCAGTCGTCACGACACCGCGGCCGCGGAGCGCGAAACCTTGGCCTTCGTGCAGCGGTACCTGCCGCCCGGCAAGTCGCCCATGTGCGGCAACAGCATCTGTCAGGACCGGCGCTTCATGGCCCGTCTTATGCCGGAACTGGAAGCCTTTTTCCACTACCGCAACCTGGACGTTTCGAGCCTGAAGGAACTGGCTTTCCGCTGGGCCCCCGAGATGGCCCGCGGCTTTGTCAAGGACTCCAAGCACCTGGCCCTGGACGACGTTAAAGATTCCATCGCCGAGTTACTTTACTATCGCGAGCACTTCTTGCGCCCGGAGCCGGTTCCCGAGTCCTGATCCAGGGCAGAATCTGCACCAGCCGGGTGCGGCCAGGCGTTAGCTGATCCCTTAGTCAGGCCCTTCAGGCGGACTGTTTACAGCCTGCGCGGCGCCGCCGAACACCTGGCAAAGATCTTGCTGCAACCTTAGTTGAACCAAAGTCTAAGAGACCGAGTAGGAGGAGACTCTAAGCATGACCGTAACCGAAATCCGCAAGATCGCGCGCACCCAGGGGATCAAGATCGGTAAGCTGCGCAAGGGCGAATTGATTAAGGCGATCCAGATCGAAGAGAACAACTTCCCCTGTTTTGGCACCCCACTAGGCAGCGAGTGCGACCAGGCCGATTGCTCCTGGCGCGGGGATTGTCTAAAGCCCGTTGTCTAGCTTGAGGGTGAATGACTCAACCAAATTGGGCTACTATCACCACTTTGAGGGGTGGGGCGATCCCCGCAGTCGGCTCTGCAAGAGGATAGAGGCATGAAGATTGGCGTTGGGGGCTTTCCCCCGGAGACCGACGCTGCGGAGATCCGCCAGGCGCTGGAGGACTTCGGGGTTCCTGTCAACGAGGTGACCATCGAGGCCTCGCCGGACCCGAGCCGCTACCTGGCCCTGATCGATGCCGATGTGGACGAGACAGGCGCCCGGGTGCTGGTTGAATTGATCGACGGCAAGGTCTGGAGGGGCAAGCAACTGCGCGCCGAGCGCTACCTGCTGTTCGAATGAGCCGGATTCGTACCTCGCAGGCCGGTTTCCGCCACTGCGCTGTCGAGCCGGTGAGAAAGCTGCTGTCGTCGCTGCTTCTGACCTCGCTGTTGGCGGGCTGTACCACCCTCGGCCCGCAGTCCGTGCCGCGGGACCGTTTCGATTACAACAGCGCCATCTCCGACTCCTGGAAGGAGCAGACGCTGCTGAATATCGTCAAGCTGCGCTACGCGGACATGCCCCTGTTCGTGGAGGTGGCCTCGGTGGTCAGCGGCTATACGCTGGAGAGTTCGGTAACACTGGCCGGCACCCTGTCTTCGGAGTCCGCGATCGCGGGGGACGCGGTCAGTCTGGGTGCGGGAGGCAAATATACCGACCGCCCCACCATTACCTATGCCCCGATTACCGGCCAGCAGTTTAACAAGAGCTTCATGACGCCGATTCCGCCGCGAGCGTTGTTGTTCCTGATGCAGTCGGGCTGGGCGGCAGACCTGATCCTGCCGATTACCGTCGACTCCATCAACGGCCAGCGCAGCCGGATCGCCGCCGGGCTCAACCAGCGCAGCGGCGATAGCGGTTTCTACCGCGTCATAGAACTGTTGCGCGAAATTCAGAAGTCCGGCGCGGTGGGGATGCAGATCTTGCGCTCCGGAGAGGCCGGCGAGACTACGGTGCTGTTTTTTCACCGCGATAATCTCGGGCCTGAAGTAGATGCGGCGGTGGCCGAACTGGATCAATTGCTGGGCCTGCGCCCCGGTGCCCGCGAGACGAAGGTCGTTTACGGGCTACTGCCCAAGTCGGACACCGAGGTGGCGATGCTCACCCGCTCCATGCTGCAAATCATGATCGATTTCGCCACCCAGATCGACGTACCGCCCGAGCATGTGCAGGATGGGCGCACGTTGCCCACTTTGGGGGCTGGCGATGACTCGTCACGCCTGATCGAGATCCGTCACAGCAAGGAGCGGCCGGAGAACGCTTTCACCGCGGTCAAGTATCGTGATTACTGGTTCTGGGTCGACGACCGGGATTTCGCCTCCAAGCGCACCTTTGGCTTTTTGATGATCCTGTTCTCGTTGACCGAAACCGGTGCCAAGGAGGGTTTGCCGCTGGTGACCATCCCGGCCAGCTGAGCGATGCACCGGGTTAGAAGTTACGCGCCCGGGTCTTTGGTGCGCTGGTGAGGAATCGGATCAACTTGCTGCCTGCGGCTGCTCGCCGTGCGTCGGCGCGGCTTTTCTTGCTGGCGGCCCTGCTGCTGGCCGGCTGCGCAAGCGAATCGGTGCGTAATCCGGTGCCCGCGGGCCAAACCGAATTGGCCGAGATCCCGGGGATTCCCGATGCCCGCTTCTGGGGCGATGCGCCGCCTGCGGACATCGAACGCCGGCTCACGGAACTGCTCGAGCAGCAACTGGCTAGCAAGCTGATCGGTCCGAACCGGGTGCCCAATTACCTGGCGCTCTCCGGCGGTGGCGCCCGGGGGGCCTTCGGGGCCGGTTTGCTGGTGGGCTGGACCCAGGCCGGCGGACGCCCCGAATTCGACATCGTTACCGGGGTCAGTACCGGCGCGCTGATCGCCCCGTTCGCCTTTCTTGGTTCCGATTACGATCACAGCCTGGAAAGGGTTTACACTCATACCGACAGCGCCCAGATCATGACCCGCCGTGGGCTGATGGCCTTTCTGTTCCGCGACTCCATGGCCAACCTGGCCCCGCTGGAACGTTTGCTCGCTCAGCACTTGGGGCCGGAAGAGCTGCGCCGCATCGCGGCCGAGCACCGCCGGGGGCGTCGCCTTTTCATTGGCACCACACATCTGGATGCCGGGCGCCCGGTGATCTGGAACATCGGCGCCATCGCCGCCAGCGGCCGCCCGGATGCCTTGCAGTTGATCCACCACATTCTGGTGGCCTCGGCCTCGATTCCGGGGGCATTCGAGCCGTTGTATTTCGAGGTCGAAGTCGATGGCCGCCGCTACGAAGAAATGCACGTCGACGGTGGCGCCACCCGCCAGGTATTCCTGTTCCCGGCCCAATTCGACTGGCGCCAGTTGGGCGAAATTATCCAGCCGCCAAAGCCAGCCCGCATCTACGTGATCCGCAACTCATCCCTGCACCCGGAATACAAAGTGGTCAAGCCGAGCGCCCTGGCCATCTCTTCCCGCTCGGTGGCCGCGCTGATTCGTACCCAGGGCATCGGCGACCTAAACCGCATCTACCTGCAGGCCCGTCGCGATGGGTTGGAATTCAGGCTGGCCCATATCCCCGGCGACTTCGACCGAACCCCGAGCGAGCCGTTCGACCCGGTGTATATGAAGGCCCTGTTCGATCTGGCCGAGGCGCAGGCCCGTGGCGGATACCCCTGGGTGGACATCCCGCCCGGGGTGGATTTGGAGGCAGGGCGCTGATCAGTCGCAGTGGAGCGGTACCGCCGGCTCAAGCGAAAACCTGGCCCGCCAGTTCGGCGAGCAATAGCCCCAGGCAGCAGGCGAGTCCCAGTACGGGAAGCCAACCGGGGTAGACCCGCACCCCTGGGGGCGCCGGCTGGCGTTGGCGCACCCGCAGCAGCGACAGGTTGACCAGGCAGAACAGGATCAGCACCACAAAGCTGGTGAGCTTGGCCAGGGTCAGCAGCGGCAGCCAGAGCGCGAAGCCCAGCACCAGCAGGCTTACCACCAGGGTGGCCGGCAGCGGGGTGCGGGTGCGCGCGTGCACCCGGCCCAGGGGCGCCGGCAGCCAACCTTGGCGGGCCATCCCGTAGAGGATGCGAGAGCCCATAACCACCTGCAGCAGGGCGCCGTTGACCACCGCAAACAGGGCGATCAGGCTGAGTACCAAAGGCTCGCCCGGGCGGTGCTGCTGATAGACCAGGGCCAGCGGGGCGTCGCTGGCGGCCAGGCGGTCGCTCGGCAGACTCAGCACCGCCGCCAGGGAGACGGCCAGGTAGAACAGGCTGACGACCGCAAGGGAAATGCCGATGGCGAGGGGGAAATTGCGCTCGGGCCGTTGCACCTCCTCGCCCATCTTCACCATGTCCTCGAATCCGATAAACGCGTAAAAGGCGACAAATGCCCCCAGCAGGATGCCGCTCCAGGCGCTGCCGTTCAGCCCCGGGTTTAGGGTCGGGAGCCGCTGCGGGATTTCTCCCAGGGCCGGGGCCGAGACAAAGAGCACCAGCAGCAGGCCGCCGATCTCGATCAGGGTGAACAGAGCCGCCAGGCGCAGGGATTCGCTGACCCCCCAGGCCGCCAGCCCGCCCAGGGCGGCGGCCAGCAGCGACAGCACCAGCCATTCCGGCAGCGTGACGAACACCTGCAGGTAGGCGACGAAGCCGCGAGCCAGGGTCGCCGAGGAGACGACGCCTACCAGCAGCACCAGCAACCCCACCAGGCGCGCCAGCGGCGTCCAGTCGAACCCCTGCTGCACGTACACCGCCTCGCCCGCGCTGACCGGGAAGCGGGCCGCCAGCTCCGCATAGGCCAGGGCCGTGAAGCCCGCTACCAGGGCCGAAAGCAGGAACGCCAGCGGGGCGAACAGCCCGGCCACCCCCGCCACCTTGCCCACCAGCACATAGATGCCCGCGCCCAGGATATTGCCCAGACCGTAGAAGGTGAGCAGGGGCAGGGAGATGCAGCGTTTGAGGGCGACGGGTTCTGGGCTAGGCATGGGTGGACGGCAATGCCTGGTGACGGCCGGCGGGCGGGCGGCCATACTTGGTTTGAGGATACGCCCAGCCATGCCCAAGCCGCAAACCCGCCACGCCCTCTACCTCACGATTGCCCTGCTCGGGGTGTATGCGCAGATCGCTCAGGCCCTGCTGGCGCGCGAAGGCCTGGTGGCGTTCTACGGCAACGAGCTCAGCCTCGGCGCCTTCTACGGCGGCTGGCTCTGGTGGCTGGCCCTGGGCTCCCTGCTGGCGGTGCGCTGGCGGGCCCGGCCCTGGGTGATGCGGCCGCTGCCTCTGCTGCGCGCCCTGGTGCTGGCCCTGCCGCTGTTGTTGCTGGGCCAGATGCTGCTGCTGCGCGGGGTGCGCCTGCTGTTGGACGTCTCCCCCAGCGAGTTCATCCCCCTGGGGCAGATGTTTCTGGCCCTGCTGGTCGCCACCCTGCCCAGCGGCCTGGCCCTGGGGCTGGCCTTTCCCCTGGCCTGCCGCGCTCTGCGACCGACGCCCGCCGCCGATACCGACCTGCGCGGCAGCGTGGCCGGGGTCTCACGCCTGTACGTGTTCGACGCCCTGGGGGCCCTGCTCGGCGGACTGCTGTTCACCTTCGTGCTGGTGGAATGGCTCGGGCCTTGGCGCAGCCTGGGGCTGCTGTCCCTGTTGCTGGCCCTGTGCGGCCTGGTGCTGGGGGTCGGCCGGGGCGGTCGCTGGTGGGCCGGGCTGCTGGCCCTGGGCGGCCTGCTGCTGGCCGCAAGCCCGGCGGGCGGCTGGTTCGGAACCCAGCTGGAGGCCCTGCGCTTCGCCAGCCTGCAGCCGGGTTTGGAGCTGGAGACCGCGCTGGAGACCCGTTACGGGCACCTGGCCCTGGGCCGCACCGGCAGCCAGTTCTCGCTGGTCGAGAACGGGCGCGTCGGCGAGAGTTTTCCCGATCCCCAGGGGGTGCAGCAAGACGCCGCCTATGTCTTCGCCCAGGCGCCGGATGCCGAGCGCCTCCTGCTGTTCGGCGGCCTCGCCAGCGGCCTGGCCGCCGAACTGCTGCGTTACCCCCTGCAGCGCCTCGACCTGGTGCTGCACGACCGGATCGCCTTCGAGCGCTTGCGCCCCTGGCTGGAGCCGGCCACCCGGAAGGCCCTGGAAGACCCGCGGCTGCGCCTGCATTTCGGTGACGGCCGCCGCTACGTCAATCAGCTGCCGAAGGATGCCGGCTACGATCTGGTGCTGGCGCTGCACGCTGACCCGGGCAGCGCCCAGGGCAACCGCTACTACACCCAGGAGTTCTACCGCCGCATGGCCGCCGCCATGGCCCCGGACGGGGTGCTGTGCACCGCCGTGAGCAGCGCCTCCAACTACCTGGGGCGCGAGGTCAAGAGCTACAGCGGCTCCCTGTTCCGAACCCTGGGCGAAACCTTCCCCGAGATCGCCATCGCCCCGGGCGATCGCCACCTCTACTGCGCCGCCCGCACCCCGGGCCGGGTGAGCGAGGACCCGGGCCTGCTGGAGCGGCGCTACCGCGACCTGCCGCTGGACGAACACCGGTTTCCGGCCCTGTCCTTCCATTCCCTGCTGCCCGCCGACCGGGTCGCGTTCGTGCGCGAGCAACTGACCGCCGAGGAGGGCGAGCTGAACCGGGACGGCCGGCCGGTGACCTATTACCTCAACACCCTGCTCTGGGGCCGCTTCACCGCTTCTGGCCTGGTCGATTGGCTGCAGCGCCTGCGGGCCCTCGGACCCTGGCCCTATCTGGTGCCGCTGGCGGTGGGGGTGGCCCTGATGCTGATTCACGCGAGCCTGCGCGGCCCCAGCCCGGCCCGGCGGCGGCGCCGCGCCGCGGTGCTGGCGCTGGCCCTGCTGGGGCTCATCTCCATGGCCCTGCAGCTGGCCCTGCTGTTCGCCTACCAGGCCCAGATCGGCTTCGTGTTCAGCCGCCTGGCCCTGCTAAACGGGCTGTTCATGACCGGGCTGGCCCTGGGGGCCGGGCTGATCGGCCAGCAACTGGCCCGGCGCCGGGAGCCCGGGTTGCTGCTGGCCCTGTTGCTGGGACTGCTGGCGGCCGGTCTGCTGGCCGTGCCCGGTTTGCTGGTTGCTTTAGAGGGATTGGGGCTGCACGCGCGGGAGCTGGCCTACCTGGGGCTGTGCCTGCTCACCGGGGTGATCACCGGGGCCGGCTTTCCCCTCGGCTTGCGCCAGGCCCATGCGGACACCGGCGAGTTGGTCGGCAGCAGCGGCCTGGCCGAGGCCGCCGACAGCCTGGGCGGGGCCCTGGGCGGTCTGCTCACCGGGGCCCTGCTGATCCCCCTGCTTGGGATCGAGGGCAGCTGCCGGGTGCTGGCGGCGGCGGCCCTGATCGGCCTGCTGCCCCTGCTGCACGCCCGTTTCGCGCCCGAGCGTCTGCCCCGGCTGCAGGCACGCAGCTTCGCCAGCTTTCCCTATCCCTGGCTGAGCTGGGGCCTGGCCTGGCTGCTGCTTTGCGGTCTACTGCTGAGCCTGATTGGGCGCTCCGCCGCCCCCGATCCGCCGATATATTTCGATGCCGAGGTGCTCGCCCAGGTCACCGGCAGCGAACAGTTCGAGCTGCGCGAGGCGCCGATGCCCCACTACCTGGGTGCAGGCCCGGACGGCGCCCCGCGCCAGCCTGGCTCTGGCCAGCGGCGCGGTGGCGCCCCGGCCCCGGGGTTACGCCGGGCCCATGGACCTGCTGATCGGCCTGGATTCGGACGGGCCGGCTGCTCGGCGTTCGCTACCTGGACTCCAAGGAGACCCCGGCCTATATCGCCGGCATCCAGGAATGGTTGGATGGCCTGGCCGGAGCGGATCTTGCCGCCGCGCCGCTGGACCTGGAGCGGATCGACGCCCTTTCCGGCGCCACCCTGAGCAGCCGCGCCGCCCTGGAGACCGTCAATCGCACCGCCGCAGCCGGGGCCCGGGCCGCCTTCGGCCGTGAGTTGGCCGCAGCCGAGCCTCTGGTAACCGTCTGGCGTTCGCCGGAATTCCTGGTCACGCTTGGGTTGTTGCTTCTGTTCTTCCCGGTCTACCTGTCCGGGCGCGAAGGGGCCCGGCTGGCTTACCAGGCCTTGGTGCTGGTGGCTTTCGGCTTCTGGCTCAACAGCCTGGTGACCGAGATCGACCTGGTGAACCTGAGCTTGGGTCAGGTCGCGGGCCCGGCGGAGAACCCGACCCGCTGGCTGCTGCTGGGATTCGTGCTGCTGGTGACCCTGGCGTTCGGACAGGTCTGGTGCGGCTACTGCTGTCCGTTCGGAGCCCTGCAGGAGTTCCTGTCCCGGCTCGGGCGCCGGCTCTACCTGCGCCGCTACGTCGAACGCCCCCTGGACCTGCGCTTGCGCCTGCTCAAGTATCTGCTGCTGGCGGCCCTGCTGACGGCGGTCTGGCTGAGCGGCGACAGCCTCTGGGCCGGCTTCAACCCGATGCAGCACCTGTTCGGCGGCCGGATCGGCGGCTGGATGCTGGCGCTGGCGGGCCTCAGCCTGGCGGGGGCCCTGGTCTACTACCGCTTCTGGTGCCGCTACTTCTGCCCCCTGGGGGCCCTGCTCAGTCTCGGCAACAAGCTGGCCCTGCTCGGCCGACTGGCCCCGAAGCGGCGCTTCGAGCACTGCGACCTGGGGGTGCGGCACGAGTTCGACGTCGACTGCATCCGCTGCAGCCGCTGCCTGAGCGGACGGGATTTCGGGCAGCGCGAGCGCTGAGGGTCGGGGAGCGGTTACCTGAGGTTAACCTTGGTGCCGCTCCTCCCACTCCAGGAAGCGGGCGTGGGCGGCCTCGGCATATTCCACGGCATCCGCATAGTCCGCAGGCTGGAAGGCGTCGTAGACGTAGTAATTGGCTCGGTTGTTGCGCGTTCTCATGATGTCGAGGATCTTCTCGATCAGGATCTGCGGGCCCCAGAAGAAGTCGTCCCCAGCCTCGTAGTGCAGGTACACCGGCAGAATCGGGATGCCGGTGCGCAGGGATACCTCGAAAGCCCCGTACCTGAAGCGGTCATGCAGGTGTTTGCCCTTTACGCCCCCTTCCGGGTAGAGCGCCAGGTTGTCGCCGGCTTCCAGAGTGTCGACCAGCAGATCCACCGCCGCCCTGCGCGACTCCGGCGACTCCCGGTCCACGTACAGGGTACCGGCGGCGGCGCTGACGCGCCCGACGATCCACCAGTCCCGCACCTCGACCTTGGCCAGGCTTCGCACCGGAAACAACGCCGGAATGCCGATGTCCTCGAATGCCGACGGGTGATTGGCGATCAGGATATAGCGCTCGGGCAGCGGCCGGCGGTTGCGCTGGTGCAGCCGCAGATCGACGCCCAGGGCATGCACCCAGGCCTGGGACCAGAGCCGGAACAGGCGCGCATACCAGGGCCTAGGGTGCGGCCTGGCAGGCAGAAACGACAGCGGGTAGAGGAGGGCGGTGAGCAGACCCAACTCCAACCAGCCGAGCAGCATCCAGGTGATCTTTACCAGCAGGCGGATCATGCAGTGATTATGGCAGGCGCTTTCGGCTTGTCTCGGGTGCGGAAGCGGTGCCGCCGCAACCGCGGGGGCGGGGGACGGTCGCCGTGATATCGGGTCCGCCCGCCGGGGCGAAACCGAAACGGCCGTCGGCCGCTTGCTTCTAAAGAACAGCGCAACGCGCAGTCGCGCGTCAACCCGTCGGGGTCAAACATCATCCTCCGTTACCAGAACACCATCGAAATCTTCGGCGGGCATTGGACGAAGCGGAGCGGAATGGGTTGCTTTGCGTACGGGTGTTTCGGGAGCGGCATGGGGTTGGGTGCGATTTCACACAATCTGTATAACTCGGCTGCGATCCCTGAAATTGGTGTTTCAGCAGCGCGCAGCGAGCCAGATGCATCCCGCCCAAACCCGTTGCCGGGTACCGCTCAGGTGGCAAGCGCCGTTGCGCAACAGCGGGCCCCGAAATCCGTTCGACGCCTCGTCGACACCTGTTTCGAATCACACCCACGCGCTGAATATTGTGGGATATTTACGGAAAACACGGCTCCATGCCTTTACGAAATGAACAGCCTTGCCGGCCAAAATTCTCCGGGGTATGCTCTAGCGACCTCGTATTCATTGGGACCGTGGATTTGGTTGAACTCGGCACCGCAATTCAGAGGTCAGATGTATGGTGTTAGGCAGAATCTGTCTAGTACCAGAATTACAGTTTATGTCGAAATCACTGTTATGTTTAAAGGCGGTAAATTGGAATTATCCTGGATAATCAAAAAATTATTTAGAGGAATACTAAAGCTACTATTTGTACTCTTGTTATTGGTTTTAGCTGTTTGGCTAGTAACTTGGTATTCAATGAGGCCAGCAAATCAATTTTGCGACAATGTGTTATCAACCGATAGTATTGAAAACGTAATGACAAGAGCTTCAGAGCAGGGCTACAAATTTTTTGAATATAAACGCGATGATACCCACGTAGTTAAAATACCAACTCAAGATAGTCCCTTTTTCAGAATGGCATGCGTTATCACTTATAGCAATGGCCAAATTATTAGCAAGGAAATATTGGCAGATGATTAGGGATATAAAAATTAAACATAACAAGGCAAATCAAACGGATACCAAAACCGCCGCTTCGCTCTGGCTTTGGCCCCGGTGTTTGCGGCGTTGAACCAAAAAGATGAAAGGCCGAGGATTAATCAAATCCCAAATCATCGACTCATGGGTCGAGAGCATTAAGGCGGATTACTCTCGCCAAAGAATTAATTCGGAAAGAAGCCTTCAAGCGTCTTTTTGGGCTCAGCTAAATGCTCGTCTCGGGGCCAATCGAAGGCTCTTCATAGGACCCTGCGTCTCAGCAAAAGAAGGGGGCATTACCAAAAGGGTTTACCCCGATATCGTGGTATGTAATCCCAGAAGGTTATCGCCGTGGTGGAGCTGAAATACCTCCCTCGAGGAAGGCCGAGTTATTCGAAAGATCTTCGAAGTCTGGAATTCCTGCGCCCGGAAGAGAAAAGGAATCACTATTGCCAATAGCAGGTACCGTGGCCCAGAGGTCAATTCAAAGAAATACGGCCTATCCGAGAAAATTCTCTTCGTGTGGGCAGGCGTGCATCGGGTTCAAAACGAAAGCTCGCACCAGCATTATTCAGATTCATTTCCAAGTCTTAAAGGCAGCTATCTGCAGCTTCACGCGGCCACTCAAAAAAGCGGTTCGCCTGAAGTCTACTACTATGAATGAGCCCAAGCGGGGAAAGGTTCTAACAAGTAGTTCCAACGGACCCGAAACCCTGGGCGGATTTTTGCGCACGTCTTCGGCATTGTTGCGCAAACTCCGCTCCAAGCTAAAGGAGCTAAAGGCAAGCTAAAAGGGCCAGGCTCGATTGTATTTTTGGTCGATTTAGGATATGGTCGGCGCCGCCACGGATGATCTATTTGGGGCGAATCGATAAGGCCTGTCCCTTGTTGTTTGGTCCCTGTTTTTTCCGCTGTTGTTTCCATCAGGCGGGACTGCACAGTTCGGGTCGCGCCCAAGTGTCCGGACTTACCGAGGAGAGCGATCAGAATGGCCGGAATCGATATCCCCCGAATTCTCCAGTTCATGGTTCAGAAGAACGGCTCTGACATCTTCTTCCATACCGGAGCCAAGATCTCCATGAAGACCGCCGACGGCTTCGTCCAGTTCGGCGAGCCTTTGCCCCCCGGGGCGGCCCAGAAGGCGGCATACAGCATCCTCAAGGAAGACAAGAAGGGCCACTTCGAGGCGCATGGCGAGGTGGACTTCTCCCTGTCCCTGCCCGGGGTGGCCCGCTTCCGAGGCAATGTGTTTCGCCAACGGGGGGAGGCCTCCATGGTATTGCGTCAGGTACCCCACTCCATCCCCGCCATCGAACAACTCGGGGTACCCAAGGTGCTCGAAAAGCTGATCATGGAGCGATTTGGGCTGATCCTGATCGTGGGCGCCACCGGTTCCGGCAAGACCACCACGCTGGCGGCCATGATCGACCACCGCAACCGCAATGCGTCCGGCCATATCCTGACCCTGGAAGATCCGATCGAATTCACCCACGAACACAAGAAGTCGATCGTGGCGCAACGGGAGATCGGCACCGACACCGCATCGTTCGAGACCGGCTTGAAGGCGGCCCTGCGCGAGGCGCCGGACGTGATCCTGCTGGGCGAGGTACGCGACCTCAATACCATGGAATTCGCCCTGAAGTTCGCCAATACTGGGCACCTGGCACTGTCCACCCTTCACGCCAACAACGCCATCTCCACCATGGAACGGGTGATGGGCTTTTTCCACGCCAGCGAGCGGGAGGCTCAGGCCAAGCGCATCGCGGAGAACCTGCGCGCGGTGATTTGCCAGCGGCTGGCCCCGCGCAAGGGCGGCGGCAAGGTGGCGGTGGTGGAGATCCTGATCAATACCCCCCTGGTGACGGACCAGATCGCGAAGATGGATCTGAGCAAGCTCAAGGATATTATCGAGAAGGGGTCGAACTACGGCATGCAGTCCTTCGACCAGCATCTGGTGAGGCTCTTCATGGACGGGGTCATCGAAGAGCAGACCGCCTATGAATTCGCAGACTCCAAGAGCAACGTCAAGATTCAGATCAAACTGGCCACCAGCAAAGTGGGCACCGGCAATCCGGAGGCGGATGGGATCGGCAGCAGCTGGGGCCTCAGCCTGAGCCCCATGGACGACAACGAGTAGACACCATCCGGCTCGGCCTGAAACCTGCTCGGTTGCAAATCCCGAATAAAGCGGGCTGAGCGCGGTTGAGCTTTGCGCCCAATCGCCTACCGTCAGGGCGTTCAACCGCACAGGGGCCGGGCTCGATATTCTCTATTAATGAAGAGAAGTAATTAGATTGCTTGTAAATTTTCCTGGCCAGAAAAATCCAGTCAGCTTCCTCCGGCGGCGTCTGATTTGCGCGTTGGCCGTATTGGGGATTCACAAACAATGATCAGAGCAAAGGAAGCAATTGACAGATTAAGGGAAGGTAATCAACGCTTTGTATTGGGAGTGCGAAGTAGCGATACTATTGTTTCTGGGGTCGAACTACTCGAGTACGCGTTCACCTGAGTTTAGTGGTTCGAGTCTGAAACGCCATTACCCGCGACCCTGTTTCCGGATTCGTCGCGAATCACTTGCACCAGTTCTGGACGGTCCAGAATGATCCCGTTGACCCCGAACTCGATTAGGCGCTCCATTTCCTTGAGCGATGCATCGCCAGCCGTGGTCCAAACGAGTTTCCCGCTCTGTTGGATTTCAGTGATTTGTTCGGGGTTCGCATAAACCCAACCCAGCCAGAGTCGGATGATATCCGCGCCTGCCTTCAAAAATGCCTTCGAGTCGCCTGGAGTGCCGATGAAGCCGAGCAGGCGAAGGTCGGGATTCAGTGCGCGGAGTGTGAGCAAGTCCTCCAACGTCCGGGGGCCGAAGATGACGCGTCCAAGCGCCTTGTGCTCCTGTGTCTGGCGGACCACCTGCGCCTTGTCCAGTGCTGGATTCGGCTTGAGGTCGAGGAGCAGCGTCACCCCCGTATCTTCCATCAAGAGCAGGACTTCCTCGTAGGTCGGAATCTTCTCTCCGCCGCCTGCGTCCAGGGCTCTGAGCTCGGCAAGGGTCAGATCCGCAACCTTGCCGGTTCCATCCGTGGTCCGATCCACGGTTTCGTCATGCATAATCACGATACGACCGTCCTTGGTGCCGCGCAGGTCTATTTCGATCGCATCGACCCCTTGCTCGATCGCGCGACGGAACGTGGCGAGGGTGTTTTCTGGGTATCCCGAGGCGACGCCACCACGATGAGCGATGAACTCGACACCTTTCGTCGACCCTCCCGCGCCCGTCGTCAGGGTCAGTTGTGCCACGAAAGCCAGGCCGACAAAAAGGCGATGGCTGATGATTGGTCTACGTTTCAAGTGAATTCCTCTGCATGGTTCTTTCTGGTCTCGTCGCCTGAAGCTTGAGCGCGTGTGAAGCTCGGCTGGCAGGCGACTCGCTGTGCGAAGGGGCCGTGCGAAGGGGCCAGGCTCGAATCAATTTCCGGGATAGTGCAGGCATTGAAGTATTTTAGTCCCTTTCGCCGCGCGAAACCGCTGCCCCTGTGAGTATGGCTGAGGCGCCCCTTGTGAATTAGAGGCTCGGCGGGATCCATGCAGGGATCGCCGGGTAACCGGCTTCCCTACTACGACCGCGTCCGGGCTCTCAGGGTCGAGGCTCCGGAGTTTCGGTTTCTTGGTCGGACCGCATTGGAAACCGGCTCAAGGCTTGCTCGAACTCGCGCCATTGCTCCGCATGCCGGTTTGCGCTGACGCATTCAGACCCGTTCGAGGACCGGCATATCCAGTCATAGAACCGCGGGAGGGGGTCCGGGCTCAGGCAGCCCTTGGTATAGAGTCCGTCCAGCAAAGTGAAGAACTGCTCTTGATCGACGGTTTCCGATTCAGAGAAGAAGCCTTTGGGGGCCGGGTCGTACGGGTCGGTGACCTCGAAGCCTTCCGGCATCATCCAGTGAGTGCCGAGCCCGCCGCCAGAGCGCAAAATGGTCGGCATCGCCAGATAATGCACCTGTAGCGACCGGCCCCCGGGCATTGTCCGCTCGGTGTCCTTATAGAGTCTGTCCAGCAATCCGTTGCCCACACGCTCCTTGCTCCCGGACAGGGCGGTGCCCAGGCCCCGGGTCTTGTCGCTGTAGTCGTAGCCGAAGGCCGAGGCGTCGGCCACCAGGATATGAATCTCCGGAACCTGGTTCTGCTCCATGCCCTCTAAGGCATGCTCCAGGGCATGCAGAAGCGAGATCAGCCCACGGTTGTCGGTCGCCCCGCCATCGGTGACCTTGTATCGCTTGGTTTGGTCGGGATCGGGGCCGTCTCGCAGGCTTACCAGGGCATCGGGAAACACCGGTGGGAAGTTCGCCGTGAGCGTGCCGGCCTGGGTCAGACAAACCTCGGCGTCCTGTACCACCCGATAGGGCAGGTGGATGTCTTGTCCTAGGAGACCTTGGCTTGGCTCGTTCATCGACGGAAAGGCGCCGGCCTCCGTCAAGTTGGTAAAGATCAGTCTGGCCCCGCTCAGATTGGAATAGAAGCGCTGGCGCGCTTGGTCTTCCTTCCCCGCGAACAGACGCGTGGTGAGTTCCGCGTCGTCGAACGGGTGGCCGGTGACGGCGGTATTGAAGATTACCCCGAACGGGTGTGGGTCGGCCACCGTCGGGCACTGGGCGTTGGCCTGCTCGCCGCGATAGAAACGGCGGGAAAAGCTCTCTTCAAGCAACTGGCTCCAGCCGGTTTTCCAGAACGTCCGCAGCTCGAAGACGCTCTCCAGGACATCGTTGATAAAGGGGGCCGCCATGGTTTCACGGTAGCGCTTCCAGCTCTCGGACAGCGCGCCGGCCGGGCAAATCGCTTGCTCGTCTCTGAGCTGTCCGTAGTGGGCGGCGAAGTAGGCCAGGGAAACGCCGCCCCCGGAGACCCCGCTGGCCAACACCAGATCGTCCAGTGCTCCCTGTTCATGCAGGCCCAACAGCACCGAATAGGTGTAGAGAGCCGCCCGTGTGCCGCCGCCCGAGGCGGCCAGCAGGATCGCGGGTCTGTCGCGCCGTGCCTGCTCCGCCAGCCGCTCGGCCAGGTTGAATGCCGCAGCCGGGGGGCTGCTCTCGGATTGGTAATCGGCGCTGACCAACGGTGCCTTGTCTTCACCGTTTAAATAGCCCAGCGCTGCAAAAAAGGCTGCCAGCAGGGCAAAGGCGGCAGCATTCATGCCGAGGCGGTACAAACGCACCCGCCGTTGCAGGTAACTGACCTGAGAATCGATCGTGGGAGGGCACCCAATTGGTCCGTGCCCCTCCTCCTCGGGCCGGCACCAGCCGCTGTCGGCGAGGCGGTCGAACAGGTCCGTCATGCCCCAGACGCGAAAGCCTATGTCGCGCTCGGCATCCGGGTCAGGATCGGCTCGCTCGACTTCGCCCACCACCGCGAACCAACTCCCGCTGTGAGTCTGTAAGTCGCGGCTGTCCGGGGCGATGTCGAGCCGGTGCAGGCATTCGTGATCCGCGTCCAGGCGGTAATCGATGCGTTCCTGCCCCGGGCTGGCCCCCAGCAGTTCCATCAGCTTCAGTTGCAGCGGGCGGTTGACGTAGAAGTCGTACAGCCAAAGGGCGATATAACTCATTACCACGATCATGGTCACCGCACCGAAGGGGGCCACCGCCAGCAGGGTCGCCACATAGTGCAGATCACACGCCCGCAGCACACCCAGCGCGATCACCAGGAGGGAAATCAGCAGCGGCAGCCCTTGCAGAAAATAGCGCTGCACCACGAAGATAATGGTGTCCCAACGGCGGCTGATGCCGCCCCATACCAACATCAGGTAACCAATCGCGAACGTCCCGAGCGTGAGTGCCATGAGCCACTCTTGGGGGACAACCAGGGCCACCATCGCCGGCAGCAGCAGCAGGTGGAGCGGGCGGGTAAAGGGGGCGATCAGTAGTCCGTAATAGCGGCGCGGCTTCGACAAGGCCTTGAGTTCCGCGGGCTTCACAAACAACTCGGTGCGGGTGAGCTGGCGGGCAAACAGCGACTGCTGTTTGTGGACGAACCCGTTCAATAGCGCGGCGACGAAGCGTCTTGCCCCGAGGGAGACGGCGAACAGCAGCACCAGCAGGAAGGGATAGATGTGGAGGTAGGGCAGATAGTCCGCCTCGGTGGCGTCCATTCCTTTGCCGAGCGCCGCCACCATAGCGACCTGTAGCACAAGGAGCGCTGAGAAGAATCCGAGCGGGAGCCAGCCGGTGGAAGTGCCGACTTTCTTCGGGTGGGCAAGAGCGAAGGCGGCGACGGTGGCCCCCAGGGCCAGCAGCAACTGTAATCCGGCGCTCCAGCTCGGGATCGCGGCGTAACAGAAGTCGTCGGCCATTCGGGTGCCCGTCGCAGCCACGAATGCTACCAGTGCCGGCACCAGCGGCAAAGCCACTGCGATGCACCAAGCGGTGATCGTGAAAACCCAACGTCGCACGGGCAGCTCGGCAAGCTTTTTCGTCGATTCGATCCGTGCGCGCACCTGGGTGTTGGTACTCGACCACAGCCCAAAGGCGGCAAATCCGCCCGCCAACAGTGCCGCCACGCCAGCGATCTGCAGCACAATCCCGGTCCAATAGGCCCCGGTCACCGAGCAAATCGCGTCCAGGGTTGGGCCGTAGATCGCGAACAATGCGGCGATCGCCAACAGGATTCGAATCGAAGGGATTCCCCGGTACGCGGGTACCGGCGAGGGTTGGTTCGCAGGGGTCGAGTCGCGGATAAATGCCCGATTGAGACGGAACTCGCCGATGAGCAGCGACTGATTGACCACGAAGGCCAAGTCAAGCAGAAGCGCGTCGGAAAACTGGCGCCAGATACCCGGCGCTCTGGGTGCGGAATTACCCATGATCCCCTCCATTTTTACGGACTTCCGGTTGCGGGTAGTGCCCGCTATCTACCCGGAGATCGAACCGGCGACCTGTCACAGGCCGTCTTTCAGCGACTGTGGCTGTTTTGACAGAACCGATACCGGGTTGCGCCCGTTCCCGCTGCTCGGGTTGCCGCTAGTGACAGTGCCTGCGGTGATGGCCATCGTGCCGACCTGAGTCAGGGGCGAATCGGTTAGCGATCAGCGCTCCCGCTACTTGCGCCGCAACCAGCAGACCAGCACCAGCAACAGTAGAACGGCGATGACGATCCAGAGCTGGAAGCTGATCTGGCGACAACAGTTATCGGCAGGCGGCACGCCGCCGGGCTTCCCGTCGGTAATGGTTACCGAGCAGTCGGCGGAAACCGCGAGAGCGCCGACCGTCACCAAGCGTTGACCGAGGCGGGCGTCCTCGGGGATGTCCATGGTAAAGGTCGCGCTACCGGCGGCGTCGCTCATGCCGTGAGTGAGTTCGATGTCGCCGAGCAGCAGATGCTGATCGCGTTCGGGGATCAAACCCCAGGCCATTACCATTGTGGTCCCACCGCGCCGAACCTTACCGGGGTCGGTCTTGCATTCGGGATAGACCGGTGGCCGGAAATTCATCCCTGGCGTGCGCGCTCGGTCGGCGGCGTCTTTGTCAGGCCGGTTCGCGACGTACTCGACGCGAAATACCGCGTCCTCTTCGACTATCAACAGATCGGTGGGGACGATCACATCGATGCGCTCGGCAATCGGAAACTCCTCCGGCACCACGGGTGCGGGAGAGTCGGGATCATTCCCGCGGTTGCCGAATGCGAAATCGGGGATCGATTCGATTCGCACCCGCACAGCGCGCACTCGGTCGTCGTCCACCGCTTGAAATGCACCCGCTTGCGAATCGAACTCGTAGAGCCTGACGCCGGCGATCTCCGACCCTTGGAAGCGCACGCTAGCGACATGCTCCGCACCCTCGAACTCGGTCGGGATCTCCCAATCGGCGATCGTTGCGGGCGCACCGCCGGTGGCGGAGTCGCTGTCGAGATCGAGCAGAAAGTGGTAGTCGGTAAATCCTTCGAGCCCCTTGGGGAACGGCCGGCGGGTATTCAGCGAAAACACCGTGTTGGCCCGGGCATTGTCGACTCGCAGGGCGAAGTCGGTGATGTCGATAAATGCCAGTTCCTCCGGGACCTCACCGATCAGGTCCACCCTCGTCGCGGCCAGCGGGCGCGGTACCGGGTCGATGATGTGGTCGTCGATATTCGCCACCGTATAGGCGCGCATGGCTTGCGCCTGCTCCGGCGTGAAGCTCGGATAGTCGGCCGTCCCCGGCCCGATATAGTTCATATTCGGGTTTCCGGAGGTTCCGTCGTCGCGCCAGCAATATTGCATCACGTTGTTGGCGTCGCAGAGCGTTCCCGGGCCGGCCCCCGGGATTCCTGCCGTCGGATCGTCACCGTTGTCCAGGAAGCCGTCCCCGTCGTCATCATGGCCGTCGCCATGGTTGAGGGTCAGCGCGTGGCCGAACTCGTGCCCAACGAGTTGCGTTTCGAATATCAGGTAGTCCGGTCCGGGCGGCAGGTACTGGGCGGGATCGTCCATGTTCGCGGCCTGCATTCCCACTGAAACGCCATGAACGGGAAACGCGATGCTGGTGTACTCCACGTCGTTGGCGCTGATCGCGGTGATGCCTTCGACCGAGGGATAACCTACGTTGTAGGTACCGGCCGGCTCGCGTATCAGGTCGAGGTACTTGACCTGTGCCGGCAGTGCTGCAAGCGGGCTGCCGGCATCACCGGCATCGATTTCACCCACCACGGTGCCCAGTGTTTCGGTCAACAGGGTGTCGCCGCCATCCACCGTGCCGTCATTGTTTTCATCGCGGTAGATTCGTTCGCCGATATCGAACACGCCGTCGGTGTCGGTATCGACGAATTTGGCATCGGTAGGCATCGGGTGCAAGGCGCCGCCGCCGTGGCCCGGCTGTGAATCGCCAGCCGTCGGCCCGACCTGGCTGAGCAGTGTGTCGGTGCCGGGGTCGATCGAGTTGTTGCCGTTGCTGTCGAAATAGATCGTGTCGCCCATGGTCCAGGCGTGGCGGCAGAGCCAGATGGCGTCGCTGTTTTCGGTGCCCTCGACGAGATCGCCGCCGCTCCCCAAAGGGTCGAGGATGATCGGGAAGCTCATCGGCCCGTTGCGGATCGCGTGGGTGGAGGCCGCGCGGAAGGTCATGTTCACCGCGTCCTGATAGAAGCGATCGGTGGGGCGCTCATGCCGGCGCCATAACATCGTGTCCGAAGACGCCTCGCCGATGGCGGCCGGGTTCTCCACCGATGGCGCGCCAGCTACCCCGCACCAGCGAATCGGCACCCAGATACGCTCACCGGCGACAGCCGTGATGGACGGCAGGGCCGAAACGGCGATCAATGCAGCAGCAAGAAAAACCCGCCGGGTTGCGCGCAAGGGGGTGAAAAACAAGCGGAAACCTGCGGTTACACCAACCATGGCGTTCTCCCGGGACCGAAGGAAAGAGGCGTTCCTTATACCTCAGTCTAGGCAGGGGATTAGGTGGATGCAAGTTCCTGCCCAGACGAGTCTCCGCGCGATCTCGGTCAGCGGAATCCGTGGGTAGTCGGTGGGGAGCACGGGGGCGCCGGCGGATGCCAAGCGCTACCGTAATCCCCTATGGTGTGCGGCGCAGGGACCGGCGTCAGCAATGCGATCGCCAACGCCTGGACGCGGATGGGGAGCAGTCGGAGCCCGATGAGGTGCTGCTCAAGGACCCGGTCGAGTTCTGGCGTTCCCTGCTCGCCGGTCGCCCGCGCCGGTGATCGCACCCGCTTTCGCCAACGCGGTTGAAAGCCCCTCTGCGCCTGCCGTGTGCAGTGGCGAGGATCAGACGCTGGGTGCCTGTCCCCGACGACCCTATTCAGGGGTGACCTTTCTTCGCAGGCATCACGGCCCAATTTGAAATCAATCGTGTTCAATCGTCATTTCCATTTCATGCAGCCCGCAGGTCGCTGTTTTTCAGCGGCACCTGGCGTATGCGCTTTCCCGTGGCGGCATAGATCGCGTTGAGTACCGCCGGTGCGGCGACGACGGTGGTGGGTTCGCCGACGCCGCCCCAGAAGCCGCCCGACGGCATGATGATGACATCGACCTCGGGCATCTCCGATATCTGCAGCATTGGATAGGTATCGAAATTGCCCTGCTCGATTCGGCCGTCCTTGACGGTGATTTCGCCGTACAGCAAGGCAGACAAGCCGAACACCAGGGAGCCTTCGACCTGGGCTTCGATCTGCTGCGGATTGACGGCATGGCCGGGGTCGATGGCGGCGACGATGCGGTGAATCTTGAGCTTGCCGTTGTCATCGAGGGAAATCTCGGCACAGGCAGCGGTGTAGCTGGCGAAGGATTTGAACACCGCCAGGCCGCGGTGCACGCCTTCTGGCGTGGGTTTGCCCCAGCCCACTTTTTCCGCCACCGCGTTCAGCACCGCGAGGTTTTTCGGGTGCTTCGCCATCAATTGTTGGCGGAACTCCAGCGGGTCCTTGCCGGCGGCGTGGGCCAGTTCGTCGATAAAGCATTCCAAGTAGATTGCATTCTGATGGGCATTCACGGCCCGCCAGGCGCCCGGCGGCACCGGCGGGTTGCGCATCGCATGCTCGACCCGCAGGTTCGGTATGCTGTAGCCAATGGAGTGATCGCCACCGAGCATTTCTTCATCTACAAAGCCCTGGAAGGTGACCATGTCCGCACCGTTCCAGGCTTGCAGCATCTGCGGCCTTATGACGGCAAAGATCGAATGCCCCGAGATGCGCACCTGCAGTCCGGCCAGGTTGCCGTCGGCGTCCAGCCCGCCGACCAGTTTGCACTTCGTGACCGGATGATAGTGGTCGTGCTGTATGTCCTCCTCGCGCGACCACAGCAGCTTGACCGGCGTGCCGGGAAGCCGCTTCGCGATCGTGACCACCTGCGTAACATAGTCGTGTATCGAACGGCGGCCGAAGCCGCCGCCGAGGTGGATCTTATAGACTTCGCACTGTTCCGCCGGCAGCCCTGCCGCTGCGGCCGTGTCCTGCAGCGCGGTTTCGCCGTTCTGGGTCGGACACCAGACCTCGCAGCGCTCCTCGGTCCAGCGCGCGGTCGCATTCATCGGCTCCATGCAAGCGTGGGCCTGGTACGGATAGCTGTAGGTCGCCTCGACGATTTTCGCGGCACCTTTGAGGGCCGCGCCGGCATCGCCGGCCTGGTTGCCGATAAACACATCGTCCGCGCTAAGTCCTTCGGTGAGCATTTGGTCGATCGAGGCACTGCTCATCTTCGCGTTCGGGCCTTCGTTCCATTGGATCGGCAGCGCGTCAAGTGCGGTCTTGGCATGCCACCAAGTGTCGGCGACCACGGCGACGGCATTGTCACCCACTTGCACCACCTCGTGTACACCTGGGCGCTTGCTGATCGCGGCGGCGTCGAAACTGGCGACGGTGCCGCCGAACACCGGGCAGGCCTTGATCGCGGCATTGAGCATTCCGGGCAACTGCAGGTCCGCGCTGTAGACCTGTTTGCCGGTGAGTTTGTCCTGCGTGTCCAGACGTTTGACCGGCTTGCCGGCGATTTTCCAGTCTATCGGGTCCTTGAGTTCGACCTCGGACGGTGGTTCCAGTTGGGCGGCCGCCGCGGCCACCTTGCCGTAGGTGATGGTGCGCTTGCTCGGGTCGTGGGTTATCACGCTCGCGGCAGTGCTGCATTCGCCGGCTGGCACGCCCCAGGCGTTGGCCGCGGCCTGTTTCAGCATTTCCCGCGCGATGGCGCCGCCTTTGCGCACGTAGTCATGGCTGGTGCGGATACCGCGGCTGCCGCCGGTCGCGAAACTGCCCCAGACGCGGTCACGGGCGAGACTCTCTCCGGGGGTCGGATACTCTGTAGTGACTTTCGACCAGTCGCATTCGAGCTCCTCGGCGACCAGTTGGGCCAAGCCGGTCAGCGTGCCTTGCCCCATCTCGGAACGGGCTATGCGGATGATCACGGTGTCGTCGGGCTCGATTACCACCCAGGCATTCACCTCAGGGGGCTCTGCGGTTGCCGTCGTTTCTGTCGCCAGTGCCCTGTTGCCCAGCGGCAGGCTGAAACCCAGCACGAAGCCTGCGCCGGTGAGGCCGGTGTGGATCAGAAATTCCCGACGCGAAATATCCACGCGTTGCTTTTTCATCATGCCTTCTCCCGCTGGGTGAGTTCGACGGCGCGGTGAATACCGCGGCGTACGCGCTTGTAGGTCCCGCAGCGGCAGACGTTGGTGACGCCGGCGTCGATCGCCTTGTCACTCGGGTTGGGGTTGGTGCTCAGCAGCGCGGCCGCGCTCATGATCACGCCGGGTATGCAGTAGCCGCATTGCGGCGTGTCCATCTCGGCGAATGCCTGCTGCAGGGGGTGGCTGCCATCGGCGGAGAGCCCCTCGATGGTGAGGATGTCAGCGGCCGGGTCCAGCGCGTCGACGGTCACCATGCAGGAAGGCACCGCTTCGCCGTCGATCAGCACCGTGCAGGCGCCGCATTGACCGATGCCGCAACCGAACTTGGTGCCGGTCAACCCGAGCTGTTCGCGCAGCACCCATAGCAAGGGGGTGTCATCCTCGACGTCGATATCGACGGTGGCGCCGTTGATCTTCAGCTTAGCCATAGTGGGTCTCCGTTGTGACCGCGGGCGCAGGTCGCGGGGTGGTTGCTTGCGGCCGGCGCGTTGCGGTGGATGTTATGTGTTCGTTACTGCGCGTTTAGGGAACCAATGGGTATCTTGGTTGTGCTTACTGTTGTCCCGTTTTGAGCTAACGAGAACGGCTTGAACGCTGATTCGTTTCGATACAATGAAATCACCACAAAGTCATAAAAAATGCAAGCGGGAGCTCAGGCCTTGGCTCCTCATAATCTCGTGTTGTCTCAGTTCCTCAAGCTCGCCCCGAGGTGCGAGTTCGCGGCCCTGGAAAATCTGCGATACGAGGGCCGGAAACTGCGCAAGATGGCCCGGTGTCCACAATTCGTCGCGGCGGCACTGGTGCAGTTGGCGGGTTGGACCAATCTGGCCAGCGCTTCAACAACAGCGAAAGGCAACAGAACGAGACTGTCGGCGGTCGCTTCGCCTGGGACCGAGCATTTTTTCCGGAGCGGAACGTTTATCCCCAGCCGTTGTTTACGCCCCTGTGAATGACCTGGTGGTCGTGGCCGGAGAATTCTCCATCGACCCGCCGGAGCTGTTCGCTGCCCTGGAGGCCGGAATCCCGGATCTGGTGCGCCAGGTGATCCGGGACACCGGCTACGCCGGCGGATTTCCGGACATCGACCCGGACCGTTGCGAACTCCGGCTCCAGCTTAACCGCCAGTCTGATGACGTCGGGCGCGGGGTGGAGCAGGGCGACGAGGTCCTCGGCGCCGGCGACCAGAGTCTTGTGCTTGGCTACGCCAGTGACGAGACCCCCGAGCCCGTGCCTCTGCCGCTGCTGCTCGCCCATCGCCTGGTCGAGCGCCAGGCCGAGCCGAGAAAATCCGGCGAACTGGCCTGGCTGCGGCCCGATGCCAAGAGCCAGGTCAGCGTCCGCAACCGCGACGAGCAGCCCATGGTGCCGGAGTCGCTGCGCGCCGCCGGTTTCCGCCGGCTGGTCAATCCCACCGGGCGCTTCGTGATCGGCGGCCCCGGGGCGACACCGGGCTCACCGTCCGCAAGATCATCGTCGACACCTAATGGCAACAATGGGTGATCCACTACTTCACATAGACCGTTTTTACATTGACGAACTCGCGGATTCCGAAATGAGACAGTTCGCGGCCGTACCCACTTTGCTTGATGCCGCCGAAAGGCAGCCTGGGATCGGACTTCACGAAGTCGTTGACGAAACAGGCGCCCGCGTCCAGACGCTCGGCTGCGATGCGCTTGCCGCGTTCGAGGTCTCCGGTAAACACCGCGGCGCCGAGACCGAACGAGCTGTCGTTGGCAACGCGCAGCCCTTCCTCTTCGTCCGCAACGGGTATGATCGCCGCCACTGGTCCGAAAAGCTCTTCTTCATAGGCCGGCATGCCCGCCTTGACGTCGGTTAGCACAGTAGGCGGGTAGAAGGCGCCCGGACCGTCTGGGATCGCACCGCCGGTCAGCAGACGGGCGCCCTTCGCCAGACTGTGTTCCACTTGGCGATGGAGGTCGTCGCGCAAATCCTCCCGCGCCTGCGGCCCCACGGTCACGCCCTCATCTTCGGGGCGACCCATGCGCGCTGCTTGCATGTGCTCGACCATTAAATCTTCGAAACGCTGCGCGAGAGGGCGAACCACGATGAATCGCTTGGCGGCGATGCAGCTCTGCCCGGAGTTGACCAGGCGGCTGGCGGCGCAGGTAGCGGCCGTTTGCTCGAGGTCGGCGTCTTCGAGCACGAGGTAAGGGTCGCTGCCGCCGAGTTCCAGAACCGTCTTCTTGAGCACGGCGCCTGCTTTGGAGGCCACTGCCTTGCCCGCCGGCGTGGAGCCGGTCAGCGTGACCGCCTGGACGTGCGGGTGCTCGATCACTGCGGGCACTCGCCCGCTGCCGATGAGAAGCGTCCGAAACAACCCGGGAGGAAATCCAGCGTCGTTGAAGGTTTCTTCGATCGCGAGCGCGCTCCCACAGACGTTGGACGCGTGTTTGAGGACCGCCGCGTTGCCCGCCATCAGCGCCGGCGCGGCGAAACGAAACACCTGCCAGAAAGGGAAGTTCCAGGGCATGACCGCAAGCACTACGCCAAGCGGCCGGAAGGCGACCCAGCTTTCGCTGGCGTCGGTCTCGATAGGCTCGTCGGCAAGGAATTTTTGCGCGTTCTCGGCATAGTAGTCACACACCCACGCGCACTTCTCTACCTCCGCTTTGCCGCCGGCCAGGGGTTTCCCCATCTCCTCGGCCATCAATCGCGCATAGCTCGCGCTGCGCTCCCGCAGCAGCCGCGCCGCCTCCTGCATCAGACCGGCGCGCGCTTCGGAATCGCTGTGTCGCCATTCGAGGAAGGCGTTGTGCGCCGCGTCCAGCGCCCGCTCGACACTGGCTGGGTCCATCTCCTCGTAGGTGCGGACGGTCTCGCCCGTTGCCGGGTTCACGGTTTTCATGCTCACGCTTCACGACCTCCAGTGCTGTTTGAGTTTTTCCACCAATTCGATGTTGACGCCGGGGTCGATAGGGATTTCTATCACCCTGAGTTCGCCGGAGCCGAGGGACTCGGCAAGCTGCCGCTCCAATTCACGGCAGTCGGATGGCCTGTAAGCACGGATACCGAAACTCTCCGCGTAGGCCTTGAAATCCGGGTTGCCGATCCGCGTAGACACCGATCTTCCCCTGGATTGCTGCTGTTTCCAGGAGATCAAGCCGTAATCGTTGTCGTTGAATACGATGCAGGTAAAAGCCACGCCGAGGCGCTTCGCGGTCTCCAGTTCCTGCGAGTTCATTAGAAAACCGCCGTCTCCCATGGCCGCGATCACGGGGCGTCCGGGGTCGACGAGGGCCGCAGCGACACCCCCTGGCAGTGCTATGCCCATACTCGCCAGCCCGTTGCTGATAATGCAGCCGTTGGGGCAACGGGTCGGAAAGTTGCGCGCGATCCAAAGCTTGTGACTGCCCACGTCGCTGATCAGCAAGCCCTCCGGCGGCAGCAGCCGGCGCACGATATTGAGCACACCCGGGACCGTAAAACCCGCCTCCTGTTTCAGTTCGTAGCCGGCGATATCTTCCAGCAGCCGCTGGCGCACCGGGGCGTACCAGGTCGAATCGAACTCGCCGCGTACCGCGGCGAGTTTCGCGTACAGTTCTTCCAGCGTACCCGATATGTCGCCCACAAGCTCCAGGTCCGGATTGTAGTGGGTATAGACTTCCGCGGGTTCAAAATCGATGTGGATGATCGGCTTCCCGGCCCCCGAGTTCCAATTTTCCGGAGCGTATTCTGCAATGTCGTAGCCGACCGTAACGATCAAGTCGGCCTGGTCCACCGCCTCCATACAGAAATCGCGAAACCCCAGCCCCATCACCATCAGCGACTGGTCTAGCTCGTCGGACACCGCGCCCTTGCCCATGAAAGTTGCGAGCACCGGAATCTGCAGGCCCCTACATAGTGCGGTGAGGCGTTCGCTGGCGCGCCGGCGTACGGCGCCGTTGCCGGCCAGCACCAGTGGGAACCTGGAGCCGGCGATCATCTCGACCGCCTTGCCGATGCTCAGATTGTCTGCACTGGGTCGCCGCGGCTTGTGGGCCTGCAGTGGCGGACAAACGGCGTCGACCACACGCTCGGCAATGTCCTCAGACAACTCGATATGTGCGGCGCCGGGTTTCTCCGTCTCCGACACCTTGAAGGCCTTGCGCACCACTTCTCCAATGATCTCCGGGGCAGCAACCGCAGTGTTCCACTTGGTGACCGGTCGAAACATGCTGACCACGTCGATGTACTGGTGACTCTCGTGGTGCAACCGGGTAATGCCGCCCTGGGCGGTAATGGCCACCAGAGGGGCCTTGTCCAGGTTCGCGTCCGCGATTCCCGTCAGCAGGTTGGTCGCGCCGGGACCCAGCGTAGACAGACACACACCCGCATGCCCGGTCAGCCGCCCCCACACATTGGCCATAAAGGCGGCCCCCTGTTCATGGCGGGTCGGAACGAATTGGATACCCGAATCTTCGAGCGAGAACAGCACCGCTTCGTTCTCCTCTCCGGGCACGCCGAAGACATACCGTACGCCTTCATTTTCGAGACATCGCACGAGAAAGTCGGAAGCGATCATGAGCCTGGCTCCTGGGAAAGATCTCTTTTTTGATACCTCAGCGGCACGAATTGTTCCAGTAGGCAGCTATTTGGCCAATAGTGCCAGAAGAACGAACGGGTCCCAGACGAGAAGGACCGGGCAGTTCTCGCTACTCGCTAAGATGCCGCCGAACGGCCGCAATCTTGTGCTTGCGGGCCTATTGTCCGGCCTGGCGATTCGCTGTTTACAACCGGAAGGCATCATTTTCGAGTTTTCCCAAGTATCTCTCGGGGTTCCTGGCTTCCGGCGGTTCGCATAACCTGGTGCCCCTGTTACCATCAATCCGAGTTTGACCCTAATTCCTGGTATTCCAGCTTTTCTGTCTCACGTCAGTAGCGAAGAAACGTGAAGAGCGCTATCAATGCTACCGCCAATACCGAGCTTGGGCCGATTCCTGCAATTCGGGCGCTCACGGGAATGGTTTTGTAGTTCTGAATACTGATGGCCAGCA
This sequence comes from uncultured Gammaproteobacteria bacterium, assembly GCA_963753615.1. Classification (GTDB taxonomy): domain Bacteria; phylum Pseudomonadota; class Gammaproteobacteria; order Chromatiales; family Chromatiaceae; genus CAVWCW01. The sequence goes on from CAVWCW010000003.1 coordinate 285,574, forward strand.
GATAGAGAGAGAAGAGAAAAGTCGCGGCGAGCATCACCAGCAGCGTCAAGACCGCTGAAGCCGCGCTCGCAAACCCACCCTCCGGATTGGATACGAATCTCGGGACGATCAGACCGGCCGTTGCCAAAAAAGCGCAAACTCCGCTTAGGCGATAGATTTTTGCCGCAGTCTTGTCCGGCAACATTGACCCCCTTTCAGGCTTTGACCAAAAGGCTCACCGGGCCTCCGCAAGCGGTTCCGGCGCGGCGGCTGGCTCGATGTCGAAGACTTAACATGCACAACTCCCTTTGCCGTTGATAACGGTCGCCCTGCCTTTGAAATGCAGTATCAGTGTACCGTCGTATACCACAGCACAATTATCTTCCGACTTTTCGCAGCCACTAATCACCTTCATGTTTAACTCCACTTGCGATTGCCCGGAAGTGTAAATTCGGTTTAACGTATCACCTTTCTCTGACGGGAACATAACGAACGCTTTGCTCGGTTTCAGCTTTTGGAGCGTGTCGTTGACACGCATCCATCCATAACCATCTCGCTCCACGAAAACAAGTGTTTCGAGGTTGTTTTCGTTTTTGTAGAAGAAGCAACCAGCGCCGTCCCCAGTCTCTTGGTTGTTTGTGTCGAGAGATCCTATCGAGGGGGCACTTCGCGCCTTTCCGATAGTCAGCTGGCTGATTGCGATTAGAATCACCAGAAATGTAAGTGACAAATTCAAACAGCGCTGCATCGTCTTTCCTTCAAACAATTCCGCGGCCGAATCTGCAGATCAGTCGACCGGAACCCGAGCAGGCACGCACCGCTGAATCGGCTGGAGAGCTTTACGCACGGTTTCGGGCCGGCTGCTCTTCGCATATTTCCATTTGGCATGGGCAAACGGATGGGGTGCGAACTCCCTGTAAGAATAGCTGCATTGTGCGCGTTGTCGATGCGGACAACTGCTAGCCGGCAGCATCGGCGGACCCGCGAGGGGAGGTCTGGAGAGGACCGGCACCCAAACAGGGGAGCCGACGGACCGACCAGCACCGCCGGGAGATGTCTTGACCAGCGCCAGTTGGCCCGAAGCGGAAGCTGCAGCGATACTAGAGAATCGACTGCGTAGAAGGCTTGGTTCCCCGGCGAGTCAGCACGAGGTGATAAAGCTTGCCAGGCGTGTAGGGGTTGACGGCGAAATGCGGTCGGGCTTGACTCCGTTACCCTGACCGTTATCGGTTTTTCGCCAAGTCATCTTCTCACCGGCCACTGCCGGCGATCCCCTGCGAGCGGGACCGAAGCGACCGCTTCCGGTCCCGCCAATTTCGCTTTACTGCGCCTGACGGCGGTGCCTTGGGTGGCAATTTCCATGGCCATCCCAACGCGCGCGCCGAGCTTGGCGCATTTCATCCATCGTTGCCTCCTGCTCCGGGGTCAGTATCGCGCGAATCGAGGTCCGGGTCTCTTCCCGCAGGGCCTGGCGCTTCTCTTGCTGGGTCTGAATGACAATTTCCATCTGAGCCTGTTGCTCCTCGCTCAGGCCAAGGGTTTCGGTCATGCGCTCAAGATTCGGGCCGCGGTGCGGACCTCCATGGCCAGGATTTCCCATGCCGGCGGCAACGGCGGCCGGGATGGCCAGACTCAACGCAACGGCGATCAGGGTTCTGTTCATGACATGCTCCTCATTGGTTGTGGATTCCGGGCGACATCCGCCGCCCTTGATGAATAGCTTACGGAGCAAAGGCGCAAGCAATCGGGAGCAATCGGGGAAATAATGTGCAACCGGGTTAACCAGCCGAATCTCGCCAGGCCGCCAGGTGGCTGCGCACTAGCGACGGGAAATTCGAGACCTTGAATAGAATTCGGGCGGCGTCTGCAGCGAAACACCTTGTACAACGCCGCCTGGCTATCGCACCCCTGGCTGGTTCCTGCGCGCCTCGGCATGCTCTTTACTTAAGCGGTAGCTACGGCTATCGATTTCGCTCCAGAGCGGCGCCCCGGCGCACAGGCTCTGCGCCAGGGACCCGATACCTGGTGAAATATCCCGGTCAAGGGCTGTCCTTGGGTTTCGGTTCGTAGCGGTAACCGGCGCCGTATACCGAGTGGATTAGTTCCGTATCGGGCAGCAACCCCGCAAGCTTCTTGCGCAGCTTCTTGATGTGGCTGTCGATGGTGCGGTCGGAGACGATGCGGTGGTCATCGTAGATGCGGTCGATCAATTGACCACGGCCGAAGATCCTTCCGGGCTCCCGGTACAGACTTTGGAACAGGTGAAATTCGACCGTGGTCAGCTCCGCCTCTCGGCCCCGCGCTCGCACCCGGTAGCTGCTTTCGTCCAAGGCCAACAGGTCGGGCACCGCCGGGGTCGGCGTGCGGGTGCGGCGCAGCACGGCCTTTACCCGGGCCACCACTTCCCGCGGACTGTAAGGTTTGCACACATAGTCGTCGGCCCCGAGTTCCAGCCCTAGCAGGCGGTCGATTTCCTCCACTCGTGCGGTGACCATGATAATCGGCACTTGGCTGAACTGGCGGATATCTCGGCACAGGTCCAGCCCATCGCGTCCCGGAAGCATCAAATCCAGCAGGATCAGCGCGGGCTCGTGTTCGCGTACCCAAGACAACACCTCCCGTCCGTCGTCGATTAGGTGGCTGCGAAAGCCCGCGTTGGCCAGGTAGTCTGCCAGCAGTTGGGCCAGCTTGGCCTCGTCTTCTACGATCAATATGGTGCCGTTCATTGTGGCAGCTCGATATGAATCCAGAGGCCCCCCTTGGGCGCTTGTCGGGCCGTGATGCTGCCCCCGTGGGCGTCTACGATATTGCGGCAGATGGCGAGACCGAGACCGGCGCCGCCGGTGTCCCGACTGCGCGAACCTTCGACCCGGTAGAGCCGGTCGAACAATCTGGGCAATGCCTCCGGGGGGACTCCCGGCCCCGTGTCCTTAAAATCCAGACGCAAGTGTCCGTCCCCCTGCGCCAGAGTCACGGTAAGGCCGCCACCCGGGTCGGTGTAGCGCAGGCTGTTGCGCAACAGGTTCCGAAACAGCTGGGACAAGCGCTGGGTATCCGCCTGCACTTGAGGGTTGCCGCTGAGTCGGTTCTGGAATGCCAGATCCAGACCGGCTTGGGCGAACTTTGGCTCAAACGCCTCGAGGTCGGCAGCCAATACCGGCACCAGATCGGTGGTGGTTTTGCGGTAGCTGAGCGCCCCCAGGTCGGTCATCGACAGCTCGAAGAGGTCGTCTACCAGGCGGGACAGACGCAGGGTATCCGCATAAAGGGAATCCACCGCAGCCGGCTCCAGTGCCCTGACTCCGTCCTGCAGCGCTTCCAGTTCCCCGCGCAGCACGGCCAAGGGGGTTCGCAGCTCGTGGGAGATGTCTGCCGCCCACTGGCGGCGCGCCTGCTCGGTGCGCTCGAGGGTTTCCGCCAGGGCGTTAAGATCGAGTCCCAGGCGTCCCAGCTCGTCATTGCCGGTTACGGATACGCGCGCCGCGTAGTTCCCGGCTGCCAGCTCGCGCGTACCAGCCTGGAATGCCTCCAAGGGCCGCACCAGACGCCGAGCCAGAGGAAACGACAGGACCACCGCCAGCCCGATCATGGCCAGAGCGATGATCAGGAACGCCGTGGTCTGACGCTCCAGGAAGCGGATATCCCCAAGATCCGATAGCGAAGGCCCGGGAAGCAGGGCAAGCGAACCGACCGCCCGGCCCTCCAGCTCGATCGGGTATCGGCGACTGCCCGAAAGCAACTCAGGGCGACCCTGGACCGTGTCCCCCCGGGCGTCCAGCAGCATCAAGCGGAGTTCCAATGGCGGGGGAGGGCTGCCGGCTTCCCGGCGCTTTAGAGCCCTGACGGGGGGCCAGGCTTCGCCGTCTGCGCGCAGGGCATGACGCAGCCAGGGCGGTGGGCGCCGGTGCGCCCCGTGGGTCTTGCCGTCTCTCTCGGGGTCGATATTCCAGCCCCTCAGGGTGGCGATCCACAGCCGGCGGTCGCTCCGCAACCGCTCCCAGCCGCCATCTCCCCGATAACGTTCCGCCAGCCGGTCGGCAATGGCCGCGATGCGTTCTTCCTGGCGGTTAGTGGCGAACTCCACCAACCCGCGTTGGAATGACCAGCGCATGAAACCCAGCATGCCGGTAACCACCAGGGCGCTGGCGACCAACAGGGTGAGAAACAGTTTGGTGCGGATGGACAACGTCACGAGCAGACCTCCTTCCCCGATTATCGCGCCCGATGTTGCAGGAAATAAGGAAGGTTGCGAAATCCAACAAGTATTTCGGGAACCGTTGCCTAGCTCCGCGACTCGGACCTCGCCAAGCCCAAAAAGAAACGTGGCGCGTCCCCGACTGCATTCTATGCTATGGCTAGGTGCCGTTAGATGCTTTTTCCATCGAACACTTTTACTTCGATTGCATTTGTATCGATATCATCGATACAGCCGAGATTAACTCTATAATGACCGGGCTTTCTCAAGGTCTGGTGAAACGGATAGATGCCGCAGATTTTGCAGAAATAATGGTTAGCTACCTTCGTGCCGAATTGATACAGACTCAATGCCTCATTTTTCTCTTTAATCTCGATTTCCTCTGGGGCAAGTGTAAACGCCGACATTACTGCGCCTTTGCGTCTGCAGATTGAGCAGTTGCATCTCAGTCCCGTGCCGATTCCTTCGTGTTTAAAAGAAAAGGAAATTGCTCCACAATGGCAGCTGCCTTTGTATTCTTTCATTGTAATAGCCTCTCTATATGGCCCAACGTTTCGGTAATTATGGAATGCTTCCATTACCCCATGACCCAATGCCATTAACTTAAGCGTATCTAATAGAAAATGTTATAATTATGTGCACTGATTGAATTTTAGCATGGGGTGCGTGTATGACAACTTTTCGCAGAAATCGCTTGACCAACGGCGGGGATCGGGCAGAAATATATTAGAAATCCCTTATGCGCTATCCATCGAGCGCTGGTGGACCGCGAATTCGTTTCCCGAAACCGCGAATCGCCCTCGGATTTCACCCGCAAGCGTAGCCTTGCCTTTCAATCCCTGGTGCTGTTCCTGATGAATCTGCTCAAAAGCGCCATCCAGTACGAGCTGGATAGTTTCTACGTGCAACTGCTCGGGCATGAGGTCCCGCAGCGCGAGATCACCAGTGCTGCTTTCACGCAGACCCGGCGCAAGCTCAAGTACGAGGCCTTTATCGAGCTCAACGACCTGACGTGGTCAAGTCGTAGCGGATACCCTAGTTAAGCCGCATCGGCCAGCTGGTCGTTTCTTTCAAACTCGTCTGGGCTTTGGTAACCCAGATAGGAATGGAGCCGCCGGTTGTAGAACATGCCGATGTATTCGACGATGTCAGCCCGGGCCTGTTCTCGGCTTTGGTAGTTCCGCCAGTGAACCCGTTCCGACTTCAATGATCCGAAAAAGCTCTCAACCACCGCGTTATACCCCGGAGGGCAGGCTTCGCGCTCCCAGCAGTCGCCCTTTCGGCTCATGCTGCCCTCGATCCCGTGGGCCTTGAGCACCCTGCGGAAGGCCCGGCTGGCGTACTGCACGCGGCGATCCGAATGATGGATCAGCTGCCCCTTGGGCGGCTTGCGCCGCCACAGCGCCATCTGTAGCGCATCGCAGCCCAAGCTGCTGGCGAGACGCTTGCCCATCGACCAGTCAATCACCTTGCGCGAGTACAGTTCGATCACCACTGCCAGGTACAGCCAGCTCTCATGGGCATTTTGTCCCATGACCGTTCCGCGCCAGCGGGCTTGCCAGCCACGCCTGCCAAGTGGGTCAGAAACACTTAGCAGAAAGCCAATACACCTATGAGGGACCTGAACTACCAACTGAAACAACTCTGCCGGCAATGTTGAGAGGGCAGCTATGCCACCCAAGTCAAGCGCGAGCGCATGTTGACCCTGATGGCCAACCAGCTCCATGCACTGGGCTATCGAGGTATGGCGGCCCGTTCCCTGAGACTCTGAGCGAATATCGTTTTGATGTGTTCATAACTCCATACTCTCAGAAGTTTGGTAGTGCTCCGTGGGTAAACCCGAGGGGCGATCTCCAAAACGTGGTAGCTCGATCGAATGAGTACTACGGTATCCCAGACCGCCGTTTTGGCACCAATGAGTCCAAGGCCAAGAGTCGCACATCTTCGCAACTGGACAAGGTACGTGATGAACATGTCCGTATGAGCCTGGAATTGCAACAGGCCTTTGGCCTACGTAAGGAAGAGGCGATCAAGTTCCAGCCCAGTTTTGCGGATCGTGGTGACCATCTAATGCTCAAAGCCAGCTGGACCAAACGGGGCAAACAACGAACCATCCCTATTCGAACCGAAGCCCAAAGAGATGTCTTGAATCGAGCCAGACGGTTGGCAGGTCTCGGTTCCCTGATTTGATGCTCAACGATAGGCCATTTACTCTTTAGTTGAAATAACCCAGTTGTGTACTAGACTAAAAACTCAGGTAGGAATAAGAATCCAGAAAAAGATCGTGAAGGAGCAGGGATGACTGCCCCAGACACTAGTGAGACCCAACAAACACGGACAGCAGTTTCATCGCCACCCTCGATAAGTCTACCCAAGGGTGGTGGCGCCATTCGCGGTATGGGCGAGAAATTTGCCGCGAACCCGGTAACAGGTACCGGTTCCATGTCCGTGCCGATTGCTACCAGCCCCGGTCGCTCCGGGTTCGGCCCCCAGCTATCACTCTCTTATGATTCGGGTTCCGGCAACGGCCCCTTCGGTTTTGGCTGGTCACTCTCGCTTCCTTCTATTGCCCGCAAGACAGACAAGGGCTTGCCGCGCTATCTCGATGCTGAAGAGTCTGACGAATTTATACTATCCGGCGCAGAAGACCTGGTTCCGCTCCTGATTGAGGCAGGCGGCAGCCATATACGTAAGCAAGTTGAACGTACTGTTGCTGGAACGGACTTCCGCATTGAATGTTTCGACCCCGTATCGAGGGGCTATTCGCACGCATCGAACGCTGGACCAACAAACTATCGGGCGAGGTCCACTGGCGCTCTATCTCGCGGGACAATGTCACAACCCTATATGGTACGACCGCCGAATCGAGGATAGCCGATCCCGCTGATCCTTCACGGGTGTTCAGCTGGTTGATCTGCGCAAGCTATGACGACAAAGGCAATGCGATCTATTATGAGTATGTTCCTGAGAACAGAATCGGAATCGACCCAGAGCGACCGGAGGAACGCAATCGACTGAATGGACCGGGCTTTGCCCAGCGTTACCTGAAACGCATCAAGTACGGCAATAAAACCCCGAGAATTGCAGCCGAAGAGTTGGCCCTGCGTGACGACTGGCTGTTCGAAGTGGTCTTTGACTATGGGGAGCGGTCATTACCAGCTGCTGGATCAGATCCCGAGGGGCATGATTCGTCGAAGCCTTGGCTGGCTCTTCGACTTGGCCGGTTCGTCAGGACCTTTTTCTGGCTATCGGGCGGGCTTCGAAGTTCGTACCTACCGCCTCTGCCGCCGAGTCCTCATGTTCCACCATTTCGAGCCGGAGTTGGTACACCGGACTATCTCGTCCGTTCAACTCGTTTCTAATATGAAGAGAGCCCCGTTGCCTCTTTCATCCCATCGTCGAGTCAAGCGGGGTACATCCGACAGCCGAACGGTCGCTACCTGCGGGTCCTTACCGCCGCTGGAATTTGACTACAGCCAGGCTGAGATCAGCGACGATCCGCCACCTTGATCACGACAGCCTGGAGATCTACCCCACGGCCTGGACGGAAGCCTGTATCGCTGGGTCGACCTGGATGGGGAAGGCCTTTCCGGTATATTGACCGAGCAGGCGGATGCCTGGTTCTACAAACCAAACATCGGGACGGCAAATTCGGCCTCAGAGCTTGTCCGAAAAACCATCCCTGGCCGCCCTGAACGGTGGGCGGCAGCAACTGCTGGACCTGGCCGGGGATGGCCAGTTGGACCGTGGTGCTTGAACCGCCGACCCCCGGTTTCTATGAACGCACCAGGATGAACGGTGGCTGTCGTTTCGGCCTTTACCACACTGCCCAACATCGATTGGTACGATCCCAACCTGCGCTTTGTGGATCTGAGCGGCGACGGCCATGCCGACATCTTGATCACCCAGGATAACGTTTTCACCCGGCATCTCTCGCTGGGAGAGGCCGGCTATGGCCCGGCCGAACAACAACGCAAGGTATTTGATGAGGAGCAGGGACACGGCTCGTATTCGCCGACGGCACCCAATCCATTTATCTGGCCGACCTCTCCGGGGATCTCACGGACCTGGCGCGTATCCGCAACGGTGAAATTTGCTACTGGCCCAATCTCGGCTATGGCCGTTTTGACGCCAAGGTCACGATGGACAACGCCCCCACTTTGATACACCGGATCATTTCGACCAGCAGCGGATCCGCCTGGCAGACATCGACGGATCCGGAACCACTGACATCATCTACCTGGCCCAGGATACCATGCGAAATCTATCGCAACTGCGCCGGCAACAGCTGGCAGGATGCCGAGCAGCTGGATCATTTCCCGACACCAATGACCTCACTTCGGTCACCGTGGTCGACCTGTTGGGGAACGGTACCGCCTGCCTGGTCTGGTCTTCAATGCTGCCCGGGGACGGGCGACCGGCCGATGCGCTATATCGATCTCATGGGCGGGCAAAAGCCCCACCTAATGATCGCCACTAGGAATAACCTGGGCGCAGAGACGGTCGTCCGCTACGCCCCTTCCACCAAATTCTATCTGGCCGACAAACAGGCCGGCAGGCCCTGGCTGACCAGGCTGCCCTTTCCAGTTCATGTCGTCGAACGGGTTGAGACCTATGACCATATCAGCCGGAACCGCTTCGTCACCCGCTATGCCTATCACCACGGCTATTTCGACGGCATCGAACGCGAATTCCGCGGCTTCGGGATGGTAAAGCAAATCGGACACTGAAGCGCTCGCCACCCTCTGGCCAGAGCGAAAACTTCTCCACTGGCGAGAATATCGATCAGGCTTCCCATGTGCCGCCGGTCCTGACCAAAACCTGGTTCCACACCGGCGCCTACCGGGAGGGCGGGCGCATCACGCGACAGTTTGAGAAGGAGTACTTTCAGGAGCCGGGGCTGAGCCCAGACGATATCGCCGCGCAGCTGCTGCCTGATACCGTGCTGCCACCCGACCTCACCGGCGAAGACCAGAGAAGCTGCCCGGCTCTCAAAGGAACGATGCTGCGCCAGGAAGTTTATGCGCTCGGATGGCTCGGCTCAGAGAGGGCCACCCCTATAGCGTTGCAGAAACAAACTATGGCTTGCTGACGGATACAGCCCAAGGCTGGACAACCGGCATGCCGTCTTTCTGGGTGCATTCGCGCGAGGCGTTGCAGTACCACTACGAACGCAATCCCGCTGACCCCCTCGTGTCAGCCACAGGCCTGACCCTGGAGGTGGATGACTTCGGCAACGTGCTGCGCTCGGCTGCAGTGGGCTACGGCTCTGCGCCAGCCCGATCCGGATCTCGAGGCACGGGATCAACTGGAGCAGACCAAGATCCTGATTACCCTCACGAAAAACACTGTCACCAATCGCATCGATCAGCCCGATGCCTATCGCACCCCGCTGGGTTGCGAAACCAGGACCTATGAACTCACCGGACTCAGCCGGCCACCCTGGGCGACCCCGTTTTAACCTGACGGAACTTACGACCGCCTTCGACACGGCACAAGTGCTGGATTACGAACAGGCAGAAAACGCCGGCGTCCTGGAAAAACGCCTGATCGAACAGGTGCGCACCTCTCTACCGGCGCGACAACCTCTACTGGCCCGTTGCCGCCGGGGTGAGTTGCAGTCCCTGGCCTTACCTTATGAGAGTTACCAACTCGCCTTCACCCCTGGACTGGTAGCGGACCTCTTCGGCGGGCGCGTCGACGAGAGCATGCTGCAAGAAGGCGGTTATGTATCGGCTTTCTGGGCCCGACGGTTGGTGGATACCCTCAGGCCAGCTCTATTTTACGGAAAGGAGGGTGACCCCCACCGCAGGAATTGGCGCAGGCTCAGGCCCACTTCTACCTGCCCAGGCGCTATGTCGATCCATTCGGCGCATCCACCACTGCTCCGTTACGACGATTACGATCTTTTATTGGTCGAGACCCGGGATGCGATCGGCAACCAGGTGACCGTCGGAGAACGGGCTCTGAATGGTGACCTGGCGAAACAGGGAAATGAACCGGATGCTGCAACCCCGGTTGATGATGGATGCCAATCGTAATCGGGCCGAGGTCCCCTTCGACGTCTGGGGTTGGTGGCCGGAACGGCGGTCGTGGGCAAGCCGGAAGAAAACCTGGGTGATTCGCTCACCGGGTTCCGCCCGACCTCACCCAAAGAGCTCGATGCCTTTATCGCTGATCCCGCCGGCAAGGCCGCTGCGCTGCTCGGTGACGCCACCACCTCGAATCGTCTATGACCTGCATGCCTATGCACGTGAGCCGGACCCGAAGCAGAAGCCACCGACCTTCGCCGCCACCCTCAGCCGGGAGACCCATGTCAGTGACTCCTTGCCGCCACAGGGTCTCAGAATCCAGGTCGGCCTTGCCTACTCGGACGGCTTCGGGCGCGTCATACAGCAAAAGATCCAGGCCGAGCGGCCGCCTGACCCCAATGATCCCCATTCACCAACAGTTGCAAAAAGATGGGTCGGCAGCGGTTGGACCCTATTCAACAACAAGGGCCAACCGGTCCGACAGTTCGAGCCCTTCTTCGATGATACCCATGTTTCCTGTTTGGGCGTGAGGAGGGAGTGAGCCCGACCCTTCAGACCAGCCGGTGGCGCGGTTGCCACCATTAATCCGGATCACAGCTATCAAGGTGGTCCTCGACCCCTGGAAGCAGACCACCTGGGATGCCAACGACATGGTCGATGCGCCCGAGCCGATGATCAGGATGTCCGCGGTTTTGTGCGGCCTTATATCCACGCAGAGGTGGAGCGGACGGGTGAGTCCTGGCAGACCTGGAAGGAGCTTAGCGGGAAACCGGCGTAGTCAGCGACCCAAAACACAAGGCCCGGGAACGGACCCTGCCCCATGCCGATACCCCGGCAGTGGCTTATCTCGATGCCCGGGTCGGCCTTTTCTGAACATTGCCTATGAAAGGACGAAAATGACGTCCAGCAGCGCTACCACACCCGCGTCAAGCTGGATCTGGAGGGCAATCAGCGCGCCGTAACCGACGCCCTGGAGCGGGTAGTGATGGAATACGACTACGACATGCTGGGGTAACCAGGTACACCAGGCCAGCATGGAGGCCGGCGAGCGTTGGAGCCTGAACGACGTAGCGGGCCAGCCGATCCGTGCCGGGGATAGCTGAGGGCGTCTGCTCCGATCAGCCAGAACGGCTATCCTCCGCCGCCCCCGGCCCGTTATGTGAAGGGTACCGATTCAGAGCATTGGTATCTCTGAACCCTCGGGCGCGAGATCCGGTTCGAACGCATCGAGTTATGGGGAGGGCCAGCCCAACGATTTTGACTTGAACCTGCGGACACGCCCTTTCCGCCAGTACGACGGCGCCGGCATCGTCACCAGCCAGGCCTTCGACTTCAAGGGCAATGCGCTGCGCTCCAGCCGGCAGTTGGTGGACGACTACTTCGGCATCCCGGACTGGAAGCCAAGACCCGGCACTGCAAAGCGAGGTCTTCGGCCAATCCACGACCTATGACGCCCTGAACCGGCCGATCCAGATGATCGCCCCCCACAGCAACCGGCCGGCCACTCAGGGGCAACGTCATTCAGCCCGTCTATAACGAGGCCAATCTGCTCGAGCGCCTCAACGCCTGGTTGGATCAAGCAGCGGAACCGACCGGATCGTGGCTCGACCCCGGCACCGCCAACCTGAAGGCCGTGACCAACATCGACTATGATGCCAAGGGCCAACGCTCGCTTATCGAATATGGCAACGGGGGCAAACACCCGTTACCGTTACGACCCGGATACCTTTCGGCTGATACATTTGAAGACCACCCGGCGGCCCAGCGAGTTCCCGGATGACTGCCCCGCGAATCCGTCGGCAACGCGTGAAAGCTGCGGCCTGCAAAACCTGCACTACACCTACGACCCCGTCGGCAACATCACCCACATTCGTGACGAACGCACACGAACCGATCTTCTTCAAGAAACCGGCGCGTCGAACCGAGTAACGACTACTTCTATGATCCATTGCACCGCCTCTACCAAGGCTACAGGCCGTGACGACATCTGGGTCAAAACGGTCCGCGCGCGCCCAAGCCGTTTGACGAACTCAACACCCGGTTACCTTAACCTGGAGACGGGCAACGCCATGGGCCGTTACGAGGAGGAAATACGTCTACGACGCCGTCGGCAACATCCTCAAGATGCAGCATCGCGGTATCGACCCCGCCCATCCAGGTTGGACAAGAAACTACAGCTACGCCGAGCTCAGCCTGCTCGACCCAATGAAAGTCAGCAACCAGCTTACCTCCACCCGGGTCTGACTCCGATCGATTGGAGCCGTATCACCACGATCCTCACGGCAACATGGATCAGATGCCCCACTTGACTTTGATGCGTTGGGACTTCCGCGATCAACTGCAGGCCACTGCCAGGCAGGCGGTTAATGTAGGCGATCCGCCGGAGGCGACCTATTACGTCTACGACGGTGCAGGGCAGAGAGTGCGCAAGGTGACTGCACGGATCAGTGCGGATGGAGTGACCAGATCAATCAAATCGGAGCGGATCTATCTGGGTGGATTTGAGGGGTATCGGGAGTACGAAACGAATGGCGTTGATATAGCGCTGGAGCGCGAGACGCTGCATGTGATGGATGACAGACAACGGATTGCGTTGGTTGAGTCACGGACGGTTGGGGATGATGGGTCTCCGCTACAACTTGTTCGATATCAGCTTGGTAATCATTTGGGGTCGGTGAGTTTGGAGTTGAATAGTCTCGCAGAGCCCCTCTTCTTACGAGGAGTACACACCTTATGGGACCACTTCGTATCACCTAGTTCGCAGTCAGACTCAAATACCTAAACGGTATAGCCATACAGGTAAAGAGCGAGATGAGGAGAGTGGCTTCTATTTTCACGGAGCACGTTATTACAGCCCATATCTGGGGAGATGGTGAGCACAGATCCTTTAAGTTTAGTGGATAGCATGTGTCTTTATTGTTATTGCCGAGTAAATCCGATCCGTTTTAGGGATTCAGATGGTAGGTCTGCGGAAGATTTTAGCGATCTAAACGACGTGGTTACAGATCTAAATAAAGGCAAGCTGAAAGTGAACTTGGTCGATGATTCGCACATCATTATCTCCAGCAGATAAGCCAATGAATAAGAAGAGGCAAGGAGATACGGAAACAAGCAAGCAGCAAAGTACCGAGCCGAGGCAGGAATGGGTAAAGGCAGCACTGTGCAAGCAGGCCATACACAGCTGCTCGTCACGCGTCTGAATCTGGTATCAGTAAGCAGGATTGGGACAAACAGGAAATGCAGGAACTACACAGCCGAAAAGGAAAAGGGTTGGATGTAGAAGTGAAAGACCAAACGGGACGTAGCAAGACGACTACGAGACATCGCTCCCAAGAAAGGTCTAATCGATGACGCAGTTGATAGAAGTAAGGCGGCTAACGGGGGGAAGTTAAGTCCACAAGGGCAGCTGGACGCTGCGGCTGAGGTCAAATGGCGATACCGACAATCTGCCGATGGACCAGCGAGATGTAGAAAAATTGAGAAACAGTGGTCTTGCGATGCTGGACAAAGGGGCGCCGGTCGATCCAGAAACCGGCAGGGTTCTAGAGCGCGTTCCTGAACCTGGTGCACAAGCCAAAGCACCAATTGATCCTAGCACGGGGAAGGCACTTGAGCCTGTGCCCAGACCTGAAAGCAAACTGAAGGTGCCTGTATCAGCCCCAGTCTCATCATCTGTAAAAAAGAAAGGAATCGGCGCGAGTCGTTGGAGTTGTGGCAAAGCGTGGTGCGAGGCTATCGCCTGGGGTCGGAACTGCAGCAGGTGCCGACGGCGTGGCGGATGAATTGGCAAAAGGGAATGTTAGAAGAGCCACGCTTGAAGCGGTTGGTGCCTCTGAAATTCCTGTTGTAAGCCAAACTGCGGATGCCGCTTTAATGGTCGAGGATGTTGGGTGGGCAGTAAAGGATGCTGTAGATCCAGAGCAGGAACTCGAGAGAATGGCGCATGAATACCTTCCAAGCTGGATGGGTTTCTAGTCCGGAGATTGCAGTGATTCTAAGGAGACTAACGGTTATTCGGAAGAGACCACGATTCTAAAATAGCTAAAGCGCTCGATCTATTGCTTTAGTAGAAAGCAAAAGAACAGGGCCAAAGAAAACAATCGGGAACAAATGGGGACAGCCATGGCTTTCTGTGAATTTTATGAATAGGTAGACATTTGCGATTCTGCTGCAGCAATAAAAGTATAACAATACTTGGCCAAGGATAACAAACCAAAATAATCTGGAGGAGCCCTGCAATGCCGACCGTCACTTATCCGCTCAAGATTCGTCAGAGTAACCGAGCAGAAATCGCCGATCTGCAGGAAATACTTCAGGCACTCGGGTTACCCGATCGTATCCGCAGAAATCACCGCAAGACGTTACGGGGCATCGACTAATAAGGCGGTTAAGAAATTTCAGGCCGATAAAGGGTTGCCTGTTGCTAACATGGTCGACGAGGAAACGGCAAAGGCATTGAATGAGGCGTACGGACAGCAGGTTGGCGGTAGCACTCCGGGTAGACGCCCCCACCGGGTCCCCCAACGCGCCCCGGGTTTTCCGTGGTCGGCGCCGTGTTTCGTGAGGATAAGACACCTGTCGAAGGGGTGAAGATCGAGGTCTTGACAAGGGATTACGAGCACTGAGATCTCTGGGTATAAAGAAGACCGATGAAAAGGGAAAGTTCGAGCTGAGTTTTGAGCCTAGTGACCTGCTCGAACCGGATCGTGGCATACTCAACCTTGAGGTAAGAGTCACCGATCAGAACGACGAACCACTCGCACGTCCCCAACGGCGCTACAATGCACGGCCAGTGGAACGCTTCGTGATCCAGGTCATCGACCAACCGGAAATCGAACGATTGGATGCCAGGCTTGCCCGACAAGGGATTGCGCGCACTGAAATCTCTGGATGTAAAGAAGAGCGATGAGAAGGGAAAGTTCGATCTGAGCTTCGAGCGCAGTGACCTGCTCGATCCGGATCGGGGCGTACCCAACCTGGAGGTTAAAGTCACTGATCGGAATGGTAAGCCACTCGTGCGTCCGCAGCAGCGGTTCAACGCACGCCCGGTGGAACGTTTCATATTCCAGGTCATCGACCAACCGGAAATCGAACGGCTGGACGCCAAGCTTTCAAAGGCCCTCGATCGCAGCAGGCTAGAAGAGCTCGATGATCAGCAACTGGAGTTTCTGTCGCAGACGACCCGTATTCCTAAGGCGCGTATCCAGGCACGACATAAGGCCAAACAACTCTCTGCAGAAACCAAACTGCCCGAGTGGTTTTACTACAGCCTTATGCGCCAAGGTATAACGAAAGACGTAGATCAGCTGCTCGACGAGTCCGATGACCGCTTGAAAAAAATCCTTCAGGCTGCGAAAGCCGATGATACCCAGCTGATCTCACCACCGAGTGATGCCGATATCGATCAGGCCTTTGAACGCATCGCGGAATTACGTGCGGAGCGGTTGATCAAGCAGCCCTTGCCCGGCCGCAGAATCAAGACCATGGAGCTGCTGGAGGCAGGTGCAGTTGACCCGGCTAATCAGGTTAAGTTGGGTCGCGCTCTGGCCGGCAAGCCCCTCTGGCGTCGTGCCACCTGGCGCGAAGCGGTAAAGGCGGCGGGCCTCGATCCGCAAATGGAACAGCGGGTCACTTTCGCCTTCGAGAGCGCCAGGTTGACCGATGATCATGCCGCCACGGTTAAGGCACTCAATGCGAAGCTCGCCGCGGACGGCAAAGAACACAGTGTGCGTGAGCTTGCCAAGAGTTATGACCTGAAGGCATGGGAAAGCCTGGTGGCGCAATCCAACGCCAGTGATCTGCCGCCGGACCTACCGGGTGATACGGTCGAGAAAAAGCGCGAGAATTTTGCCCGCCGCATCTATGACCGGGTTGCTTCCGCCTACCCATCGCTGAGCTTTACCTATGGGCTCAAACGCAGCCCCGAGCAGAGGGTGAGCAACGATCCGGCCGTATCGCTGCTTGAGAAGATACTGGAAAAGAACGCTGAGTTTGAACTCGACCAGGCTAGAGTCAAGCCTTACCTGAAAGAGAAAGCCACCGAACTGGCGCTGAATTCGGACAACAAGCTGAAAGAGGCCACCGAGAAGCTGCAACGACTGCAACGGGTCTTTCGGCTGGACCGGGATCCCGCCCGGGCCGCCGTGCTGTTGAAGTCCGATCTGGACTCGGCCAGCAAGATTGCGGCCAAGGGAAGTGACAGGTTTCTTGACGAAGTAACTAAGGATAATAACCTGGATAAGCGGTCTGCCAAGGCGATCTATGATCGGTCTGTCAAGCAGGTGACCGAAAATATTGGCATACTGACCGCCATCCGACAGGAGATCGTTGCTCCCACGCTGCCCAGTATTGCAAAAGAGCAGGCTCTCGACACCGAAAACCCTGATTACAAGGCCCTGTTCGGCTCTTTGGACAGCTGTGGCGTGGAGCACTGCGCCTCGGTGTTGAGTCCTGCCGCTTATCTCGCGGACCTGCTCTCATTCATCCAACGAGAGATTCAGGGGCCAGACAGCGGTGGTGGCACCGTCAGCGGTCTCGATGCACTGACCGACCGTTACCGCCTGGAAGGTGGGAAACTGAAACTGGTCGATCCACCCCAGGCGCGCCGACCGGATATAGCGGAGATCGAGTTGAGCTGTATCAACAGCGATACGCCGCTGCCCTATGTGGATCTGGTGATGGAGATCCTGGAGCAGGCAGCAGCCGGTAGTACTACGGGGCACAGCCACCAGACCGAGTTGAGCGCTGAGCAACTGGGTGCCCTGCCGGAGCATTTCAACGCGCAGGCCTATGAAAACCTGGCGCAAGCGGTTTTTCCGCTGAGCCTGCCGTTCGACATCTGGCATGCGGAGAGCGGGCTGCTATTGCCGGAGTTGGGTACGAGTCACAGCGAGCTGCTGGAGACCTTTCGACCACTGCCCGCAATCGATCCTGCAACCACGGATCTGGACAAGACCTTCCCGAATCGAACAGTCCCAGGCTCACCGAATATTGGGCCATGGCGCGGCTTGGGCTCTCCCGTGTGCAGTGGGACCTGATCAGCGGGACCAACCCACAAAGTCAGACCCCAGTGGCTTGGGGTTATAGCGACTCGGGCGCGACTGCCTGGCAAACAGCGCTTAAGGCCTTGTCGACAGCCGACAGCTTCCTGGAACGCAGCGGTCTCAAGTACGAAGAGTTGATGCTGCTTACCATCTTGAAGTCAGTGGGCCGGTTCAAGGATCTCTACCTGGAACCCGGACACCGGCCAGCTGTGATCCCGCCAGGATCAAGCTCAAGGGGTGACCGAAGCGATGGCCGTCTACCTGCACCGCTTCTTGCGGTTACGTCAGACCCTTGGGTGGAGCCTGATCGAAATGGACCAGGCCGTCATGGCCCTGGATGACAAGGCAAAGGCTGGCGAAGCACCCGCACTCGATGCAGCGTTCCTGATCAAACTTGCTCACCTGGTCGAGATGAAAGAGCGGCTCGGCGTCGAACTGGTCGAGCTGTTGAGCTGGTGGTCGAACATCGATACCGCTGACTATACAGTTGAAGGAATCCCCCCACGTGATTCCTTCTATGAACAGTTGTCACCTGCGGTACATATGGATGACCCTCGAACAAAAGCATTCTCGCTCAATAGTGCTCGCACCGAACTAAAGAACCCACCGGCGGAGCGACAATCCTATGTGGACTTGATTGCCGGGATTGTGGGTCTGAGCCCCGCAGATTTGTGTTTGCTGGAGGCTGACCTGGCACTGACGGACGCGAAACTGAATCTATCGACGCTATCCTGCCTGTATCGTCACACCTCCCTGGCGCGCGCTTTGGATCTCGATATCAGTAACTATTTACTTGCCAAGAAGCTGATGGGTTTCGACCCCTTTATGGCGCCAAGTGAATGGTCTGCTACCTTTCAGACGCTGCGTTTTCAGTCGCGGGTTCATGCGATCAAACAAAGCGATTTCAGCTTCGATGAACTGCACTACCTGACCAGTAAATTGAAGCGTAAGGATGGCGCCACCCTGGCGCCAGCCGAACAATGGATCACAGAGACCATTGGGTTGCTGAAGCAGACACTCGCCCAAATTGAAGCGCCTGCTGAGGCGACAGTCACAGTTGGCGACAACAGAGCGGTCTCGGGTAGTGATGCCACGGCTCTGATTCGTAACAAGGCCCTGGCCATAGCACTTTAGAACGGTTCGATATTGGTACAGATGTCTGCAGTCTGTTGTTGGAACAGATCCATCTGAAAGAAGATTCCACTCCTTCTGCAAGCAAGGCTTTGCCGGAGCTTTTATCGTTAGATGATGTTCAGGCGAAAGATAAAGTTGAACCACCCCCTCATCCGTTTTCACCGCTTCGCGTTGATGGTTTCCAGACTTGGACTGACAGCGAATGCATTGGAAGGGCTCGCAGCTGTCCGAAAGCATACGGATTCGCTCGATCCAACGGCCTTTACTGTTGATATCAGCCAGTCGACACCGCAACCGTTGGCCACCCTGGATCGCCTGCTGCGTTTAGCCAGGCTCACCCGTTTTCGCGATCAATTGACGGAACATCAGCAAGAACGCGTCTTCGAGTTGATCCAGGTTGCATCGACTCCGGATGCGTCTGCCGATCCAGTCAACGCCCAGCAGCGCTACACCGAACTGCTGGCCGAACTGACCGGCTGGGCGGAAGAGCAGATCAAAGCGCTCGTCGGTGACCCATCGGCAACCAACGCAAATGTAAAACAGGGTCTCCTGGCACCTGTGTTCCCGTCACACTTCCATGACGAGCGGCTGCCACTGGAGTGGAGGCTTCGGTCATACGGCTCTCTCGGCGGTGTGGATTGGGCGCAGGCGATAACGCCGCACTACTGCTGATCTAATCGCCGCCGATGCTGTCGAGGCGAATAAACAGTCGGCGGCTCGCATTCGCAATGCGCTGCGAGCCCGCTGGGGTTCCGGTTGGAACGCGGCGGCAAAACCCTTGCGAGATCAGCTGAGGGAACAACAGAGAGCCGCACTGGTTGACTGTTTGATGCAACAGTGGGAACTCAAGCGCGCCGATGATCTATACGACCGGTTTCTCATCGATGTGGAGATGAGCCCCTGCATGATGACCTCCCGCATTTTGCAGGCGACAGCCTCGGTCCAGCAATTCGTGCAGCGTGTCATCATGAATCACGAGCCCGCTCTTGCCATCAGCGCGGAAGGGGCAGCGCTATAGGAAATCATGAAGAACTATCGGGTATGGGAAGGCAATCGACAGCTCTTTTTGTATCCGGAAAACTGGATTCAACCCGATCTGCGGGATGACAAGACACCTTTCTTCAAGGAGCTGGAAACGGAGCTACTACAGAGCGATCTGACCGATACCACCGCCGAGACTGCCCTGTTGCACTATCTGGAGAAGCTGCACGAGGTCGCGCGCCTGCAACCCTGCGGTATGTACCGGGAAGAGGATACCGGCATACTGCACGTCTTCTCCCGCACTCGTGATACGCCGCATCAATACTACTGGCGTCAACGCCGCGAAAACGCTGTCTGGACGCCCTGGGAACGGGTGGACTTGGAGATCGCCGGCGATCACCTGATCCCCATCGTCTACAACCGGCGCATGTACCTGTTCTGGCCGACCTTCACCGAGAAGGAGGATGCGCCCTTGGGTCAGCTTGACGGCAGATCATGGGGCTGTTTATGTTCAACTACAAGCTGTCGCTTTTGCTCCAAAAACTTTATGGTAAGTTCGGTGAACTGTTTTTAGGGTTTGGAGGCTCTGTTCTCTCGGGATCGACTCAGTTACTAGAAGAAGCACTCCGCAATATCGCACGGCTCATGGACGATTTAGGACAAAGTCTCAATACATTACAAACCAACCTCAGTGAAGGTATTGAGACTGCGGTATCGGGACTAGATGACGCGCTTACGGGTTTAAAAGACTTCAGTGAAAAATTTGACGCTGTGTCTATCAGGCATGAGACAAGTGCAACAGCGCCAAATAACCCTGTTGATCAAGTGAGATCTTGGATATTTGATGAAGTCAATAAATTACTGAAGTCTCTTACTGGTACCATTGAGCTGGATACTAGTGGCTTGTTCGATGGCAGTTCCTCATGGACCCTTGGTACAGGGAATCTAATCGATGACAGTTTTTTCTCTGACAGCCTTGATGAATTGTTGCCATTGACTCAAGTAGGGACGAGTACTGACCCTCAACAGATTCTTGAAGAGATTGGCTTACCCGACCAGTATGGCAACTTCCCAGAAGACTCGCTCCTTGGTCAGATTGCAAATTTGGTTGGTTCACAACTTCAAGGACAATTTCTAAGTCTGCTCCCTGCTAAGCGTCTTGAGGTCCAACTCTCCTGGAGCGAATACAAAAACGACCGCTGGGCAGCTAAGAAGACCACGGATGGGAAAGTTATGTTCCGCGACGTGGTTAGTATGCTGTTGATGTCGATGCCGGAGATTCCCCTTGCGGGTAAACCCGAGTCAAAGCGGTTGTTCACCTTCAAAGGTGAGGTCGCTGAAGGTAATCAGCTACTGATTCACTGCCGGGTTGCGCTCCCGCTTGTGGAATTCGGTTCATCTGCTGACAATTACAGGTTGGAAAGTTGGCCAAACATACCGCGCGAGATCGGCTACTTCCGCATGAACAGTTGCGAAGGGCGGCTGGAAGCCTTTGATACCCAGGAGCGACCGAACATCGCCGAGGTTGCCACAGATGTTTTCCTGCGAATGTTCCAGCATTTAAACGAACTGCCGGATCTGGATCAGATGTTAGGCCTGGGCAGTGGGCAAATGGTCACCGGTGAACCCGTTACCCCGGATGATGATCCGAATCGGCCTTCGCCTCTGCGTCTCCAGTTGGATGAAGGTGAGCTTCTGCCCGAACATCGGATCGAGATCGCCCCGTCATTGCTGGATCTGGCCGGCGGAAATGGTGATGCTTTCGAAGTGGATGTGTACCGTGTTCGAGCTTGCACCAGTATCGACCGGACGATTACTGGATGGACGACGAGCGTGACGTGAAACCAAATTCGCTCCAGATGGCCGAGTTGCTCTACCACGACGCCAGTCGCGTCTTCTATTGCGAATGGCCTGAAGGCCGGAACGGCGCTGACATAGAGGACGCCAGGTATTGCATGCGGCCCTTCTACCATCCCTACACCTGTGCAATGCTGGAAAATACCCAGCGCTTTGGAGTGCGCGGACTCTATGATGTGCGATTGACCTCGATAGGCGACGGTCTGGTTGAAGAGGACCCCAAAGAGGGTAAGCTTCTCCAGTTCTTGTTGGATAACAGGGGATTTCTGCGTGAGGAGTACTACATCGACGACATCAATATCGACCGCAACGGAAACAGGGTGGACGAGGTATTGGTCGATCCTGATCCCGTTGAAGATATAGATTTCTCTGTTGTTGGCGCTTACTCCCAATACAATTGGGAGATCTTCTTCCACATTCCCTTTTTAGTTGCGACGCGGCTCTCCACGCGGCAAAGATTCGATCAGGCTCAACGGTGGTTTCACTATATCTTCAATCCTACCGATATCTCCGATGAGGAGTCTCCGGCTAAATACTGGCGGGTAAAACCACTCCAACAGATGAGTTCCGGGCAGTACTTGAAAGATCAGGTTGATCGCTTGTTGCAGACACTGTCTGATGAATCCTCTACCGAAGGAGATCAGGAGCTGGAACGGGAAGTGGCCGAATGGCGTCACAACGCCTTCAATCCTCATTTGGTAGCGCGAACCCGTACCACCGCTTTCCAGAAGGCTGTGGTGATGCACTACATCGACAATCTGGTTGCCTGGGGCGACTCGCTGTTTCGGCGCCAGACCCGGAGGAAATCAACGAGGCCTCACAGCTTTATGTGCTCGCCGCCAAGCTGCTCGGACCACGGCCACGGCAAATTCCATCTACATGAGAAAGGGTACGCCCAAGTCGTACAAGACATTGATCAATGAGTTGAAATCGGATCTTGATGCCTTTTCCAATGCATTGATACAGGTTGAAAGCTATCGAACCGGCAAGGAAACCCCGATTACTACCAGCGCTGTTGCTGGGCTAAGTAGGGCTGCGATTGCGGCTGGCGTAAGCAATCCGGGCTGCAGAAAGCGGTACCCGCTAAAAGTGCAGGATCGCTGATAGGTTCATTGGCCAAACCACTTTGGAGTGAAGCGTTATATTTTTCGCGCCCGGCGAGGATCAGAAGCTGGCAGCTTATGGGATCTGGTCGAAGACAGACTGCTCAAAATCCGTCATTGCATGGACATCGAGGGCCGTGCACTGGCCTTGCCTCTGTTGTCAGCACCAAATAGATCCTGAACTGCTCGTAAAGCAGAAGGCCATGGGTATCGAGTTCGGTTCTATTTTTGGCGATCTGGGTGCCTCTTTACCCCACTATCGTTTCCAGGTGATGATGCAGAAAGCGACCGAGTTATGCGCCGAAGTCAAGTCCCTGGGTGGTGCTCTATTATCCGCGCTGGAGAAACGGGATGCTGAAGGGTTGGCTGTATTGCGCAACACCCAGGAGAGGGATCTGCTCGAGGCTATGGAAGCAGTGAAGGAGAAGCAGAAAACTGAAGCTCAGCATGCATTGGATGTGATCAAGCGAACCAAGGGGTCGGCACAGATACGCAGAGATCACTATAACAAGTTGAAGTCTGGGTTTATCAATCCATTTGGAGCAGATCTCGGGGCCTGAATGCGGCGGGTCTCGGCCTCAAGGCGGCCAGTTAGGTACAACGTTTGGTGCCGCTGCGCTCAGCTTGATACCAAATTTAGAGGGTGGCTTTGTAACCACATTAGGAGGAACTTCCGGGGGGCAAACGTCGGTGACGCCTGAGTCGAGTTGCACAAGCAATCGGAGTACTCGTTTCACTGATTTCGAGCATTAGTGGCGTTGTATCCACGATGGGTAGCTATACAAGACGCGCTGACGACTGGGGTCTGCAAATAGATCTCGCCCAAAAGGAGATTGAAGGTCTCGATAAACAGATCGAGGCGGCAACAATCCGAAAGGCAATCGCCGAGGAGGATTTGGCCAACCACGAAACCCAGACCGAAAACTCGAACCAGACTCTGATAACTATGCAGGACAAGTTCACCAATGAAGCACTGTATGAGTGGATGGTGTCGCAGCTGGCAGCCCGCTATTTTCAGAGCTACGAGCTTGCCTATCAGGTCTCCCGGCAATGCGAGTTGGCACTAATGCGTGAGCTTGGCACCGATGGCGCGCCAAATTTCATCAAGGCCGATCATTGGGATGGACTGAAAAAGGGCTTGCTGGCCGGTGAGCGCCTGCATCATGACCTCAAACGGCTGGATATGGAGTATATGTCCGCCAACCGCCGGGAACATGAACTGACCAAGCATATCTCACTGGCCCGCCTGAATCCGGTAGCCTTGTTTTTGTTGAAAGAGCAGGGTGAATGCGAATTCGAATTGCCGGAATTTCTGTTCGACCAGGATATGCAGGGCATGGTTGGACACTACATGCGCCGGATCCGTTCCGTTGCGATCAGTCTGCCGGCGGTTACGGGGCCTTTTACCGGTGTCCATTGCTCATTGGAGTTGCTGTCGTCCAAGATTCGCCGTTCCCCAAAAGTTGCGGATGGAACAGCGTACTACGATGAAGGCAACTATCAAGTGATCCTAAACTCTGGCAAAGACACCATCGTCACGAGTAGTGGGCAGAACGACACGGGTCTTTACAAGGCCAATCTGCGTGACGAGCGCTTTTTGCCTTTCGAAGGGGCAGGTGCGATCAGTACCTGGCGACTGAAGTTGCCCAAACAGTGGCGGCAATTTGACTACAGCACCATCACAGATGTAATCATCATCTGCGCTATACCGCTCGCAGCGATGGACTTCTTGCTGATAAGGCACAGAAGGCATTGGCGGAGCGATTCACAACCCTGGCACAAAATTCGAGCCAGACCGAACTGCTCCAGGCGGTCAGCTTTCGCCAACTCTTTTCAAACAAGTGGCACAGCAAGATGGACCGAGAAGGATTATCCGATACGAACAGATCACTTGTGTTTCTTTTAAATCAGGAGTTGCTCCCCTATCTCTATCAAGGAAATAAGATTGAGATTCAAAGATTCGAAGTGCTGGTGGATACAGGAACAGACTCCTCGGTTGTTTCAAGTCTTGATATGTCGCTTGAGGCGCCATTAGGCAGTGCGCCGAAAGCGTTGGTCAAAACCACTGGTACTCCCCTGATCGATTTACAACATCTGACGGGATCATCAGTATGGGAGAGTGGCGGCTTGACATCTCCCGCTCGACACCGAGTGGAGTGGTTTTAGAGTGGATCAGAAATCTGCTGTTGCTTTGCTATTTCAAGATCACAAGTTGATTACATTGAATACCTTCTGCTGCGTATAGTAATACATAAAAGTTTCATATAGACAGAACGGTTGTTCGGAGTAGAAAAACTAGTATCAAACCCGTACGCGTATCTAGTGGGTTTATTTCCGCGGCCGTTACATGACAGGGACTTCAGAGGACATAGCATGTCAAAGATCGCTGTCGTACTCATACATGGCATTGGCGAGCAAAGGCCCATGGCCACATTGCGTGATTCGTGTCGGACGTTTTCGGCCCGCCCCGAAAAAAGCCCGACAAGCTCTCTGATTCCTTCGAAGTACGAAGACTCGACGTAAAGCCGAATAACGACTCGGAAATCCATTGTTACGAGTTCTACTGGGCACTATATGCGGAAAGCGAGGTTTAGTCACCTTGCCACCTGGCTAATTAGGCTATTCCGTACTCCATTTAAAGACCTGAAAAGATGTCGGCCACTTGGGTGGGGATAAATATCTCAAAGCGTTTTTTATAGGTGTCGCTTTCATTCTTTTGGCACTAGTCGTGACTGGCGTCGTAACTTGGGCAGTGGTAGATGGGACTCGCTCCGCTGTAGGTATCGGCGGCGTATTAGTGGCCATTCTCCTCATATTGGGCAGGCTTATTTGGCAGGGAGCCCTATCATTCGTGCTCAGGATTGTTACCGATGCAGCTCGATATTTGGACAACACCCCTGAGAACATTGGTGAACGTCAGAAAATAAGGGCAAGGTGTCGAATTTCTTGGGCAGCTGAATAGGTCAAAGGATCCAAAGTACGACCGGATCGTTGTGATCGGTCATAGCCTAGGGGTAGTGTCATAGCATACGATGCGTTGAAGTTCTTATGGGCAATGCAGGAAACACATGCGTCGTTACCGCGCACTGTGGTTGAACAAGGTGATCCGATCGCCACGGACGGGGCATTGCTGCGACTGTATGGTCGAGAGCGGCAGAACCGGAAGAGGGTCCGATGCGGCAAGCGGTTCTTGAGCCTACGGTGCAATATCATCCTCGATTCGGTCGGAGCTTTTTAAGAAGTTATTGCCCAGCACCGAATGGAAGATATCTCATCTAGTTACAGTTGGTAGTCCACGACCCACGCACCTATTCTCCTTGCTCAATCGCTAGAGGATTTTTGGGAACTACAGAGACAAAGAGAACTGCCGACATCCCCGCCGAGAATGGATCAAGTGCTTTGTGGCTGGGGGAAAGATCAATCGTTCTTCCTTCACCATGCCGCTTCTTCGCCGTTGTAGAATGGAGCAACTTTTATCTGGAGGGCGACCCAACGGCGGGCCGCTCGGCCCCCTTTTTGGAAACGGTGTGCGTGATGATGAATTGGCGTCGGATCGACGCTGCTGGAGCAACCACACTCGGTATTGGAAGGCGCGCGGGAAAGAGGGTTCTGATAAATTCAAGAGCTCGATACGAGATATCGTAGGCTTGGATAGTGTAATGTAAATAGAGGTTGCAGAATGCGGATAATGATTTTTTCGCCTACTTAGCGCTACTCTAAGCAGACGTTAGTGAATGCTGTTTAAGAGGGTGTTTTGGATGGGCATTAGCCGCAGGTGGTCAGGGGGGCGGTGCCTACACAACCGAATGAAATGATACTAAGCATAACATTGGTATTTTTCATAGCTGGATTGGAAAAGAAATTAGTATCATTATCTCTGCCTGATTGGGATTTAAATCAGTCCTCCCTGGAAGTCACCGCATGACTGTTTGTCGTATTCCGCAATGATGCAAGCACGAAAAGGGACTACTACATCCATAGAAATGGTATAGTTGCGGTCGGTTCGAGAGGTGGAAAAGATGGTGAAATGCCATCCTGAGTATCATTTATCAGATTGGAAGACCTGTATCCAGCCAGTGGCCTCCACAAAGGGTAGGTTGACGGGAGACTTGACAACCTGGCGTTAGTTAACTACCGATGAAAAGGGCATTTATACTGTCTATGACATGGTGCATTTCCGGTACACTGACCACTTCCACTGTTTGCGCCAAACTGGCATAACCTATTAAAGAAAAACGATTTAAATTGATTGTACCGAATATTCCTGAATCTTACTAAACAACCACCGGCTGAAGCCGGTGGGTTTGAGTAACGGACTGAAAGTCCGGATACGCGTCGACTGAACGACGCGTCTTAGTCAGGCTCCATCCGAAAATCATCGTCTGGGTTCGGCTCAAAGTGGTGCTCCAAGTATTGCTTGATCATCTCTTCTGTCATCTGACCCACCGTCGCGCAAAAATACCCACGAGCCCAAAAATGCCGACCCCAATATCGCTTCTTGATGTGCGGAAACTCTTCGAACAACTTGCTCGACGTTCGTCCCTTGATCCGCCTCATAATCTCACTCGGCGCTATCGTTGGCGGCGCACTGACCAGAATATGGACGTGGTCCTTGCTGACCACCCCTTTCACAATCCGAATCTCAAAGGCGTCGCAAGTCTGCCTAACCAACTCTCGTACCCGCTCCCCAACCTCGCCTCGCAGCATCCTGTATCGGTACTTCGTTACCCATACAAAATGATATTCAATCTGGTAAACCGTATGACTGCCATACCTATAGTCCATTCTCCCTCTCCGTTATGACCTGCCACACCGGAGGCACATTCTCGCAGCTAAAGCTGACCGGCTAAAGCCGGTGGCTTAAACCTTCTGATGGACAGTTAATCAATAACATATTGATTATTCAACCACCACACTACCTCCTCTATTTTTCCGAACGATTCGAGTCCGACCGTAATACTCCGCAGCGGCATTATTCTCACCGTTGTCGAACCTACAATTCCCGAAGAGCGGGGTTGGATGATTTCCGATCCGCCTTCCGGGGATCATTCAATGATCTCGCTCACAATGCCGGCACCGACGGTGCGACCACCTTCCCGGATCGCAAAACGCAGTCCCTCGTCCATCGCGATCGGCGCTTCCAGACTCACCGTCAGCCGCACCTTGTCACCGGGCATCACCAGCTCCACATCGCCTGGGAGGTGGCAGGTACCCGTGACGTCCGTCGTCCGAAAGTAGAATTGCGGCTGGTAGCCGTCTAAGAACGGCGTATGGCGTCCACCCTCGTCCTTACGCAGGATGTAAACTTCGGCCTCGAACTTCGTGTGCGGCGCGATTGTGCCGGGCGCCGCCAATACCTGACCTCGGGTTACTTCTTCTTTCTTCGTGTCCCGCAGCAGCAGCCCGACGTTGTCCCCCGCCCGGGCTTCATCCAGCAGCTTTCGGAACCTTTCCACGCCGGTGCAAACGGTTCTACTCGTCTTGTTGATACCGACGATCTCGACTTCGTCGCCGACCTTGATGATCCCCCGCTCCACACGCCCGGTCACCACCGTACCGCGCCCCCTGATCGAGAAAACGTCTTCGATCGGCATCAGGAAAGGTCCATCGATCCCTTGCCGATGCGGAACAATGTAACTGTCCATCGCCGCGACCAGTTTAACGATGGACTCCGTCCCCAGCTCACTCGGATCGCCCTCCAGTGCCTTTAGGGCCGAGCCCCTGATAATCGGAACTTCCATTCCCGGGTAGCCGGATCGCGAGAGCAACTCCCGCACCTCCGCTTCCACGATCCGCCGCCGCCCGGGGTCGTCGACCATGTCCGCGTCGTTAAGGTAGACCACGATGTAAGGCACGCCGGTTTCTCGGGCCAGCAAAATGTGTTCGCTCGTCTGCGGCATCGGACCGTCCACCGCCGAGACCACCAGAATGCCGCCGTCCATCTGCGCCGAGCCGACAATCATGTTCTTCAAATAGTCGGCGTGCTCCGGCTGGTACACATGGGTGTACTGACGGGTCTGGCTCTCGTACTCCAGATTCACCGTGGCGACGGTGATGCCCCCCTCGCGCGCAGGCGCCACGTCGCGGATCTCTTCCAGCCCTTTCGCCTCACCGCCGTACCGCTCGGCCATCACCTTGTCGATCGCCGCCGTCAACGTCATCTTTCCGTGCCCCCGATGTCCGAGCGTTCCCACATACACATGGGGCTTGGGGCGCCCGGGCGGCGTGAACTCCCGACCATCCGTTTGTTCTGCATTGGCGCGAGGGTGCGTACCGACTGCAAGTGTCCCCGAGGCGACCACACTCAGAAACTGTCTACGCGTGAGAACGAAATCACTCATGGGGTGAACTCTACGCTTGTCAATCACCTGTGCACCTCCTGGAATAACCTAAAATGCCGCCGGATCCTTGGTTGGCAGGGCTGGAAATGGGGATCTCCTGGCGCAAGGGAGCCGATAATTCGACCCCATATCCATATCTGCCAAGAGTGAGATGTTTAGCGTTTCCTTACTGGGCAGCCTCTTGATTCAATAATTTGTATTTCTCTGTTCCTTAATGCTCAGTGGTTCACCTACTGTTCCGGCATAGAAGACTACGATTTCTGCCGGTTCATTACCCTCATTCTTCCCATAGTGCCATTTATCAACAACCTCGACGATAGCGTCTCCAGCCTTTAAATGTAATGTTTGGTTTTCTTGCGTTATTACGGTTAACTTTCCCTTTAATAGTACACCCGCGTTTATCATTGGATGTTTATGGATTGGGATTCTGGCGCCAGGAGGGATGATGATTTTCAGTATTGTGATTTCCGGCTTTCCGCTCTCATAGTTAGGCAAATTCTCTTCGTCCCAGCTCGTGCTTGACTTCGCCATTACCTCCACTTCAACCATATTTAAGTCTTTTGCCGATACACTGCCGAGCAATAATAGGGTTAAGCAGAGTGCGCTAATTATACTTTTCATTTTCCACCCCATCTTAGGTTTAGGTTGAACTTCACGGCTAAGCTAGTTCGCGGCTAGCCGCATACGAGTAGCGGTCGGTTGAAGCGTCGCGTGAGGTGGGCTAGTCGTGCTTCATTGCCCATTGGCTTGCAGCGTCAATTTCCCCCGCAGAAAAGTGCTTGATCTCGGCGGACACAAAGTGTGACGCCAAATGCTCTGCCACGTTTCCCAGAGCGGAATCGGTTACGAGGGCAATCTTCTTGATGTGCTTGTGATGATCACGAATGAAGCGAAAGTGCGCCGCCATTGCTCCAAGACCTTCCCATCCAGGAAACGTAGGAGCCTCGATGATAAGGCCGGCAAGGTTTCCGGTTTCTTCAATGTAAGGGTCGACCGTTCTTGCGAGGTGCACAAAATCGTCTCGCTCGAGCGACGTTTTTGGCCGCACATACAGGATGGAGTGTGCGGTGTCTAGCGTGTGTTCGATCACGTATTTCTCCTTCTAGATTGGTGTCGCCAACAGTCGATTCGAATGCAGCACCGCTGCAGCCTAGACGCAAATAGAGACGGAAATAGGGTCGGCGGAAATAGCGGAAATAGGGTGGTCGGAAATAGGGTCGGAAATAGGGTCAGACACGATCGGAAATAGGGTCAGACACGATTGCACCCAGAATAGAGAGGGCCCGCTTTGCAAGGGAGTCGATAATTCGAGTCTGACCCGATATCCGACCCGATATCCGCATGACCCTATGTCCGCAACAGGGAGTCATTTTTTCCTTGTGTAGCGCTTCGTTAGGTGCATTACCGCTGCTTATTCTTCATGGTCGATTTAATAAGCTTCCCGAAACTCTTATCCTTCTTTCTTTTTTCTAAATAGGACATTTGATTGAACTCGGACTCTTTTCTCATCTTCAGATAGTTTTGATAGCGTTGTCCGGACAGATCGCCGGCCTTTATCGCAGCCAAGATCGAACAGCCTTTTTCATTGGTATGGGAACAGTTGGCGAACTTGCAGGTTTGAGAAATCCCCAGTATTTCTGAGAAGGTCTCGTCCAGGCCATCATCTACGGACATGCTGCCAAGCTCTCTCATTCCCGGGGTATCTATTATCATTGCCCCGTTTTCTAAGCGAACCAATTGACGGCTTGTTGTCGTATGTCGGCCCTTGCTTTGGATTTTACTTACTGGCTGGGTTTCAAATTTTTCATTACCTATTATGCTGTTAAGTAAGGTGGTTTTACCAACACCCGATGAGCCTAACAAGCAATAGGTAAGTTCGCACTTCAATGTGCTTATTATTGAATCAATATTGTCTCGATTTAGATTGCTGAACGCCATCACGGTAGTTTGAGGGGCGATACCCATAACTTTTTTCTTAATTTCGTTAACCTCTTCATTGGGTATAAGGTCGGACTTGCTCAGTAGGATAATAGGTTCAATCCCACTTTCATTGACCATAACCAAATAGCGTTCCAACCTTCGGAGATTAAAATTATAATTCAAAGATTGAATAATGAAGGCAACGTCAATATTTGCAGCTAGCAACTGGAAATCAACCAGCTTTCCGGCTGTCTTTCTTCTCAAAAGCGTCTTTCGCGGGAACACGCCGTATATAATCGCATGGGTATCATCGTCGTAGAAATCAGCATATACCCAATCACCAGTAGTAGGGAGATCGCCGGCGGAATTGGTACTGTAAAGAAGGTTTCCTGACAACTCGCCAAATATCTCCTCTCCTCCTTTTGTCACGGTGTAGCTGTCTTTATGCACAGAAACTATCCGAGCGACACCATGAGCGGCGATTTTTTCATCATCCACTTGGCGCTTAAACCAGTCACTATACCCTATGTTTTTTAGATCACTCATAAATCAATTTATGTCTCACTCGTTTTAGTGCACCTGACAGTGCATTGGCGTGCGGCAGAAAAGTTGGTACTAGACTGCGGCAGCCTATTACGCGATTAGCCACGTTAAGAACCTAAACTGGGAAGCCGTTGCATCGCTTCGAATTGAGATGTATCCGGCCCGCAGCAGATTTAGACTATCGCGCCCTATCTGCCAAAGCAAGGTAGACCCTTGGCCGGGGCATAGCTTTGGCGCTTTGACGGAAAACCAATTTAAAGCAGCAGGTAAGATCGCTTTTGGGGATTTAGAGGGGTTCGCGCCGAACGGGGCTGGGTTGGGCGTTTCGGGGTGGAACTTCACCTTTGCGCCGGTTCCCGCCACGGGAAGCTGGAGCGCACCAAGGACCCGGTGTCGGCTCTTGCTTTCTGCAATATTCTGCGGGTCGTGGTAAGCGGGTGGCGAGCGCTGTGAGGGAGGCGCGTTTTACCTGGCTTGCCTCTCCCGCAACACCTTCATCTGAAACAATCCATTGCGTTCCTCTTCCTCCAAGACCCCACGAATGTGGCGGATCGTGTTCTGGTAACGGGGAATGATGTTGTACTTGAGGGCGTTCACGCGCTTTTGTGCCTTGCGCTGCTCTTCGAGCAATCGCCCCAGGGCCATTTCGGTCTCGCCCAGGCGGGCCAGCAGGACGGCGGCGTCGGACATGGCTCGGCGGGTCTCGTCGAAGCTGGTGTCGGTGCCCATTAGGCCGACCGGGGTCAGGGGCAGGCGTTCGCTGGTGATGGCGGGGTACTCGACGCCCAGGCTGCGGCGCGGGATGATCTCGATGTCCAACGATGGTTTGATGCCCAGGGCGGCCTGGTGCAGGCCCCGCCCGCCCATACGCAGCTGGGCGATGGAGAGCCAGCGGTAGCCTTCGCGCAGGGCGGCATGGGCCTCGGCGCGCTGCTGGCGGTAGACCTTGAGGCGCTCGTACACCAGCCGGGTGAGCAACTCGCGCTTGCGCTCGAGCAGGTCGTGGCCCTGTTCCAGGAAGCGCACCTGCTTTTTCATGCTGAGCAGGGTGTTCTTGGTCGGAGGGGCCTTGATCAGGGCGCGGGGCATCGGTTAACCCTCGGCGCGGTGGTGATACTTCTCGAGGTCGGCCTCGCTGACCCGCACCAGCAACTCGCGGGGGAACATGGAGAGCAGGTCCCAGGCCAGGTTGAGGGTTTCGATGATGCTTCGATCCTCGTCTTCGAGTTGTCCCACGAAGCGACGGTCGAAGGCGTCGGCGAATTCCAGGTAGCGTCGGTCCTGGCTGGAAAGCTCTTCGGCGCCGATGATGGAGGCCAGGTTGCGGGTCTCCTGGGCCTTGGCGTAGAGGGCGAACAGCTGGTGCGCCACCCGGGGGTGGTCCTCGCGGGTGTAGTCCTTGCCGACGCCGTCCTTCATCAGGCGCGAGAGGGAAGGGGAGATGTGCACCGGCGGGTAGATGCCCTGGCTGTGCAACTCGCGGCTGAGCACGATCTGGCCCTCGGTGATATAGCCGGTAAGGTCGGGGATCGGGTGGGTGATGTCGTCGCTGGGCATGCTGACGATGGGCACCAGGGTGATGGAGCCGTGGCGGTCTTTGATGCGGCCGGAGCGCTCGTAGATCTCGGCCAGGTCGGAGTAAAGATAGCCGGGGTAGCCCTTGCGCGAGGGCACGTCGCCCTTGGAGGTGGCCACCTCGCGCAGTGCCTCGGCGTAGTGAGTCATGTCGGTCATCACCACCAGCACGTGGCGGTCGAGTTCGAAGGCCAGGTATTCGGCGGCGGTGAGCGCCACCCGCGGCAGGGCCAGACGCTCCACCGGCGGGTCGTCCGCCAGGTTGATGTACATCACCACGTTGCCGAGCACGCCGGAAGAGGCGAAGTCCTCCTGGAAGAAGCGGGCGTCGGCATAGCTTACCCCCATGGCGGCGAACACCACCGAGAAGTGGCTGCTCTCGTCCGGCAGCTTGGCCTGGCGCACGATCTGGGCGGCGAGCCGGTTGTGGGGCAGCCCGGAGGCGGAGAAGATCGGCAACTTCTGGCCGCGCACCAGGGAGTTGAGACCGTCGATGGTGGAGATGCCGGTCTGGATGAACTCCCGGGGGTAGGTGCGGGCCGAGGGATTGATGGCGGAGCCGCGCACATTGCGGCGGATGCGCGAGACGATGGGCGGGCGCTCGTCCCGCGGCTCGCCGATGCCGTTGAACACCCGGCCCAGCAGCTCGGGGGCCAGGGTGATCTCCAGCGGCTGGTCGAGAAAGCGCACCCAGGTGGATTCCAGGTCCAGGTCGTCGGTGCCCTCGTAGACCTGCAGCAGCGTGTGCTCGCGCCCGGCCCGAATGACCTCGCCGTTGCGCCGCCGGCCCCGGTGGTCGCGCACCTCCACCCGGTCGCCGAAGGCGACGTTGGGTACGCCGCTCACCTGCAGCAGGCCGCCGTGCACGCTGGAAGCCGTGCGGTATTCTTTGGCGCTCATTGCTCGTGCTCCCCGAACTTGGCGTAGTCGAGGCGGATCTGGTTGAAGTCCTGGATCAGCTCCTCGGTGAGTTCCTGGAGCTTTTCCACCGCCTCGTTGGGGTAGACGGATTTACAGCGCCGGGCCCGGGCCAGGAGCGGGCGCTTCGACAACTCCTGCACCGGCACCCCCAGCTCGATCAGCTCGGCGCCCTTCTGGTAGATAGTGATCATCAGGTTCAGCAGTTCGTACTGGCGGGCCGGGGCGCAGTAGCTGTCGACCTCGTCCAGGGCGTTCTGCTGCAGCACGCCCTCCTTGATCAGGGCCGCGCCCACGAGGGCCCAGCGCTGGGCCGAGGACAGGGCCTCGGGGCCCACCAGGTTGACGATGCGCGCCAGTTCGGCATCGCGGGCCAGCAGGGCCAGGGCGTCGGCGCGCCGCTTCTTCCAGGCCGGGTCGATCTTCTCGGCCCACCACTGAGCGCAGGTGTTTACGTGCTCGGAGAAGCTGTCGACCCAGTCCACCGCCGGGTAGTGGCGGGCGTCGGCCAGCTCCTTGGACAGGGCCCAAAAAGTCTGGATGATCTCTTTGGTGTGGCTGGTCACCGGCTCCGAGAAGTCTCCCCCGGGAGGCGAGACGGCGCCGATCAGGGTCACCGAGCCGCCGCCGCAGCCCAGGGTCTCGACCCGACCGGCGCGCTCGTAGAAGCCGGCCAGGCGCGAGGCCAGGTAGGCCGGGTAGCCGTCCTCCACCGGCATCTGGCCGAGCCGGGCGGAGACCTCGCGCAGGGCCTCGGCCCAGCGGCTGGTGGAGTCCGCCAGCAGCACCACGTCGTAGCCCATGTCCCGGTAGTACTCGGCGATGGTGAGGCCGACGTAGATCGAGGCCTCGCGCGCCACCACCGGCATATTGGAGGTGTTGGCCACCAGCAGGGTGCGCTCCATCAGCGGGCGGCCGGTATAGGGGTCGCTGAGCTTGGGGAAGCTATCGAGGATGTCCACCAGCTCGTTGCCGCGCTCGCCGCAACCGACGAAGATCACGATGTCGGCGTTGGACCAGCGCGCGATCTGCTGTTGCACCACCGTCTTGCCGGCGCCGAAGGGGCCCGGCACCGCCCCCTTGCCGCCCTTGAGCAGGGGGAAGAAGGTGTCGAGTATGCGCTGGCCGGTGATCAGCGGCTTGATGCCGTGGTCGCGTCGGCGGAACGGGCGGGCGATCCGCACCGGCCAGCGCTGAGCCAGTCGCAGCTTATGCACCTGGCCGTCGCCGGCGCGGATGCGCCCGATGGTCTGGTCCAGGTTGTAGTCGCCCGCGGGGGCGATTTCCAGCAGCTCGCCGCCCAGATCCGGCGGCACCAGAATGCGGTGCAGGATGGTTTCGGTTTCCTGCACCTGGCCCAGCTCGGCGCCGCCGGGCAGGTCGTTGCCCAGTTCCAGACTCTCGGACGGGGTGAAATGCCAGAGCCGCTCCCGGTCCAGGGCCGGCAGGTCGACGCCGCGCGGGATGTGGTCGCCGCTTTGTTCGAAGATGCGCTCCAGGGGGCGCTGCACGCCGTCGAAGATCTGGCCCATCAGCCCGGGCCCCAGCTCGACCGAGAACGGGTGGCGCAGGCGCTCAGCGGGCTCGCCGGGGCGCAGCGAGTCGGTAGACTCGTAGCTCTGCAGGATTACCAGATCGCCGTCCAGACCGATCGCCTCGCCCACCAGCCCCAGCTTTCCGATCCGCAACTGCTCGCCGTTGCGCACCCCCGGCATTCGCACGGTGACGATGGGACCGTTGATCTCTTCGATGACGCCGTGGCGGGTGGACTGCTCGCTCATGGGTAGGCTATTGATCGGCAAAGCTCAGGCCGAGCTCGCTGCTGGCCGGCAGCAGGCGCTCGACGATCTGCTGGTGCAGGCGTTCGTGCAGGCGCCGCATCCGGCCCTCGAATGTGTTGTCCAGGCGGATGCGGTTGTCGCTGCTGCGGATCAGCACGCCGCCCAGGGTCGCGATGGGTTCGGGGTGCAGCTTGAGCTGCTTGCCGGGCGCCGCTTCGGCGGCAAGCTGGTCCCAGATCGGTTCCAGCCGGCCGCGGTCGCCGGCGTTTACCTCCGCCACCAGTTCGTCGCGCTCGATGGCCTCCGCCCCCTGGGCGATGTAGGCGCGCAGCAGGGGCAGGTAGCGTTGCTCGTCGGCCACCAGTTCCGTCATGCCCTCGGCCAGGCGCTCGGTGATCCCCTGCACCAGGTTCCAGCGCAGCTGGTCCATCTGCTTGTGCAGCTTCAGCTCGCTGGCTTGGACCTTGCGGCGGTAGGCGCGCTCGGCCAGGGCCTTGGCGACCAGCACCTCGCGCTCTTCTCGCAGGTGCATGCGCTCGCCGGCCTCGCGCAGGATATTGCCGCGGCTGCGCTCGGCGCGTTTGCGGTATTCCGCGGCCAGGCTGTGGGCGCGGGCCAGGATGGCCGATTCCAGCTCGTCGACCCGGGACATCAGTGCTTCTCCGCGGCCGGGCGGTCGCCCAGCAGGTTTTCGATGCGCTGGTCCAGGGCGCAGTGGAAGCGGTTCGGGTCGTTCAGCGGCGGGACCCCGCTCACCACGATGTGTCCGCCTTCGGCGCGGATGCGCTCGAGCATCGGACAGTGGCGCTTGCCGAACTCCTGGTCGACCACGACGTAGGCGTTCTGGCCGGTGTCCACCAGCTCTCCCAGTACCCGTTCCAGTTGCTCCTCGTCCGGGTCGGGGAAGACCTCGAAGCCGATCAGACGGAAGCCCTCGCCGAGCACGGCGTCGCCCAGGAACAGCATGCGGGTGCGTTGGGGCTGACCGGTCGGCATCGGGATGACTCGGGCCGAGCTGGGCGCTCAGATCTTGTCGAGCAGCAGGATGCTCATTACCAGCCCGTAGATGGCGATACCTTCTGCCAGGCCCAGGTAGATGAGGGTGCGCCCGAAGATCTCGGGCTTTTCCGCCAGTACCGCCAGCGAGGCCGAGCCGATCGGGCCAACCGCCATGCCCGCGGCCACCGTGCTGATGGCGGTGGGGATGCCGATGCCGATCAGCGCCAGGCCCTTGCCGATCGAGATCTCGCCGTCGACCACCGTCAGCTCGGGCTGGGCCATGGCGTCCTGGATACCGAGCAGCAGCAGCCCGAGTTGGGCCCCGACAAATACCAGCAAGTTGACGCCGATAGCGGGCTTGTGCCAGCGCCGCCCGCCGCTGCCGCCTGCGGGCCGCAGCTCCAGATAAAGGCCGCAGACGATCAGTCCGACGATGCCCAGGGACATGAGAGCGACCAGCCAGTACATCCGATTCTCCTCGTTGTTGGGGCCCGGGGCAGGCGCCCCGTCCGGCATTCGCTATAGGATAGCCGCGCCCGGGTCGGACGTCATGCCCGAAGCGTGAAAATCGGTGCCGGCCTTGATCCGGCTCAGGAAATCGCCCGGGTCGGCCCTTCTGTCGGGAGTTCTCCCAGCAGCGCGCGCCATTCGGGCTCGGCGCCGTAGCCCAGACGGGTCATCAGCGGCCCGCAGATGCGCTCCAGCCGGCGCGCGGTGTCTTGGTCCCAGTCCCGCCAGGCGGCAAACCCGCCCTGGCTGCGGGAGTGGACCTTCTGCTCCAGCAGCTCCGGTCGGTAGTCCCAGTGCGCCCGGTGGCCGTCCGGGAAGGCGGTGACGAACGCCAGCATCTCGCGGAAGGCGACGTCCCGGGTGTCGCCGGCGAACAGCGCCTCGAAGCGGAATACCCGGATCGCAGGTCGTCCCTCGGCCAAATCAAGGGCGAGACCGTTCTCCTTCTGCCACAGCCAGCACAGCTTCTCGAACTGGCCCATGCCGCGCCAGCCCTCGCGCCAGGGGTCGTCCGGGAAATGCTTCGGCTTCAGGCGTCCGCCCAGCAGCCAGGAGCGCAGGTCCCGGACCGAGTAAAAGGGGTTTTCCATATTCATCCAGGAGCGCACCCAGTCGCGCGGGTCACGGACGATAAACACCACACGGCTGTTAGGAAAGGCCTGGGACAACAGGTCTAGCAGCAGGATGTACTGACCGTTGGCTTCCAGAAACACCGGTTTTGCGACCTGCTCCATGTAAGGACCACGGATATCGGCGATGGACTCCGCGGCCTGCCGGGCGTCGAATCTTCCCGTTATCCGGGCCAGGCCGAGGGCGCGCAGGGAATAACGCGGCGATAGCTTGCCCAGGGTCATGCGGTACCAGCCGAATTGCCGGATCTTGTTTAGCCACTCCCCGGGACGGGTGATCCAGAACACGTCCGCCTCGTGGATGGAGTGGCAGTCAGCGATCATCCGGCGCATCTTCTTCCCCAGGAACTGGGTCCCGGTGCGGCCGGAGGAGACGATGAAGATGGCGCGCTGCCCGCGGGCGTTCATTGTTGGATCGGGGCCGGGCACGGGTCGCCTTATGCCAGGCGGGCCAGCACCAGATAGCCCACGCCCCGGTCGCTGTTCAGAAACAGCCGCTGCAGACCGAACGCCGTGCGCATTGCCAGCACCCCGGGGAGCGAGCGCTGCAGCGGATACAATCGCGCCTCGAGTGAGCGCGAGACCCCGCTCTGCTCAGTGCGCTCCTGAATCTCCGCCGAGCCGGCGTCCTCGCGCGGCTGCGCTTTGGCTTGCAGTTGACGGGCGTGGTGCCGTGCCCGGATCGGTTCGATCAGGTTTGCCAAGGGGACGCCATAACTTTCGAACCGGCGCACTTCGAAGCCGGATGCGCCGAGCAGCGAGCGCAGTTGCGCTTGCTCATAGCGCCGAAAATGGCCGGCCCATTCGTCCGTGGCGTTCCATTTTTGCTGGTGGGCGGGCACCGAGAGTAGCAACATCCCGCCGGGCTTCAGCCAGGTCTTCCATGATTCCAGGGCTCCCCGGTCGTCGTCGATGTGTTCCAGGACTTCGAATGCCCCCAGGTAGTCGAAACGCCCCTGCCAATCCGGCTGCTCCTGCTCGAAGATAGAGACCTCAGGGTGCTCCGCGTGTAGCTTGCGCGCCAGGCGCAGGGCCGCGGGGGAGGTTTCCAGCGCCTGGCACTCGAATCCGCGCTTGCGCAGGTCGAACATCAGGGCGCCGGGGCCGCAGCCAATCTCCAGGTAACGGCCAGGCGGCCGCCCCTGGAGCAGGGCCAGGATCCGGTTGCGCCTCAACAGATACCGGGGGGCCGGCACCCAACCGGCCTCGGGCAGGCTGGGGCCGTAGACTGGGTGCAGGTCCATCGGTGGCAGTTCTACTCTTCGTGGGTCGAGGGCCCCCAGGGCGGCGGCCCAGGAAACGCTGCACAGTAACGTTTCGCTCGGCCGCCGCGGGGGCAAGCTCGGCATCATCCCACCCTTGGCACCGAGCCTCAAGTGGCTTCGGGTTTGCCCGCGGACCTCGGCAATGGGGTAGACTCACGAATTTGGCCGACCACCCGACGCCCAGCATGAAACTGATCATCCAGATTCCCTGCTTCAACGAAGAGCAGACCCTGCCGCAGACCCTCGCCCAGCTCCCCCGGGAGGTGGCTGGATTCGACTGCGTGGAATGGCTGGTGGTGGACGACGGCAGCAGCGACGGCACGCGGGCGGCGGCAAGGGCGCATGGGGCGGATCATGTGGTCGGCTTCACCAACAACCAGGGCCTGGCCCGGGCCTTTGTGTTCGGCCTGGACCAGTGCGTGCGGCTGGGGGCGGACGTGATCGTCAACACCGATGCCGACAACCAATACGATGCGGCCAGCATTCCCGAACTCGTGGCGCCGATCCTTCGCGGCGAGGCCGATATCGTGGTGGGGGAGCGGCCGATCGCCAATATCGAGCATTTTTCGCCGCTTAAGAAACGCTTGCAGAGGCTTGGCAGCTGGGTGGTGCGGCTGGCCAGCCACACCGATATCGCCGACGCCCCCAGCGGTTTCCGGGCCCTGAGCCGGGATGCCGCCCTGAAGCTCAATGTGTTCAACGACTACACCTACACGCTAGAGACGATAATCCAGGCCGGACGCAAGAATATGGCGATCCGCTCGGTGCCGGTGGGGGTGAACGCCGATCTGCGGCCGTCGCGTCTGGTCAAGAGCATCGGCGGCTATCTGAAGAAGTCGATCGCCACCATCCTGCGCATCCTGGTGGTGTACAGCCCGTTTCGCTTTTTTATGGCCCTCGGGACGGTGCTGTTCGGGCTCGGCCTCCTGGTCGGTCTGCGCTATGTCTATTTTTTCTCTATCGGCGAAGGCGCGGGTCATGTGCAATCGGTGATCCTGGCCGGGTTGCTGCTCACGATCGGGTTCCAGACCGCCCTCATTGCCTTCATCGCCGACCTTCTGGCGGTCAACCGTAAACTCCTGGAGGATATCCAGTACCGCATCCGCAAATTCGAAAGCGACGCCGCCTCCGCGAGGGCGAGCTGCTCGAAGCCCGAGTTGGACTGATCCCCGT
This sequence comes from uncultured Gammaproteobacteria bacterium, assembly GCA_963753615.1. Classification (GTDB taxonomy): domain Bacteria; phylum Pseudomonadota; class Gammaproteobacteria; order Chromatiales; family Chromatiaceae; genus CAVWCW01. The sequence continues at coordinate 325,552 of CAVWCW010000003.1, forward strand.
TTTCCGGGCTCGGGGTAGGGCGCGTTCGCTTCCGCCATCAGCAAAGCTGAAAATTAAATCAAAATCTAGAAAAATATTACTTGTTATTGTTTTTTAAATGTAAAAAAGTTAATTTTTCCCCTGACGCGGCTCTCCCGCCGCTCGCAGCACCTGCGAGAAACGGCGGCCAATGATCTCGTAGCCGGCCTCGCGCTCGAAGCGCGCTAGTGCATTGGCGGCGATGCGCGCCCGCTCCGCCGGGTCCCGCAGGCGTTGCACCGCTGCGGCGATCGCCTGGCCGCTGCCGCAGTCGCAGAGGATTGCGTCCCGGCCGTCTTCCAGCAGCTCGTGGATGCCCGGGGTGCGGCCCGTGAGGATCGGCGTGGTGCCGCAGGCCATGATCTGGAATACCTTGTTCGGGATCACCCGCTGGGCCTTGTCGCTGGTGCCGAAGATACCGAGGCCGATATCGGCCCGGTAGATGCGTTCCCGCAGTTCCTCGTACGGCATCCATTCGATCAGACTGAGATTGTCCAGGCCGAGGCGTTGCGCCCGAGCCTGGATGCGGGGGTACTCCTGGCCGCGTCCGACCAGGGTGAAATGTACCCCCGGGTCGTCTTTCAGCTCGGCGGCAGCGTCCAGGATATGTTCGATGCCGTGCAGCGGGATGTACTGGCCGTAGAACAGCAGTTCCAGGGGCGCCTGCGGGTCCCTCGGCGCCGGCGGTTGCTCCGGTGGGTGAAAGAATTCCCGCTCGCAGCCGACCGGCACCGGCCACAGGCGGGCGCTGGGCAGCCCGTAGGTTCGGCGCAGAAACTCGCAGTTGGCGCCGGTGTCGCAGATCACCGCGTCGGGCAGGCGCAACAGCCAGCCTTCAAGGGTCCGGATCAGGCGGGCCGGCAGAGAATCCGCAGCGAACAGCCGACGGTCCAGCACCAGGGTGTCGTACATCGACAGAAACAAGTCGAACACCAGGGGACGGCCCAACAGCAACGCCAGCAACTTGGCCGGCAGCAGGTCCAGGTGCCCGAAATAGGCCACCACGATGGGTCCCCGAGGGCGGCGCAGCAAGTAGCGCAGGCTGGTGCTGAGGCTGCCCCAGGCGAGCAGCAGCGGGTACTTGAGGGCGTTCAGCAGGCCGCCCGCCTGGCTCTTGTCTTCGATCCCGGCCCAGATCTCCCGATGTATTTCAGTCACCGCGTAGCCGGCCTCGCGCAGGCCCCGGAGCATGATCCGGTTGCGCGGCTTGCCCAGGTCGTAGGTGCCCAGGTAGCAGGCGCCCGGGGGCTCCTGGGTAGCGCCGGGTCGTTTAGCTGCGGTCGGTTCGGGCAACGTCGGTCTCCCGGTTCGGTTCGGCGCCGAACGGATTGCGCCCCACCAGCAGGCCGCCGAGGGCGAAGTTGACGATGACCTCCCCCAGGCGGTCCAGGCCCACCACCAGGATGGTCATCTGAAAATCCAGTCCTGCCAGGTGGGCCATGGTGGCTACCAGGAACTCGCGCACGCCAATGGCCCCGGGCACGACGCTGGCCAGCCGGGCGAAGATGGTGGCCGAATTGATCAGTAGGCAGGCGAGAAAGGCGACCTCGACCTGCAGGACGGAGAAAGCAAACTGCAGGCGCAGACCGGCGGTGAGAAACAGGGCCAGCACGATGCCCGACAGCGGCGGCAGCAGCCCCGTGAAATGGGTGCGGGCGTATTCCAGCTTGCCGCCCAGGCCGCGCAGCTGGGGTTGCAGCCCTGCCGGGACCGGCACCAGGGTGAAAATTCCGCTCAGCATTACCAGGGCAAGGGCGCCGCTCAACCAGGGGGATTGCCCGGTGAGCAGGGCCCCGATCATGCCCAGCAAGCCGTTTGCGGAGATGCTGAGGAGAAAAGTGTACAGGCTCACCCCCGCATAGAACCCGTAACCGATGCCATAGTGGCGTGCCAGCAATACGCCCTTGGCGATCAGCCCGCCGGACAGCGGCAGGTAGTTGCCCAGGGTGTTCACCACCGCGAGGCGGGTGCCGACCAGCAGGGAGATGCGGCGCTCCAGCGAGAAAGAGACCTGATTCAGCGCCCCGCGCAGCACGGTGGTGGCCAGGGCCAGCAGAATAACCAGCAGAAAGCTGCCGGCATTGTCCCATCCCAGCGCGGCGAAGGCCGAGCGCTTCTGATACACCACATAGGCCAGCAGCGCGAAGAACAGCAGATAGGAGAGGACGACGATCCACAGCCGCCCGCGTCCCGGCTGGGGCTTGCGATCGGTTGGGGGGCTGGCGTCTGGCTCCATGGCGGGTAGGGACCTCGGGCTCTGCGGCGGGCAGCCCGCTACTCTAGCAGAAGGCGTCAGCGGTCGGTAGCGACCGCCCCCGGCCCGGCAGCCGCCCCCAGTTCCCGCAGTGCCGCCTCCTGCCCGAACAACCGAAACAGGGGGGCGGCCTTGTCGAGGGTTTCGAGGTATTCCGCCGCCGTCTCCGAATCGGCCACGATGCCCCCGCCGGCCCAGAAGCTGGCCTGGCCGCCGCGCAGCACCAGGGTGCGGATAGCGATATTGCTGTCCATTGCGCCGTCGAAACCGAGATAACCGATGCTGCCGCAGTATATCCCGCGCCGGTGGGACTCCAGTTCTTCGATGATCTGCATGGCGCGGATCTTGGGGGCCCCGGTGATCGAGCCGCCGGGAAAGCAGCCCCGCAACAGGTCCAGCGCGGTCCGGCCCGGGGCCAGGCGTCCCCGTACGGTGCTCACCAGGTGGTGGACGCTGGCGAAGCTCTCCAACTCGAACAACCCCGGCACCGCGATGCTGCCCGGCGCGCAGTTCTTGCCCAGGTCGTTGCGCAGCAGGTCGACGATCATCAGGTTTTCCGCCCGGTTCTTGGGGCTGGCCTGGAGTTCCGCCGCACGCCCTTGGTCGCGCAGGGGATCGGCGTCCCGGGGGCAGGTGCCCTTGATCGGACGGGTCTCTACCGCTCCGTCGCGCAACTGCAGAAAGCGTTCCGGGGACGCGCTGAGCACTTGCCCGCCAGGCATATTCAGGTAGGCGCCGAAGGGTGCCGGGTTGAGCTGGCGCAGGGCCAGATAGGTGGCCCAGGGGTCGCCGGTCACCGCCAGGGTGAAGCGCTGGGCGAAATTGACCTGGTAGCAGTCCCCGTCGCGGATGTAGCGCTGGATGCGGGCGAAGCGCTCGGCGTATTCCGGGTAGCTGAAGCTGGCCCGGATCGGGCCGATGGCGCGGCAGGCCGGGCTCGCTTGCGGCCCGCGTCCGGCGCCGAAACGGGCCGCCAGCCGGGTCCAGCGCTCGCGGGTTCTGCGGTCGCGGCCCTGGCCGACGAGCCAGCTCCGGCGCTCATCGTGGTCCACCACCAGGGCCCAGTCGTAGATGCCGACCGCCATTTCCGGCAGGGCGTCGCCGGGGGCGGCCAATTCGGGCAAATCCTCCAGGCGCCGCCCCAGATCGTAGCCGAAGCAGCCCAGCGCACCGCCGGCGAAAGGCAGCCCGGCGGGCGCGGGCACCCCGGGCCCGAGGCTGGACCGGAGCAGCGCGAAGGGGTCGTCCCGGCTGCGGCGCTTGCCTCGCCGGTCGTGGATCTCGGTCCAGTCGCCGCGGGTCACCAGGGTGGCCATGGGATCGGAACTCAGGATGTCGAAACGGCCCCGGCCGCAATCCGGGCGCCCGCTGTCGAGCAGCACCGCCCAAGGCTCGTCCGCCAGGGCGCCGAACAGCTCGGCGCCGCTCGGGCCATAGGGCAGTTCCTGCAACAGGGGCGGCTGGGGTGAGGGCATCGGGGATCCGGGTCAGGGTGGTGGCCTGGGGGCCCTTGCGGTGGCGTTGCTTTTACTTCAGGGTAGCTCTCGGCGCTTTCGTTCAACGATCGAGAGAGGGGGACTGTAGTTGATTCCGAGCCTCGGCTGCAAACCGCGATTGGCCCTGGACGCCAATGCCTGAACGGGCGGAATGGCGCCGGGTGACGGCCCCGCCGCCGCTGACGGCGGGCGAAATCCACTGCTGGCGCTTCGATCTGGGGCCGGGCCCGGCCGGGACCGAAGCAGCCCTGGCCCGTTGGCTGAGTGCGGACGAGCGCAAGCGGGCGGCGCGGTATTTGGCGCCCGTCGCCGGCGAGCGCTTCCGGCGCGCCCGGGGGCTGCTGCGCTGGGTGTTGGCGGGCTACCTCGGCCGGCCGCCGGCGCACTTGGCGTTCCGCTACCTGGGCCAGGGAAAGCCGGCCCTGACCGGGGCGGAGTTGCAGTTCAATCTCAGCCACTCCGGCGACCTGGCCCTGCTGGCGGTGGCCCGAGACCTGCCCCTGGGTATCGACCTGGAGCGGCTGGATTCCGGCAAGCAGTTGCTGGCGATCGCGCGCCGGGTGTTTCCTGCCGCGCGCTGTCGCGAACTGGAGGCGTTGGAAGGGGGACTGCGGGTACATGGTTTCTACCAGGATTGGACCGCAATGGAGGCCCGCGTGAAGGCGCGCGGAGATGGCGTGTTCCGGCAGCTTCGCAGCGGCGGGGAGGCGGACTGGCCGGTGCGCCACTGGTGCCCGGTCGACGGTTATCTGGCCGCCTTGGCCGCGCCACATCTTCCGGAAGAGGCCGACGCCTGGGTCTGGTTGAAACCTCAGTTGCCGGAATAGCGGTTGCAGTGATTTCAGACTTGGGCGGCGAGGTAGATGAACAGATTGGAGTGCAGCAGGCTCGCCGTGGCGAGCAGGCCGGCCAGGGTGGCCAAGGCCCGGTGACGCCAGCGATAGAGCGGGAGCAGCGCCGTCAGCACCAGGCAGGCGGCGAACGGAAAATAGTAACGGGCCTGAATTCCCCCGAGATAGGCGGTGTGCTGGTGACTGGCGAAGACCTTGGCGAAATGGACCAGGGCGAAGATCAGCAGCGTCATTACCCCCAGCTTGGCTACCAGGAACAGGTGTCGAGCCGGGGCGAAGCTTCGGGTAGGGATCAGCAGTCCCCACAGGGCGCCCAGAGGAATCAGGAACAGGGCGGTATGGCTGGACCAGGCAGCGCGGGGAAGGTCGGTCTGGTGGCTGACGATACCGGCCCAGGACAGCCGCAGGTAGCGTAGGAAGTGCTCCAGGTATTCGAGGAACGGCAAGACCTCCATACCGGGTTGGCGCCGATAGGCGGTTTTTCCGAAGATCGGCAGGAGCTTCCCGTAGTGGGCGACGGTATAGCCGTGGTAGGCCAGCGGCAGCGCCGCCCCAAGCGCGAGCGGCAGGGCGAAGCGCGCTGCCAGCTCGCGGGGGGTTGCGCCGGCGCGCCACAGGGTGAGCAGCAGCAGGATCACGAATATCCCGGCCTGCAGGCCGACCGTGACTTTGGCCAGCAGGGCGCTGCACAACCCCAGCCCGAGCAGCCAGCCTGCGACGGCATTTCGTTCCATGGCCGCGAGGGCGCCGGCCAACAAGACCGCGCCGCTAAAGATCGCCAGGTTGTCGTTGTTCACGCTGGCCGCCAGGTAGGGGAGCATCGGTATCGAGGTCAGTCCCAGCGCGTACAGGAAGTGCAACGGCAGCGGCAGGCTCTGACGCATGACGAGCCAGAACAGCAGCGCCAGGCCGGCGGCGGCGAGCCCCAGATTGAGCAGGCGCAGGCTGTGCCACTGGCGCATTACCGCCGGTGCCGAATCGCCGCTGAACGGGGTGAACAGCAGGTAATACAGCGGCGGATGCCCCAGGTAGCTGACCTCCCCGGTGGGCTTGCCGGACCAAAAATAGATCTGCATCCGTTCGAAATCCGGGTACCAGCGGCCGGTCTCCTCCAGATGGGCGATATAGGAGAGGTGGGCGCGTTCGTCCGGGGCCTTGCCGCGCGGGATCTGTGCGGCGTAAAACACGGCCTGGAACAGAAAAAAGGCGAAGAACAGGCCGTAGACATAAAGCTTTGGGTGCTCGTCCGGGGGCAGGCGCCGCACTAACCGCAGCAGTCCGAACAGGGCGAGCCCGGATAACAGCCAAAGCAGCAGCCTTTCCGAACCGGGCTCGGTCCCCGCCTGCAGCCCCGCCAGCGAGATCTCGACCTGGGCCTGCTCGGCCTCCTGGCGGAGCCTCACGCCGCCCGTGACGGGCTCGATGGACCGAACCCCGTGCAAGTCCAAGACATCCTTGGGCTCGGCCGCATAGGCGCCGCGCACCAAGGGGTGGCGGACGTTCAGGCGCAGCCCGCGAATCGTTAGCTCGCTACCGACGGGCAGCCTGAGTTCCAGGCGGGCTCGGGCTGGCAGTTCGTTGCGTAAGGAGATGCGGGCGCTCGCCCTTCCTTGGGGCGGTTGGGCCCGGATCGGCAGGAGCGCCTGTTTCCCGGAGCGCTGGAATGCTCCGTTGCCGCTACCCAGGGAGAAGGCCGCCGAGCCATCGGCCTGCGACCGGTAGTCCAGTTCCAACCAAACTTCCAGGGGGCGTCCCCCCAGGTACCAGAGCAGCAGCAATGCCGCGGCCAGGGCCAGGGCGAGATCGTTGCGGAGGGAGGGGTCCATGGCCTGCTCTCGGGGGCGAAATCGGGCGGCGTCGGGCCGAAGCCGGCCGAGCTTGTCGATCAATTCCGGGATGTTACCAAGTTTTGCCCGTTGGCGCGGAGCAATCCCAGGACCCCGCCACCGCCTGCGCCGGCATGACCGGGGGCCCCGGGCCCGGTATGATTGGCGGCCTTGTCGAATTACAGCAGCAAGGGCGGAAACTCGATGTCGCAGAACGGTATCATGGTAACCGGCGGTGCCGGTTACATTGGCAGCCATGTGGTGCGTCGTCTCGGGGAGGCCGGCGAACGGCTGGTGATCCTGGATAATCTTTCCAGTGGATTCCGAGAGTCCGTGCTCTACGGCGACCTGGTGGAGGGCGATACCGGCGACTGGGCCCTGGTGGCCGAGGTGCTGCGGGACTACCAGGTGGACACCGTGCTTCACTTTGCCGCCCACACGGTGGTGCCGGAGTCGGTAACCGATCCGCTCAAATACTACCGCAACAATACCTGCAATACCCGCAATCTGTTGGAGTGCAGCGCCCGGCACGGGGTGGCCCACTTCATCTTCTCGTCCACCGCTGCGGTATACGGCCTGCCCGAGGGCGGGCAGGCATGGGAGGACAGCCCTGCGGCACCGATCAACCCTTATGGCAGCTCCAAGCTGATGTCTGAGATCATGCTGCGGGACCTCTGCGCGGCCAACCCGATGCGCCACGTGATCCTGCGTTACTTCAACGTCGCCGGCTGTGACCCGGAGGGGCGCATCGGCCTATCGAGCACGAACTCCACCCTGCTCACCAAGGTTGCCTGCGAGGCGGCGGTGGGCAAGCGCGAATCGGTCAGCATATTCGGCACCGACTACCCGACCAAGGACGGCACCGGGGTGCGCGACTATATCCACGTCGAGGATTTAGCCGCCGCTCACGTGCTGGCGCTGGACTACCTGCGCAGGGGCGGCGCGTCCGAGACCCTGAATTGCGGCTACGGCCACGGCTACACGGTGCGGGAGATGATCGCTGCGGTGGAGCGCGCCGGCGGCGCCCCGATCGATGTGATCGAGGCGCCGCGCCGGGCCGGGGATCCGGCGGCGGTGATCGCCGGCGCCGAGCGGGTGCGCGAACTGCTGGGCTGGGCGCCGCTGTTCGACGATCTGGACCTGATCGCCAGCACCGCCCTGGCCTGGGAGCGCAAGCTCGCGGGCCGCAACCCGGACTGAGGAAAGCATTCGACCCATGGAACTGACACAAGCAATCATTCTGGCGCTGGTGCAGGGGCTGACCGAGTTTCTTCCGATCTCCAGCTCGGCGCACCTGATCCTCACCCCCTACATACTGGGCTACGCGGATCAGGGGCTGGCCTTTGACGTGGCGGTACACGTCGGCACGCTGCTGGCGGTGGTGTCCTACTTTCGGCAGCAGATCTGGGACATGCTGCGAGACTTTTTCGCCAACCTGTTCGGTGCCGCCGCCACCGCCAACTCGCGCCTGGCCTGGGCGGTGATCCTGGGCACCATTCCCGTCGGCATCGCGGGCCTGCTGTTCAAAGGCGTGGTGGAGAACCAATTGCGTTCGGATCTGGTGATCGCCCTGGCCACCATCGGTTTCGGTCTGCTTCTGTGGCTGGCGGACCGCAGTGGCCGGCGCACCCGCGACGAGCACAGCCTGCGCTGGAGCGATGCCCTGATCGTCGGCGCCTTCCAGGCCCTGGCGCTGATCCCCGGTACCTCGCGCTCCGGCATTACCATGACGGCCGGGCTGTTCCTGGGCCTGACCCGCGAGGCCGCCTCGCGCTTTTCCTTCCTGCTCTCCATCCCCACCATAACCCTGTCCGGGGGGCTGATCACTTTGGATCTGGTGCAGAGCGAAATGGCGGTGGACTGGGCCGCCTTGGGGGTTGGCGTGCTGCTTTCGTTTCTCACCGCCTATGCCTGCATCCATTACTTCCTCAGCTTTATCGAGCGGGTCGGGATGCTGCCCTTCGTCATTTACCGGCTGCTTCTGGGCGGCGGCCTTCTTCTGTTTGTGTTCCTGTAGTCGCGGAGCCTGATCATCCTAGATTCCTCAGTTGATCGCTCCTTTATGATATTAACTCGTTGAAATGATAGGAATTTATTTTAAGGCAGGCCTTCACTCTCTGGGTGAATCACGCTGCACGATGCATTATACGTTTTCCGGGGCGCATGGTCCGGTTCTGTTCCAGACGGAACCTGACATTCCCCACATCCCTGTGGGTCGCCGTGTTGTAACGCCTCGGAATAGATTGACTATTCCTCGTTGTTACGCCACGGCTTTGGCTTCCTGCGTCGCTCTACCTCCTGCTTCCATGCAGTCGTTGCCCTGCACCCCGGAAAACGCACAGTGCACCGTGTCCAACTGAGGATTTTAGGATCATGCAAAACAATCCCGCCGCCGGCGTCGGTCACCTGTTGCAGGGGCTGCGTCTGCTCAATCAACCCGGCTTGCGCCGCTTCGTGTTGATCCCTTTGCTGGTCAATATCGTCGTCTTCAGCCTGCTGATCTGGTTCGGAGTTGGCCAGTTCGAGGTGTTGCTCGACTGGCTGTTGCCGGAGGACCGCTGGTGGTCGTTTCTGAGCTGGCTGCTCTGGCCGCTGTTCGTCGTCGCCCTGGTGCTGGTGGTGTTCTTCAGTTTCACCGTGCTGGCGAACCTGATCGCGGCCCCCTTCAACGGCTTGCTGGCGGAGAAGGTGGAAAAGCACCTGGGGGGCGACCTTCCCAACGAGGATACGGATTGGAAGGCCCTGATCGCCGATATCATCCCCCGCATCTTGGTTGAACTGCGAAAGCTCTCCTATTTTCTGCTGCGCGCCATCCCGCTGCTGATTCTGTTCGTGATTCCCGGGGTCAACCTGGCGGCGCCGGTGCTTTGGTTTCTGTTCAACGCCTGGTACATGACGTTGGAGTACGGCGATTTCCCGATGGCCAACCACGGACTCAAGTTCACCGACCAGCTGCCGAAGATGCGCAGGATCCGTTTCACCGCCATCGGTTTCGGCAGCGGCCTGACCTTGCTGATGCTGGTGCCGGTGCTGAATTTCCTGGCCATGCCTGCGGCGGTGGCGGGGGCCACCGCGCTCTGGGTCAAGGAGCTGAAGCCGGAGGCCGGAAGCTGACTGCGAGTCGGGCGCGCAAGGCGAATCGAACAGCGCGTCGGGCGTCGCTCGGCGGTGGGGACAGGACCTGGCTTGTCGGCAAACAAGCGGCGGAAGGCGGTGCGCCGAGCTGGTACCCTAGGGGCTCCCTCGGGTGCTCGCGCCTGTTGCACCCTGGAATCCGGCTGACCCAAGTCTGAAGGGAACCCTGAGATGGCCGAACCCGTCCTATACACATTGATGGAGACCCCGGCCCATCCGGACCTCTCGGGCCTGTACCGGCGCCTCGGCATCCAGGAGCAGCGCTTTGCCTCCATGCGCAAGGCCATCTCCCAGCTCAAGCGCCAACCGCCGGATATCGTGGTGGGGGAGTTTCGTTACGGCTACGGCAACAATTATGCCGGGGTCAACCTGAGCAACCTGGACGTGTTCCTCTACAGCCTGCAGAAGTACGCCCCTAGGGCCAGGATCATCGTCGCCTGCGACAAGCGCGAGCTGGCCCATGCGGAGCGGCTCGGAGAGCTGTTCGCGCTGCACGGGCTGCTCACCTACCCGCTGGCGGCGGCGCAGTTGGAGCCGCTGCTGCAATCGGCGATTACTTGAGCGGAGATCGATCATGAAGACTCGGAAGCGGCCCGCATCCCTGCTGCTGGCTCTCGTTTGCTGCACGCCGGCAATGGCCCTGGATCTTTGGCCCTGGGGCGACGACGCCGCGTCGGTACGCCAGGCGCAACTGCCGCCGGGCTTCGAGCTGGAACTGCTCGTTGCCGGCCTCGACGGCCCGCGCATGCTCACCTTTTCCGCCAACGGCGAGCTGCTGATCGGCTCCAAGTCCGGCCGCATCTACCGCTTGGCGCCGCCCTACCGGAAGCCGGAGGTGCTGCTGCGCCTGGACAACTATCCCCACAGCCTGGCCCTGCGCCCCGGGGAGCTGTTGATCGCCCAGACCGACGGCATCTACCGCGTTCCCTACCGCCCCGGCCAGCCCGGAGTGGAGCCCGCTGACGTGCGCCTGCTTGCTGCCCTGCCCGGGGGCGGGGGCCACACCAGCCGTACCCTTGGCGTCGGGCCGGACGGCCGGGTCTATGTCAGCCTCGGCATCACCGGCAACTGCAGCGATGAATACCTGGGCCCCGACTACCCTTTTGGAGACCGCCGCGGCGGCGTGCTGGTGCTCGACGAGACCCGGGATCCGCCGCAGCTTGCCACCTTCGCCAGCGGCCTGCGCAACCCGGTGGGGTTCGACTGGCAGCCCGGCAGCGGCGCGCTCTATGCCAGTAACAACGGCCCCGATCACCTGGGCTACGAATTTCCGCCAGAGTACTTCAGCCGCCTGGAGCCCGGCTCCTTCCACGGCATGCCCTGGTTCTACTACGACGGCGAGCGGCTGCGACCGGACGACTGCATCGGCCGCCCGCCGCCCCGGCCCCTGACCGAGGTCACGCTGCCGGAGGCGACCTTTCCCGCCCGCAACGCCCCCATGGGGGTGGCCTTCGTGCCGGCCGGCGCCCTGGCCCCTGGCTATGCCGGCGATGCGGTCGTCGCTCTGCGCGGCTCCTGGGGCACCCGCCCGAGCGGCGGGGCCTGGGGCGACCGCGCCAGCCGGCGTCCGCCGAAGCTGGTTCGTGTGCTTTTCGCAGAAGGTCGGGCCAGCGGGGTGGAGGACCTGGTCAGCGGCTTCCAGCGGGCCGACGGCGAGCGCTGGGCGCGCCCGGTAGGGTTGGCCTTCGGCCCCGACGGGGCCCTGTATTTTACCAGCGACAGCGGTATCGAGGGCTTGTTCCGGCTGCGTTGGGTAGGTCCGGATTCCGGCTAGCCGGGCTGGAAAGGCGACCCAGATTCTTCGATCATAGGCAGACAATTTGCAAGAGGACCCAGCGAGATGAAAGCTACCCTGAAACACGTACTGATGCTGAGCGGCCTTCTGGCGGTGAGTACTGCTTTGGCCGCAGATTGGCGCAAGGAGGCAGACGACGCCGAGCGCCTGCAGAAGCTGGTGGAACTGGTGCCCGGCACTGCGCACTGGATGATCGAGATGGGCGCCCGGTATCAGAACCTGTACTGGGCCGCCAAACAGCGAAAGTGGGACTTCGCCACCTACCAGTCGGAAGAGATCGAGAAGCTGGTTGAGATCGCGATGCTGGCCCGGCCCAAGCGAGCGGACTCGGCTCAGATGTTTCTCGACAAAATGTTCCCACTGATGCACGAGGCCGTCGCCAGCAAGGACTGGGGCCGGTTCGAAGACGCCTTCCAAACCCTCAACACCGAATGCATGGCCTGCCACGCCCGCGAGGATCACTCCTTCGTGGTGATCCCCCTCGCGCCAGCCAGGGCCAGCAGCCCGGTGTTGAACATGAAGTAACGGCGTTGGCGGCGGATGGCGGCGCTGATCGAACTACCCAACCGGAGCACTTGAAACGTGGATTGGCTAAACACTGAGGTCTACGGCAACAGCCCGTTGCAGTGGGCGTTGGCGCTTGCGGTGTTCGTCGGGTTGCTGCTGGGACTGAGGCTGCTCAAAACGCTATTGCTGAGGGGCGCCGGCAAGCTGTCGCGGCGCACCGAAACCAAATGGGACGACATGATCGTCGCGGCGCTCAACCGCACCCAGGGCCTGTTTCTGTTCATTTTGGCCCTGTACGCGGGTTCGGCCCTGCTGCAGTTGCCCGCCGGGCTGGAGGGGTTCGCCCGCAAGGCGGCGATCATCGCCTTCCTGGTCCAGCTGGCGCTCTGGCTCGATGCCTTTGCCGTGGCGCTGATCGCGCACCTGGTGCAGACGCAGACGCGGGAAGACGCCTCCAGCGTGGCTATGGTCACCGTCATCGGCTTTATCGGCCGGGTGGCGGTCTGGTCGATCATGCTGCTGATGGCGCTGGACAACCTTGGTTTCGACATCACCGCCCTGGTGGCCGGACTGGGTATTGGCGGCATTGCCGTCGCCCTGGCGGCTCAGAACGTGCTGGGGGACCTGTTTGCGTCGGTTTCCATCGTGTTCGACCAGCCGTTCGTGGTCGGCGACTTCATCATCGTCGGCGACCTGATGGGGACGGTCGAATACATCGGCATAAAGACGACCCGCGTGCGAAGTCTGTCCGGCGAGCAGCTGGTGATCGCCAACAACGACCTGCTCGGCAGTAGAATCCGCAACTTCAAGCGCATGTACGAGCGCCGGGTGGTGTTTAGCTTCGGGGTGGTCTACGAGACCCCGGCGGACCAGTTAGAGGCCATTCCGGCAATGGTAGGGGAGATCGTCCAGGGCCAGCAGCAGACCCGCTTCGATCGTGCCCACTTTCAGAAGTTTGGCGACTATGCTCTGATCTTCGAGGTGGTCTATCACGTCGACAGCCCGGATTACACGCTCTACATGGACATCCAACAGGCGATTAACCTGGCCATCTATCGGGGTCTGGAAGACCGGGGGATCGCGCTCGCCTATCCGACCCAACGCCTGTACCTGCATCAGGCCTGAGCCTCGGGGCCGGGCCGCTCAATCCGGATTCGGCGGTTGCGGAATACTTGTTCGGGCGCAACTTTCGAGCCCAGCCGATGGCTCAACGGGGCTGCTGTTGGTAGACCAGCTACTGAACAAAGGGCAGAAGGTCCGGAGAATCTTAGATCGCCTGGCAAGTTTCCCGAGAGATCAGCGCTACGGGCGGATATGTCGCGCCGCTTCGAGATCGTCTGCAGGGCGAACGACAAAGGCTCGGCCGCGACGTTGTTCTGAACGCCTTGGGCAGATTCCAAGAGATGCGCGAGGGCAGCGCCAAGGCTTGCGTGCATGTTCGAGCCTATCGTGAACACCCTTGTTGGTTCGACGTGAACAGTTTTGATTTCCACTCTTCGGAACCGCTGTTCAGGTTCCCGAATCTGGGTTCATCTTCGCCCGAATACGCAACTGGGAAATGACCGGTTTTGCAGCTGGGTCGAGGAGAGGCTGGGTTGGTCCTTGGGCTACTCCAGGCGAGGCCGCTCGCAGCAGTCCATCTGCCGGGCGGGGAGGGGAGGGCGCCAGATCTCGAGATGTCAGGAAATCTTCAAAGGGCGCTGACCCCTTATCCCCTGACCCCTTATCCCCCTCTCGGAAATCGGGCCGCCGCCGATCCGGCACTCCCGCGACCGAAAAACGAAACATGCCCCACGGCGCTGGCAGCGCGCGTGGGGCGGTGGTGAACCACGTCTGTTAGAGGTCCGGATTACCTTCCTCGAACCCACGGTAGATGAAGGCGCGGCTGGTGCCCGAGCTCTGGCCGGAGTTGCTGTGGCTCATGCCCCCCTGGACCATGCCCGGAGGTTGCATGTGTGTCGTGTCGTGGCTGAGATCCGGGTTCTTGGCGAAGCCGGCGTAAATGTCCTGGTCGCTCGCGGCCGCCGCTGCGCCGGCGAACATGGTCAAGGCAAAAGTGGTGATGATGGCTCTCATGATCGTATCCTCATGTCGTATTGATGATGGGTCCAGCATTTGGGGGTAAACCGCCATTAGCTTCAGAGACCCTGGATTATCACTGCTGATTTCGCGCTTTCGTTGGTTCTCGTACACTTAAATGCTTCATCATGTACACCTGATGTATCAGCCTTCGGCGATCCCTTCTTCGTCGGGGTTGTTGATCAGCTGGTGCACTCGACTGTCCGGCACGTAGCTGTACAACACCTCTGAATTCTCTTCAATTTCTTTGATCATCTCATCGACGCTCATGGCTTCTTTCTCCGGTTTGGTTGGTTTCAATCCAGCCGTTTTTTCGCCGGCATGTTGCAATTAAAGTAAAACCTAGCGTCCATGTCAAGTACTATTATTGTACAAGTATGAAAAAAGTTTCCTGAAGTGGCGCGCGGTCCGCTTGCGACCCTGCCGCAGCTGCCGGCCCGGCGCCGTTTCGGGGCGAAACGGGAGGCGGCACGAGATCCGGAACCGGGGCAGGCTCAAAACGGCCAGAGCCAAAGAGGTCACAGCTCTGAAATTTATCGATCTGCCATCTATCGCGGACTAGAAGAGCGGGGAATCGCGCTCGCCTCTCCCACCCAGCGCTTGTGTCTGCATGAGGCCTGATACTCGGGTCGGCGCGCATCAACTTGGGGTCGCCAGATGCAGAATAGTTGTTCGGCCAAGCTCTAGAGCCTGGCGCCTATCAGATGATCGATCTTTCGGGCAAAGCGGCGAATTTCGACTGCCGGCTGATCGCGTCCCTGGGAATTCGTAGAAAGCCTGACCGGCGGCACGCAACCGCCGGAGAATCCGCCGGAGGGCCTGGGACCCCCCCAAACCGGCTGTTCAGGCGCTACCGGTTAAGTAAGGGGTGGAGTATTCGGTGGTGGCATCCAAGCCTCTGGGAAGGGTTTGCGTTATGCCGAGTCGACTCAACGCCTGGAAACGGCGGTGTGTCACCAAGGATTTCAGAGTTTCGCAATTGATACGGCGGCGGCGCTGTGCGTCCCGGCGCCCCAGCCCCCCGCCGCGGATACGATGGGTCCGCTGCTGGAGGAGGGCCTGCTCCTGAGGCATACCTTTTCTGCGCCTATCCCACGCCGCGTCTGCACCCGCATCAGACCTGGCGCCGGACGGCTCGCCTCAATCTTCGAAGTTCAACTCGGCGATGATTCGGTTCAGGCGCCCCTGTTCGCCTTCGTCGCCAAGCTTGACCCCCGATTTGGCTGCGGCGGCCAGGGATTCGGCCTCGATGCGGGCGATGTATTGCTCGCTGCAGGCGGCGACGGTTTTTTTCAACAGGTCCACGAGGGCAGGTATTTCGTCTGGCTTGCGCACCCAGGTTTCAATGTGCAGGCCCTCGTCGGGATCGATCTTGATCGGGTACTTTCTCTTTTCCAATAGCTGGTTGTAACTCTCGCACCAGGCCTTGGGGGCCTTGTGGGAGAGCCTGAAGTAGAGGTCGATGTAGGGTGCTTTGCGGATGCGCGGCGGGCGCGTCTCGTCGATGCCGGTGATGCGGATGTCGCTGATGCCTTCCATATGAGTGCTCTCGCTCCCATGGCCTTGGGTGGGTGAGGGTGCAGCATACGCGATGCGCGGGCCCCCAATCGTAGATATTCGTCAGCTCAAATCAGTCCCGCGAGGCGCGCAAAGTTACGCAGCAGCCCGCCCCCGTCGGGGGTGTCGCCAATGGTTGCCGCGAGTGCCCGTGGGTCTCGGCCCTGAGCGCTCAGGGTGGGCGAGTGGAACTCCAGATAGGCTCGGGCCACTGCAGCGCTGAACTCCGGGTGGAACTGGACCCCCCAGGCGCGCTCGCCGCAGACGAAGGCCTGATTGGGGTCCAACTCGCTGGCAGCCAGGCGGCGTGCCCCGGGCGGCAGTCCGGTGACGCTCTGCAGGTGGCTGACGTGCACCCGCAGGGGCTCCGCCAGGCCGGCAAACAGGGGGTCGCCGGCCGCCGCGGGCTCCAGCACCAAGGGTACGGTGCCGACCTCGGCGCCCCGGGGGTTGTCCAGCACCCGGCCCCCCAGGGCATGGGCCAGCAGTTGATGACCGAAGCAGATGCCTAGCACCGGCCGGCCCGCAGCCACCGCCCGGGCCAGCCAGTCGGCGCTGCGCTGCATCCAGGCGTCGCCGGCGGTGACCATGGATCCGGACCCGGTTATTACCACCGCGCCAGGCTCGTCGGCCGGGGGCAGGGCGTCGCCGCGGTGGGGACGGACCAGCCGGGCGCGCTTTGGCTCCGGGCCCATGCCGGCCAGAATCCAGTCGGCGAAGTCACCCGGGTAGCCGGCCAGAGACGGCAGCTTCTGCCCGGGCTGGAGGATGGTCAGTTCGATCTCAGCCACGGAAGGCTTCCGGCGAGCCCAGCCATGCCCCTTCTTCCGGCGTGTTCCGGCGGCCCAGGATCGCGTTGCGGTGGGGGAAGCGGCCGAAGCGGCGCACGATGTCCCGGTGGTGGCCGGCCCATTTCAGGTTGGCATCGAGCCCGGCGGCGGCCAACAGGGCCAGCGAGCGCTCCTGGTCGGCCAGGCTCTCGCTGTGCATAAACGGCATATACAGAAAGGCTTTTCCCTGGTCCTCCAGGGCCTGGTCGAAGCCGCGCTCGATGGCCCGCGCCGCCACCGCGCGCGAGGCGGCCTCGGTGGCGAAGCCCTCGGGCCGCCCGCGAAACATGTTGAGCGGGAACTGATCGAGCAGGATCACCAGGGCCAGGGCACCCTCCGGGGTGGCTTCCCAGTGTGCCAGCTCGCCGTCCCGGCCCCGCTGCCAGAGCGCGCCGAAGCGCGCGCCGATCTCGCGGTCGAGGTCCGGGGTGGATTTGAACCAGTGTGCTTGCCGCTCGGGGTGGAACCAGAACAGCAGAAGGTCTTGCGGGCTCAACGTCGATGTCCGTTGCCGGTGGTCAGATTGGCCGATTGTAACCCGGACGCCTCATTCGGTCCGCTTACGCCACCAGTCCGGAAGCGCCGCCACCGCCGGGGTCAGCAGCTGGTCGGCGGCCACCGCGATGCCCATGGCTGCGAGCGTATCAATCAGCGCCGCGCCCCGAGTTGATGGGAAACCTCGCAGTCCATCAGCCGCTCGAGAACCGCCTCCACCAGCGAGGTCAAGAAATCCTCACCGCCTTGTTGCCTAATCCACTGCGCAAATGCCATGCTGTCGTCGGCCATCGTCTTCTCCTCGGTCAAGGTTGGTCTTCGCAAACCCAACTTTACCGGCGGTTTCGATGACCGCCGCCATCCCCCCCAGATTCACACCACTTCCGTGGACTCTACCGTGTTGGGAGCGCAAACACGGAGATGGAGGTAGCGCCTTGTTGCACTATAGTGAATCATCCGGGTACATCTACGTCTATGATTACAGCACTTAGCAAAGCAATGTGCGGAGCGACTCATGCCCCGTCCCACTGACCGCCTGCGCGAGTTGCTTGCAGGCCCCGATTTCCTCAGCATGCCCTGCTGCTTCGATGCCTTGTCGGCCCGGCTCGTCGCACAGGCGAGTTTCCCGCTGAGCTTTATGAGCGGTTTCGCGGTATCCGCGGCCCGGCTCGCCGCGCCGGACACCGGGCTGATTTCATACGCCGAGATGCTGGACCAAGGGCGCAGTATCTGCGCCGCGGTGAATATGCCGGTGATCGGCGACGGGGATACCGGTTACGGCAACCCGATGAACGTGCGCCGCACGGTGCAGGGTTATGCGGCGGCGGGATTTGCCGGCATCATGATCGAAGATCAGCTTTCCCCCAAGCGATGCGGCCACACCGGCGTGAAGGCGGTGGTGGATCGGGACGAAGCGCTGAACCGCATCCGAGCCGCCTGCGATGCCCGGGACGCCGGGGCCGACATCCTGATCATGGCGCGCACCGACGCCCGCAGCGCTCTCGGGTTGGACGAGGCCCTGTGGCGGGTGCGCGCCTTTGCCGACCTGGGGGCTGATATCCTGTTCTTGGAGGCTCCACGGGACGAGTCCGAGATGGCTGCCTTCTGCGCCGCGGCGCCCGGGCCCAAGTTGGCGAATATGCTGGAGGAGGGGATTACGCCCATCCTGCCGCCCGAGCGCTTGGCTGAACTCGGCTACAAGATCGCCGCCTACCCGCTGACGCTGCTGAGCACCGCCGTCCATGCCATGCGCCAAGCCCTGACAGAGCTGAAGGCGGGCCGGACGCCAGAGCGGCGGGTGGATTTTCGCGGTATCCAGGAAATCATCGGCTTTCCCGAATACGATCGGATGCTGGCGCGCTATACCGATTCGTCCGATTAGCCCGGTCCTCGGTTTCATCGTTTCCTTGTCGCCGGCCCCGGCGGCTACTCGAGATGAAACCACGGCGAGCAGGCGCCGTGCTGTCTACAATTGCCATGAGAATCCTCCCGTCCTGGGGATGCCGGCGCCGGGCTCCGGGGCATTTTTCAGCGAGCCGAAGAGACCGCATGAATACGAACAACCAGCACGCGACGCTGGATACCATCTCGGACCGCTTGGCGGCCATGGTAAGAGACAGGCTGTCAGGGGTCGAGGCCGAAAACGCCGTCGGTTTCGTAAGCCAGTACTACGCCAGGGTTCCCGAATCGGCGTTGGAACCACAGGAACTGTCGGACCTTTACGGTGCCGCGCTTGCCCATTGGCGCTTTGCGCGCCAGCGGGCTCCCGATCAGGCCCGAGTCCGGGTCTACAATCCGGTGCTGGAGCAGGATGGTTGGGAGTGCCCGCACACTGTGTTGGAGGTGGTCACCGACAACATGCCGTTTCTGGTGGACACGGTGCGCATGGAGCTCAATCGCCAAGGCGCGCAGGTGCTGTTGGTGGTGCACCCCGTTTACCACCTGCAGCGAGACGAGGCGGGCGTGATCCGGACCCTGTTCGGGCCTTCTGCCGGCGGTGACGCCCTGCAGGAATCGATGATGCACTTCGAGCTGGTTCGCCGGACCGGAGGCGTTCAACTGCGGCGCTTGCAGGCAGGGCTCGAGCGGGTGCTGGAGGACCTGCGCCGGGCGGTGGAGGACTGGGGGCCGATGCGCGAGGGACTGCAGCGGGCGATGGACGAACTCGGGCAAGGCGCGCCGCCGGTTGCCGCCGACGAACGGGATGAGGTTCGGGCGTTTCTCACCTGGATGCTGGACGGCCACTTCACGCTGCTAGGCTACCGGGTCTACGAATTGGAAGACTCGGACGGCGAGGCGACGCTGCACATCCAGCCCGGCACTGGCCGGGGCATTTTGCGCGAAAGCGGAGAGGTGGCCGATTCCCAGGCCTTTGCCGAACTGCCGCCGAAACTGCGGGCATTGGCTCGGGAACCGCGCCCGCTGATACTCGCCAAGTCCAATGCCCGGGCCACGGTACACCGGCCCGTGAACCTGGACTATGTAGGGGTCAAGCGCTTCTCGCCGGACGGTCGGGTGATCGGCGAGCATCGGTTTCTCGGCCTCTACGGGTCGCGGGCCTACAGCTGCCTGCCGCAGGATATCCCGGTGGTTCGCCGCAAGATCGAATGGGTTCTGCAACGGGCCGCTCTGGCGCCCGAAAGCCATTTCGCCAAGGCATTGGCGCACATCCTCGAAACCTACCCCCGGGACGAGCTGTTTCAAGTCGAGCCCGAGGAACTCGAGCGCATCGCCAGCGGCATCCTGCAGCTGGGAGAGTACCAAACCACCCGTTTGTTCGTGCGCGAAGACCCTTATGCCCGCTTCTTGGTGTGCCTGCTCTATGTACCTCGGGAGCGTTACGACACCCAGGTGCGCAAGCGCATTCAGCGGATTTTGCTGGACGTCTTCGATGCCGAAGAAGTGGAGTTTTCCGTCAGCCTGACCGAGGCCCCCCTCGCCCGCATCCTGTTCACGGTGCGCGTCCGGGCACACAAGATCGTCGCTTACGATGTGCGAGCGATCGAGTCCCGCTTGCTGGATGCGACGCTGAGTTGGCGCGACCACCTGCACACCGCTCTGATGGAGCAGATGGGAGAGGGTCTCGGTAGCCGCCTGGAGCAGCGTTTCGGCGAGGCCTTTCCGGCCGGCTACCGGGAGGACTTTTCGTCGCGAACGGCGGTGCATGATGTGGCCGAACTGTCCCGGCTCAGCGCCACCGAGGAACTGCGCATGAGTCTCTACCGGCCCCTGGAGTCGGCGCCTGGCTATCTGCGGTTCAAGGTCTTTCGCTATGGGCAGCCCCTGCCTTTGTGGCAGGCCTTTCCGATTCTGGAGCGCATGGGGGTCCAGGTACAGGACGAGAGGCCTTACCGGATCGAACCGGACGACTCGGCGCCGCTCTGGGTGCACGATTTCGGCCTCTCCTACGCGGTGTCCGAGGCGTCGGATACCTCCGAGGTGCGCAGCCTGTTTCAGGATGCCTTCGCCCGCATCTGGCAGGGCGAGATGGAAGACGACGGCTTCAACGCCCTGGCCCTCAACGCCCGTCTCGATTGGCGCCAGATTACTCTGCTCCGGGCCTATGCCAGGTACCTGCGCCAGACCGCGCTTACGTTCAGCCAGGAGTACATGCAGGAGGCGCTGGTCGGCAACCCGGAGATCGCCCGGCTGTTGGTGGAACTGTTTCAGAGGCGGTTCGACCCGGAGCGCCCCAAGCAGGCCGAGCAGAAGACAGCGGCCCTGACCGCACGCCTGAGCGAAGCCCTGGATGCGGTGCAGAGCCTGGATCACGACCGGATCCTGCGCAGCTTTCTGGCTCTGGTGCAAGCGAGCCTGCGCAGCAACTACTACCAGACAGACCCCGAAGGCCAGCCCAAGGCCTGCTTGGCGCTCAAGCTGGACCCCAAGGAGGTGCCGGGTCTGCCCGAGCCGCGGCCGATGTTCGAGATATTCGTATATTCTCCGCGCACCGAGGGCGTGCATCTGCGGGGCGGCAAGGTGGCCCGCGGGGGCATCCGCTGGTCCGACCGCAGAGAGGATTTCCGCACCGAGATCCTGGGGCTGATGAAGGCACAACTGGTGAAGAATGCGGTGATCGTGCCGGTCGGAGCGAAAGGCGGCTTCGTGGCGAAGCGCCTGCCCGTGTCCGGTGATCGCGGCGAGGTGCGGGCCGAGGTCGAGGCCTGCTACCGTCTGTTCATCTCCGGGTTGCTCGATCTCACCGACAACCTGCGTGACGGCGCGTGTGTGCCGCCGCAGCAGTTGGTGCGCTACGACGGCGACGACCCCTATCTCGTGGTGGCTGCCGACAAGGGTACCGCCACCTTCTCGGATCTCGCCAACACGGTGGCCGCGGGTTACGGGTTCTGGCTCGGCGACGCCTTTGCTTCCGGCGGGCGTGCCGGCTACGACCACAAAAAGATGGGCATTACCGCCCGCGGCGCCTGGGAGTCGGTGCGCCAACATTTTCGCGCTGCCGAGATCGACTATGGTCAACAACCGTTCAGCGTGGTCGGCATCGGCGATATGTCGGGCGACGTGTTCGGCAACGGCATGCTCTGGTCGCGCAATATCCGGCTGGTGGCCGCATTCGATCACCGGCACATATTCCTCGACCCCGATCCCGACCCCGAGCTCAGTTTCCGGGAGCGCGAGCGCCTGTTCGCCCAGCCCGTCTCCAGCTGGGCCGATTATGACCCGGCCCTGATCAGCCCCGGCGGCGGGGTCTATTCTCGCCAGCTGAAATCGGTTCGGGTTTCCCCCCAGGCCCAGGCGGCCCTCGGGATCGAGGCCGATGCGCTGGCCCCGGCGGAGCTGATCCGCGCCATCCTGCGGGCGCCGGTGGATCTGCTGTGGAACGGCGGCATCGGCACCTACGTCAAGGCCTCTCACGAGCGCCATGCGGACATCGGCGATAGGGTCAACGACGGGGTGCGGGTGGACGCCATCAGCCTGCGTTGCCGGGTGGTCGGCGAGGGGGGTAATCTGGGGCTCAGCCAGGCGGCCCGGGTGGAGTACGCCCGCCAGGGCGGACGCCTCGACACCGACTTCATCCACAATGCCGGGGGCGTCAACTGCTCCGATCACGAGGTCAATATCAAGATCCTGCTCGACCGAGTGGTGGTTGACGGCGACTTGACCGGCAAGCAGCGAAATCAGCTGCTCAGCGAAATGACCGAAGGGGTAGCCAAGCTGGTATTGCGCGACAGCTATTGGCAGACCCGCACCATCGGCCTGGACCAGCGTCAAGGGGTGCGGCTGTTGCCCACTCAGATCCGTTTCATGCGCCACCTGGAACAACGGGGCCAACTCGACCGCAGTCTGGAGTTCCTGCCCGACGAAGTCGCCCTCGCCGAGCGCCAGGCCGGCGGCCAGGGGCTCACAAGGCCGGAAACGGCGCTGTTGGTCTCCTATGCCAAGCACACGCTGTACGAGGAACTGCTGGCTTCGGATCTGCCGGAAGATCCCTGTATGCTGCCGGAACTGCAGCGCTATTTTCTCAGACCGGTGCGAGAGCGTTTCGACCAGCAGATCCAAAACCACCGCCTGCGCCGCGAGATCCTGGCCACCACCGTGGCCAACCGCTTGGTAAACCGCCTCGGCAGCACCTTTGCGTTTTGCCTGCATGAAGAACTGGGGGTCCCGGGTGCCGCCATCGCCCGCGCTTATGCAGTTACCTGGGAAGTTTTCGCGCTGCGCCGGCTTTGGTCCGGGGTGGCCGCGGCGGAGATGTCGATCAGTGACGGGGAGGCGGCGGATCTATTGATCCAGGGCCAGCGGCTGGCCTACCAGGTCTGCCGCTGGCTGCTCCAGCGCCACTCGGAAACCATCCGGGTTGCGACCCTGATCGAGCGTTACAAGGTGGCGGTGGGAGAGATTGGCGCCGCGCTGCCGGAGCTGGTGGAGCCCCGGCGCCGGGAAGCGATCGAACAGCGTGCTTCGGTACTGGCCGCCGAGGGCCTGGCTCAGGATCTGGCAAGCTGGGCCGCGGGCCTCGACGAACTGACCGCCGCCTTGGATTTGATCGAAGTGGCTTTCGACACCGGGGATCCGGTCCTGGATACCGCTCGGGTGTATTTTGCCCTTGGCGGAGAGCTCGAACTGGACTGGCTGCACCAGCGAATCCTGGCGCTGCCCGGCCACGACCGCTGGCACGCCGGCGCCCGCGCCAATCTGCGCGACGAGCTGGCGGCGCTCAAGCGGCGGCTGTGCGCCGCGGTATTCGCCAACGCCATGGCCGGCACCTCGCCGCAGTCGAAGCTGGAGGCCTGGCGACACCAGAACCACGTGCCCCTGGAGCGCTACCAGCGCCTGTTCGGGGAACTGCGGGTGCAGGAAGAGCCTGATATCGCCATGCTGTCGGTGGCCCTGCGGGAACTCCGCCGCCTGATGACCGCAACCCGGGCCCGGCCGGAGAACTGAACCAGTTTGGCGGGCCTCGGGTAGTCCGCCCTCGCGAATAGGTAGTAGATTCAATGCAGCCGCGTATAAGCATGATCACCTTGGGGGTCCGCGATCTTGCCGTGGCCATCGAGTTCTACGAAAAGGGGCTGGGTTTCCCGCGCCTGGATTCGCCGCCCGAGGTCGCGTTCTTTACCCTCAACGGCACCTGGCTGGGCCTGTTCGGGCGCGAGGCTTTGGCGGCCGATGCCGGGGTGCCGGCCGCTGGTGAAGGATTCGAGGCCTTCGCCCTGGCCCACAATGTGCGCTCGATGGAGGAGGTCGAGCGGGTCGTTGCCCAGGCTGTCGCAGCCGGGGCGACCCTGGTGAAGCCGCCGCAGCCGGTTTTTTGGGGTGGTTTCAGCGGTTATTTCAAGGATCCCGACGGTCACCTCTGGGAGGTGGCCTACAACCCCTTCTTCTGGGTCGGGCCCGAAGATAACGGGGCGGCCTAATCCCTGTCGCCTCGGGCTAGCTGTTCCAGGTGCATCCCGACTATTATTTGGTTTAGCCGACCATCGGACGAATAGTTATGTCTAAGAGTTTCGAACCGAAGCGCCCATTGGGTTTCTTACGCTCCAGATCTCAGGGCGCTTTGCCCATCAGCGGCGTTTCCATTCGCAAAGCGGCCGCACTGTCTGTGTTGCTCTCGGCGCTGTTGCTATCGGCCTGCGCTGTCAACCCCTACCGGCCCCAGACCGAGGCCATGACGGCGGTCGAGGAAAGGGCGGAATTGCAGGCCATGGGCGATATCCGGGTAAGGGTTGCCGTGCCGAGTCCAAATGAAACGCAGGCCATCTTCGACCTCCCGCTTTACGATCGAGGCGTCCAACCGGTGTGGATCGAGGTGCACAATGGCGGCGCTTCGGATCTTCGCTATGCGCCGGTCGGCACCGACCCCAATTACGTGCCGGCCTTCGAGGTGGCATACAAAAACAAGTCCGGGTTTTCCGGCATCGCCCGCACCGAAATGCAGAGGTATCTTCACGATAACGTTATGCTCCGCTGGATCGGCGCCGGGGAGACGGGTTCGGGGTTTGTCTTCACCCAGGCGCGACCGGGCACCAAAGGTGTCAACGTCGATCTTTACGGTCGCGCTGCCGACGCCGAATACAGCTTCGTGTTCTTCGTGCCTGTTCCCGGATTCGTCGCCGATCACGCCCAGGTCAACTTCGAGGCCCTGTATTCGCCGGAGGATATGGCCAACTATGATCTAGTAGGTCTTCGCGGCGCGCTCGGTAAGCTGCCTTGTTGCTCCAGCGACAAGGCCGGCGTGCGGGAGGGGGATCCCGTGAATCTCGTCTTGGTCGGCGCCGGAGACGACGTCTTGCAGGCGCTGTTGCGTGCCGGGTGGTTCGAGAGGATCGCCGAGGAACGGGAACTCCATGACAACTTGGCCGAGTCGGCGTTTCTGTATGGCCGCACGGCCGACGCAGTATTTCGCAAGCTGCGCCCCGGCACGAACCAGCGAAGCAGCGAACTGCGGCTGTGGATGGCACCGATGCGGCTGGATGAGAAACCCGTCTGGGTGGGCGATGTCAGCCACTTTCTCGCCGGCCCCGAGGGACCGGTCGGTGTCGATCCCGACATCGATTATGCCAGAGACTTTTTCCTTCAGGACCTGTGGTACTCACAAGGGCTGGCAAAGTTCGCCTGGCTGCAGGGCCCCAACCAGGTGCCCATCGATCAGCCCAGGAAAGATGTCACCGGTGAGTCGTACTTTACCGACGGGTACCGCGTTGTGTTGTGGCCAAGCGGCGACCCCTATTCGCTGTTGGAAACCGACTATCTGGCCTGGGATAACCCGCCAAGGCTAGTAACGGGAGCCGGCCGATGAATAAATTGAGAACGGTAAACGTTGATAACAACCCAGTGGGTCTGCTGCAGAGCCGTTACCCACTGCCTCATCGGCCCATCCTCGGTGCAGTATTCGCGGCGCTCTGCTCGCTCGCTGTTGCGGGTTGCTCGAGTGTCGAGAAGACGACGCCAGAGACCGCGGAAACCTACCTGGATAGAGCCCAAACACAGACGGAAGGCCCCGTTCGGGTGACCGCTGCGGTGCCGAGCGCAAAGGAGACGCAGACCCTGTTCGGCGCGCCCTTGTATCGAAGAAATGTTCAGCCCGTCTGGTTGGAGATCGAGAACAAGGGCAGCTTTACAGTGAGATTCCTTCCGGTGGGCGTCGATCCGCTCTACTACACGCCGATCGAAGCGGCCCATGTGACCGAGAAAGGCAAGCCGGGAGGCGGCACCACGGTGAGGGCGCGTCGTTTCCACAACGAGGGCATGGGGGTGATGGCGGTGCCTCCCGGTGAAACCCGGGCTGGATTTGTCTTCACTTCGCTCGACGAAGGAACCAAGGCGTTCAACGTAGACGTCATATCCGAGGACCAAGCGTACCAGTTTACGTTTTTTATGCCGGTGCCGGGCCTGCGAATCGATCACCACAACGTGGACTGGAAGAACCTTTACCCGGAAGCAGAGGTGCGGTCATTCACCGATGCCGGCCAGCTCATCGACGCGCTGGAATCCTACCCCTGCTGCACCACCGACAAGAAGAGTCGGGACCAGGGCGATCCACTCAATCTGGTGGTCATCGGTCAGCTCGACGATGTCTACTACTCCTTTATGCGCGCTGGATGGGACGAAACCGAGACGATACACGCCGGCTCGGGGTGGAAGACAATGTTGTCGTTCTTCTCGGGCGGTGAGTATCGTTACTCCCCGGTAAGCGGACTCTATGTCTTCGGCCGCCCCCAGGATGTCGCGCTGCAGAAGGCTCGGGACAACATCCATGAACGCAACCATCTGCGCCTGTGGCTGACGCCCGCGCGTTACCAAGGGCTCCCGGTACTTATTGGCCAGATCAGCCGTGACATCGGGGTGCGCTTTTCCAAACGGACGCTCACCACCCATGAGATCGACCCGGACGTGGATGAAACGCGGGAATTCTTGTTGGAAAATCTGGCCTATGCCCAGGGGCTGGCGGCTTTTGCCTACGTTGGCGGGGTGGGGGAGGCGCCCATCGACGCGCCGCGCAGCAACCTCACGGGCAGCCCCTATTTTACCGATGGGCATCGTGTGGTGCTCTGGGTAAGCTTGGCCCCCACGAGTATCGCAGACGTCGAGGTTGTCGATTGGCGGAACCCGAGGGGCGAGTGACCCGCCGGCAGCAATGAGCTGGTTTGGTTATCGCTCGGTGAGAACAGGATCAGGCGCTTGGGCGTCCCGGGTTAAAAAGCCGGGAAAGCGGATGGACTGGCTGCTCGCCAAGACCCTGAAAAGTCCTGATCCGCGCAGCCTGCGGATTCCCCCCTTGCAGGCGGGGCTCAGTCTGCGAGCGGTTTGTGATCAGCCAAACCTATCGGCGGCGAAGTTTTTGAACCAGTCCGACGGGATCAGGGTGTATCGAAGCTTTCCCAGTAGTCCGCTTGGATGCGCCAGACTTGCTCGTCAATGCGTTCTAGCCCCAGCCTTTGCCCTTCGCCCGGGCGCCAGCCGTAGCGCAGAAGCATCAGCATGTCCGAGCTGACTGCCGGATCGTTGTAGTAACCGTGTTTGAACAGGCCTCCGCCCGAACCATCGTAGACGATCAGATCGAGATTGTCGCAGCGCCGCATCATCTCCCGTTGCCGGGGCGACAGCTCAGAGAGGTTCACGGCGCCCACGCGCTGGCGGCTGTTGAACAGGCTGGTGGCGGCGGCCAGCGCCTTGTCTTCGGTGTTGGTGTAGATGGTCAAGCGGCCGAATGCCGGACCCATGGCCTCGGCGGCGACCCGCTGCATGGCGACCTCGAGGTCGATGTCCGCGGCGGCCAGCACCAGATTCTCGATCTTCAGGGATTCCCGCGGATCCAAGCCCTTGGCCCGGTCTTCGATCACCAACTCCCGCAGGGCCGTCAGCGCTACATCGGTGCCGCGGCTGTGGGCGGTGATGTGGATGCGCTCCAGTTCAGGGATACCGGCGAGAAACCTGAGCAACACTTTCAAGTGGAATACCGTGAACTCGCCGGACTCCCGGTCGACGGTGTAGACCACCAGTCCTTCGCTGCGGCCGGCCAGGTATAAGCGATCGGCACCCCCTCGCGGCCCAAGAAGTGCCAGAAGTCCGCCAGCGACAGCACAGCCTGGTCGAACTCGGTGGCGACCCCGTGAATGTCGACAAAGACCTCCTTCTTCGGCGTCAGCGCGAGCCGTTCGACGATCTCACGGCGGGCCTGACGGTCAGCCTGCTCGATCTCGGCAGCTATTTCCGCGTCAATGCTGATCCGCCCGCCGTCTTCCACACGGTAGAGGTAGGGCGTCGCCGGAAAGCGCACCAGTTCCTCCACTGCCGCCAGCTCGAGCCCCGCGCGCGAGCTGGGGCCCGACCCGGCGTCGTCGTCCGGCTCGATGCGGACTTCGGCTGCACCGAGTACGGTGGAAGGGGAGCGTTGGCTTGTGTAACCGATCACGGTCCCGGCCTCGTCGCGCAGGGGCAGCCGGTCGGTCGCGTACAGCACCGGCAAGCGGTCGCCGGCGAGTTCCGGGGCGAGGTCTTGGAACAGCGGCAGGGCGGTATGCTCGGAGACTACCGGCGTCTCGATCATGATCCTGGCGCAACCGGACAGGAGCAATAGAACGAAAAGCGGAATCAGCGGGTGCAGAGGTCCGGCAGCGGGTGGTCTAGCGACTTTCAGCATCATGTTCCTCGCGTTGTTCTGTATCGGGGCCTGGGGTACGAATACGTAAATTCAAAACCGGGTTCCGGGTAGCGATAGTACCGCTTGGCACGCGGCGGACGTCCGGGCGATCTCAGGCGACCGCCGGTGGGGTTTATCCAGCGCCCCCGACGGCGCGAAATGGCCGGAATCCGATGGCCCGACTGCTAGACTGATGCAATGGGGTTCTAAGCGCTTGTGCCGTCGTTGGCCTAGAACCCACGATCGCGAGGTTTCTGGATTCATTTAGTGTCGTCGCTGCCCGCGAGGAATGCGAGTGGAACCGATCGCCAGTTATCGCGCAGCCCGTCTGCTCCCTTACCTGGAGTACCTGGAGGCTGTCGGAGCGCCGGTGGAACGGGGCCTTCGCCTTGCCCGGCTGCCGACCGGGCTGGCGGATCGAGCCGAGATGTTCCTGCCGACCATTCCCACCATCGGCTTCCTGAAATGGGCGTGCCGGCGCGAGGGCACCGATCATCTCGCACTGCGTGCTTTGCAGCGGCGCTTGCGGACCTGCGGTCTCAGTTACTCGGACCTGATCGACGAGGTCCGCTGTAGAGGTATTTTCTTTATGGAAAAATGCCGCATCACTGCTCAAGGGCAGTGAGCGGCGACAGTTCATGGGCAGGGTAGTCAACCTGCTGGGCTGCGGCGGCCAGCGCTTCGCTGAACAGGACTGGGATGGAATCGTGGCACCCTTCGCAAAGGTCAAGCAGGAGTTGCAGACAGGTCAATCCATCAAAGACGGTTTTAATAAGCGAGGTAGGCGACGAGCCGAAGATCACCTGCCCCATCTACTCGATGATATCCGTGCGATCGTAGAGCCCGTCGGGGCAAACCGATCCGACCTTCCGCAGTAGCCGCATCTATTCTCCCCTATCAGCTGAAGAGGTCCGTCTGCGCCTGATCACACAACAGGGTTATAAAGACGCTGAGTTGCCGAGTATCCGCACGCTCCGCAATAAACTCAACGACCTCGGGTATCGCTTGCGCAAGGTCAAGAAGTGCAAGCCATTGAAGAAGATACCGGAGACGGATGCAATCTTCGAAACGGTCGCATCAGATCAATGAGACGGCCGATCAAGATACAGGGTGTGTTGCGGATCTCGCTGGATACCAAGGCGACGGTCAAGGTGGGGCCCTTCTCCCGCGGCGGCTACAGCCGTCATGGCGAATACGCCTGCGATCATGATTTTAAGGCGGACACAACGCTCACCCCGTTCGGCATCCTGTTGCCGCAAACGGGAGACAACCATTGTGGTTTAGTTAAAGCAAAGTGACGGCGGACTTCATGGTGGACCGGCTCGAGGAGAATTTGCCGCAATGGAAACAGGACTACGGTCTGCACACGCTGGTGATCAATGCGGACAACGGCCCCGAAAGTAACGGCCGCCGCACCCAATGGTTGAAGCGATTGGTTGCACTTTCCGATGCTCATCAAGTGACGATTCAGCTGGCTTACTACCCGCCGTACCACAGCAAATATAATCCCGTTGAGCGGTTGTGGGGCGTGTTGGAAAACCATTGGCGGGGCGAGATCATCGACTCCGTCAAGAAGGCGCTGGGTCTGGCACGGAGCATGACCTATCGGGGACTCAAACCCACGGTGCGCAAGGTCAGTAAGGTCTATCGTAACGGTGTCTCGGTAGCGAAGGTGGCCATGCAGGAGATTGAGGTGCGCTTGGAGCGGAGGGATGGTCTAGAAGACTGGTTCAACAAGATCGTTCCACAGCCCCAAACGGGATGATTATTTTTTTCCGCGACCCTAAGTGCCGCCAGCCGCCTGCTGGCCGAGAGCGATATGCGGGTTCTGGATATTGGCCTGGAGCTGGGGTACCCAAACCCGTCTCACTTTGCCCGCGCCTTTCGGCGCTGCGCCGGCATCAGCCCGCGGGAGTTTCGCAGACAGGCGAGGATGAACTAGTCCCGGTTTCCGCATGGCGTTGCCCCCAGGCATCAGAATGCCAGTCGTGCCCGCAGGCCGGCCGGCCAGCCAGACCCGGTCCTTTTCCGGGTAGAGGGCCGGGTCGATCAGCAACTGCACGCTGGGCGTGATGGCGACCTCGTCGGCCAGTTGCCAGCGATAGTAGACCTCCGCCGCGTATTGGTCGTCGAGATCGGGGCCGAACAGGGCATCGTTGGGCCGCCCCCAGTTGACGCCGAATCCGAGCTGGCTGCCCGCGCCCAGGGTTTCCATGCCCCCCGGGGTATAGCCGCCCCCGCAAACCCCAGTGCGCCATCGCTGGGAAGGTCGAGGGCGCCGACCCCGGTACTAAAGGCGTAGTTGAAAAAATCTGTCCAGGGGCTGACCAGCGGGAATACATCGACGTAATCGCTGATATCGAGGTAACCACCGACCACCTCATACTTGCCACCCTGGAACTTCTGGTCCCAGTAGAGCGTGTTGAGCCGCCACCCGTCGTCGTTGTAGTTAAGGTTTGAGATTCCGGCATAGCCCAGGCTCTCGCCAAGTAAGGAACTCGGCCCCGTATTGGTAAATTCGTCCGTGCGCTCGATAAGAAAACTCAGGTTGCCAGGGTGAGCCGAGCCCCGGCCGAACGCCTCCCAGACACCGCTGAAGCGAAAGATACCGCCTGCCGCATCTTTGTCGGCACCGGGTAGGTGGTTGCTGGCCGTCAGGTACACCGAGTTGTACTCCACCCCGAAGGACAGGCCGTGCTCCTTATGAAGTTTGTCTTTCCATTCATACCAGGGCTTCAGGGAATCCAGCTTGAGGGGCGTATCTGTTGCAACGCGGTCAGACTCGATCCGGTTCAGTGCGGCATCCGGCCCGCCGAAAGCCCTTGCCTGCTCTTCGCTGTTCAGGTCTTGCGCGAAGGCAGTCTGAGCCGACTTCAGTGCCCATACGCCTATGACGCAAAAACGATACAACCGTCGCGCACCGGGTTTTTCGAAGCGCTCCATCATCCCAGTTAACTCCAGGTTATCTTCAGGGTTTTTCCGGGCAAGCTCATGGTTTTCTCCTTCGTTTCTTTAGTTTGAGGCCGTTGGGCCTGGTTCTCGTCGACAACTTCGCCGGTGCCTATATCGGTCTCGGAAGCCGCCGAAATCCGGCCATTAGACGCCAGCGTTGCAGGCCTCGAGTCGTCGTTGCCCGGACAGCCGCGCTGGCGGTTGGGCGCGCGGAAAGGCCCGGCCGAAGCTACTGGGGTCGGTGTAGGGGCGATTGCGGTTGCCTGGGCTAACGGCTGGCTGGGCCCGGTGGCCGGCAGTGGCGCGAAATGGCCGGAATCGCCAGGTACGCCTTGGTAGCTTGGGGGGATGCGATCGCTCGGGTTCGCTGCCTGTTGTCGGGACCGCCAGCCGTAGCGGCGCCCGGGCCGGCCGGCGTGGCCGCATCGGGCCGAAGTTGCTGCAGCCCGAGAAATCCAGCGATGATCACGACGCTTCTCACCCGGGTAAAACGGCCCGCCACCGAGCCGACGCGCCGGTATAGGCCCCTGGAATGCCTCCGGCTGGTTCTACTTCAAGCGCGATCGGGCCCAGGATCTGCGCCTGCGGTTCCTGGCCGGCCCCGCCCTGGGCTACACTTTCGACGAGCGCAAGGCCCGCAATCTGCGCGCCGAGGCGGGGCTGCTCCATATCCGCGACGACTTTTACGAGCGTGGCGACGACGAATACTGGGGGCCGGGCTGGTTCGTGAATTACGACCGATTTATCTGGCGGCAGCGGCTCCAGCCCTACCACAAGCAGTACGGGGTGTTGGCCGCGGACGGCTCGCACAAGAACCTGTGGCGTTCCTGGACCGGCATTCGCGCGCCGCTAGCCGGGGGGCTGGTCGGCAGCCTCGAGTACGAGTTCGAATACGACAGCGAACCACCGGTCAAGACCGACACCACCGACCATACGCTGCGCCTGAAAATGGGTTACCAGTGGTAAGGACGGGACAGGTCCCCAAGATGATGAGACTATTGGAAAGCCGGCTGGCCTATATGCGCGACTTGGATTGCCGGATCGCGATCATTGCCGGCCCGCACAAGGCCGTCAACCGCCGCTTCGCCGCGTCTAGCGTCGGCATTGCCATGCCGCAACGCGACCTGTTTCCGGACCAGCGCGGGCCATTGCGCGTCGGCATCGAAAAACCTCGGCGTCCCGACGCCTCCTAGGGAGTAGGTCTATGTTCGCGCCAAGCCAAACCACCCGCCTGGCACCCCTTGCCCGCCCGTGGTCTCGCAGCACGCCTTCGGTCTTTGGCGTCGGCCTGATCTCGATTCTGGCCTGGCTGCTGGTGATGGCGTCGGTCCTGGGCCTGGCTTTATGCGCAGCCAATGCGGCCGCGGGAAGCGTGACCGAGGCTACGCTCAAGGCCAAGATCCAGGCGCTGGAGGGTGCCGACGGGATCGACGCGGAAGCTAAGACCGACCTGCTGGAGCTCTATCGCAAGGCCGTTACCAATCTGCAGGTGGCAGCGGCCAACGTCCAGGCGGCGCAGGGCTTCCAGCGTGCGGGGCAGGGTGCACCGGCGGAGGTCGAGCGGCTGCGCGCTGCCATCGACAACGCCGCCGCCGCGCCCCCGGAGGCCAGCCTGGAACTCGACTCCGACGTCCCCTTGAGCCAGCTCGAACCGATGCTGCAGAAGGAAAAGGCGGATCTGGCTGCGGTGGATGCCCGGCGCGCCGACTTCGAGCGGCGCTTGGAGGAGGAGGCAGGACGCCCGGCGCTGATTCGGCAACGCCTCACCGAGGCCAAGCAGGAGCAGGAGGAGGTCGCCGCCCAGCTCAAGCTGCCGCCTCCGGCGGACCAGGAGCCGGCCATGGCCGAGGCCCGGGGCTGGGTACTGGATACCCGTTTCGATCTGCTGAGCGGCGAGATCAAGCTCCTCGACCAGGAGCTGCTGAGCCAGCCGATGCGGGTGGACCTGCTAAAGGCCAAGCGGGACAAGGCGGATGCCAGCGTGGACTGGGTCGGCGCCCGGGTGCGGCTGTTGCAGGAGCTGGTCAACCGCGGGCGCCAGGCGGAGGCGGAGCAGGCCAGGGCCGAGGCCGCCGCGACCCGCCGCGAGGCTGAGGGGAAGCACCCGTTGGTGGTGGAATTGGCCGGGCGCAACGCCACCCTCTCTGAAGAGCTGGCCAGTATGGCGGCGCGCCAGGCCGAGCTGGCGCAGCAGGCGGACCGCACGGAGCGACTGGCGCGCCAGGTCGAGGCGGATTTCAAACGCGCCCAAGAGACCATCGCGGTCGGTGGCCTGAGCCAGCGTCTGGGGCAGATGCTGCAGCAGCAGCGCCGCAGCATGCCGGACCGGCGCGACTACCGACAGGCGGTGAGCCGGCGCTCGGAGCAGACCGCCGAGATCGGGCTGCGCCGGCTGGAACACCGGGAAGAAGCCAAGAGCCTGCGCCTGATGGACGAGTACCTGAGCGGAATGCTGGAGGCGGCGCCCGATTTAGCACCCGAGCTGCGCGGGGAACTGCGCGAGTTGGCGGGCGACCGCAAAGGGCTGCTGGAAAAGGCGATTGCGGCCGACGAAGTCTTCCTGCGCAAGTTGGGCGAGCTGGAATCCGCCCAAGCCCGGTTGCTGGACGCCATTGCAGCCTACGACGCCTTCCTCGACGAGCACCTGCTGTGGGTGCGCAGCGCCCCGGTGTACCAAGTCGGTGTCCTCGGAGCTTCCTCTGGCCAGGTATGGCGGGTTTTGTCCGCCGAGGGTTGGCGCCAGGTGGTGCAGACCCTGGCCTATCAGGCACGTCACTCCCCGGTTTACCTCCTGCTCGGCCTGGTACTCGCGGTTCTGTTGTGGCGGCGCCGGCCCTTGCTGGAGAATATCCGGGCCCTCCGCAGCAGCATCGGAAAGGCCACCAGCGACCACTTCGGTTACACATTGCTGGCGCTGGCCCGTACCTTGGTCGCTGCCGCACCTTGGCCGCTGGTGCTGGCGATAACCGGCTGGCAACTGCGGGTGTCGACCCTGGCCACCGATTTCACCAGTGCACTCGGCGCAGCCCTGCTCGCCGTTGCGCTGCAACTGTTCTATCTGCGGACCTTCCGCCTGGCCTGCATCCCCGGCGGCCTGGCCGCGGCCCATTTCCGCTGGCCGGAGGCCAATCTGAAGCAACTGCGCCGGGAACTGGACCGGCTCACGCGCATTTTTCTGCCCGCCGCTTTCGTGGCCGTGGCATCCGCCAGGCTCGATCCACTCGACGCCGGTTGGCTGATCGGGCGCGTCGGCTTCCTGATCGCGATGGGGACCCTGGCCTTCTCCCTGTACCGGCTGCTGCATCCGCAGCGGGGGGTATTGGCCGAATACATGCGCCCGCGTGGACGGCGTACCTTCAAGCGCCTGCATCAGGTTTGGTACCCGCTGGTGGCGATCATGCCGCTGGCGCTGGGAGTGCTCTCGCTGCTCGGCTACCTCTACACTGCCGGCACCTTTACCTGGCTGTTCCTGGACACCCTCTGGTTCGCTCTGGAATTGGTGTTGGTCTCCGAACTGGCCAAGCGCTGGTTGCTGGTGGCGCGCCGGCGCCTGGCCTATGAGGCGGCGCTGGAGCGCCAGCAAGCGCTGGACGAGCCCCAGACCGGCAGCGGCGAAGAGGGCAGCCCTTTCGAGGTCGACGAGCCGGAGGTGGATCTGGTGGCCCTGAGCGACAAGAGCCGCAAGCTGCTCACCAGCGCCATCCTGTTCTACGGCCTGTTGGGCTTCTGGGTGATCTGGTCGGACGTGTTTCCCGCCCTGCGCATCCTGGACCAGATTACCGTTTGGCAGCACACGGTCAACGTCGACGGCGAGCCCCAGCTAATGCCGGTGACCCTGGCCAGCCTCGGCTTGGCCCTGGTGTACGCGGTCATTACCGTCGTGCTGGCCAAACAGCTGCCGGCGGTGCTGGAGATAGCCCTGCTCCATTATTCCGAGATGTCGGCTGGCGGTCGCTACACCTTCACCACCCTGACCAATTACGCCATCGTCAGCATTGGCCTGGTGCTGGTGTTCAAGACCATCGGCACAGACTGGTCGCAACTACAGTGGCTGGTGGCCGCCCTGGGCGTGGGTATAGGCTTCGGGCTGCAGGAGATCGTGGCCAACTTCATCAGCGGCATCATCATCCTGTTCGAACGCCCGGTGCGCATCGGCGACGTCATTACCGTGGGCGACACCGACGGCGTGGTGACCCGCATCCGCAGCCGCGCCACCACCATCCGCAACTGGGACGGCAAGGAGTTGCTGGTTCCCAACAAGGAGTTCATCACGGGGCGCCTGCTCAACTGGTCGCTGTCCGACCAGACCACCCGCATTATCCTCTCCGTGGGCATCGCCTACGGCTCCAATGTGCGCCAGGCGATGCAATTGCTCGAACAGGCCGCGGCCGAAAACGAAACCGTACTTGATGAGCCGCCGCCCTCGGTGATCTTCGAATCTTTCGGCGACAATTCCCTGGTCATGCTGCTGCGCTGCTTCGTCGACTCCGCCGACCTGCGCTTCCCCACCATCAGCGCCCTGAACGAGGCCATCAACGACAAATTCAACGCCGCCGGGATCGTCATCGCCTTCCCGCAGCGGGATGTACACCTGGATACCAACCAGCCGCTGCAGGTGGAGTTGCGGCGGCCTCGGGACGGGGCGGCGGGAAGCGACGTCGCGGAAAACGTTAACCCTGGAAAGAGTAGTTGACCGCTCGATCCTGACAGTATGACTCTGAGATGAAAGAACAAGACTTTGCTTCATGTTTTCAGGATTTGGCGATCCACGCTACGGGACGTATGGCGGGCGTGCGCCTTGCCCTGCACCCCCGCAAGCGCACCCTCCACCCCGTCCAACTGCTCTTTCTGGGCTGACTGATTAACCGGGCTGGGCTTGCCTCGCTTCGGCGGGCGGAGCATCGCTCGGGATTCAAGCAGCCGATTGATCACTCGTTTCGATGTGGCTGGGTGATTGCTGCCCAAGTCCCTGGTGGCCGCGATATGGACGCCAGCAAGCTCTAGACACATTGGAAGACCGCCGTGCGTGCCCGCCTGCTGGTGGCCGGGGGGTCGACTGTGGTAAAAGGCATTCAGCTGCGGTGACGCTGCCTGTCGGGGTTGGGCGGTCCGATCGCCGCAAGCAAGAAATTTTTGGTTTATTAAATAATTAAATTTCAATTGGTTAGAGGTGTAAATTCATGAGATACCCGAATAATCTGAAGACCTTATGCCTGGCGGCTGCGGTGGCGGTTCCTGCGATGGCCGTCGCGGACCAGGGGGCTTTGCCGACATTTGACGATTATACCGCCAAGGGATTCCTGAGCGAGTACGCTAAACTGGAGCCGGTGGCCGGGGACCAAGACGCCTTTCGCTACCTGGATCCGGAAGCGGATTTCAGTCGCTACAACAAGCTGTTGATCGACCGCATCAAGGTCTTCTACCAGGAAGACAGCGACTACAAGGGCATCGACCCCGACGACCTCAAGGCCCTGACCGATTACTTCCATCAGGCCCTGGTCAAGGCCATGGGCGATGCCTACCCGGTGGTCGATGAGCCGGGCCCGGATGTGCTGCGGCTGCGCATTGCGGTGACCGACCTGGTCCCGAACAAACCCGAGGCCTCAATGGTCTCCCTGGTCGTGCCCTTCCTCTGGGTTGCGGATGCGGGCACCGGAGTCGCCAAAGGAGAGACCGGCAGCACCGCCTTCACCGGCGAAGCCACGATCGAGATGGAGGCACTGGACAGCGTCAGCAGCCAGCAACTGGGAGCCTATATCGAGACCCGGGTGGGCAAGAAGTACAACTGGACCAAGGGCGTAACCGAGGGCGTGACCAGCTACGTCAAGGCCTACAGCAAGTGGGACTACACTAAGAAGGCGATGGATTTCTGGGCCCAGCGGCTACGCACGCGTATGGATGAACTCCACGGCAAGGCCCCAGAGGAGAGCTGACCAGCGCACTCAGGGCATTGGCCGCTGCGCGGGCCAGGGCAGGGCGCCCGGGCCCGCGCAGCGGTTTGCGATCAGCCGAACATATCGGCGGTGATGTTTTTGAACCAGCCCTTGGCGTACTCCACCTCAAGGGCCCTTACGCGCTCCGATGCGTCTGCCGGCGACAGCCCGCCGGCGCCTTTCACTGGCGTGATCTGGCCGTCCACCAGCTCGTAGACCGCCGCCACCGAGATGCCGTAGTTGGGGGCGATGATGCTGTAGCAGGTGTTGACGTAGGAGGTCGAGGGGGCGTCCTTACCATTGAGGGCGGCCACGACGGCAGCGGCGCACACCTTGCCCTGGGAGTTCGCGGCGTAGCCCGATTTGGGCATCTTGCCGGCGATGCAAGAATCGCCGATCACGTGCACGTCTTTGTGGATACTCGACTCGAAGGTCTTCTGGTCTACCGGGCACCAGCCCGAGTCGTCGGTCAGGCCTGCGCTTTGGGCTATGGCACCGGCCTTCTGGGGCGGGATTA
Source organism: uncultured Gammaproteobacteria bacterium (assembly GCA_963753615.1). Taxonomy (GTDB): domain Bacteria; phylum Pseudomonadota; class Gammaproteobacteria; order Chromatiales; family Chromatiaceae; genus CAVWCW01. The sequence goes on from CAVWCW010000003.1 coordinate 362,898, forward strand.
CATTGGCGACGTCGGCCTGGAATTCGTCCACCTGGCCGATCAGTGTGCGGGTCTTGGGATCCACCTCTTCGATAATGCCGCCGGCGGCGCCGGAGACCCACTCGATCATTTCGCCATATTCCTGCTTCCAGCCGGCGGTGAACAGGCCCTGCTTGGAGAACGTGTCCTTACGGTCGAGGATGACGACCTTCGATTTCGGTTTGTGGTGCTTGAAGTAATGGGCGACCTGGGCGGCGCGCTCGTAGGGCCCGGGCGGGCAGCGGAACGGATTCGGCGGGGCCACGATGTAGAATACGCCGCCGTCATCCATTGCCTCCAACTGTTTGCGCAGGGTGACGGTCTGAGGGCCCGCCTTCCAGGCGTGAGGCAGCAACTCGCTGGCCGCCTCGTCATAGCCGGCGATGGCGTCCCAGCGGAAGTCGACGCCCGGGGAGAGGATCAGTTTGTCGTAGTTGTAGCGGTTGCCGCTGCTGCCCTTGATGTAGTGCTGCTCGGCGTTAACCTCGACGATTTCGTCCTGCATCACGCCGACGCCGTGGGCGGTCAGCCCGTTGAAGCCGAAAGTCAGACTCTCGATGTCGCGTTCGCCGCCGAGCACTTCGTTACTCAGGGGGCAGGAGACGTACTTGGGGTTCTTTTCGATCAGGGTGACCTTGATCTCCGGGTCGGCCAGGCGGATGTACTTGGCGACGATGGCGCCGCCGTAGCCGCCGCCAACCACGATCACGCGGCCCTTGTCCTTGCCGGCCCGCAACAGGCTCGGCATGCCCAGGGAGCCCAGGGCGAGGGCGGCACCGGAGGCCTTGACGAAAGTTCTTCTGCTGAATTGTGCCATGATGCGCGCCTCCTATTTCTCGCTCGCGTAGTAGTGGGCCAGAGCGGCCAGTTCTTCGTCGGTCAGGTCCATGACGCGCTTACCCATTTTCTTAGGCGCACAACGTTTGCCGATGGCCCGGCAGTCTTCCAGCGCGGTGCGTGTGGCGTCCGGCCACTGGCCGGCCACGCGCGGGGTTTCGTCCTCCTGGGAACGGCCGCCGTCCTCGTGGCAGGTCTTGCACTTGTCTTTGTGAATCGCCTTGCCCTGGGCCACCAGGGCGGGGTCGGTGCCGACTTCCGCCGAGACCCAATCCTGTCCGGCAAAATAGCTGGCGATCGCCTTCAGCTCGTTCTCGCTGTAGCCCTTGGCGATCCGGCCCATGATCGTGGAGTCGCGCTCGTCGGTCTTGTACTCCAGCAGAATAGTGGCGAGGTAGGTCTTGTCCATACCGCCGATGATCGGCATATAGTCGCCGGCGCTGGCGCCGTTGGTACCGTGGCAACCGGCGCAGGTGTTGGCCAGCATGCTCGGGGAGCGCACGTCTCCAGCGCTCAGGCTGCCGGCCGCGAGCAGGCCGATGGCGGCTGCGGTCAGATGAAACTTGGTGTTTGTCATTAGTCTTCTCCTCGGGTTCGTAACTGCTCTCAGTGGCTCGATTCTGTCGAACGTTGGTCGATCCAGGCCAGGACTTTCGCGATCTCTTCGCCCTTGTCCGGCGCGATTCGCTGCGCCTCCTGCAGCGATGCCCTCGCCAATCCGTATTGGCCCTGGTGGAGATAGGCCAGCGCCATGCCGACAAAGGCATCGGCGTTGTCCGGATCCAGGGCGATGGCGCGCTGGAAGCTTCTCGATCCCGGCCCGGTAGTCCTGGCGCAGCAATTGGACTCCCCCGAGGCGTAGGTGGCCGAGGGAGGAATCCGGGTTCTGTGCCACGGCCTCCTTGAAGGTCAGCTCGGCCTGCTCCAGTTCGCCAGCGTCCAGTTGCCGTTGGCCTTGCTGCATCAGGTCTTGGGTCGCGGCCGCCAGCGGGAGGATAAAAAACAAGGCCAGCCAGCCGGCCAGCCAGGGGAAAGTCAGTCGCCTGTGCATCTTATTCACTCGATCGGGATGGGGAAATCGAAGAGCCGCCCCCCCGCGAACGAGGAGGCGGCGGTCCTGCCGGGTTGCTGCTGTTACTTCAGGGCGCCCTTGCCGTAGCGCTCTTCAAAGCCCTTGCGGACCTTGTCGATGGCTTCCTTGCTCATGCCGTCGAAGTACCAGGCATGGCCGTCGATGGGCCGGAAGTGCTTATCCAGCATGGCGGTGGCGAACTCCTCGTTGCCGTCCTTCTCCATGGCCACTTCCTTCAGTTCGGGGATGAACTTGAAGTAAGTATGCTTGGCCACGTCGTAGATGCCGTGCCACCAGGTGTAGTCCGGGCCGCTCATGGAGGCGCCGTGGCGGGCTCGACGCCCCTCGTGATGCCAGATCTCCCACCAGGTCCACTCGATCTGATCGTCGAAGGGGCTCGGGGTGATATAACCTTCCGTCTTCAATTCGCCCATGATGGCGGCGATCGGCTTGGCGAACTTCTCGTTGTAGAGATCCACCACGTCGTCGAATTGCTTGTAATGGCCCAGGACCACGCTCTCGCTATGGCAGGCGGCGCAGACGTGTTGCATCTTCTTGCGGCGCTCCTGCCAGGTCACCACCTCGACCACCGTCGAGCCCTTGGCTTCATCGCCGATGTTGGGGATCTCGCCGCCCTCCTTGACATCGAACTCGTCGCCGTTCTCCAGGCGCACCAGGTTGATCTTCTGGGAGATCGGCGGACGCAGGGTCCACGAAATGCGGTCGCCCACGTTGTGGGTCTTGCCCTCGCCTCCACCGGCGCTCATGTGGCAGGTGGCGCAAGTAGCCGTGGCGGAATAGTCGACACCGGCTTCCCACTTGTCGGACTCCAGGTTCATCTCGTCCATCTTGGCGCGGTAGATGATGCCGTGCTTGGACTCGTTGTAGACCTCGATCTGCGGATGGTCGGGGCCGACGTGGCACTTGCCGCAGGTGTCCGGCGTACGGGCCTGGGCCTTGGAGAAGCGGTGGCGGCCGTGGCAGGCGGTGCAGGAGCCGCTGGTGCCGTCCGGATTTTTGCGGCCGATGCCGGTATTGGGCCAGGTGGTGGGTATGGGCTTGCCGTCGTCGCCGATCTCGATTACCGCGCCGTGGCACTGGCGGCAGCCGGCGTTGACCGCGGCCGGTCCGCCGACCACCTCACCCAGCAGGTTGTCCAGCGAGGCCAGAATCTGTCCCGCTTTGGAGTGGTGAGAGCCGTCCATCTCCTCGAACTCGGTGGTGTGGCACTTCGAGCAGTCTTTCGGGGTAACGATCACCGAGATCATCTGGCCCTCGTGCTCCCAACCGTCGACATCGCCTTCCTGGGTGGCGTGGCAATCCAGGCAGTTGACCCCGCTCTGACCGTGTTGGGAATTGTTCCACTCCCAATACAGGCCGGGGTTCTCGGTCATGTGGCATTCGACGCACTCCTTGCCCTTGGGGGAGCCCCAGTCCTCGCCGATCTTGCCGGTCGGCCGGGCGGCTTGGGCGCTGCCGAATTGCGCCAACAAAAAAATGCCTGTTACCAGGCCGCCGCTCAGCGTGCGTTGCCAGCGGGCGAATCTCAAACGCTTCATGACCTTCCTCCTGCTTACTATGGACCCAATGCCGCCGTAACACCTAGACTGATGTGGATGCCGTGGCGGCGACTCGATTGTTGTTCTCTAGAACTGAACGTGCGGAAATCCGGTCTTTTTTGGTGGTTTCCCGCGGGGCTTCGGGCTTTACCCGCTCGCCTGTAAGGGTAACAAATAGCAGTTCGCACGAATTTGGTGCTTGATCATGGTCAAGTCCGGCGTAAAACTGCGGCTGAGTTGATCCAAGTCAAGAAAGCTAATGGGGAGAACGGAACTGAACGTACATCGCAATCGAGATTCGACGCTCATGACGGAAAACCCCGGGAGATCGCGGGCGCCAATGATCGCTGTCTGCCTGCTCTTGGCAGCGGTATCGGCCGCGGGGGCGGAGCCGGCCGGCGACTGCCCGGAATGCGCGCTGCCAGGTTGGCAGGCCGAGGGCGCGGATTTGCGCCAGGCCGATCTGAGCCAAGCGGACTTGCGTTTCGCTCAACTTGCCGGCACCGACCTGCGTAGCGCCTTGATGACCGGCGCTGACTTGCGCGGTGCCGATCTCCGACAGGCCAAGTTGTACCGGGCGGTACTGAGCGGCGCTCGGCTGACGGGCAGCCGTCTCGACGGGGCCAGTTTCGGACGGGCGGACCTGTCCGGGGCCGGTCTCGCCGGACAGGGTCTTTACCAGGGCCGATTCAGCCGCAGCAATCTCAGTGGTGCCGACCTCTCCGGCGCCGACCTGCAGCTGGCCAACCTGGAGCAGTCCGATCTTAGCGGGGCGCGCCTCACGGGCGCCGACCTGCGTGAAGCCCTGCTGCGTGGCGCCAAGCTGACCGGGGCGGACTTGAGCGGGGCGCGGCTGGATGCGGCCGATCTTCGCGGGCTCGACCTGAGCGGCGTCGTCGGTTTGGCCGGGGCGGCGATCCGTGGCGCGCGGCTCGACAAATCGCGCCTGACCGGGATGGATCTCAGCGGGGTCGATCTCAGCGGCGCCCAACTGATGGATGCCGAGATGACCGGTGCGGTACTGGTCGGTGCCCGCTTGACGGGCGCCGACCTCGGCGGCGCCCGGTTGCAGGATGCGGATCTGCGCGGCGCCGACCTTACCGGTGCCGATCTTCGGGGGGCGCGCCTGCAGGGGGCTCGGCTGGCGTCGGCGCAGCTGGCGGAGTCGCGCCTGAGTGGTAATCTGATCGGTTTCGACTTCAGCGGTATCGACCTGCGCGGGGCCTCGCTGGCGGGGGCTAACCTCAAGGATGCGCGCTTCGGCGGGGCGAACCTGGAGCAGGCCGACCTGCAGGGGGCCAATCTCTACGGGGCGGATTTCTCCGGGGCCCGCCTGGGCCGGGCGAATCTGCGCCGGGCGAACCTGCGCGAGGCGCGCATGGACGGCGCCGATCTGGCCGGCGCGTTGCTGGAGGGCGCCCTCGGCCTTGCGGATTGAGGCGCCCTGGTGCGCCTACTTTTTTCGATCACTGCGAAGGGGAAGCATGGCATGTTGGAACTGATTCTGATTGGCACTCTGCTGGCGGCGGCGACCGTGGTCATCCACGCCCTGGGCACCAGCTATTGGGTGCGTCGTCTGCTCCAGCGCCATTTGGACGCAGACGGGCGCTGGCATGCGAAATCGGAGCTCTGGATACTGATCTCGACCGCGGTCGTATTGCTGGGGCTGCACCTGGTGGAGGTGATGCTATGGGCCCTGACCTATCTCTGGGTCGTGCCGGAGGGGCAGCTCGACAGCTTCGAGCAGGCGACTTACTTCTCCTTCGTCACCTTCACGACCCTGGGTTACGGCGACATCACCCTCGGCCCGGAGTGGCGCCTGCTGAGCGGGATCGAGGCCATCAGCGGCATCCTGCTCGTGGGCTGGACCACCGCGCTGCTGTTCGCGGTGCTGCAGCGGAGCCTGCCCGGTGCGGGGAATCGCGGTATATAGGTTCTGGCAATGGGTTCTGCCGGTACTGCACGTCGGTGCCGGGTCTGACCATAACGATTGGTATGGGGGATACCCAAGGCGCTGCCCCGGGGGATTGGCCGGCGATTGAAAAACATGCGGATCGGCGTATAATCCCGCGCCATTACTTAACCAAGATTTACAGCGGCCTGCTCCACTGGGCCGGGATGTCGCGACGGTCGGGCTTTCCAGTCCGGCCGTTTTTGTTCATGTGGTCTCTCGTATGGACCACCACTGAGATGTGAGGATAAAGCATGCCCGCCATTACCCTTCCCGACGGTTCCCGGCGCGAATTCGATCACCCGGTAACCGTCCACGATGTGGCCGCGACATCGGCCCCGGCCTGGCCAAGGCCGCCCTGGCCGGGCGGGTGGACGGCAAGCTGGTGGACACCTCCTATGTCATCGAGCAGGATGCCGAGCTCGCGATTATCACTGAGCGCGACGAGGATGGCCTGGAGGTCATCCGCCATTCCACCGCCCACCTGCTGGCCCAGGCCGTGAAAGCAGCTGTTTCCCGAGGCCCAGGTCACCATCGGCCCGACGATCGAGAACGGTTTCTATTACGACTTCGCTTACGAGCGCCCCTTCACCCCGGAGGACCTCAAGGCCATCGAGCAAAAGATGCTGGAGCTGGCCAAGGCCAACATCCCGGTGTCGCGTTCGCTGATGCGCCGGGACGAGGCGGTGGCTTTCTTCCGCAATCAGGGCGAGGCCTACAAGGCTGAGATCATCGAGTCGATCCCCGCCGAACGAGGAACTCTCCTCTACAGCCAGGGGGAGTTTACCGACCTCTGCCGGGGCCCCCACGTGCCCAGCACGGGCCGCCTCAAGGCGTTCAAGCTGATGAAGGTGGCCGGCGCCTACTGGCGCGGCGACTCGAACAACGAGATGCTGCAGCGGATCTACGGCACCGCCTGGACGGACAAGAAGGAGCTCAAGACGTATCTGCACCAACTGGACGAGGCGGAAAAGCGCGACCACCGCAAGATCGGCAAGGCACTGGACCTGTTCCACACCCAGGAAGAGGCGCCGGGCATGGTGTTTTGGCACGACCGGGGATGGCAGGTCTACCTCGCCATCGAGGACTATATGCGCCAAAAGCTGCGCCGGACACGGCTACCAGGAGGTGCATACGCCGCAGATCATCGACCGCAGTCTGTGGGAAAAGTCCGGTCACTGGGACAAGTTCCGGGCCGACATGTTCACCACCGCCTCGGAGAACCGGGACTACGCCATCAAGCCGATGAACTGCCCGGCCCATATCCAGATCTACAACCACGGGCTCAAGAGCTACCGCGACCTGCCGCTGCGCCTGGCCGAGTTCGGGTCCTGCCACCGCAACGAGCCCTCCGGTACCCTGCACGGGCTGATGCGGGTGCGCAACTTCGTCCAGGACGACGCCCACATCTTCTGCACCGAAGATCAGATCATGTCCGAGGTCTCGGATTTCATCGACCTGCTCTACGAAGTCTACCGGGACTTCGGCTTCGAGGAGGTACTGGTCAAGCTGTCCACCCGCCCCGCGCAGCGGGTCGGCGCCGATGAACTCTGGGACAAGGCGGAACGGGCCCTGGAGGAGACGCTCAATCACAAGCGGCTCGATTGGGAACTGCAGCCTGGGGAGGGGGCTTTCTACGGACCCAAGATCGAGTTCTCCCTCAAGGACTGCCTGAGTCGGGTCTGGCAGCTCGGCACCATCCAGCTGGATTTCTCCATGCCCGAGCGCCTTGGGGCCCATTACATCGCCGAAGACAACAGCAAACAGGTGCCGGTGATGCTGCACCGAGCGATCCTCGGTTCCCTGGAGCGTTTCATCGGCATACTGATCGAGCACTACGCCGGGGCACTTGCCGTTTTGGCTGTCGCCGGTGCAAGTGGTGGTGATCGATATCACCGATCGCCAGGCCGGATACGTCGAGAAAGTTGCCGAAACCCTGAAATCTCAGGGACTTAGGGTCGAAACGGACTTGAGAAACGAGAAGATCGGCTTTAAAATCCGCGAGCACTCGCTCGCTCGGGTGCCTTATCTATTAGTGGTGGGGGACCGGGAAATGGAGAAGGAGAGGGTGGCGGTCCGTACCCGCGCCGGCGAAGACCTGGGCAGTATCGGCCTGGAGGCGTTCGCGGAGCGGGTGGCTGACGAGGCAAGCCGCCGCGTCGCTATAGGCGCTGGTCCTGGAAGCACCGGTACGCCGGTGCTTTTATGTTTCTCGGCAAGTGACTTCTTCTGGAGGAACTGAAATCGCTGCAAAAAATCGGAAACTGCCTCAACGAGGACATTATGCCCCAGAAGTGCGTCTGATCGGCGCGGAAGGAGAGCAGGTCGGGATCATGTCCCGCGACGAGGCCCTGGAGCAAGGCCAGTGAAGCGGGATCTCGACTTGGTGGAAATTGTGCCCAATGCCGAGCCGCCGGTGTGCCGGATCATGGACTACGGCAATTTCGTGTTCGAGCAAAAGAAGCAGAAGCAGGTGGCGAAGAAGAAGCAGAAGCAGACCCAGATCAAAGAGATAAAGTTTCGCCCAGGGACCGGCGAAGGGGATTATCAGGTAAAGCTACGCAACCTGATACGTTTCCTGCACAGAAGGGGACAAGACCAAAGTAACCATGCGTTTCCGCGGTCGCGAGCACGCCCATCGGGAACTGGGGCTGGAAGTTGCTGGAGCGGGTCGAAAGAGATCTGGCGGAGCACGGCGAGATGGAGCAGCAACCCCAGATGGAAGGCCGTCAGATGGTGATGGTCTTGCGCCCCAAGAAAACATGAATCATAAAGCAAATTGCGGAGTTTAAGAAATGCCGAAGATCAAGACCAATCGCGGCGCGGCCAAGCGGTTTAAAAAAACGGCTTCCGGTGGCTTCACGGGTAATGCCAGTCCCATCGCCGCCACATCCTGACGAAGAAGAGCTCCAAGCGTAAACGTCAGCTGCGCGCAGCCCGCACAGCTGCACCCGGCGGACGTGCGCAGCCGCGCGTCGCATGCTTCCTTATGCTAATCATCAGGATCAACCAACCGGAAAGCGAAATGCCTCGAGTAAAACGTGGCGTAACAGCACGCGCCCGCCATAAAAAAGTGCTGAGTGAAGCCAAGGGTTATACGGGAGCCCGAAGCAAAGTCTATCGGGTTGCCAAACAGGCGGTCATCAAGGCCGGCCAGTACGCCTATCGCGACCGTCGCCAGAAAAACGCCAGTTTCGCGCTCTGTGGATCGCCCGTATCAATGCCGGGGCCCGGGAGTGCGGCCTGTCCTACAGCCGCATGATCGATGGGCTGAAAAAGGCCAATATCGAGATCGATCGCAAGGTGCTGGCCGACCTGGCCGTATTCGACAAGCCGGCATTTGCCGCCCTGGCGGAAAAGGCCAAGTCCAGTCTTCCCAGCTGAGCGCTGGGCGGAGCGCCCGGGGCTCCGCCCCGAGCGTTGCAGAGAGGGGAAGGCCGCGGTCTTCCCCTTTTTTTCTGGCCCTCCACCATAGCGGCGAGGAAATTACCATGGGTGCGGACTCCCCGATCGAATTGGAACAGCTGCTGGCCGAGGCGACGGCCGGTATCGACGCGGCCGCCGATCTGGCGGCACTGGACGAGGTGCGCGTGCGTTTTCTCGGGCAAGAGCGGCTCTGTTGACCGAGCAATTGAAGGCCCTCGGTCAAGCTGCCCAAGGAACAGCGTCCGCAGGCCGGTCAGGCCATCAACCAGGCCAAGAAGCAGCTGCAGGCCCGAATCGACGAGCGCCGCGGCGCGCTGGAGACGCCAGGCCCTGGAGGCCCGGCTGGCGGCCGAGCGTATCGATGTCACCCTGCCCGGGCGCGGTCAGGCCGGCGGCGGCCTGCACCCGGTGACCCGCACCCTGCAGCGCATCGAGCGGCTGTTCGCCAACGCCGGCTTCAGTATGTCCGAAGGGCCCGAGATCGAGGACGACTACCACAACTTCGAGGCGCTCAATATCCCGGCCCACCACCCGGCGCGGGCAATGCACGACACCTTCTATTTCGATAAGCACCTGTTGCTGCGCACCCATACCTCGCCGGTGCAGATCCGGGTGATGGAAAACGCCCAGCCGCCGCTCAAGGTGATTGCCCCCGGGCGCGTCTACCGCTGCGACTCCGACCTGACGCATACCCCCATGTTTCACCAGGTGGAGGGTTTTCTGGTCGACGAGCACGCCAGCTTCGCGGACCTGAAAGGTGTGCTCTATGATTTCCTTACAGGCTTTTTCGAGCGCGAATTGGAGCTGCGGTTTCGGCCCTCCTATTTCCCGTTTACCGAGCCCTCTGCCGAGGTCGACATCCAGTGCGTGATGTGCGGCGGCGACGGTTGCCGGGTCTGCGGCCACACCGGCTGGCTGGAGGTGCTGGGCTGCGGCATGATCCACCCGGAGGTGTTGCGCCACGTCGGCATCGACGGTGAGCGATACACCGGCTACGCCTTCGGCATGGGCGTTGAGCGACTGACCATGTTGCGCTATGGGGTCAACGACTTGCGGTTGTTTTTCGAGAACGACTTGCGCTTTCTGCGCCAGTTCGCCTGAACCGGCGTGTCGTGACAAAACCCCGGGTCGCCGGCGCGGCCGCGCCCGGGGCGAGCCAATCGAAACGGGAATCTAGCTATGAAATTCAGTGAAGCCTGGCTGCGGGAATGGGTCGATCCCCAAGTCGGTAGCGCCGAGCTGGCCGAGCAACTTACCATGGCCGGCCTGGAGGTGGATTCGGTGGCCCCTGCTGCCCCGGAGTTCTCCGGCCTGGTGGTCGGCGAGGTACTCAGCGTCGAGCCCCACCCGGACGCCGACAAGCTGCGGGTCTGCCGGGTCGAGGTGGGCCGGGACGCGCCGCTGGACATCGTTTGCGGGGCCCCCAACGTGGCCGTCGGCATGCGCGTCCCCACCGCCCTGGTCGGGGCCCAGCTGCCTGGCGGTTTCAAGATCAAGAAGGCCAAGCTGCGCGGGGTGCCGTCGTTCGGCATGCTTTGCTCGGCGGCCGAACTGGGGCTGGCGGAAACCTCCGAGGGCTTGATGCCGCTGCCGGCAGACGCCCCGGTGGGCGAGGATATCCGCACCTATTTGAGCCTGGACGACCGACTGATCGACGTCGATCTCACCCCGGACCGCGGCGATTGCCTGAGCATTGCCGGGGTGGCGCGGGAGGTCGGCGTAATCAACCGCCTGGCCGTGCAGGTGCCCGCCATGGAGCCGGTACCGGCCGCCCTTGACGACCGTCACCAGGTGCGCCTGGAGGCTGGCGCCGCCTGCCCGCGTTACGCCTGCCGGGTGGTGCGCGGCATCGATCCGATGGCCGAGACCCCGTTGTGGATGCGCGAACGCCTGCGCCGCGGCGGCATCCGCAGCCTCGGGCCGGTGGTGGACGTCACCAACTACGTGCTGCTGGAGCTGGGCCAGCCGATGCACGGCTTCGACCTGGGTAAGCTCTGCGGGCCGATCCAGGTGCGCCTGGCCCGGGCCGGCGAGCGCCTGGAACTGCTTGATGGACAGGAACTGGAACTCAGCACGGGCAGCCTGCTGATCGCCGACGACAGCGGCCCCCTGGCCTTGGCCGGCATTATGGGCGGGGCCGCCAGCGGGGTGACCGAAGAGACCCGGGACATCCTGCTCGAAAGCGCCTTCTTCGCGCCCATGGCGATCACCGGCAAGGCCCGTTCCTATGGCCTGCACACCGATTCCTCCCACCGCTTCGAGCGCGGTGTGGACCCCCGACTGCAAGTTCAGGCCATGGAGCGCGCCACCGCCCTGCTGCTGGAGATCGCCGGCGGTCAAGCCGGGCCAGCGGTGGAGGTCAGCTCCGCTGTCGACCTGCCGCAACCGCCCTGGATCCGACTGCGCCGGGAGCGGGTAGGGCGTCTGCTCGGGGTAGAGATCGGCGATGCCGAGGTCGTGGACATCCTGCAGCGGCTGCAGATGCAGGTCGAGCCCGATGGCGAAGGCTGGCGTGTGCAGCCCCCGAGTTGCCGCTTCGACATTGCCATCGAGGCCGACTTGATAGAAGAACTCGGACGTATCTACGGCTATACGCGCATCCCCACCAACCAGGCGCCGTCGAGCATGCTCATGCACGCCCCGCCCGAGGCGGCTTATGACCCCAACCGGGCGCGCCAGGCGCTGGTCGAGCGGGGTTACCAGGAAGCCATCACCTATAGCTTCGTCAGTCCCGAGCTGCAGCAACTGGTGGACCCGGATCTGGAAGGCATCCGCCTGGCCAACCCGATCGCCGCCGACATGTCGGTGATGCGCACCAGCCTCTGGCCCGGCCTGCTGCAGGCGGCCAAGTACAATCTGGCGCGGCAGCAGCCGCGGGTGCGCCTGTTCGAGGTCGGCCTGCGTTTCCGGCGCGCGGGCGAGGACCTGGAGCAGGACAATATGCTCGCGGCCCTGGCCACCGGCGAGGTGGCGCCCGAGCAGTGGGGCCAGGCCGGCCGGCCAGTGGACTTCTTCGATCTCAAGGGCGACCTGGAGGCAGTGCTGGCCCTGACCGGCCGCGCGGGCGACTTCGAGTTCGTAGCCGCCCCTCACCCCGCCCTGCACCCGGGTCAAAGCGCCCGCATCGAACTCGATGGACGCGCCATCGGCTGGATCGGTCTGCTGCACCCGGAGTTGGAACGACGCCTGGACCTGGCGGGAAACAGCTATCTGTTCGAGATCGATCTCGACCGCCTGGGCTTGGGTCGTCTGCCGGCCTTCGAGCCCCTGTCCAAGTTCCCCGCGATCCGGCGCGACATCGCCCTGGTGGTCGACCGCGGGGTGAGCTATGCCCAAGTGCGGCAACGGGTTTTGGCCGCGGCGCCGGAAATTTTGAAAGACATCCGGCTGTTTGACGTCTATACTGGTGAGAATATAGAACCAGGGGTAAAAAGCCTCGCTTTGGGATTGATTTTGCAGGCAAGTTCGCACACTCTTACGGATCAAGAAGTAGACGCGGCCATGCAGCAGGTAATTACCACTCTGGAGCGTGAACTCGGGGCTCAGTTGCGGGATTGAAAACCATGGCGTTGACGAAAGCGGATATGGCCGAAAGGCTGTTCGAGGAGTTGGGGCTTAACAAGCGCGAGGCCAAGGAAATGGTCGACATGTTCTTCGAAGAGATCCGGCGGGCGCTGGAAAACGGTGAGCAGGTCAAACTCTCCGGCTTCGGCAATTTCGACCTGCGGGAGAAGAAGCAGCGGCCCGGTCGCAACCCCAAGACGGGCGAGGAGATCCCGATATCCGCCCGCCGCGTAGTGACCTTCCGCCCCGGACAAAAATTAAAATCGAGGGTAGAAGCCTATGTTGGAAGCGAGCAGTAACACCAACGAATTACCGGCAATTCCCGGAAAACGCTACTTCACCATCGGTGAGGTGAGCGAACTCTGCGCGGTCAAGCCCCATGTGCTGCGCTACTGGGAACAGGAATTCCCTCAGCTAAAGCCGGTCAAGCGCCGCGGCAACCGCCGCTACTACCAGCGCCACGACGTGCTGATGATCCGCCAGATCCGGAGCCTGCTGTACGATCAGGGCTTTACCATCGGCGGCGCCCGCCAGCGCCTGTCCGGTGAGGGCGCCAAGGAAGATCTCAATCAGAGCCAGCAGATCATCAAGCAGTTGCGAGCCGAACTCGAAGAGGTTCTGCACATCCTCAAGCGCTGAACGGCGGGGGCCAGCCGATTTGACAATCGGCCATGCAACCCATAGCATTCGCACTCCAGATTCAACGGGGCGTAGCGCAGCCTGGTAGCGCACCTGAATGGGGTTCAGGTGGTCGGAGGTTCAAATCCTCTCGCCCCGACCAATTAAAACAAAGAGTTACGTGCTGTTTGGAATGGGGCGAAAGCCCCATTTTTTATTCCCTCCCTCTTTTTTGCCCCCCCTTTGGCAGCCAACGCCTCGTATCCGGAGCGATCTCAATCGCGGGCCAAGCGCCTAGATAGACGGCAGACCCGTGGCGGGGCGCTGGACATGGCATGGATTTCGCGGATGATTTGTACGAGCTGGCGCTTACGGCTCATATCCCGCGCACCGATTGCCTTCGCCGTGCAGCGCTTAATTTTAGAAAGAGCGGTTGGACAACGCTGCGCCTTGCGTGGAGATTTTCCGCGCGCTAGGCTTGGTTCTTACGCTATCAGCAGTGGTTGCAGTCCCTCTCTACAATCCATCGGGAATAGATTCGCGCCTATCGTGGAGACCGAAGGCATGTGCTCCCGAGCGGGGGAAATCAGCATCTACGGCGAACAGGCCGCTATCTTTACTGCACGTGAATCGACAGGGCAGCCGTGGTTGCGTTCTGGGCGCACTGATTGATATGCGGGCGTTCTCTGCAAGGAAGTGGCAGGGCAATTACAGGGATAACGAGATTTGAAATTTCTGCATGCCGCCGATGTCCACCTCGACAGCCCGCTACTCGGGCTCGAGCGCTACGAGGGCGCCCCGGTCGAGGAAATCCGCAGCGCCACTCGCAGGGCCTTCGACAACCTGGTCGAGCTGGCCATTGAAGAGGAAGTCGGCTGTGTGCTGCTCGCTGGCGATCTCTACGATGGCGACTGGAAGGATTACAACACCGGGCTGTTTTTCATCGATCGGATGCGGCGACTGGAGTCGGCTGGCATTCAGGTTTGCATCGTCGCGGGCAACCACGATGCGGCAAGCCAGATTACCAAACAGCTGCGCCTGCCGGGCAATGTCAAGCTGTTTTCCACCGCCAGACCCGAAACGCAGGTGTTCGAGGGCCTGGACCTGGCGGTCCACGGGCAGGGCTTTGCGAAGCGGGAGGTGACGGCAGACCTCTCCAGTGGCTACCCGGAGGCGGATCCGCATCGCTTCAATATCGGCCTGCTTCATACCTGCCTGGACGGAAAACCCGGTCATGAACCGTATGCGCCCTGCACGGTAGGCGGCCTGCGATCGAAGGGGTATCAGTACTGGGCGCTGGGGCATGTCCACAACCGGGAGATTGTCAGCGAGGACCCCTGGATTGTGTTCCCGGGCAATATCCAGGGACGCCACGCACGCGAGATCGGACCGAAGGGGTGCACGCTGGTTAGCGTTGACGGCGCCGAGGTGGTGGCTGTCGAGCACCGTGATCTCGATGTCCTGCGCTGGACACGGTGCGAGGTCGATGTCACGGACAGCGCCACGCTGGACGAAATCTATGACCGAGTGAGGGAGGCCCTGCAGCAGCAGCTCGATGAGGCGGACGGTCGCCCGGTCGCCGCCCGGTTGGTCCTGCAAGGCAGCAGCCCGGTGCACTCGACGCTGCACGCCGACAGCGCTCACTGGACCCAGGAGTACCGTGCTCTCGCGTCTGGGGTCGGCGGGGCGGGGATGTGGCTGGAGAAGGTGGCCATCGAGACGCATCAGGCGGTTGAACTGGACGAACTGCTCGAACGCGACGATGCGCTGGGCGGACTGCTACGAGCAGTCCATGCGTTGGAGATAGGCGCGGCCGGCGTCGGGGAACTCGCCCGGGAAATCGCCGATCTACGCCAGAAGCTGCCGCCAGAACTGCTGCGCGGCGAGGATCCTTACGACCCTTCCGACCCACAGTACCTGGCCGGCCTGATGGAGGATATCAAAGAACTCCTGGTGCATCGCCTCCTCACTTCGGGCGGCGCCTAGTGGAGATCCGGGAACTCAACCTGGCCGCTTTTGGCCCCTTCAGTGACCGACTGTTGGACTTTTCCACGGCCGGCAGTGGACTGCACATCGTCTATGGTCCCAACGAAGCGGGCAAGAGCTCCTCGCTGCGAGGCCTCAAGGCGTTGCTGTTCGGTATTCCTGGGCGGACGAGCGACAATTTCAGGCACGAGAACAAGGACCTCCGGATTCGCGGGACGCTGTGCAATCGTAACGGCCATGAACTCAGGTTTGTCAGGCGCAAGGGCAACAAGAACACGCTGCTGTCGCCGGACGGGGGGCTGCTGGGCGATGCCGCGCTAGCGCCATTTCTCCACGGTGTCAGCGCCGAGGTGTTCGAGATGCTGTTCGGCATCGATCACGAGGCCCTGGTCCGAGGCGGGCAGGAAATCCTGGAACAAAAAGGGGAGGTCGGGCAAGCGCTCTTCGCCGCCTCGATGGGCAGCGCGGCCCTGCACGCGGTGCTGGGTCAGCTGGAGAGCGAAGCCGATGCCCTTTTCAAACCGAGGGGCTCGACGCCGGCCATCAATGCCGCCCTGCGGCAGCACGCTGAGATTCAGAAGGCCATCAAGGTACGGTCACTGTCCGCTCGTGAATGGGGCGAGGCACGGCGCACGCTGGAGAACACCAACCAGGAGCTGACGCTGGTAGAGCAAGCGCTGGCGCAAGCCAAGGCCGAACGCAACCTTCGGCAGCGCATCCGGCGGGCGCTGCCGAAGATTGTCGCGAGGCGGGATTTCCTCACGAAGTTCGAGGCACTCGGAGAAGTTGTCGTGCTGGCGGGGGATTTCGGCAGACGCCGTGAGGCCGCGACGCGCGAGCTGGAGGCGGCACGGGCGACCGCCAACAGCGCGCGCACCACGCTGGAGGGGTTGCAGGATCAGCTCGCCGCGATCTCGGTGAACAACGCGGTGCTGGAACTCGAAGAAGCCATCGAAGATCTGCATGCCAGGGTGGGCGGTCACCGCAAGGCAATGCAGGACCGTCCGCATCTCGAGGCCGAACGCAGTCAACTGCGCACAGATGCGGAGGCCCTGCTGAATATGGTTCGGCCGGATCTCTCGCTGGCGGATGCCGAGGCGCTGCGACCGGTCGTCACCAGGGGTGTCCGCATTACGGAGCTGGGCAACCATCGGCAGGCGCTGACGGTTCGTGTGACGCAGAGCGAAAAAGCATTGCGCGATACGAGATCGAAATTGCAGCAGGCCCGGGATTCCTGCGAGGCGCTTGCCGAGGCCGGCGTTACGGACGCCCTGCAGCAGCAGATCCGGTTGGCCCGAAAACGCGGTGATCTGGATGCAGCGCTGCTCTCGGCTCGAGAAGAGCGCGACCGCCTTCAACTGGAATGCAAGGAAGAACTGTCGCGCCTGGGTACGATATGGCGGGGGGCGCTCGACGACATCCCCTGCCTGCCGCTGCCGGCCAGAGAAAGCCTTGACCGGTTTGAGCAGGCGTATGCCGATCTTGAGCAGCGCAACCGTCGCTATGGCGATCAGCGCGACGAGCAAGCAGACGCTGCTCGCGCCGTGCAGCAGCAGCTTGACGAGATCCATCATGCCGGTGCGGTGCCTACTGAAGGAGACCTGATGGCTATCCGCGCCGGGCGAGACCGGGCCTGGGGGCTGCTCCGCCGGAAGTGGCTGGAGGGTGAGCCCGTCGATGCCGAGGCGCGCACGTTGGATCCCGAGCGGCCCCTGCCCGAGGCGTTCGAAACACGGGTTGTTGATGCCGACGATATGGCGGACCGCCTGCGTCGTGAGGCAGATCGCGTACAGAAGCAGGCCAGCCTGGTGGCTGCGCTCGCGGACGCCCGGAGACGGACCGAAGGGTTGGACTCCGAGCTGCAGGAATGCGTGGGGCAGCGACAGAGACTCGATGGGGAATGGATGCGCCTGTGGGAAACCACAGGCGTCACGCCACTGTCACCGCGGGAGATGCGAGCCTGGCTGGACAGGATCGAGAAGCTGAGATCGCGCATAACGGAGCTGAAAGAGCGGAAACGACAGGTCAGCGAGCTGGAAGCCATACGAAAGGGGCATGACGAGGCGCTGCGCCAGGAGTTGCAAGTCCTTGGTGAATCGCCGCCAGAGACCCGGTCGCTCGAGGCGTTGCTGGTCGAGAGCGAGACCCAGGCCGCCAGGCTGGATGAGCTTGGCAGGAAGAGGCGATCGCTGGATACGGAAATCAAGGATCTCGAAAGCAAGCTGGAAACAACGCAGTTTGACTTGCAGGAGGCGATGGATGCCCTGGACACCTGGAAGAGGGAGTGGCAGGCGGCCATTGGAGACCTGGGTCTGAACGCGAATGCGTTGCCCGCGGAAGTGGCTGACACGCTGGAGAACATTCGGGGCCTCTTCGCCAAGCTGACGGAAGCCGAAAAGCTGCGGATCCGCATTCACGCCATCGACACGGATGCCCAGGCGTTTCGTGACGCGGTAGCCGGCGTGGCCGAGCGCGTGGCGCCTGAGCTCGCAGCGCTGCCGGTGGACGACGCCGTCGCCCGCCTTACGCGACTGTTGGCGGATGCGAGACAAGACGATACCCGGCGCCGGCAGTTGGAGTCGCAGGTACGCGAGGCGCAGGAGAACATCAAGGCGGCCGCGGCCACCCGCAAGACCATGACCGAGCGCCTGGACGCACTGTGTAAAGAGGCGCAATGCAGCGACGCCATGGATCTGGAAACAGCGGAACGCAGATCGATCGATTACCTTTCACTCAAGCGCAACATCGAGTCGCTGGAACAGGAACTCAGGGAAATCGGCGAAGGTATGCCGCTGACAGAGCTCGAGAAGCAGGCAGATGCAGCAGACCCGAACACGCTCCCGGGCGAGATCGACTTTTTGACCGCCCGGATCGACAAGGAACTGGAGCCAAACAAGACCGAACTGGCCGTAGCGAAGGGCGAGCGACAGAAGGAACTGGATCTGATGGACGGCAGCGGCGCCGCCGCGGCGTTGGCCGAAGAGGCCCAGTCTCTGCTCGTCGGGGTGCGCTCGGATGCGGAACAATACGTCCGCGTCAAGCTGGCTGCCCGGATTCTGCGCAACGAGATCGAGCGCTACCGACAGCAGCACCAGGGCCCGCTGCTCGAGCGCGCCAGCGAGCACTTTGCGGTGCTCACGGAGAGCTCGTTTGCCGGCTTGAGGGCAGACTTCAATGAAAAGGACGAACCGGTGCTCATCGGACTGCGGCCTGACGGTGAGCGGGTCTATGTGGAGGGTATGAGCTCGGGCACCCGGGACCAGTTGTATCTGGCGCTGCGTCTGGCTTCGCTGGAAAAGTACATGGAAAGTGCCGAACCCATGCCGTTTATTGTCGATGATATCTTGGTGCATTTCGACGATGAGCGCGCAAAGGCCACGCTGGGCGTGCTGGCCGGGCTAGCAGCAAAGACCCAGATCATACTCTTTACCCATCATCGGCGGCTGGTGGAGCAGGCGCGGGCGTTGGGGGCTGACCCCCCTGTGACGGTGCACGAACTCTAGTCTAAGTGGTCAATGTTCTGGCCGCTTGTCGTTGCCTCCGTCTCCATCGGGCAAGAAGGGCTGGGTTTCCACCGGTACTGCCACGCGAACGTGCATTGGGACCTGCCGGGCAACCCTGTCGGCCTGGAGCAGCGGCGGGGCCGTGTTTACCGCTACAAGGCAACACGCGGCACGAAAAACGTAAAACTTCGGTGAACTCCATCTGCCGTGGGTCCGGCGGATTGCCTACACTGCTGCCCTGCAATCGCAGCAGAGGTAGCCATGGCAGAGACAACCCCGAGCATGCGAATACCGCGTGGCGAAAGGTGCGCCTATTGGCAAGGCCATGTGCAAGGCCGGCGCGCCGGCGGTAAAAGCAAGTAGTCATACTGCCGTGAACACGGACTGAAACCGGCGAACCTGTACCGCTGCTGTGCGACGCTGGGTGATGGGCCGCGCCTGAGGCCGCGTTTTGTTCCGGCGCAACTGCCGATACTGGCTGGCAACGGTTACGCCATCGAGCTGGTGCTCAGCGGTGGACGGGTGTTGCGCATCGGCACCGATGCCGATCCCTTGCAGGTCTCACAACTGGTGCAGGCGTTGGAGCGCGTATGCTGAGCCTGCGTGGACGGAGCGCAACATCGAGTCGTTGCGCGCGCTGATCGTGGACGACCAGAACGACGTAGTCGAATGGCTATATGAGCTCTTTCGAGACCTGGACGTACGCCAAGGATGCATTTGACAAATGGTCGGCATTGATCGCTAAGCGCTTGGCCATTCTGCGCGGGGTTGCGCATCCGACGTAGGATGGTCACCGCCAGGCGCGGGTAGCGGCAGTCCAGAAAGTCTTCAACGGCGGGCAGTCCGCGATGAGCTGCCCGCAGGGAAGCACTGACATGGTCACGGTGGAGTTTCCCCCCGGGTTCCGAACTGTGGCGGGGCCGTGGAGCAGCTACTGAGAGGCAGCGGCTACCGGCTGGCCCCTGAGACAGCGGCCGACCCTGCCCGGTCCGATCTGCTGGGTCGCCCGCTCCCGAAGGCGCGCCGAACCCTCGGCCCTATGCCGCTCCGAGACGGGCTCGAAACTCTGGGTGGCTCAGCCTTCCGGCTGCTGGAGGACCCGCTGCATCGGCTGGTCTTCTTCGAACGATGCGCTGCGCCGAGACGTTCCCTGGCAGACCACCGCGATCCGGTCCGGAGGTAGTCCAGTGGAGGCAATTATTGCGTTCTTACTGTTGCCGGGCGACGTCGCGGTGCACAAGACCATTAAGGGTTGGGATCTCGGCTTGGCGGCCAACCACGGCGGTAGCTATGTTGGACTCGTGAAGCCGAGCCCAAGCCGGGAGAGGATGCCTTTTCTCCCCGGTCAATTGATCGTGCTGCCAGTCGCGGCGCTTTGGACGACCCCAGTTCGCTGATCGACAGTGACGGAATCGATCTTGCCTGCTCACAACGTGCCTGCCGGTTCGATCCAGGGCCCGCCTTGGCTCGGTTGCCGATCGGAGTGCTTCTGCTGCTCGGTTTCCACGAGTCCCTACCAGCGGCAGTACCTGGGCGCGCGCAGGGGTTGCCGGCGTTTCGGATAGCTGAGTCTTGAAGGCTATCTGCTAACCGCGACCGCTCAAGACCTGAACAAAAATGCTGTCAGAAAAGCTGTCATTACGAGCGCAAAAGCAGGCAAAATGACGCCACTCCAGAGCTTGGCGTGATCTGTAAATATCTGATAAATATGGAAATAATTGGTGGAGGCGGCGGGAATCGAACCCGCGTCCGCAAGCCCTCCGCCTTTGGCTCTACATGCTTAGTCCGGTCTATTAGATTTAGCCGCGGGCCACCCGACGGACAGGGCGTACCAACAGCGATTCCGGTTAGGTTTTAACGGGTCTGCCCCGGACGAGCTTCACCGCGATCCCGTGAGAATCGACGCCCGAGACCCAGACGCACAGGCACGGCTCCGGTCGGACGGCACCCTACTGGGTATTAAGCAGCGAGTGCGTAGTTGTCGTCGTTGGCAACTATCATTTTGCAGATGGATTTACGAGGGAATCTGCATCCTCGGCATGCACCTCAGGTTTTGCAACCCACGTCGAAACCAAGTCGCCCCCAAGTACGTTAAGTGAGACAGTGTATGCGGTTGCGAGTTCCCTAGCAACAACGGGCATCGTCGCCGTATCGATGGGCGGGGGCGCAAGGCTTATGTTTCGAGTTGGCGCGTCCCGGGCGCCGCGCCGTAATGAGGGCAATCGAGCCCTGTATGCGGCCAAGGGCAAGGGTCGCAACCGGGTCGAGAGCGCATTAGCTGGCTGTCTGGTAAAATCGGCAGCCCGCCTAAGTCGCGAGATTTCCTTGATGACGAAGATTGCCCGGGCCGACCAACTGCCCTTCTTTCCCCGTTTGTTTGTGGTCGGGGCCCCGCGCTGCGGGACCACCTCGATCAGCAAGTACCTGTCCTGGCACCCGGAAATCTGCTTTTCGCGTCCCAAGGAGGTCCATTACTTTAATCGCGAGCAGGACCTGAGCGCCGATATGCTGCGCCGGGACTATCTGGAAAGGTATTTCTCCCACTTCGACTCGGCCCGTCACCGGGTGGCCGGGGAGGGCTCGGTGTCTTACCTCTACGATCCGGAGGCGATCCGGCGCATCCTCGCGATTCAGCCTGAAGCGCGCTTCATCGTTGCCCTGCGCAACCCGATCGATATGTTGCGTTCCTATCACGGGCGCATGCTGTTCCTGCTAGACGAGGATCAGGCCAACGTCGCGACTGCCTGGGACCTGCAGGACGCACGCCGGCGCGGCGAGCAGGTGCCCCGGCTTTGCGCAGACCGGCGCCGGCTCTACTATCGGGAAATCATTAGTTTGGGGAAACACCTGGAGAGACTGTTCGAGGTCGCCGGGCGGGAGCGCTGCCGGGTCATCGTCGCCGAAGACCTGCGCCGCGATCCGGCCGCAGAGTACCAGGGGCTGTTGCGCTTCGTCGGCGTCAGCGACGACCCGGCAGCGGTGGGTGGCGAGCGCGGTTTCCCCCAGGGGCACCGCAGCAAGAGTTACCGTTGGCGCTGGCTCCACCGGGTATTGTACAAGCCGCCGAAGATCGTGTTTCAGTCCGTGGAACGGGGCGAGCTAAGCCGCGGTGTCCGTCCGTCGCGAATCAAACAGTTGCACAAGCGTCTGGTTCGCTTTAACCGGGTAAAGGGCGAGTTGCCCCCGCTGCCGGCACAGCTCCGGACCAGACTGCGGGCGGAACTGGAGGGCGACATCCGCCTCCTGGGCGAGTTGTTGGGGCGCGATCTCAGTCATTGGCGCTGAGCCACAGCGCGCGTTTCAGGCGCCGGGTCGGAGAACATCGCCTATTCTTCCCATGACAGCGGTGGCCTCGTCTCGAATCCTGGCCGTCAACTGGTGATGGCGTTCCTCGGACGGCGGGGACTGGCGGTCCAAAAGCTGCTGCAACAGTTGACTCAAGGCGAGCGCCGAGTCCGTGTTTTGACCGTGTTGCAGGGCCTGCAGTAGCGCTTGCTCGGCATCGCGGTAGTCCCCCAGCATGCAGTAAGCGCAGGCGAGGCGCACGAAGGCTGAGTTGCGCCGGCTCTCGTCGCCGCTCAAACCGTGGGAGGCGGCTGCGTAGCGCTCGCGAGCGGTTTGGTAGTCGCCGGAGGCGAATTGCTCGTCGGCGATGGCGAACAAACGCCGATTGCTCTCGTCGATCAGGGTGCGGATTCGCCCGCCGTATAGTGCGGCCTTGCGGTTGCGGCGTTCCGCCACCCGAAACCACTCCTTGGCATCCGCAAGGTGGTCCAGGCGCAGGTAGGCGCGGCCGATCAGGTAGGCCGACTGCACATAGCCCGTTCCTTCTCGCTCGAAGTTGTCGGTCAGAATCCGGATCAGTTCGTTGTGATCGCCCTTTTCGCTGGCCGATTTGGCCTTTTCGATTACCTTCGCGAGCTTGCGCGAGCGACGGCTCATGTCGGCCAGCGCCTCGCCCGCTGCGCCGCGCACCGGGTCCGGTGCGGCTTCGTCTTGAAATACGTCCAGCAGCACCAGGAATGCCTCGGGGTCGCCGCTGCGTCCCAGCTCCTTGGCCGCTTTAGCGCCTTCAGCAACCCGTTCGAAGTCGAGCAGATAGCGCATGCCGAACAACGCCATCTCGCCGATTTGATCCTGCTTACGTCCCCAGAGGACCAGGGTGGTTACCCCGATCCCCGCGAGCGCCAGCAGGCCGAGGGCGATCATGACCCCATGCAACGCCGTCAGCGAGTTGCCGCCCGCCTGGTCCGGTTCGGCAAAGGCTGCGGTCGCCGTTAGCAGGAGGCTTACCGCCAGCAGCCTCAAGCCGCCGGCGCCCTCGGGCCGGCCGTGCGAAGTTTGGATCTTATTGTTCATTGCCCACAATCCCGGCTCCCCCCATGCGCTTTCAAGACCGATAATCAACTGAAGTTTAGTCCAACACACTACTAGCCGCGATGAGTATCCAAGGATGGCGCTACCGGCCCAGCATCGGGGCTGATTCCGTGCGGCGACCGGGAGCGGGTTTCACCGGCCCGGCCCAATTCGCGCTCGACTTGCAGCGGCCCGGCGCCTTGGCTAAGCTCGGGGGCATTTGGGAGGCCCCTGAGATGCATAGCCCCGGCGCGTTGGTGCGGGCCGCCGAGCAATGAGGTTGTCGCTTCATGCCCGGCTGCTGATCGCCGCCAGCCTGGTGCTCGGGGGGTTCCTCGGCGCTACTGGTCTGGCACTGGACAAGGCGTTCCGCAACAGCAGCGAGCAGGCCCTGCGCGAGCGCCTTTTGGGCCACGTATACGCCCTGTTGGCGGCCGCCGAAGAGGATCCGGAGGGACGGCTGACACTGCCCGACCTTCTCACCGATCCCCGCTTCAACCAGCCCGGCTCGGGCTACTACGCTCGGGTCGACACGCCCGACGACGGTCTGCTCTGGCGTTCGCCGTCGAATACCGGCAGCAGCCTGGCGTTCGGCCGCGAGCAGGAACCGGGTCAGCAGGGCTTCGAGCGCTTCGCGGGACCTAAGGGCGGGCAATTCGCCGCCCTGAGCTTCGGTATCGCCTGGGAGTTCTTCGACGGCATCGAACGCCGCTATACCTTCTCCGTGGCCCAGTCCCTGGCGCCGCTGCGGGCGGAGCTGTCGGGCTTTCGCCGCACTCTCTGGAGCTGGCTCGGGGCTGCCGCCTTGCTACTGCTGCTGGCTCAGGGAGCGGTGCTCGGGTGGGGGCTGCGGCCGCTGCGCCGGGTGGCCGGCGAGCTGCAGCGGGTGGAAGCCGGCGAGCGGCGCCAGCTCGGCGGCAGATACCCGCGCGAACTGCAGGGCTTGACCGTGAATATCAACTCCCTGATCCGGCACGCTGAATCCCAACAGACCCGATACCGGCATAGCATGGACGACCTGGCGCACAGTCTGAAGACCCCGCTGGCGGTGCTGCAGACCAGCGCCGATGCCGCCGGCCCCGAGGCTGCCCCCCTGGTGGCCGCGGTGGGCGAGCAGGTGGCGCGGATGAACGCGATCGTTCAGCACCAGCTTGGCCGGGCCGCCGGATCAGGGCGCAGGGCCCTGGTCAAACCGCTGGCCGTGGCGCCCCTGGCGGAACGCATCGGGCGGTCCCTGCTCAAGGTGTATCGAGAAAAGGCGGTGGACTTCGAGCTGGATGTTCCCGCCGGGTTGCGCCTGCCCGCCGACGAGGCAGATCTGATGGAACTGCTCGGCAACCTGCTCGACAATGCCTGGAAGTATTGCGCCGGCCGCGTGCGCCTGCAGGCCCGGATCCTGGCGGATGGGGCTACCGAACTGCGCCTGGAGGACGACGGACCGGGCATGCCCCCGGAGCGCGTTGCGGAGCTGCTTCAGCGCGGGCGCCGGGGCGATCAGAGCCAGCCCGGTCACGGCATCGGCTTGGCGGTTGCGGACGAGCTGGTGCGCCTGTACGGCGGACGCTTGGAGATTGGTCGCGGGTCCCTGGGCGGAGCGGAGCTGCGCATCCGGCTCCCGGCCTGATCCGGCCGCCGGCGCCTGTGCTATGATTGGCGCCGAAATTCGCAGCCATCCGCGCAGAGAGCCCCATGTACACCGTCACCCAGTCCGTCGCCTTCTGCTACGGCCACCGCTTGCTCCACTACCAGGGAAAGTGCCGCCATCTGCATGGCCATAACGCCCGCGCCGTGATCACGCTGGAGGGCGAGGGGCTGGACGAGCGCGGCATGCTTTACGACTTCAACGACATCAAGGCCCTGGTCAAGGATTGGATCGACCGCGAGCTGGACCACAACATGCTCTTGCACCGGGATGACCCGGTGCTGCCGATGCTCCAGGCCGCCGGCGAGCGGGTCTACGTAATGGACGCGAATCCCACCGCCGAGAACATCGCCCGTATGATCTTCGAATACGTTCGGGACCGGGGCTTCCCGGTGCGCGAGGTCATGATCTGGGAGACCGAGACCGCCAACGCCAGCTACCGGTCCTGAACAACTGCAGGTTAGCCGATGCTGCGTTTCTGCGCTGTCGGATCGGAACCGCCCCACAGGCGTCGCTCGGAGCGCCAAGCTCAGACGCCTGTTTCGCATACGACCCCGACCAGTTGCGGTCCGGTGGGCTCAAACTCAGGCCGGCCCTCGGTGCAAGAGGCGCGCCCGGCCTTTCGAACCGCTCAATACAGCCGCTGACTCTGCTCCAGCTTGGCGCCCATGTGCAGGAAGTTCTGCAGTCGCCGCGGGTCGATGGCGCCGTTCGCCACCGCTCGGCGCAGCGCACAGTCCGGTTCCTGCTGGTGGGCGCAGTCGGCGAAGCGGCAGTGGCCCACAAACGGCCGAAACTCGCGGAAACCCTGTTCCAGTTGCTGACGCTCCAGGCTCACCAAGCGGAAACTGCGCACCCCGGGTGAGTCGATCAACTCGCCGCCCAGGGGGAGTCGGTATAGGCTGGTGGCGGAGGTGGTGTGGCGGCCAAGGCCGGTGGCTTGGGACAGCCTGCCGATCTGGATTTCCAGGTCCGGCAGCAGGGCCTTGACCAGAGACGATTTGCCGACCCCGGACTGGCCGAGCAGGATGCTGGTCTGTCCGCCCAGGTGGGGCCGTAGCGATTCCAGTCCCGGCGCACCCTTGGCGCTCACTGCTACGACCGGGTAGCCGATCTGCCGGTAGTGGTCGAAGCGCTGCAGGAAGGCGGCGCGCTGGGCGTCCGCCAGCAGGTCGATCTTGTTGATCACGACAAGGCCGCCTACGCCGATGGTCTCGCACGCCACCAGGTACTGGTCGATCAGGTATTCGCTGGGCTCCGGGTTGGGGGCCAGCACCACCGCCAGTTGGGTGATATTGGCGGCCAGAGGCTTTTCGCGACCGCTGTAATCGGGGCGGGCGAGGACGCTACGGCGGTCGAGCAATGCGGTAACCACCCCCTCGCCGGCCTCGGTGGGCTGCCAAACCACCGAGTCGCCGCACACCAGATGCCCCAGATTCTGGCGGAACAGGCAATGCAGCAGCTCGCCGCCGCGGTCTTGCACCACCAGGTTGGAGCCGTGCCGGGTGATGATCCGGCCCTCTCGCGGGCCTTCCGGATCGGCGTGGGACAGGGCCTCGTCTACCCTCGCCGCCAGGCGCTGTCTGCGGCGCTCCTGAATACTTTGGATCCGTCGCTGTTGGCGCTCGTTTAGGCGGCGTCCGGACATGCGCCCGGACTTATTCGAACTTGTAGTAGTTCTGGTTCAAGTAGGCGGTCGCGTTATCGATCTCCTCGTCGAACCACTTCAGCCCCAGAGAGAGTTCGCAGCGCCGCACTTGGGTGCGCAGCTGGGTCAGGTCCTGCACCCGGCGGTCGGGGCGGGTATACACTTCGTTGTGGTGGCAGGACGTGCAGTGCTCGTGCACCAGGGCATGGCCGGTTTCGGGATCGGCGGCCAGGGCGGGCGTGGCGGCCAGGCTTAGCAGCAGCGTGGGCAGCGTGTACGACAGCTTCATGGTATGTCCTCAATGTATTGGCGATTGGCGCGATTTTAGCGGATATATGGTCGATTCGCACCGGAGCCGGCGGGTGGGAATCGTGGAACAGCGAGAACAGCGGGTCCGGCGTCAGGGTGCTGGCGTTGTCCCGGTAGAGCTTGACCAGGGCCTGGATCAGGGACTGGCCGTTGGCCTGCTCGATGGCGTATTCGTCGGCCTGGAACTCGTGGCGCCGGCTCAGGTAGGAGCCGATGGGCTCGAAGAACACCGAGAAAACCGGAGCCACCATCAGAAACAGCAGCAGGGCCTTGACTGGGGCGGGCTCGCCGACCCCCAGGCCGGCGTAAAACCAAGGCTGCTGCATCAGCCAGCCAAGCAGGGCCAGTCCGAGCAGCGACAGCAGGGCCGTGGCGAGCAGCCGCTTGAGCACATGACGGCGCTTGAAGTGGCCCAATTCGTGGGCCAGGACCGCCTCGAGTTCCGGTGCTTCCAGGGCTTCCACCAGGGTGTCGAAGAAGACGATGCGCTTGTTGCGGCCGAAACCGGTGAAATAGGCGTTGCCGTGACCGGAGCGGCGCGAACCGTCCATCACGAAGATGCCCTGGCTGCTGAAGCCGCAGCGGGCCAACAGCCCTTCGATGCGTTGGCGCAGTTCGCCCGATTCCAGGGGGGTGAACTTATTGAACAGGGGCGCGATCAGCACCGGGAAGGCCCAGGTCAGCAGCAGGGTGAATGCGATCCAAACTCCCCAGGCCCAGAGCCACCAGAGCGCGCCGGCCTCCTGCATCAGCCAGAGCATGACCCAGGCCAGGGGCGTGCCCAGCGCCAGGGCCAGGCCAAGCCCGAGCAGTTGATCCTTGGCGTAGCGCGCCGGGGTGCTGCGGTTGAAGCCGAAGCGGGCCTCCAGACGGAAGGTGCGCCAGAGCCCCAGAGGCAGCTCGATCAGCCAGCCGATGAACAGAAACGACAGGATCAGCCCTACACCGGCGCTCAGGGCCCCGAGGCCGCTGGCCTCCCAGAGACTGGCCAGGGCGGCGAGGCCGCCGCCCAGGGTCCAGCCCAGGACCACCAGCGTCCCGAGCACCAGGTCGAAGGCGCCGATGCGCACCTTGGCCAAGGTATAGTCGGCGGCCTTGCGGTGTTCCTCAAGAGAGACCCGGTCGGCAAAGCGGTCGGGCACCTGCGCGCGGTGGGCGCGCACGTGGCGGAACTGGCGCCCCAGCAGCCAGAGGTGAAGCAGGGTGCCGGTCACGAGGGCAGCGAGAAACAGATAAGTAAAGGCGTTCATGGGGGCGAGAATAACCATTGGTGTCGAGCCGGTATCGGTTCGGTTGACAGCCTTTTCGGTGGTTGGGATAAGGGGTGGAGCATCGACCCCGAAGCGCAATCAACCGGCGGTTGGGTATCTATATGGCGGCCAGATCCCTCGATAACAACGGCTTGATCACAATATGGAGCGGTCACCGGCCGAGCCGAGTTGGGAAGGCGATTAATCCTGCCCGGGGATCGCCCCGTAATCGCCGCCTGCCGGTCGCCGGCGGCCGGGCACAGCCGGCGGCGGACCCTGCCCCAACCCGCTGTTGTTAGCGCCGCGGAAACAGCAGTTGCCCGCTTCGCTGCAACGCGCCGTCGAGCAGGCGCCGGCGCAGCAGGCCGCGCTGCAGCTTGCCGTTGGCGGTGCGCGGGATGCTGTGGGGCGCGAGCAGGAGCACACGGCCGGGGCGGAACCCGAAACGCTGGTGGAACGCCTGTACGATCTCGCGTTGGCGCGCTTCCAAGGCGCTGGTCCCGGCTGTAGGCCGAAGCTCGGCAAACAGGTGGGCCTGCTCGCCGGCCAGCGCGCTGCGCTCGATCCCGATTGCCGCCGAAGCGCGCACCCAGGGTAGGGCGTCCATCAATTCCTCGGCCTCCTGAGGGGCGATATTGCGTCCGCCTTGGACGATGATCTCCTTGCGCCGACCGCCGCAATACAGGTAACCGTCTGCGTCGAGGTAGCCGAGGTCTCCGGTGCGGATAAAGCCGTCCGGCGCCGGCAGTGCTGGATCAGGGCCGTGCTGGCGGCTCGATCCAGGGCTAGGGCTAGGATTCGGGAGCGGCCGCCGGCGTGGATAGGCGGCTGGCGCAGGCCCCGGGAGCGGTAGCGGAAGGCGGTTTCTTCGCCGAGTTGGGCGAGGGCGAAGCGGGCCGCGCCCCAGCGGCCGCGCCAGCCGCGCCAGGCGGGCGGGAACCGGGACTCGGCAGGGGGCAAGGGGAATTGGGGCGTATGGCGCGATTCCGGGTCCAGGCACAGCTCCAGGAGGCGTGCGGCGAGGGCGGCGCCTGAAGCTGCGTCGACAATGCTGTGTTGCAGGCACAGGATCAACTCGCCGTTTCCGGCCGGGTCCGGACCCAGGTAACTGAAGCGGCCAAGTGGACCTGTCGATACCGGGATCGGGCGCGCCAGCTCGGCTTCGGCAACGGCTTTCCAGGATTCGTCGTCGGTCCGCTCGAGGGTCTCCAGCGCCGGCGCCCTTGCTTGCGTTGAACAGAACCACAGCCCCTGGCGGCGCTCCTCGACCCGACAGCCCAGCAACGGATATTCGGCGGCCAAGCGGTCGATTGCGCTGGCTACCCGCGCGGCGGTGGGGGCGCCGGCCAGGCGCAACACGACTACGACGTTGAAGGGGAACTGGCGGTCGGCTTCGATCTGGGTGGTTTCGAAAATTCCGAGCTTGCGTTCCACCGGCTGCCTCCCGGGGGTGGGGCTCAATCGGTTGCCGAGGAGGGCGACTCGGGCGTTTCGCTGGGGCGGCCCAGGTAGTATCCCTGGGCATACTGAAAGCCGGACTTGCGCACCAGCTCCAGCATCTCCCGATCCTCGATGCCTTCGGCCACCAGCGCATAGCCGACTTTCTCGATCATCTTGGCCAGGCTGAGCACGATATGCCGCTGCGGCAGTTCGCGCAGGCTGTGCACCAGGCTGATGTCGAACTTGACGATGTCCACCGGCATGCTGGCCAAATAGCGCAGCGAGGAGTAACCGCTGCCGAAGTCGTCCAGGGCGATGGAGAAGCCCATATGTTGCAAGGTGCTCAAGTTGTCCTGAGCGGCGCCAAGCTGAGTGATCAGGGCGGTTTCGGTGATCTCCACCACGAAGTAGTAGTCCTGCATGTAGTCGCGGAACGGCCGCAGCCACTCGCAGATCTCCGGCAGCACGATGGTTGGGCCGGAGATATTGATCGAGATGCCGGTCTTCAAAGGCGGCTTTCCGTTGCCAAGGTCGGTCAGGATTCGGCGCAGGATCGCCCGGTCCAGCTCGGATTCCAACCTGCGCGCCTCCACCAGAGGAAATATCTCGGACGGCGGCAGGAGTTCGTTATCGGAGACGATACGCACCAAGGATTCATAGTAGCGGACTCGCTCGGCGCCCAGATCCCGGACCGGTTGGTAGAACATGGTCAGCCCTTCGCCGCTGGCGATCGCTTCGTACACTGCGCTGCTGGCCCAGGCCGAAAACAGACCGCGGGCGTCGGCGTCCAGTTCCGGGGTGAACAGCACCACCTGCCGCCCGCTTGGGCGCTTGGCGCTGTACATGGAAATGTCGGCCTGCCGCTGCAGCAATAGCAGGTCCGGCGCCTGGCCGGCCTCTTGGCACGCCAGGCCTATGCTGATGCGTATGGGTTCTTTGACTCCGAGGGGCTCGAAAGGGTGCGCGGCGACCGCCGTTTGGCATGCTTCCGCCAGCCGCAACGCCTGTTCCGGACCGAAGTCGGCCAGCAGGGTTGCGAACTCGTCGCCGCCCAGGCGGTAAACATGGTGGTGGGAACCGATCACCCGCACGATGGTCTCGGCGACAGCCAGTAGCACCTGGTCTCCTACCTGGTGTCCGTAGCTGTCGTTGATGGCCTTGAAGTGGTTGATGTCGAACAGGGCGAAGCAGAGCGGAAAATGGAGCGTTGTCGAGAGGTCGCGGATGCTTTCCCAGTAGTCCTCCAGGGCCCTCCGGTTGGCCACCCCGGTGAGGGGGTCTCGGTGGGCCAGCGCCCATAGTTCGCGGTTCTTCTCGTCCAGATTGATGTGCACCTCATAGAGCTGGGATTGATATTCGTTCAAGGAGCGGCGGATCTTCTCCAACTCTGCCACCGGCAGCTCATGTTTGAGCGGGCGCAGCAGCACACCGTCGGCGCTATGCTTCAGGCGGTCCAGGTGCTGGCTGATAATGTGCATCGGGCGCGCTACCAGATACACCATAGCGGGGTAAACCAACAGGGTGACCAGGCCCAGAACCAACCCCACCTTGAGCAGGGCGGCGGTCATCAACTGCTCCATGGCGGCGGTTTCGGGATTGGCCAGCAACTGGTACTCGAAGGCCGGAACCATTTCCGAGCCGGCCATACGCTCGGCGCTACCGGACCGGATGCTGAGGGTGTCGGTGTCGATGATGCGAAAGCGGTTGAGGCGGTAGAGCAAGGGCATAAACGGGGCACGCAGCCCCACAAAGCCGAGCACCCGGTCCGTGGCGGGCTCGGCTACCGGGCGGAAGAACAGCAACTGAGCCTCCGACCCCAGAACCAGTTGATCGCCCAACGCAGCGGGGTCCAGACTGGCAGGGAGCAGGCCGTCGCCGGGGCTGTCCAGCGCCTCGCCCTCGGGCCCGTAGACGGCGGCGCTGGTTACGAAATCGGGCAACACGCCGGCGCTCATCATGCGGTGGTTCCGCCAATAGGCGTAGTAGCGGGGCGCGCGCAATTGTTGGCGCACCTCCTGCCAGACGGCGAAGCCCGCGGCCATCTTGCCGGCTTCGTCCCGCACCCGCTCCACCGCCCGCTCCAGTTCCCGGTGCGCCTGGCTGAGGTTCGACTGCTCTACGTTCGCCCGCAGGGTTCGCAGCTCGGCGGCTGTGAGCCAGCCGAAGGCGGCGAACAGCAACAGTGCGGCCGCCGCGAACAGGATCGAGTACTGCAGGATCGACAGGGGGTTGCGCGGTGGGGGCATGGATGCGCCTGGGGTGACCTCAACCGGAGGTTGCCTTCAGCAGCTGCTCGACTTCATCGAGCAACTCGAATTCGTACTGCCGATCGAAGAAATGGCTGGCCCCCGGGATCATGTGCAACTCGATATCGGAGCTGGTCAGATCGTCCAGCCACTCGTTGTCCATGCGCGCGTCCTCGTCGCCCAGGATCACGGCCAGCGGCACCTGGATCTGGTTCAGGGTCTCGCTCACCCGCTGGCGGTTCCAGTCGAAGTAGGATAGGTAGTCGGCGGGCGTTGCCACATAGCTGCGGCAGTAGGCCAGGGCGTAAGGTTGCGGGTCGGTCGCGCCGGCGGCCAGGGCGGCAGCCGCCCGGGCGCCGTCCTCCGGGGTTTCGTAGGAGAACTCGTTGCGGATCCCGAAATGGGCCATGGTGACCAGAATGGCGCGCTTTACCGGAGGGGAGGGGCGGCCGCTCAGGTACGCCAGCAACGTAAGGCTGCCGGCACTATGGCCAATCAGGATCGGCGCGCGGTCGTAGCGCATTCGGAGCCATTCGACCCAGTGTCCGATCTCTTCGGCATCCTGCTCCATGGAGTGGGCATGGAGGGCTTCGCAGGCAAGGCTGGCGTCACGCCGGTCGATGCCCAGGGAAAGGGTTGGGGTGAGCACCGGGTAGCCCAACTCCGCCAGGGAATCCGCCAGCTGGCGGATGGTGGGAAAATGGTGGGTCTGGAGGAAGCCGTGCAGGAGCAGAACCGGCGGTAGATCGGGCTTCCCGGCGGCGAATTCGGCATTCAGGGTGAGGCCCGGCGGGCCGGTCAACGCCAAAGTTTCCGCTTGCAGCGGTAGTGCGCTCAGGGCCAGCCACGGCAACAGCCCCAGGTGGAACAGCCAGCGGCCGAACTTGGAGCTACGCAGCACGGGCGTTCCCCGCCTGCCTTTCCGCTGGTGACGCGCAGCCGCTAGATGCGTGAGCATGGAGGACGTCCTGCGTCGGCTCCTTCGAGAATCCTGACTGGCCCGGGCCGCTCGCTCCCGAGACGCTGTTCAGTCCGGATTCCGTGTTCTTTGATACAACCCAAATTTAGCCCACCGGGCGCTCGCTGACTATCGATCAGGGCGAGATCAGGGTCGGAGAGTTCGCAGCTCGAACCGGTCTCCGAGCCAACCGCTGACGATCTGCTGCAACCGTCCCTCGGCGACCCATCGGGCAAGAATGGCGTTGACCTGGTCCTGAAATTCGTAATCACCCTTACGTATCCCCCAGGCCAGGTATTCCGTCTGTGAGTTCAGGGGGGCCTCGCTGAGATCGGCCTCGTTCTCTGAGGCCAGCCAGATGGCGGTGGCGGAATCGACAATGAACAGGTCCACCGTTTTGCGCTTGAGTTCGAATGGCGCGGTGTCCGGATTCAAAATCGGGGTAATACGCTCGGGGCCGAAGCGTTGGCGTGCGAATACGTCTGCCACCGTCCCCGTTTGCACCCCCACCTTGCTGGTAGGGGGAATCGATCGGCCGGCGGCGCGAAGGCGCAGGTAATCTTCGGTGCGCATCAGCGCCGATAGGCCCTCCCCCAGGTAGGGGTCGCTGAAGTCTATGCGCACGCGGCGGGCGTCGGTGGCGGTCATCGACGACATGATGATATCCGTCTTGCCCTGCAGCAGCGCCGGGATCTGGGCGTCCCAGGACAGCTCGACGAACTCTACCGGTCGTCCCAATTCGCGGCCGAGGGCATGGGCGAGGTCGACCTCGACGCCCACCAGGCTTTTGCGCAGCTTGAAGACCATGGGCGGGAAAGTGGGAGTGACCCCAACCCGCAGGGCGTTTGATTGCTCCGCTGGCTGACCGACGCGCTGTGGGTTGGCCGCGCATGCGGCCAGCAGGGCGCTGAACAGCAGGAAGGAGAACAGGACGAGGGCGGTCTTTGTTATGTTTCTCATCGCACTGAGTGGTTCTGGGCGCTGGGGATGGGCCGCCCGCGGGCGGTGCAGGGTCAGAGTCTACTCCAGTTGGGGCCGGTAGCGCGAGTATCAGGCCACGGGGGTGTATCGACCCTGCTCGACACTGCGGGCAATGAGCCGAGGCAACGAGTCTTAGCGTTGCGGCGCCCCGGGCGACAATGCGGTGCACCGCTTCGCCCGGGAGTGCCGCCCGCGTTTATTGGATCTGAGGCGGGGGGGCCGGCTGTTGTTGCTGCGAGGGCGCGCCGCCGTAGCCATAGCCGGGGGCGCCGTAGCCGTAGCCGGGAGCGCCGTAACCATAGCCATAGCCCGGGCCGCCGTAGCCGTATCCCGGGCCGCCGTAGCCGTATCCCGGACCGCCGTAGCCGTATCCCGGACCGCCGTAGCCGTAGGGGCCGCCGTAGCCATAGCCGCGGTCGTAGTAGTCGTCGTCGTAGCGGTCGTTGCCGCCCATCCACTTCGAGGGGTTCATCATATTCATCGGGCTGAATCCCGAGGCCAGGCCGGCCGGGGCATAGGCGAAACTTGCACAGGCCAAGGTCAGCAGGGTCGTGGATGTGGCGAAAATCTTTTTAGTCATTAACGAAGTATCCTCTGGTTAACGAATGGTCGCGCAGGAGCGGTGGAACGGACCTGCATCTTCTCGCATGTTTACCGCCCGTGCGCAACTCCCCGCATTCAGTGGCGATTGGGTGTGTCGGTGAAACACCGGGCCGGGGGCTGGTTCCCAACGGCGACGGGCGGGCCCGACGCATTGGTGGGTGCAGCGGCTTGCTTGCCTGGCGTTCCCGCTCGGGCCGCCAAGCACAGGAAAAGATTGTCTCACATGCCAAGTATAGATGCTTGTTTTCTATTCGTTAGTCTGCGTCCGACCCGGGTTTGCCGCGGTCGTTCCGGGGACGCTCGGGCGGCGCTTTCGAGCCCGATTAAGGAGCGGTTCGGATGATCCGCCATCTGTGTGCGGCGCCAGGGCGACGGCAGACCTCGCAATTTCCGTAGCGGCTGGACCGAATGCAAGTCGAGTCGACTGCGAGGACAGAAGCCGGGACTCGTTTTGGCGTCATCACGAGCCGGGCCAGGACCCTTGAACCTAGAATCCTCAGTTGACCGCTTCGAGCGATACGCAGGTAGTTGGTTTACCAACAGAAACGCGCTTTGTTCAGTTTCACTCACTGGGTGAACGCCGCTACGACCTCCAGTGCACGCCTCCCACGGCGCCTGGCTGCGTTATAACTCGTTGCAATAGATCGACTATTCCGCCTCGTCATGCCTCGGCTTTGGCTTCCTGCGTCGCTCTACCTCCTGCATCCATGCAGTCGTTGCCAGACACCACGCGAGACGCACCCTGAAGCCCGTCCAACTGAGGATTCTAGGTTGAATGCGGGCCACGGTGGCGATTCCCTCCTTTGCTCTGTCTGGAAGCACCGCCGGGCATCGGCCACGGAACCCTAGCCTATCCGAGTGATATATGGATTCTAAATACCACATTTTCCTGTAATTAAATGATTTATGTGAAGCAAAGCATCATTTTGTGCCGGAGGCCTTTGACGGGCTAGGTTCGAACACGGCCAGGGGCTCTCCCGAACCGGACATCAACTCCAGCCGCCCGGCCGAGATGCGGAACTCGGCACTCTTGGCCAGCGCCCCGAGCACCGCTCCTTCCAGGTCCATGGCGTCCATGCAGTACATGCGAGTGCTGGCAATTTGCTCGAAGCTCAGGCCGGTCTCGCCGCTGCGCCGGTAGCCGCCGAAGAAGCGATTGCAGCCAGCGTGGCCCAGCACCTGGAGCCGGTCGGGCTCCAGCCGCAGGCGCGGGTTGCGGGCGCGTTCGGCGGGGGTCAGGGGCCGGCCTTCGATTGCCACCAGCCGCCATTCGGTGTCCTCCAGCGGGGGTGCCGCTTTCCGGTCTCCGCAGGCCGCGCCGCGCCATACTGAGTCGAAACGATCTACCACTACTGCCTCCTCACTGCCTTGCGCATCGGATTGCGGCTGCTGTTCCAGGTGCCCGGCAAAGTCTACGGTCAGCCAGTCCCCGGGCTCGCCGCGATGCTCGAGATAGGCACGCTCCAGGGCCGGACTGTCGCCGCTCTGGGTCACGGGGTAGCTGCGGCCGCTGGCGCAATCGGTGAAGCGGGCGCTATCGGCCATATAGCGGTATTGGCCGCGCATCGGACGGGTCGCAGGTTCCAGAACCGCGAGCCGGATCTCCGCCGTCTCCGACGCCCCGCTCAGAGGCGACGGGCCCACTGCGGCACCGGTTGGCAGGCAGGACAGAACCAAAGCGAGGGCGGCGAACAGTCGTTTGCACATTCGCGACCGCCTCAGGCGCGGGGGACGAAGCGGCCCTGGGGCCAGCAGGGCCCGGCGATGGGCTCGCCGATATTCGCCGCGACCAGTCGCTCGCGTGCCTCCAACAGGCGCCCGACCAAGGCGGGTTCTACCTCCGCGTAGGCTACGTCGTCGAGCTTTCGCTCGACCACGATACCCAGCAGTTCTGTAATGGCGTTGCCAACCGAGTTCTGGGAGATAGTGACGATCAGGCGCCCGGAATCGTCGCGGTAGAACAACTGCTTGTAGGCCGGACGCCAGCGGATCTCGTTGGCGAACTGGGGATCTTGGATGACCTGCTCGCGCAGATCCCTAGCCACCCGCAGGAAGCGGTTGCTGCCGTAGAGCACGTCGCCGATCTGATTCGGGAAATTGGCCTCGGACGGCACCCGCGGTTCGCCGCTGGAGACCAGGGAGAAGAAGCTGCGGTAGAAGTCGAGAAAGCCCCGAAGCACCTGCTCGTATTCGTGCCAAAAGTACTGGTCCCCCAGGCGCTCGGCGCCCCCCAGAACCTCCCAACTAGGAAGGCCCTGGGGGTAGCCGGTGAGGTGGAAGCAGGAATCGGCGCTGGAGATGGGGCGCAGGATCTGCAGGTCCAGCACCTCCAGAAACTCGTGGTAGATCTCGTTCAGGTGGCGCAGGAACAGGCTGTGGTGGCCGCTGTCGGTGAGGTTCGGGTTGTCCGGGTCGGCGGCCTTGGCCTGCGCCAGCTGTTCCATTGGGAACACCATGAAATGGTTGTGGATCATGCGGATGCTGGGTACACCGGATTTGTTCATGGGCCAGGTGGAGTCCAGGCTGGCTTCGCCGCACAACACCAGATGGCGGTCCGGATCGGGATAGGTCTCCAGCAGGTAGTTGAACAGGATCTGGGTCATGCGGTTCCAGACCTTCTTCTGGCGCCGGCTCATCTGGTCGCGGCGCACCGGGCGACCCAGGGGGTCGAGGATCCGGCGCGACGTATCGAGAATGATGGAGGTGTCGAACTCGGTGCTGTGGCCGATCAGCTTGCGGTACATCAGCAGGTCTTCAGGCGTGCGGAACAGGCCGTTTTCTTCCGCGAGGTTCTTGAGGTTGGCCGGGCTGTTGAAAAACTCCACCGGAGTCATGCCCTCAGGAATGCTGAGGCTCATGCTGGGGCGGGGGGTGAGGATCTGGCGTGGGGCTGGGCTCATACTGTGCTCGCTTCGGCTGGGGTTCGGCGCGGCCGCCCGGAGGCGCTCCGGCTCCCCATGATATGCCAAGCGTGCACCGGGCCAAAAGGCCGTTACCCTAGAGCGCGCGGTTGGACGGCGTGGAGGCCGTGCGTGCGGGGGTGCAGGGCAAGGCGCAACGACGCGCAATAGTTAATCTATTCCAAGGAGCAGCAAGGCAGCCATACGCCGCCGCAAGCGGGCCATGCGCCCCCTCGCCTGGATCACCGAATGGATGAAGACATGAAGCGAACGATGGTTCCTTCATTGCAGTACCTTAGTGTCAGAATCGAGCGGTCAACTGCTCTTTCCAGGGTTACACCAACTCCGGATCGGTGAGGATCTCCACCAGGGCCGGGCCCGGGTAGGAGATGGCTTCGGCCAGGGCCGGTTCCAGTTGCTGCGGAGTGCTCACCCGCACCCCCAGGCCGCCGCAGCCGATGGCGAAGTCGGCGAAGTCCGGGTTTTGCAGGGAGGTCTGCCAGACCGGCCAGTTGCCGGCCCGCTGCTCCTTGGAGATCTTGCCCAGCTCGTTGTTGTTGAGCAGCACATGGGTGATGTTCATGCCGTATTTGACCGCGGTGGTGAATTCCGCCAGGTACTGCCCCAAGCCGCCGTCGCCGCTGACCGCCAGCACCGGCCGGTCCTTATGCGCTTCCAGGCTTTGGGTGGCGGCCCAGGCCCCAAGGGCGGCGGGCAAGGCAAAGCCGATGGAACCCAGGTAGCCGGACATCAGGATGCGTTGGGCTTGGCACTCGAAGTAACGGCCGAAAGAATAGGTGTTGTTGCCCACGTCCACCGCGATCACCGCGTCCGGCGGGCACTGTCGCGACAGGGCGGCGAACACCAGGGCCGAATTCAAGCCCTGGCCGCGGTCGCGCTCGGCTCGGCGCTGTTTCTCCTGCCGCCACTGCTGCCGGCGTTCGGCCAGCCGGGGGCGCTGGTCTTCCGTGGTCAAGTTCGCCGGCAGGTGCTCCAGCAGGGCCCTGGCGGTGATCCCGATCTCGCCCCAAACCGGCACCTCCACCGGGTGAAACTTGCCCAGGGCCATGGCATCGAAGTCGACCTGGACAATCGGCTTGTCGGGGCTGATTCCGGTGTGGTTGGCGAACGAAGCGCCGAACACCAGCAGCAGGTCGGCCTGGCCCATGCAGGCGCTGGCCACGGGGGTGCCGCTACGCCCGAGCACGCCGGCGGCCAGGGGGTGGTCGTCGGCCAGCTGGCCCTTGGCCTTGAAGGTGGTGAGCACCGGCGCATGGAGCCGCTCCGCCAGCGCCAGCACTTCCGGCATGCGCTCGCGGGCCCCATAGCCGACGATCACCGCCGGGCGCCGGCTGGCCGAGATCCGCGCCGCGGCCTGTTCCAGCGAGGCCTTTGCGGGGGCGATCTCGCTGCGCCCCAACCGCCCGTCGGGGCCGGAAGCGGCGCTGTCCGGTGCCGCCAGCTGCTGCACCTCGTCGGGAAAGATCAGGTGCGCTACGCTGCGCTCCACGCTGGCGTGCTTCAGCGCGAGGGTCATCAGCTCGGCGTGCCGGCTGCCGGGCAGCACGGTTTGGCTAAAGTCCGCCACCGCCGAGAAGGCAGCGGCCAGATCGATTTCCTGGAAGGCCCCGGGCCCGAACACCTGGGTATTGACCTGGCCGGTCAGGGCGAGCACCGGAGCGCGGTCGACCTGGGCGTCCCAGAGGCCGGTCAGCAGGTTGGTGGCCCCGGGCCCGGCGATGCTCAGGCAGGCGGCGGGACGGCCCGAGAGCTTGGCGAAGCCGGA
Source organism: uncultured Gammaproteobacteria bacterium (assembly GCA_963753615.1). Lineage (GTDB taxonomy): Bacteria > Pseudomonadota > Gammaproteobacteria > Chromatiales > Chromatiaceae > CAVWCW01. Next base: position 401,551 of record CAVWCW010000003.1, read on the forward strand.
GCAGGCAAAGGCAGCGGCCCCTTCGTGGCGGATGCCGTAATAGGTCAGGTGCCCGGCCTCCTCCTGCTCGCGGATGGCGTCCGCCAGCCCGAGATTGGAGTGGCCGACCATGCCGAATACGCTGGTCACCCCCCAGTTGACCATGGTCTCCACCATCAGGTCGGAGACGCTGCGGGTGCGCTGGTCCGACTCCAGCACCTGGACGTAGACGCCGTCGTCGCGCTCTTCGACCGGAAAAGTCGCCACTCGATCGCCGTGGCCGGCCGGGGACTCGCCGCTGAGCGGGTGGAACTCCCAGCCGTGCCAGGGGCAGCGCAGCCAGCAATCGTCGCCCTCGCACTCTATTGCGCCCTCGCCGAGGGGCCCGCCCTGATGCGGGCAGGCGTTTTCGAGCGCTCCATAGCGGCCTTGCAAGCGAGTCAGCGCCAGGGCTTGGGCGCCGGCCTGCACCGCGCGCACCTCGCTGTCGGCCAGGGCCCCCGGCTCCGCTACCTGGTACCAGACCCGGCGTTGCCCTCGGTTCTCATCCAACGCCTCCTGGGTGATGCGCTTGTGGCTGCCGTCGCAGTAGGGTAGCTTGGCGGAGCGTTTGCACTGACAGAGGAAGTACTGGCCGTCCTTTTCCACCTGAAATTCCATCGGTTCCAGGCCGCTGCCCTGGTGGGAGCCGTCGCAGAATGGCTGCTTGGCGGAGCGACCGCAGCTGCAGAACCAGTAGGTCTTGCCGGTTTCCAATTGGACCGGGGCAGGGCGGGTGTCGGCGATTTTCGGCTGCGTCATCCTGGATTCCGGGCGGTGGGGGGTGGTTGGAACCAAGCATAGGCCAATCGGTGGTCACTTGCCGGGACTGGCGGCGGGCCCGATGAGGACGGGGAAGAATTGCCATTCTCGGCTTGCGTCGGCCCAGTTTCCAGGCTGCCCAATTTTGAGCCGCTTCGTGTAACCAAAAACGGCGGGGCATCCTGTCTCGCATGGGAAGCTGTTAACTAAGGGTCTGACTGCGAGATAATGAATCGGCCCGGCCCCCCTATGGACCAGAGCCTACCCGGCCTTCGGTTTGACTATGACCTTATCGCGATTTACCAGGCCCAGGCTGCCGCTGCTGGTGTTTACCGACCTCGACGGCACCCTGCTGGACCACGACGATTACGGCTTCGCCCCGGCGCTGCCCGCTCTGGAGCGTTTGCGAGCGGCCGTGGTGCCATTGATTCCCACCACCAGCAAGACGCTGGCCGAGATGGGGCCCCTGAATCGGGCCCTTGGCAATCGGCATCCTTGCATCGTCGAGAACGGCAGCGCTATTTGTGTGCCCGAGGGGTACTTTCCGGGGTTGGAGGACGGCGAGCTGGATGCCGAATACCGGGTGCTGCGCCTGGCCCCAGCCTATGGCGAGATTCTGGATGTGCTATTGCGGCTGCGCCGGGAAGGCGGGTACCGCTTTCGCGGCTTTGCCGACATGAGCGATGCCGAAGTGGCTGCGGATACCGGGCTGGCTTTGGACCAGGCGACACTGGCGCGCCGGCGCCTGTGCTCAGAGCCACTACGCTGGCAAGATTCCCGGGCTGCGTTGGAGCGTTTCGCCCGGGACCTGGAGGCGGCTGGCCTGCACCTGACCCGGGGCGGCCGCTATCAACACGTGCTGGCGGCGGTGGACAAGGCCGACGCGATGGTCCGGCTGCAAGGGCTCTATCGCCGGGAGGGTTGGCGTGGCTTTCTCAACCTGGCCCTGGGTGACAGTCCGAATGATCTTTCCCTGCTGCAGGCTGCGGATCTTGCGGTTGTCATCCCCCGCAAGGACGGCGGACGGTTGGAGTTGGATACCGGCAAACGGGTGATTGATGCCCCCGAGCCGGGCCCGGCGGGCTGGAATCGGGTGGTGCTGGAGCTGATTCAGGAGTTGGAACATCACCAAGACGCAGCTGTTGGGTTCGACCCTAGGGGCGCATTGAACGGGTAACCGTTAACTTGGTAACAACCAGAAAGGGTATAAGATGTCGGGTTTGTGCCGGCCAGGAGCGGCCGGCCGCGGCTCGGTGCGCCGGGAAAGCCGTTCGCGGGCGTGGCCCGCGAGCGGCGCATCGAATCCCTTGGCCTGGATGCAAGGTATTTGATTGCCGGATCAATTAGGAGACCCTATGTCGGACTTTTTCCAAAACGGGGTAATCACGACCCTGCACAAGCTGCGCGACCGCCCGATCGAGAGTATCGAGGAGGAGCTGAGCGAGTTCGGCCGGCGCCGCCCTATGGCCTTGATTCTGCCCAGCCTATATTCGGAGCTGGAGGGCGAGGCCCTGCCCAGGATCGTCGAGGCGCTGCGCCAGGCCAACTACATAGATCATATTATCGTCGGTCTCGACCGGGCGGACGCGGCCCAGTTCGCTCATGCGCGGAAGTTCTTCGGCCGGTTGCCCCAGCAGACGCATTTGCTGTGGAACGACGGCCCGCGCCTGCGCGCGCTGGACGAGCAGCTCAAGGCGGAAGACCTGTCGCCGCCGCAGCCCGGCAAGGGGCGCAATGTGTGGTTCTGCTTCGGCTACGCCCTGGCCTTGGAGCGTTGCGAGGCGATTGCCCTGCATGACTGCGACATCCTCACCTACGATCGCTCGCTACCGGCGCGCCTTTTCTATCCAGTGGCGCACCCGGGTTTCGGCTTCGAATTCTGCAAGGGCTATTACCCCCGTATTCACGGTGACCGCCTAAGCGGCCGCCTGACCCGGCTGTTCGTCACCCCGTTGGTACGGGCCTTGAAGAAGGTCGTGGGGCCCCTGGACTACCTCGAGTTCATGGATAGTTTCCGCTACTCGCTGTCCGGCGAGTTTTCCATGCGAGCCGATTTCGTGCGCCAAGTGCGCATTCCGGGCGACTGGGGGCTGGAGGTAGGGGTGCTTTCCGAGGTCTACCGCAACCTCTCGCGCAAGCAGGTGTGCCAGGTGGACATCGCCGACGAGTACGACCACAAGCACCAGACCCTGTCCAAGGAAGACGCCGACAGCGGCCTCTCGCGCATGAGCGTGGAGATCGCCAACTCCCTATACCGCAAGCTCTCTACCGAAGGGATCACCCTCGGAATGCAGGAGATTCGGGCAATCAAGGCCAGCTACTTCCGTATCGCTCTGGACTGTATCGAACAATACTGCTTCGATGCACGCATCAACGGCCTAAGCTTCGATCGCCACGCCGAGGAGGGCAGTGTGGATCTTTTTACCCAGAGCATCCTGCGGGCCGGAGAGCTGTTTGTGGACAACCCCATGGAGCAGCCCTTTATCTCCAACTGGAACCGGGTGTTCAGCGCCATCCCGAACTTTGGCCGTGAACTGCATGCGGCGGTGGCGGCCGACGTCGTCTAGCTCGGTTCCAGCACCTGTTCCAACACTTTCCGGCTGCGCGGGATGTCCAGGCCTGCGCCGTCCGCGACCGCCTTCAGGGTTGCTGCGAAAGCGCCCCGGGCCGCCGGGGTGGGGGTCTGCTCGAAGCATTCCTCGAAAACATGGGTCAGCGAGCCAATCAGCTGCAGCATCGCCGCGGAAGGTTCCTCAGCGGGGGATGGCTCGGGCGCCTGAGCGGTTGCCAGCGCCGCGGTCATCAGCCCGCAAGCCTCCGCCAGGCGGCTGGCCTCCTGATACAAACGGTCCAGATAGCGCGCCGAATAGCTGCGTCCCATCTCGTCCTGGGCCTCCAATGTCTCCAGCAGGGCAGGCTCCTGATCCTGCGGGATCTCCCCTAACTTCGCAGCCAGTTCCCTGGCTACCCGGTCGACGGCCTGCAATGCCGATAGATCCACCGCGGGCGGCGCCGGCGCCGCCGCGGGTTGCCCGGCCTCCGCTGCGCGGAACGCGGACAACTCGTACTCCAGCGCCCCGACGAAGATGCGCCGGCCCTCGACGTCGCCGATCTTGCGCTTCTGGAGCTTTTTGGAAATGGCAGACTTCTCCTGGTCTGACAGCCGCCAAGGCTCTACGAAATGCTCCCCCTTGGCCCCCAGAGTCGCTTTGTCCGACTTTGCGGTACCAAGCGAAAGTCGCCGCAGCGGCTTGCACGGCAACGGCTCGAAATTGTGGTCCAGCATGATTGAAGCCCTCGTTGTGTTGGACAATAGAGCCGCTCGATGCTGCAGAAGCGGTGGATTGAATCGATACGCTACTTCGACGATTCGTAGGGCGGAAAAGCGTAGCGCCTTCCGCCGTTTAACCCCTCCCTGCCCAGGCCCGGGTGACCCTTTCTCCCCGAACCCCGGCGAACTGCACCGGACCGGGCGCCAGTACCCGGCGGGTTACGCATTGCTCTTGTCTGCAGACGGCACATCGGTACCAGGTTTGTTGGCAGTTGCCGGCGGTTTCCTGTTTCTCCTGAGACATCGACGAGTGGCAGCGGGTGCAGTGCATGGCGGTGGCCTCGATTGGATGTTGGATTGGTCTGGGTGCGGGCACCCCGACCGGCGGGCTGGGGCTCAGTCCCAGCTCAATGCGCCTCCGGTCTGATACTCGGTGACGCGGGTTTCGAAGAAGTTCTTTTCCTTTTTCAGATCCAGCACTTCCGACATCCAGGGGAAGGGGTTGCCGGCGCCGGGATACTGCTCGGACAGCCCGATCTGGGTGCACCGGCGATTGGCGATGAACTGCAAGTATTCTTCGAACATCTTGGCGTTGAGGCCGAGTACGCCGCGGGGCATGGTGTCGTGGGCGTATTCGGTCTCCAGTTCGACGGCCTCGCGGATCATGTCGATGAGCTCCTGCTTGAACTCGGGGGTCCAGAGGTGGGGGTTTTCGATCTTGATCTGGTTGATGACGTCGATGCCGAAGTTCATGTGCATCGACTCGTCGCGGAGGATGTATTGGAACTGTTCGGCAGTGCCGGTCATCTTGTTGCGCCGGCCCATGCTGAGCACCTGGGTGAAGCCGACGTAGAAGAAGATGCCTTCGAAGATGACGTAAAAGGCGACCAGTTCGCGCAGCAGCCTTTGGTCGTTCTCCGGGGTGCCGGTGTTGAAGTGGGGGTCTGCCAGGTACTGGGTGTAGGGCAGGGCCCATTCGGCCTTCTTCGCCACCGCCGGCACTTCGCGGTACATGTTGAAGATCTCGCCCTCGTCCAGGCCCAGGGATTCCACCGCGTACTGGTAGGCGTGGGTGTGCAGGGCCTCTTCGAACGCCTGGCGCAGCAGGTACTGGCGGCACTCCGGATTGGAGATGTGGCGGTAGACGGCGAGCACCAGGTTGTTGGCGACCAGGGAGTCGGCGGTGGAGAAAAAGCCGAGGTTGCGCTTGATGATGGTGCGCTCGTCCTCGGTCAGCCCATTGGGGCTCTTCCAGAGGGCGATGTCGGCGTTCATGTTGATCTCTTGCGGCATCCAGTGGTTGGCGCAGCCGTCGAGATATTTCTGCCAGGCCCACTCGTACTTGAAGGGCACCAGTTGGTTGAGGTCGGCGCGGCAATTGATGATGCGTTTGTCATCCACCTGGACCCGGCCGGCGCCCATTTCCAGGTTCTCCAAGCCGGTGGCGCCACCTTCGGCGTGGGCGTCGAACTCGTGCCCGGCCGGGGCCGCGGCGGGGTCGGGGTTTACCACCGGAGCGGCGCCGGCGGTGGCCATCAGGGTGTCGTTGCTGACCAACCCGTCGCCGGGGCGGAGCTGGACTTTGGCGGCGAGCCCGCGGGCGGTTTCCACCGCCTCGTCAGCGGCCTCGGCTGGCGGCATCTCGCCCGCTGGCGCGGGTTTGGGGGCGGTGTTTCCGCTCAGCGGGTCGTCCCAGTTCAGCATCTTTTGGTCTCCTGTTTTCGTTGTGGCGGCGGCTTGCGGGCCGCCTTTATAGATATTCGGTCAAACCGGAGGTGAGGCGAGCCATCCATGGCCAAACAGCAGTCCGTTCACCATCTGCACAGTGCCCCACCTTGACTACTCGTTGCAGTAGGTGCGCCTACTGACAGGCCTCGCAATCCGGGTCGAGAATCGAGCACACCTTGGGCGCCTCGGCCTCCTGCTGCATGCCAACCGCGTTGAGCTTGTTGGCGCGGCTGGTGTCGGCAACGGTGGATTTCTCGACGTGGGTGGCCCCCATGGAGCGCAGGTAGTAGGTGGTCTTGAGCCCGCGCACCCAGGCCAGCTTGTAGAGGTTGTCGAGCTTCTTGCCGTTGGGCTCGGACATATAGAGGTTGAGCGACTGGCCCTGGTCGATCCACTTTTGGCGCCGGGAGCCGGCTTCCACCAGCCAGCGCGGATCGATCTCGAAGGCGGTGGCATACAAGGCCTTGAACTCGTCCGGGATGCGGTCCACCGGCTGCAGGCTGCCGTCGTAGTACTTGAGGTCGTTGACCATCACCTCGTCCCACAGGCCCTGGGCCTTGAGGTCGTGCACCAGGTAGGGGTTGACCACGGTGAACTCGCCGGAGAGGTTCGACTTGACGTACAGGTTCTGGTAGGTCGGTTCGATCGATTGGCTGACCCCGCAGATATTGCTGATGGTGGCGGTGGGCGCGATCGCCATGGTGTTGGAGTTGCGCATGCCCTGGGAGCGCACCCGCTCGCGCAGGCCGTCCCAGTCCAGGCTCTGGCTCTGGTCCACCTGAAGGTAGCCGCCGCGCTGCTCGGCCAGGCGTTGCAGGGAGTCGATGGGCAGCACGCCCTGGCTCCACAGGGAGCCCTCGTAGCTGGAGTAGCGTCCGCGCTCGGCGGCCAAGTCGCTCGAGGCCTGGATGGCGAAGTAGCTCACTGCCTCCATGGAGCGGTCGGCAAACTCCAGACCCTGATCGCTGGCGTAGGCGAGGCGCTGTTTGTACAGCGCGTCCTGGAAGCCCATGATGCCCAGGCCGACCGGGCGGTGGCGCAGGTTGGAGTTACGGGCCTGGGGCACGCTGTAGTAGTTGTAGTCGATGACGTTGTCGAGCATCCGCATGGCGGTGGTGACGGTGCGCTCGAGCTTGGCCAGGTCGAGGCCGTTCTCGCCCACATGGGCGGCCAGGTTTACCGAGCCCAGGTTGCACACGGCAATCTCGCTGTCGTTGGTGTGCAGGGTGATCTCGGTGCACAGGTTGGAGCTGTGGACCACCCCTACGTGCTGGTTGGTGTAGCGCAGGTTGCAGGGATCTTTGAAAGTGAGCCAGGGGTGCCCGGTCTCGAACAGCAGGCTCAGCATGCGCCGCCAGAGGTCGCCCGCTTTCAGCGTTTTGTGCACCAGCATTTCGCCGCGCCGGGCCTTTTCCTCGTAGGCGGTGTAGGCGTCCTCGAAGTCCTGGCCGGTGAGGTCGTGCAGGTCCGGGGTCTCGTCCGGGCTGAACAGGGTCCATTCGCCGTCTTCCGCGACCCGCTTCATGAACAGGTCGGGAATCCAGTTGGCGCTGTTCATATCGTGGGTGCGACGCCGGTCGTCGCCGGTGTTCTTGCGCAGTTCCAGGAATTCTTCGACGTCGATGTGCCAGGTCTCCAGGTAGGCGCAGACGGCGCCTTTGCGCTTGCCGCCCTGATTGACCGCTACCGCGGTATCGTTGGCGACCTTGAGGAAGGGCACCACGCCTTGGCTCTTGCCGTTGGTGCCCTTGATATGGGCGCCCATGCCGCGCACTCGGGTCCAGTCGTTGCCCAGGCCGCCGGCGTACTTGCTGAGCATGGCGTTGTCTTTGATCGCGCCGTAGATGCCTTCCAGGTGGTCGGGCACGGTGGTCAGGTAGCAGCTCGACAGCTGCGGGCGCAGGGTGCCCGAGTTGAACAGGGTAGGGGTGCTGCTCATGAAGTCGAAGCTGGACAGCAGGTTGTAGAACTCCACCGCGCGCGCCTCGCGGTCGATCTCGTTGATCGCCAGACCCATGGCCACGCGCATGAAAAATGCCTGGGGCAGCTCGAAGCGGATATCGTCCTTGCTGTGAATGAAGTAGCGGTCGTAGAGGGTCTGCAGGCCCAGGTAGGTGAAGGTCAGGTCGCGCTCGGGAACCAGGGCGGCGCCCAGGGCGTCGAGGTCATACTGGGCCAGACGGGTGTCGAGCAATTCCAGCTCGGCGCCGCGCCGGATATAGGCCTTGAAATACTCGCCGTAGCGCTCGCCCATCTCGGCCTGGGTATTGACCTGGGTGTCGGCGCCCAGGAACTGCAGTGCCTCCCGGCGCAGGATGTCGAGCAGCAGCCGGGCCGCCACCTGGGAGTAATTGGGCTCCTTCTCGATCAGGGCGCGGGCGCTCATCACCAGGGCCTGGGATACGTCGTTCTCCTTTACCCCGTCGAACAGGTTGCGGCAGGTGTCGTTCAGGATCGCCTGGCCGTCCACGGCTTCCAGGCCGCTGCACGCCTCGGTCACCAGGGCCCGCAGGCGTTCGAGGTCGAGCGGGCGGGTGCTGCCGTCGGCCAGGGTGACATTGACGATGTGCTCTTCGGCGATAGGCTCCGCCGCGGCCTTGGCGGCGCGTTCGTTGGCGCGGGCTTCTCGGTAGAGCACGTAGGCACGGGCCACCTTGTGATGCTCGCTGCGCATCAGGGCCAGCTCGACCTGGTCCTGAATGTCTTCGATGTGCACCGTGCCCCCGCCCGGGTTTCTGCGAGTCAGTGCGGCGACCACCTGTTCGGTCAGTTCGCGCACGCTCTCGTGGATGCGCGAGGAGGCCGCAGCACTGCCGCCTTCGACGGCGAGGAAGGCCTTGGTGACCGCCACTGCGATCTTGTTGGCATTGAAGCCGGTGACCTTGCCGTTGCGGCGGATCACGTGGAAGCCGCCGGGGGCGTAGGCAGCGAGTTCGGCCTCCGAGGCCTGGGACTCCGAGACCGGAGGCGACTGGGTTTGGGTGGCAACGGCGGTCTGAGCAGCGTCGGTGGCCATGGATTCTCCTGAAGATTCTTTTGGTGGTGGAAAGCGCAGCCCGCAGTAGAGCTAGGGATGCGAAGCGATCTCGTTTCAAGCACAATATATACGCAGACAGGGAGATGTCAACCACAATATGTTGTGTATATCCTCTGTGGATAAGGTGTGCAATCTGTGGGCGGGCTGTGGATGAAATCGGCTCTCGCCCCGGCCTTTGACAAGAAATCAGGGGGTTAGCAGGCGTGCTGGAAGCTGTGGATGAGCTAGCGGCGATGGCTGTCGAAGCCAGGTTCATTTGCCGGCAATCGTCCGGCTTCGGTGGGATCGAGGCGGCTAGAGGAGGGGTAAAGGTCGCCGAAGCCCTCGTTGTCTCTACTGATGCAACGGATGGTCATGCATAAGCACTGGCTTATGCGCTAATATGGGTGCGGTAACCCCGTCTCGGTAGAGGAAAACCCCTGGATGAGCGAAGGCAAGAAATCCAAATTACTTTCGGGTGCGAAGGTCGGCCTCGGTATGGCCGCCTGGGCAACCAGCTTGATGGCCATCTTCATTCCCTTGCTCAGCGACTACGGGATTTGGATGGCCTTGCTGCTGGCCGCCATGCACGGCATGCTGGGCGGCATAATATTGCCGATTTTGACCATGCTCACGAGCCTGGTGAATATCTTTTTGCTGAGCCCTGTGAGCTCGATGAGCTTAACTTCGATCATCGTCACTTCCCTGCTGATGCTGGCCTCGGGGTTCGGCGTCAAGCACGCGCTAAAGTCCCGATTATTGGGTCGGTGAGACACCAGGCAGGCGATGGCTGCGTCTGGTTTCCCGCCGTCGGGGCAAAGCGCGAAAAGGCGCGGCGAGACAACCTGATCAAAAGGGCTTTTGGGGTTCAGCGCAGCCGCTTTCGGGTTTCAAGTTCGATCTGCAGGCTGGTGTCGGCATCGCCAAACCAGATCTGACTTTCCTGGATCGTGCACTGCAACTGCATCTTGCGGGCGACCAGGGCGGCCAGTGCCTTGCCGGCATCCGCCGAGAGCGCGAATACCTCCAGGTTCTCCAACCCGCGCAGGGCTTCGCCGTGGTTCCGCCACCAGAGGTCGGCGCCGCGCCCGCCGTAGTTGTAGAGCAATACCCGGCGCGCCCGGCCGCAGGCCCGGCGCAGGCGCTTGGGGTCGGGTTGGCCGAGGTCGATCCAGAGTTCGACAGTCCCGGTTAGGTCCTTGCGCCAGAGTTCCGGTTCGTCGTCTGTGCTTAGGCCCTTGGTAAAGCTCAGTTGCGGATCGGCGTTGAGTGCGAACGCGAGCAGGCGCAGCATCATGCGCTCGTCGGTCTCCGAAGGGTGTCGCGCCAGGGTCAGGTCGTAGCGCTGGTAGTGGTGGCGATCCAGATCGGAAACCTGGAGTTCGGCCTTGAATACGGTGGCTTTCAGTGCCACGGATCAGGCCGGGCGCCGGCCCGGTAGCCCGCGTTGTAGCGGGTGGCATGGGCGCCGTGTCCCTGGCGCAGGCGCCCGCGGTAGAACCCTTTGTTCGGGGGGTTGGCGTTCTTGGGTATCCGTCATGGCGGTTGCCGGTTGCAGCAGAAGCTCGCGCATTATGGCGCACTCGGCGGCGGCGGCCAAATTAGAGGTTATGCCGTAACGCCTCTCTCACTCAGTCCGCGAGCGGTGATGAACCTCCACTACGCCCGGCAATAGTAATGATAGCGGCGGGGTTGCCCCCGATATAACAGCCTAGCCGCAGTTGCAGTCGACTCCGAACATGCCTTTGAGGGCGAAAAAGAACAGCATCGCCATGACCGCCCCTGCAGGGATGGTGATCAGCCAGGATATGACGATGTTGGCTATCACCCGAAGGTCCAGGGCCGCCAGGCCGGAAGTGAGGCCCACACCCATCACCGCTCCCACCGCAATGTGCGTGGTCGACACCGGCAGCCCGGTCTTGGAGGCCAGCACCACGGTGGAGGCTGCCGCCAGGGTGGCGCAGTAGCCGCGCGATGGGGTCAGTTCCGTGATGTTGCTGCCGATGGTGCGCATCACCCGGTAACCCATGGTTGCCAAGCCGGTAATAATGCCAACTCCACCCAGGGCCAGCACCCAGATCGGCAGATCCGCCTTCTGGCTTACTTCGCCGCCGGAGTTGACCAGACTGATGACCGCCGCCAGCGGGCCGATGCCGTTGGCCACGTCGTTGGAGCCGTGGGCGAACGCCATGGCGCAGGCGGTGAAGATCATCATCGGCACGAACACCCGCTCGACGCTGGCGTACCTGTATTCCTGGTCGGTTTCCTCAGACACCTTGATGCGGTCGATCAGCAACTTGCCGATCAGGGCCACCCCGATCCCGAATACCGTGGCGGCGATCAGGCTGCCGAATGGGGATAGGTCCAGGTTGAGGTGTTTGAGGCCCTTGAACATGGTCACCAGGCTGACGATCCAGCCGACCAGGAACACGTAGTAGGGGCCCCAGCGTCTGGCGTTCTCGAAAGGCTGCTCCGTGCGTATGATCAGCTTCTGTACGCTGAGCATCAGCAGGAAGGCGATGAATCCACCGAGCAGCGGCGAAACCACCCAACTGGCGACGATCTGGCCGATCTTTCCCCAATTTACGGAACTCATGCCGATGCCGACGGCCGCAAAGCCGACAAGACCGCCGATGATGCTGTGGGTTGTGGATACCGGCCAACCGTTGGCGGAGGCGATCATCAGCCAGATGGCCGCCGCGAGCAGGGCGGCCAGCATGCCGAACACCAGAATTTCCGGGCTGCCGATGACCTGGGAAGGGTCGATAATGCCCTTGCGAATGGTTTTGGTGACCGAGCCACCCGCGATGAAGGCGCCGGCGAATTCGAAGATGGCGGCGATGATCACCGCCTGCTTTACTGAAATCGCCCCCGAACCCACCGAGGTGCCCATCGCGTTGGCTACGTCGTTGGCGCCGATGCCCCAGGTCATATAAAGACCGAAGACAATGGCGAGCACGAGGAAGACGGTGCCGTGTTGAGCAATGATCTCCACGGATTTTTCTCCTCAGGGGGTCAACGGGCGAGAAACAAGCGGAAGCGGATCACCAACTTCTCGGCGTAGTCGGCCAGGTCGTCGATCCAGTTGAACAGCTGGAACAAGAAAACCACTGAGGTGGGGTCCAGGTCCGCCCGATGCTGGAACAGATTGTGGGAGAGTTCAATGCCCATGGTGTCGGCATCGGTTTCGACCCGAATGGTCTTGGCGATCTGCTTTTGCACGTCTCCCACCACCGGCCCCTTGAAACCAGCCTCCACCAGGTCCTTAAGCGAATTGACCACCCCTCGGGCGTCCTCGCAGGCTTCGACGCAGCGTTGCGCGAGGTGGACGAGGGGCCGCTTCATGCCGTCGGGAATCTGTAGCGGCAGTTCCACCATCAGGCCGAGGACATCCTGCGTGCGGTCAGCAATTGCTTCCTGCATCTCCAGCACGTCCAGCAGGTCGCGGCGGTCCACCGGCATGAACATGCTCTTGGGCAGGCTGCTCTGAATTTCCTCGAAGATGGCGTCGGCCTCGACCTCCAGCTTGACCACCGCGCGTTGCAGATCCTTCAAAGTTTCTGTGTCTCCGGCCACGTAAGCCTCAACCGCAGGCGGCACCATGCGGGCGCATTCAGTGGCCAAATCCATGTGCTTCTTCATGGGTTTGATATAAGACTTGCCGAACAGCTTTTTGAATTTGATCGTGGTCGCCATCAGCCTCGTATCCTCGGTCATTGTTGTTGGCACCGCACTAGGCTGCGTGCGGCTGCGGTTTAGCGTATTGGCCCGTTGAACCGAGCCGTAGAATGCGCTTAGGGAAACGTCTATTATGTTACAGTACGGTCTCTTTTTTGTTGCGAAACTGTTACACTCGCCATCAGGGTTTTCCCTGATGGGGGTGTCAGGCGTGAAATCGAGGGCGGTGAGTATTGCGAAACGGTTTGGCCCGGGACTGTTGCGTTGGACCGGTCTGAGGCCTTGGTTCAGGCCCTGAATCAGACAAAATGGGATTTGCAGGCGCAGAAAATGACGGTATTTTCTCCATCGATTTAATTTCGCAGCGGAGCAGACAACAATGACAGAAAAAGCGAAAAAGCAGCCGATCCTGGTGCCGGTGGACTTCTCCTCCCACGCCGAAGCGGCCTTGGTGCACGCCGCTAAGATAGCAGGCTGCTTGGCGGTGCCATTGATCGTGTTGCACGTGGTGCATGATCCCGGAACCATGCCGGGTTACTACGCCAAGGCGTCGAAGAAGAAGTTCATCACCCACATCGAAGACGCGGCGCGGGAGATGCTGGATGAGTTTCTCGACACGAGTCGAAAAAAGGAGCCCGAGTTGAAGGCTCTCAAGTCGGCTTCAAGCGCCTTGGTGCTGGGGTTACCGGTGTCCCGAATCCTCGAAGTGGCGAAGAACGAGAATGCGGCGATGATCATCATGGGCAGCAAGGGTGCGACCGGCCTCAAGCACCTGCTGGTGGGCTCGATCGCCGAGCAGGTCGTGCATCTGGCGCCGATTCCGGTCACCATCGTTAAATAGAAATAGAGCGGTTAGCCCGCTGCCATGTTAGGGAAACGTCGAGTATTAGGCGTTTCCCGTGCGGGGACGGACACCTCGCCATTCGTGATCGCTTGACGCGATCAGAATCAAGGCCTTCGGAAGCAGAGTTTTCGAAAGCCGGGCTGAAAGAAACCAAGGGCGGCAAGTTTCAGCGTTTCCCCGGCTGCACCACCGTACCCGCTTCGGGTATGCAAGAGAAGAGACCCAGGCCTGCCTGGGGCTTTAGCGTGATGACGGGGATTTTAGAGCACCAGGGTGCGAGTCGGGTCGGTGACATAGAATCAGCGCTCGACACCTCATATCTATCCATAGAGTGTTACGTCAGTATTTCGTTACTTGGCAACCATGAGGTTCATGACGGTCGCCGGCAAAACAACAATCGAGGTTAGCTAGCATGCAAATATCTTCTCTGATCCGTATCGATCCAAATCTAAGGGTCCCGCCTGTTGCTCGCCCTGGGCGGCCTCGCACTGACCGTGGCAGCGCCCGCGTTTGCCGATGCCAAGGCGGAGGCGGGGCTCGACTGGGGCATCATGGCGATGCAACTGTTCGGCGGCCTGGCGCTGTTCCTGTTCGGCATGGAGCAGATGTCCGACGCCCTCAAGGCGGTGGCCGGCGAGCGCATGAAGAACATCCTCGCCAAGCTCACCACCAACCGCTTCATGGGGGCCATTACCGGCGCCTTCGTCACCGCGGTGATCCAATCCTCGTCGGTGACCACCGTGCTGGTGGTGGGCTTCATCACCGCCGGCCTGATGACCCTGGCCCAGTCCATCGGCGTAATCATGGGCGCCAATATCGGCACCACCATCACCGCCCAGATTGTCGCCTTCAAGGTCACGAAGGCGGCGCTGCTGATGATCGCCGTGGGCTTTTTCATGCTCTTCGCCTCCAAGGGCGAGCGTACCAAGCAGTACGGCGCGATGCTGATGGGCCTGGGCCTGATCTTCTTCGGCATGAGCGTGATGAGCGACGCCATGGCGCCCCTGCGCAGCTACCAGCCGTTCCTGGACCTGATGGTGAGCATGGAGAACCCGTTCATCGGTATCCTCGTGGCCGCGGCCTTTACCGGCCTGGTCCAGTCCTCGTCCGCCACCACGGGCATCGTCATCGTCATGGCCAGCCAGGGCTTCATCACCCTGCCGGCGGGCATCGCCCTGGCGTTCGGCGCCAATATCGGCACCTGCGTCACCGCCATGCTGGCTTCCATCGGCAAACCCAGGGAAGCGGTGCGGGCCGCGGTGGTGCACGTCATGTTCAATGTGGCGGGCGTGTTGGTCTGGCTACCGTTTATAACTTGGTTGGCCGGCGTGGTCACTTCGATCTCCCCGTCGCACCCGGAGCTCGATGGAATCCAGCGCCTGGCGGCGGAAACCCCGCGTCAGATCGCCAATGCACACACCATCTTCAATATCGCCAACACCTTTATATTCATCTGGTTCACGAGCCAGATCGCGCGGCTGGTGGAGCGCCTGGTGCCGGATCGGGCCCTGGAAGAGGAAGGCCTGATCGTGCGCACCAAGTACCTGGACGATGAACTGCTGTCGACACCCTCGCTGGCCCTGGACCGGGTGCGGCTGGAGATTCTGCACATGGGCGAGACGGTGGACGAAATGCTCAAGTCCATCATGCCGGCCATTATCAAAGGCAATCGCGACAGTTTGGAAAATATCGCCCGCATGGACGATCAGGTGGACATACTGCATGCGAACATCATCAGTTACCTGGGCCGGATCAGTAAACAGAGCCTTACCGATGCCGAGACCAAGGAGTTCCTGCGCCTGATGGAAGCGACGGGCGACTTGGAGAACATCGGCGATATTATCGAGACCAATCTCGTGGCTTCGGGCCACGCGCGGATCGACCAGGGGGTGTCGGTGAGCTCACCGACCCAGGAAGTGCTGAACGGCTTCCAAAAGGCGATTACCAAAGCGGTGGAGTCCGCGGTGATGGCGGTGTCCCAGCGCAATGAACTGGCCGCCCAGACGGTAGTCTCGATGAAGGACGAGATTACCCGTCTAGCCGATTCCGCGGCTATACACGAGGCCCAGCGCCTGGTGGCCGAGGAACCGAACCGAATCCCGGCCTATACCATCGAGATGGATATCATCGAAAAGCAGAAGCGCATCTATTACTTCGCCAAGCGCATGGCCAAGACCGTGATGCCCGAGGCGGCGAGCGCCGGCTGAGCCGGCCTTTGCCCGGAGCCGCGGTGCTTATGCACCGCGGTTTCCCGCGTGCGTTGTTGAGGGCCGGCTTGTGAACCCGGATTTGCGGGGTGTGGCCTATCTGCGTCCCTGGATACTTGGCGGTGGCGTCTGGTTGCTGGTCGGCCTGGTCATCCTGCTGGACTATCGGCGCCTGCCCGACCCGAGCTATTTGTACGAACTTTGGCTGCTTCTCAGCGTGCTGTGGCTTGAGTTTCCCTTCGCCGGTCTCTATAGCTGCCTGCGCTGGGGGCGCTACGGGCGAGTGCCGGGCCTGGTGCTGATGGCTCTGGCCCCGCCGATGCTACTGCACTTTATTGTTTTCTTCATGATCCGCTAGTCTGAATCGGGCCGCCCGCGCGATTTTGCCCGACCGGGAATTACGGTATGATCGGGCGGAACCAAGCCGGCATTATAGGCGTGGTCGCCGCAGCGCCTGAATAATAAGTAACTTTACATGGAGAAGCCCCTGATGCCGAAAAAGTCCAAGACGCCGGCGCCTATCACCACCGATCAGACGGTCAGCGAGGCCTTCCAGGCCATCCTCCGGCACAACTACGATTATCTGGTGCAGTGGGAACAGGTCGCACGTGACTGGCAGCACATCGAGGGGGTGCACCAGGTGCGGGTTTCGTTCCGGCGCATCCGCTCGGCATTTTCCGCCTTTCGCGAAGCAGTGCCCAAAGACGCAAGCGCTTATTGGTCGGAGCAGACCCGCTGGCTCGCCAGCGAACTCGGCCCGGCTCGGGATCTGGACGTATTCATCGACGAGGGCCTGGGGCCGATCCGCGGGTTGCTGCCTTTACCCGGCGAGGACCGGATGATGGCGCTCGCTGAGGAACACCGCGCCGAGGCCTATAACCGGGTGCGGGCCATGCTGGACAGCGACCGCTATGCCGAGTTTCGGCGCGACTTTCCCAACTGGGTGGATACCGCTCCCTGGGAACAGGCGGAGCTGAAGAAGAAACAGGCGAAGCGGCTGCACTCGGCGGTGCTGCCGTTCTCGCGCAAGCTGCTCGATCGTCTGGAACGGCAGGTGCTGGAATCGGGCAGTAACGTGGACAAATACGCACCCGAGCAGATGCACCAGTTGCGCATCGAGTGCAAGAAGCTGCGCTATGGGGCCGAGTTTTTCATGCCGATTATCCCCGGCCTGGACCAATTCATCCGTCACATGAAGGGCCTGCAGGACCTCCTTGGGGTGATGAACGATGTCGCCGTAATGAAGGGGCTGTTGCAGGATCTGCTGAAAGGCGGGGTTGATGCGGAAGTGGCGCAGTACGCGGGCGGTCTGGTTGGTTGGCGCACCCGCCAGTTTCACGAACTGCTCGATTCCTTCGACGACCGCTGGGACGAGTTCACCCAGGCCAAGCACCCCTGGTGGAACAAGAGCAACAAGAAAAGCGAAAGCGAGGCGTGACCGCGGCTGCCGCTATAACTCAACGCAATCAGCGCGTATCCGAGGGTGTTGGGTCAGGATTTTCGACCCGGGCGCCAAGCCGATGACGGCGGAGCACTATGGCAAAAGATAAGCAAGCGCAAACGGCCAAGGGTAAAGCAGGTGGTGGAAAGCTTGCCCGGCGCCAGAGAGCGATCGGGGCCGGCCTGGAAAAGCTGGGCAAGAAATTCGAGAAAATACATGACCGGCAGAAGCGGTTGCGCCGACAGGGGCGTGACCGTAAGCACGAGAACCTCGCTTTCGCCCGTGAACTGCGCAAGCTGCAACGCAAGACCAATGGGCTACTGGACCAGCTCTCCGGGCTCAAGGCAGACGGCCGGCGCATGGAACAGCGCATGGCCGCCGATCTCCTAAGCGCGGGCGAGGTGAGCGCTTCGCTGGCCAGCTATGACAGCCGGCTCGCGATTACCGATCTACGGCTGGAAAAATTGCAGGGCCGCGGGCGTGAGCTAGAGCGGTTGGGCCTGCAGATGAGCGGCCGTGCCGACGCCTTGGAGCGCCACATTCGCGTCATGCAGGAGGAACTCCGCAGCTATACCCAGGCCGCCAGCGAGGCGCTTACCCTGCCCGTCGAGTCGGAACAGGCGCGGGATGCGGAGGCGCCCGAGGTGGTTAACGGCTCCGCGAACGGTGAAGGGCGCCCTTCCGGCAACGGACAGGGCTCCAATGTGTTGGCCTTTCGTAAAGCTGAGCAGGGGGAGGCCGGGATCGATGAACGCCTGCTCGAGGATCTGGATAAAAGAATCTCCGGGCTGGAGCGGCTAGCCGGAGGACTGGACGAGCGGATTCAGGGCTTCGGCCTGGCCATGCGCGATCTGGAGGACGGCCAGCGCCAGCTTCGGGGCGAGCAGGAGAGCATCCGGCAGTGGCTTGAGCACCAGGGGGAGGAACTGTTTGCCGGACAGGACGCCCTGCGGGCTCAGACCGCGCGACTGGATTCCGATCTCCAGGAGCTGAGCCAGATCCGGAGTGCAGACCGCGAGATCCTGACCCGTCTCGACCGCGACAGCGGCGACTGGGCTGAACGCATCGATCGCCTGGAGCGGCAGTTGGCCGCCTCCGACTCCAGGGCGCAGGACCTGGCCGGTCAGGTCGAGGGGCTCGAATCCACGGCACACGCGCTCAGGAGCGATGCGGAACAACGGCTGGATGAGAGCCGTTCGTTGCTGGATCGGACCGCCAATCTGGACCGGGGCGTGGAACAGGTACGGGCGGTCGGCAGCGAGCTCCAGAAGCGTATCGGGGCGTTGGACGCGGCCGACGGGCGGCTGAAGAAGGGGCATCGGGAACTGGCCGAATGGACTGGCGCTATGAGCGCGGAATCCGCCGCCATGGCCGGCCGCCAGCGCCGGCTCGGCCTCGGGCTGGGTTTGCTGGGGTTGTTGCTGCTGGGGCTGGCAATTGCGGGCTACTGGCTCTTCGACAGCCGCTTCGAGCGCCAGACCCGGACCTTCGCCCAGGACCTGGCGGAGTTGCAGCAGGGGCTGGAGGCCGGGGAAGACCGACTCGACGTCCAAGCTGCGGAGCTGAAGCGCGTCGCGCAAGCCGGCGAGGCGTCGGCCGGCAGCGTGAATGGAATCGATAAAGTCGATGGCCTATTCGGCTCCGAATACCATCTGTTGATTGCGCAGCGCCAGGACCTCGGAATGGTACAAGGTGAGTTGGAGGAACTGCGAGCCGAGCAGGGGCGACTGTTGGCCCGGGCGGAGCGCATGGAGGAAGCGCTCAAGGAATTCGACGCGCGGCAGGGTTCTCTGAGCTCCGGGGTAATTGCGCCAGCGCCGTCCGCACCGGCGCCGGATGGAGTGCTCGGCCCCGACTGGATCGCGGCCCAGGACCCGGCCGGCTATACCATCCAGATCGTTGCCGCTCACGACCCCAAGGTCATTGCGCGCACCGTCCAGGCGCAAGCCTATTCCGTCGACCTGGCCCAGTACCGGCGTCTGCGCAACGGGCGCGACTGGTATGTGCTGGTTCACGGGAGCTATCCGGACCTGAAGGCGGCCCTGGCCGCCCTGGGTCGGCTGCCGGCGGCGGTTCAGAAACACGGGCCCTGGATCCGGAGCTTCGGCTCCGTTCAGCGGCAACTGGCTCGCCGCTGAGGCGGTCATCCACCTGATTTCGAGGAGCCGCGATGACCCGAGAACTATTGCTGCTGCGCCACGGCAAGTCGGACTGGAACACAGGCCTGCCGGACTTTGAACGGCCGCTCAAGGAGCGCGGCCGGCGCGGTTCTCAACAGGTCGGCAACTGGCTGCTGGAGCAGGGCCTGCTGCCGGACCTGGTCTTGAGCTCCGATGCCGAGCGCGCCCGCGGCAGCGCTCGTGAGGCCTGCCATACCATGGGTCTGCCGCTGGCGTGCCTGCGATGGGAGCCTCGCATCTACGCCGCCGGCCTCGAGAAACTGCTCGCGGTGCTCCGGGATCAGTCTGCGGGCCCCGAGCGGGTGATGCTGGTGGGGCACAACCCCGGACTGGAACTGCTGTTGCAGCACCTCGCGGGCCCAGGTCTGGAAACCCCAGCCGACGGCAAGCTGTTACCCACCGCTAGCCTGGCCCGATTGCAGATGCCGCTCGAATGGGGCTCTTTGGCAGAGGGCTGCGCTCGGCTGGAGACGATTAAACGTCCCGCGGATTTACCCCTGACCTTTCCGTTTCACGGGCCGGACGGTATCGAGCAACGTGAGCGCCCGGCCTATTATTACGATCAGTCGGCGGCGATCCCCTACCGTCATCGAAAGGGCAAGCCCGAGATTCTGCTTATTCGGTCCCGCAGCGGCCGGCGTTGGGTGATGCCCAAGGGCATTCGTGAGCCAGACCTCAGCCACGCCGAATCCGCCGCCAAGGAGGCGTGGGAAGAGGCTGGAGCCCGGGGTCGAGTCGGCGCCGAGCCCCTGGGCGAGTACCGTTACGCCAAGTGGGGTGCTGAGTGCCGAGTCGAGGTCTATCCTCTGGCGGTCGAAGACCTGGCCGACGAGTGGGAAGAGGGTTACCGCGAGCGTGAATGGCTTCGGCCCAAGGCGGCCGCCAAGCTGCTGCAGCCCGAGGCCCTCCGCAAGCTGGTACGCAAGCTGGACAAGCGCCTGAAGAAGGGCGGAGCCGGGCTGCCATGAACCGGCGCTGGACCATCGGCGTCGGCGAACGCAGCTTGCGCCGGCGCAATATCGCTTGGGGACTCCTGCTCAGCGCGCTGATGGTGGGGGTCGTTGTCTACCAGAATCAGCACAATCCCAAGGAGTACAACGATGTCCTGCTCTGGTCGGTCGTGGGTTTCGTGGTCTTGGCGAATCTGGTCAACTATGTGCGCTATCGGCGCTGGCTTCGGCGCAGCGCCGAACACTACCTGGAACTCACGGGCGACCGTCTGGCCTTCTCCACCGGCGGCGAGGTCTCTACCCTGGAACTGACCGAGATCACGGCCCTGCGCGTATTTCGCCGCTCCGGCGAAGCGCGCCATATCCAACTGTTGCTGCCCAACAATCGCGGCATTCGTCTGGAGGGTTACGACGACCTCGAGGGCTTGTCGTCTGCCCTTGCCGAGCGATTGCCCGCCGAAAAGATCATGGACAAGTAACCGCGAGCGGCGATTCCTCGCAACCTAGAGGCCCGCCGCAAACACCTTAGTTGATGCCCCTCGTCGCCGCGTGAACCGGATCTTTCAGCGACGGGTTTTTCCGTCGGCGTGCCTTGATGCCCTCCCAGGCATGGTCTTGCAACGGGTGCTATTCGGAAAAAGAAAAGCCCGCCTATAGAGCGGGCTTTTCCGAGGTGAGGGCCTGAACGTTACAAAGCACTGACTTGCACGGTTGCCCAGACGAAGAATCCGAACATGATAATGGCTCCGCCAAGCAGGACCGGAAGCATAGATTGCGACTGCTTCGATTCGTCGCTGTCACGGGTAGATCCGTCGAGTCTATCCATTTGTGGGCTCCATTTTTTTCAACTTCAGGGAAATGTATCCGACCTCGAAACCTCTGGATCGGTGCTTGGACCTTTGGCTCCCCAGCCGAGGCGCCTTCCTGGTTCCACGCTGGGAAAAAGCATAACGGCTGGGATTGGCAGAGGCTGTAATCAGGTTCCGATAAAGCTGTAGGAAAAATCCGAGCGCAGTCGAAATCGACCCTTCTTCACAATTCTCAACGAAGGTGAGGAACCCTGGTGCCGGTTCAACTGGCGGTTATTTCTGGCATCAAGGCTTAATGCCGTGTAGTGGGCCGCTGCCGGCTGAAATATGTCTTCATGGTGACGCTGAAAGAAGCACGCCCTGGCATTTTGCAGCACGGCTTTCGAAAACTGGGTTTCCGAAAGCTGTCATATTCAGGCAGTTGAACGCCTAAAAATGGCCTGGCATCCTGACCCGCACGGGAAACGCGATTGAAGTCAGCGTTTTCTTAGTGGCAAGGCGGGGCAGTTCGGGCCGGCGAGACGTCGTGATCCCCCGAAATCGGGTGCTGCGAATCGACTGGCCGGAGTCTGTTCAACGGCGAATTGACAGCGCGCAACTATCGTTCGGAAAATAGTTAAAAAGTGATACTTGGACCCCTTGCCCGGTTGACAGTTCGCAACGACAGAAACGATATTGAGAGGGCCGTTGGGCGGCTGGTTAAGGTGATTCGCCAAGAACCCTCCCGGAGCGATACGAGAATACAAGTGCTCGGGTCAGGTTTTTTTTCGATTGACGAATTCGGTTCCGCTTTCCAGTCTCTCCCGCGGCGAGATTCCACCCATTTTTGGAACTCATCACCGAAGGAGAAATCCAGTGGCAACAGACATCGGCAGACGCAGTCTTGCGAAAAAATTCAACCTATCCCTGGTCCTGCTGTACTTGATCAGCATTGTGATCGCTGCTCCCAGCGTTTACCTATTTACCAAGCAACAGGTCTACGCCCGTGCGAACGAGGATCTGGTGCTGCTCGTGGACGTGGTGAAATCGATCCAGGATTACGTCGCCACGGACCTGCGCCCGCACCTGATGAAGCAGGACATCTTTTATACACCGGCCGTTTCCGGCATCGTCGCCACGGCGCGCATTGCGGGTTACCTGAGCGAAAAGCAGCCGCAATATTACATAAAGAACGCCTCGGATAATCCGCTGAACCCGAAAAATGAGGCGCTGGGCTTGGAGGACGAGTTGCTCAAACGTTTCCGCAAGGACCGGGGTCTTTCCGCGCTGAGCGAAGAGGGTGTGATCGGGGGTAAGGCGTATCTGGTCAGCTCGGCGCCGAAGGTGAGCAAGAAAGGCTGCCTGCGCTGCCACGGAGACCCGGCCAAGGCGCCGGAGGACCAGAAGGTCAGCTTTACCGGGGACATGGGGTACGGCTACCAGACCGGAGACGTAGTGGGTGTGAGTTTGGTCGGCGTGCCCCTAGCCGACGTTCAGGCCCTTAGTCTGGAACGCAGCCTGTACGTTATCGGCGGCATTACGCTGCTGTTTGCCATTCTGTTCATTGTGGTCAATATGTTGGTCAAAAGCCTTATTCTCGTTCCGATCAGGAACATCACAGAAGTGGCGACCGCAGTGAGCAAGGGCGATCTCAATCGCGCGGTTACCGTTGCCGAGCGCAACGACGAGATCTCGGATCTCGGTCAAGCGTTCGAACTCATGCGGCGCAGCTTGATTACCGCGATGAAACATCTGAAAGGGAAGTAAATCCTTACCGGCAGGTTGGGGGCCGCCGCAAGGCGGCCCCATCAGTTATTAGGGGCAACCTCCCGGGGGCTTTGCCGGGAATGCGAGAGGGGGAACGAAGAGGGGCGGCGCTCCGCCGCGTAAGCCGATCAAGTTTCTGACCGGCGGACCAGCTTACTCCCGACGCGGGTCAGGGTACGGCGAGGAAGGGCGGTGGCCGCGGTTCGTGGTTATTGTTCAGCCAGCACGCGGCCCAATGCGGCGTGGGCTTTTTCTCTGAACTGGGCCTGCTCCGACGGATCGTCGATATCTTCGGCCAGTTTCTCGATGAAATCCTTGGTACCTTCCGGACTCGCGCAGAAATCACCCGCAGAACCGAGCGCTCCGTCGAAGACGATTCCTGCAATCGGGCCCAGATGCGTCGCCAGGAGGTCTTTCAGTTCCTGGCAGATCTTATCCTTGTCTTCCGAAGAAACGCTTCGTCCGCCAGCGGTAGCCATTGCCGCGGGAGCGGCGGTGCTCGCGGTTTGCGGCTCCCTCAGTAAGTTCAGGATCTCTGGAGTCGAGGGCAACTCCTGGCTGGAGCCCGCGAGAGCGGTGGCTTCAAAACGGTAGGTCCCGCTCGCGACATTGCTGATGGGAGTGATCGCCTTACGTCCGCGCTTCGGGCCGAAGTAAAGGGCGCTGATCTTTCCCTTGTCCAAACCGAATGTGATCACATGGTTGTCGTCGGAGTGGATGAACAGGGTCCCGGTGCTTCTCTTGTCGACCAGGTCGGTCAGAACGTCCAGAAGTTGGGGAAAGGGTAAACTGTTGGCCATGGCGAAATATTCGTGTGGTGATTCAAATTCTTTGGATGGGCGATGCCTCTGCCCGCCCGTCCTTGAAGCCCTGGATCTTATTTTCGGCTTGAGCGTAACCTGTCCCCGATTCTACCCGCTTGCGCCGAAAGCTACAAACTTCAACCACGCCCGTGTTCGGGGCTCCCGGCATTCCGTTCCGGGACGGACGAACGAAGCGTTTCAGCGCGGCCAGCCCGGCTGGAGCAACGCTGTAGTTTTAGCTTTTCTCTATCTTCCCGCCCATTGACCCTCGCTCCACCGGGCTGCGCATTGTCGGGGCGTCGGCAGCGGCAAACCGCGGTAACCCCTGTGCCCTTGCTTTCGATCGGATTTCATGCCCGGCGCAGAATCTCAATGGGCGGTCGACTCAGCAAGGGATAGACCGCCGCCATCCCGGCGAGGCCGATGCCCAGACCGCCGCCGCCGAGGCCGAGAATCCAGATCCAGGGGTTGAACTCGAAGCCGAGGGCGAACACCTGTTCGGCCAACAGGTAGCCGGTCAGGCTGGCCCCGACGGCGGCGAGCAGGCCAGCCAAAAGGCCCAAGGTGCCGAACTCGGCGCCCGCCGCCAGCAGCAGTTGGCGCCGCTTCAGTCCCAAGGTACGCAGCACTGCGGATTCCTGGATGCGCACCTCGCGCCCGGCCTGGATGCCCGAATAGAGCAGAACTACTCCAGCGGCCAGGGTGAACAAAAACACGTATTCCACCGCCAGGGAGCCGCGGTCCATGATTCCTCGCACCTGGGCCATGATCGAGCTGACGTCGAGCTGGGTCACCGCCGGAAATCGTCGCGCCAAGTTATTGAGACGGTCGGCTTGGGCCGGCTCCAGGTAGAAACTGGTGATGAAGGTGGCCGGGTATTGGTCGAGGGAGCCGGGACTGGCGAGCACGAAAAAGTTGGGGTTGAAGGAGTCCCACTGCACCTGACGCAGGCTGGTGACCGGCCCGCGCAATTCCTCCCCGGCGATCACGAACTCAAGTTCGTCGCCGAGGCGGACGCCGAGCGTGGCGGCGATGCCTTCCTCCACCGAGAATTGCAGCGGGCCCTGGTAGTCGGAACCCCACCAGCGTCCCGCTAGTATCCGGTTGTCGGGGGCCAGGTCGGTCCCGGAGGAGAGGTTGAACTCGCGCGCGGCCAGACGCCGGGCGCGGGGGCTGGCATAAGACTCGGGTTCCACCTGGGCATCGCCGATTGCAGTCAGGCGTGCTCGCAGCATCGGATACAGGCCGGCGCCCTCGATCCCCAGCTCGTCCAGGTAGGCGTCCAGGTCGGTTACCTCGTCACGCTGGATATTGATCAGGAATTGGTTGGGGGTATCGTCCGCCAGCCGCAACTCCCAGGCCGAAACCAGGTCCACCCGCACTACGGCGAGCAGCAGCAGGGCCATGATGCCGAGTCCGAAGCCGCTCAGCTGCATCGCGCTGAGCTGGGGGTTGCGGGCCAGCCCCGCCAGCCCGAAGCGCCAGATGCTGCTGCTGTGGTAGCGCAGCGGGGTAAGCAGTCGCACCAGCAGGCGCGCGCTGATCAGCATCACCAGCAAGGTACCACCCATACCGCCAATCACCCGCACCGCCAGCTTGGGGTCGCCGGCCTGCCACACCATGAGCGAGCCGAATGCGAGGAGCGCGGCCCCCAGCGTCAGCCAAAAGCTGGCCGGCGGCAGACCGAGGTCGCGCCGCAGCACCCGCAACGGCGAGACCGAACCCAGCCGCAGCAGCGGCGCCAGGGCGAAGCCGAACAAGGTAACCAAGCCGGTGGCGATACCGGCGGCGAGGGGGGCAGGGGAGGGCGGCGGGAGCCCGAGGCTGAACCAGTCCCCCACCAACAGCGCCAGCAGCTGTTGCGCCAGCACCCCGAGCAGGCTGCCCGCAAGGCTCGCGAACAGCCCCAGGCCCGCAAGCCGTAGCAGGAACACTCGCAGCACGAAGCCGCGGCTGGCGCCCAGGCAGCGCAGGATGGCGCCGGTATCGGCCTGGCGCTCGACGAAGCGGCGGGTGGACAAGGCCACCGCCACCCCGCACAGCAGCACCGCCGCCAGGGCCGCCAGGCCGAGGAAGCGGCTGCCCTGGTCCAGGGCGCTGCGCAGCTCGGGGCGGGCGTTGCCAATATCCTCCAGTTCGGCGCCCTCGGGCAAGCGCGGCTGCAGCCAACTGCGGTACGCGGCAACTGCCGCCGGCGCGCCGGCCACCAGGAAACGGTGCTTGACCCGGCTGGCGGGCGTCACCAGCCCGGTGGCGGGCACCTGATCGAGGGCCAGCAGTACCCGCGGAGCCAGGCGAAACAGATGGCCGCCCCGGTCCGGTTCCCAACGGATCACGCCGTCGATGCGGAACGCCTTGTCGCCCAGGCGCAACGGGTCGCCGGGGGCGGCCTGCAACAGGCCCAACAGCCGGGGCTCCAGCCACAGGGTGTCTGCCGCGGGAGGTGCGTCGGCCACCCGTTCCGGGCCCTGGCGTTGGGCACTGATGCGCAGTTCGCCGCGCAGCGGATAACCTGGCCCCACCGCCTTGACCTGCACCAGTTGCGGACCGCGCTCGTCGAGCACCACGCTGGGGAACTCCAGGGTATGGGCGCTCGCCAGCCCGCGCCCCTCGGCCTCCGCAATCAGGTTCGGCGGCAGCGGGTCGGCGGTCTCCACCACCAGATCGGCCGCCAGCAGCTCGGCGGCCTGCAGTTCCATGGCCCGCTGTACCCGGTCGGTGAAGAACAGCACCGCGGTCACCGCGCTCACCGCCACCAGCAGGGATACCGCCAGCAGCCGCAACTCACCGGTGCGCCAGTCCCTGCGCAACAGGCGCCAGGCGAAGGCCAGCTCACTCATCGCCGTTCTCCAGGCGCCCTGCGTCCAGGTAAAGGCTGCGGTCGCATTGGCCCGCCAAGCCGGCGTCGTGGGTTACCAGTATCAGGGCCGCTCCGGAGTCCCGCCGCAGGCGGAACAGCAGTTCCCCCACGTGCTCGCCGGTGCGACGGTCCAGGTTGCCGGTGGGTTCGTCGGCGAACAGTACCTGCGGCTTTGGAGCGAAGGCGCGGGCAATGGCTACCCGCTGCTGTTCGCCGCCGGAGAGCTGGTTCGGGTAGTGGAACAGCCGCTGGCCGAGTCCGACCTGCTCCAGGCCGTCTCGGGCCGCTGCCTCGGGGTCCGACTGGCCGGCGAGTTCCAGGGGTAGCATCACGTTCTCCAGCGCGGTCATCCCGGGCAGCAACTGGAACGACTGAAATACGAATCCGACGCGCCCTGCCCGCAGCCCGGCCCGGGCGTCCTCATCCAACGGACCCAGGGGCTGGCCGAATAACTCGACCTCGCCCGCGCTTGGCTGGTCTAGCCCCGCGAGCAGTCCGAGCAGGGTGGATTTGCCCGAGCCCGAGGGCCCGAGGATGGCCACTGCCTCGCCGGCGCGGATTTCCAGGCTGAGGCCGCGCAGGATGCCCAGTTCGCCTTCCGGACCGTGCACCCGCTTTTCCAGGCTGCGCGCGACCACCGCGACTGGGTTAGAATTGTCGTTCATGAAACACCTACTCCTCTTACTGGCAATGCTGCTGCCCGGCATAGCCCGACCCGAGGCATTGACCCTTTTGGTGGTGGGCGACAGCCTGAGCGCCGGCTACGGCATCGCAGCCGAGCAAGGCTGGGTCAATCTGCTGCAACTTCGCCTCGACCAGCGTGGCCCGAACTATCGGGTGATCAACGCAAGCATCACGGGCGACACCACCCGTGGAGGACTGGCCCGCTTGCCGCGGGCGCTGCAGACACATAACCCCCATATTGTGATCATTGAGCTGGGAGGCAATGATGGATTGCGCGGGCTCCATTATGACGAGATGCGCGCCAACCTCCAGCAGATGGTAGCGCTCAGCCGGGAGGCCGGAGCCCTGGTACTGCTGTTGGGAATGCGTATGCCGCCCAACTACGGGCCTGAGTTCACTCGCCGTTACCACGAGGTGTTCCATCAGGTGGCGGCAGCGGAGCAGGTTGTCCTGGTGCCTTTCTTTCTGGAGCTGGTGGCCGAAGACAAGTCCCTGATGCAGGCAGACGGTGTTCACCCCAACGCCGCGGCCCAGCCGCTTTTGCTCGACAACGTCTGGCCCGCACTTATGCCGCTGTTGGACGCCCAGGAGGGGCCGGGGTCCCGCTCCGGGCGCTAAAGATGCCCAGCGGCTTGAATCCAGGGCATGCGCCGCGTATGCTTGGCTCAGTATTACGGTATCGTGACAGGCGTCGCCCCACCCCAGCATAGGGGTAACCGCGCAGCGGCCCAAGACTTGAGCGAACGCCATCGGTACCCGCCTTTTTCCTGGAAACCCTATCGGGCGCTGCCGGGGAAACCACTGGGAGAGCGAGCTTGGGCCTGACCTTTTGGCTGGAGCTGGCCCTTTTCGTCCTGTTGCTGGTGTTTTCCGGGGTTTTTTCCAGCTCCGAAACCGCGCTGTTTTCCCTCAACCAGATGCAACTCGCCAAGTTGCGCGCCGACAATCACCCGCGCGCAATCCTGGTCGAGCGTTTGTTGAGCGAGCCGCGCCGGCTCATCGTGACCATTCTCATCGGCAACGAATTCGTCAATGTCGCCGCCTCGGTGTTGTCCGCCGCCATGGTCATCGACCTGCTGGGGGCGGAGAACAAGATGATCAATCTGTTCATTATGGTTCCCATCCTCCTGGTGTTCGGCGAGATCACGCCCAAGACCCTGGCGATCCGCAACAACCGCGCCTTTGCCGTTTTCCAGAGCAAGCCGATCGACTTCTTTGCCCGGATGATTGCGCCTCTGCGCTGGGTAATTCGCCACGTGGCGGATTGGTTCATCACCCTGATCGTCGGCCGAGAGCGTTCCCGGGGCAATATCATCACCGCCGACTTGGTGCGCACCCTGGCCTACGAGGCGGTTGGCGAGGGGACGCTGGACGATACCGAAGCCCGGTTCATCGACCAGATCTTCGAGTTCGGTAATCTCGCGCTAAACGATGTAATGACGTCGCGGGCGGACATCCACTTCATTCCCGTGGAAACGCCCCTGAGCGAGGTCTTGAAGACAATGCGAGTAGCCAAGCACTCTCGTTTTCCGGTGTATCAGGAGCATCGGGACACCATCATCGGGATACTGCACTCGCGGGATCTGCTGGGGGTTGACCTGGAGCGTCTGGAGGCGGACCCAGAGGGTCTTCGGGGGCTGCTCTGCGGGAGCCCAGCTTTTTCCCCGAGTCCAAGCCGGCAGTGGAGCTGTTCGACACCTTTCGCCAACGCAAGCAGTCGTTTGCCCTGGTCGTCGACGAGTTCGGCGGCGTCACCGGACTGGTGACTATGGAAGATCTGTTGGAGTGCGTGTTCGGGGAGATCCGCAGCCCTTCCGACGTACCCCATTCAGAGCTGATCGAGGATTTGGGCGATGGCCGGTATTCCCTGGACGCTGCCCTCAGCGTCATCGATTTCAATCAGGTATTCTCCACCTGCCTGGATGGGGAGCAGGCGGAAACCCTTGGCGGGGTGCTCCTGAACGCCTTTGGCGAGCTGCCCCAGGACGGCGCCGGTATCGAATTGCTCGGGTTTCGGTTCACCGTCGCGGGGGTGGAGGCTAACCGCATTACCCGGGTGTCGATGGAGCGGTCGCTGGCCCTGGCCGATGCCACGCCGGCACCGGCGGTTGGCGAGGGGGGGAGTTAGGCGATGGAAATTCTGGTCAGTCTCATGGTGATGCTGGTCTGCCTGCTGTTCGAGGCCTTCTTCTCCGGCTCGGAAATCGGCGTGGTAAGCGCCGACCAGATGAAGCTCCGGCACGCAGGCCGCCAAGGGTTCCCGCGGTGCCAAGCTGGCGCTCAGAATGCTCAAGAAACCGGAATGGCTGCTTTCCACCACCCTGGTGGGGACCAATATCGCCGTGGTGACCAATACCACGGTGGCGACCGGCCTGATGTTGTCGCTGTTCGGAGAGCAGGGCAGCTGGCTGGCGGTGCTGGTAGTCGCGCCGCTGATCTAGGTGTTCGGCGAGATTGTGCCCAAAAGCGTGTTCCAGCAGCGGGCGGACACCATCACCCCCTACGCGATCTTCGGCCTGCGCTTTTTTTCCTTCCTGTTCTACCCGATCCTGCTGGTGTTCAGCTTTATTACCCGGGCGCTTACCCGCCTCGCGGGGGGGCAGGGCGAAAATCCGTTCACCTTGCGTGAGCAGATCGTCACCATGCTCCATATGCCGGCCACCGAAGGGCGATATCCAGGCGGTGGAGAAATCGATGATCCGGCGCATGTTCAATTTCTCCGAAACCACCGCCCAGCAGGTGATGGTGCCGCTGATCGAAGTCAACGGGGTGGAGCAGGGGGCGGATTGCGCCGAGGCGGTGCGGGTGGCGGTGGAAGACCGCCCATGTGCGGCTGCCGGTGCACGACGAACGCGTGGACCGGGTGGTTGGGATCATCAATACCCTGGACTTGTTGGGCGTTCCCGGTGCAGAGCCGATTCAGCCTCACGTGCGACCCGCCCGCTATGTGCCGGGCTCGCGCAGCATCAAGGACCTGCTGCTGGATCTGCGCAACGACGGTGATGTGGTGGCGGTGGTGGTGGACGAGTTCGGCGGGGCCGAGGGCATAGTCACCATCGAAGACATCATGGAAGAGGTGGTGGAGGAGATCGAAGACGAATACGACGACGAGGAGCAGTCCCTGCAGTGGATTCGCAGGCAGGGCGGCCGGGATTACCTGGTCGGGGCCCGGGTGGAGTTGGATACCCTTTGCCTCGAACTGGGGGTCAAGCTGCCCCGCGGCGAATACGCTACCTTGGCCGGGCTGCTGTTGGCCTTCGCCCGCGAGATCCCCAAG
Source organism: uncultured Gammaproteobacteria bacterium (assembly GCA_963753615.1). Lineage (GTDB taxonomy): Bacteria > Pseudomonadota > Gammaproteobacteria > Chromatiales > Chromatiaceae > CAVWCW01. The sequence goes on from CAVWCW010000003.1 coordinate 431,825, forward strand.
CCCGGGACCGAGATCGAGGTGGAGAATCTGCGCTTTACGATAAAACGCGGCACCGCTCAGGCGATTCAGGAGGTGCGGGTACAGTGGTAGGCGCAGGGGCGGGCTCTGGCAACGACCTGAGTTTGGTGATCTTTGGCGCCCGTGTCCCGCGATGAAAGTGCACGCACCGCATTTCTTCCTCAACTCTCGGGGAGCGAAGACCCGGCGATGAGATCTTGGCGTTCTTTCGGCCCTGGCGCTGCGCAACCCCGCTGACCGCTGCCAATATCCGCCGATGTGCCAGCGCCAGCCGCCCCAGGGTGCTGACGGCAGGGGCAAGAACCAGGATGGCGATGGCCAGCCAGTTGATCTCCAGTTCGCTGAACCAAACCAACGGCAGGCTAGCCAGCAGCACCTGACTGAGCAACGACAGGACCCGGGTCAGGCGCTCGAGCATGTCGGCGAAGCCCAGCACCCGCGGGTCTTGGTTACGGATATGGCTCAGCTCGTGGGCGAAGACGCCGGCGAGTCCCTCCAGGCTGAGGCGGCGCAGCAAGCCGTCGGACAGGGCGATCACCGCTTGGCGGCCCTCGCCCACGGCGAAGGCGTTCATGACGTCGCTCGGCACGCAGAACAGGGCCGGCTGCATCCGGTTGCGCAGTTGTTGTTCGAAGAGGGTGTGGCTATACATACCCCGTAACAACTGGGTTCCGTCGGTGTTCTGGTTCAACCGAACCAACCGCCCTCGGAGAGCAGAAGCTTGGCGGTAATGCCCAGGGACACCAGCACCAGCATCGGTCTGATCAACGCGCTGCCGTGTCGCAGCGCCAGGTGCGAGCCGAGCCAGGCCCCGCTGATCTGGCCAAGCCCCATGCATAGCCCGGGCAACCACACCACTTGGCCGGCCCAGGCAAAGAACATTAGCGAGGCGATATTGCTGGTAAAGTTCAACACCTTGGTGTTGGCGGTGGCGCGGCGCAGGTTGTATCCGAGCAAGGCGACGAAAGCAAAGGCGAAGAACGAGCCGGTGCCGGGGCCGAAGAAACCGTCGTAGAATCCCACCCCGGCGCCGATCAACAGGGCGAAGCCGACATCGGGCAGGCGCTGCCGGGCGTCGAGGTCGCCGACTCGGGGCGAAAACAAAAAATACACGGCAAAGGCGGCCAGGAGCAGAGGTATCAGGCGCTGCAATATCCCGGGCGCCAGAGCCTGTACCGCGAGGGTGCCGGCGGCGGAGCCGGCGAAGGTGCATGCAATGGCCGGCCATAGCCGGTGCAGGTCTATGCTCCCTTTGTGCAGGAAGTTGAGGCTGGCGGTCAGGGTGCCGAAGCTACCCTGCAGTTTGTTGGTTGCCAGGGCTTGTACCGGCGGCATGCCTGTGGCGAGCAGGGCCGGCAGCGCCAGCAGCCCGCCGCCGCCGGCTATCGAATCCACGAAGCCGGCGGCCAGGGCCACGGCAGTAAGGGCGAGCAGCAGCTCGGGGGACCAGATTTCCAAGCGCGGGCGGCTCCCAAAACGTCGGGCGAGATTGAAAACACTCCATTCGGCACCCATTTAGGAAGGTTTCCGGTCGGGTTGCCGAGCGGCAGCGGACGGGGCAATGACGGCATTATCCATCAAACGGCTAAGCAAGACCTACCGCAACGGCCTGCGAGCCCTCGACAGCATCGATCTGGATGTGAACGAGGGGGACTTCTTTGCCCTGCTCGGGCCCAACGGTGCGGGCAAGTCCACCGCCATCGGCATCGTCAGCTCCCTGGTCAACAAGAGCGGCGGCCAGGTTGAGGTGTTTGGCCGCGACTTGGACGAGGATCCCCAGGGCGTCAAGCGCTGCATCGGCTTGGTGCCCCAGGAGTTCAACTTTAATCAGTTCGAGCCGGTAGTGGAGATCGTCGTAAACCAGGCCGGTTATTACGGTATCCCCCGCCGCGAGGCCTTCCGGCGCGCCGAAGCCTGTCTGCGTCAGCTTGATCTCTGGGACAAGCGCCGTAGTCAGGCGCGGGAGCTGTCCGGGGGTATGAAGCGGCGGTTGTTGATTGCCCGTGCCCTGGCGCACCGCCCGCGCCTGCTGATCCTGGACGAACCCACCGCCGGGGTCGACATCGAGATTCGTCACAGCATGTGGGAGTTCCTGCGCGAGATCAATCGCCAGGGCACCACCATTATCCTCACCACTCACTATTTGGAGGAGGCGGAGAACCTGTGCCGCAATATTGCCATCATCGACCAGGGCCGCATCGTCGAGCACACCGGCATGGCTGAATTGCTTAACCGTCTTCACACAGAGCGCTTCGTGCTCAACTTGCGGGGCCGGCTGGCGGAGCTGCCGGAGCTCGGGGGCTATGTATTGGAGCGGCTGGACGACTGTGCGCTGGAGGTCGAGGTGAGTCGGGACCAGGGTATAAACGGGTTGTTTGCGGCCCTTTCGCGCAATGGGATCGAGGTGATCAGCATGCGCAATAAAAAGAACCGGCTGGAGCAGCTGTTCATCGACATGGTGGATCAGGCCAAGCGCCGGGGCGGGGCCGGGACATGAACCGCTGGCATTCCTACGCCACAGCCTATCGCACCATCGTTACCAAAGAGGTACTGAGATTCAGCCGCATTTGGTTGCAGACGGTGCTGCCCTCCGCGATTACCACCGCCCTCTATTTCGTCATCTTCGGGCGGCTGATTGGCGAACGCATCGGCCCCATGGAGGGGTTGGCCTATGTGGACTTCATCGTCCCAGGGTTGATCCTGATGGCCGTCATCACCAACTCCTACGCCAACGTCGTATCGTCGTTCTACAGCAGCAAGTTCCAACGCTTCGTCGACGAACTGCTGATCGCCCCGGTGCCCAACTGGGTGATCCTCGGCGGTTATGTCAGCGGCGGCGTAGCGCGCGGCTTGGTGGTCGGCACAGCGGTCACCCTGGTGGCCTTGATATTCGCCGATTTTCAGGTGCATCACCCCTTGATCACCCTGCTGGTGGTGCTGCTCACCTCGATACTGTTCGCCCTCGGCGGACTGATCAACGCGGTCTATGCCAACAGCTTCGACGACATTTCCATTGTCCCCACCTTCGTGCTGACGCCGCTCACCTACCTGGGCGGCGTCTTCTACTCCATCGAACTATTGCCCGAGTTTTGGCAGGACGTCTCACTCGCCAACCCGGTGCTCTACATGGTCAACGCCTTCCGCTATGGCCTGCTCGGCGTCTCGGACATCAATATCTGGCTCGCGTTTGGCATCATCCTCGGATTTATCGCGGTGCTAATCGCGTTTGCGTTGACTCTGCTGAACCGGGGAGTGGGCGTAAAGAGCTAAGTTCGGTTGCGCGAGTAAGACTCCCAAGTGGCGGTGATTCGAAACCGAGGCTCTCCTCCCGCTTTATGGGCACTACTCATCAACGAATATCGATCCATATTCGTTGCATGACTACCCCATCCTGAGTTTCCCAACCCTCGATCAGCGAGTCACGGGGCTATGCTGAAAGCGGACACCCCCATCGAGGCGATCAATCTCCTGGGCGCTTCACGGTCGCGCAAACAGCACGCTGCTCTCACCGGCCTCCTCAGGCTTGTTTGCCTGGCCACGCTTTTCAATCGGGCAGGATTTCACCCAGCGGGTTTCCGATTGCGCCCGAAGGCGGCTTGACCCCGAGATAATCCGCCAGCGTCGGCGCCACGTCGTAGGGTGTGATCGCCCGACTAATGGTTGCGGGCTTCAGGCCGGAGCCTGCGAACATCACCGGCACGAAGGTGTCGTAGCGCCAGGGTGAACCATGGGTGGAGGCCACCGTGAGGCCGTCGAAGTCGCTGATGAACACGTTCGGCTCGAACACCACGTAAATGTCGCCCGATCGCTTGGGGTGGAAGTTGCGCAGGATGGCGCGCATCAGCAAGGTGTCCGGCAGGCTGGCGGTGCGCAGCGCGGTGCTGGATACGGCGGCCGCCACCCCGTCGAACTTGACCAGCTCGGCGGCAACGGCCGCCTCCACCTCGGCCTGGTCCAGGCCCTTTTCCCGGATCAGGTCGCGGTTCAGGTACAGGTAGGGTTGGTTGTAGGCCTCGATGAGCTCTTCGCCGATACCGAACTGCGCTTTCAGCGCGGCGATGGCCGGAGCCTTGTCCAGCGACTCGGTATCGAAGTAATGGGCGTTTTCGATGCCCAGCTCCTGCAGGTGTCCCGGCACCTCGGGCTGGCCGTGATCGGCGGACAGCACGATCAGGGTGTGCTCCAGCCCGACCTTCTCGTCGACGTAGGCAAAGAGTTCCGCCAGGGTGCGGTCGAGCCGTGCCAGGTTATCCTCCGACTCCAGGCTGGACGCGCCGAACACGTGGCCGACGTAGTCGGTGGAGGAGAAGCTCACAGCGAGGTAATCGGGCACCTCGTCCTGGCCGAGATTCTCTTCTTCAATCAGCGCCTTGGCGAAATTCAGGGTCAGCTCGTCACCGGCCGGGCTGAGGGTCAGGCGCGTCGTGAAGTACTTGTCGTCCGCGTCCCCGTAAGGATGCGGAAAGGTCCGGCCGAAGCCGGGGAAGTCGGTCTCGTAGTCCCGGTCATCGCTGTCGCCGAACAGGTATTCGGAGGAATCCTGCATCAGCGCCCAGGACTTCCCCGCATACGCCAGCGCGGGCTTGCCCGCATTCCAGGCCATCACCCAGTCCGGGTACTGGTCGTAGTAGTAGCTGCTGGTGACGAACTCGCCGCTGGCCTTGGAGAACCAGAACGCCTTGCCCGCGTGCCCTGCCAGCGACACCGCACCGCGGTCCTTGACCGACACCCCGAAGATCTTCGACTTGCCGTTATAGTGCACGGCGAGCTCGTCGCTGAAGGTCGAGGTCAGGATCGTCGCCGGCGAACGACCGTCCACCTTCGCCGCCTTCTGGGTCGGATCGATTTCGGTGTTGCGGTCGACGTCGGCGCCAGCGCTGAGCAGATGGTGGTTCGGGTCCTCGATGTTGTAGACCAGCCGTCCGTCCTCGCGGTCGAACCAGACGTTGCCCACCATTCCGTGAGCCGCGGGGACGGTGCCGGTCGCCAGGGACACGTGTCCGACGATCGTCTCGGTGTTGGCGTGCTGGTAATGGGCGTTGGTGTAGTGCACGCCCCGGTCCATCAGATACCGAAACCCGCCGTCGCCGAACAGGTGAGAATAGCGCCCGGGCAGATCGCCGCGCAGCGCGTCGACCGTGATCTGCAGGATAAAACGCGGCGGTTCGGGTTGCTGCGCGAGGCTAACAGTCGGCAGCAGACAGGCGGTGACTATTGCGGCTACGAGAGGAAGATGGGGCATGGTTCTAGTACGAATTCGTGGGCAGGTCATTGGGGGTCATCCCTGGGGGCGGCGACCACCGCTCCATCAGGCAGCGGTGGTCGTAAGAATCGACGTGTGGGGTCGCTCGATGCGCCGCCATCGATGTCTGCCGGCGCTCGAGACGACCCCGGTAGTAGCCTAGCCGCCGGGCGGGGCTAGCTTCTCCATCACCTGATCCAGGCTGAAGCTCGCCGCCTTCTGCCGCGGCGGGAACTCCTGGAAGGTTGCCAGGAACCTGCCCACGTACTCCTGCGCCGGAACCAGCAGGTAGGCGCGGTCGATCATCCAGTCGTAGTAGGTGTTCGACGTGATCTCGGCGCGCTCGTAGGGATCACGGCGCAGGTTCTCGATCAGCGGCAGGCGCAGCGGCACGAACGGCTCCATCCAGACGCGCAAGGTGCCGGTGGCCTTCTGCTCCATGAAGATCAGCTTCCAGTCGTCGTAGCGCAGCGCGGTCAGATCGCCATCGTCGGAGAAGTAGAAGATTTCGTGGCGCAGGCCTTCATCGGTCTCGCCGGTGAGCAGCGGCAGAAGGTTGTATCCGTCCAGATGCACCTTGTAACTGCGGTTCAGCGCCGGTACTTCTACACCTTGCATGAGTTCTTCCTTGACCTTCGGGTCACCGGCCGCGGCAACAAAGGTTGGCAACCAGTCCATGTGATGGACGATCTCGTTGGTCCATTCGCCGGCCGGGATCTTGCCGGGCCAGCGCACCATCGCAGGCACGCGCCAGCCGCCCTCCCAATTGGTGTTCTTTTCGCCGCGGAACGGGGTCGCGGCGGCATCGGGCCAGGTGTTGTAGTGCGGGCCATTGTCGGTGGAGTAGAAGACGATGGTGTTGTCGGCGATGCCGAGCTCGTCGAGCTTGTCGAGGAACCTGCCGATGTCGGCGTCGTGCTCGACCATGCCGCAGGCGTACTCGTCGGCGTTCGGATACTGCGCCTTGCATGTTGCCATGTTGTCGTCGCTGACGTGGGTACGGAAGTGCATCCGCGTGCCGCTCCACCAGACGAACCAGGGCTTGCCGGCCTTAGTGTTTTCCTCGATAAAGCGGATGGCCTCATCGGAGGTCTCGTCGTCGACGGTCTCCATGCGCTTCTTGGTCAGCGGGCCGGTGTCTTCGATCTTCTGCGTGCCGTCGGGTTGCGCCCAGGAGTGGATCACGCCGCGCGGGCCGTACTGCTCTTGAAAGGTCTTGCCGTTGGCGAGGACCATGTCGCCAGGGTAGTCCGCGTTCTCCGGCTCTTCCTCCGCGTTGAGATGATAGAGGTTGCCCAAGAACTCGTCGAAGCCGTGGTTGGTCGGCAGGTGCTCGTCGCGGTCACCGAGGTGATTCTTGCCGAACTGCCCGGTCGCGTAGCCCTGCCCCTTGAGCATCACGGCGATGGTTGGGTCTTCGATCCTGAGACCCAGCTCGGCGCCGGGTAGGCCCACTTTGGACAAGCCGGTGCGGAACACGCTCTGGCCGGTGATGAATGACGACCGGCCGGCGGTACACGACTGCTCACCGTAGTAGTCGGTGAAGGTCATGCCCTCGTTGGCGATACGGTCGATGTTCGGCGTTTTGTAGCCGACCAGCCCGTGGGTGTACGCGCTGATGTTGGACTGACCGACATCGTCGCCCCAGACCACCAGGATATTGGGCTTGTCCGCGGCGCGGGCGGTGCCCACGGCAAGAGCGGCCAGCGCCAAGGCTGGCAGAAGCTGTAGCATGCTTGTTCTCATCCTTCACCCTCTTGCTTGCTAATAGTTGATGAAAATAGTCGGAAAAAGAATATAGACGGGGGTTCTGAGACGTCAAACAGACTATCCGTTTTGCGCAAAAGTCCTGCTTTGGGGAGGCAAAGACTTGCTTCGAAAAGGGTCAAGTCTTGTAGACTGGCCACTGAGGAGACGCTGTCTTAACAGCGTTTCCCGTGCGAGGCAGGACGCTACGCGATTTTTCAAGATTCCAACCGACTGAAAATTCGGCGTTTTCTAGCGTTTCCATATCGCGGAATGGCGAATCAGGATAACCGACCATGAGTCTCCCGCTGCTCAAACAGCCGTCCGTTCGGCCGACGCGTACGCTGGCCCGCTCGCAGCCGCGTCGCATCGCACTCGCGGTGTTCGATCCTGATCTGCTCTCCGAGGCGGTGCAAGATGCGGACTTCGAGCACCGTCAGCTTCACCCCGGCCCCTTCCGCGGCGAGCTGGTCCGGGCCGAGGTCGGGGGGCTGGTGGTCGACCGCGGCTGCTACTCCCAAACCCTGCTCGCGCGAGGCGGGTTTTCGCCCAGCCGCATCACGATCGGGTTCCTGTTGTCGGATCGCGAGCCGGGCTGCATCAATGGGATTCGCTCGCGGGCGCACGACCTGGTCGTCTTCCCCGAGGGGGGGGAGTTGGACTATGTGCTGCCCGGCGCCACCGAGTGGTGCAGCGTGCAGCTCGAGAGCGACGCGCTCTTGGCGGCTGGGATCTCTGCAGAAAGCATCGAGCGGATGTCGGTGGTCTCGCCCCGGGCCGGACAGCACGCCTATCTGGCGCGGCTCATGCACTCAGCGGTGGGCGGACTCTTGGGCACCCAAGAGCAGCGCGCGTTCCGGGATGCCCTGCTCGAAGAGCTCTATCAGGCCATGGAAACGCAGCGAAATCAGCACCGACATCCCAACTTTCGCGACCGCGCCGAGCTGCTGCGGCGCTTCGAGCGGCTGGTCGATGAGCAGGAGACGGAGAGGCCCTCCATCGCCGAGCTGGCGCAGGCCCTGGGCGTCGGGCGCCGTACCCTGGAGCTGTCGTTCCGTGATTACCTCGGACTCTCCCCGGCGCGCTACGTCGCCGTGCTGCGCGTCAACGCCATGCGTCGCGAGCTGCTCAGTGCGTCCGAGGACAACTTGCGCGTGGCCGACCTCGCCAAGCGCTACGGCGTCGTTCACCTCGGGCGGTTCGCAGGACTCTACATGCAGATGTTCGGCGAGCTGCCCTCCCAGACCCTGCGCTCGTCGCGCTGCCCAGTGCCGTAGCCGGAGCAAGGTGCGCAGGGTCGGCGATCCAAGAAGCTTATCGCTCGCCAATTTTCCGCTGCTTCTTTCTGGACCGCAGGTCTCTTGTCAGGATCTGTTGAACGGTCGCTTAACATCCATCTCGGTGACGATTGCGCAAAGTGCACATTCGACCACCCAGGATACTTTGCGCTGGACTACCAGAAAGTCTTCGGCGAATCGATGAGTGAAACGCTTCGCAGATCCTGTGCAGGCTGCTGCGCGTGAGGCCAAAACACGCCCCGTCGCTGCGAGCATTTTGGGTTGCTCACTCGGGAACGATTCCTGTCAGATCGCCGCCTTACCGTCCGTACGCGTTGATTAATCGGAACGGGTCTCGCGGTATTCGCAACGAGCGGGAGATTGGTGTCTGCTTCCAACTAAATCTGAGACGTTCGCGCGCAGGCCGTGCATGGCTCGGCCGATCCCTGCTGCTGTCTATCGAGAAAACCAGTGTGCGCAATCGCGGCATTGCAGCCTCTCAAGGGATTCGGGCGTCCACCAGATCCCGAGTTGCCCGCGGCTGAGGCGGTGAGCGCCGGGAGCGGCAATGCCGGCGAAACGTCGCAGCCCTCCGATGGTCAGGGTTCTTGCGGACTAGCCTTGTGATCGAGAGCTGTAGTTTTCGATGACCTCGGCTTTCGCGGGTTTCGGGCTGGCTCCGCTGCATTGCATAGGTTCGCGAGGTTGTCCTCAACGGACTGGCCCTCCCGGGTTGTCGGAGGCTTAGCGGCAGCTTTCGCTGGCGGCACGCCGTTGGATGGGGTAATTTGAACCCGGGCTTGCGGCGATGAGGGGAAGACGCCGCCGATTCGATGATTGACACAGACGCAGGCCGACAATGGTGAGCAGAAGCGCTCGGAAACGATTTCTCTACGCGATGCTCTGCTGTGCCCCCTGGCTGGCATCCGCGGCGCAAGCAGTGAGCCTGCTATCCGACGAGCTCGATCTTTACCTGCCCTGGGTCGCCTTTCAGCAACAGACTTACGCGGCGTCGCTGACGCCTGCGGCTGGTGACGGGCTGGCGTTCGCGCTGGATGAAATTGGCCCGCGGGCCCCGCCGAGCCTCGCGGCCGAGGCCGCGCTGGCAAGTGTCGACGCGGCGCTGGCGGTTGACATTCCCTTGGTCGGCTTCCGCGGCGAACTTTACAGCGCGGGACTCGCCTTCGACGGCGACGGCGTCTTCCGAGTCGCCGCGGCGGCGCCATTCGTCAGCCCCGCCGGTCGGGGCGAGGTGCTGTCGTTCGAACTGCTTGGGGTGAAAACGCCCGCCGAGATTCTGACCGAAGTTGGCCTGGTCGCTGCCGCGGCAGGGGATCTGCGTTTCGATGTGGCCCTGTTTCGGGTCGGGTATCGGACGCTGGATGCCTTCGGCAACTTGGTTCCGGCCTCGGGCCTTGTCGGCGCACCCCTGGGCATTTCTGCGGGGGTCCCGTTGCTGAGCGTGCAGCACGGCACCATCGCCAGCCGGGACAATGCCCCCAGCGTCGATCCGGCGGCGACCGGGGCCGATCTTGCCCTCTACCTGATGGGGTCCCAGGGCTATCTGACCCTGGTGCCGGATTACCTGGGATTCGGCGACAGCGCGGGGCTGCACCCCTTCATGCACGCCAAGACCCTGGCCTGGGCGGTGATCGATCTGATCCGGGCCGCCCGGTCCCTGGCCCTCGGCAGCGAATACCCGCTCAATGGTCAGGTTTTCCTGGTCGGCTACTCGGAGGGCGGCTACGCGACCATGGCAGCCCAGCGCGAGATCGAAACCCATCACCGGGACGAGTTCGCCATAACCGCCGCGGCGCCCATGGCGGGGCCCTACGATCTGTCGGGCACTATGCTGGAACTGGCCTTGTCCGGCACCGAGGTGCCGAACCCGATGTATTTCCCGTATGTGTTGCTTAGCTACAATCAGATCTACGGATTCGAGGACGACCCGACCGACCTGTTGGCGCCGGAGTATGGCGAGACGATCGTCCCGCTCTTTGACGGCGAGCACGACCGCGGGAGTATCAACCGGGCGCTGCCGCCGGTACCCCTGGAGGTGATCGAGCCGGGGCTGGCGGCCGTGCTGCTAAGCAGCGAGTATCACCCTTTGATCAGTGCGCTGGAAACCAACGACGTCTACCGCTGGACCCCGGTGTCCCCGACCCGCCTCTACCATTGTCTTGGCGATGATCAGGTGCCCTATGCCAATTCCGTCGTGGCCCGGGACTGGTTCGACGCCGCCGGCGCCGATGTGGAATTGGTAACCCTGATATTCGGAGATCACGCGGAGTGCGCTGTGCCGGCCCTGCTTGGGGCTAAGACCTGGTTCGATTCGTTGGCGATCCTGCCATGACTGAAAGGCTCCAGCGGATCGAGCCGAGCAGTGGCGGCCGCGGCGAAAGGAAGCACCCATGACCTGGTTTTTACCCGCCTTACGCAATCTGACTATGCTCCTGCTGTCGGCTCTGCTAGTCGGCTGTATTCCCTATTCTCTGCACCCCCTTACCGATCCGGGCGCCGAGTCCCTGGACCCGGCGCTCATCGGCTCCTGGTATTGGAGCGAGTCCGGCGGCCACGGCTATATCCATATCGGCAGGGAAGAAGATGGCGCTGGGCTGCGGCTGGTGATGTTGTCGATCGACAATGACGGCGAGCTGGAGCTGTCCCAGTTCTACGGCCATAGCTCCCGGTTGGGTGAACGGCGCTATCTGAATCTGAAGTGGCAGCCGCCGGATCCGGAGGATCCGGATTACCTGACGGTGAGTTACCTTGTCGAGAACGGCCGGTTGGGGATCGCCTTGATGGACAACGACCCGGTGATCGCCGCCATCGGCGGCGGGGAGTTGGCGGGAACGGTGACCAAGGAAGGTTGGTTCACTTCGGTGCGGGTTAGCGCCGAGCAGGCGGTCTGGCGGCGCTTCGTCGGCGCCCAGCATCAGGCGCTGTTTCCGGAGATCAAGTTTCTGTCCCGGTTGCAGCCGCCGAGTGATCCGGCGGCTGCAGGCGACTAGGGAAACGCCGATGGTATAGCGTTTCGCTGGTGGACGAGTCTGCTCAGGGCAGTGTGTATTCCACTAGCTCGATAATGGGCTCGCCGGTCTCCGGGTCGAGCTCCATGATCATGCCGATCCCGGGGGCATAGTATTTATGTTCCGCGCCATCCGGTTCCAGCGGGGTGTATTCCAGAGGTGACCAGGCAATCGCCGCCGCAGGCGGCGGCCGGGGTCACGGCGCTGCCGTCCAGTTGCAGTACCTCCGCCATGTCCTCAGCCTCGCCGAGCAGGAATTCCTGTCGGTAGACCGCGCCCGGTTGCGGGTCGATGGGCATCACGACGCCGATCTTGGCGCTGTCCGTCCCGGCGCTCCAGGAACCTTCCAGGTCCACCAGTTCGCCGTCTTCGTAGTTGCGGGCAATCTCGCCGAAGTACCAGACATTGCCCTGCAGGTCCTGGGCGAACCAGTCGTAGGTGTCTTCCACCAGTTCGCCGTCTTCCTCGACCACGTCTCGCACCACCGCACAGGGTACGCCGAGGATCTCCTTGATGTCGCCGGTGACGGTGACGGTAACCGTCTCTTCGCCTTCGTACACCCAGGAACTGCCCGGGATCAGGGGCAGGTAGGGGTTCGCCGCTACCGCGCTGCCGATGTCTGCTGGGTCGACGAAGTTCGCGGGGTCGGGCATGGGATCGTACTTGGCCTCACCCAAGGCGGCGCATACCTCCAGCCGTGCGTCGAACTGCTCGTTACAGAACGCCTGGCTCTCCAGCGCTTCTTCGTTGGCATCGGCGAAGCAGGCCGGGTCGCTGGCGTTCAGACAGTTGCCGACGGCGATCCAGCGGTCGTCTTCCGCTTCGTTGAGGCAGCCGAAGCGCGCCGCCTCCGCGTTCAGGGTGCAGAACTGCCGCTGGGCATAGGCGGCGATGATACTGGGCGTCACCAGGGTATCGGTCTCGCAGCTCAGGCCGTCGTTCGCCAGATCGCAGAACAGCTCCACCTCCGGGGCGGAGTTGTCGTCTTCGCCGTCATCCATGTCCTCGGCCAGGGCTAGGCTCGAAACTGCGCCGAACAGGCACAAGGCGCTGGCGGCGGTCAGGACCGGATTGGGTAGCAAGCGGATTTTCGACATGATGGCTGTCTCCGTTGGTTGCAGTCGGTTTTGGTGCTTCCCGCCAGGGTCTTCGTCCCCGGCAATTCAATGGTAAGCAGCCAAGCTAACCGCCGGCTTGTCCGGACATGACCAATTGGTAAGCTGACGCCGCCGCCGGCCAAGATAACCAAATGGCAATCTGGTTCGCGGTCCGGGGGTTGGGGCTCGGTGCTATATTCGGTACTACGGGGACCGGCGGCGGCTGTGCGCGCCGCCTTGGCCATGCGGAGCAGGTAAGATGCGATTACTCCTGGTGGAAGACGATGCCAAGATCGCCGCTTTCGTGGTCAAGGGCATGCAGCAGGCGGGGTTCCTGGTGGACCACGCGAGCGATGGTCAGCGCGGCCTGCAGCTGGCGCTCGCCGGCGGCTACGATGGGGCCATCGTGGACATCATGCTGCCGCAGCTCGACGGCTTGTCGTTGATCGAGACCCTGCGTCAGCGCAAGATCGACCTGCCGGTCATCATTCTCAGCGCGAAGCGCTCGGTGGACGACCGCATCAAGGGCCTGCAGCAGGGGGGCGACGACTACCTCACCAAACCATTCGCCTTCTCCGAACTGTTGGCGCGGGTGCAGGCCCTGCTGCGGCGGGCCAGCAATACCACCGAGGCCAGCTCCCTCGAGGTACACGACCTGTCGGTGGACCTGCTGGCCCGCACCGTGGTGCGCGCGGGCAAGAAGATCTATCTCCAGCCCAAGGAGTTCTCCTTGCTCGAATACCTGATGCGCAATGCCGGGCGCATCGTCTCGAAGACCATGATCATGGAGCGGGTCTGGGACTACAATTTCGACCCCAACACCAACCTGGTGGAGGCCCGCATCTGCCACCTGCGTGACAAGGTGGACAAGGGCTTCGGCGTGAATCTGATCCATACCGTGCGCGGGCTCGGTTACGTCCTCAGGAAGCCGGATGAAGGCAATGCCTGAAACCCTGGCTGCCCGCCTTACCCTGGGATACGCGGCCAGTTTTCTGATCTGCCTGGGCACTGCCCTGCTCGCGCTCTATCTGTTCATCGATCACAGCATCAGCGAGGAGATGGATGAGGATCTGGCCGAGGACATTGCCGAATTCCGCATTCTCCTTGCCGAAGAGGGCCTGCCCCGAGTTGAATCGGAGCTGCAAAGAGAGGCCAAGTCGAACCACCCGCAGGAGCTGTTCCTGCGGGTGGTGGACGCCGCGGGGCGGCAGCGTTTCGGCTCGGACACCTCGCACTGGCCCCGGCTGGATGCGGCCTCCGTCGAGGAGGGGTGGATCGACAGCAAACGCGAGCCGGTGTTTGCCAACCTGTCTGGGCGCGGCGAAGATCACGCCACCCGGGTGATCAGCGCCCCCCTTGGCCCGGGTCTCTGGTTGCAGATCGGCGAATCCCTGGAGGAGCGGGCCGAGTTTATGGGATTCATTCTGCGCTTGTTTGGCTTCACCTTCGCGCTGGCGGCACTACTGGCCGCTTTGGTGGGTTGGGCCATGGCGCGCCGGGCGTTGCGAGGGGTGGAAGAGGTCAGCAGCGCCGCCGAGCGGGTGGCCCACGGGGACTTGGAGAGCCGAGTTTCGCGCGGCAACCGGGGCGCCGAGATCGAACGCCTTGCGGCCAGCTTCAACCGCATGACCGAGCGCATCCGCTCGTTGATTTCGGGCATGCGCGAGATGACCGACAATATTGCTCACGACCTGCGCAGCCCCCTGGGGCGGATTCGGGCCCATTCCGAGCTGGCCTTGCTCAGTGCCAAGACGCTCGACGAGTACCAGGCCTCCGCCGCCGATACCCTAGAGGAATGCGACCGCCTGCTGGAGATGATCAACATCACCCTGGACGTGGCCGAGGCCGAAGTGGGGGCCAGCCGCCAGGCGGCCGACGAGGTCGACCTGGCCGCGGCGGTCAGCGACGTCTGTGAACTCTTCGCCACCCTGGCGGAGGATAAGCAGATTCGACTCAGCACCCGTCTGGCAGACGGCTGTCGGGTGCGCGGCAACCGCAAGTTCCTGCAACGGATGTTGGCGAACCTGCTGGACAACGCGCTCAAGTACACCCCGGAGCAGGGCGAGGTGGCGGTGGAAGTGGCGCCGATGGAGCGGGCAGTTTCGGTGGCCGTGCGCGATACCGGGATTGGAATCCCCTTGGCCGAGCAAGGGCAGATCTTCGAGCGCTTTTTTCGCTGCGACCAGAGCCGCTCCCAACCCGGCTTCGGTCTCGGCCTGAGTCTCGCGCGGGCGGTGGCACGCAGCCACGGCGGCGATCTGGTGGTGGAGAGTGAGCCCGGCAGCGGCAGCCGTTTCACGGTCACCCTGCCGAGCGATGCGCAACCCGCCGGCACCGGCCCTTGATCGCGAAGTAATCCCTGTGCAGGCGTTCGTGGTTGGCCAATTCGTGAGCCGCTGCCGGTGGCGGAGATTGCTGCTGGCGCTCTGGCTGCTGGGGTGCGCACTGCACCTGGCCGCCGGGCAGGCGGGCGCGGATACACAAGGGTCGGACGTTGGCCAAGCCCCGCCCCAGGATGAGTCGGAGGAGGGCGCCTTGGAAGACGACACTGGGGATGCCGGCCCCGGCGTTAGGGAGGAGCCCGGCGGTCGCCTCTACGTCACCCAGGCCGAACGTCGGGAAGCGGGCCTCAAGCATCCGATTACTCCCTGGCTCACGGCCTCCTTTCTGCTCGAGTTTGAAGGGTTGGTCGAGGATTTCGCGCTCGACGATGGGTCGGGCGCCGAGGATTTTACCGAATCCGGCGCCTCCCTGCAGCTGGGGCTCGAGGCAGCGCCCCTGGATTTTGCCAAGGCGGAGCTGGTGCTCGAATATGACACCCAGACTGGCAAGCTGTTTACCGAGGAGGCGTTCCTGAGTTTCGAGGTCAAGCCTTGGGAACTCGAGGCCGGCAAGCTGTACACTCCCTTCGGCGTCTACATCAGCCATTTCGCCATCGGGCCGATCCTGGAACTGGGCGAGACCCGAGCCAATGCGGTCACGCTTGGTTTCGCACCCCGGGACACCCTGGACCTCAAATTGTGCGCCTACCGCGGAAGCGCCCGCGAGTCGAGTCGGGATACCCGGGATTGGGACTGGGCCGCATCCTTGGATGTCTGGCCGCGCCGAGGGGTGCGGTTCGGCCTGAGTTACCAGTCTGACCTGGCCGACGCCGATAGCCGCGTGTTGTCCGATTCCGGCGATCGCTTTAGCCGCCGCGTGGGGGCCGCGAGTGGCTATTTCTTGTGGTCGGGGGACGAATTGGAGTTGTCCTTGGAGGCGCTCGGAGCGTTGCGGGACTTCCGTGAACTCGACGGCGACCGCAATCGGCCCTTCGCCTGGAACTTGGAATTCACTCGCTATGTCAACGAGATTTTCGAGTGGTCGCTGAGGGTCGAGGGCAGCGAAGAAGTCGAGGACGAGCCCGAACTGCAGTTTGGCCCCTCTTTCACCTGGCGCCTGCACCGCACCTCGGCGCTCACCCTTGAATACCTGCGCGGCCGCTTTCAGTCCGGGCTAGCGGAGAGCGACGATGAAGTGCCCTACCGCCACGTCGATCGCTTTGCAGCTCAGTTCTCGATCGTATTCTGAGGCGGCTGGGCAACGAAAAGCGGGCGGGAGCCGCACCGCCGGCTCGTCCCATCGTTGCCGGGCGCTTCTCCATCAGGCTCCGCTGTAATACCCTGGCTGCTGCCCGCTTCGAACGGTCGAAGCGGTGTTGATGGCGGACCGGTTCGGCTGGTCTGTGGGCAGGAGAAACGGTGTGAAGAGCAAGCGATACGACCCCGGCTACCACTTGGAGCTTGCGGCCCGGGCCCAATTGTTGGGGGTTCGCGAAGGAGATCCGGACGAAACCCACACCCTGCTTCACGGGTTCGTGGAAGAGGTGGGTAGCGGCTCCAGGGTGGAAGCGGAGACCCTGGACCTGATTGCCTGGATGATCGGTCGGGTTTTGGACGGGGTGGACCCGGCCCAGGTGTTCAGCGCGCCGGCACGGGAGAAGGACGGAGGGAGAACGGCACGCCAGCAGCTGCAGAAGCGGCGGCGCGAACGCATGATCCGCTTGGCGGCCCAGGACGTCCGGCTCGAGTTGGAGCAGGGGGGGGAGACGGAAACGGTGATCCGGCGGTTTGCCGAGCGCTCAAAGCTGCCCAAAGCTCGGATACGTGCCGCCATGGAGGCGGACCCGCAGGGTTGAACGACCGTTGGCAGTCCCGTCGCTCAAGGCGCGGGTAGCGGAGTTAGCCCGCAAAGGCGATGCGGGTCCGGGTGGCAATGCCCTCATTAGAACCCCGATGGCTAGCGTTTCGCCTTCTCCCGAACACCCCGAGCGCCGCCCCACCTGCCGAACGGCCACTTCCACGACCGCGTAGATGCGCGGCTCACCGGTCGTCTTGCGGGTCCTCGTCGCCGCCGGCGCGCTCACCACGGTAGTTGGGACCATCGTCACCGGGCCAGTGCCGGAACCGATGATCGAAGTGGTATCCATGGGGCCGCCAACAGCGCTCGAGATCCAGGTGGTGCCCGGGATAGTCGAAGTACAGGCCCATCAGGCTGCCGCGGTAGCTCTGGTGATCGCCCCGGCTGCCAACTGCGGCGCTCTGCGGCAGGCTTGCCCCCAGGCCAATGGTCAACAGCCCGGCGCCTAGAAGCCGGAGATTTCGATTCATGGAGTTGCCTCCGAAGCGGTCTCGAAGCGGCCGGGCGAATTGGGCCAGGCCCGACCTGGAAACTCATTCTCGGTGGCTGCTACTGAACCGGTGCTGAATGGCGCCCAGGGAGCCGCTGAGAAAAGCCCTCCCTGGCTTTTTGCAGCACGGCTTTCGAAAACGCGGTTTCCGAACCCCTCATTTTCAGGCGGTTGGTCGCCTGAGAATGGCAGGGCATCCTGCCCCGCTTGGGAAACGCGATTAAATCAGCGTTTTCCTATAGGCATTTCCAGTGGGAGAAGCTTGCGGCCTGGGCGAGGCGCCGGCCGTGGGCGCCGATCAGGTTCCAGCGCACGCGCTATGCGCAAGCGCCGGCTGCGCGCGCGCTGATGCCGATGCCGCTATAATCGTCGATATCCTAGCGGCTCAGGCACCAGGTGCTTACAGCGATCGAGAGATAGCGGCAAATATTGATATCCAATTGGCGTCCATGGGACGGATTGTATGGAGCACACCGTTTTCATTAGAGATGCAATCTCATTCATGTTCCGCCCCTATTCATGCCCAAACAAGACTTGATGTTTCTAATAATTTTTTTCCCCGGTCTTGGCTTTTCCAGTCTCTCATCATGGCCTTTAGAACATGCCAGTTCAAAAGAGGCCGACGCCCTCTCTGCAAGCCGTAATCGCAGAGCCCTTTCGAGTCTTGCCACCAGAAGCGGTGGTCTACCGAAATATTATTAATGCAATACTCTTTAGTTGAGCAGACCCAGAGAATCCGTGTTATTGATATCATCAGGGGGGTGGCTGTTCTCGGTATAATAACTATCAATATCCCCGACATGGCTTATCCTGAAGATCTCGTTTTGGATTTTCATGCAACCGATCCTGAGCAGGGCTGTAGTTTTTGGGTGGGCGTTATCTCGGAAATACTTTTTTCCGGGAAGATGAGAGGATTGTTCACCCTTCTTTTTGGTGTGAGTTCGATCTTAATCGTTGAAAACCTAGAGCGGCATATCGACGGAAGCGTCGCCGCTGATATCTACTTTCGGCGCTTATTGTGGCTGCTTGTTTTCGGTTTGGTTAACGCATATATATTTCTTTGGTGGGGGGATGTACTGTTTAAATACGCTATATTGGGTATGTTTCTATTTGCATTCAGAAACGCATCGTATCGCACCTTGACGGCCGCGGCGCTGATTTGTCTTGCTGCACTAACCATCCAGCCGCTTGCGGAATATCGTGAGTTAGCGGACCTGCAGCAGAGTTTCGTCAGCTTGCTGAACAAACAGCAAGCGGCTAAACCGCTTACCTCAGTTGAGCAGGAAGTAATCGATCAGTGGCAACTAATCCTCGACGATACGCGGCCGGATTACGGGTCGATTGAAGACGAGCGTCGAGTAAAATCAGGCCACTATTTCGAGATATTCATATACAATCGAGAGCGTGTAGTCGAAGAACAAACGGAGATTTTCTATAAAGAAGATGGATGGGACATGAGTCTCTACATGTTTCTGGGGATAATGCTGTTTCGCATGGGATTTTTCGATCGCCGCGTAAAACGACCTGTTTATCTGGCGATAGCGTCTCTCGGTATCGGTATAGGGTTAGCGATTCACACCTGGATAAATCTTGGCCTGTATACAAACGATTTTGACCCTGTCGATGAACAGTATTATCTCATTTTTATGGATCTGGGCCGGGTACCACTTGTGCTCGGCTATCTCAGCCTGATTGTGTTTATTTTTAAAATGAAGGTTTTTGAACGCGTCGGCGATTGGATGGTTGCGGTAGGCAGAATGGCCTTATCTAATTATATGCTTCAGTCGGTCATTGGGGTAGTTGTATTCTATGGGTTTGGTCTTGCCCAATTCAATCAATTATCCCGTTTGGATGTTTTCATTGTGATTGTCTGCATCTGGATCTTTCAGATCATGTTTAGCTTGATTTGGACGAGGCTATTCCTCTACGGCCCGTTTGAATGGTTGTGGAGGTCTCTGACCTATTGGAGAGTGCAACCAATGCGGAAACCTTAGTCGGATGAGGGTTGTCAATCTCCGATAAAGATTAGTTTGCCGATCGGAACGCCGTTAACCGAAAGTGACCGAAAGCCCCGCTTCGGTGTGTGCCGTCGCTTTGGGAGCATCCCGGCGGCAGTATTACGAATTAGCGAACGAGCAACTGCCGCGTCGATCTGAGACAACTCAGATCCGCAGCGTCCTGTCAACATCGTCTAGGCGCTTCGAGGCTCCTTGAAAGAAGCCTCGCTTTCGCTGCATTATCTACGCGATTGGAGCGAGGAGGAAGAATGGCCACATGCGGGTGCCCACAATCCGGGCTGACTACCGACGCGGAGGAGTCCAGTGCGGATTTTGGACTTGTCGTTCAGATAGGCAACACGCCTATTCGGCGGATCCGGTTGCTGATCGACGGGAAGAGTCGGAACGTCTATCTCAAGCTCGAAGGCGACAATCCGGGCGGATCCATCAAGGACCGCACGGCGCTCAGCTTGCTTCGAAGCCTGGAGAACACCGGCCAGCTGAGTGCGGGCGGGCGGCTGGTCGAATCGTCTTCCGGCAATCTCGCCATCGGCCTGGCGATGCTCGCTCGCGATCGCGGCTATCAGTTTACCGCGGTGGTAGACCCCAAGGTCACCGCGGAGAACATGCGCCGGCTCCACGACCTGGGCGCCGAGACGACAATGGTCGAAACGCCCGACGAAACAGGCGGGTATCTCCTGACCAGGCTGGCGCGCATCAGGGAAATGCTCGCTGAAGATCCCGGATTGCTGTGGACGAACCAATACTCCAACGCCGCCAACCCGGAAGCCCACTACACGGGCACTGCGCCTGAGATATCCCGGCAGATGGAGCACAGGGTGGATGCCGTCTTCGTCGCCGTCTCCACAGGCGGCACGTTGGCGGGCATCGGGCGATACTTCCGCGAAACAAGTCCGGACACGCGGATCATCGCGGTTGACGCCAGGGGGTCGGTGGCCCTGGGCGGATCTCCCGGCGTGCGGAAGCTGACCGGCATGGGCTCCAGTCGGCGATCCGAGTTTGTGACCACCGGACTCTATGACGAACTCATCTACGTTGGAGATCGTGAGGCGTTTGCCTTCTGCCGGGCCGTGGATGCCGCTACCGGAATAAAGGTCGGTGGGTCGAGCGGGGCTTGCCTGGCCGCCTGTGCCCGGTATCTGCAATCACACAGGAAGGTCGAACGGGCAGTCTGCATCTGTGCCGACCGCGGAGAGCACTACGCGTCCTCCATCTTCAGCAATCGTGGCTGGCGCAGAACGGGCTGGAGATCGGTCGTCAGCACCTGGGTTCGGTGAGCGAGATCGATCTCTAAGAGGAGACGACCGTGTCAAACAGCTTGCTGGTACTCACCGCCGAAGGACGTGAGGTCGCTCCTGGAGGGAAGGGAGGAGGAAGTCGTCGATGCTGTGCGCCAGGCCTACGAAGCCCATTCCCTTGGGCAGAGCAGCCTGCCCCACTCGACCTTTCTCCGCTTCGCGGACAAGCCGCGCGACAGGATCATTGCCTTGCCCGCCTTTCTGGGGGGCAGTGAACCCGTGGCCGGCATGAAGTGGATCGCCTCCTTCCCCAAGAACGTGGAGCAGGGGATGGAGCGGGCCTCCGCCGTCATGGTCCTCAATTCCGCCGATACCGGCAGGCCGGAAGTCCTGCTGGAGGGATCGCAGATCAGCGCCAAGCGGACCGCTGCCAGTGCGGCCCTGGCGGCGAGGTACCTGGCTTCCGGGGGAGAGAACGCGTCCATCGGTCTGGTCGGCTGCGGGGTGATCAACCGGGAGATCCTGCGTTTCCTCCTGGCCGTGTCGGGCGTTCCGCGAAGGTTGTTGGTGTTCGACACTGAGAGGCGCCGCGCCGTCTCCTTTCTGGAGAAGTGCGCTTCGCTTTGCGCCGGGGCCGAACGCGTGGTCGCCGGCAGTCTGGAGGAGGTCGCCGCCGAGTGCCGTCTGATCTCCTTCGCCACCACGGCGCTGGCCCCCCACGTGGGTTCCGAGGTCCGGTTCCAGCCGGGCAGCACGATTCTGCATGTTTCCCTGCGCGACCTGAAGCCCGAGGTGATCCTGGCGGCCGACAACGTAGTGGACGATGTCGATCACGTCTGTCGGGCGGAGACCTCTGTGCATCTGGCGGAGCAGCAGTCCGGCAGCCGGGGATTCATTCGCTGCCACACTGGCGGATGTCTTGCTCGGTAACGCGCCGCCCAGGAAGATATGCAAAGGAGTGTCGATTTTCAGCCCCTTCGGTCTCGGCGTTCTCGATCTCGCCGTCGGCCGACTGGCGCGCAACCTGGCCGAAGAGGAGGGCATCGGCACGCGCGTGGCGGGGTTTCTGCCCGACGGCTGACGCGCCGAAGCTGTACACTTTTCGCCTCCGCGAGAGCGCTCCCGCCACACCGGGGCGCGCCCGCGCATAAATTGCCGTTCAGGCCTGCCTAACGGTCGTACTTTGAAGGGATTTGAACCATATGTCAGTCGTCTGGAGCTGCAACGAGTGGGATCCACTTGAAGAAGTCATCGTAGGGAATCCGCTGCGGGCGCGATATCCCACGCCGGACCTGAGCACCCGGCTGGCGGAGTTTCCCGACCGTTCACTGGAGGAAATGCCGCAGGGTCCTTTTCCACAACAGATCATTGAAGAGACGGAAGAGGATCTGAATGCATTCGTTGCGGTCATGGAAGGACTGGGAGTTACCGTCAAACGCCCGGAGACATGGCCGCACGAGGCCAGATTTTCCACGATCCATTGGGAATCCGAGGGGTACTACAATTATTGCCCCCGCGACGTCATGCTCGTCATAGGCGATCAGATCATCGAAACACCCAATGTCATCCGCAGCCGCGCCCAGGAAACATTCAGCTATCGCGCGATGCTGGTTGACTACCTGAAGTCAGGGGCAAAGTGGTACAGCGCCCCCAAGCCCATGCTGCTGGACTCGTTGTTCGAAGTCGATCTCGAAAAGCCCACGCCCCGGAACGATGAGCCGGCTTTCGATGCGGCAAACGTCCTGCGTCTGGGCCGGGATTTGATCTATCTGGTCAGCGGCACGGGGAACGAAATGGGTGGGCAGTGGCTGCAGACGATCCTGGGCGACGGTTTTCGGGTTCACTTTCTTAAGGATGTCTACTATGGCAGCCACATCGACTCGACTTTCGTGGCCTTGCGTCCAGGCTTGATGCTCTGCAATCCAGCGCGTCTCAATGACGATACCCTGCCCGAGATCCTGAAGCAGTGGGAGGTCATCTACAGCCCGCCGATGGAGAATACCGACAGGCATGATGCCGACTATCTTTCCAGAAGCATCGGCAGCGACTGGATCGACATGAATCTGTTCAGCATCAATCCGGATCTGGTCGTGGTCGATCGGGACCAGACGGCGTCTGATCAAGCTTCTGGAGAAACAGGGTCTCGATGTCATCCCCCTCAAGCTGCGGCACTCCAAGAATGCTGGGCGGGGGATTCCATTGCGTCACCCTGGACGTCCGCCGAACCGGAACGCTCCAGCGATACTTCGATTGAGCAACGCGCGGATGCTTGCCCGGACCAGCGTGAGGTCAATAGATGATAGGCTCGGTTCTAGCCTCTGTTTCCGCGGTCCTTTTCGTGCTGACGTTCGTGGCGTGGAGGCGCTACCTCTGGGCGGCGGAGAGCGTGCCGGACGGGCAGGCGGACACCTGCCCATACAGCCTGACGGAGGTCTTTGGCGACCGGCACCTCGTGAACGTTCCGCACCAGGAAGGCGTCCAGTGGCTGACAGAGATCTTCAGCCGCTCCGCCAGGAAATACCCGGATCACACGGCCCTGCAGATTCCCCACACCGGAGAGTCCCTGACCTTCGCTGAGCTCGACGCGCGGGCCGAAAACGTGGCGGCGGCCCTGTCTCCGTTCCTCACCGGCCCGGACCAGGTCGTGGCCGTGGCCATGGCGCAGGACAACTGGCAGATCGTGGCCTCCCACCTCGGCATTCTCAAGGCGGGCGGCACCGTGATGTTCCTCGACACCACCCTGCCCGAAGCCCTGATCACCCACATGCTCGAGGACGCGCAGCCGGTGGTCGTTCTCACGCGCGGGCAGGACAGCTTCCGCGATCTGCCGACACTGGATGTCCTGGCATTGCCAGAGAACGGGCCCCGAAGCGCGCCGCCACCCTGGCTGGACGACCCCACGCAGCGCCTGGCGACCCTCTTCTACACCAGCGGAACCACCGGGATGCCCAAGGGCGTGGAGTGCCCGCACGCAGGCTACGTGAACCTGGCGCTGAGCTACGCAGACTATTTCGATCTGGTTCCGGGCATGGACGCGACCTCGCTCACCTCGTCGCTGGGATATGACGGCAGCATTTCCGAGATGTACAGCGCCTGGGTGTCCGGTTGCGCCGTGGTCATGCTGACCAAGGAGCAGATGCGGTCCGGCCCGGACCTCGTCCCCGTCCTGCGCGAGGCGGAGGTCACGGTGCTTTTCTGTCCGCCGGTGCTGCTGACCACCCTCACGCCAAACCCCGAGCTGGATCTGCCCTACCCGTTGTGCCGCTACATCGTGCCGGCGGGCGAGGCCTTCCCCGGCGCGCTGGTGGAGCCCTGGACGCGGGGCAGGCGGCAGATCATCAATACCTACGGCCCGACGGAGGCGAGCACCGACACCAGCCGCCAGAGCCTGCGGCCGGGGGAGCCCGTCACCATCGGCTCGCCCCTCGCCAACGTCACCTACGTCATCCTCGAGGTCGGCCAACTCGCCCGCTGCCTCACGGGGAGGTCGGTGAGCTCTGCATTGGCGGGGTGCACGTGGCGCGCGGGTACCGCAACCTGCCGGAGCAGACCGCCCAGAAGTTCATCACGCACCCTCGAGTTCGGCCGCCTGTACCGCACCGGGGACCAGTGCAGGATCGACATCCGGACGCAGCGCGTGCACTTCCTCGGCCGGGTTGACGCGCAGCTCAAGGTGCGCGGTCACCGCGTCGAGATACAGGCCGTTGAGGACATCCTCCAGACGCAGTTCGGGGAGATCGAGGCCGCCGTGCTGGACTACCAGAACCAGGAACTGGTCGCCTTCGTCGCTGCGCCGTCGGTCTCCGGAGGCGATGATCTCGGAGGTCGCTCCGGCACCGGCGGAGTGGGCGGCCCGGGTCACGGCGACCCTGGCCAGACAACTTCCGGCGCCGTCGGTCCCGACGAGGATCTTCCTGGTGAACAAGTTCGTCATGAAGCCGGTGTCCGGGAAGATCGACCGGGAGCGGCTGCCCGACCTGTCGCATCTGCTGACAAACGGCGAGCCGGAAGCGGAGGATCGCCAGTAGAGGCTCGACCCACGAGCAAGCCGAACACGGAGGCAGGGAAAGCACGGCTGGGCAGAATCGAGCGTCGGAACCGGGCGGTGAGGAGGTGCTGGAGATCTGCAGGGACGTGTTCGAAACTCCGTTGGGATGGGACGACGTATTCGTCGACCATGGCGGGCACTCGATCGTCATCGCGCGACTGGCGCAGCGTCTGCGGGCCGCAGGGTGGGTGGTGCCGGTCCGGGCGCTTGCTCAGTGACTGCGATACCGCGACGAAAGGTGGCCCGTCGCCCGCAGGAGCTCCAGCAGGCCTCCCGATGCCACCGCGGCTGCCGCGAACTCGAACGCGGCCGCACCGGGCGCGATGAGGCAGCGGCAAAGGTGCTCTCCGTCGGGCTATTTCACCACCCTGCAGGTCCTGTTTCTTGCGTATTGTACGCCCCGCCTTTGATCGGCTTCCTGGGGCTGGTCGCCTTCGCGGAGATCGGCGAGTTCTTCATGACCGCGTACCTCTGGGAGTTCATTGGCGTCGGTTTTCTGATGTACCTGTTGGCCCTGGCTCTGCCCTTCGCCAGCCTGCTCTGGGTCATGCTGATCAAGCTCTTCATGGGTGGTCACCTCTACAAGAACAACGTGACCCCGGGTGTTTACCCCAAGTGGAGCAGAATGCACCTGCGGATCTGGTGTATCGGGCGGCTGGAAGCTTCGGTGCTCCGCCCGCTGGGCACTCGATGTTCCGCAGCGCACCGCTCATGGCATACGTGTTGCGGCGGCTCGGGGCGACGGTGGGTAACAACCTCCACTGCGCGCACGACGCGGAGTTCTCCGGACCGCTGGACCTGCTCTCCATCGAGGACGATGTCGCCATCCAGACCGGAGCCTATATCCACCTGTCGAGATGGGTGGGGCCGGAGTTGCATGTCGGTCCTGTTCACCTCGAGAGTGGCTGCAAGATCGGAATGCGGGCCGCCATCGCCAACCATGTGACGGTGGGCCGCGGCACCTGGATAACTCCCTTCACTCCCATCCTCGGCGACGTGGGTCCGGAGGAGATGTGGGAGGGAGCCCCGGCCCGATTCGGTGGCCGTTGCACGGCGCTGAAGCGTACGGCGGAACGCTGCCGTTACTCGTTCCCGTCCTGGTTCATGGAGACGCTCAATATCCTGATGCAGGTCGTCCTGGATTTCTGGCTGCTGGTCGTCCCCACCGCCGCGGTCACCTGGTTCGCCGCCACCTTCATACCGGTCAGAGAAACGGAACTCGCCAGTGAGTACTTCAAGATCACGCCGCTGCCCGAGATCGTCTGGCACATGGGCCTGTATGCGTTCATCACCACCTGGGTCACCATCGTCCTGATCTCGGTGCTGGGCTGCCTCTTTCTTCGCTGCCACCGCCGCCTCGCCGGGGCTCTATCCCTCGCGCGGGCTCAAGGCCGCTCTGCTCATGTACCGGATGAAAACGATGAACCAGATCCAGCGCCTGTGGACCTGGACCATCACCGGGCAATACCTGCGCGCACTGGCGGGCGTGCGTTTCACGCGCCTGGGCGCCTCGGAGTGCGACCTCATGTTCAACCTGGTCCCGGAGCTGGCCAGCGCCGACGCCCAGGTGTTCTGGTCCCATGGCTGTTATACCAACATGCTCGATCAGGGCGCCGAGCACCTCAAGCTTCGCCGGCTCGACATGCCCGCGAATTTCTTCAGCAGCAACAACTGCGTCGCGGAGTACGGGCAGTTTCCGACCAATTTCCTGCTGGGTGTCTCCACGCCGGGAAACGACATCCGGTTCCGTCGCCAGATGCAAGTCGCGGCTCGGTGAGCCCATAACCGTGGCGGGAAACCCGCCGGTGAGATTCGCGAGTGCGGACTTCGAGACGGAGAACGAGGCCCAGGAACTGCCGAGCCTCCCCCTCTTCCTGGCGCGTGTCATCCTGAATGACGTTTTCAGCATCGGCATCTTGCGCATCGCCGATGTGCTGGTTTATGTGGTTTATACACCTTTCTGCTGCGGTTGGGCGGACACGTGGTCGTCAGCGCGTTCTTTGCCTTGGTTCTCGCGGAGCTCATCCTGGTTGTGTTCTGTGCCGCAATCAAGAAGGTCCTCGTCGGGAGCAAGTGGGGTTCCGCTCACTCGGCGCCGTTCTGGTCCTGGCGGCACTTTACTTATTTCTTCGCCCAGGACTGCTTCTTCGTCTGGTGCAGGAGGCCTCTCTGAGATTCTGGCCGGGACGGTGCTCTCGAATATCGTCTTGCGGCGGATGGGGTGTCGGATCGGCAAACGAACCATCCTCGCCTCGCCGATGCAGGCCTTCGACTGGAACGCGGTGAGCATCGGCAACGACTGCATCGTCGCCGGTATCCTGCAGTATCACAGCTTCGAGAACATGATGCTCAAGGTGAAGCGAACCGATATCCAGGACGGCAGCGCCGTCAACTTCGGAGCCACGGTCATGGGCGGTGCGGTCATCGAGCCTGAGACAACGCTCCTGCCGTTGAGCATGGTCCTGAAGGAGATGCACCTGCCCACAGGCACGTACTGGGGCAGCCCCACGGAGCCTGTTACCAACTTCGATGACCGGTGGACACGGCCCATGGATACCGATGACTCGAGACAATAGCAACCGGATCAAGGACCGTTTCGCCTCCGGCTCGCGCGATCTGACACCGGCATCGGCGCGTCATGCAGTCTGCGTGCTGTATGCGCCGGTTTCGCGCGATCCCGAGGCGTCGAGGCATTGCTCGTCAGTCCTGTCTGATAGCGAACTGCAGAGAGCCGACCGCTTTGCAGCCGAATACGACAAGGCCCAGTTCAAACAGCGTCGTGCGTTTCGTCGTTTCTGCGGCGCCGCCGCCCTCGGGTCTTCGCAGCCCTTGTCGCAGATCGGTTTCGAGGAGACAGAAAACGGCCGACCCTACCTTCCCGATCTGCCAGATATCTGGTTTAGCTTTTCCTCCTGCCGGTTCGGCCTTCTCGGGGCCTGGTCGCGGACACATGGAATCGGCGTTGACCTCGAAGATCAAACGCGGAATCTGGAGGCTGCGGAACTCGCTCATCGGTATTTCTCGGAAGCCGAGGCGAATGTTGTCGAAGGGTCAGGCGGCCTAGTGCGCCTGGGGACCTTCTTTCAGCTCTGGACCCTCAAAGAAGCGGCGCTGAAGTCCATCGGGGAGGGATTGCCCTTTGGCCTCGACGCCTTCGAGTTCGCGTTGGATCCGAGCCCGCGCGTCGTTCATGCCCCCCCCGGACACGGCGGACCGGAGCGCTTTGAAGCCCACAGGATCGGGGTGACTGAGGGCTGTGCCGCTCTTGTTATCCGAAGCCTGGTCTGATGGAGGACCGATTTGCAGCGCGGGTGCTTTCGAGTGTATGTGGCGTGGAGACAGTAGCGCGGCGACCGGCGCGGTCGATTCAGGGGGGGGTGGCTCTAGTACGAGAGGGTCCTGGATTGGCCGGCCATCGACGGTCCCTGCGGCACCCTCTATGCTCCTTGACAGTTGTATGGGCAAAACCTATCTTTCTGAAAGCTAGTAGGAAGAATTGCGGGTTCCAGACGACGACTTCTTTCTGTGAAATCGGTCCAGAGAAAATAAGGAAGGTTTGAGATGAAAACGATCGTTCAATTGATGTTTGTTGCGATATTCATGTTGGTAGCCACTCCGTCCTATTCGGGTGTGGCCACTCAGATGTGGAAATGTGAGATGGGCCCTGACACCAAGGAAGAGGCTGTGGAGGAAAATGCCGCGGCTTGGCTCAAGGCCGCCAAGCAAGTCGAGGGGGGGGGAGAACCTCGCGGCCTTTATATATTTCCCGGTGGCTGTCAACGTCACGGGAGCGACTGACTTGATGTTCGTTGTCGTCGCGCCCTCTTTCGCAGAATGGGGTAAGTTCTGGGATGCCTATCCGGATTCTGAGGCCGCGAAACTTGAAGGTAAAGAAGGGGTTGTTTGTCCAGACAGCGCCCTGTGGGAATCAGTTCAAGTGAAATAACGACCCTTTGCCGTACGCAAGGGCCGCCATGTCTGGCGGCCTTTTTCGTATCGCCCCCCGGACTCTGTTTTTGTGCGGTCGTGGCGACGCCAGCAGGGGCCGGAGAACCAGTAGGGGCCAGAGCAATGGGACGCGGCCTCCACGCCTCTATGCGAAAGAGCATGTTAAGGCTAAGCCGGACACCAGCGAGCCGCTCGGCTTGCCCAATCTGGCCGCTCGTATCATGAAGCCGATTAGGCAGCCGACTGGATGGAAGGCGGCCAGCATTGGAATGCGGAAATTAGGAATTCAGCGATGACGAAACTATTGGTTGCCATTGGGTTGTTTTGTTTGCCCCTGGTCGCATTCGGCGGCATGTGGGACAAGATGAAGCAGGGAGCCTCGGAAGCGACGGAGACGGTGGGCGATGCCGTATCCTCTGGGGCCGAGGCGGTCACCGACGTCGCCGCGCCGGACCGATCGCACCAGGAGATCGACGATATGGCAGCAAGTGCGCTGCACGAATTGTTTATGGCGAATTCCGTTGCAGAGAAACTCTATGGGAAGAGCTACGGCTACGCCGTGTTTGATTCTCGCAAGATGTCGTTCATGATTACGACGGCGTTTGGCTCCGGCGTCGCGGTGGAGAAATCAACCGGTAAGCACAGCTAGATGAAGATGGCGTCAGGCGGCGTCAACGTCGGGATGGGAGCCCAATGGTACCAGGTTATTTTCTTGTTCGAATCGGAAACAAAGTTTCGCGGCTTAGTGGATGAAGGCTGGGACGCAGGATCCGAAGCATCCGCTAAGGTGTGGGATAAAGGCGCTAGCAAAGGGGCAACTTTTGTTAACGGATTGGCGGTTTATCAAATCACAGACAAAGGCCTGATGCTGGCCGCAGACCTAACCGGCACCAAATATTGGAGAGATGAAGAGCTGAATGCTAGGTAGCTGTTGATTATTGCGACGAGCAGACAATGTGCAGTAGTCGCGACTTGACCTTACAGCAGTTACATCATCGAAACCGGTATTATCAGATCAAGTCTCCACTACCACACCGAACGGCCGCCGAGCCGGCGGCCCTGTTCGCTCCAAGCGTCCCTGCGCTTCGAAGGGCCGAATGATTCTCGTCGAAGCGCGCTCGCTGGAAAGACTTCCGTTTACGGTCCCCCTGCTTTACGGCCCGAGGCACTGCCAGTCGGAAAAGCTGGCGGCTTGGCCGCGGTGCCGGCCACTGGCGTCGATCAGGTTCCAAACCCGGGCGCGTTCGATGCGAAAACGCCGGCCCTGGGCGCTGATGCGGACCCCGCTATAGTCGTCGATATAACCCTTGCGCTGGACACGCGCCAACAGCTCGGCTCGCTCCTGGCGGCTGACAGGCTCGGCAGATTGGCGCGAGGGCAGTTCGATGAACGCTCCCCACTCGAGTTCGAACAACGCGAGAGCGGCGGCGTTTCCATAGTCGAAGCAGGGATCGGGATCGGGGCCGTGGGCGACCACCACAAATGGGGCGAGGAACAACCGGCGCGCGGTTTCCACCGGGTCCGAGGCGCGCGCCAGCAATTCGCGTCCGGTCCAGTGCCGATAGCTATCCAGCAAGCGCGCCGCCTGCTCGAAATACCAGCCGTTGCTGGCTTGAGGGGGCGGCCGGGTCACCCAGGGCGCCCCTGGGGCGGCGGCGGGCCGGTGCTCACCAATGCGTACAACATCCGGATCTCTTGGGGCCAGAGGCTGGGGTCCACCGTTTCCAACAGCAGCGGCATGTCGTCGAAGCGCGGGTCGTTCATGATGTAGCGAAACGGCTCCCAGCCGAGCTGGCCAACGCCGAGGCTGGCGTGGCGGTCGACCCGGGAGCCGAGCCCCGGCTTGCAATCGTTCAGGTGCATGCCGCGAAGATAGCCCACTCCCACCACCCGGTCGAATTCGGAGAAGGTCGACTCGCAAGCCGCGTGGCCGCGCAGGTCGTAGCCGGCGGCGAAGGCGTGACAGGTATCGAAGCAGACGCCAATGCGGCTCCGGTCTTCGACGCGGCCAATAATCGCGGCAAGCTGCTCAAAGCGATGCCCCAGGTTGCTGCCCTGGCCGGCCGTGTTCTCGATCACGGCTGTGACGCCCCGGCTGCGGGCCAGCGCCCAGTTGATGGAGGCCGCGATTCGCGACAGGCATTCGGACTCTCCTATTTGTCCGAGGTGGCTTCCGGGGTGAAAGTTCAGCAGCTTCAGCCCCAACTGCTCGCAGCGCTTCAGTTCGTCGAGAAAGGCCTGGCGCGAGCGCACCAAGGCCTCCTCGTCGGGGTGACCGAGGTTGATCAGGTAGCTGTCGTGGGGCAGCACCTGATCGGCAGCGATTCCCGCCGATTCCAGGTTCGCGCGAAAACGCGAAACATTTTCTGTAGTAAGTGCCTTGGCGCGCCATCGCCGTTGGTTCTTGGTAAACAGGCCGAAGGCGCGCGCACCGATTTCCCGCGCCCGCAAGGGCGCGGTCTCCACACCGCCTGCGGCACTGACGTGCGCCCCGACCCTTTTCATAGGCGAACCGATGCCGCTGCCCGATCGGGAGTGGGCGTCGCGAGCCGGTCTCCGGGCTCGAATCTCTGGTCGTTCGTTGGCATGGGGCAGGCGTCTGTAGCTGAAGGATGGGAGTGCTAGTATAAGAGGGTAGCAGCCCAGAACCGATGGGTTGCGCAAACAAACGGTGAGCCTCCGGGCCGGGCCCGATCTGCTTCTGCTCAGCAGCGACCGCCATGTGACGAGGCGGGTCGGCTGCAGCCGAAAAATGGGAGTATGAAATGAGCATCCAACGCTTGGACGAAGCCGCCCTGAGCCGAGCCCTGACGGAACTGCCGGGGTGGAAACTGCGAGACGGAAAGCTGAGCCGGGAGTTCGTGTTCGGCGACTTTGTCGCCGCCTTTGGGTTTATGGCCCGGGCCGCTCTCATAGCCGAGCGCATGAATCATCATCCGGAATGGTTCAATGTATATAAGAAGGTCCGGGTCGATCTCACCACCCATGAGGCCGGTGGCATCAGCCAGCGCGACCTTGAACTTGCGGCGGCAATGAGCCGGCTGGCCGAATCTAGCTGACCGCCGGGCGGGCAGTCTCGCTGCGAAGGGTTATAATCCTCGCTCCTAGCATCCGTTCACCGGCCGTAGACGCGCCGGAAACCGCAGGTAGAAGCCATTCGCATGAGCGAGCAGAATTCTGATCATTGGGCGCTGGCTACCCGAGCCATTCGCGTCGGCCATCAGCGTACACCAGAAGGCGAGCACGGGGAGCCTATCTTCCCCACCTCCAGCTTCGTCTTCGCCAGCGCCGCCGAGGCCGCGGCCCGCTTTGCCGGGGATGAGCCGGGCAACATCTACTCCCGTTTCACCAACCCTACGGTACGCGGTTTCGAGCAGCGCTTGGCGGCCATGGAAGGGGGGGAGAGCTGCGTCGCCACGGCCTCCGGCATGGCCGCCATCCTGGCTACCTGTATGGGCCTGCTGCAGGCCGGAGACCATATCGTTTCCTCGCGCAGCATCTTCGGCACCACCACAATGCTGTTCAACAAGTACCTGAGTAAATTCGGCATCCAGACCAGTTTTGTGCCCCTTACCGACCTGGATGCCTGGGAACGGGCGATCTGCCCCGAGACCCGGTTGCTGTTCCTGGAGACCCCCTCCAATCCGCTCACCGAGGTAGCCGATATCACGGCCCTGGCCGCGCTGGCCCACGCGCGCGGCTGCCTGCTGGCGGTGGACAACTGTCTTTGCACTCCGGCCCTTCAGCGTCCCCTGGAAATGGGGGCGGACTTGGTCATCCATTCGGCGACCAAGTACCTGGACGGTCAGGGCCGCTGTATGGGGGGCGCCGTGGTCGGCGACCGCAAGCGGGTAGGGGAGGATGTATTCGGGGTACTGCGCACTGCTGGACCTACCTTGAGCCCGTTCAATGCCTGGGTATTTCTCAAGGGACTCGAGACCCTGCAGCTGCGCATGCAGGCCCATTCCCGAAATGCCCTGGATCTGGCCCACTGGCTGGAGCGGCAGCCGCGGGTGCGCCGAGTCCACTTTCCGGGCCTGGAGTCCCATCCCCAACACGGCGCTGGCGGCGCGCCAGCAGTCCGGACCCGGGGGCATCGTCTCGTTCGAGCTAGAAGGCGGCCGCGAGGCGGCCTGGCGCCTGGTCGACGCCACCCGCATGCTCTCGATTACCGCCAACCTGGGGGATGTCAAGACCACCATCACCCACCCGGCCACCACCACCCATGGCCGCTTGAGCCCAGAGGAGAAACAGGCGGCCGGCATCAGTGAGGGGCTGATCCGGGTCGCGGTGGGGTTGGAAGACATCGATGACATCCGCGCCGACCTGGCGCTCGGGCTGGACTGATCCGGTGACGGATGGAGCAACGGAACTGCGCCTAAAGTGGGACCAGCGCCACGGCCAGGCGGAGGGTCCGGCCCAGCCGGCGCAGGTGCTGGCCGAGAACCGCCACCTGCTGCCGGTCGCTGGCGAAGCCCTGGACCTGGCCTGCGGCCTGGGCGCCAATGCCCTGCTGCTGGCCGAGGCCGGTCTGGGGGTGACAGCCTGGGACCTTTCGCCGGTGGCCATTCAGCGCCTGGCCGAGCAGGCCCGGAGCCGAGGCCTCAGTGGACTGCGGGCAGAGGCGCGGGACGTGCTGGCCGCGCCCCCCACGCCATCCAGCTTCGACGTCATCGTCTGCAGCCACTTTCTCGAGCGCGCCCTGATGCCGGCCCTGACCGCCGCCCTGCGGCCGGGCGGGATTCTGTTCTACCAGACCTTCTCCCAAACACGGGTCACCGGGGTTGGCCCTTCCAACCCGGCCTTTCGTCTCGCCGACAATGAGCTGTTGCGCCTGCTGCCCGGCCTGCGCCTGCGCTTTTATCGGGAAGAGGCGTCGCTGGGCGATCTGGGCGTCGGCTGCCGCGACCTCGCTATGCTGGTGGCCGAGCGTCCCCGTTGAAGATTCCGGGGCGGGGTGTTCTATGCTTCCGCGTAGCATCCGAATCGACCCAAAAGTACAACATTACTAGAGGACCGCGATAGATGATTAAAAAATGTCTGTTTCCCGTGGCCGGCTACGGCACCCGCTTCCTGCCTGCCACCAAGGCCATGCCGAAGGAGATGCTGCCGGTCGTCAATAAGCCGCTGATCCAGTACGGGGTGGAGGAGGCCAGCGGCGCCGGTATGCGGGAGATCTGCATGGTCACCGGCCGAGGCAAGCGCTCGATCGAGGACCATTTCGACATCTCCTATGAGCTGGAGCACCAGCTCGAAGGGAGCGAGCGGGAGCAGCACCTGAATGACATCCGCCAGTTACAGGACAGCTGCACCTATACCTATACCCGGCAACGTATGATGCGCGGTTTGGGCGATGCCATCCTTACCGGCGAGGTGCTGATAGGGCGAGAACCCTTCGGGGTATTGCTCGCCGACGACCTGTGTGTCGCCGAGGGACAGTCGGTGATGGCCCAGATGATCGAAGTCTACAATCGCCACCAGTGCAGCCTGGTGGCGGTGGAGGAGGTAGATCCGGCCGAGGCGCACAAGTACGGTGTGATTGCGGGAGAGCCCCTCGACGCCGGTAGCTTCAGGGTAACCGACATGGTGGAGAAGCCGCCGCAGGGCCAGGAGCCGTCGAATCTGGCCATCATCGGGCGTTATATCCTGACCCCCGACGTCTTCGATACGCTGCGCCGGACGCCACCCGGGCGCGGAGGTGAACTCCAGATTACCGACGCGCTGCGCGCGCTGGCCGCGCAGGGCCGGGTGATTGCCTACCGGTTCCAGGGCCGGCGTTTCGACTGCGGCAGCCTGGGGGGCTTCGTCGAGGCGACCAATTTCTTCTATCAGCGCGACCACCTGGGCGAGTGAAACGAATCCGGCGTCGGTGCGGTCTACTGCTTTGATCGGGAGCACTCAGGCACCGAAAACGTTCAACAGGAGTCAAGACTATGCGCAAGCTACTCGTCGGCCTCGCCATCGCGGGTGCGGTTATTGCCGGCCTCATCGTCAATGCCTGCGGGGGCGCGAAGCCCTCCGTCGAAGCGCCTGGCCCCGGGTTGGCGGCCGCTACCTTTGCCGGCGGCTGCTTCTGGTGCACCGAGTCCGACTTCGAGAAATTGCCCGGAGTGGCGGACGCGGTGCCCGGGTACACCGGCGGCGAGGAGGAGAACCCCAGCTATGAGCAGGTGGCTTCGGGAGCTACCGGGCACTTGGAAAGCGTGCAGGTGCACTATGATCCCGAGCAGATCAGCTATGAGGCCCTGCTTGCGGCCTTCTGGCGCATGATCGATCCCACCGACGCCGGCGGCCAGTTCTCCGACCGCGGCCAGGAGTACAGTTCCGCTATTTTCTACCACGACGAGGCCCAACGCGCCGCCGCCGAGCAGTCTTTGGCCGCCCTGGCCGCCAGCGGGCGCTACGACAAGCCCATCGTCACTCCGATTCGGCCTGCCGGTGCTTTTTATCGAGCCGAGGACTACCACCAGAACTACCATAAGCGAAACCCGGTTCGCTACAAGTTCTACCGCTACAATTCCGGCCGCGACCAATACCTGGAAAAGACCTGGGGCGATGACCTGCACCCGGACTGGTCGCGCTTTGGCAGCACAACGGCGCAGCGTTACGGCAAGCCCGCGGAGGAGGAGTTGCGGGCGCGCTTGACGCCGCTGCAGTTCGAGGTCACCCAGGAGGATGGCACTGAGCGGCCCTTTGCCAACGAATACTGGGACGAGAAGCGCGAGGGAATCTATGTCGACATCGTCAGCGGCGAGCCCCTGTTCTCGTCCCGCGACAAGTTCAAGTCCGGAACCGGCTGGCCCAGCTTCACTCGTCCTCTGGAGCCGGAACTGGTGGTGGAAAATACCGACTACAAGCTGATCTATCCGCGCACCGAACTGCGCAGCCGCTATGGGGATTCCCACCTTGGCCATGTTTTCAACGATGGCCCCGAGCCCACCGGATTGCGCTACTGCATCAACTCCGCGTCCCTGCGCTTTATCCCCAAGGAGGAGTTGGCGGAGGCCGGGTATTCGGAGTATCTGGCCCAGTTCGAGTAGGCTGGGTCAAAGAGTCTTGCGCGCGACGCGCGCTGCTCGATAGGGATCGTAGCCACCCATGGCATAGACCCGGAGCTTGTTGGAGCGGGGGAACTCCCGCTTGATCAGGGTCTTGAGCAGTCGCCGCAGGTCCGGTTCGGCGACCTCGAAGCGGTGTTGTTCGAAGCCGTCTTCTTCGATCTGGATGCGCTCGGGACTGAGCCGGATCAGCAGCAACGCGCGGTCTCGCTTGTAGCTGCGCACTTCCAGGTAGTCGCCGATCGGCAGCCCGGCAACCTTTTTCAACAACACCGGCAACAGCCTGCTCTTGTCGATCATTCGCAGGGCAGGGACTGAAGCGGGCCCCGGAAGCGAGGCGATTCGCCTGGCCCCCGGGGGGTTAGATCAGCCGATCAATAGCGCGGGCCGGAGCCGAAACCGCCGCCGGAGCCGCCGGGTGGTTCGCCGTAACCCCCGCCCGGAGGTGCACCATAACCGCCGCCCGGGGGCGGGCCGCCGTAGCCGGGGCCCGAGCCCATGCCGCCACCACCGGGAGGAGGCCCGTAACCGCCGCCACCCTGAGGCGGGGCGCCATAACCCGGCCCGCCGCCATAGCCGCCACCGCCCGGGGGCGGACCACCGTAGCCGGGCCCACCGCCGTAGCCGGGCCCACCGCCGTAGCCGGGCCCACCGCCGTAGCCGGGCCCACCGCCGTAGCCGGGCCCACCGCCGTAGCCGGGCCCGCCGCCGTAGCCGGGCCCACCGCCGTAGCCGGGCCCGCCGCCGTAGCCGGGCCCACCGCCGTAGCCGGGCCCACCGCCATAGCCGGGACCACCGCCATAGCCGGGCCCGCCGCCGTAGCCGGGCCCGCTGCCATAGCCGCGCCCGTAATCGTCATACTCGTCGTTCTTGTCGCCGCCCATCATATTCATCGGGCTCTTCATCATCTTCATCGGGGCGCCCATCATATTCATGGGGTTCATGCCCTCGGCCTGAGCCGACGGCAGGGCGCCGGCACAAGCGATACCGATTGCCGTCACAGCGACGGCAAACGGTTTTGGGTAACTGATCATGGTTTTTCTCCTATCGATGGTTGGTGTATCTTATTGGGGTCTTGTATCCATAACGCGATCCTATATTTAAGTATAGGGGAGCCGGATACAAGCGGTTTGTCTCGAATCAGAACAAGACCCCCCGGCACATCTAGGGGTCGATTCCCAAGCGGTCTGAGTTTGTGCCCACCGCACCCCGGATTGGCTGTAATGCAGAACCCCGAATCACGTCCCACCGGCAGTGGCGATTCCCCCATCGGCCGCGCCTTTCGCCGTTCCCTCGGTGTCTTAGTCCTGCTCGCACTGGGCCTGCTCGCCTTGCTATATCTGCAGCTCCGCCAGCCGCCACCGGCGCCGGTGGATGAAAGCCCCGTGAGCGCCCCGCGCCGGGCCGAGCCGGCCCAGGCCGAGCCGCCGCCGGTGACCTTCGCCGACATCACCGCCACCGCCGGCATCGACTTCGTGCATGTCAACGGCGCCTACGGCGAGCGCCTGCTGCCGGAGACCCTGGGCAGCGGCGCCGCCTTCTTCGACTTCGATAACGACGGCGACCAGGACCTGCTGCTGGTCAATTCCGATTATTGGCCGGGACAGCGCCCGGCTGGGGCCCCGGCCGCCACCCTGGCCCTGTACCGCAACGACGGCAGCGGCCGCTTTGACGAGGTGAGTGCGGAGACCGGGCTCGACCTCAGCCTTTACGGTATGGGGGTGGCCACCGCCGACTACGACGCCGATGGATGGGTCGATATCTATCTCACCGCCCTTGGCCCCAATCGCCTGCTGCGAAATCTGGGCGGGCGCTTTCAGGAGGTCACCGCCGAGGCCGGGGTGGCGGGCGCGAACGACGACTGGAGTACCGCTGCCGTCTTTCTGGACTACGATAACGACGGCGACCTGGACCTGTTCGTGACCCAGTATGTGCGCTGGTCCCGGGAGATCGACCTGGAGGTGGACTTCCGCCTCACCGGGATCGGCCGCGCCTACGGCCCGCCAACCGCCTACCGGGGCACCCAGTGCCGCTTGTTCCGGAACCAAGGGGATGGCCGCTTCGAGGATGTTTCGGCTCAAGCGGGGGTGCTGGTGGACAATCCGGCCACCGGGGAGCCGATCGCCAAGGCCCTGGGAGTGGCGCCGGCGGATATCGACGGCGACGGCTGGATCGATATCCTGGTCAGCAATGACACGGTGCAGAACTTCCTGTTCCACAACCTCGGCGACGGCCGCTTCGAGGAACTGGGCACCCTGGCCGGCATCGCCTTCGACCGCAACGGGGCGGCCACCGGCGCCATGGGCCTGGACATCGCGCACTTCCGCAACGACGCCGACCTCGGCCTGGCGGTGGGCAACTTCGCCAACGAGATGACCGCCCTCTATGTCACCCAGGGCGGCGCCATGCCCCTGGCCGACGAGGCGATTGTCGAGGGCATAGGCCCGGCCTCGCGCCAGGCGCTGACCTTCGGCCTCTTCTTCTTCGATTACGATCTGGATGGGCGCCTCGATCTGTTCCAGGCCAACGGTCATCTGGAGCGCGAGATCAACCAAGTCCAGCCCAGCCAGCACTACGCCCAGCCGCCGCAGTTGTTCTGGAACTGCGGCGCCGATTGCCGGGCCAGCTTCGTAGCGGTGCCCGAGCAGCGGCTCGGCGACCTGGCCGCGCCCCTGGTGGGCCGGGCGGCGGCCTACGCGGATATCGACGGCGACGGCGACTTGGACCTGCTCGTCACCCAGAACAGCGGTCCGGCCCGCCTCTACCGCAACGATCAGGATCTGGACCACCATTGGCTGCGGGTTCGGCTTCAGGGTAGGGCGCCGAACCGCGACGCCATCGGCGCCTGGATCGAACTCGAGGCCGGCGGCCAGACCCAGCGCCGCCAGGTGATGCCGAGCCGGAGCTACCTGTCCCAGGTGGAACTGCCGGTCACCTTTGGTCTCGGCTCGACCGACCGAATCGACGCCCTGCGCATTCGCTGGCCGGACGGCGGCGTGCAGGAACTGGCGCCCCCGGTGGTCGATCAAAGACTAACCGTGGAGCAACCCTGATGCGCAGCCTGGCCCTGGTCCTGCTGTTGGCCGCCGGCCCGGCCTTGGGCGAGGTCCCCTGGTTCAGCGAGCAGGCCCAGGCCGTGGGCTTGGACTTCCGTCATGTCAACGGCATGAGCGGCAAATTCTGGTTCGTGGAGAATGTAGGCGGCGGTGTGGCCCTGTTCGACTACGACAACGATGGCGATCTCGACGTCTACCTGACCCAGGGTCAGCGTCTTGGCCGGCCCCCGGACCCGAAGCTGCGCGACCGTCTCTATCGCAACGAGCTCCGCGCCGGTCCTGACGGCCGCCCACGCCTGGCGTTCACCGATGTCACCGAGGCCAGCGGCATCCGCGCCCTGGGCTACGGCATGGGGGTGGCGGCAGCGGATTACGACAACGACGGCTGGACCGACCTCTATTTGACGAACTTCGGTCCCAACCAGCTCTGGCGCAACCTCGGCGACGGCCGCTTCGAGGAGGTTAGCGCCCCTGCCGGGGCCGAGGAAGTCGGCTGGAGCGTCAGCGCCAGCTTCACCGACTACGATCGGGACGGCTGGCTCGACCTCTTTATCGGCAACTACGCCGACTATGCACTGGACAAGGACCGCAAGTGCTACGCGCCGAACAGCGCCCGCGATTACTGTTCCCCCAAGATGTACCCGGCACTGCCCGATCGGCTGTTGCACAACCTTGGTGACGGCCGCTTCGAGGATGTCAGCGAGGCCGCCGGCATTCGCCGCGCCCGGGCCCCGGCCCTGGGGGTGATCGGGGCCGACCTCAACGGCGACGCCTGGCCCGACTTCTATGTGGCCAACGACGCCCATCCCAACCACCTCTGGATCAACCAGGGCGGCGGCCGCTTCCGAGACGAGGCGCTGCTGGCCGGGGTGGCGGTGAATAT
This sequence comes from uncultured Gammaproteobacteria bacterium, assembly GCA_963753615.1. Classification (GTDB taxonomy): domain Bacteria; phylum Pseudomonadota; class Gammaproteobacteria; order Chromatiales; family Chromatiaceae; genus CAVWCW01. Next base: position 471,152 of record CAVWCW010000003.1, read on the forward strand.
GGAGGGGGTGTCCGAGGCCAGCATGGGGGTGGACGCCGGCGACTTCGACGGCGACGGCGATCTGGATCTGTTCATGACCCACTTGCTGGGGGAGACCAACACTCTGTATGTCAACGACGGCCAGGGCTGGTTCGAAGACCGCTCCCTGGCAACCGGCCTGGGGGTGCCGAGCAAGGGCTACACCTCTTTCGGTACCGCCTGGCTCGACTTCGATAACGACGGCTGGCTCGACCTGTTTGCCGCCAATGGCGAGGTGCGCATCGTGCCGATCCTGGCCCGGGCCGGTGACGACTATCCGCTGCATCAGCCCAACCAGTTGTTCCGCAACTCGGGCGACGGGCGCTTCCAGGAGGTCAGCGCCCAGGCCGGGCCGGCGTTCGCCCTGTCGGAGGTCAGCCGCGGGGCCGGTTTCGGCGATCTGGACAACGACGGTGACACCGACATCCTGGTGGTCAACAACAATGGCCCGTTGCGCCTGTTGCGCAACGACATTGGCTCTGCCCGGGCCTGGCTTGGCCTGCGCTTGGTGTCCGGCCAGGGCCGCGATGCCCTCGGGGCCCTGGTCGAGGTCAAACTCGACGATGGCCGCAGCCTCTGGCGCCGGGTCCGCAGCGATGGCAGCTATGCCTCCGCCAGTGACCCCCGTGTGTTGGTTGGCGTGGGCCCGGCCAGCGTCGACTGGGTCCGAGTGCATTGGCCGGACGGAGGCCGCGAGCGCTTCAGGGGGCTTGAGCCGGGTCGCTACCACAGCCTGCGTCAGGGCAGCGGAGAAAAAGCCGATGCGGCGTAAAGCCGGTCATCGAGCCTGCGCCCTGCGTTGGTACCGGCTGTTGCCGGCCTTGGCCGTCTTCTCCTGGGCCTTCGCTTCGGCTGGGGAACCGTTGGAGATCCCTTATCCGGATCTGACCAGTGCCGAGCCCGGGGTGCGGGCCACGCTGGAATCCGCCCGCTCGAGCCTCGATTCCCTGCCGGCGGACGCCGACTTGGCCACCGCCTACGGCGAGATGGGAGAGCTCTACCACGCCCATCATGTCTATGTGCCCGCAGATACCTGCTACCGCAATGCCCTGGCCCTGCGCCCCGATGATTTCCGCTGGCACTACTACCAGGCCCGGCTGATGACCCAGACCGGCCGGCCCGAGGCGTCCCTAGCCGGCTACCGCAAAGCGGTCGAGCTGCGCCCCGACTATCCCCCGGCCCGCTTACGCCTGGCAGACGCCTGGCTGGAGGCCAGCCGCCCGGACCGGGCAGAGCCTCTTTATCGGGCCCTACTCGACGACGCGGCCCTGGGCGATGCCGCCCGCTTTGGCCTCGGCCGGCTGTTGCTGGCGCGGGGCGACGCAGCCGCTGCCGCCGCCCTGTTCGAGCAGGTGCTGGCAAACCAGCCGCAGGCGACCCGGGTGCACTACTCTCTGGGCATGGCCTACCGGGCCCAAGGCGATATCGAGGCCGCCCGCCGCCAACTGGCGCTGCGTGGGGAGGGCGAGCCGGCATTGCCGGACCCGGAGTTGGAGCGCCTGGACCAACTCGCCGGCGGGGTGCGCACCTTGCTGTTCCAGGCCATCGCCAACGTGCATGCGGGCCATCACCAAAAGGCGGTGGAGGCCTTCCGCCAAGCCCTGGCCGAGGCGCCTGACAACGCCAATGCCCGGGTCAGCCTGGCCCGCTCCCTTTATCTCATCGGCGAGCGCGAGGCCAGCCGCGCCGAGTTGGAGCAAGCCCTGGCCCGAGACCCCGACCATGCCCTGGCGCACTTCTTCCTGGGCGTATGGCACACCGCCGGCAATGATCCGACGGCGGCGGAGGCCCAGTTCCGCGCCTGTCTGGCGCTGGAGCCCAACCACAGCGGTGCCCACCATTTCCTGGCCAACGGCTTGATGCAGCGCGGCGACTATGCCGAGGCCGCTCGGCACTACGTCCTGGCAGCGGATGCGGACCCCGACAATGCGCCGGCCCGGGGCCTGGCCGCCGCAGCGGCCTTGCGTGCCGACCGGCCCCATGCCGAGGTTCGCGCCCGGTTGGAGCAGGGCCTGGTCCGGCACCCCGACGACCAGACGATGCAATACCTGCTGGCCCGCCTGCTGGCCGCCAGTCCCGAGGCCGAGGTGCGCGACGGTGCCCGCGCTCTGGGCATCGCCGAGCCCCTGTACCAGCGCCAGTACCTGCTCGAGCATGCCGAGACCCTGGCCATGGCCCAGGCCGAGATCGAGCGCTACGCCGATGCCGCGGCCCTGCAGGAGCGGGTGTTGGGGGCCGCGGCCGCGGCCAGCCGCTTCTTCCAATTGCCGCGGCTGCAGGCCGAACTGAGCGCCTACCGGGAGGAAAGCCCCTGGCGCGAGCCCTTCGCCCCCATGGACCCCGTGTTTCGTCCCGTCCCTTTGGACCCTGCGGGGGTATTCAGAGAGTATCCGACCACCGCCGCCTATTGAAGCCGTGGCGGGTCGCGCGGGTCTCTAGCGTCGGCGCGCTTGGGAACGCCAAGCCCGGGTTCAAAAAAAACCCGCCAGAGGCGGGTTTAGTAGCTTGAATCCCTTTTTATCCAATCGAGTGGAGGGAGAAAAATGCCCATATGAACATGGCAAATATGACGCTTCCCGCGAGCAAAAACAGGGTTACCACTCGGTCTTGGCTCAGATTCGATTTGGTTTCTTTGTCGTTCATGCTGACTGCCCCTTCGATTACTATTAGCAAGTGAGGAAATAGTAACATGCGGGCGAACGACAGAGGCTCGCCGAAAGTTTAACTTCTGTGAAAAGGAAGGCGGATAATGCTGCGGCAGGTGCGGCACTCGTAGGAGCCCGGATGGCGGGTTCGGCAGTATCTCAGGATACAGGGTTGATCTGCTGGCGCTGCGAGAGGCGGCATCGGCACCGGATGCGCGGCGCAAACACTTGGCACCGACCATCCCAGGTACGCCAGCTCGGCTGTTTCCCGTGCCGGGAGCCGGCTTCCGTATTCCGATGACGAGCCGTGACCTCGAGCCTGAAACGTACCCTAACCAACGAAAGCCGAGCCATGTCTGTGCGAGATTTTCCCCTGCTTTTGATCTTGATCCTGTTGCTGGGTCTGAGCGCCTGTTCAGACGCTGGATCGCCTTGGCCCGGGGCGCCGAGCGCAGAAACTACGCCCCCCGGCCTGCCCCCGGAGGCCATCGCCGGCAACAATCGCGGCGTCGGCCTCATGGGCAGTTTCCGCTACGAAGAGGCCTGGGCCCAGTTCCGTGAACTGGCCGAGCAATACCCGGACTGGCTGGACGTGCGGGTGAATCTCGCCATCGCCACCCTCAACCGCCAGCAGCCGGGGGACGAGCAGGCAGCCTTGGAGTTGGTCGGCCGGGTACTGGAGGCCGATCCCGGCCACCTGCGGGCCCATTATGTCTCTGGCCTGTTGAACCTCTACCTGTCCTCGCCCGCGGTCGCCCAGCCCCACTTCGAGCGCGTGGCCGAGGCGGAGCCCGAGGACGCCTATGCCGCCTACTATCTGGCCCAATGCCTGGCCCAGCAGGGCGAGCATGCGTCCGCCCTGAGCTGGTACCGGCGGGCCATAGCCAAGGACCCCTATCTTCGGAGTGCCTATTACGGGGCTTTTCAGGCCCAGCAGCGCCTGGGCGACCGGGAAGCGGCGCTGGCCTTGATCGAGGACTATCAACGTTTGGACGCCAACCCGCGTTCGCGCCTGGCGGAATTCAAGTACACCCGGATGGGCCCAAAAGCCGAGGTCCTGGCGGTGGATGCCGAGGTCCCCGCACCGGCGGAGCGGCCCTCGGGTGCGCTATTCGGTGCCCCCCTGGTGCTGACGGAGACCGGCCCGCTGCCATCGGCGCCGGCCAGCCTCACGATGGCGGACCTGAGGGGGGACGGCGGCCTCGGCCTCTACCTGGCCGGCGGTAGCGGCCCCGGGTTACTGCTGAGGGTCGGCGCGGACGGCGTCTATCGCGCGCAGCCGGAGCACCCTCTGGCCCAGGTGGAGGGGGTCAATGCCGCCCTCTGGGGCGATTACGACAATGATGGACTGATCGAGGCGTACCTCTGTCGCCGTGCCCGAACCAGCTCTGGCGCCAGCAGGCCCCGGGCGAATGGGTGGAGGTCAGTGCCGCCACCGGTACCGCCAACGGCGAGTGGAACACGCTGGACGGCGCCTTCCTGGACGCCGACCATGACGGCGACCTGGACCTGTTCCTGATCAATGCCGACGGCCCGAACGAGTTGTTAGCAATACATC
>CAVWCW010000004.1:0-12626 GCA_963753615.1 uncultured Gammaproteobacteria bacterium
TTCCTCCTCGTCCAGGCCGGCCATGTTCATCAGCGGGCGCTCGGCTTCGGCGCGGATCAGGTCCACCACGTCGTCGATAGTAATGCGCCCGAGCAGCAGGCCGGTGTCGTCCACTACCGCGACCGACACCAGATCTCGGCGCTGGAACAGGTGCGCAACCTCCTCCTCTGCCAAGGCCACCGGTACCTGATCTGCCCCGGCGCTCATCACCGCCGACACCTGCTCTTCGGGCTGGCGGGTCAGCAGCACCCCCAGGGGCAGCTTGCCGAGGTAGCGGCCATCGCGGCCCACCACCATCAAACCGTCCGTTTGATCGGGCAGGCCCTCGCGCCGGCGCAGGTAGCGCAGTACCACCTCCAGGCTGACGTCGGCCCGCACCGCCACCGCCCGGGTATCCATCAAACGCCCGGCGCTGCCCTCGGGATAGGCCAGGATCGCCTCCAGGCGCTCCCGACCTTCCGGGTCCAGGGACTCGCGGATGGCATCGCCGAGGTCGTCCGGCAAATTCTCGACCAGGTCCACCAGGTCGTCCAGTTCCATGGTCCCGGTGGCGTTGGTCAGGGCCTCCGGCGCCAACTCCTCGACCAGGCTCTCCCGAGCCACCTCGCCCAGGTTGGCCATTATCTCGGCCGCCTGCCCCTCGGGGACGAAACCCCAGAGGTATTCCCGGTCGCGCTCCGGGATCGATTCCACCAGATTGGCGCTCTCCGCCGGGTGCAGATCCGCCAGGGCGGCGCGCAATCCAGCCCCGTCGCCCTGGCCTATGGCCTCGATTACCTCGCCGACCAACTGTTCTTCCGGGCTCAGCGTCTTGTCCGACATATTCCTACTCCACCATTAACCGCATTGAACCGCCGAGACGCCATCAAGTATGGTTTCCGCCGCCGTCCGTCCCGCCGCTCATTCCTCCCCCCTGTCCCCGAGGCGCACCCTCGGGCGGCCAGTCCTTTACATACAGATCCTGTTGCGGGAACGGAATCTGGATGCCGTTGGCGCGAAACGCCGCGTCGATCGCGTAGTTGAGTTCGCTGCGCACCGCCAGCCGGCTGTTGACGTCGCTGATGAAACAACGCAAGTCGAACAACAGAGCACTGTCCCCAAAGGCCAGAAACATCACCTTCGGAGGCGGGGCTCGGCCGTCCGAGATGACCTGAGGGTGTTGCTCGGCCACCTCCAGCAACACCTTTCGCACCCGTTGCACGTCGCTGCCGTAGGCCACCCCGACCGGGCAGATCACCCGGCCGTACGGGTCGCGATAGGTCCAGTTGGTGACCTGGCCGGAGATCAACTCTGAGTTGGGCACGATCACATCGGATCTGTCGAAGGTCTGGATCTCGGTGGCGCGCACCCGCACCTTTTTCACGTAGCCTTCCGTGCCGCCCACGGCGATCCAGTCGCCGGGGCGAATCGGGCGCTCGAACAACAGGATGATGCCGGATACGAAGTTGTTGACGATATTCTGCAGGCCGAAACCGATGCCCACCGAAAGGGCACCGGCGATGATGGCGATATTGGAAAGGTCGACCCCGGCCAGCGAGAGACCGACCAGGATAGCCAGGGCAAAGCCGACGTAACCGCTGACCGACACCATGGCGTCGCGAGAACCGGCGTCCAGGCGGCTGCTGCTGCGAAGCTTCTGGTCCATGCGGTCGCGGCCCCAGCTCACCAGCATCAGCAGCAGCGCGAACAGCCCCAACCCCAGCATCACCTTGAAGGGAACGATGCGCAACCCGCCGACATCGAAGCCGTCCACCAGGTATTCGAACACCAGCGCAAAACCGGCCTCCGAAAGTCCCCAGACACTGAGCGTCAACAGCGCCGCAGAACCCCAGATCAGTATCCACAGCAGCAGGCGCACCCAGATCAGGCCGGGCACCGGGTCGTCCACCCCCAGCCCGATGCTGGCGTGAAAGCGGCCCTCCCAACCGACTCCGCCCCGATCGAGGCGATCGAGGACCTCGCGAACCAAGACGCCAAGGACCCAAAACACCCCACCGATCAGCAGGGTGCCCAACATCCCGGTCAACAGGTACGCGGAAAGGTTGCGATAACCCAGCCATTCGGCGCCCAGGATCACCAGCAACACCAGCAACAGCATAAAGCGCAAGCGCCGGCCCATGCGTAAGTGTTCCACGCGACCGAGCAGCCACAGCAGCCAGACGCTGTTGATCACCAACAGGCTGACCACCGCCGCGCCGGCCAGCTGGGACAGCTCGGGCGGCAGCTCGCCGGCCCCCAGGGAATGGGCCAGCAGCCCCCCCAACAGCAGCAGCAACGCCAGCGTCTGCAGGCGCCGCCCGAGGGCCTTGGCCATGCCGTCCGAAAGCGGGGTGATTTGCCGCGCCGGCTTGGGCGGCCGCAGGCCACTGCGAATCAGGATCATCACCAGCAGGTAGGCCACCAGACCATAGCCGGCCACTGCCAGCAATGGCGGCACCTCGACATCGCGAAACAGCCAGGCCATCGCCAGGTCGATGCCGATCAGGGTCACCAGGGGCACACAGTAAAAAGCCAAGCCCGCCAGTACCGCGCCGGGGATGCGTCCGGTCAGCCCCAGGCTCTCGTCCGGCGGCCGCACCCTCCGGCGCAGCCAGGACCGTACCGAGACCCCAAGCAGCAGCCCCAGGACGCCGCCGGCGGCGATCAGCAGCAGGCTCGCCGGGTCGAGCTGGCGGATGCCGCTGCCTTCGATCACGAACTGCTGCACCGAGAGCCAAAGCCCGACCGGGTCTAGCAGACTGCCGAACAGCAGCTGGCCGAGATTGTGCTCTTTCTCCACCAGGGTCTGGCGCAGCATCTGCTGCTGCAGCTTGGTAAGGCGTTCCACCAGCTCGTCGGCACGGGCAGCCAGGAGCCGGCACTTGGTGAGGGTGGACTCCACCGCCAGTTTGCGCTGCCGGATCTCGTTCAGGTCCCGCCTCAGCTCCGGGCTCTGGGTCGCGGCCTCCACAGCCGGATCGGCGGGTTTTGCTTCCGCGCCCGCCTCTGCATCGGTCAGGGCCGGGTCGCTGACGGCGCTTAGGGTCTTGGAAATGCGGGCCAACTCCGACTCGGCATGCCCCACGCACTGAATGCTGCGGCTGCGGGCATTGGTCGCCTGGCGGATCGCCTCGCCGATGGTATCGGCTTTGAGCGAGGCGTCGTCCATTTCCTTGGCCAGGCGTTCGACCGTCAGCCGAGTCTGAACGATCAGAGGGTCCGAATCCTCTTCGGCGACCGCGGGCAGTATCAAGAGCCCCAGCACCAACCCGAGCAACCAGGCAATCCACAGGCGCCCGCGAAACGTCGACCACGGGAATTTCATCCGTGCGCCGGCCTCGAACCGTTCACCGCAGAGAATGCGAAACGCGGCGGATGCCGGTGCTCACAGGGGAGGATATAAGGAGAAGTGTCCATCGGTGTTGGGTCGCTCAGGGCTTCGACTACGGCATGCAATCGCTCGGTGCCAGGGGCGGCAATTTGGCACGGAATCGCCTGTCACGCAACCGCCCAGAGCGGTTTGACCGCAACGCTTTCCGACCAGCCCCCGGGACCTGCCGTTCGAGAGCTGACACCGGTTCAACAAACGGGGTTGGGCAGGCGCCGATCCGGCCCCGAGGCGCGCACCCGGCGGTCAGCCGCTGGATTCGTTGAGGTACTGGTAGAGCAGTCGGAAGCGGTTGGGATCACGTTCGCCGAACACCGGGTCGTCATGTTTCGGTACGTCGCCCGCGATGAGCTCCCAATCCTTGGCATTCAGGCTAGCGTCGAGGGCAGGGAACATTTCCTGCTCCTCCCAGTCCAGGTGCTGACGCTGAAGCGCAATAAACTCCCGGCCTTCGATCTCCAGCTCCTCGCGGCCGATAACCGCTCCCTGCACCACGCCCTCGAGATTTTTCCGGAATTTCCGCGCCAACCCTACCAGAACGGCATGCTGCTCGTGCAGCTTATCGAGCAGCGCCTGCTTATCGCCCAAACGACCGCGGGCGGCCTCGAAAATCCTGTCCTCGGTGGGATGGTGGATCAGCTCAGCATAGCATTCGATGTACTCGAGCATCTCCACCTTGAGGTCGAAATCGGATTCGCGCCCGGCGTAGAACTCGTTCAGCTCGCGCTCGAGCAGGTCGAGCAGGCGCGCCAAATTAACATGATCCCGGTGCAGGCGTTCCAACAGACTGTGCATCCAATACCCCCGTTGACTGAGCTGGTGGTCGACAGCGGCCCGGGCCGGGGCCACTCGGTTAAACAGTAGTATAGCGGCGGGGGATGGGCAAAGCCGGTTAGCGGCCAGGGACGCCCCCCTACTCGAAACGCTGGGGAAATCAACGCTATGCCGCTAATCCCATTAACAAAGATCCCAGTGCCTCGCCCCCCTTCGACGCCTGGTGCGCTGCGGCATCGCCCCGCTTGTGGATCCTCAGCGACCGCAACGGGGATCCTAGAGCGCCGCCCCGACCCAATTCAGCCTCGCTGCCGGCGCAGTAGATCATCCATTATCCGACAGGCTCCTAGGGCACACCTCCTGGACCGAATCCTCGGCTTTTCCGATTTGGGCGCAATCAACCAGATGCGGCAATCAGTCCTCAGTCCCCAGACGTCCGGGTGCACCTCCGACGGGTCGCGTCACCGTCGTCCTTCCCTTCTCGAACTTGCGCCAGATCCACCCTTTGGAGATAGAGCCCCCGGTCAGCACGTAGACCAGGGCATGCTCGTTAAGCAAGGTCCACTCCATCCTAGGCTGAGCCGAGTAGCGGCCACAGAACAGGATGCGGTCTCCGAGGCGCAATTCCTTGTCCTCCGCCGGCAGCAGGTCTCGGCTTCCCTGGCGGTGCAGCAGCAGGGGAATGCAGGCCAGCCCGCTTTCGCGGTCCCTGGGATGGGCGAGCAGGTGGGCGATCTTGACGGTCTTCCCGGCGGCCAGGGTAGCAGCCACCGCACCCGCCTGCTCCGGACCGATCTCCACCTCCCAGGTGTGCGGCACCTCAACGTCGACAACGCCGATGATACGGCTTACCAGCTCGCAGGCCCATTCGTCGTCCTGGAACAGCGCCAGGTGCAGAAACTCGGACAACAGGGGCCGGGCCAGCAGCACCCGAATCTTGTTGGCTATGATGGAACTGGGATGCATCACCATGTCTGCCTGCACCGCTTGGGCGATGGCGTCGTTGCTCTTGAGATTCTGGCGCAGGATCACGAACAGCTTGGGGTTGATTTCACGGGCGGTCATGATGATGGAGAGATTGTTGACGTCATGGTCGGTGCCCGCCACCAGGCCCACCGCTCCTTCGATATTGGCCTGGAGCAAGGTCTCAGCCTCGGTGCCCGGGCCCACTACGGTATCGGCGGGAGCGCCGGTGAGTCCCGGCTTTGCCTCCACGATCACCGTCTCCAGGCCTTCATCCTGCAACCGCTCGAAAATCGCCTTGCCGAAACGGCCGTAGCCGCAAAGCACCCAGTGCCCGTCCTTCGGGGGATACAGCGGCTCCGGCAGGCTTTCGTGCATGAGCCCGGTCAGCCACTGGTAGAGCAGGTACAGGCTGGGAGCCTGCAGGGCGGTGGCCAGGTGGGTGGCGAAGGTATCAAAAGGATCGACGATGTGATTGGTGCCGAAAGAATCCATATTGGCCTCCACCTCCCGCGAGTCGGCGCGGCAGATGACCCTGACTTCCTTATGCAGCAGCTTGCTGGTGATCGCCACCTGCAGGTTGACGTCATTGACGTTGGTCAGGGCCACCACCCCGGCGCACAGCGGGTGTTCCAGTCCGGCCTCCAGCAGGTGCAAAGGCTGGGCGGCGTCCGCGCACAGGCCGGGTACGTACTGGCGCAGATTCTCCATCTGCAACAGGTTGATGCGTTCGCAGTCGACATCGATCACCACCGCGTGTTGGTTGCGCTCGGTAATGGCGCGCACCAGGGCGCTTCCGGTCTCGCCGTAGCCGCACACCAGATAGAACTCTTCGCGCAGGCGGCGAATGCGGCGCGCGAAGCGGCTCTCGGTCAGGGCCTGACGAAAGGTCGGGTCCTGCAACAGGGAGATCAGGGTGCCGATCGAGTAGATCCAAACCACCACCGTCGCATAGATGCTGAACATCACCCAGAGGCGCTGGGCGTCGTTGAACTCGTGAGGTATCTCGCCGAAACCGATGGTGGTGGACATGAAACTGACGAAATAAAAGGCGTGGAAAAGGTCCATGCGCCAGGGGTTGCCGGCGCCATCCGTACCCGGAATCAAGCTCAACCCGAGCACCGCTAGTGAATAGGTGACGATCAGTGTGATCAGCGGCGCCCGCATGCGCCGAAAGATGAGGAAGACGATGTTGTTCATGGCCGGGTGCCGACTCAGCGCCGCAGCATCACCGTCTCGATCACCAGCAACACCACGGACACCACATTGGCCAGCATGGCACCGCCCGAAAGGGACACGATGCTGGCGGTGACCGCCGGGGTCAGGCCGGTACCGGTAACGTGCTCGGCCAGGACCCAAACCAAAGCGGCGACGAACAATTGCAGCACCGCCACCAGGCTGGTGGCCAGCAGCACCGCCCCCATCTGGGTGCGGTCACCGAATTTGAGCACGGTGGCGATCAGGTTGACCACCACCACCGCGAACAGCTCGTAGACGTGGTGGTGATCGGGGTTGTCGAGTTCGCCGACAAAGAAACCGAAATTCAGGGTAAGCGCGAGGACGATAAAGAAACCGAAGACGACTTTTTCCGGATTCATGGCGGACTCCTGGGGGCCGTTATTGTGGTTTTGATTCGGCCCGGCGCGGGCCGAACGGTCATCAACCCATAGTAGCAGGGGTGAGCGGCGAGGGGTGAGGACTCGCCGCGGCAAATAATGCTAACCTTTTCCGCATGTCCGAGCGTCCCGCCGACGATTCCCGTTTCGACCTGGTGCTGCTGCTGGCGGCCCTCGCATTGCTGCTGTTCGCTTCGCCGTTGACCGCCTGGTGGAGCGCCCTGGGCGCCCCCTGGTACTTCCCCTATCTGCTGTGGTTGCTGCTGATCCTGCTCGCAGCCCTGAGAATCCACGGCCACCATGACCCATGAACTGCCGGTCCTTTTCGGGGCCGGCGTGGTTTACCTGCTGCTGCTGTTCCTGATCGCGTACGCTACCGAGCAGGGCAAACTGCCGGAACGCTGGGTCAACAACCCTTGGGTCTACACCCTGTCGCTGGGCGTATATGCCAGTTCCTGGAGCTACTACGGGAGCGTTGGCTTCGCCGCGGAGCAGGGACTGCTGTTTCTCACGATCTATTTGGGCGTAACCTTCGCCTTTCTGCTCAGCCCCTTGCTGTTGCGGCCGATCCTGCGACTGACCCGGGAGTACCAGCTCAGCTCCCTGGCGGACCTGTTTGCCTTCCGCTACCGCTCCCAGCTGGCGGGTGTCCTGGTCACCCTGTTCATGCTGGTCGGCACCCTGCCCTACATCGCCTTGCAAATCCGGGCGGTGACCGAGTCCCTGCGGGTGTTGACCCAGGAAGCCACGCCGCAGGCGGTGGCATTCGTGTTCTGTATCGTGCTCACCCTGTTCGCGATACTGTTCGGCACCCGCCACATCTCACCCCGGGACAAACACCGCGGGCTGGTAATGGCGATCGCCTTCGAGTCCCTGGTCAAGTTCGCCGCCCTCGGGCTGGTGGGGCTGTTTGCCCTGTTCGGGGTGTTCTCGGGCCGCACCGACCTGCAGCAGTGGCTGCATGCTCACCCGGAAGCGATCGACGCCCTCTACGCGCCGGTGCGAGAGGGACCCTGGTTTACCCTGCTGTTTCTCGCCTTCGCAGCTGCCTTCCTGCTGCCGCGCCAGTTCCACATGGCGTTCACCGAGAACCTGGACCCGCGCTCCCTGGCCACCGCCGGCTGGGCCTTTCCCCTGTTTCTGCTGCTGTTCAACCTGGCCATCCCGCCGATTCTCTGGGCCGGGAGCCGGCTGCAGTTGGAGATGGCGCCGGACTACTACGTACTCGGTGTCACCCTGCACAGCGGTCCGGCCTGGCTGCCGGTGCTGACGTTCCTGGGCGGGCTGTCGGCGGCCAGCGCCATGGTCATTGTCACCTCCCTGGCCCTGTCCGCCATGTGCCTGAACCATCTGCTGTTGCCGGCCAGCTATCCGGCCCCCCGTCTCGACCTCTACCACTGGCTGCTGTGGGGCCGGCGGCTGCTGCTGGGGCTGATTATCTACGCCGGTTACGGCTTCTACATCCTGCTCGAACACCGCCAGGGACTGGTGGAGATGGGCCTGATCTCGTTCGTCGCGGTGGCCCAGTTCCTGCCAGGCATCTTCGGCGTGCTCTACTGGCCCCGGGCCACATGGCAGGGCTTCGTCTGCGGCTTGCTGGCGGGCATCGGCTTCTGGTCCCTGAGCCTGTTGCTGCCGCTGCTGGAAACCTCGGGGTTGATAAACGCCGGGGTCGATCTGAGTGGCCTGCGCGAGCTTTCCGGCGACCTGGGACGCTGGGAGTTTGCCAGCTTCTGGTCGCTGGCCGCCAACGGGCTGGTATTCGTAATCGTATCCCTGTACACGCGCCAACGCCCGGAAGAGACGCAGGCGGCCCAGGCGTGCAGCTCGGGGCTGCGCTCGCCCTTGGTCGGAGTGGTAAGCGCGGCCTCGCCGGAGGAGTTCAGCGCCGGCCTGGCAGCCACCCTGGGCCGCACTACGGCGGAGAGGGAAGTCGGCCAGGCCCTGGCCGACCTGGCCATGGATCCCGACGAGCGCCGCCCCAGCGAGCTGCGGCGGCTGCGCGAGCGCATCGAACGCAACCTGTCGGGGCTGATCGGTCCCCAGATGGCGCACATGGTGATCAACCAGCAACTGCGGCTCGACCCCCAGGCCCGCACCGCCTTGGCCGATTCCATGCGCTTTCTGGAAGAGCGCCTGGCGGATTCCCATTCGCGCCTGGAGGGGCTGACCGCGGACCTCGACCGCCAGCGCCGTTATCATCGCCGAATCCTGCTGGAGCTGCCGCTGGGGGTCTGCTCCCTCAGTGGTGACGGACGCGTGGTGATCTGGAACCTGGCGATGGAGGTAATGACGCGAGTCAAGGCCAGCCAGGCCCTTGGGCAACAGGTGGACCGCCTGCCGGCACCCTGGGGCCGGCTCCTGGCGGGGTTTGCAGCCGCGGTCGACGACCACCTGCACCATCAAGAGGTGGCCGGTGCGGTACGCCCCCAATGGTTTAATCTGCACAAGGCGCAGGTGCTGGACCCGGACCCGGAGCTGCGGGGGGACCGCACCGAGACCGGCTTGGTAATGCTGCTGGAAGACCTCACCGACCTGGAGACCCTGGAGTCCGAGCTGGCCCACAGCGAGCGCCTGGCCTCGGTAGGCCGCCTGGCCGCCGGAGTGGCCCACGAGATCGGCAATCCGGTAACCGGCATTGCTTCCCTGGCCCAGAACCTGCTCGCCGGAAAGCTGCCGAAACCCGCCCGCGCCGACATCGACGAGATCCTGCAGCAAACCCGGCGCATCGCCAATATTCTCGGCACCCTGATGAATTTCAGCCGCAGCGGCGCCCCGGGCCAGGCCTGCGAGCGCTTCCGGCTTCACGACAGCATCGCCGACGCCGTCCGCTTGGTGCGGCTGACCCACCACGCCAAGCAGGTAGACTGCGACAATCTTTGCCCGCCGGAGTTGGAGTTGTGCGCCAACCGCCAGCAAATTTCGCAGATTCTGGTGAATCTGTTCACCAACGCCTGCGACGCATCCCGCCCCGGAGACCGAGTGGAAATCTTCGCCTTCGCTGCTGACGGCTGGCTGCAACTGGAGGTGCAGGACCAGGGCAGCGGCATCCCCGAACACCTGCGCGAGCGGGTTTTCGAGCCCTTCTTCACCACCAAGCTTCCGGGGCAAGGCACCGGTCTGGGCTTGTCCCTGGTATACAAGATCGTCGAAGATCACGGGGGTACTGTCGAGATCGACTCGGTTCCCGGCACCGGCACCCGGGCGGTGATCCGCCTGCCCCTGGAGCAGACATGAGGCACATCCTGCTGATCGAAGACGAGCCGGTGATCCGCGGCGCCGTGGCCCAGCTGCTGGAGCGCCAAGGCTACCGGGTGAGCGCCGCCGGCTCGCTGGAAGAGGCCGATGCCGCTACCGGCTTCCGGGACTGCGACCTGATCATCGCCGACTTGCGGCTGCCCGGGCTGCCCGGCACCGAGGCGATCGCCCGCGCCCCCGGGGTGCCGGTGCTGATAATCACCAGCTACGCCAGCGTGCGCTCGGCGGTGGAGGCAATGAAGTTGGGCGCGGTGGACTATATCTCCAAGCCCTTCGACCACGACCAACTGCTGCGTCAGGTGGCCCGCGTCCTGAAACGCGGCGCCGATGCGGAGGCGCCGATCGCGGCGGAACCGGAGCCGGCCCCGGAACTCGCCGAACCGGTGGCCGGCATGGTGGGCAACTGCCCCGCCATGCAGGAGATCCGCCGCCGCATCGCCAAGGTCGCGCCTACCGCAAGCACCGTATTGATTCTGGGCGAATCGGGTACCGGCAAGGAGTTGGTGGCCCGCGCCCTGCACCAACAAAGCCCGCGCCAGGAAGCCCCCTTCGTCACCGTCAACTGCGCGGCGATCCCGGAACACCGGGTCGAGAGCGAGATCTTCGGCAATGAACCGACCGACGCCGGGGGCCCGCGACCGGGGTTGGTGGAGAGCGCCGACGGCGGCACCCTGTTCCTGGACGAGATCGGCGACCTGCCCGCGCCCTCCCAGGCCCGCCTGCTGCGCCTGCTCCAGGACGGCGAGGTGCGAAGTCTGGGCAGCGAGCGGGTCCGTCATCTGGACCTCCGGCTGATCGCTTCCAGCAACCACGACCTGAAACAGCTGGTACAGGACGGCCGCTTCCGCAGCGACCTGTATTTCCGCCTGCGGGTGATGGAGTTCCAGCTCCCCCCGCTGCGCGAGCGCGGCGAAGACTTGCCCGAGCTTGCCCGTTATCTGCTTGCCAAGGCTTGCTCAACCCTCGCCCGGCCGGAGCTGGCGCTGTCCGCCAGGGCCTTGGAGGCGATCCGCCGCCATCCCTGGCCGGGTAATGTGCGGGAACTCAGAACAGTATGCACAGAGCCGCCATTCTGGCCGAAGACCAGGGTCCCATCACGCCAGAACTGCTGGCGATCGAACCGCAGGCCGCCGATGAGCAGGCCGCCGAGACCGACAAGCTGTCGCTGGAAGAATATTTCCGCCGCTTCCTGTTGCAGCATCAGGAGCAGATGACCGAGACCGAACTGGCCCGGCATCTGGGCATCAGCCGCAAGACCCTGTGGGAGCGCCGCCAGCGTTTCGGCATTCCGCGCAGCAAGGGCTCGGCTTGAGCGCCGACGCGGCTCCGGAGCAGCGCGGGAAACAGCCACCTCTGGCGTTTCGCAGCGCGGCCTGCGAACGCCCTCGTTTCCGATCGCTCAATGCAATCCAGATATGGAATAGAATAACGGGTCTCCGTCGCCGAGCCCCGCCCCACAGTTCCACAGGCGAAGCCCCCCCGTCGGAACCAGCTACGGACTCGAGGCTACACAGCCGCCAACTCAGCCAATGAAACTAAAACTCAACAGACACTATAAAACCCTGCTCATTCTCGCCCTGGTGGTGGGCCCTTTTTTTTGGCTGGTAATCAGCGCAGACGGCCAGCGCCGCAGCGACCTGGTGATGCTGTCCCTGTTCACCGACCGCGAACCGATGAATCTGGCCTTCGACAATCTGCAGGCGGGATTCGGCGAGGCGGAATTTCGCCGCAATCTGCCGGAGATCCCCTTCCAGTGCGCCGACCGGCCGGGACATTTCGGCACCCGGGTGTGCACCGCGCCCATTGCCGCGGTCAACGGCGCCCCCGCGCAGGCGGTAAGCCTGTACTTTGACGACGGCGCCCTCAACGCCGTGAAGCTTGTATACCAACCGGCCCATCAGGAATACCTGTTGCAGCGTTTGGCCTACGACCTGGGGGCGCCCAGCCGCAGCGGCAGCGCCCTCGATGACCACGGGGTACGCACCTGGGATACCGCCCACGGGCGGGTGCGCTGCCGCTGGACCCGGGCGCCGCAGAAGCGCCGGACCTGCTCTGGCTGTCGACCGCTATCTTCGACAAACCGGCAGCGGGGGCGAAGACAACGCTGATTAACTGCGCACCTCACCGCCGCTTTGCAGGATTCCCAGAACTCGCCGGGCCTGCGGTACGTGCGGGAATGCGAGAAATATCAGAGCAAGTAACGCGCAGGAGCCCAGCCCGGATATTTCACCAGGAATCGCGTCGCTGGCGCGGGGCCTGTGCGGCTGGGCGCCGCTGGGGAGCGAAGTCGATAGCCGTAGCTATCGGTGAGTGAAGCGCAAGCCCAGGCGTGCAGGAACCAGCCAGGGGTGCGAAAGCCAGGCGGCGTGATACAGGGTGTTTCGCTGCAGACGCCTTCCGAGTTCTATTCAAGGTCTCGAATTTCCTCGCGCTTATGCGCAGCCGCGTTGCGGCCTGGCGAAATATCCGGGCCCCTCGCACCGACCGCGGTGCGTCGCCCCGGCCCCATGCTTTGCCGCGCCCACGACGGAAGGCGGCGCGGCGAGTGGCTGTCCAAACGGCTTGACCGAGGCCCGGGCCTGTTCCACCCTGGGCCGAATCCTGGCAAAGTCGCGCCGATGAAGAAGTGGTTCGCTTTGTTCCGAGAA
>CAVWCW010000005.1:0-259189 GCA_963753615.1 uncultured Gammaproteobacteria bacterium
GCAGGGTCAGCGTCTTCCCGTCGAAGGACATCTCGACATCCGCAAACCCACCCGAACGCGTGGCATGGATCTTGTCGGGCCGATTGAGCGTGACGGCGCCTGAACTTGCCAGCGCGAGTTTCTGCTCGTCCTTGGTGACGACCTCTAGAGTGGCATCGTAGTCGAATGAGAGTGCCTTCTGCGCCGCCATGTAATCGGACATGGATTTGAGCAACCGCTTGGCATCTGCCTCATCGGCTTGCACCGCCAGGGACGTCCCCAGCATAACGATCAGGGACAGCCCCGCGACAGACAGGCTGCGCAGAGATCGTTTTACTGATTTTCGTGGTGTATTCATTTAACTTCACCTGTTTGAATCGCATAAATGGGGACAGACCAGGGTTTCCGATCCGCGGTAATGGTGGTCTGTCCCCTATTTTCCATGTCCCCTATTTTCCACTGAAGTGACCGTGTGGAGCGCGAACGCCCCACACGAACATTTGCTTCAGTTCATCAATTCGTCTTTTTAATCGGTGTCATCGGGAAGGTCTGGTCGAAATAGGCCTTTTCAGGACCATAAAGCCTTAGATAAACGAAGAAGGATTGACCTTTGTTGGTCTGGATCCAGTTGCTTTCTTTCCCTTTTGGCGCCTTAGGCCCAAAATACAGATCTACAGAACCATCAGCATTCGTTACTAAGTCTTTGTCACGAGAGGACGTATCCGATTTCTTTTGGGCATTTCGAATAATCAATCGATTCTCAATGTCATATACCGTAACGGACCAGAAGTTGGCGGCTGGCGGTTTTGGCCCTACATTGAGCACATAGCTATTACCACCCATCAATGCATTGCCATCCGCATCGTAATAGCTTCCTAGATAGGCCGAACCTTTTCCCGCAGTGCGTGACACCATGCCCGCCGAGGTAGTCGTCGCTTCAAAACCATAGGAAGCCCGCTCATTGAACATTGAGTAGGTCGGCAGATCGATCTTCGGATTCATCCCTGCCATCGCATCTTCAAATCCGGAATCCTTGCCGTAGAGCGACGTGGGGAACATGTTTCTGGTCTTGTTGAACGAGATTGCCTGCGACATCGCCATGCCCACGTCGAGCGCCTGCTGCAGAATCTCTTTTTGGTCGTCCGTTGGCTTGAACGGCTTGCCTTTTTCGATACCCAGATCTTTCAGCCAGGCATAGAAGAAGCGGTCGCGGTCGGCCATCGGCTCTCGCTGGACGTAGGCGTCCACCAACCCCCAGAACCCCATGTCGCGCGGCTGGGTGTTGAGCGCGACTTCGTCGCCTGGCTTGGGCTCGTATTTGACGAACCGGGTTTTCGGTGGGTTGGCGGCGTCCGAGAGCTTGTAGGCCTGCACCGCCGTCCTGAGTTTCGTGGCCTCGTCCCCAGTGCCCAAGGCGCGGTAGAAGTAGAGCACACGGAAGGTGTCGGACTGAACGATTGTGCCATCGAAGTCCTTCGGGTGATCCTGTCCCGGCCCCACCAGCAACAGTTTGCCCGGCTCGCCGTCGATCTCGTGGATGGGTTGCATCCAGGCATTGTCGACCACGCCATAGATCGCCCCGGGCGGGAGGTCCACCACCACCGGACCGGTCTTCGACAGATCCGAGAACGCAATGGTGTAGGGGGTCGTGATGTTGGCGGTCATAAAAGGATAGACGCCGTCGTAGCCATCATAGAGGCCGAAGAAGATCTCGTCCTCGGAAGCCTTCAAGTTGCTGAGCAGGGCCGGATACAACTGTTCGAAATTCATCATCGGCATCGCCCAGGTCACCAGCTGGGTGGCGCGCTGCAGAAGAATCCGACGGTGCAGAAACTCCGCCGTCTTTTTGGTGATGGTCTGATCCTGGTATTCGAGCTTGCCCAGATAGGATTCCTGGAACTTGTCGGCCTGGACTGGTACCGCGATGGCAGCTGAGAGCAGACCACCCACGGCAAGCGCAATGAGTGTTTTAGGTTGCATATGGATCACTTTCCTCTATTCGGGTAATTACTATGCCCTGCCATGGAGCGCGGACCACACGGGCACCCGCACTCCAGGCGCAGCCGTTCTCTCTACTCGACCAACTCGATCTCACTCGGACGCCAGGTCTTGTCGATCCAGGGTTGGAGCGGCCCGTAGGCGCGCAGGATGATGAACCAGCTCTTGCCCGGAGATACTCTGGATCCAGTTGCTCTCCATCCCCTCGGGCGCCTTCGGTGCGAAGTAGATATCGACCGACCCGTCCGCGTTCTTCTTCAGGCCCTCGGCGCGGCTGTTGATGCCGGCGAACTGCTGATCGGTCTGAAGCATGCAGCGCGTCTGGGTGTCGTAGATGGTCACTGACCAGTTGTCCTTGACCGGCACATTGGGCGGAAGGTGCAGCTTGTAGGTCTTGGCGCCGTCCAGGGTCTGATGCTTGCCGTCCAGACCGGCGATGGCATAGTCCGAACCGGCCCCGGGCTTGGTCAGGGCCATGGCGGGGGTCACGGCGATGGCGTTGAAGTGCATCCACAGGCGCGAATCCATGCGGCGGATGCCGTCGGTGATGAAGTTGGTCTGCTTGTCGGCGAAGGCCATGACCCATTCGCTGTCTGGTCCGTAGATGCGCTGGCCGGGATCGCGGGGGAAGACGGTGTTGGCGCGGGCATAGCCGCTGGCGATGGCTGCCGCGTCGGTGAGGATCTTCTTCATGCGCTCGTCCGGCGCGAAGGGCTTGCCCTTGACGATGCCGATGGCCGCCATCAGCCCCCGGTTCTCGGGATCGATGAATTCGATCGGCTCCTCCTGGACCAGGGTATCGAGCTGCTCGTAGAAGCTGAAATCGCTGGGCGGCACCGTGTTGTAGCCGTCCTTGCCGGACATGTTGATGAACTCCATCTTCGGCGGATTGTCCTTCTGCGCCAGCGGGTAGACCTTCAGCTTGGCCTTGATACTGTCGGCCGCCTCCTTGACGCTGCCGCGGACATAGCCGCGCATCATGTTCCAGACGCCATAGGTGTCTGACTTGACCACGTAGTAGCCCTCAGGCACCTCACCTTCGTATCCCGGCGGCAGCACCAGATATTTGCCCCCCTTGCCCTTGTCAGGGCCGGCCGCGCCCATGTCGCCGAGGTAGCGCATGTACATGTTGTCGAGGATACCCAACACATCCGCGGGCAGCTCGATGACGGTGGGGCCGTCCTTTTTCAGGTCGAGAAAGCCCCAGGTATAGAGCGAGGTGTTGTTGCCGGTCAGCACCAACGATTTGGAATCCATCAGCTCCTCCCAGATGAGGATCTGATTGCTCTCCTTGGCGCCGATATCCCTCTGCCCCTGGCGCAGTTGGTAACTGGAGACCGCCGGGATCATGTCGATGAAGACCTGCACCGCGCGGGCGCGGTCGACATAGTCATTGAGGGTATCGACCGTCTGCTTTCGTCGGCACACCGTCGAAGTATTCGAGCTTGCCGATGGATGTCTCGACCTCGGCGGGCGTGGTGATCGACTCCGGGATCGGAGTGGTCATTTTCATCTGGGGTGCTTCTGCCCAGGCGCTAGTCATGAGGCTGGACCCCATCAGTCCCGCCAGGGCCAAAGTAGGGAGCGATTTCACTCGGATCATAGATTCCTCCGTTTCTGGGCATTGCGCAGAGGGCGTGACTTCGCCACGCGTCCCTGCGGACTTCAACTGCTTGAACGACAACTGCGTCAGCGTCCAAGTTCAGGTAACTGCAGGGTGGACAAGCGAAGCACATCCACCCAATCGATGCTCGTGAGACACAGGCGCAGCTCTACTAGGTCGCCTAGGCTACGACTTTTTTGCGGATCCGAGACCGCGCGCTACAGCGCCCAGCAGCGGTCCGATAGCGCCGGGCAATAGCGCGTCGACGGGGTTGCGAACGAACCTGCGGACATCGTCCTTGAGGGTTACAAGCTGATCTTGGGCCTGGGCGACTTCCTCCTCGATATCCGCAATGGCCATCGTGCGCATCTCCCTGACCATCTCGATTTCAGGGGCAGGTTTCAGCGAGCGGGCATACGCTACCAACAGGGCCGCCAGCACGAGATCCGTGCCTCCGACTCCCAACGCGGCCAGCGCCTGCCCCCAGTACGGCACCAGCGCAAAGAAGCCCGCGAGACTGAGCATGACGAGACCGAAAACCGCCACCAGCCCAGCCAAAGCCCTGGCCTGGATCTGTTGGGTCGCCAGCCGGATCTCGTTCTGCCTGAGGAGGCGCTCCGATCGCCAGAGCACCTTGATGCTGTGTGCGAAACGTTCCATAGATCCTCCTATCTGCGAGAGAAAAGCTGGCCAATGACGATGCCGATGGTGAACGCAGCCAACAAAGCGACCGCCGGGCGCTCCCTCGCGGCTTCTTCCAACTCCCTAACGATACTTTCAATTTGGGCAGCAAGATCACCAATACCTTCGTCCGTTTCGGGCGACGAGGCTTCCTCCGTCGCCTCCTGCGTCGATGGCTTGGTTAGATCCCCCTCTTCTAAAGTCCCTGATTTCTTCCCGGCCATCGAACGGGGACTCCCGCGCTTGGCCGAGGGCTGCGCCGTATCCCTCTGCGCAGGCGCAGGCGCTTCTCCGACCGGCGCTTCCGCCTTCTTCGACGGCTGTCCTGCGACGGATGCACCCGCTGCGCGGGAACGCTTGTGTTCCCCCCGCAGCTCTGCGGCCTTGCGCCCCAGGGCTTTCAATTCATCAATGTCACTCTGCGATTTGGTCATGGGAGCAGCCTTCGTGTTGAGGAGTAGCAGTGATCTGACCGGTTGGTTCATCGGACGATGGATCTCCGAGCGGCCGGTCCGGACTCAGCCAGTCCGCGAAGACTCGGCTGTAGATCGCCAAAACGGTCATAAACAGGGCGGCGAGTATCGGCCCGAGCACGAGGCCGGACGCGCCGAACAACGTCAGCCCGCCGAGTGTGCTGAGCAGGATCAACAGATC
The DNA here is from genome assembly GCA_963753615.1 of uncultured Gammaproteobacteria bacterium. Lineage (GTDB taxonomy): Bacteria > Pseudomonadota > Gammaproteobacteria > Chromatiales > Chromatiaceae > CAVWCW01. The sequence continues at coordinate 4,916 of CAVWCW010000005.1, forward strand.
GGGCATTTCCGTGTCCCTGCCCACGAGCTGGGGTCTGAGGAAATTGTCGATGGTCCCTACAACGCCCGCCGACCAGACGAGCAACCCGACCCCGGCCAGCATCTGGCCGGACATCAGCAGGTAGACCACCGCCGGGACCCACACGAGGGCCGTGCCGATGCCGGGCAGGATCGACAGGACCACCATGACAGCACCCCAAAACACGGCCGCATCGATGCCCGCAACGGCGAAGCCGACTCCGCCCAGCGCGCCCTGAAGGATCCCGATAATGAAGGTGCCTTTGACCGTCGCGCGGCTGACCGATAGCCCAACCTCCAGCATCCTGTCCTTGTCGGCTTCGGGCAGTGGGGCATAACCCATGATGCGGTCGATCAACACCCGTCCGCTGATGAGGAATACGAACATCGCGTACAGCATGACGAACAGCTGCAAAAAGAAGGAGAACGTGCCTTGTGACAACCGGGCCAAGCCGCTGCCGAGGTACACGCCGATCTGCCCTGCAATCTCACCGAGCTTCGCCATGATGGTCGTCACGATAGGGCGCGAGTTCGTCAGCGAACGGTACCCAGCTCGGCAATGAATGTTCGCCCTTCGCAGGTTCGCTGAGTTGCTGTTCGAGCCACGGCTTGACCGCTTCGGCGACGCCAGCGGCTTGGTCCGCGACCAGGCCAAGCAGGGTGATCAAGGGTAAGACCAACGCAACCAGCACGATCACGAGGGCCAATAACGACGCGAGGGTACTGCGCCCGCCCAGCTTCTCCCGGAGCCACAGATACAGGGGATGAACAATCCCGCTGAAAACCGCGGCGAGAAGCAGGGCCTCGAAAAAGTCGCCGATCATCGCGAGGAACGCGACCGCGTAAGCGATCGTCATCGCCAGCACGAAACCCTTGCGAAATCGTTCCCCGGAATTGAATGCCGTATGCATTTTAGGCTCTCCGAAGCCGCAGGCAGTACCCGCCAAGTTCGACATGGATCATTGGATGTTCAACTGGCCCATCCTGTTTAGCAGGCGGGGGTTGATCGAGTCCGCGCGGGCATTGCCTGCGATTGATGGCCAACGGCATTCTCGGCTGCGGTCTTTCGATGATTACACCCCAATGATTTACTTTCAGATCGAGAACCCGGGGCCGACCAGCGTTCGCTGTCGGACCCGTCGTCCTCCGGTTTCTGCCGGAAACCGCTTAGGTCTTATCGGTATCTGAGAAATGCTCCTTTGCCTTCTCAAATGCCTGCTGCATGGTTTTCATGGATGCGCTCAAGCCTTGCTCGATCTCACTCCGCGCGCCTTCCGAGGCGGTATCGAGCTGCTTCAATTGTTGCTTGGCCGCACTCAACTCCTGCTCAAGCCGATCGAGGTGTGGCTGCATCTTCTCCTGAACTTCCTTCGCACCCAAGTGCAACTGCACCTTGGCCTCGTCGAATCTGGTCGCCCACTGCGCTATCTCTTCATTCATCTGTTGAGCCAGCTTCGTCTGATCAGTCTGCTTGTCCATCACGGGTTCCTCTGTTTGAAGTCGAAAGAACAATTTCTCCGACTCTTGAATTAGGGTTGACAGGCCCTTACCAGCCACTGCTCTGATCCGGTTGGCCTCCTTGTCCTTCTAGGGATGTGGATCTTTGGAGTAATAAAGGTCTGTCCACTGTTCACATGTCCCCTATTTCCATTCTTTAGTGTTTGTCCCGGCGGCCGAGAGGCCGGCCGCCAGGCACTTACCACGAGGTGCTACTCGACCAGCTCGATCTCACCCGGGCGCCAGGTCTGCTTGATCCAGGCTTCTTCCGGACCGTACATGCGCAAGGCGATAAACCAGCTCTTGCCGGGAACGGTCTGCAGCCAGTTTTTCTCTTGGCCGGCAGGCGCTTGGGGCGCGAAGTAGATGTCATACGAACCGTCGGCATTCTTCTTGAAGCCTTCGTTTTGGCTGCCGAGCGTCGGGAATTGCTGATCGGTCTGGAGCTGAGAACGAGTCTGGGTGTCGTACATCGTCACAGCCCAAAAATCTTTTGCTGGCGGGTTTGGTGGTAGATGCAGCTTATAGGTTTTCGAACCGTCCAGAATTTGCTTTTTAGAGTCAACCGCTGCCATTGCATAGTCCGACCCCTTACCTGGGATAGTCACCGCCATGGCGGGCGAGACGACGATATAGCCGAAGTGGAAAAAAACGCGTGCATCCAGGTTATAGGCACCATCCTTCTCAAACGTGGTGTTCTTGTTGCCGTACGCCATCACCCAGGCACTTTTTTCACCGTAGATCAAGTTGCCCCCCGGCGGACGCGGGAAGTAGCTGACTGCACGGGCGGCGGCGTTGCCGATGGCGGCGGCATCGGTCAGGAGTTTCTTCATTCTTGCATCAGGCTTGAACGGCTTGCCTTTCTCTATACCGATAGCGGTCATCATTCCCTTGGCCTCGGGGCCGAGGTAGTCATCCGGTTCACCCTGAATGAGATCATGCAGCTTCTCGAAGAAGCTGTAATCGTTGGGCAGGACCGTGTTCATCTCCTTACCCGAAACATTGATGAACTCCGTTTTCGGTGGGTTGTCCTTGCTGGCCAGCGGGTACACCTTCAGGTGGTTACGAATATTGGCGGAAGCGGCCGGAATCGCCTTGTCGAGTGGCAGTTTCTTGTCCAGGTAACCGCGCGTGAACACCCAAAGGCCGTTGGTTTTCGAGGGCACTGCAAAATAGCCCTTCGGCACCTCGCCCTTGTAACCCGGCGGCAACACCAGGTACTTCCCGCCCTTGCCCTTATCGGGGCCGGCAACGCCCAGGTCAGTCATGTAGCGGAAGGCCATGTCGTCGAGGACGCCCAGCATGCCGAGCGGGAGATCGATAACTGTGGGACCGTCCTTCGCCAGATCGAGAAAACCCACCGCGTACATGGTCGAGGTATTTCCCGTCAGCAAAATGGTTGTGGAATCCATCAAGCTATCCCATATGCATATTTGATTGCTGGTAGCACACCCAGCCTCTGCCTGACCTTCACGCAGCATGTACATGGACAACATGGGTATGGAATTCATGAAGACATTCACCGCCCGCGAACGGTCGAGATAGTCATACACGGTCTCGACTGTTTTCGCGCTCGGTACGCCGTCGAAGTATTCGAGCGTGCCGATGGAGCTTTCCTGCTTGGCCGGGGCCGTCACCGATGCCGGGATCTCGGTGGTCATTTTCATCTTTGGTGGCTGCGCGGCAGTAACACCTGCTGCCAGCAATGTGGCTGTGGCCAGCATCGTTGAATATTTTCGATTCATCTCTCAATCTCCTGAATACGTTCGCTGCACAGGCACCGACCTGTTTATTTGCCGGTGCCTGTGGATCTCAGCAGTTCGTTTACTTCACCAACTCGATCTCACTGGGCCGCCACTTCTTGTCATACCAGGCCTGCAGCGGGCCATAGATGCGCCACAGCATGTTCCAGCCCTTGCTGGGATCTGTCTGGATCCAGTTCACGTTTCCATCGGGCTTTTTGGGGCCGATGTAGACGTCGTAGGAGCCGTCTGCATTCTTGACAGTTGCCTTATCGATACTGGTGACGCCCGGATAGGGATTGTCGGTCTGCAGCAGGGAACGGGTCTGGTTGTCGTAGACGGTGATATCCCAGAAACGCTTGGCCGGAATCTTGGTCGGGATGTGGATCTTATAGGTCTTGCTGCCATCCAGATCATTGCCTTCGGAATCGCGCAGACCGATCACGTAAGATGAGCCGGCACCAACCGGAGGCTTGACCATCGCCGGGGTGATACCGGTGGCGTAGAAGTGGAAGCGGACCCGATCATCGATCAGGCTGACGCCGTCATGTTCGAATGCGTAACTGCCACCGGCAAACCCGACCTCCCAGCTCTTGCTGCCAGGCCACATCACAACACTCTCGTCACGGTTCCGCCATATAATGGATCGCTGTGCGGCGGTGCCCACCTTTGCGGCATCAGCCAAGATCTTCTTCATCCGCGCATCGGGTTTGAAAGGTTTCCCTTTCTCAATGCCGATTGCAGCCAGCAGCCCGAGCACCTCAGCATCCTGAGCCGCGTTTGGCTCTTCCTGAACGGTCGTGTTGACCTCTTCGAAGAAAGTATGGTCCTGGGCGTGCAGCGTGCTGAAATCCTGCATGGCCGTGTTGACCCATTTCACTTCCTTGGGCTCACTACCCAGCGGGTAGAGGCGGAATTTCTCTTTCATGTTCTTCACCACCGGAGCGGGGTCGAAGTTTTCCATAAAGCCGCGCATCGCCAGCCAGTGGCCGTTGGTCTTGGATTCTCTGATGAGATAGCCGTCGGGGAGTTCACCCTTATAGCCCGGCGGAACCAGCAGGTACTTGCCGCCCTTGCCCTTGTCCTCTCCCGCGTCGCCAAAGTCGGTCAGGTAATGGAACCAGGCGTCATCGATAATACCGAGTACGTTGGGTGGGGTTTCCATCACCATCGGGCCGTCTGTGAGATCGATCCACATAAAGGTGTAGACAACGGTGGTGTTTCCCGTCAGGAGCAAACCCTTGGAGTCCAGCCGCCCGTCCCAGTAAATCATGGTCTCGTTATCCGGGCCCCACTTCTGGATGCCCTTGCGGAAGCCTTGTAGCGAGGCCGCCGGAGTGGTCATGATCATGACCTCCACGGCACGAGCGAAATCGAGCTGATCCCAGATCTTCTGCGCGGTCTCTTTGGTGGGTACACCATCGACGAAATTCAGGGTGCCAATGCTTGTTTCCATCTTGTCGGGTGTGATGACACTCGCCGGGATGTCGGTGCTGTACTTCATCTTGGGCGGTTCCGCCTGGGCTGTGGTGGCGAACGCGCTAAGAAGCGCGCTAATGAGTATGTGTTTTGCTTTCATAGTGGTCATCCGTATTGGGTTAGGTTGTTTACTTTACGAGCTCAATCTCGTCGGTTCGGCGAGAAGAGCGTCGAGGTCCCGAGGACGGGTCAGCCGCAACCGGTCAGGACCCGAATGAAAATCGATTTCGTCTTCATTGCAGACGCCTCCCGATGGCTCATGAACCTGGTCTATTTAAAGAGATCGGCAAGCTTGTTCTGCACGACCGGCGTGATGGTGAACTTCAATAGCCAGTCGGGTCCGAACGCGTCCGGTTGCTCGACGAAGTACTGCACCTGAGCAGAGAACTTCCAGGGCCTCCCACCGAGCTTCGTCGTCTTGGCCAATCCCACCCCGAGGGGCAGCGTCAGGGCCTGATCACTGTCGGCCTTCCAGTCGTAGGTTATGATCGGGGAAGAAGCGATCTGCCAGCCTTTGCCGAGACCATAGGCATAGAAGTACTGCGCGGTCATCGCGCTGTAGCTCTGGTCGTCCCAACCGCCGAGATCCCACTGATTACTGACCAGTGCGCCCACCAGCCCCCATTCCCTTATGACACCACCGAACAGCTCCGGACCCAGCCGCCACTGCTTGCCGGCCAGGTCGGAATCGGTCGCCGTGGGCAGCGTTCCGGCGGCACCGAGACCCCAAAGAAAACCTGCTTTTTTGGTCTTCATTTCGGTGCCGGCATAGACCAGATCGAATGTAATGTCTCCAAGGGCGAGGTCCGCGTTGTCGAACTTTCCCTTGCTCGCATCGAACACCGGTTGGTCGAACAGCACCGGGACGGCGGGCCGGAAGATCATCCGGCGGCCCTTATCGCCAACCGGAAACGGCAGGGTCGGCTGAAAGATCATCGACCAGGCGTCCTGGTCACCCGCGTCCGGGAGATCCCCTTTGAACGTCTGGTACTGGAGATTGAAATTCAGGCTAGCCAGGGAACCGGCCGGGTTGGACAGCTCCTTCGCTATCTCGTCCGCGCTCTTGCCGCCCTGCCCGCTCGGAGCTGCCGGAGAACCGCCCTCATCTTGTGCTGCCGGGACACTGCCGCATGCCATCGCAAGCGTCAGCAGGACGGCTGCGGATTGCCGGGTCATCGCCCAGTCACACTTTGATTTACTTGGTGCATTCACGTTGTTTCCGTCCTCAAGCAATTTTGAAAATCGAGCTGGCCCCAGACTTTCTGCACCGACGCTTCGGTGGGAGCGCTGTCGACGAAATGCAGGGTGCCGATGGGTGTCTCCACGTCATCGGCTGTGATGACGTCGGGTGGAATTTCGGTGGTGTACTTCATCTTGGGCGGTTGCGCCGCAATCGGCCCTTCCCGCGGGGCCGAGTCGTTGGTAGGGAGAATCATTGCACCGGCGGCGATCACGACCGGGTCTCTTCCGACCGCGTAAGCAGCTCGACGGACAAGACGACCAGATGCAGTCCGTACAGTGCATCCAAGGCGCCGCTCAAGCCCGCCTGATCGCGGACTCGCAGTAGCAGGCCGGTGGTGCCCGGACTGCGTGCCTCGATCCGGGCATCGCCGAGGTCCTCGGCCATGCGCTCATCCAGATGACCCCCGACCGCAATGCGATAGACTGCTGGTTCGCCGAAGCCCAAGCCTTGGAAATGGTCTGACTGGTCCAACTGGAAGTCCGCCGGTTACGCCGCACCCCGACGGTACGGCTTACGCTGACGGTAACTCTACTGGCCGCCGCCGGATACCGCTTCTCTTGAAATAAGGGGGATATAAGGGGGGACCGCAGGTGGGTGTCAAAGCCGGCCAGAACCCCGTTGGTACGATGCAGGCCGCCAAGATCGGCAACCGCAGCGGTCTTCGTTGTCGATCACAACAAACCCGCTTGCTTCAACCCGGCGATCTCGTTCGGCAAGGCGAATTTTCCGATGTCGTCCATGCTCAGCCGCGGGCGAATCCGGCGCGCATCGTCCAGCGCCTCACGGGCACCCGTAATGTCGCCGGACACACTGTGGGCGATAGCGAGCACCACGCGGGGCAGGAAGATTTTGTCGTCGGATCGGCAGGCCCATTGCGCCGCCTCGATGGCTTCGGAAACGCGCCCGAAGCTGAGCAGGCCGCGTGCCATTAAGGCCCCCCAGGCGGCCAGGCGATTGTCCCGCGGACTGATGCGGATGCCCTGGCGCATGTGCTCGATTCCCTCCTCCTCGCCGAGTTGCAGCAGGGCCGCGCCCAGGGCGGCCCGGGCCTGGGCGTTGCTGGGATCCAGCTCCACCGCACGCCGCAGCATGCCGATCCCGCGGTGGTGCTCACCCATGTCGGCCAGGGCGCAGCCTACATAGCCGAGGACATCGGAGTCCTGGCTGTCCAGGTCGACCGCCCGCTCGGCGGCGGCGAGAGCCTCCTCGCGCCAGCCGTCACCGGCGACCAGTCCGACCAGGTGGCCAATGGCCAGGATCAGAGCCAGATAGGCGTGGGCGAAGGCCAGCTCCGGGTCACGGGCGATGGCCTGGCGCATCAGGTCGGCGCACTCACCGAAGCTCTCCTCGCTCCAGCCCTTCTGCCCCAGGATGGCGTGTCCCTGCCGGTACAGGGACCAGGCGCCGAGATCGACGGGACGACGCTTTCGCAGTGTGATCAGCTCGGCGCGGCTGAGCTCGGGCTCGATGTGGCTGATGATCCCGCGCACCAGGTCATCTTGAAGTTCCTCCAGCCGGTCGGCCGGGATCTCGGCGCGGTCTGCCCAGAGCAGGCGTTCGCTCGTCGTCTCCAAGAGCTGCACGGATACTCGCAGGCGATTTGCGGTCTCCCACACCGAGCCCTCCACCAGATAGTCGACACCCAGTTCCTCCCTGATCTGACGGATACCGACTTCCCGGCCCCGGTAACGCTCGGTGGAGTTGCGGGAAACCACCAGAAAGCCCGGAATGCGGGCCAGCTGGATACCGATGTCCTCCCCCAGCACCCCCGCGGTCCAGGCGATAGCGTCGTTCCCGAGGCTGTGGGAGAAAGGCAGGACAGCCAGGGACGGACGATCTGGGTGCAAGCCCGGCTCGCGGGGGAACAGGCAGGCGCCATCGACGTCCGCGCTCCCCTCGATGACACCGCGCATGATGATGCCCCCGTGGGGGGCAGCCGCAGCGGTCGCTGGTGTGTCGGGCTCCGGTTGCTCCTTCACCTCGGCGACGAAGCGGTAACCGCGCCGGTTGAAGGTGGCTATGCAGCTCTGGGAGCTGCCGCTGTCTCCAAGCGCGTGACGGGCGGCCTTGACGCAACTGCTGAGCGTCGATTCGGTAACGACGCGACCGGCCCAGAGCTCGTCGAGAAGCTCTCGGCGGCTTACGATACGGTCCCTGTGCCTCGCGAGATAGACCAGCAGATCGAACACCTGGGGCTCCACCGGATGAGGCTCGCCGCCTCGCCGGAGTTCGAACAAGGCAGTGTCGAGCTCGTAGTCGCCAAAGGCAATGCGCATCGAACCGTTCCCCGTCGGCCTGACTTGGGAAGACCCTAGCAAACAATCTCCACAAAATCTCCATAAAACCTCCCCCGCGCCTCCAAGCGGGCCAGCCCCTGGCCAGCCAGACTTGTTACCAAGCGCAACTACTAGCGCATCGACAACCGGTCAGGAACCTCGACATGAACGAAACCACGATTCGGACCTACTGGCTCATTACCGCTCTGTCCATTGCCGCCGGACTGCTCCTCTGGCCTCCCGTCCTGTTTCTGGCGATGGCGGCGACGTTGGTACATAGCCTGCATTTCCTGGCGCATGAACCAAAGCTCACGTCGTTCCCGATGCAGGTGCGAATCGGATTTCTGGGGCTGCTAGTCCTCGGTCAGGTGCCCTACTTCGGATGGGTGAACTGGATACAGCTCGCCGGCATCACGGCCCTGTTGACCACCGGTTACTGCCCCCTGGCCAGGATTCTGTCCCTGATGCCCTGGAACCGGACCCGGCCCATGAGCCGGAAGCTCTTCGCAAAGGCGATCTTCTCGCCACCCGTGGAAGGCAGCATCCTGCAGGTGGTCGCTCCCGAGTGATCCTCGGAAAACCCTCTGCCGCTGCCGATTTCAATCAACTATCCAAAGGAGAACTCCCATGCCGATGGTCAAAATCAGCGTTATCGAGAACGTATTCACCGACGAGCAGAAGCGCGAAATGATCGAAAAAGTTACGGACACCATGGTGTCCATCGAAGGGGAAGCCATGCGCGGCGTAACCTGGGTCCTCGTGGAGGAGGTCAAAGAGGGCAACTGGGGCATCGGTGGCCAGAGCCTCACGAGCGACGACGTACGCAGGATTCAGGCAGGTGCGGGCTGAAGCCTGCCAAGTTGGAGGAAGGCGGAGTCCCCTGGCTCCGCCCTTCCCGTCTCCTGACGCCAGAACGAATTACCTATACCGTCCCCGGAACTACCGCCTCCGCCGCGTAAAGCTAAGTCAGCCAGCCGCCCTTAACTTGGCAACGGCCTCCCGGCGGCTGCCGACACCGAGCTTGCGATAGATGTTTTTGAGGTGGAAATTCACCGTCTGGGCGGAGATGGACAGGCGATCGGCGATCTCCTTGTCGCGCAGGCGCTCGACCAATAGCTCGAGGATCTGCTCCTCGCGGACGGTGAGGTGCTCGGCAAGCCCCAAACCGGCTGCATCGCCTGCGGGCAGGGCGCCAACCGCCGGCCTTTCGACGGCGGCAGGCGGGGCCGCTTCCGGGAAGGCGGCGAGCAGCCAGTCGAAGTCGGACCGATCCTTCCGGCCCGCTCCCAGACGCTGCAGCAGCGCGGCCATGGCCGGACCGAGCTCGACGAACGGCCAGACAGATCGGCCCGGCCGTGCAAGGGTCAAGGCCCGCTCCAACGCCGCGAGGGCGTCCTCGACTTGGCCCTGTTGCCGGTGCGCCTGGGCCTGCAGGGCGAGAATTCCAATAAGTTGGCCGTGATTGTGCTGGTCCTGGTTCAGCTCCGCGCACCCGCGCAGGCGCTCTTGCGCCGCGGCGAGGCTGGTCGATGACCCCTCCGCGATCAACGCCCGGCAACGGGTCAGCGACGGGATCTCCAGCCACCAGAGCATGGCCTCTGGGGCTGGCGGCTGGTTCGACCGGACCCAACCCACGGCGGGCTCTAGTCGCCCCTGCATGATGGCGAGTCGCGTCTCAACGGCGTCCGCGAGCGCCCAAAACTGGGGGTCATCCAGGGCAGCGACATACTCCCGGAGTAGCCGCAGGGTTGCCCCGGCGTCGTCCGATCGCCCGAGCGCCTGATAGGCGTATGCGAGCCCGGCGAACGAGTCCAGCGCAGCCCGCTTGTGGTGGATGTAGCGCTGCGAGACGGATCGCCCCAAGCACGGGACGGCCGCGTCCAACTCGTTGCGTTGCAGATGGATGTTCCCCTGGAGATAGTCGCACCAGGCCACGGCGTAGGCATAGTGACCGCTGTCGGCGACCTGCTTGAGCCTTCGGTTGGAAAGCTCGGCGGCGCCCAGGTCGCCCGCAATCAGGTGGATGAATACGTAGGTGACGAGCAGGCGGGTCTTACGCAGATCATCCGGCAGCCGATAGGTCCCGAGAAGCCTGTCCAGACCCTGCAGGGCCTGCTCCTTGCGCCCGATCATCTGGCTCGACAAGGCAAAGATGATCTCGGCCTGGGCCCGGGCCTCGTGGAACGAGGCAGGAAGCTGTTTCAGTGCCTCCTCGAGGTAGCGCAGACTGGCGGCGCCTTCACCGAGGAACATGGCGATGTAGCCGCGCATGAAGGAGACTTCGCCGCGGAGCGCGTCGCGGCCGGTGTCGCTGCCGAGCAGGGTCTCGATTTGATCGAGAATCTGCGGAACGGCCTCGAACCGGAAGTGGAGAAAGTGCGTCCAGACACGCGCCAACAGCAGCTCGACGCGCTGCTGCACAACCGCTTCCGGCAGCTGCGCGAGCCACATATCCAGGATGTACCATTTGTCGGAGTCGAGGATGCCCTGCCTGTGCCGCTCGACGATCTCGGCCGCGCGGATGCTGTCCCCGGCCTTCAAGGCATGGCGGATCGCCTCGTCGGTCAAGCCCTGCTGCTCGAACCAGTCGCTGGCCCGGCGATGAAGCTCGGAAACAGCGGCAGGGTCCAGGGACTTCTCCAGTTCCACCCGCAGCAGGTCACCGAACAGATGATGGTAGCGAAACCACTCTCCCTGGTCGTCCAAAGCGATGCTGAACAGATGGCCGCCCTGCAGTGTTTGGATGAATTCCGAGCCGCGGAGCCCGGCCGCCGCCGGCTCGGCTTCGGGCCCGTTTTCGGCCCCGGTGTCTCCTTGGCCCAACGCATCGCAGACACCGGCGCAGAATCGCTCCAGGAGCGACGCCCGCAACAGACAATCTCTCAGCGCGGGCGGCTGAACGGCGATGACCTCCCGCAACAGGTAAGTCTGCGTCAGCTGGATCCCGCCGTGAAGCTTCCGCAGGAACCCATCCGGGTCTGGCGTATGACGCAACGCGAGCGATACCAGGCGCAGACCGACCGCCCAGCCCTCCAATTCCTTCTGCAGGTTGGCCAGCGCGTCGTCGCTGGCGCTAAATGCGAGCAGCGCCTGCAGCAGCATCCGGGTCTCGGCGTCGGTGAAACGCAGGTCCGTCAGCCGGATCTCGGTGAACCCCGCTTGGGCTCGCAATCTGGTAAGCCCGAGCGGCGGATCGCGCCGGGCAACGGTCACCAGATGCAGGCGCCTTGGCGGGTGCGCCAGCAGGAGGCGCATGAACTCGTGGACCTTGGAGTCGCCGCTAATCCGGTGGTAGTCGTCCAGAACCAGCACCAGTGGCGAGGTCAAAGCGTCCAGCTCGTTGATCAAGGCGTTGGCCAGAACGGATGTGGGCGGCGGCTCGGGCGCTCGCGCCATGTGCCTGGTCTGCGGACAGGCTCCCGGGACAACGGTCTCGACGGCGGCCACCAGGTAGTCTACGAACAGATCGACGGCACTTTCGCAGGGGTCCAGTGACAGCCAGGCACAGGAGATGCTCTGGGACGCGACCCACTGGCTGACCAGCAGGCTCTTGCCGTAGCCGGCCGGCGCCGAAACCAAGGTCAGCGGCAACGCCAGGCCCAGATTCATCAGGTCGTGCAGACGCGGCCGGCACAGGAAATCCCCGGGCACCACCGGGCGGTGCAGCTTGGTCCGCAGAAGGGGGTCCTGGCTTGTCTGGGTGGGTTCCGACATCGCGCGCCTCGCCGCAATAGGTCTTTCATGATAACCGACCCCATTGGCAGGGCCAAAAGCGCGGTGTCATGTCGTCAGGCGGCGGCGGAACCCGAGGTTATTGCGCAAAAACTCGCCTCCAGCCTCGATCAGCCTGTCCACCTGCTCGGCGCTGAGATCAAAACACAACCTGATTACCCCCATGCTTCAGCCAACGTCAGGGGGCGGTGTGACATGGGCGGTGTGCGGACCGCAACTTAACGTAACGCTTTAAATCATTTCCCTATGGCATTACAACCTCCCAGTGGGAGCGTGCAGCCGCGACCACCTGCGAGTGATCGCAGGGCCAAGTCGCGGCTGCAAGCCGCTCCATCAGACTGAAAGAGCTTTGCCAAGCCTGCTTGCTGCTATGGCTCAACTCGATCAAAGCCCTGGAGTGGCGTCGAACCAAGTGCCGGTTGAACCATATCGGTGCTCCTCAATGCCGGCGGAGGCATGGGGGTAATCAGGAAACTCAATGACCCCAACGGACCCATGCGAACACTGTCTGGGAAACCAGGGCTTGGCCCGCATATTTCACCGGGCCGCCAGGCGGCTGCGCATAAGCGACTCGAAATTCGAGACCTTGCATAGGACTCGGGAGGCGTCTCCGGGTAGAGTCGGGTTAGCTGCTGCGACAAACTCGTAGCCGCTTGGTCCTCAATCCCTGCCGCCTCTGACATCCAACCGGTCCCGTAACCGATCCCCCAGCAGATTCACCGCCAGCACCACCAGAAAGACGGCCAGCCCCGGGGCAAGCACCAAGTGGGGAGCGACCAGCATATAGCGGCTGCCGTCTCGGATCATGCTGCCCCAGGAAGCGGCGGGGGGCTGGACGCCAAGGCCGAGGAAGGACAGACCGGCCTCGGCTATCACCATCCCGGCGACGCCGAAGGTGGCCTCTACGATCAGGGGGGCCGCGGCCAGTGGCAGCAGGTGGCGCAGCAGGATACGGATACGGCCGGTGCCCAGGGCGCGGGCGGCGGCGACGTGGTCGCGTTGCTTCAGCGTGAGCACCTGGGCCCGGGCCAGTCGAGCGTAGCCGACCCAGCCCACCAGGCACAGGGCCAGGACCAGGTTGTCGACACCCGGCCCCATGACCCCGGCCAAAGCGATGGCAAGCAGGATACCCGGAAAGGCGAGGAAGACGTCGATCACCCGCACCAACACCAGATCCGCCAGCCCGCCCCAATAGGCAGAAAGGGCCCCAAACAGGGTGCCGATTGCCCCCGACACCAGCACCACGCCCATAGCCACCACGAAGGAGGTGCGCGCCCCCATGATCAAGCGGTCTAGCACCGGCCGCCCCAAGTCGTCGTTTCCGAGCCAGTGCCCGGCCCCCGGGCCGGCCAGTATCTGCGGCAGATCGATGCGCGCGGGCTCCAGCGGCAGCAGGGGACCGAACAGGGCCAGCAAGGCCCAGGCCAGCAGTATCCCCAACGGCAACCAGAACCTCATGCCCCGGAACCCAGCCGGATCCGCGGGTCGATCCAGGCATAGGCCAGGTCGGTGAGGGTGGTGACCAGCACGTAACTCAGGCTGATCACCAGCACGCAGGCCTGCACTACCGGATAGTCGCGTTTCTGAATCGACTCCACCAGCAAGGAGCCAATGCCGGGCCAGGAGAAGACCGTTTCGGTGATTACGGCGCCGCCCAGCAAAGCGCCGAACTGGAGGCCGATCAGGGTGATGACCGGCAGCCAGGCGTTGCGCAAGGCGTGGCGCCAGACCACCGCCACCGGGCCCAGGCCCTTGGCTCGGGCGGTGCGCACATAGTCTTCGCCCAAGACCTCGAGCAAGCTGCTGCGCACCATTCGGGCGAGGATGGCGGCCAGGCTGGTGCCCAAGGTCAGGGCCGGCAAGACGATGCTGGCGGGACCTTCTCGCCCGCTGACCGGGGTCCAGCCGAGCCACAGGGAGAACACCAGGATCAGCACCGGGCCGAGCCAGAAGTTGGGAATGGACATGCCGAGCAGGGAGAAGCCCATGGCCCCGGCGTCCCAACCGCGATCCTTGTGCAAGGCGGCCAGCATACCCAAAGGTAGCGCCAGCAGCAGGGCCATGGCCAGAGACACTGCGGCCAGTTCCAGGGTCGGGGGGATGCGCTCGCCAAGCAATTCGGCGATCGGGCGCTGGGAGTGCAGGGAGCTGCCAAGGTCGAGCCGCAACACCCCTTCCAGGTAGGCGGCCAGCTGCAGAAATAGCGGTTGATCGAGCCCAAGCGCCGCTCGCAGGGCAGCGCGGTCGGCGGGTCGGGCGGACTCCCCCAACATCAGCTCTACCGGGTCGCCGGGGATCAGATGGATCATCAGGAATACCAGGCACACCACCCCCAGCACCACCACCAGGGCGCTGAACAGGCGTGAAGCCAGGAAGCTCAGCACTCTGCCCCGCCCTCCAGGATCTCCACCGGGTCGCCGGCGCGGACCCGATCGAACAGCTCCAGCAGATCGGCATTGCGCATGCGGATGCAGCCGTGGGAGCGCGGCAGCCCCATGGGCTCGCCGTCGGGGCAGCCGTGTATGTAGATATAGCGCCGCAGGCTGTCGCAATCGCCGCCGCGGTTTAGCCCGGGCTCGCAACCGCTGAGCCAGAGAATTCGGGTAAGAATCCAGTCCCGTTTCGGGTAGCGAGCTGCCAATTCGGGGGAATAGATCTCGCCGCTGGGGCGACGACCTATAAAGACCGCATTCTCCGAGCAGCCGCCCCCGATCTTGATGCGGATGCGGTGGCGCCCGCGCGGGGTACAGCCGCTGCCGTTGCGCTCCCCGGGGCCGTTAAGGGCGGTGGAGACCGGGTAGCGCCCCAGCAGGCGGTCGCCTCTGAACAAGGTCAGGATCTGGGTGTTCAGGTCGACGCGCAAGTAATTCGCTGAGGTCATGGCTAACCGAGGCTCACAGGACGCTTCGCAGTTTACCCGGAACCAAGGCCGGATTCCGCAAGTTGTAGCTGGACTTGGGCGGTCCGCTGGCCTAGGATCACCGGCCAACACCATCACCTCGGAGCGCCTCATGGATCTGACTTATTGTCGCCGTCCCGCCCGTCGGTTAGCGGCCCTGCTAGCGAGCGTCCTGCTGGCCCTGGCCACGAGCGTCGAGGCTGGCCCGCCGGCCGGCAATGAATGGCGCCTCAAGCTGGATGCAGGGGCCTTGCACCAGTTCGATGCCTCTCTTGACGACGGCGGCGATTTCGACATCGACCGCTACTACCTGCGGCTGGGTGCGAGCCGCGGTTTTGGCCCAAGCGCCAACGCCGGTATCGCCCTGGGATACGGAGAGAGCCGCTATGATTTTTCAGGCGGCGGTTTCGGCGGCAGCGAGCCCTGGGGCAAGATCCGCGAGCTGCGCTTCAGCCTGCCCCTGAGCTACCGGCCCGAGGGCAACTGGAGCTACTTCGCCATTCCCAGCCTGAGCTACCAGGGCGAGCCCGGTGCCAAGCGCTCCAAGAGCGACCGCTGGGGCCTGCTGGGCGGGGCCGCCTATCGCTTCAGCGAACGCCTGAGCATCGGGCCCGGCCTGGGGGCGTTCTCGGACATCGAGGACGACACCGATCTGTTTCCCATTCTGCTTCTGGACTGGAAGATCCGCGACGACTTGCGCCTGGAGACCGGGCGCGGTCTGGCCGCCTCCCGCGGGCCGGGCCTCACGCTGCGTTGGACTCCGCTGACGCGCTGGGAATTCAGTCTCAGCGCCCGCTACGAAAAGACCCGTTTTCGCCTCGACAAAGACGGGATCGTATCCAACGGGGTCGGCCAGGACAAATCGCTGCCGCTCGCCGTCGCCGCCAGTTACCAGCCCAACCGGCAGGTGGAACTGAGTCTGCTCGCCGGCGCGGACTTTGCCGGCAACCTGCGCCTGGAAAACGCCGACGGCCAGCGCCTGGAGTCCAGCGACTACGATACCGCACCCTTCGTCGGCCTTTTGTTCACCTTGCGTCCCTGAGCCGGCCGCTCGAACCTTGCGCACGAGTGCCGAGGGTTTCGGCATTGACGAAATCCATAGGCCCGAGCCCGCAGCGAGGGTGTAAAATAATAGCGAATGCCGGGCATCCCCCCGGCTGGAGCGGACCCAAGGGCAAGGACGCGCCCGCGACCTGAAGTGGCAAAGCAGTAGCATGCGCCTGGATCGACCCAACAACGAATTAACCCCCGCCAAGCCACTGCGCAAACTGGCTTTGCGTCCGACGGGCGAGGCAAGTCCCCCGGCAGATTCCAAGGGAAGGCACTTTGTGGAACCATGGCGCTTGGACGAGGCGCGCAAGGTGGCCATCGTTCACGCCCTGGAGCAGCACAATATCGGCGACGTGGAAAGCCGGCGCCTTTTTGCCGGGGCGCTGGAATACCAACTCGCGACCTACAGGGAACTGGCGGCCGCGGCCCCGCTTGCCCCGCCGCCTTCCCAGGAGGCGGGTACCGCGGCCCTGGACGCGCTGGCGGAACGGGCCCGGGAACTGGCTCGCATACTGGCGGAGATCCCTCAGGAGCAAGAACCCGAGCTGCTGCGGACCCTGGCGGAACAGGACGAGATGGGCCGGGACTACGCGCCGCGCTATCTCGACATCCTGCATACCGAAGCCAGCCGCCTGGCCGAGGCCAGCGCGCTCCTGGCGATCGGCCTGCGCGCCGCGCCGCCGGCGACGACGGCGAGCGATGATCCCTCTCCGGCCCTGCTTGTGTTGCTGCGCTCGCTGGCACAGGTATTCGAGGAATGCTTCGAGCAGGCGCCCAGCGCTGCGCCCCGGGGCCCATTTGCGAACACCCTGAAATTGATCTCGGACAACCTCGCGGTGGAAATACCGCGCTCCAAGGCAGTGCTCGAAACGGTGCTGGCCTAACCGGAAACCGCCGCCGGCTGGGGCCGGGTATCGGCTCTATGGAAGGGCAGCTCGATCACCTTCTTGTTGGCGAAACCCGAGGGCTCGCCCAACTCGTCGTACGACAGGCAAACCCCGTTGCGGACCATAAAGTCGCCGATATAGCGGTGGCCGATCTTGCGCTTGAGATTGGCGGCGTAGTCGAGCCCCAACAGCCCGCATACCAATCCCCGGATGACGCCCGCGTGCACCACCACGAGCAGGCAGTCTTCCCGGTGCTTGCGCTCCAGACCCAGGAGATAGGTAAGGCTTCGGGTCTGCATCTGGCGGAAGCTTTCACCCGCCGGGTAGACGAAGTCGGGGTTCTTTTTGTGCTCGGGGAAGTGCTCTTTGACCCAGCTCTTGTCCTTGCCGTACAGCGCCCCGTAGTTGACCTCGTTCAGGGCCGGGGCGTCATTGACCACCAGGATGCCGCGTTTGCGCGCGTAGAACATGGCGGTCTGGCGGGAACGTTCGAGAAAGCTCGAATAGACCGCGTCGATCTTAACCTCGGCGGCGCGCAGACGCGCATCCACCGCCTCCAGATCCTCGGCCCATTCCTTGACCCGCGGGGAATCGCCCCAGCCGAGTATCTGGTTGTTGGCGTTACCCAACGTCTTGTAATGGCGAACAACCAATACGCGCATAGGGTTATATCGTTGGAAACGTGGGGGTTTCCCGAAATCTATCACTATATCGCGGAGCGAGCCAAGGGTTTTCGGCATTTGGCACCGATTGCGCCCGAATCAGCACCCTCTTCCGGCCCAACCCCGGGACGATGTCGAGTTCCAGCCGCCCCCCAATGATCGATCGAGGATCGCTTCTCCTGTTTCGGGGCAGCCTGCCCGGGCTCGACCGCTTGGCCGAGAAACAAGATCGCTTTCGGCGCGCTCACTGCGCGCAGTCCGAGGAGCGCCCCCATCCCACACGCCACCCTGCTCGGCGCCGCGCCGCCGAAAGGCAGCCCGGAATCCCGGAACGCAAATTTGGAAAGATGTGTCCCACTCCGCATTTTCGTCTTTCGAAAACGTTAATAATTGAATCTGGCCGACCCGGACTATAGGGTTTCGGCGCTGCCGCGCGAGACGCCTTCGTACTCGGCATGCATACCCGGGATTCGTTGACCGTCGTCGGTGTGGGCTGGTTGGTACAACAAGCAAGTAGAGGGAACAGGCGCAGGATCGCGCCGCAAAGTGGCCCCCTCGGGGTCGCGGGGAAAGGGGCACCGGTGCTGAGGCACCGGTGCCTTTTCTTTTTGCGAAGCGATCACCCTGCCCGCTCAGCGTCGGTACCCCCCTTCCTGTACGAACGGCAACCGATCTCCGCCGGGAAGCGCAAATTCTGCCCATCAACCGTTTGTGACCCACCCAGCGAGGCCGGTATCCTAGCCAGGACCCATCGGGTATCGCAAGGCAGGTCCTATTGGGATCAGGCAACTCGATTCGGCATTTCTACGGCGAGGAAAGAAGGATGGACTATATCGATTTCGGCTTCCTTGAGCGCTTCGACCCACAGGTGTTTCAGAAACAGAAGCCCTATCCCTGGTGGAACCCGGAGGGTGCGCTTACCGCCGAGGGTTATCGGAGGCTGCTGGAGACGCTGCCCGACGTCTCGATGTTCGACAAGAAGTTCGGAGTGACGCGGTCCCATGGACAATACAACCATGATCGTTACGCGCTGGAGTACCACGACGGCTTGGCGCTCTCCCCGTCGTGGAAGGATTTCATCGCCGAACTCCAGGGAAATCGATACCGGAAATTTCTGTGTCGGTTGTTCGGCGTACGTTCGGTTTTCCTGAACTTTCATTGGCATTACACGCCCAACGGCTGCTCGGTATCTCCGCATTGCGACGCAAAACGAAAGCTGGGTTCGCACATCTTTTATCTGAACACCGAGGAAGACTGGGACCCGCAGTGGGGGGGCGAGACACTGATCCTAGAGGACGGGGGACGCTTTCACCACAAATCGGCGCCGGCGTTCGAAGAGTTCGATCGAGCTATGCCCTCGGTAGCGAGCGGTAACCGAAGCCTGCTATTTGGGCGCTCTGGAAATTCCTGGCACGGTGTACGGGAGATCCATTGTCCGGAGGGGCGGCTTCGGAAGGTGTTCATTGTGGTGGTGAACAGTAATACTTTGGTCGCCCGGCTGCGCCGGCGCTTCAAGCAAGCGGCCTAATACCCGATTGCGTCTTGCGATTGGGCCGGCGAACGACATTCAGAGAGCGGGAAGGAGACCGCACGCGCCTCGAAGAGCTGGTGCTGGCCGCCTATTTCTGCCGTGATTTGCTGGGTACCCGCCCCCCGCCGAGCCGCCTGTCTGCAGGACCCTTTACGCGGATTCCACAGCCTGTGATCCGGTTCAGCCGGCGCACCTCCCCGAACCTTTACGCCGCCCTCCGACGTCTTCGGGGATGAGGGGCAGCGTCAGACAGCCGCTGGCCTTTCGGTTACACTCGGCCACAGCCTATAGTATCCGGGTCTCGCCGGTTTTCGACCCTGAGATCTCGGCGATACCGTATCGGGACCGGCGGCCCAACCCATCACCACCGTTCCCACTAAGAGGAGGTGCTGAAAAAATATGCGCGCATTCGCAAAGGCGCTCGCTGGAGGCTTGCTGTCGGTTGCCATTTTCCTTGCGGCCCTGGAAGCCGGGCTCCGCCTGATACCTGCGGCTATCCCCTTGGCGATGCTCCAGCATTTCGAGCCGGAGCTGCGCTCGCATATCGCGTCCCGGCGCAATCTGTCGACCAAGAAGGACACGGTCCTGGTCCCACGCGACGACGGCGGTCCCGCCGACCGGATGTGGATCTACCGCCCCGAGGCCGAGATCCATTATGACTTCGACGAGCCGCGAACCGTCCCCAGGGTGCGCGTCGACAAGCAGGGTTTCTGCAACCCGGATCCCGTCGCCTACGATGACTCCCCGAGCTTCGATGTGATCGTGGTGGGCGATTCCTTCTCCTGGTGCCTCGCCGTGGAGCCGTCGGACACCTGGCCCGCCCGCTTCGAGACGCTGACCGGCCTCGCGACCTACAACCTCGGTCACCCGGGTCGGGGCCTGTACGAGTACTTGCAGCTTCTGAAAAACCTTGGCCTGCGCAAATCGCCGCGCATCGTGGTGATGAACGTCTACGAAGGTAACGATTTCCGGGACGCGTTCTTTTTCCACAAGGCAAGGGCAGAGCGCGGGAGCGCGGTCGCCCGTCAGACCTGTCCGTTCGATTCAGCCAGGGTTTGCGACTTGATTGAGCACGCCAACAACAGCTTTCTCGGCAGGCACAGCTATGCCTACAACCTGCTGGCGGCGACCGCATGGCGGCTCGCCGCCAGCGCCGACAAGAATGAGATCGATTTCGGGTACCAGGTCACTTTTTCTGACGGCAGCAGCGTGGAAATGAACTCAAACAACGCGGACCGCGACGAGGTGGAGTTCGCACAGCGACTCGAGGACGGGCGCCTCGACGTCACCCTGTTCGACCCCGCCCTCGCCGAGTTCAGGGACCTGGCCGAGCAATGGGGGTTCGTCCCGATCCTCCTCTACACGCCCTCGGCCTATAGCGTCTACGCGGGGATGACGACCTTCGACGACCCGAACATCGAGCGTACGATGCGCAACTACAGCAACAGTCTGCGGCGCTATTTCGCCGCCAAGGCTCAGGAACTCGGGTTCCTTTATCTGGATTTGACCCCTCAGTTGGCCGCGGCCGCGCGTGCGTCGGGCGCCGACGATCTGCTTTATTTCCGGACCAACGTCCATTTCACCCAGAGCGGTCACCAAACCGTGGCGACCCAACTCGCCGAGCTGGTCCGCGAGAAACTCGGTCCGCTGCACAGAGATGCCCCTTAGCGCAGCGAAATCCGCGAAGAGCTGAACCGATGGATGCCCCGCGATCGTTTAGAACGGGGTGCAGCTAAAACGCGCCGGCGCCGAACCTTGGGCAAAGATCAAAAGCACTCCAGGCAGGGGCATCACCAGGATGATCGGCGCAAGCCAGAACTTGTTGCGCACTCGCATCAAGCCCCATACGTCTTCGTGATTAATCGTATGGACCTATCCCAATAACCAGGTTTCATTTTCCCGGCCAGCCTGTGGCTGGTCGCGGTCGGCCTCGGGCTGTTTCCCTAGCCGCAAAGGCGCAACGAACGCGCCCCGAGGTGGCGGCGCCGTAGTTGATTCCGCCGACACCCGCGCGCTTCCTCGCGCGCAGATCAATTGAGCCGGCGCGGCTGAATCGAAACCAGCCGCAGCGCCAATGCCTTCCCCCGAAATACGCGGCCCAGCTACTGCCCCCGCCTGTTGCGCAGCTCGAGCACGGCGTCGATCAGGCCGCTCGTGGAGGCGTCATGGGGATGCGGCTCGCCGCCGCCAACCAGTTCTTCGACAATCACATTGGCCAGCTGCTTGCCCAGCTCGACCCCCCACTGGTCGAAGGAGTTCACCTCCCAGATAACCCCCTGGACGAAAATCTTGTGCTCGTAGAGCGCGATCAGCGCCCCGAACCGGCGCGGATTGAAGCGGTCGACCAGGATCGAATTGGTGGGCTTGTTGCCGGGGAACACCTTATGCGGGAGCAGCGCCTCCTGCGCCTTCTCGCTGAGGCCGGCGGCCTGCAACTCGACGCGCGCCTCCGCTTCGGTCTTGCCGCGCATAAGCGCCTCGGTCTGGGCGAGGAAGTTCGCCAGCAGTTTGGGGTGCTGATCGCGGAGCTCGTTGTGACTGTTGGCGGGGGCGATAAAGTCGCAGGGAATCAGCTGGGTACCCTGGTGGATGAGCTGGTAGAAGGCGTGCTGCCCATCGGTACCGGCCGCGCCCCAGACCACCGGGCCGGTGGCATAGTCGACGGCCCGGCCGTCGCGGGTCACGCGTTTGCCGTTGCTCTCCATGTCGGCTTGCTGCAGGTAGGCCGGCAACACCCGCAGGTATTGATCATACGGCAGCACCGCGTGAGTGCGGGCGCCGACGAAATTGTTGTACCAGACCCCGAGCATCGCGAGCAGCACCGGCAGGTTGTCTTCCAGGGGCGCGCTGCGGAAGTGCTCGTCGAGCTCGTGGGCCCCCTCCAGCAGCTCGTAGAAGCCATCCATGCCGATGGCCAGAGCAATCGGCAGACCAATCGCCGACCACAGGGAATAGCGGCCGCCGACCCAGTCCCAGAACTCGAACATGTTCTTGGTGTTGATGCCGAAGCGGGCGACCTCGGCGGCATTGGTGGACACCGCCACGAAGTGGCTGGCCACCGCCTCCTCCTGCTGCACGTGGCCGAGCAGCCAGCGGCGCGCGGCATGGGCGTTGGCCAGGGTCTCCTGGGTGGTGAAGGTCTTGGAGGCGACGATAAACAAGGTGGTCTCGGGGTTGAGCTTCTTCAGCGTCTCGACGATGTGGGTGGAGTCCACATTGGACACAAAGTGCACCCGCAGCCCGGGGAACTGGTAGTACTTAAGCGCCTCCACCACCATCAGCGGGCCCAGGTTCGAACCGCCGATGCCGATGTTCACCACGTCGGTGATTTCGCGCCCGGTGAAGCCCTTCCAGGCCCCGGTGCGCACGCCGTTGGTGAAGTCCTCCATGCGCTCGAGCACCGCATTGACGCCGGGCATCACATCGCGGCCGTCGACCTCGATTGGGCGATTGCTGCGGTTACGCAGCGCCACGTGCAGTACCGCCCGGTTTTCGGTGCTGTTGATGCGTTCGCCGCGGAACATGCGGGCGATCCAAGCTTCCAGGTCCTGGGCCCGGGCCAGATCGAGCAGCAGCGGCAGAGTCTGCTCCGTAATGCGGTTTTTGGAGTAGTCCAGCAGCAGGCCGCAGGCGGAGCGGGTCATTTGCTCGAAACGCCGGGGGTTGTCGGCAAACAGCTCGCGCATCTGCAGCCCGGAGATCTCGGCCCAGTGGCTTACCAGGGCCTTCCATTCGTTCTTTTGATTGACAGGGGTCATGCTGCTACTCGTGGCAAAATGAAGATTCTGGGACGACGACGGGTTCGAGGGTCACTCGTCAAGCCGGTTGCGCCAGTACTGATCGTCGCGATCGAACAGCCGGTTGCTTTCGGGCGGGCCCCAGCTGCCGGCGGCGTAGGTGTGGATGAACTCGCGCTCGGTGGCCCAGACCTTGAGAACCGGGTCCACCACCTGCCAAGCCCATTTCACCTCGTCGTAGCGCAGGAACAGGGTATGGTCGCCCTCGGTCACGTCCAGGATCAGGGCCTCGTAGGCATCGATCCGGGTCTCACTGATGGAGCAGCTGCTGGCGTCCAGCCGGGTGGTCTCGGCCCGCATTTCCAGCCCCGGCTGCTTTACCTGTAACTCCATGCGCAGACACTCGTGGGGCTGGATATTGAGCAACACCCAGTTCGGTTGCAACTGCTCGATGGCAGTCTCGCGGAACAACTGCTGGGGCGGATGCTTAAAGCGAATGCTGATTAGGGAATTGTTCTCGCCCATGCGCTTGCCGGTGCGCAGGTAAAAGGGCACATTGCGCCAGCGCCAGTTGTCGATGTAGAGCTTGAGCGCCGCGAAGGTCTCGGTGGTGCTGCCGGGCGCCACCCCCTCTTCTTGCGCATAACCGGATACCTTGTCGCCGGCCTGGCGCGCGGCAGCGTATTGGGCGCGAAAGGCCTGGGCGTGCACCGCCTCGCGGGAGATCGGACGGATCGAGCGCAGTACCTTGACCTTCTCGTCGCGCAGGGATTCGGCATCCAGACTGGCCGGCGGCTCCATGGCCACCAGGGTCAGCATCTGCAACAGGTGGCTTTGGAGCATGTCGCGCAGCGCCCCTACCCCATCGTAGTAACCTGCCCGCCCGCCGATGCCCCGGGCTTCGGAATGGGTGATCTGCACGTGGTCGATGTAATTGCGGTTCCACAGCGGTTCCAGCATCAGGTTCGCAAAGCGGAACACCAATACGTTCTGCACCGTACTCTTGCCCAGATAGTGGTCGATGCGATAGATCTGCTCCTCGTCGAAGTGCCGGTGCAGCGCGCGGTCCAGCATCTGGGAACTCTCCAGATCGAAGCCGAACGGCTTTTCCACCACCAGCCGGCGCCAGCCGTGATCCTCCTGATTGAGGCCCTGGGCAGCCAGCTGCTTGGCTACCTGTCCGTAGTGGCCGGGGCCGATCGCGAGGTAGAAGATGTGGTTTTGCGGCGGGCCGGGATCGCCGGCGAGCTGTTCGGTCAGGCGAAGAAACCCCTCCGAATCTTCCAGATCCCCGCGCACGAAACCGAGGCGTCGGCCCAGGCGCTCAGCCACTTCCGGATCCAGAGCGCCTCGCACCTGGGGTTCGAGCGCCTCCAGTACCCGCCGGCGCCACTCGCCATCATCCCAGCTGCGACGGCCGAACCCGAGTATCGCAGTATCTGGATGCAATCGCTTGGCTTGCTCCAAATGATAGAGCGCGGGCAACAACTTGGTTCCGGCAAGATTTCCGGTGGCACCGAAAATCACGATCGTGCAGGCTTCTGCCATATCGACAAACCTTGATATACTGTTATTCCCTTCGGGGAAGCCGATGACTTGCCGTCTTGGGCTACCGCCCCGCCGCTTCCGGAAACGCAGTTTTCGAAAGCTTTCAAGTTCAGTCGCTTAGGCGCTTGGAAAATGGCGGGGATGTTGCCTCGCGAGCAAAACGCCGGTCAGTCAGCGTTTTCCCGAGCGCCGCGCCGGCGAATGAGGCGATTAGTATATCAGCAGCAACCGACTAAGGCAGGCATCGCCGTGATCGCCCCAACCGACCGCCCCCTACCTATCCTGTTCGCCGCCAGCGAAGCCCAGCCCCTGATCAAGACCGGCGGCCTGGCCGACGTGGCCGGAAGCCTGCCCCAGGCCCTGCGGGCCCTGGGCCATGACGCACGCCTGATCCTGCCGGCCTATCCCCAGGCCCTGGAGCGGGCCGGGTCGCTGCAACCCCTGAGCGAGCTGAACCTGCCGGGCAGCAGCCTGCCGGTGCGGCTGCTCGGGGGGCAACTGGAGTCCGGGGTGCCCCTTTATCTGGTCGATGCTCCAGGCGCGTTCCAACGCGCGGGAAACCCCTACCAGGGCCCCGATGGCCGCGACTGGGGCGACAACGCCGACCGCTACGCGCTGTTTTGCCGCGCCATCGTGGAACTGGCGACGGGCCGGGCCGGTGTCGACTGGCGCCCCCTGGTGGTGCACGCCAACGACTGGCAGACCGGACTGGCGGCGCCCCTGTTGGCGCTCGAGGACGAGCGCCCCGCCAACCTGTTCACCATCCACAACCTCGCCTACCAGGGGTTGTTCGACCAGTCCAGCTTCGAGCGCTTGGCGCTGCCCCCCAAGCTCTGGTCGCTGCATGGACTGGAGTTCTTCGAAATGCTGTCCTACCTCAAGGGCGGCATCGTTTTTTCCGATCTGGTGACCACGGTCAGCCCCTCCTATGCCGAAGAGATCCAAACCCCCGAATTCGGCTACGGTCTGCAAGGCCTGCTGGGGCATCTGGAGGACCGGTTGGTCGGCGTGCTGAACGGAGTAGATTACGACTATTGGAACCCGGGCACCGATCCGGCCATCCCGAGCCATTACGGGGTCGCCAACTTCGAGGCCAAGCAGGGCAACAAGACCGCCCTACAGCAGGAACTGGGGTTGCCCCCCGACGCCGACGCGATGGTCTTCGGCCACGTCGGCCGGCTGGTGGAACAAAAGGGCGTAGACCTGATCCTGACCGTGCTCCCCGGCATCATGGAACGCCCGAACACCCAGCTGGTGGTGCTCGGTTCCGGCGACACCTTTCTGGAACAGGGCCTGCGCGACGCCAGCGCGCGCTACCCCGGGCGCATTGGCCTGCACATCGGCTACAACGAAGGACTGGCGCACCGGATCGAGGCCGGTAGCGACTGCTTCCTGATGCCCTCACGTTTTGAGCCTTGCGGCCTCAATCAGCTCTACAGCCTGCGCTACGGCACCCCGCCCATAGTACGCCGCACCGGCGGCCTGGCCGACACCGTGGTGGACGCGTCCCCGGAGAACCTGGCCAACGGCAGCGCCACCGGTTTCGTGTTCGAGCATGCGGACGCAGCCGGGTTGTGGTACGCGCTGGAGCACGCCCTGACACTCTGGCACCAGAGCGACGGGCGCTGGCGCCAAATTGCCATCGCCGGCATGGAGCAGGATTTCAGCTGGGACAACAGCGCGGCGCGCTATCTGGAACTTTACCGCCGCGCTCTGGCCAATCCGCTGCCCAATCCCCTGGCGGTCTGAGCGGACCACCCCAAGGCTCCCGTTTTTCGAGAGGTATACCCATGCTTGATCAGTTCTCGGCCCAGTGCCAAAGCAAAGACAAGGAACTGCGGAGCAGGGTCCGGCTTTTCGGCGATCTGCTCGGTGAGGTGATCCGCCGCCAGGAGGGCGAGCAGGTGCTGGATACGGTAGAACAGCTTCGGAGCGGCTACATCAAACTCCGGCGCAACAATAATCCGCGCCGGCGCGCAGCCCTGGCGGAATACGCGGCCAGCCTGCCGAGCGAACTTCTGAGCCCGGTGATCCGCGCCTTCAACATCTACTTTAAGTTGGTCAATGTCGCCGAGGAAGCATTCCGGCACCGCCAGCGGCGCATCTTGGTGGGGCGCGAGGCCCCACTCTGGCCCGGTTCGTTCGAGCACACCCTCGCGGAGGTGCGCTCCCAGGGCATTGCCCCGGCGCAACTGCAGCAAGTGCTCGACCACATGGTCTACTACCCGGTATTTACCGCCCACCCGACCGAGGCCAAGCGGCGCACCGTGCTGACCCTGCTGCGGCGTCTGTTCCTCACCAGCGAAGAGCTGGACCGGCCGAAACTCAGCGCCGCGGAGCGCGCGGCCATCGAGAACGAACTACGCACCCAGATCCAGACCCTCTGGCAGACCGACGAGGTGCGCAGCTACCGTCCTCAGGTAAGCGACGAAATCAAGAACGGCCTCTATTACTTCCACCAGTGCCTGTTCGATTCGGTGCCGGTGGTATACCGGCGCCTGGAGGCAGCCATCGAGCGCGCGTATGCCAATCACCCGGAGCGGCCCCAACTGCGGGTACCGCCGTTGTTGCGCTTCGGCTCCTGGATCGGAGGCGATCGCGACGGCAACCCTTTCGTCACTCCGCAGACCACCGAACAGGCGGTACGGATGCACCAGCAGACGGTGCTGCGGGAGTATATCGAGCGTCTGGACCGGATTTCCCGGGTGCTCACGCACTCCGCCAGCCTGTGCACCCCGTCGCCGGAGTTCTTGGCCGACGCCGAGCGCAACGAGGCACTCTGCCGCGAGTTTCTGAGCAACCGCCCCGACCGCTATGCCGGCGAGCCCTACCGGCGCATGCTCTACATTATGCGCCAGCGGCTGCAGCGCAACCTGGAAATCACCGAAATCCGGCTCGCCGGCGGCGATCCGGGGGCGCGGGAGCCCGGCTACCGCCACGAGAAGGCATTTCTGGCCGATCTGCTGCTGATCCGCGACTCGTTGGTCAGCCACGGCGACAGCGCCGCCGCGGACGGCGAACTCAAAGACCTGATCCGTCTGGCCGAGACCTTTGGTTTCTTCCTGGTGCATCTGGATCTGCGCCAGGAATCGGCCGAGCACAGCGCCGCGGTGGCGGAGATCCTCAGTCAGTTCCCGGACCAGCCCGCCTACGCGGACCTCGACGAAGCGGCGCGCATGCAGCTGCTGTCGCGCCTGCTGGAGACGCCCCAGGGGAGGACCGGGACCCTCGACCCCGGCGCCCTGAGCGACGCCACCCGCAATGTGCTGGACGTGTTCGGGGTGATCAAGCGCCTGCGCGACGAGGTAAGCCCGCGCGCCTTCGGCCAGTACGTGATTTCCATGACCCACCAGGCCAGCCACGTGCTGGAGGTGATGTTTCTCGCCTCCCTGGCCGGTCTCGCGGGCCAGCGCGACGGCAACTGGTTCTGCGAACTGACCATCGCGCCCCTGTTCGAGACCATCGAAGACCTGCGCCACACCGAGAACGTCCTTACCCGCCTGTTCGACGATCCCTGTTACCGTGCCCTGCTGCGCGCCTCCGGCAATCTGCAAGAGGTGATGCTGGGCTATTCGGACTCGGCCAAGGACGGCGGCATCGTCGCCTCGGCCTGGAACCTTTACGAGGCTCAGAAGCGGATCGTCGCGCTGGCCGATGAACGCGGCATCGCCTGCCGCCTGTTCCACGGCCGGGGCGGCACCATCGGCCGCGGCGGCGGCCCCACCCACGAGGCGATCCTCAGCCAGCCGGCAGGTACGGTGCACGGTCAGATCAAGTTCACCGAGCAGGGCGAGGTGCTGTCGAACAAGTACAGCAACCAGGAGACCGCCAACTTCGAGCTCACCATGGGGGTCACCGGGCTGCTCAAGGCCAGTCTCTGCCTGGTTCGCAAACCCGAGCCCGAGCGCAAGGATTACCTGGCCACTATGGACGAGTTGGCCGCCATCGGCGAGGGCGCTTTCCGCCAGCTCACGGACCAGACCCCCGGCTTTCTCGACTACTTCTACGAAGCCACCCCGGTGAGTGAGATCGGCCAGATGAACATCGGCTCGCGCCCCTCTCACCGCAAGCGGGGCGACCGCTCCAAGTCCTCGGTGAGGGCCATCGCCTGGGTCTTCAGCTGGGCCCAGTCGCGCCACACCCTGCCCGCCTGGTACGGCATCGGTGCGGCGCTGGAACAATGGCGCGAAAACCAGCCGGACCGTCTGGCCCGATTACAGTCCATGTACCAGCAGTGGCCCTTCTTCCGGGCCTTGCTGAGCAATGCCCAGATGGCCCTTTTCAAGGCCGAGATCGACACCGCCCGGGAGTATGCGGCCCTGTGCCAGAACCAGACCCAGGCGGAAGAGATCTACGCAGGCATTCGGGAAGAATTCATGCGCACCCGAGAGCAAGTGTTGGCAATCGCCGGGGTCCAGAGCCTGCTGGAGGAAAACCCGCTGCTGCAACGCTCCCTGGGCCGGCGCGATCCCTACCTGGACCCCCTCAACCATATCCAGCTGGCGCTGCTGCAGCGCTATCGGAACCCGGAACTCGACGAGCAGGCGAAAGAGGGCCACCTTCGGCCGCTGCTGCGCTCGATCAATGCCATTGCCGCAGGGATGCGCAATACCGGCTGAGCGTCAGGCTCAATCGCCGTCACGAGTATCCGGGGCCAGGGCAGCGGAGAATAGCGGGTCTGCTATTGGGGAAGGAAAATGCGGCCCGATGGGTGCCATGCGGGTTTGCGGCTTCGGAGCGACCAGTCAGCGGATGCAGCCGCCATAGATCGCTGACCCCACGGGAATTTCTTCCCAGCGAACAGACCGGGACCGGCCCCTGTTTCGGGCTCAGGCCACCTGCACGGCAATGGAATCGCCGGTATGGGTGACGAAGTTGTGCTCGTCCAGATACACCAGGGTGGGCTTGAAGCCCGCCATCTCGGCCTCGTCCAGCCCGGCATAGGCACAGATGATCACCCGGTCTCCGGGAGACGCCTTGTGGGCGGCCGCGCCGTTCACCGAGATGACACGTGACCCCGCCTCACCGCGGATGGCATAGGTCGTAAGGCGCTCGCCATTGGCGACATTGTAGATCTGAATCTGTTCATACTCCCGAATGCCGGCACGCGCCATCAGGTCGCTGTCGATGGCGCAAGACCCCTCGTAATCCAGCTCGGAATGGGTCACGCAGGCGCGATGCAGCTTGCATTTTAGGACGGTCAGTTGCATGTATCTAGGGCTCCGGGGCTTCAGAGTTTCGGCATTATCACGTATTTGGGCCGGGGCATCAATATGCGGCAGTGCAACATAAAATCCCGCCGCCCGAGGCCCATGTACAGCACACCGGCCCGCCCCCACGACCAGTCCGGTTGTGGCCCCAGGGTCTCTCGGGCGCCGTGGCAGCCGAGCCGCGGGCCCTCCTGCCGGGGCACCTCCCGGGTACCTTCCCTCACCTCCGCCAGTTTACAGGCCGGCAAGCCGTATCGGATCGGCAGGGAAACGGAACCGTTCGGGGCGTCTGTAGGGCGTGGGGATCGGTTCCGGAAAACGGACGGGGCGCCCAAGTTAAAAGGCCTCAAATACGCAGGTTGTCGATCAGCCGGGCGCGCCCCAGGCGAGCAGCGGCGAGCACCACCAGGGGCTCGTCGCCCGGGTCCGGCTCGGCCAGGTCCGAGATGCGGCGGATGCTGATGTAGTCAGGCTCAAAGCCGGCTTCCCGCAGGGGTTGGGCCGCTTCTCGCTCGATCCGGCGAAAATCCCGATCGCCGCCGCGGACCTGCTCCGCCACCCAGTTGAGAGTGCGATACAGGACCGGGGCCCGAGCCCGCTCGGCGGCGCTCAAGTAGGCATTGCGGGAACTCATGGCGAGGCCGTCGGCCTCGCGCACCGTGGGTACCCCGCGGATCTCTACCGGCAGGCACAGATCCGTCACCATGCGGCGGATCACCGCCAGCTGCTGGAAATCCTTTTCGCCGAACAGAGCCTGGTCCGGCTGGACCATGTTGAGCAGTTTACAAACCACGGTGGCCACACCGGCGAAATGTCCCGGGCGGGCGGCACCGCAAAGGATGCTCGACAGCCCCGGCACTTCGACCCGGGTGTGAATCTCCTGGCCTTGGGGATAGACGCTGTCCATCCCCGGGGCGAACAGCAGGTCGGTTCCGGCTTCGGCCAGGGCGGCTTGGTCCTGTTCGAGAGTACGAGGGTAGCTGGCAAAGTCCTCGCCGGCACCGAATTGCATGGGATTGACGAAGATGCTCACCAGCACCCGCTCGGCGCGGGCACCGGCCTCGGCGACCAGGGCCAGGTGGCCGGTATGGAGGTTACCCATGGTGGGTACCAGGGCCAGGCGTTCGCCGCCCAGCCGCCACTGCCGTACCTGCTCCCGCAACGGGCCGAGTTGCTCGACTATCTGCATCCGCTTGCCTTCCCAATCAGGTCGAACCGATTCGCCGCTTCGACACTCCATCAACGCCGCCGAGGCATTCGGCCGCTCAGTCGAAACTCTGCGCCCGGGTCGGAAACTCGCCGCGCTTGACCGCCTGCACATAGGCAGCCACCGCCTGCTCCACCCCGTCGGCCGGCGCCAGAAAGTCTTGTACGAAGCTAGGCCGCTTGCCAGGTGTGATACCGAGCATGTCGTAGAGCACCAGCACCTGGCCGTCGCAGCCGGGGCCGGCGCCAATGCCGATTACCGGTATCTCCAGACTGGCGCCGACCTCCCTGGCCAAAGCGGCGGGGATGCACTCGACCACCAACATCCCGGCGCCGGCGTCCTGCAAGGCCAGTGCATCGTCGCGCAGGCGCTGGGCGCCGGCCTGGTCCCGGCCCTGCACCCGATAGCCGCCGAGCTTGTGCACCGACTGCGGCAGCAACCCGAGGTGAGCGCACACCGGCACCCCGGCCGCGCTGAGCCGCTGCACCGTCTCCAATTGCTCGGCGCCGCCTTCGAGTTTGACCATTTGCGCCCCGCCTTGCTTCATCAGCCGCGCCGCGGTAGCCAAGGCCTGCTCCGGCGAGGCGTAGCTGAGAAACGGCATGTCGGTCACCACCAGGGCGCGCTTCCGGGCCCGGCTCACCAGTCGGCTGTGGTAGACCATGTCGCCAACCCGCACCGGCAGCGTGCTGTCGCGCCCCTGCACCACCATGCCCAGGGAATCGCCCACCAGCAGCACCTCGACGCCGGCCGCCTCCAGAACCTGGGTGAAACTGGCGTCATAGCAGGTGAGCGCGGCGATCTTCTCGCCTTGGCGCTTCATCTTCAGCAGGCTGACGGTGGTGACGGGGGCTGAGTTCATGGCGCTGGCGGTGGCATCGAAAAGATCGGGGCGCTAATGATAAACGCCTGGCCGGCAGATTTCACCAAGGCCCGGGCCGGCTCAGTCCAGGGGTTCCAGGGCGTTGCGAGGGCAACGGGCCACCAGTTCACCGAGCCGCCCGAGGCCGGGGACGTTCAATTCGGGACCGGCGATCTCCAGCAGCGGGTAAAGAACAAACTCGCGGCCTGCAAGCCCGGGATGGGGCACCCGCAGCCGCGGCAGCTCGATGCGGCGGTCGCCGTACAACAGCAGGTCCAGGTCCAGGGTGCGCGGGCCCCAACGCTGGCCGCCGCGCGCGCGGCCCTGGGCCAATTCCAGCGCCTGCAGCCGGTCCAGCAACGCCAGCGGGGCGAGTCGGGTGGACAACTCGGCGACCGCATTGACGAAGGCGGGCTGGTCCTGGGGACCCAGGGGGCGACTTCGGTAACGCCGCGACTGGGTCTGGAGACGACAGCCGGGAATTCGAGCCAGGGCCTCCAGCGCCTTGCTCAACTGCTCCGCGGGCTGCTGCAGGTTGCTGCCGAGGCCGATATAGACGCGTACAGGATCGGCGCCAGCGGCCCCACTCAATGGGCGTCGGCCTTGGGTCGGCGGCGACGGCGACGGCGGCGCTTGCGGGGGGCATCGCCGGTGTTGGGTTGGCCGGTCTGGACGGTCTCGCCGCCGTGCTCCTGAAGCTCGGTCCACCATTGGGCCTGCTCCAAGTCGACCTCGCCGGATTCGGCCCGCAGCACCAGAAAGTCATAGGCGGCACGGAAACGGGGATGGGCGAGTAAGCGTTGGGGCCGTTTTCCGGTACGCAGGCCAAAGCGATATTGGAGGGTCCAAATCTCGCGCATCGGATAGCTGAAGCGTTTGGGAATCGAGAGCACCTGATTCTGGGCTGCGACCACCTGGTCCCCGGCCTCGCGCAGGGCGTCGAAGGGGCTGGCGCCTCCCCGCTCCAATTCTTCGGCCCGCAGGCGCACCGGCTCCCATAGCAGGACGGCAAACAGGAACGCCGGCGTGACCGGCTTGTCCTCGGCGACCCGGGCGTCAGTATTGTCCATACCACGACTGACAAAGGTTATTGGGAAGGCGTGCTCCTCCCGGCTCAGACTCTGTTCGGTGGCGGGAAACAGTTGGGCAAACAGCCCATAATGGCGCAACTTCTCGAACGACGGCAGGGCGTGGCCGGTGAGGAACAGCTTGAGCGCCTCATCGAACAGGCGCGCTGCCGGCACGCTTTCGAGCAGGTGC
The DNA here is from genome assembly GCA_963753615.1 of uncultured Gammaproteobacteria bacterium. Lineage (GTDB taxonomy): Bacteria > Pseudomonadota > Gammaproteobacteria > Chromatiales > Chromatiaceae > CAVWCW01. Next base: position 37,755 of record CAVWCW010000005.1, read on the forward strand.
GGCATTTCAATCAACGGTGTCTCGCAATCCGAATCGATTATAAAGCCGAGCCTGGAGGCGAAACGCACTGCTCGCAACATCCGCACCGGGTCTTCGCGGTAGCGCTGCACCGGCTCTCCGAGCAACCGCAGCCGGCCCTCGCGCAGGTCCTCCAGGCCGTTGACATAATCGACCAAGGCGAAGTCTTCGATACTGTAATAGAGCGCGTTGACGGTGAAGTCGCGCCGCAGCACGTCCTCTTCCAAGGTGCCGTAAACATTGTCGCGCACCAGGCGGCCGTCTTCGAGTTCGCGGTCACCGTCGTCATTGGAACTGCGGAAGGTGGCGACTTCGATAATCTCGCGGCCGAAGAAGACATGGGCGAGGCGAAAACGGCGCCCGATCAGCCGGCAGTTCCGAAAGACGCTGCGAATCTCCTCGGGGGTCGCATCGGTGGCGACATCGAAGTCCTTGGGTTCGCGCCCCAGCAACAGGTCGCGCACGCCGCCCCCCACCAGGTAGCCCTCGTGACCGGCGGCGCGCAGCCGGTACAGCACCTTGAGGGCATTTTCGCTGATATTGCTGCGCGAAATATTGTGGTCGGGACGCGGGATGATGGCTGGCGTGGAAATGGCGCGGTTCCTTACAGTATTCGGCATTGTTCCGTAGCGACAGAAATCTTAACCCAACCCGAGTGCCCCGTCTGCCGGGAGGGCATTGGTAACTGCCGTGAAAGGCGGCCGATAGGCTGGGAAGGGCTGGGCCCCTTTGCCGCTTGTACCCAGCGGTCGGCTGAGTATAATAGCACAGCCTCAACGCTCCCTTCGTCTAGCGGTTAGGACGCTGGCCTCTCACGCCGGTAACAGGGGTTCGAATCCCCTAGGGAGCGCCATTTCCCACCGCGTTTTTTCGCGGGCACCCCCGTTCCGAGATAAAGCCGTGGATAACGCCATCCATGGCATTTTCCCGGCACCGGAAACGACACAAAACAAGGCTTGCCCGGAGCCCACCCGCTCGCGTTACTGGCCGGCGCCGAACACCTCCTTGAGCAGTTCGGTGCTGCGCGCCGCCGGGTTCTGGCGGATCAGTTTTTCCTCCTGCGCAAGCTTGACGAACAGGCCGTCCAGGGTCTTGTCGGTCACGTACCGATCAAGATCAAGGCTGCTGCTGTCCATAAAACCGCCGAGCATCCCGCTGCCACCCACCAGCTGTTTGTAAGCCGAGGTGACACCGGCCTTCTCGGTCGCCTCCTCGACGACGGGCAGAATCGCCGCGGAGAGCTGCTCGCTGCTGTTCTGGCGCAAATACTCCGTGGCGGCATCGTCAGGGCCGTCGAGGATGGCCCGGGCATCCTCCAGCGTCATCTTGCCGATCGCCTCGCCGAAGATACCGGCGGTCTTCGGCACCGCCTGCTCGGCGGCGTGATTCATCGTCGCCACGAACTCGTCCGCGAGGTCGCCCTTCCCCATCGTGCGCAATCCCATCTCCAGCTGCTGCAACATGGACGGCAGCGGGATCTTGACCTGGGGGTCGTCGAGGAAGCCCCCGTCCTGCCCCAGATAGGCGATGGCTCTGTCCACACCCACGTCCAGAGCCTCCTTGAGACCAGCGCTGATCTCGTCTTGACTCAATGCGCTAGCCGCCGCGGTGGACGCGGTGTTCCCGCCGGCGCTCCCCAAGGCCCCCTCCAGGGGTTTGAGGAATTGCTCCATGCCCGCCTCCACGACCAGGGGCAGTGCCAGGACACCCAAAACGGCTGCGAGCCGCAATCTACTGAACTTTTGCATAGGTTATCTCCGCTAGAAGCTGGACGAACCCGGGGGAAGAAGCCGCCGGTTGACCCAACGAGCTTAGGCGCAGGAGGGGCATTTGTCAGCCACTGCCCCCAAGCGCCCGATAGGTTTGGCAAACCAGGCCCGACGCTGCCAGGAGGGATTCAGGGCCATCCCGTTCGGATCGGCCGTCGCCGCAGTCCGCAGTTCGGCAGCGTTGAGGCCGATGTCTTGGAACGGTGGTTTCGCCTTCTCGCACCGACGCAGTTCTAACCCGCACTTCTCGCCAGGCGGACGTTATGACGGCTATGCTTCTGCGGTCGATTGCACAACCTGCTGTACCAGCTTGCCCCAAAATTCCGGCTCCCGGTGAGAAATGCGGGCTAAGGGCGCTGGGGCCAGTCAAAGTCCCAGCCAGACCCGTTTGATGCCGGGGTCGTCCGGATCGTTTTGGATCTGAAATCCCAGGGAGCGCATCAGGTCGAGCATCTTGTGGTTGTTGGCCAGCACTTCCCCTTCCATTACGTCCAAGCCCCGGTTGCGGGCTATCTCCATGAGCTGGTGCATGAGCTGGTGGGCAATACCCTTGCCCTGCCATCGGTCCGACACCGCCAAGGCGAACTCGCAGCTTTTCTTGTCCGGATTGGTGACATAGCGCCCCACCGCCAGTTCCTGCTCACGACCGCCCTTTTCGGTGGTGGCGATCAGGGCCATCTCGTGGTGGTAGTCGATCTGGGTGAAGCGCACCAGCATCTCGGGGGTCAGTTCCTGCAGCGATTGCATGAAGCGGAAGTATTTGGCCTCGGGTGAAAGGCTGCGGATAAAGTCTTGCTCGATTCCGGCGTCTTCCGGGCGAATCGGACGGATGGTGATGTCGGTGCCGTCGGATAGCTGGAGATGGTTGACCAGGTTCGCCGGATACGGGTGGATCGCCATATGGTTATAGGGATCGGTGGACGGCTTAGGGAATCCGGCGCGGATGCGCGCGTCCACCGCAATCACTCCGTGCTCGTCGACGATCAGCGGGTTGATGTCCATCTCCCGCAGCCAGGGCAGTTCGCAGGCCATGGTGGAGACCCGCAGCAACACCTCGATCACGGCGTCGACGTCAGCCGCCGGCAGATGGCGGAAAGGCCCCAACAACTTGGCGGCCTTGGTACGCTGAATCAGGTCCCGGGCCAGGCGGTGGTTGAGCGGCGGCAGGGCCACGGCACTGTCGCCCATCACCTCGACCGCGGTGCCGCCGCTGCCGAAGCTGATCACCGGCCCGAACACCGGGTCGCTGACCATACCGATCATCAGTTCTCGGCCGTGCGCGCTGCGGTGCATCTTCTCCACCGTAACCCCGTCGATGCGCGCCTCCGGCCGGTTCTTCTGCACCTGTTCGAGCAGTTCCCGATAGGCGCCCCGAACCACCTGCGCGCTGTTGATATTGAGGCGAACCCCGCCGGCGTCCGATTTATGGGAGATGTCCGGGGAGTGCACCTTGAGCGCCACCGGAAAACCGATGGACGAGGCCAGCACCAGGGCCTCGTTGGGAGAACGGGCGATGCCGGCCCCCACGGTGGGGATGCGGAAGGCACGCAGCACGGCGATCGCTTCGGGTTCGGTCAGTACCGGGCGCTGCTCGGCCAAGGCGCTCTCGATAATCAGCCTTGCAGCATCGACGTCGGCTTCTTCGTAGCGGCGCGAGGCTTTGGCAGGCGTCTCCAGGAGCAGCCTCTGGTTGGCTTGATAGTTGGCCATAAAATGAAAGGCGTCCACCGCAACCTCTGGCGTGCGAAAACTCGGAATCCGGGCATTGCGAAAGGCCCGGCGCGCTGCCTCCACCTGGTTCCCGCCCATCCAGGACGTCATAATCGGTTTGGAATGTTGTTCCGCCAGTTCGATCAGGGTCTCGGCCACCTCCAACGGCCGAGTCATGGCCTGAGGGGTGAGGATCACCAGGGCGCCGTCCACCACCGGGTCCTTGAGGCAGACGTCCACCGCCGCCCGATAGCGCTCCGGCGGGGCGTCTCCGATCACGTCCACCGGGTTGCGGTGGGACCAGGTGGGCGGCAGCACCTGGTCCAGGGCCTTGAGGCTGTCGGCGCTGAGTTCGGAAAGGACCAGGCCCAGGTCGGCTGCGCGGTCCGCCGCCATCACGCCGGGGCCGCCACCGTTGGTAACGATGGCGAGGCGACTGCCCGCCCCCTGATAGCGCGACGACAGGGTGCGGGCGGCGGCAAAGAGCTGGGTGACGGTCTGTACCCGCAGCACACCGGATCGGGCCAACGCGGCGGAAAAGGCATCGTCCCCCCCCACGAGTGCTCCGGTGTGGGACATGGAGGCCTCGGCACCTACATTGTGGCGCCCCACCTTGACCGCGATCACCGGCTTGATGCGGGCGGCCGCCCGCAGGCCGCTCATAAAGCGGCGCGCGTCATGCAGACCTTCGATGTACAACAGGATGCTCTTGGTGCGCGGGTCCGACACCAGGTAGTCCAGGATGTCGCCGAAATCCAGGTCCGCGGAGATGCCGGTGGAGACCACCGCCGAGAAACCGATGTCGTTCTGCTCCGCCCAGTCCAGAATCGAGGTGCACAAGGCCCCGGACTGGGACACCAGGGCCAGGTTGCCCGGCTTGGCGCTGTTGTTACCGAAGGTGGCATTGAGACCGCTGGCGGGCCGGATCAACCCCAGGCAGTTCGGCCCGAGAAAGCGAATGCCGTAGCGGTGGGCGGTATCCAGCGCCTGGTCCTCCAGCCGCCGGCCGGCCGAACCCACCTCACGGAAACCCGCCGAGAGCACGATCATCGCCTTCACTCCGTGCTCGCCGCAGGCCTGGACTATACCCGGTACGGTGCGCGCCGGGGTCGCCACCACCGCCAGTTCCACCGGCCGCCCCAAGGCGCCCAGGTCGGCGAAAGCTTGCTGCCCCTGGACCTTTTCATGCTTGGGATTGATGGCGTAGATGGGACCCTTGAAGCCGCCGCTGAGCAGGTTCTGAAACACCACTTGGCCGACCGCGTCCTGCCGCTCGGTAGCGCCGAACATGGCAATGGACTTGGGAGCGAACAGGGAGTTGAGGTAATGGGGCTGCATCGGTCGTTTTCCGTCGGCTGAAGGATGGCGGTTCGGATCGGTAAGTGGCGCTTTCGGGATTATGCACCCTCTCGGTTACAGTTCATTGTACCGCCCGGCAACCCCCATAACAGTCAACTTTGCGTCATTTCGCCGTCGCTTATGCGTCACCGCCCGCAGCGAGAATCCCGGAGGCTATCCAACCAGCCAAAGGAGACGCCCGGATGACCACCCGAGCAACAGCTCCTCAACTACAGCGATGCACCCTACATCAGCCCTGGTCAGCGAGAGTTCTTCCGGCAGCGACTACCGCCTATGCGCACCCAGTTGCTTAAAACCATGGAAGCCACCAGCCAGTACCTGCACCAAGGAGATCCGCTGGCGGACCCATTCGATCGCGCCAGCCAAGAAGCGTCCCGGTGGCTCAAATTGCGCCTCAGCGAGCGCGACAGCGCAATCTTGCGCGAGATCGAAGCCGCCCTGCGGCGCCTGGACGAAGGCAACTACGGTTAGTGCAGCGAAACCGGCGAGACGATCGGACTGCACCGTCTGTTGGCACGCCCCACCGCTTGCCTGTGCAGCGAGGCCCAATAGCGGCGGGAACGACGCTCCCGATTGCAGCCTCCCCAGTGCCCGCTCCAGCCAGCCTGAAGAGCCGAGGCCGGCGTCGTGAGCCGGCCCGACCGCAGCCGCAGCGGTTTGCCGGCAATCGACGGCGCCGTCAGCGGCTGCCGGACCGCAACCTGAGCGCTACTTGGCCGCCGCCAGCGCCTGGTCGATGTCGCCAATGATGTCGTGCACGTTCTCGATGCCGATAGACAAGCGCACCAGATCCTCGCTGACGCCGGCGCTCTTGAATTCTTCCGCCGACAGCTGGCGGTGGGTGGTGGTGGCCGGGTGGCAAGCCAGCGTCTTGGCGTCGCCGATATTGACCAGGCGCACCGCCAGTTGCAGAGCGTCGATAAAGCGGGCCCCGGCCTCGCGCCCGCCACGAATGCCGAACGACAGGATCGACGAGGCGCGGCCCCCCATATAGCGCTGCACCAGCCCGTGGTCCGGGTGATCCGGCAGCCCGGCATAGTTGACCCACTCCACCAACGCGTGCTCGCGCAGGAAGCGAGCCACCTTCAGGGCGTTTTCACAATGACGGTCCATGCGTACCGGCAGGGTCTCTATACCTTGCAGGATCAGGAAGCTGTTGAACGGCGAGATGGCGCTGCCCATATTGCGCAGGGGCACCACTCGGCAGCGCCCGATGTAGGCCGCCGCTCCCAGGGCCTCGGTGTACACCACCCCGTGGTAGGAGACGTCCGGCTCGTTGAGCATGGGAAAGCGCTTCTTGTGCTCGGCCCATGGGAAGCGGCCCGAATCCACCACGATGCCACCGATGCTGTTGCCGTGCCCCCCCATATATTTGGTGAGCGCGTGCACCACCACATCCGCCCCGTGCTCGAAGGGCCGGCAGAGATAGGGAGTGGGCACCGTATTGTCGACGATCACCGGCACGCCATGGGCATGGGCCATGTCGGCAATGGCGCCGATGTCTACCACATTGCCTGCCGGATTGCCGATGGACTCACAGAATACCGCCTTGGTGCCCGCGTCGATCTTGGCCGCCATGCCGTCGATATCCTTGGAATCGCAGAAGCGCGCCTCGATGCCCAGCCGCGGCAGGGTGTGGGCGAACAGATTGTAAGTGCCGCCGTAGAGCTGGGAGGTGGTGACGATATTGTCTCCGGCCTGGGCGATGGTGAAGATCGCATCGGTGATAGCCGCCATACCGGAAGCCAGACCCAGGGCGCCGACGCCGTCCTCCATGGCCGCCACCCGCTTCTCCAGCACATCGGTGGTGGGATTCATGATCCGGGTGTAAATATTGCCCGGCACCTTGAGGTCGAAGAGGTCCGCTCCATGTTGCGTGCTGTCGAAGGCATAGGAGGTGGTCTGGTAAATCGGCACCGCCACCGCCTTGGTGGTGGGATCGGGCTCGTAACCGCCGTGCACGGCGATGGTCTCAATTTTCATTGTTGTGGCTACTCCAGTGGTGAAGGCAGGGCGCTGCCCCGGTCGCTGCGAGCGAGCCGGAGGCTCTCGGCAAAGCTAGACCCTGACCGACCCAGGGTCAACCGTTGGCGAATTCCTCCGGGCACCTTGAATCGAATACAATTGCGCATGTTTTCGCTGTCTGCCGTTGCGAGTTGCCTGCGCGGGTTGGCCCGGCCCCTGGGCTGGAGGGCCGCGTTGCTTGCTGCTTTGCTGGTGGCGGGCTGCGCCCGCCAACCGGTCACCGAACTCCTGAAATGGGAGGCCAAATGTGCTCGGGGCTCTAGCGCTGCGCCCGAGCCACCGCCCGCGGAGTCAATTGCCCAGCCCCTGCGCGATGCCTATCTGGCCGACCATCGCTGCGGCCCGGTCCGTGCCTGCGCCGCCGACGCGGATGCCCTGGCGCGGGTAATTGCCCGCATCGGTAGCGACTATGTCCAACCGCGGGAGCCGAAAACCCTGGTGGCAAAAGCCCTGGCACCGTTAAGCCAATCCGGGGCACTGGAACCGGAAGAACCAGGGATCGGCTTGTTGCAGCAATCCCTGGACAGCGTCTTCGCCGGGCTCGACGCCCATTCCCGATACTGGATCCTGAACCGCCGGGGCCGCACCATGGCCCGCGGCCAAGGCCCGCCAGCCACGGGCGGCAGCGTCCCGATTTCCCCTCATAACGACGTCCGCTGGAGAGTCCTGGCGCCCGGCATCGGCTATCTCGCCATCGGCCACTTCGAAGCCGACACCGACCGCCAGGTGGAGCAGGCCATGGTGGCGCTGCGGGCAAAGCTGGACGGTTCTTTGCAAGCAGCGGTGCTGGATCTGCGGGGCAACAGCGGCGGCTTGCTGGGGGCCGGGGTGAACCTGGCCAATGCCCTGCTGGAGGGTGGCCCGGTGCTGCGGATGGACGGGCGCGGCAGGGAGAGCCGGCTGCGCTTCAGCGCCGACGAGCGGGACGTCCTGGACGGCGCTCCGCTGCTGGTGCTGATCGACGGCGGTACCGCCTCGGCGGCGGAAATCGTGGCGGGGGCACTGCAAGACCGCAATCGCGCGCGCTTGGTCGGGGTACCGAAGCTTCGGCAAGGGGTCGGTGCAGACCCTCTTCCTACCTAGCTGCCGGGTAGCGATCAAGATCACGACCGCCCGTTACACCACCCCCGGTGGCCAGCAGATCGACGGCCGCGGTCTGCGCCCGGACATCGCCTACCCCGAAGACTGCCCGGGCTCGGCGTGGGGCTACGATCCGCTACTGAACTGCGCCCTGGAACGGCTGCTGGCGGAACGGCACGGGGGGCGTTGAGATTAAGGTTGCAGAGACTCGGCGGAGCGCGATTTTAGAGGGCTAGCAGAGCCGGATCAAGCGGCAACCGGGGCGCTGGTTTCCAGCCACTCGATCAGAGGCTTCCAGTCCTCTCGATCCTTTCGGCTCACATGGCCTGCCATCTCGTGGATGGAGGTGCCGTTCTGGGCCGCGATCACGTAATTCTGGGTGTCGCGCAGGCAGGCCACCGGCGGCATGCCCAGTTCGTTGAGATAGGCCTTGAGAGATTGGAAGGCCCGGGTGTTGCGCCGCACCCGGTTCGCCACCACCGCGATCTCCGCCTGCGGGGCGTACAGCCGGACCATGTTGCGCAGATCTTCCAAGAAGGCCCCGGTGACGAACAGATCGATCGACGACGGCAACACCGGGATCAATATGGCATCGGCACCGCGCAGGATCTCGATCAGTTCCATCTTCCTCAGCGAAGCCGGGGTATCCACCACCAGGCAGCGCGTCTCCGGCGGCACGCGTAACTGGAACGAGCGCGTGGTCGCGCCGGTCGGCGGATGCGAGGCCGCCACCCCGTGGATCGGCTTCAGACTGGCTTGCTCCCGGTGGCTGAGCCAGCGCACAGCGGAATCCTGGGGATCGAAATCGTGGATCGCCGCCATCTCACCCCGCGCCGCATAGTAGCCGGCGAGGTTGGTGGAGATCGTGGTCTTGCCACAACCTCCCTTGCGGTTGATGATGACGACTTTTCTGGGCATGCCGGACACCTAACGCTAGGACCCGCAGCGGGATTCAGCGGCCGCCGGGACCGGAAATCGACTCGCGGTCAGGACGTGGGCGTGCTGGAACTTTCATCGGGTCAGGAGCCGTTACCGTTAGCCACAGTTAACAAATAAGGTTCAATACTATCGCTTTCCCGGCTCTCGATTCAAGCAATCCGCCCCGGTGGAGGCAGGAAAACAGGCCGCCGGCCGGGGCTGAGAGACCGCTTCAACTCGCGGCCCGGAACCATTTCATCCGTCCGGTTTCGAAGCGATGAGCGAGCAGCCGGTGGTGGGGAAACACCCTCAACTGGTAGTGCACCAGGCCCGACAAACGGGTTTGCAGGTCGGCCTCGGCCAGATCACCATGGTAACGGGTGAGCCCGTTGCGGGTCTTGCCATCGGTGCGCAGGCGCAGTGTGCAGTCGCCGTTCTCCCCGATGGACAAGGGCTGAAACGCCCCCATCCGATCGAGCCGCCCGAACACGCACTCCACTACCAGATCGTCCGGAGCCAGGCCGTTGAGGTCTACCCCAACCTCGATCGGAATCGGCTCATCCGCTCGCACCCATACCGAAGGTTCCGACAACAGGCTTATCTGGACCCCTGGCCAGGCCTCTGACAGGTGCCGCTTCCAGGCCGCCAGTTCGCGGGCCGACTTGGCATGTTCTGCCCCCAGGCGGGCGCCGTGGCGCGAGGCCTGCCGGTAGTACATTCGCAAGTAGTCCAAAGCCATGCGGATATTATTGAACTGGGGCAGGATGGACTTCATCGAGGCCTTTGAGCGATGGATCCAGGCGCTTGGAACACCGCCGCCATCCCTCTGGTAATAGAGGGGAATCACCTGATGCTCCAGCAGATCCAGCAGTTCCTCGGCCTCGCGGTCGTCTCGGGTCTGGGGGTCGAGGTCCGGGTGGGGAATGATCGCCCAACCATTGCTGCCGTCGTAGGCCTCGCCCCACCAGCCGTCGAGCACGCTCAGGTTGATGGCCCCGTTGACCGCGGCCTTCATACCCGAGGTGCCGCAGGCCTCCTGGGGGTACTCGGGGAGATTGAGCCAGACGTCGACTCCGGACACCAGTTCCCGGGCCATCGGCAGGTTGTAATTCTCCAGCAACAGCACCTTGCCCTGAAATTCCGGCAGCAGGCTGATGCGGTAGATTTCCCGGATCAGTTCCTGACCCGGCCGGTCATTGGGATGGGCCTTGCCGGCGAAAAGGAACATCACCGGTCGTTCGGCCGCGTTGACCAGGCGCGCCAGGCGTTGCAGGTCACGGAACACCAGGGTGGCCCGCTTATAGGTAGCGAAGCGACGCGCAAAGCCGACCAGCAGTACATCGAGGCTGCGCGGATCGAGATGGCGGGTGACATGGGCGATGGTGGACTCGGCTTGGCCGGCGCGGCGCAGCTTGACCTCCAGGTTCTCCCGGGCAAACGTCAGCAACTCGGCCTTGTGCACGTGGTGCGCGCTGCGAAACACATGGTCTGGGATGTACTCGATCAGCCAGTTCCAGAATGCGCGGTCGCACAGCTTGGCACGCCAACCACTGCCGCAGTACATATCGAACACCGAGACCCAAGCCCCGCCCAGAAAGGTCTCGACATCGACGCCGTTGGTGACGTGGCCCATCGGGTTCTCGTCGGGCGGGATATCGGGCCAGACATAGGATTCCATGCGCGACGCCACCTCGCCGTGGATGCGACTTACGCCGTTGTGAAAGCGCGAGCCGCGCAGGGCCAAGGCGGTCATATTGAAGCCGGCGCCCTGCCCAGCCTGGCCTAGGGCTAGAAAACGCGCCTCGTCGATGCGTAAGTCGGCCAGCCAGGGTCGGAACTGTTCCAGTACCATCGCCGGCTCGAAGCTGTCATGGCCGGCAGGCACGGGGGTGTGGGTCGTGAACAGGGTATCGGCGGCCACCCGCTCCCGGGCGGCTGGGAAGTCCAGCCCCTGGCGGCAGTACTCGCGGCAGCGCTCCAGGATCTGAAACGCCGCATGCCCCTCGTTAATATGCCAGACCGTGGGCTTCAAGCCGAGCGCACGCAGCAGGCGTACCCCGCCGATACCGAGCAAAATCTCCTGGCGGATGCGATTGCCGCTGTCGCCGCCATAGAGCTGCGCAGTAATGGCACGGTCGGCCTGGGTATTGTCCGGGTGGTCGCTGTCGAGCAGGTACAGGCGAATATGACCGGCGCGCGCGGTCCACACCCGCAGCGTGATGATGTGCCCGGACAATTCCACCGCGATCAGCAACTCGTTTCCCGCAGCGTCCCTGGTGGTGGACACGGGCAGATCCTCGGGTTCGTTGTAGGGGTATTCCGCCTGCTGCTCGCCGCCTGCGAGCAGGCGTTGGGTGAAATAGCCCTGGCGATAGAGCAACCCCACGCCGACAAAGGGCACCCATAGATTGCTCATCGCCTTGCAATAGTCCGCGGCCAGAATTCCCAGACCGCCGGCATAGATGGGCATACTCTGGTGAAAGCCGAACTCGGCGGAAAAATAGGCGACCAGATCCCGCTCCGGGTCCAGGTAGCTATCGATGCGGGTGTGCGGGCGTTCCTCCAGATAGGTGTCGTAGACCGACAGGACGCGCCGGTATTCGGCGAAAAGGATCGGGTCGGTGGCCGCCCGCTCCAGCCGCTGCTGGGAGATGCGGCGCAGAAATACCTTGGGATTGTGCCCCGACTCGTGCCAGGCGCGCTCGTCCAAGTGGCGGAAAAAGCCACGAATGCCCCGGTTCCAGCTGAAATAGAGGTCGTTGGCCAACGCCTCCAGACGTTTGAACCGCTCCGGCAGCCGAGGCCGGATTTCCACGCTGAAGACCTTGCCTCCCATTGCCTCGCCCCCCCAAAGGATCAAGCCCCGGCACAAAATTACGCGCCGCTATTTCAAAAAATAGCCCGTAAACGTGTCGGGTGGGTGAAACTGGAGGCGTAGAATTAAAGCCGGCGGGCGCCCGAGGGAGTTGAAAGCGCCCGCCGACCGACGGCGCGGACCGGCCCATCCGCACCGCTACCGCGTTTTTGGGATTCTCGTTCTAGGCGCACCTCCTGTCGTCGGCTACGGATAATTCGGGCTTCCTGCGGTTGGGTCGTCGGGCTTCCTTTCATCGTCAGTTTTAGTCTATGCGCCGTCGGCTTAAGCCAGGCTGAGGTGTTTTGTAAGGTTCGGTTAAGCTTTTGTGAGATTTTGTGACAAACTCCACCGACCCGATGCGACCCGGTACCGTGATCGGCCTTGGCAGGCCCGGGCAGGTCGGGCGGAAACCGGGAAAAACGGAATGACCCCGAATCCAGGAAACCCTGACGCTCGGCCGCTCCGCAAAGACCCGGCGCGCTTATTACAGCGCGGTTACCGAGGCCGACGGGATAGGCATTGCCGGGCAGGATCAAAAATCCGCCCCACAGGGGTCGGTTTGACCGGGCCGCCGCTCGCGGTTTATAAGTTGCAGACAACCGGCGTTACAACGCGCCCCGACCCGCAACTGCGGCATCCTCCCCATCGCAGCCCAGCGCCATGTCCAAGCCAACCCTCAAGCTCATCCTCGCCTGCTGCCTCGGCGTCGCCCTGGCGGCCTGCGCCAGCCAGGGCCGAAGCCTGCGCCTGTCTGCCGCGCCGGCCGGCGATCAACAGGCGTTTTACCAGCGGGGACAACCCTCTGTGCAGGCGAGCGGGCCGGTCGGGTCGGTGGGCCTGGTACTCAGCCGCGGCGAACTGCTGGTGCTGGCCCTCAGCCTGAACAACCCGGGCAGCGAGGCCCTGTTGTTCGAGCCGCAACGAGTCGCAGTACAACTGGGACCGCGCGGCACCGACGCTGAACCGGGGCGGGTCTTCGAGTACGAACAATTGATCGCCGAGGGCAGCGATGCCTGGACCTGGGACAGCGCCTCGGCGGCCACCGGTGTAGCCGGGGCGGCGATCCCCGGAGGGGGCTGGATCAAATCGGCGGCTCAAGCCGGCGCCCGCATCGCTATCCAAGAGAGCAAGCGCCAAAAGGGCGGCTCGGGCGAGCTGTCCCGGCAGGCCTTGCTGGCGGATTACCTGCGCCTCCACACGCTGACCCCCGGCAGCGAATATCAGGGCTATCTCCAAGTCGAACTGCCCCGGCCACCGGCCACCGGCGATCGCTTGAGCGTAGCGGTCGAGTTCGGCGGAAGAGCCGAAACCTTCGACTTCCGTTTCCGCAACTGATCCAGGCCTACCGCGATTTGTTGCCCAATGAACGCCAAACGAATCCTGACAGTGGTTTTGGCCGCCGCCCTGACGACCGCGTCCCCCGCCCTGTGGGGCGACCCCAGCGGCACCCACAAATCGCACCAAACCACGCCCCCGGCCAATCCATCGGCAAGGGAAAAAAGGGCAAGGGCGGCAGGGCCGGCAGACGATGCGCTGGGCGCCCCTGATCAGCGCCGGGGAAAACGTCGGCTGATTCACGACTATTTCCGGCACCATGCTTATTCGGAGCAGTCATTGCCGCCAGGCATCGCCAAGAATCTGGCCCGGGGCAAACCCCTGCCTCCGGGAATCGCCAAGCGCTACCTGCCACAGGAATTGCGCGGGGAACTGCGGCCCCGGCCCGGTTACGAATGGCTGGCCCTGGGACGCGACATCGCGCTGGTGGTGGCGGCCACCGGGGTAATCGTCGACATTCTGCACGACGTATTCTGACGCCTGGACCCGGGTGGCCGGTCGCCTCGACTGGCGTTGCGATACCCATGATCTGCCGGTCCTGGCGCGGCTCGGGGCTGACCCTGGTAGGCCTGACTCCGACACGCCTTCCCTGCCGGGCCTGAGCGGACAAATCCTTCCCCGCAGGCTAGACTCAAGGCTTGACTCCAGCCGCTGGACCGCCGTCGATTCAATGTCCCTCGATCTTTCGCTCCCCCAATGGCTCGACACCGCCTGGAAACGGTTGCGGGCACCACTCGGCGACAGCGGCAACAGGGAGCCTGTAAGCCAACTCAGCCTGGGCGAGCTGGTGGCAAGGCTGGAGGCGCCCGCTCCCGAACTGGAGTCCGCACTGAGCCTGGAGCCCCTGAAATCGAATGACCCCCGCCTGGTGGTGCGAGAACAGGCCTGGACTGCTTTGCATAGTGCCCTGTCCGCCTGGATGAACGGCGAGTCGCGCATGGTCGCCTGCTTCGGTCCGCCGGGTTCCGGGGTGAGCACCAGCCTGAATTGGCTTGCTAGACAGGCCGGCCCCGAGCAACCGGTGCAACGCCAAGGGCTCGCGAGTAGGATCACGAGAGAGTCGGAGCTGCTGGCACTGGGTGCCGAGTGGTTCGATCTGGCGCAACCGCCCGCCGATCTGGAAACCCTGCTGGACCAGGCGCAACAGGCTCCGCCGCGGCTTATCCTGCTCGACAATGCCCACCACCTGGGTCTGCGGGTACCCGGAGTCGCACCCCTGATCCGAGCCCTCGGCATGCTGATGGTCGGCACTCGCCAACGCCACCTGTGGGTGCTGGGCTGCAACGAGCAGGCCTGGAAGCGCCTGGGCTACCTGCACGGGGCCGACCGCTATTTCAGTGACCTGGTGGCCCTGCCACCGTTCAGCGAGCAGGAGTTGGGCGCCATGCTCGATCGCCGCCTGCCCCTGGCCGGCCTGGATCCGGGACCCGGCGCTGAGCCCGGCGAGCCCGCGTTGCCCCCCAGCGCGGCGCTGCCCCTGGAGACCCTGGCGCGTCTGAGCAGCGGTCACCCGCGCCTGGCCCTGGCCCTGGTGCGCAAGGGCCTGAGCCCGGCGGCAGACGACGGCCAGATCCTCAAGTTGCCACAGAAGCTCAACACGTCGGTGCTCAGCGGACTGCTGACCGAAGAGCTGTTCACCCTGGCGGAAACCGCAGTGCACGGTTGCTTGAGCGCGGCCGAGCACACAGAGATCTTCCGTTGCCCACTCACCGAAAGCCGCATGCAGCTGGCGGAGCTGCAAAACCGGCGCCTGCTGGCGCGCGACCCGGAGCGGACGCACTACCGGCTCGAGCCGGTGACCGCCCCCCTGGTCGTCGCCCACCTGCAGCGAAAAAACCTCTTGTACTGAAACCATGGAAACCTCGACCCTGGAAGAGCTCGTCGAGCTTCTGTCGTTGGCCAATCTGGCCCAATCCCTGCTCGCCCTGACGCTGGCCTGGGTGCTGCTGCTCGGGGTGCGTGCATCCCTGGGCTATCTGACCGAACGCTTCCCCCGCTACCGGCTGCAACTTGGCCAGAGCTTCCCCTTCATTCGGCTCTTGGTCTGGACCGCTGTGGCGGGCTATATCGTGTTCGCCATCCTCGGCCCGCCGCAGAGCGTGCTGTTCGCCACCCTCGGCTCCATCGGCTTGGCGGTGGGCCTGGCGGCCCAGGACGGGATGCGCAACCTGCTGGCGGGGCTGATGATCATGGCCAATACCCCGTTTCGCGTCGGCGACATGGTCGAGTTCGGCGGCCACTACGGCGAGGTCGTGCGGCTCGACCTCAGCGTCACCTGGCTGCGCACCTTCGACGACAGTCTGGTGATGGTGCCCAACTCGGAGATCCTGCGCCAACCGGTGATCAACGCCAATGCCGGCGAGCTCAGCGAGATGGTGGTGGTAAGCCTCGACCTGCCTCAGGATCTGCCCCTTCCGAGAGGTGCGCGCGAGCGCCCTGGATCTCACCCGCTGCTGCCCCTACTGCCTGCTCTCCAAGCCGGTGCGCCTGGTGTTTGAGACGCGCCACGACTACCGCCCTTTGGTGCGCCTCTCGGTCAAGGCCTATGTACTGGACGTACGCTACGAGCGGGCCATGGCCAGCGACGTCACCGAGCGCCTGCTGGAAGGCTTCGGCGCCCGCGGCTGGCTGGCCCAGGTGCCACCCCCCGACCCGGGTTCCTAGGGTGCTGCGCCGCCTGCTCCTCTGCTGCGTCTGTTTGCCGGGACTCTGCCCCGCCGGGTCGCAGCCCTTGTTCGACGCCCACCTGCACTACACCAGCGCAGATGCCGAGCAACTCGGCCCGGAACAGATTGTAGCGCTATTGCGCGACAACGACGTCGAACGGGCCCTGGTCAGCGGCACCCCGCCCCAGCTGGCCACCCGGCTGCAGCGCCAGGACCCGGGACTCATCCTGCCCCTGCTCGGCATCTACCAAACGCCCGAGGACAAACAGGACTGGCACCGGAATCCCGAACTGCCGGATCGGGTGGAGGCCTGGCTGCAGCGGGGGGACTGGCGGGGCATCGGCGAACTGCACCTTTTTGCCCCGCAACGCCGCAGCCCGGTGTTCCTGGCCATCGCCCGGCTCGCGGCTCGGCACCGGCTGCCGCTGCTGCTGCACACCGACCCGGCGGTGATCGACAGCCTTTTCGAGCGGCTGCCCGAGATACAGGTGATCTGGGCCCATGCGGGCGCCTATCCCTACCCGCCGCTGCTCGCCGATTACCTGGCGCGCTACCCCAATCTCCATATCGACCTTTCCATGCGCGACCAACGCATCGCCCCCGACGGCGGCCTGGATTCCGACTGGGAGGACCTGCTGCTGGAATACCCGGACCGCTTCCTGGTCGGCGTAGACACCTACCGCAGCGAACGCTGGCTC
Organism: uncultured Gammaproteobacteria bacterium; assembly: GCA_963753615.1. Taxonomy (GTDB): domain Bacteria; phylum Pseudomonadota; class Gammaproteobacteria; order Chromatiales; family Chromatiaceae; genus CAVWCW01. Next base: position 54,190 of record CAVWCW010000005.1, read on the forward strand.
CGCTACTCCCAGGCCAGCGCCCGCATCCGCCAATGGCTGGCCGAGCTGCCGCCGGGGTTGGAAGAGGCCCTGGCCCGGGGCAATGCCCTGCGGCTGCTCGGGCAATCCGGGATTGCCGACGATCAATGACCTCGGAAGCGCCGGCGATTAGACTTTTCCGATTCTCACCCCAGGACTGCCGACCCGATGCAATTCGATATCCCTCAGCCCATCCGCCGCCAGGCCCGCTCCCCCCACGAGTTGGCCATGATCAACTTGCTGTTGTTTAACCTGCTAATGCTGGTCGCACTTCTGGCCGGCAGCTTTCTGCCAAGCGGATCGGCCATGGGCGACTACAAGCTATTGGGGGTGCTGGTCCCAGGGCTGGTGTCGCTGGGGATCATTGGCTTCAGCTTTCGGCGCGCCGCTCAAACACGCAGCAGCGGGCCTTGGTTCGTCGCCGCCCACTGGCGGCTCGCCACCGGCCGCTACCGCATTCTGCTGATCGCCTACCTGGCGGGAGCGGCCCTGATTGGGCTCGGCTGGCTGTTGTCTCAGCTACAGGCCGATCCGCGCATGGCGTCGCTGATGTTCGTGGCGCTGCAGCGGGTGGCGGTGGCGCCCATGCTGATCACCCTGATGGTGCTGATAATGCTCGAATCCGGAGCCATCTATGTGGCGGAACAGGGCCAGGTGCCGGATGCCGTGGCGCGCCGGCTGCCGCCGCCGGCGGAGTTGCAGCCGCTTGAAGCCGGCGACAGTACCTCTGGAAATACTGAGTAGAGCCATCCGTGACCCTTTTCAGCATGCTTTCGGAAAAGGCGGTCCCAAAAACGCTCGTCACTCTTCCGGCGGAAAACCCAGCGCCTCGCGCAGCCCGTCCTTGTCGGTGAAATAATCCACGGCTGCGATCCCGCCGGCCTGGAGCCGAATCAGGGTCGCGGCCTCGGCCTGCCGGGGAAACAGGGCGGTATCCTCGGCGGTCTTTCCGAGCAGCACGAGCCAGGGCTGTTCGCGCAACTTGGGCAGGGCCAGGGCGTAGGTGATCAGCAGGGGCATGCCGCTGATGTCGCCGATGCCAACAATGCCTCGGGCGGCTAGCGCCGCCTGGTCCTGGCCGCGCAAGGCCTTGCGGGCGATGCGCGCGGCGCGCCGATCGGGAAGAAACAGGATCAACCGCGCCTGCTCGTCCAGCCGATGGACCTGTCCGAACTGGTCTTGGAAGCCGAGCGCCGGCAGCCGGCTGCCCACCTCGAGCTGCCCGGCCACCAGCCCCCCCGGGAGCAGCAGCATCAGGAGGGGCAACAGGCGGCGCATGGGCTCAGGCGGCGCGGCGCAGGTGGCGCAGGAAGTGGCGGTGGATGCGGCCCAGGGCCACGGCCTTGAGGAGGTCACCCCGGGTCAGCCAGCCGGCGGCCAGGGTCTGGTCCAGCCAGTCTTCCCAGAAGCTGGTGAGGGGGTGTTCCGGACGTTTCCAGGGTTGCTCCCGCACATGGCTGAAGTGCACCAGGCGGGTATCTTCCCGCACCAGATTGTAGTGATTCCAGCGCGGGTCTATGGGTTGAATCAGGTCCTGATCCACCCAGGCCAGACGCATGAAATCCTTGTAGCGGCACTGGCCCGGGCCCGGCGCCGCCTTGTTGGGCACCACCCGATCGAACATGCGGGCCGGATCCCAGTCCCGGAGCCGGGCGCAGTCCAGCACCATGACGCTGGTCTCGTTGCGCTCGGCCACTGGCTTGCCAGCGAAGGTGCCCTGGATATTTCGCACCAGCCCCACCGCCTTGGGCGCCTGCAGCTCGGCGGCCAGGTCCGCCACGTCTCCCAGCACTACCTGATCGGCGTCCATGTAAATGCCGGTGCCCTGGTAACCGCAAATACTGGGCACCAGAAAGCGCACGAAACCGAACTTGGTGCCGCCCACCCGCTTCTGGCTCTGCTGACCGCCCACCACCTCCACCGGCACTGAGGCGTGTTGGTGGATGGAATACTCCAGCACCCTTTGAGCGACATACTGGGTGGGTTCGGTACCGATGACGACTTTGAGCATGCTCCCCTCCCGGCCTAGGCGGCGTGACGCAGAAAGCGCTTGACCCTGGCAATGGGCCCGGCGCGGTTGACGACTACAATAAACACCTTGCGCAGTTCCCCCTCGGGGCATTGGATCGGGCGCACCCCGTGCCAGGAGTTGCCGGTCTGCATAAAGATCAGGCTGCGGTTTCCCAGCGCCTGGGACGGCAGCACCTGGTCGAAGTCCTCGAAAGCCGGCGCGGAGCGGCGGCCGAAGCGGCCCTGGTCGTCCAGGATCAGGGTCTCGCCGCCCCAGGCCGGGTCCCAGTCGTCCTCGGTGTTGAGGTAGAAGATCTGAGAGCCCAGTTTGTGCTTGGCATCACAGTGGGGCGATACCGAGCAGCCGTTGGGGGTGTAGTGCCAGTGGAAGTTCAAATACAGGGAACGCACCCCGAACAGCCGGCGCAAAAAGTCGCTATAGCGCGGACCCCGCAGCTCGTCGACGAATGCCTGCCAGGGCGCCGGCAGGTCGAGGCCGTCGCGGTACTCCAGCACGTAGCGGTCGTGGCTCTGCTGGCCATGTGCACGGTCGACCCCGAAGTAGCCGTCGAACAGGGAGACGTCGGGCAGCTGTTCCCGCAACTCCCGGTAGCCGGCGTCGGTCAGGGCCCCTTCCGGGTTGATCCAGGGGTATGGCTTTTGGTTGCGAAACGCCTTACCGTCCAAGGTATCGAGGCGGGCGTAGTCGAGGTAGCTCATTGATAGCCCCTCCCGGGGGACGGTTGAATCCACTTGCCGATAGCGGCCTGGAACCAGCGTTTGAGCGGGCCGCTCGGGTCCAGGGAGCGGTGCCAAATCAACCGTCCGCCGGGGTCGATACGGTAGGCGATGGGCTCGCCGGTCTTCACCGTCAGGCTGGCGATCTCGGCATCCGAAATGCCCTCCAGTTCCTTGCGCAAGGCACGCAGGCTGGTCTTGTGCGCCACCACCAGCACCCGCTGGCCCTGGTCCAGGGCCGGCAGGATATGCTCCCGCCAGACGGGCAGTACCCGGTCCAAGGTATCGTAAAGGCTCTCGCTCAGCGGCAGCAGTTCGTCCCCCAGGCCTGCGTAGCGCGGGTCCAGACGGGGATTGCGCGGGTCGTCCTCGGCCACCGGCGGCGGCCGTTCCCGGTAGCCGCTCTGCCAGGTCACCAGCTGCTTGAGGCCGAAGGCGCGGGCCGCCTCGGGCCGGCTCATGCCCTGCATGGCCCCATAGTGGCGCTCGTTGAGGCGCCAGCTGCGCTGCACCGGCAGACTGCCCTGGCCGAGTTCGGCAAGTACCAGGTCCAGGGTCTCCACGGAACGTTCCAGGTAAGAGGTGAAAGCCAGCTCGAAGCGATAGTTCGCGCGGGCCAGCAGCCGTCCCACCGCCCGCGCCTCCTCGCGCCCCTGCTCGCTGAGCGGCACGTCGCTCCAGCCGGTTAGGCGGCGGCCTCGATTCCATTCGCTCTGGCCATGACGCACCAGCACCAGGTTGGCGGCGCTCACGCGTCCACGCCCATCAGCGCCCGCACCCGGGCCGCCACCAGGGGCGCCTCCTGGTAGGGCTGGGCCGGCGCCTCCGGCAGCGGCTGGCCGAACATCCGGGCCAAGCCGCGCTCCACCAGGGCACGGTGCAGCAGATTGAGATCCCGGCGCGGGCGCACCAGGCCCAGGTCCACCAGCCGGGCACTGCGGTACTGCATGCCTCGCTGGGGCCGGACCGTGCCGCGCTTGTTCAGGCGCGGGGTGTGCGCGCGGCGCACCACGGCCTCCGCCAGCAGGTCGCGCAGCCCGCGGCGGCGCTCCGGTAGCGGATAGATCAGCAGCGGCTTGCCGCTGGCCACCGCCTCGCTGAGCATGGATTCGCTCTCGCCGGTGACCACCAGTACGTCCGCCAGGGCCAGGTAGCCCAAATAGGGATTGTCGGCCTCCCCCGGGCGCCAGCGGTGCAGATTGTGGCCGGACCCCAGACCTTGCTCCAAGGCCCGGGCGGCGGCTTCGCCGGTGCGCGGGCTGGTGATGGCCATCACCCTGCCGCCAAGGGATTCGGCGAAGGCCGCGACCTCGGCCCCGAGCCGCCGGGCGGTACCCGGATCGAACCGATGCAGGGCCGAGGAGCCCCCAACCACCAGGGCGATGTGGGGTTTCGGTGCGTCGCCAAACAGGCCGGCCCAGCGTTCCGCGGCGGTCTCCAGTTGGGTGGCGCCGAGGCGATTCAGCGGCAGCAGGGTTTGCAGTCGGCGCGGGTGCCAAGGCTGGCGGAAATGCTCGCAGCTTACCACCAGGTCGAACTGCTCCGCCGGCTCACCGCCCTTGCGCCCGAGTTGGATCAGCCGGGTCGCCCCCCGGCTTTGCTCGCCGATCCAGCGCGCCACCGGGGCGGTGCGGCGCCCGGTGGAAATCACCAGATCCGGCCAGGGCGGCCCCAGGGTATCGGAGCCACCCCGGTCCAGACTCCGCAGGCTGGCCCCCAGAATTTGATTGCTGAGCCGGTTCCACTGCTTGAATCGCAGCTGCCGAACGCGGTAGGACCAGCCTAGGGACTGGGCCAGGCCTTCGGACTGGATGTCGTGACCGGTCTTATCGTCCGCCAGCACCCAGACTTCGGGGACCGGTGCCGGGCAACGCCCGCCGCCGAAGCGCCGCCAGGATCGATTCGATGCCTCGCGCAATGCCAGCCGCCAGTGGACCTGGGGCCGGCGCTTGGCGGCGCTTTCCACCAGGGTGAGCCACCAGTGCTCATCGCGGCGCCCGGCAGCCACCCCCTGCTGATCGACCACCAGGAAAACAAAGCGGTCGGCAGCGGCGAACATCTGATCCAGTAGCCAGGGCAGGTCAGCGTCCGGCAGGTATTCCAGCAGTTCGGCGCAGATCACCCCGTCGCGGGCCGGCGCCAATGCCCGTTCCGAATCCGCCGCCAGCGGGTCGATAAGCTCGCCATCCAGCGCCTCGGGCAACGGCGCCGAGGGTTGGATCAGGGAATACTGGAACAGACGCTCGGCGCCGCTGCGGGCGAGCAGCTCCGCCAGCCCCTCCCAAGCCTCGGCGGCAGTAGCGCGGGCGGGCGCCACCTCGCCTCCGGAACGCCGCTCCAGGGCCAGCTCGCGCCAGCGACGGCTGGGGACGGTCCGAGTGAACGCCTGAAATCCGGCACTGTCGGCAGACGCCTCGAGGGCATCCCAGATCGGACCCACCGGATTCGGCTGGTAGACGAAACGGCGCGGGAACGGCTGCCAGGGTTGGGTCTGCAGGACGGTGAAGTGGATCAGCAGGCTGGATTCAGGCCGATATTCCTCGTCGCGGGCGTTCCAACCGGGGTCCATCGGGCCCCAGAGTCCGGCGCTGCGGGCCCGGGCCTCCAGCGCCTTGCGCCGCAGCCGCCGCACATCGGCCAGGGGCCAGACCTCGTGCATCCGCGCGCAATCGATCAGCATCACCGAGGTGTCGCGGTCGGAGATCGCGAGAAATCCGCGGCCTTGCATCGGGGTGTCGAATAGCTCCGCCGGGTCGCGCAGGTAGATTTGGTCGACATCGTTGTAGATGGCGCGGCCGCTGCGCCCGGCCAGTTCGGGGATGGCGAAACGGTAGTTGGTGAAGGCAGTGAGCCACTTGCGGCGGTCGAAACCGGGCAGGTCCTTCATCAAGTGAATTTCGTAGACCCGGGACGGGTCGCGGACCTGCTCGATGGACCAGACGAACACCCGCTCGGCACGCAACTGGCCGGTCTCGGTGCCGAGAAAGATGCGCACCGGCGGCAGCGGGCTCGGCACGCAGCCCGAGCGCACGCCGAGCACCACCCGCTCCACGGGTGGGATATCGTCCAGGGATTGTCTGACGGGCCGGCTCCAGGCGGAAGCCGCGGCCCCGGGCTCGGTGCTCATAGGCAGCTCATGGGTCGCCCCTGCAGGCGCCAAGCCCCGGGGCCAAAACAACAATCTGAATAGTGGGGGCAATATTATCACGCCGACCGAAACGGCCGGAAATCTCTCGGCGCCAGAGCCTTATCCCAACTCGCCTCGGTAGATTCGGGAGCGACGGCTATACAGGGTCTTGAACTTGAGCCAGATGCCGCTCACGGTGGCATTGTCCTCCAGTTCCCGGTTGGTCTCCATATAGCGAACCCCGCGCCGGCGCAGGGTGTCGTACATGTCGAGGAAGGTGAGGCCGGTCAGCTGGGCGCTGGGCAGCCCCGGGCGGGCTGCGGCTAGCAGGAATTCCACCGTCTCCGGATTGCGGTACTCCCTGAGGATATGCCAGAAACCGGTGGGGAACAGGCTTCCGCCGGCCTTGCGAAACGAGCGGCTGAGGTTCGGAATGCCCATGAAGAAGCCGAGGAACCGGTCGTCGCGGTCGAAAGTGAGCTTGACGAAATCCGGGTCTAAGAAGCCGAAGTACTTTTTGGTGTAGTAATCGGTTTGCTGCTGGGTCAAGGGCACCACCCCGTGCAGCGGCGCGAAGGCCTCCTGGAGCACATCCCACACCTTGGGGGCGTGGGAGAGCAGTTCCTTGCGGCTGCGGCAGGTTACCACCCGGTAGTCCTGCTGATCTGCGAAGCGCTTGCGAAGGCGCTCGAACAGGGGGAAGCGGTCGGGGATCTCGCAGCGGTATTCGACGTAATCCACGTCCTTTTCCAGCCCGCACCGCTCCAGAAGCTGGGCGTAATAGGGGGGGTTGTAACTGCCGCTGAGGGTCGGCACAAAGTCGAAACCCTCTACCAGCAATCCCTCCGGGTCGAGGTCGGTAAAGCCATAGGGACCGGCGATCTCGCTGCAACCCTCGGCCTGCAGCCAATCTCGGGCCTGCCCCAGCAAGCGATCCGCCACCCGCTGATCATCCACCGACTCGAACCAGCCGAAGCGCCCGCGCCGGTAACCGAGCTTCCCCGCCTCCAGCGGATTGAAGATGGCGCAAATGCGACCGACCGGGCGCTCGCCATCAAACGCCAACCACAGCCTGGCTTTGCAGATCCCGAAGTTCGGATTGCGCCGCCGATCGAAATAGGACAGCTCGTCTGCAGTTAGCTGCGGAACCTTGTACGGATGGTCTCGGTAGTGGTCGAGGGCAAAGCGCACCCAACGCTTGAGGTCGGAGCGATTGTCTGCTTCTCGAATTTCGATGCTCACTGGGGTCACCCGGATCGGTTCTGGCTGCGTCCATCATCGGCAGCCCGGGCGGTGAGGTCAAGCGCCGAGCCGGGATTGACAGCACCCCGCCAAGGGCTCCAAATGGGCAGAATGAACAGCCGACCGACCCCCTCCGAGAAACCCTTCCAGGCCCTGGTACTGGCCGGCGACCGCGGCCCCGGCGATGGGGTCGCCCGAGCCGCCGGCGTCTGCTGCAAGGCCCTGGCCCCGGTGGCCGGCCGGCCGATGCTGCTGTCGGTGCTCGATGCCCTGGCCGCCAGCGAACAGGCGGGGGAGCCGTTGCTATGCGGCCCGCCGCCGCAAGCCCTGGAGCAGTGTTCGGCGCTGGCGGCGGGGATCGCGGCCGGCAGCTGGCGCTGGATGGATAGCCTCGGCACCCCCAGCACCAGCGCCTATGCGGGCCTGCAGGCGCTCTCGGATGCCCGCCCGGTGTTGCTTACCACCGCCGATCATGCCTTGCTGGTGCCCGAGATCGTGGACCACTTTTGCCGCGAAGCCGCGCACAGCGGCTGCGACCTGGTGGTGGGCCTGGCCCGCTACGACGAAGTGATGGCGGCCCATCCAGGCGTGCGCCGGACCGGACTGAGATTCAGCGACGACCGCTACTGCGGCTGCAACCTGTTCGCGTTTCTGAGTCCGGAGGCGCGCCGTGTGGCGGATTTCTGGCGCCGCCTGGAGCAGGACCGAAAGCGGCCCTGGCGCCTTATCCGAGCGCTGGGCTGGGGCAATCTGCTGCGATGGCGGCTGGGCCGGCTCAGTCTGGAGCAGGCATTGGGATTGCTCTCAGAACGCCTGGGTCTGCGTTTGGGGCATGTGCTGCTGCCGTTCGCGGACGCGGCGGTGGACGTGGATACGCCCGCCGATTGGGACTATGTGCGCGAGCGGTTGAAGCGCGCCGGCGCCCGGGATTGAGCTGATGGGGAATCCTGGGCGGGGTGCCTCGGAAAGCGCCCCCCTTAGCCGACAACCCTCGGATTGACTGCCTCGGCATCGGCCGCGATCCAACCCCCCACCATCTTGGCGGCCCGCGCCAGGTCCAGCGGATAGTCTACCTCCGCCCAATCCAGCCCCTGGATCGAGCAGGTCCAGACCCGCCCCTGGCCGGCCAACTCGCCGACCACCGACAGGTACCACTGCTTGAGCCCCCGCGGTCCGCGCATGGCCGCTTCCAGGGCAGCGCGGAACAGGGCCGGGCCCTGGCCACGGAACGACATCAGGCCGATGGACTCGCCGTCCACCCGCTGCGGCGGCAGATCTTTGCCCACCGCCAACAGGCGCCGGTCCTCGAGCTGCACCTTCATGTCGTCGTCGTCGTAATGGACTTTGTGGTCCACCGCCAGGGTCACAGGCCGGAGCGGCGATTCCAGCAGACGCCTCAGTACTGCCGGCTCGAAGAGGGTGTCGCCGTTGAGCAGCAGAAAATCCCGGTCCATCTCCGTTCGCGCCAACCAACAGCTGGCCAGGTTATCGGCCACCTCGAAGAAGGGGTTGTAGACACTGCGCACGGGCGCTCGGTCCTGGCGCCGGGCCAACAGGGCATCGACCCGCTCGGCACCGAAGCCGGTGACCACGACCACCTCATCGACGCCGCAGGCCAGCAGCTGGTCGATCTGCCAATCGAGCAGGGACCGGCCGTGCAGATCTACCGCGCATTTGGGTGCCGACTCGGTCAACGGCAACAGCCGTCGGCCCTGACCCGCACTGAGAACGATTGCTTTCATCCAGCCGTATTCCTCACTTCGAGGGGCACGCCACGGATCGTGGCGGACACCAGGTTCACCCCGCCCCATCCGCCGATCGGGGCGGAATCTATGGGCGAGTAGCATAGATATTGGCGGCAATCCTGAAAGAACCCCGCGCCAATAACAGCGGCTGAAGCCCGATTGCCAATGAAGACACGCAAAACCATGTAAAGTATAATATATTACTATTCATCGATACAAGCCGGGGCGAATGACCACCGATTCAAAGAAGAATCCCCATGGCGCTTCCGCAAACCGCTGGACGGCAACCGGGCAACGACCCTATGAGGTACCCGGCACCGACCCACGGGGAATGCCCCGAGGGAACCCATCCCGTGCACCTCCGAGGGGGTCAGAAATGCAAATCGGACTTGAGCTTGCGGCCTATTTCAGGGACAATTACTTATTTTTGTGGGCAGAAAAATACGCTTTGGTCAGGGCGCCAGGCAGGCGGCCTCTAAAGATGAGGGGACAGTCTTGAGGTTTGCAGCCACACCCACCGACAACAGCTTGGCGTTTCGGCCTGCTGACTTCAGCACCCTGGCCGAGGCCCTCGACTATGCAGCCCAAGGCCGGACCGGGTGCAACTTCTACTCCGCGCGCGGCGAACTGGCGGCTGCGGTCCCCTATTCGCTCCTGCGACAGCAGGCTCACTCCCTCGCCCGCCGCTTGGTTGGTTTGGGCCTCGCACGCGGCAGCCGCCTGGTGCTGATCGCCGATACCACTCCCGACTTCCACCGCTTCTTTTTTGCCTGCCAGTATGCTGGGCTAGTGCCGGTGCCGGTGCCGATCCCGTTCAGTCTCGGCAGTCACCATGCCTACGTGCATCTGCTGCGGGGCATGCTCAAAAGCAGTGCCGCCGACCTGGCGATGGCGCCCACCGACTATCTGCCCTTCGTCGCCGAGGCCAGCGAGGGACTGGGGCTAAAATTCTACGGCGATGCGGCCGCCTTCGATGCCCTGCCGGAGACGGAGCTGGAACTGCGGCCCACCGGCCCCCAGGAGCTCGCATATCTGCAGTACACCTCCGGCAGCACGCGCTTTCCCCGCGGGGTGATGATCAACCAGGCCAGCGTGCTCAGCAACCTGTCCGGCATCGTCAGCCATGGGGTGAAAATCCGCGCCGGCGACCGCTGCGTGTCCTGGCTGCCGTTCTACCACGACATGGGCCTGGTGGGCCTGGTCCTGGGACCAGTGGCGTCCCAGACCTCCGTGGACTATCTCGGCACTAAAGACTTTTCGATGCGGCCGCGCCAGTGGCTGAACCTGATCTCACGCAGCAAAGCCACGATCTCCTTCAGCCCACCTTTCGGATTCGAGCTGTGCGCCCGGCGCCTGCGCCCCGGCGAGGCCGCCGAGCTTGACCTGAGCGCCTGGCGGGTGGCCGGCGTCGGCGCCGAGATGATCCACCCGGAGGTGCTGGAGCGCTTCGCGGCGGCATTGGCGCCCAGCGGCTTCGATTCCAAGGCGTTTGTGCCTTGTTACGGCATGGCCGAATGCTCCCTGGCGATCAGTTTCTCGCCCCTGGGCGAGGGAATCACCCTCGACCAAGTCGATAGCGAGCGCCTGGCTAAAGACGGCTTGGCGCTGGCGGCCGACCCGGCTGCGCAGGCAGGCGACCGCGTCAGCGGATTCGTCGACTGCGGCATCCCGCTCTCGGAGTTCGAGGTCGAAATCCGCGACGAACGCAACCAACCGCTGCCGGAACGCCACACCGGCAGCATTCACCTGCGCGGCCGGAGCGTCATGGCGGGTTATTTCCGTGATCCCGAAACCACCCGCCAGACCCTTTCGGTGGACGGCTGGCTGGACACCGGGGACATCGGCTACCGGGTTGGCGAGCGCATCTTCGTCACCGGCCGCCGCAAGGACATGATCATCATCAATGGCCGCAATATCTGGCCCCAGGACATCGAGTACCTGGCCCAGCAGCAACCCGAGGTGCGCCCCGGCGACTGCCTGGCCTTCTCCGCCCCCGGCCCCGACGACGAGGAGATGTCGGTGGTCGTGGTTCAGTGCCGGGAAAAAGACCTCGAGATTCGTGCCGACCTGGTCAAGCGCATCAAAACCCTGGTGCGCACGGAGTTGGGTATCGACTGCCATGTCGAGTTGGCCCCGCTGCACACCCTTCCCCGTACCTCCTCGGGCAAGCTGTCCCGGGCGAAGGCGCGGGAAAACTTCATTGCGCACCAGCAAGCCGCCGAACTACCCGTGGCCGCCGACGCCGGCCTGACCAAGGTCTCGGGACAACGGGGTGTCGGCTGAGGCCGAGCCCGGCCGTCTGGTCGCGCTCACCGGCGCCACCGGCTTTATCGGCGGTGCCCTGGCCCACCGCTTGGTAGAATCGGGCTGGCAGGTGCGCGCCCTGGTGCGCACCCCCGCCCGCGCCCAAGCACTTTCCGCACTCGGCGTACAGCTGGTGCCCGGAAACCTCTTCGATCCTGACGCCCTGCAACGGCTGGTAGCGGGCGTCGATTCCATAGTGCATTGTGCCGGCGTGGTGCGGGGCGTCGGTCAAGCCGATTTTGATTCGGTCAATGCAACCGGCGTGACCCGTGTGGCCAGCGCCGGCGCCGCCCAGCCGCGACCACCGCGATTTCTCGCCCTGTCCTCCCTCGCCGCCCGCGAACCCCAGCTTTCGCCCTATGCGGCCAGCAAGCGCGCTGGGGAGCAAGCCCTGGCGGACGCTGCCGGCCCCATGCCCTGGCTGGCCTTGCGCCCGCCGGCGGTGTACGGCCGCGGCGACCGCGAGATGCTGCCCTTGCTGCAATGGCTGATGCGGGGCATTGCGCCGGTGTTGAGTGGCCCGGGGGCGCGCCTTTCTCTGCTCTTTGTGGACGACCTGGTGAACGCCCTGGAGCAATGCCTGAATGCGCCAGCATTGCCCCAGGGCATCTTCGAATTGCACGACGGCCACCCGGACGGCTATTCCTGGGCCGAGATCGTCGACCTGGCCGCAGCGGTTCGGGGCCGAAGCGTACGTGCGCTGCGGGTCCCGCCCACGCTGCTGAGAACCCTCGCCGGCGCAAGCCTGGTCTGGGCCCGGCTGAGCGGACAGCCGCCGATGCTCAGCCCCGGCAAGTATCGGGAGCTCACCCACCCGAATTGGGTCTGCGACAACCAGGCCTTCAGCCACGCTAGCGGATGGCAGCCGAAGGTTCAGTTCCAGGAGGGGCTGGCCCGCACGATGGGCGCATGCGTCGGGTCCCGTTAACATCGTGGCCGTTTAAGAACCGTCCCTAACTTCCCTTGAGGTTATCCCCATGCCTAGCTATCAGGAAATTTGCCCCCAGTTAATCGAGTTGCTCGGCCCCTTTGTAACCGATGGTCAGGAGATCACCGAAGACACCGAACTGGTCGGAGACCTTGGCCTTAGCTCCCTGAAGATCATGGACCTGCTGCTGGAGGTGGAGGACCGTTTCGACGTCAGCGTGCCCATGAACATCCTGCCCGACGTCAATACGGTGCGTGACTTCGCCCAACAGCTGGAAAAACTGACCTCGGGCCCTGCCTGAGGTTTGCCTCGATGCCCCTCTACCTGTGGCCGATCGAAAACAGCCCAATGCGACTGTGGGGGCTCGACAGCCGCCAGCGCCTGCAACGCCTGCTGCCGGATGCTGAACTGGTGGACGACCCGACCCGCCTGCCCGAATCCGCCCGGGTGCTGCTGGTGCGCGGCGACTATCTGTTCGACCCGCGTCTAATCCGCGCACTGGCCGGCGCCGAGCCGGCGTTACTGCGGCTGCCGCCGGAGCAACAGTCGCTGCCGTTGGCGGCTCTGGTGCCGGCGGGCATGGCCCAGGCTGTCGGCGAGCGCATCGCCGGCGGGGCCGACGACCCAGTGCCGCGGGAGAGTATCCCAGTCCTGACGCCGGACCAGCTCTGCCCGCCCTACCAGGCCCAGCTGTTGAAGGCGGAACCCGCCTTCGTGCTGCCCCTGCGAGATGGCAATAGTCGCCAGCTGGAGGCGCTGCTGTTCGGCGCCGCCTACAAGGGCATTACCGACCTGGTCACCAAGTGGGTCTGGCCGGTCCCAGCCCAATGGGGGGTTCGGGCCTGCGTACGCCTCGGCATATCGCCAAACCAAGTCACGGCCCTCAGCTGGCTGCTGGCGATCACCGCCGGCCTGCTGTTCTGGCAGGGCCAATTCGGCTGGGGCCTGCTGCTGGGCTGGTTTATGACCTACCTCGATACAGTGGACGGCAAGCTGGCTCGGGTCACCGTCACCTCCAGCCCGTTTGGACACCTGTTCGACCACATTCTGGACTTGGTGCACCCGCCCCTGTGGTACCTGGCCTGGGGCCTGGGACTGGCGAGCTACCAGCCCCTGTTGCTTCCGCCTGAGCTGGCACCAGCCGTCTGGCTGATCTTCGGCGGCTACATAGGCGGCCGCTTGGTGGAGGGGGCGTTCCAACTCTGGTTGGGGCGCTTCGGCATCTTCTGCTGGCGCCGCATCGACTCTTTCTCGCGCTTGATCACGGCGCGCCGCAACCCCTGCCTGATCCTGCTCAGCCTGGGCGCTATAGCCGGCCGCCCCGATCTGGGCCTGGAGGCAGTAGCCCTGTGGACCGGGCTTTCCACCCTCTTCCTGCTGCTGCGCCTGGGTCAAGCCGGACTCACCCGCCTCGCCTCGGGCCCCCTGATTTCCTGGCTGGCGGAGATCCGCCGCGACCCGCCGGACCGCTCCCTGGCGGTGCGCTGGTTCGCCGGCCGCTGAGCGTCCGGTGGCAGATCGCCCATTGCGCATCGCCCTGCTCACCAATCCGGGCAGCGGCCGCAACCGCAAGGGATTGGAGCGGGTGCGCCGTTTCGCCCGAAATTGCCCCGGTCTGGTGCATCGCGAAGCCGCCAATCCGGCCGAGATCGCCTCGGCCTTGGCCGAACTGATCGCCCAGGAGCCAGCGCTGCTGGCGGTCAACGGCGGCGACGGCACCGTGGCCGCGGTGCTCACCAGCCTGTACCGGGATGTTTCCGCCACGCCGCCCCCTCCCCTGGCGCTGCTGCGCGGCGGCACCACCAACATGACCGCCGGCGATCTCGGCCTGACCGAGCCCCTGCCGCGCGCCCTGGCGGGGTTGCAGCGCCTGGCCGAGTCGCCGCCGGCCAAGCTTCCGCTGGTGCAGCGCCCGATCCTGAGGGTCGAACTCTGGCCCGGCGGCGACGCGCATTACGGCCTGTTCTTCGGTGCCGGGGCCATCGTGCGCGGCATCGAATACTGCCACGCCAAGGTCCACAGCAAGGGTCTGCGCGACGGCATCGCCCCGGGCATCTGCACCCTGCGGGTTTTGCTGGCCATGGCGCGTAGGGACCAACGCTATGTAGAAGCGGTGCCGATCGGCATCCGTGCCCGCGACCGAGACGGCGCATCGCCTCCGGGCCTCGGGGAGCAAGACTACTACCTGCTGCTGGCAAGCCCCCTGGAGCGCCTGTTCCTGGGTCTGCGCCCTTATTGGGGCGCCGAGCGCGGAGCCTTCTACTTCAGTGCCCTGCGCAGTGCCCCGGTGCGCCCGCTGCTAACCTTGCCGCCCCTGTTCTGGGGCCGCGCCGGCGCCCTGGCCACTCCCGCCAACGGCTACCACAGCCAAAAGCTTGACCAACTGGAGCTGGACCTGGACGGGCCCCTTACCCTGGACGGGGAAATCTACCAGGCTAGCCGGGCCCGGGGACCGGTCCGGGTCAGCGCCGAAGACCAGGCACTGTTCTTAAAACCCGGCTAATAAATATTTCATATATCATTGTTTTTAATTATTTTATTGTCCAACCTAAACCTATTTCTAGGCGCCGTGGGTGCGTTCTCGACGCCCAATCACGCCCCCAACCCCGGGTGGTGAAAATGGACCCGATGCCGACCCTGCCCGCCCCCGGTAGCGAACTCTATAACGTGATCGCCGACCAGGCCCACTCCGCTGCGGTGGGGCCCGAGTTAGCGGCACTGGGCGAACACCTGCGACAACGCTATGGTGCGGACCTGGCGGCGATCCTGTTCTATGGTTCCTGCCTGCGCAGCGGCGACGCGCTGGACGGTCTGGTGGACCTGTACGTGCTGGTGGACGACTACCGGAGCAGTGGCCAGGGGCTGCTTCGGAGCGGTCTCAACTGGCTGCTGCCGCCGAATGTGTTTTATCTGGAGTTGCCCCTGGCGGCCGGCGGACGGGTGCGGGCCAAGTATGCCCTGCTGTCCCTGCCCCAGTTGCAGCGCGGCACCTCGCGACGCTGGTTTCAGGCCTACCTCTGGGGCCGCTTCGCCCAGCCCATCGCCCTGCTCCATGCCCGCGATTCGGCCGCAGAACAGGCGGTGGTCTCGGCCCTGGGCCAGGCGGCACTGACGCTGGCCGGGCGCGCCTTGCCCAGCCTGCCGGATCGCTTCGATGCACGCGGCCTTTGGCAGGGGGCGCTGGCGCTGAGCTACGCGACCGAGCTGCGGGCGGAGCGCAGCAACCGCAAACAGGAGCTGTTCGACAGCTATCCGGAGCATTACCTTGCCCTAAGCCAGGCCCTGCTGCCGTTGCTGCCCTACCCGTTGACGCCGCAGGGGAACGCCGGGGAGTACCGCAGCGAGATATCCGACGCCGCGCGCCGCCGCAACCGCCTGGCCTGGGCCCTGCGCCGTCTCCAGGGCAAGGGATTGTCGCTCCTGCGCCTGAGCAAGGCCCTGCTCACTTTCCAGGGCGGAGTGGACTACATCCTTTGGAAGCTCGAACGCCACTCCGGGGTGGCCATAGAGGCCCCGCCCCGGGTCCGGCGCTATCCGCTCATTTTCGGTTGGGGGCTGATTTGGCGCCTGTATCGTCGCGGGGTGTTTCGCTAGTCTCGTCGGAGGCCAGGGCGAAGCCGTCGGCGGTGCGGACCGCAGTCTCGAAACGCTCTTCCCAATCGTGTAGGTTCTTGCGCGCGTCCTTGACGTAAGCGGTCCATCGCACTACCCGCAGCACCAATTTGTTGAGCAGGCGTGGCAACCAGGGCAAGGGGCGTTCGGTGTCTATGAACAGCACCACGCGCTGCTGGTCGGTGAGATTGCTGACCTCGTGCTCGTAGGTGTCGTCCAGCACCAGGCACTTGCCTTCGGCCCAGTTTCGGCGCTGGTCGCCGACCCGAATCCAGCAGTTGTCCCGGTCCGGGGGGATGATCAGGCCCAGGTGGGTGCGAACCACCCCCTTGGTTACGCCGCGGTGCGGTGGTATCCGGTAGTTCGGGGCCACGATGGAGAACAGGGCGGTCTGCAGGTTGGGAATCGACTCCAGCACCTGGGTGGTTTCCGGGCACTGACGGCAATTGCGTTCGGCCTTGCGGCCGAATCCGAACAGGATGAACGTCTTCCAGTTGTCGCCCTCGGAGATTCGCTTCTGGTCCGGCGACACGGCATGGAAAGGGGGGATGTGCTCGCGCGCGCCCAACAGCCGCTCCAGTTCCGCGCGGATCGGTTGCCAATTGGCCTCCAGGGTGGCCACGGCCGGGAACTGGGCGGGTTCGAAGAAGGGGTGGTCCCCGACCAGAGAACGACTGCCGAGGTAACGATCCAGGGCCTGCAATAGACGGCGGCCGTTCTTCTTCACCAGTTTGCGGCGCTTCTTGCGCAAGCGTTCGGACCAAGTCATAACAGTGCTCCCATTTCGACGGTTAGATTCAGGCATGACGCTGCGAGCGGGTCAGCAGCCAAGCGGCGAACGCGAGCGCTACCGCGATCGGGGCCAGGCTGGTCAGCGCCGGGCTGAGCTTGAACATCAGGCCCAGATTGGCCGTCAGTTGGTTGACGATCTGGAAGCCCAGCCCGGCCCCCAAGGCCATCAGGATGCGCTTTCCGACGCTGATCAGGCGCGGCGAGCCGAAGGCAAAGGGGATCGCCAGCAGCACCATGGCGCCGGTCGTGAGCGGCAGGGTCAGCTTCTGCCACAGAGCCAGCTCGTGGCGCTCAACCGGCTGGCCGCTGTCGCGCAGATAGCCCAGATACTCAAAGGACTGACTCGGCGACATGGCATTCGGCGGAAGTTCCAGCAGGCCCACCTGGTCTGCTCGTAAGTAAGACTCCCAGTGCATCTCGTCCAAATGCTCGGCAACCAGTGCGCCGCCCTCGTTGCGCCGCAGCACCAGATTCTCGAGCCGCCACTCCTGGGGGACACGAAGATCAGCCCGCTCGGCCTGGATGTATAGCTCCAGCTGGCGGTCCGGGCCGAATTCGAAGATGTCGATATCTGCCGGGATCCGTCCGTACAGGAGCTTATTGATATTAACGAAGCGATTTCTGTAGTGGATCCAGAAGCCCCCCTCCCGCGGCTCCACCACACCGCCGGCTATTGCCGCTGAGCGCTGCTGCACCGCCTTCTGGTGCAGCGGCGAGGCGACGAACTCCTCGACCCCAGCGGCAACCAACATCAGTATCAGACCACTCTTGAGCACCGAGCCGGCGATGCGGGCCACCGACAACCCGACCGCCTGCATGGCGATCAACTCCTGGTGGTGCGCCAGCCGGGCCAGGGCGGTGGTGCTGCCCATCAGCGCGGCGAAGGGCAGCAGGTCGAGGGCACGGCGCGGCAGCATCTGCAGTTCGTAGCGCAGGGCGTGCCAGATATCGAACACCCCCTTGCCCACATCGTCGAGTTGGTTGATCAGGTCGAGGAACACGAACAGGGGCAGCAGCATCAGCAGCACTAGTACAAAACCGTCCCCCAGAGCCCGCCCCAAATAGCGGTCGAGGGTGTTCATGCCCTGCCCCTCTCGGCCTTCGGGGTGCCACCCAGCAGACGCCGGCGCCAAGGCCAGGCGGCGGCCACCAGGATCACCAGGGCCAGCAGCCCCAACGGCCACCAGAGACCGGGCATGGGGCCGACAGCGCCCTCTTGCACCAGATTCTTGGCCATGCTCATGGCGTTGTAGAACACCGCATAGGCGAGGACGGCGATCACCTCCTTGACGTGGCGCCCCAGGCGCGGCGCCGAGCGGCTGAGCGGCACCGCCAGCAGGGCCAGCAGCAGGGTGGTGACCGGGGTGGACAAGCGCCACTGGTACTCGGCCAGATCCTTGCGGTGTTTCGAGCCGCGGAGCGAGGCGGTGCTTCGCGCCTTGCTCTTGGCAGCCAGATCCTTCTCGGACGGACCCGCCAGGCGCAGCACCAAGTGGCCGAAGCCCATGGAAACGTCCGGGCGGCCCACCCTCCCGAGCTGATAGGCAAAGCCGCGGGTAAATTCGAAGGTCACCGCGTGGTCCGGCCGCGGCTGGGGCTGATGCATGCTGTCCGCCAACACGATCTGCCGTTTGCGCTCGGACCGGGTCTGAAACATCACCCCGGAGGCCGAACGGCTGTCGATGTCCACGCCCTCGACGTACAAGGAGTAGCGGGACTCCGGCCCGACATAGAAGCGCCGCGGCTCCAGGTTAGTGATGTCGAAGCTGGTCTCGGCGACCGACTCCAACAGATAGCCCTGGTAATAGGCCCAGGGCCGGGCCAGCAGCGACAGGGCGGCCACCAGCAACGCCACGACCAGAGCCAGCAACAACACCACCGAGAACACCCGCAGCTCACCGATACCGAGGGCCGACAGGGCGGTCATCTCGCTGTCGGCATGCAGCCGGCCAAGCCCCACCACGACCGACAGGTAGAGCGCCACCGGCAACAGGACTTCCAGGGCAATCAGGCCCCGAATCAAGACGAATTGAAGTACGGTTTCCGTAGGCAGCAACCCGGCCACCGCGTCGTTCAGGGCCACCGCGCTGGAGTAGCTGAAAAACACCACGCCGAGAATAACGACGATGGTGAGAAAGGGGCGGAGGATCTCCCTCGCGAGGTAGAGCTGGATGATCAAGGCCAGGGGTCCCCGGGGTCTCGCCTACGGGCGCCTGCGGTGACAGGTGCAGCAGGCCTATGTTATATGCACAGCAGACCAAGCGTAAAGCGAACGGCCAATGCCCAGCCCTATCCGCGAGAACTGCCCGCCTGATCCAGCCCCCGCGTGGACGCTGGCCCACCTATCCGACCCCCACCTGACCGGGCTGGAGGGGGTCGAGCGGCATCAGTTGCTCAACAAGCGCGCCCTGGGCTATCAGTCCTGGCGCCGGCACCGGCGCCACGAGCATCGGCCGGAAATATTGGCCGCTTTGGTGCGGGATCTGCACCGCCAGGCGGTGCAGCAGGTGGCGGTTACGGGCGATCTGACCCACCTCGGCACCCCGCGCGAATGCCGGGAGGTTGCCGAATGGCTGCCGGCCCTCGGCGACCCGGATCGGGTAACCCTGGTGCCGGGCAATCACGATGCCTATGTACACGAGCCCTGGCGATCGACGCTCGACCTTTGGGCCCCCTACATGGCTGGCGACGAATCCCCCGGAGGGGCGAGCGACGAACGCCTGTTTCCCAGCCTGCGGGTGCGCGGCAACCTGGCCCTTATCGGCCTCAGCTCGGCCCGCCCCTCGGCCCCGCTGCTGGCGGTGGGGACCCTGGGGGCGCGCCAGCTGCAGGCCCTGACCGGCCTATTGGCGGAAACCGGCCGCCGTGGCCTATGCCGGGTACTGCTGATCCACCACCCGCCGGCCCCCGGGAGCTGCGCTTGGCGCAAGCGCCTCACCGACGCCCCCCAGTTGGCCCGGGTAATCGCCGCAGAAGGGGTGGAACTGGTGTTGCACGGACATACCCACAAGTCGGCCCGACACTGGCTGGCCACCCCGGCAGGCCGGGCCCCCGCCATCGGGGTGCGCTCGGCGTCAGGACTCGGCCGCAGACCGGGACGGCGGGCCCAGTACCACCTGCACCGTATCCTTCCCAGCGGGGGAGGATGGCGCATGCAGATGAGCGTACGGGAGTATCTTTCGCCTGCCCAGGGGTTTGCCGAAACGGCGACCTGGGAGACCGCACTGGGTCGGGCCGCCGGCGCCAAGACGGATTGAACCGCCCAAGCCCAGGGGACGCTGCAGAAACCGCCCGGCCGCTGGCGCTTACCGCACCGACACCCGGCGTCCTGGCGGTGGCCGAGGGTCAGTGAAGGGACAGAAAAGCGTCGCGAATCCTCGCCACCTGCTGTGGGCTGTGGGCAGCGCTCAGACTGCAGCGCAACAGGCAGTGGCCGCTGGGGGTGGCCGGCGGTAGCACCAGGTTGACGTAGACCCCCTGCTCCATCATCCGCTGCCACCAGGCCAGGGCCTGTTCCTTGGTCCCCACTTCCACCGCAACCACCGGCCCAGGGTGCGGGCCGAGCCGGAATCCGGCCTGCTCCAGCGCCCCATGAAGTTGTTCGGCATTGCGCCAAAGTTGATCCCGCAGCTCGTGCCGATCCCGCAGGATACCCAGGGCGACCCGGGTCGAGGCGATCACCGATGGCGCCAGCGAGGCGGTAAAGATATAGGCGCGAATGGCGTAGCGCATGATTTCCAACTGCGGGTGGCGGCTTACGCAGAAGCCGCCGACACTGCCCAGGCTCTTGCTGAAGGTGCCGACGATGAAATCCACGTCGGCCTCCACCCCGGCGGCTTCGGCCAGGCCTCGGCCCTGCTCCCCCAGCACCCCCAGGGAATGGGCTTCGTCCACCAGCAGGTAACCGCCGTGCTCGCGCTTGACCGCCGCGATCTCCGCCAGCGGTGCCTGATCCCCGAGCATGCTGTAGATACCCTCCACCAGGATCAGGGCATCCGCGGCGCGGTCCCCGAGCCGGCGCAGGCGTTTCGCCAGGTCATCCGCATTGTTGTGGCGGAAGCGGATGATCTCGGCCCCGCTCAGGCGGGTGCCTTCGTAGATGCTGGCGTGGCAGTCGGCGTCCATCAGGATCACGTCGCCGGGCCCGGCAAGGGTGCTCACCACGCCCATGGTGGCGAGAAAACCGGTAGAGAAGACGATCGCCGCCGGCGTGCCGAAGAAAGCGGCCATCTCCCGTTCCAGGGCCAGGTGGTCGGCGTAGTTGCCGTTGGCCAGGCGCGAGCCGGTGGTGCCGGTGCCCTGCTCGTCCACCGCCTCTCGGGCCGCCCGCCGGCAATCCGGGTCGAAGGTCAGACCGAGATAATTATTGGTGCCCGCCAGGATCACCCTCTGGCCATTGACCACCCCCTCGGTGGCGGAGAACACCTGCTCGGTAACCGCCCCGACCGGCACCAGACCGGTGGCGGCAAGCGCCTCTCGGGCCGCGGCCAGTTCTTGAAACTTGTCGAATAGGCCCATCGAATAACCTGCTCTTGCGGTGTGACGAAGACGACCGGGTTGGATAGCGGCGGGGCCGCGGTCGATCAAAGAGCGGGATTATACACTATGGGCCTGACCGACAGGCCGGACACCGGGATCGCAACCTGGGGACATCGGCTCCGAACAGACGCTGCCATCGTTGGGGTCAGCGCAGCGGGGCTGGATTCGTCGGCCGCTGGGACTCGATGGCCTGGTAATCGATGCTGATGCACTCTCCGGCAACCGGCCGGAACAGGTTGTCGGCGAAGGCTAGATGGTCCGGATGCCCGCGGCAGCTGTCGATGACCGCGGGGTGGCAGAACCGAACCAGCCAGGTGCAGCGGTAGGCCGAGTCATGCTTCACCGCCTCACCGGTGAGCACCGCGCGAACCCCCGGAATGGCGCCCAGGGTGCGCCGTCCTTCCGCCATCATCGCTTCCACACCCGGGCGGTCCAGGCCCTTCACGTTGCATACAATCAAGTGCTCCACGGGCAGCCAGGGTGTGCAGCTGGCCAGCAATTCCTCGGCGCGGCCGGCCGCCTCCCAGAGGCGCATGCAACGCTCCGCCTCCGCTGCGATGGCCCCCGGCACGCCGCGCATGAGCGAGGTAAAGGCACCGCTGGCGTCCGCTGTGGCCTGCTTGCGGACCACCGCCGCCGCATCCGACAAGGCGGTGTAATGGTTGATCTTGGCGATCCCGTTGGCGATGAGACGCCGAAACTGGTCGTCGCTCAGCCCGGTGCCACCATGGATCACCAGCGGTGATGCCCAATGCTCGATCAATCTGCTCGAGGCGTTCGAAATCCAGCTTGGGCTCGCCCCGCATGCGCCCGTGCACGGTGCCGATGGAGACGGCGAGAAAGTCCACGCCGGTCTCCGCCACATAGGTCCGGGCCTCGTCCGGCGTGGTATAGGCCACTTCGCCGGGATGGCGCGCCGCGTCCTCGCACTCCACCCCCGGCACGTAACCGAGCTCGCCCTCGACCGGAACGCCGCAGGCATGGGCCACGGCCACCAATTCGCGGGTGCGCCCGATATTCTCCGGCAGCGGCCGGTCCGAGGCGTCCACCATCACCCCATTGCAGCCCAGGTTGATCGCCTGGACCGCCGACTCCCGACTGGCGCCGTGGTCGAGATGAATGGCCACGGGGACGGAGGCGCGGCGCGCCGCTGCCTCCACCGCCGGCATCAAGAATTCGAAATCGAAGTATTCGCAATGGGACTCGGCCAGACTCAGGCTTTGTGGGCACCCGCAGGGCGGTGCTGGAGCGTCTGACCCGCAAGCAGGACGAACCGTACGTGTTGGGTCAACCGCCGGAGAAGGCAAAGGTGGAGGCGACCGCCTCCGCGCCCAGTACCCTGGTGGGCGCGAGAGCCGTCACGCCGTCGCGCCTGGCGCAGGAGTCGTTTATTGCACGGGAGCAAGGCTCGGGTACCCGCGTCGCTTACGAGGCGATTTTTCGGCGTCACCGGACCGGGCCTGAAGGTCCGCATGGAATTGGGGAGCAACGAGGCCATCAAGCAGACGGTAGCGGGCCGTATGGGAATCTCCATCCTGTCCCAGAGCGCGGTCCGAGCCGAATTGGCCAGCGGAGACCTGGCGGTGCTGGATGTAGTCGGGCTGCCGCTGCAACGGCAGTGGCACCTGGTGCACCCGAAAGACAAGTTACTCGCCCCGGCGGCAACCGCATTCCGAAGCTTTCTGACGGCGCCGCGGACCGACTGATCGCTGGGTTGCGGAGGGTGGCCGGTGCATAGGAAATGTTCGGATTGGGCGCGCCGCCCTCATTGCTCCGGCGGCACCAGAGCCCGATAGGCATGCCAACTGGCGTGACCGATCAGGGGCAGTGCGACAATCAGGCCGACGTAGAAGGTCAGCAGCCCGATCCCTACGATCAGCACAATTAGAGCCGCCCACACCATCATGACGAGGAAATTCTCCGTCACCGCTTTGACGCTGAAGCGAATCGCCGTGAATCCGTCCACTTTGCGGTCGATCAGCATCGGCACCGACACCGCGCTGATCGCGTAGGCGCACCAGGCAAAGGCAAACCCGACCAGGAAACTCGCGATCGCAAACACCCTGCCCTGTTCGGACAGCAGCACATGGCTGAAGAAATTGTCGAGCGGGGGGGAAATGCCCGCATACAGCAGCGCGAAGAGCACGAAATTCGAGGCAAACCAGAGTTGCAGGATAATGAAGAAACCGCCGATGAGGATGCTGATCTGCCCCTGGTTCCGCTTCCACGCCTCCAGGGCATTGCAGGTCTCAAGAGGTTCACCCCGTTCCAGGTGGGCGCTCATCTGGTACAGTCCGATGCCGATGGCCGGCGCCACGAGAAAGAAACCGGAAATAAGGAAAGGCAGAAGAAACAGCTTCTCCGTGGTCACCAGGACCAGCGTCAGCAGGCCGCTGATCAATACGATAGCGGCCCCGTAGATGAAGCTGTATCGGCCCGCACCGCGCATGTCCTTCCAGCCCTTGGACAGCCAATCCAAGGGTTCGGAGAAACCAACCTTGTTCACGATGAGTTCTTGCCACCGGGTACTGCCTGTAGAGGCCGCGGTCTCCATCTTCTCTCCTCCGATTCAAAGCGTGACAGGCATTGGCCGATGCGCAATTAGCAGATCTTTGTTATCAACAGACGCCAAAACCAATGAGTAGCTGTTATTAAAGCGGCCCGGCAAGCCCAATTCAAGACTCCTCACGCGGGCGAGACGCCTCCCGCGGTCCACCGGACAAGGCTGCGGCCAGTTCGGCACCGGCCCTCGCCCCTGAGTGCAGCGCCCACTGGATCGAGGGTGCGCCGCCTAGTTCCGCGCAGCACCAAAGCCGTTTACCCACCCTCAGCTCTCGGGCACCGGGATAGGACACGGGCGGTGCTTGTCTGGGCAGGGCCTCTGGTAACCGGTAAACCGCCAGGCGCTCCCATTGCTCCGCCGCTGCGCCGAACCAGGCGACAAGCTCTCGCTTGAGATCGGCTTCGATCCGATCTGGGTCCGGTCCGGCGCCGAACAGGTTGACGGTCACCAGATGTCGGCCGGCGGGGGCGTAGCCACGGGAAAGGTTGCTCGGGATCAACAGACTGTTGATCAACCCCCGCCCCTCGCCGTTGAGGACCAGATCCGGACCCGGTAGCGGGGCCTGTTCGGCGGCAAAATAGAAGCAGGTCGTACCTCGAGTCTCCGGAAGGGTCCCCCATTCCAGCAGTCGCGCCGCCTCCCGCGCGTCGGTGGCGACGACCAGGGCGCGCGCCCGCAGTCGCTCGCCGGCCTCAAGCACGACCTGACCATCCAGCAACTGCCGGACGCGCACCCGCAATCTGATCGACTCGGGCGGCAGCTTGGCGGCGAGTTGCGCGGGGATTGCCCCCATCCCCCGGGCGGGCAAGGCCGTATCGCCGAGGGCAAAAGCACGGAATACGAATTCGAAGGCGCGGCTGGACACGGCGAGGTCAGGCTCGAAAAAGACGCCGGCGAAGAAAGGCTTGAAGAAGCGGTCGATGCTGCGCGGCGAAAACCCCAGGTTTCGCAACAGGCGCAGGGCGTCTGACTCCGGGCGCCCGTAGAGCTCGTCCAGGCCGCCACGCAAAGCGCGCCGCCGCAGGGCGAGCAAGCGCAGCTTGTCCCCACTAGTAGCCACTGGCGACCGGATCATCTCCAACAGTCGCGAGGGCCGGCGCCAGACGTCGCTCACCCGGTGGAAGTCGCCCCCAACGCGAACCAGCGCGCCCGGCTCGAAAGGGCGCAGATCCAATGCGTGGTAGTCCAGCAGTCGTCGTGCCTCCGGATACCAGGTCTGCAGCACTTGGAAGCCGCGATCGAGCAGAAAGCCTTCCAACCGGTCGGTGCGTATCCTGCCACCGATCGCATCCGCAGCATCGAGGACCAACGGCTCCAACCCGCTTTCCTGCAGGCTCAGCGCGCATGCCAGACCGGACAGGCCGGCCCCGATGACGATGACGTCGGCATCCATGAATGCTTCCTCTTGTTCCAGGGGCGAGGCCGCAGGGCCGGTCCGCGCTCAGGGGGAGGTCACCTCGATACCGGCCTTTTGCTTGGCACGGATTTCCCCCTGGCGCATCGGCATCCCGTCGATCTGCCCAAAGATCTCGCGCAGGTCGGTATTCAGCGCGGCGCGGCGTTTGACCCCCCCGTCCTTGCCGATCAGTATCACCAGCCGATCCTGCTCGGCCAGGTCCAGGCCCGAGCGCAAACGCTTGACCGAACTGGGTGTTAAATTCTGGTCATCGACATGGCCCTGTTCGACAAACAGTTGGAAGACGCGGATGTCGCGATCGAGCACCGCGTCCTGTCGCCGCTCGAGCCAGCGTTGTTGGACGGCGATTTCCGGATCGTCTGCGCTGGGTGCGACCAGGAACAAAAGCCGATCCCGCCACAGGTGCCGATCCAAGTCATAGGCCGCCGCAAAATCCCCGGCCAATATCAACAATGCAAAACCAATTAGGTGTCGAAGCCCCATTACCAGCCTCCGGTCCCGGCTTCGCCCTTGTAGGGGCCGACAATCTCAGCGGTGACCCAGCCTCCGTAGAACCCCCCCGCTTGGGGGCGAACCGCCTCGCCATCGACGTAGCAGGCGATGCGCCCGGGATAGAAACTGATGTGGCCTGTGATTCGGGCGAAGGCTTCGAGTGGCTGTTCGTAGGACCAGGCGGCCTGGGCGATGACGCCGCTGGGCGCGCCTAGATCGAAATAGCTGGCCCGCCCCTTCCATTCGCAGAAGCTCTGGCCGCCTGCTCGTTGCAAGAGGTCGGTGCGGACGTCTCCAGCCGGCAGGTAAAAGGTCGGTGGACTGGCGGTTTCGAGCACGCGTAAAGCGCCCCTGGTCCGCGCAATCAGGAGTTCACCCACCCGGACCTCGACCAGCCGCCGGTCAGCAACCAGCTCCGGTGGGCGCGGGTAGTCCCACACGGATTCTTGGCCATCTCCGGGTTCGATCGCGAACGCCGGCCGCTCTTGCCCACGGTGCTGCCACAGAGCCCTAGCCAGGTCGTATTCGTTCGGTCTCTTTTCCATCTTCGGATTTCCTTTCAACCAGGTTTGCCAGAGGGACTGCCGGCATCGTAGCGGCCGAGTGTTATCCCCTCCAGATCGAATTCCGGAGCCCCCACGGTCAGGATGCCCAGGTAGCCGTCGACCGTGACCAGGTCTCCGCTCTTAAGCAAACCCATGACCTCGGGGATGCCGTTGACACAGGGAATCCCCAGCTCTCGGGCGATGATCGCGCCGTGAATCAACATCCCGCCGCGGAGTTCGACAATGGCCCGCGCCAGAGGGGCGAGATGGGTCATGGTCGGCTCGATGGCTCGGCACACCAAAACCTCGCCGGCCCGGAATCGGTTCAGGTCGTCGGCGCTATCGATAATCCTCACCAGGCCGCTGGCCATCCCCGGCGCCGCTGGTTGACCGAGCAGCTGGCGTGGCTTTTGCCCCGGCGTCGGGTCGGCCCGGTCTGCTTTGGCCGCCACGGGTGGCGTCAGCTCTACCGCCCCTCCTGCCGGGTTCAACAGGGCCTCTACAATGATAGCGGTATCCTGCTCCTTTACCTGGGCGTCGCGGTCCGGGAGTCGACCTGACGCACTCAGGCGTTTCGCGGCGAGGCCGAGCGCCTCGAGAAGCTGGGCCTCCAGGCGGGCCAGCAGGATGTTATCGTCGTCGCGTATCCGCCAGCTCAGCCTGCCGATGGCGATGATCTCTTCCGCCTCTTGCCGGCGCTCCGGGCCCACCGCGGCGAACAGGCGCTGCTCAAGCTCCGAGGGAGGCGGCCCGGTCGACACCGCAGCCGGTCTACTCTGGGTTGCCGCGCGGGCGGTCTCGAAAAGATGACGCAGCAGGTGTTGTGGCTGAACCGCCAAGCGTTGTTCGCCGAAGCTCACATCCATGGCTTGGTCGAGCAATCCCTTCAACTCGGCGATGAACCGCGGTCCGCCCGGCAATGCGCCGGCCCGTTCCATGGCCCGCCGGTATCCCTGGTTTGCGGGAGACAGGTTGGTGATCGCGCCCATCAAGTCACTCAGTGCCGAGCTGGACGCCAGCTGGGCGCCAAGAGCCGCCATTCGGCGGTTGCGTTGCAGGGCGAGCAGGTTCTGGCCGCGCAGGAGCCCGACAAACTCGTAAGCGTCTTCGGGCTGAACCCAGTCGTTGTAATACACCGCAAGCTGGCGAACACCGTGCGCAAAGGGAATGAACTCGTCTCGATAAACCCGCCGCCAGTGTTCGACCGCCTGCAGGCGCGCCGTCAATACCTCGGCAAGGGACGAATCTTCCACCGCCCTCAGGTTCTCCGCCGCAAAGCGGCGACCCAGGGCTTCGAGTTCCGGGATCAGCATACCCGAGACGCGCTGTGCCAATTCCCTGAGCCTTTGCGCGGCGGGGCGAAGACTCAAGTACCAGCGGCGCCCGTCGTTGGCGTCATCGGCGAGCGTGGAAATCGGGCGTGCCTGCAACAGGGTGAATTCGCCTCGGCGCCCGGTCCACTCCAGATCGACGGCATAGCCGAACAGCGACTCGATCCGCCGTAAACTGTCCCAGACCGCCACCAAGTCCGAGTCTCGCAGCAACGGCATCGGGCGACCCGGAATCCCCCTCTGCCCGGCGCGCCAGTTCAATACCGCGCCGTCGGTCCGGCTCAGGGTCCAACGATCCGGTTCGACCCGGCCGTCCACCAAATCGCTGCAGCGACCGGGTACGGCCTCCACCACGGCTTGGTCCAACCCGGGCTCGGCTGGATTGCGGCCAAAGGCCACGCCTGAGACGTCCCGGCTGACCAGTTCCTGCACCAGTACCGCCATACTGCTGGTGCGGGGATCCAGCGACAGTTCGCGGCGGTAGAGCAGTGCCGCATCGGACCACAGCGAAGCCCAGACCCTGCGCACCGCCCGCATCAGGGCATCGATATCATCTACGTCGAGCACGGTTTCGTGCAGGCCCGCGAAAGATGCCTGGGTGGAATCCTCTCCCGGTGCCGACGACCTCACCGCGAGATTGTTTGCCGACCCAAGACATCTGTATGCTGTCTCGATCGCCGCCGCCAGATCGGAAGGAATGGGGGCCTTAGAGAAAGCGGAGCGAATACGCAGCGCCGCGTCCCACAGCTCCTCCCAGCGCATGGTTCCCAGGGGCTTGCGCCCAAGCTCCATTCGAATAACTGCTGCGAGGCCATTGTGGGCGACGAAATGCCGATAGCATGCCGTGGTCAGACAGAAGCCGTCTGCGATGCGAAAACCCTCCCGCCGAAGTCGCACCAGGGTAGCCGCTTTGCCGCCGAGCAGATGCTCGCGCGGGCTCGACGTCCCGTCGAGCCCGATTACGAACGGCGAGGCGGCGTCCATTGATGCACTTCCTGCAACCGGACGACGTGGAGATAGCGGACGATATCGATGCGAAACAGCGCAGTGCTCGGCGCGTCGACGAAATCATGCAGGTGGGGGTGTTTGCCCACCAGCAGGTTACGCCAATGCGCCAAAGCCCCAGTCTCGGTCAGCCGCACGGCGCTCCCGGTGGCGGTAACAGCGTCGATTCGCGAGATATCACCGGGAAACCCAGCCCGATTGTCGACCACGAGCGCTACCCGATCACAGTCAATGAGCAACCGATACTTGCGCGTCGCAACCGGCGTCGCGAATACGACCCCATTCAGTTCCTCGTTAGCGGCGAACGCGATGACCGAACCATAGGGCTGGCCACCGCCCTGAGTGCAAAGCACGGCGTAGGGCTGGTCCGCCATCAATGCGCGAATCCGCTCGCGCAAACCGAGCTCCGCGGAAGGTTCCCCGGATGCCGCACCGAATACCCCGCCAAGGGCTGGCTCGTCGAAGCTGCTCATCTCGAATGTGCGTCGTGTTGTGGCGACTTCAATCCGACTCACCCAGCAGTTGGTTCAGTCGGTGCAGTTCTCTCTCGGCCCGCAGTTGGTTGGTGACGTCGTATTGAATCCCAAGGAAATAGAGCAAACGACCCTCGGGATCTACCAACGGCCGGACGGTCAACTGGTTATAGAACAAATCGCCGTTCTTGCGGAAATTGCGCAGGGTTACCGTCACTGACTCCCTTTTTCCTATGGCATCACGCAGCGGTTCGAGCCCTTTCTGGTCCCGCTCCTCGCCTTGCAGAAATCGGCAATTGCGGCCGATGATCTCGTCCTGATCGTAGCCCGTAATCAGCTCGAACATATGGTTGGCGTAAACGATGGGATTATCGTCCTGATCCGGGTCCGCGAGGGTGATACCGGTGACGCAGTTGTCCAATATCTGGGAGAGTACGTAGGGGATGAGCTCGGGGTTTTTGCTGGTCGGGAACTCCATTACTAGGTCCTTTCAGGTGGATTACGTTTGAGCTAGTGTCCCGGTTTAGGGAAGAAATCGAAGTCAAACCGCCTTTGGGGAAAGGCTGATGGATGGCGTCTCCCGAGCGGGTCAAATTGCCCCGCCAATTTCAATCGACCCAAGCGATTGAAAAAGAGGCTTTCGGTGACCGCGCTTTGGAAAGCCTCAGTGAAAAGAGCCTATGATGGCTCTTTAAAGCCTTTGCTGAAGAACACTAATCCCCTTCGCTGTCCGTGATCAAGCGCACAAAATCCAAGGGAAACACCTAGGCGAAGAAAAACTTTCTTCCCTCGGCTTATACAGGGAATCCGCCGATAATTCTAGAATCGGTTTCCTGATCTCGGCTACCATATTCGCCAATAGCCCGGCTGAAGGCCCGGGTATGCGGGTATAAGTTACCAACCACTGAGGAATACAAGATGCTCAATCCAATCATGAAGAAGGCAGGTTTCTATGTGCTGATATTCAATCTGCTCATGGCGACCTTTCCCCAGCAGGCCCTCGCGGCACTGATTCAGACGCCTGAGGCCATCGCCGCCCAGCAAGGTGCTGAACCGATCGAGCGGATGACCCGGCTGCTGGCCCGCGAGGACGTGCGTGCGCAATTGACGCAGATGGGGATAGACCCGGCCGTTGCCGAGGAACGAGTTGCCGCGCTCACCGAGCAAGAGGCCGCCCAACTGCAACAGCAGCTCGACAGCCTGCCCGCTGGAGGCGACAGTGTCCTGGCCGTCATCGGCATCGTGTTCATTGTGCTGCTGATCCTCGAGCTGACCGGCGTAATCAACATCTTTTCGAAGATCTAGAATCGGCTCCTCCAGCCGTTGAAAAAGACCGTTTCCGCGGTCGGGCTTGCGCTAGTGCTGGGTGCCTGCGCGAGCCCGACCCCGGTGCTGAAACCCCATCTCCCCGATCATCTGCAACAGGCCCCGCTGGAACTCGAGGCCACGCCCTTCTATCCCCAGACCCAGCACCAATGCGGCCCGGCCGCGCTGGCCACCGCGCTCGGCGCCTCAGGGGTGGACGTCACCCCGCAAGCGCTCGCGCCGCAAGTCTACCTGCCGGCCCGGGAGGGAAGTCTGCAGACCGAGCTGGTGGCGGCCGTTCGGCGCCACGGACGCCTAGCCTACGTCATCGAGCCGGCGATCGGCCCGCTGTTGGAAGAACTCCAAGCCGGGCGGCCGGTCCTGGTGCTGCAGAACCTTGGCACGCGCTCTTTCCCGCTCTGGCACTACGCGGTAGTGGTCGGTTACCAGCCGGATCGGGACCGGATCATCCTCCGCTCGGGTACCACTCAGCGCGAGGTTACCCCTGCCCGGCGTTTTCTCCGCAGTTGGCAGCTTGCGGACTTCTGGGCGCTGGTAGTGCTGCGCCCCGGCCAGTTTCCCGCGGTAGCGCAGCCGGACCGCTATCTTCGGGCGGTCGCCGACCTGGAATCCACCGGTCAGACCGAGGCCGCCGGACTCGCTTATGCCGAGGCGACCCGGCGCTGGCCGAACAACGCTACCGCCTGGTTCGGCCTGGGCAACACGGAATTCGAATCGGGAAACTTGGCCCTGGCCGAACGCAGCTACCGGCAGTCGATTCGGGCAGCGCAGGACTACCCGGCTGCGTACAACAATCTGGCCGAGGTCCAATCGAGACGAGGCTGCCTCGATGCGGCGCTCCAGACTATTGAATCGGCGCTTGCGCTCCGCGGGGATCCCGCTCAGCGCCTACAGGGCCAGCTACTCCAGACCCGACAAGAGATCGTTGACAAACGGCCGCTGAATTACGCGGGTGATCCGGCAAGTTGCCTCGACACGAGACCCGCTCGGCCGGGCTTCGCAGACCGCTGATCCGGCATCTGAACGACTTGAACAAGGATACCGACCAATGAGAAACCGACCGCTCGCGACCCTGGCCTTTTCTATGTTCTGCTGGTTGGCGACAGACGCGGTGAGCGCCGGGTCTCTCGAACCCTACCCGAGCGAGCGCGCCGGGCCGGGGCTGGAACTCCCGGATGCCGAACGGCAGATTCACAATCTGGCTGATTATCGGGGCAAGGTCGTGCTGGTCAACTTCTGGGCCAGTTGGTGTACACCCTGCATTAGAGAAATGCCGAGCATGCAGCGGCTGGACGCGGACCTGTTCGGCCGTCCGTTCAAGTTGTTGGCGGTCAACGTAGGGGAACGCCCGAACCGGCTGCGGGGGTTCATGAAGCGTATGCAGATCGATTTCACCGTCCTGTACGACGAACCCGGAAAGGCTTTCCGCGAATGGGGCGCGAGCGTCTATCCCACCAGTTTTTTGATAGATCCGGAAGGAAAGATTCGCTACGAAGCCGTTGGGCCCCTGGAATGGGACGCGTTGGAGGCTCGGGAGCTGGTGGGAAGTCTGATGCCCGGGAGCGAGGAATCGCACTGATGCGGTCCCGAGCTTTCTGCGAAACGCCGGGCGCGCCAGCTGGTAGCCATCCTGGGTTTTTGCCTGCGGATAGCCCAGGGTTCTGCCATGGATTGGGGTCCGGCCGCAGGCCCGTAGCGGCCGAGCGCACGACGGCATGTCTGCGGATCACAAGCCGCCCGCTCCTGACGCCCTGCCAACCTCAATAACTCCGAAGATTGATCAATAGCGAAATCTCCCGCGGCGGATCCCCGGCCGAGGTATCCGAGGGCGGATAAACCACAATCGGCAGACACAAAAAAAGGACGGCAAATGCCACCCTTTCGGGTTGGGGGCGGTCTCGACCCAGGCCGAGACCGCCGGTTGGACCCAGACTACTTCTGCTTGTGGCAGTTGCCGCAGCCAATGGGTGTGCCCGCAGGAACGAACGCGGTGGGGCTGCCTGCCGCGCAATCCGGGAAGTCGCCTGCATTGCTCTTGCAGTCGAGGACCCGGTCAGCCGAGGTGACTGACAACACGGTTCCAGTCAGATCCGCACCGTGACAGCCGGTGCAGTTCCTGGACTTGCCGCCGGTGAAGTTGCGGTGCTGGTGGTTCCAGCGCAGGTCGCCGACCGGATGCATGCCGTGCGGACCGTCGAGTCCCAGCGGCATGCTGAGATCGCCGTTGGCATCCCGTTCGTGGCAGACATCGCATTCCTGCACCTTGCCGTCATGCCCCTGCAACTGGGTGGAGGTGGCATTGTCATTGGCTGACGGCGGCATTACCGGCCAGATGGCGTGGGTGCTGCCGTGGCAACCTTCGCAGAATACGCCGCCGTGTCCCTTGCTGAAGCGGTACAGGTTGCCTGTGTTCTCACCGAACCGCTGGTTGCTGGCCAGAATAGCCGAGGCGGACAAGTCGCCCGTCTTGTAGGCTTGGCGCAGGCGGATGCCGTCGGCATTACCGAAACGGTCGAAGTCGTTCAGCACGTAGTCGGTGCCTTCGATATGATCCACCGCATCGCCGGTATGGCAGCTTTGGCAGCGGGGCATATCGGTCCAGGGACGGCGGGTACCACCATCGTTGGTGCCGTCGATGCTACCGCCCGCCAACAGCGGGTATTCCCCGCCCACCGCCAGCATGCCGCCATGGCATTCGGTGCAGACCATACCGCCCGCCTTCATGGCGCCGCGCTGACACTGGGTGACCTTGCCCGGATGGCACTGGTAGCAGGTTTCGTCCACCGGCGCATCGTCCGGGAACAGCGGATTGCCGGCACCGTCGGTCAGTTTGCCGTGGTGGTTGTGCATCGCCTGAGACATCAGGGCGTTGCCCACCTGGGGACCTTGCGGCCCTTGGCCGCCGAGATCCAGCGCCGGCGAATAATGGCAGCCCGCGCAGAGTACCGGCCGGTCAGCTTCCAGCGTGGTGCCGTGCTTCCAGTCGTGGAGGATCAGCACATTCAGCTTGCCTTCGATCTCGGTGTCGGCCTCCATCGCCCAGGTAATACCGTTGGGATCGGGATCCGGCGCTGCGATCTCCCCGGTTGCGTGGCAGTTGCGGCAATCGGTTTCCTGGGCCACCGGAACCACTACATCGGTTTGAGCCAGGGTGTTGGCGCCGTCGTCGGCGGCTACGCGCAGCATGGGATAGGCGTTGATGCTGCCGGAGTCATCCGTCGGGGTGATGGGAATGCCGAAGGCCTCGAACCAGTTGTGTCCGGTGCTGAACTCGAACGGCTGAGGACCGGGTGTCGGCGCGTCTTGAGGCATGTAAAGCCCTTCCACACCCAGGCAGGCGCGCAGTCCCTCGCCATCGTTCAGGTTGCAGCCAAACAAGGTTTGGGCGTTGGCCCAGAAATCGGTCTTACCGACGCTGTAGCTGTTGATGGAACCAGTGCCGTCGGCCACTGCGTCATAAGTGACATTCACTTCGGTGTCGTCCAGCAAACGCGGCAGCACCGGGTTACCGGCCCCGTCGATATACCCTTTTTCGACGACCTGAGACACCAGAACGTTGAATGGAGGGAGAATCGAGAACACGGAATATTCCTTGTCCATGCAGTGCATGCCAAGGTCGTTGGCCGTGATTACGCTATAGTTCGCGGCCTGCGGCGGCGGGGTGTCGCCCACGGTGATGGTGCGCGTGGCGGCGTTACACACCGCTCCCTTGTCGTCGGTGGCGCTGAAGCTGGTGGTATAGGTGCCCTGCTGGTTGTAGGTCACATCACCCGGGTCCTCGGCGGTAGAGGCGCTTGGGGTGCCCCCACCGAAAGACCAGGTGTAGCTGACGACGGTGCCATCCGGGTCGGTGGCGGTTCCGGTGTAATTGATCGACTGCCCGACATTAATGGTCTGGTCGCCGGCCGGCGTGTCGATGGTGCAGGTCGGGGCCTTATTCTTTCCACCGCCACCGCCACCACCGCCACCGCCGCCACCGCCGGGTTTGGCAGCAAAGCTTGTTGCGGCAGCCAGCGCCAGGGCCAGCCCGCTGGCGGCGGCAATTTTCCAGACTCTGTTCGTTCTATGCCAAGTGTTTGGCTTTCTTAGGTCCATAGGTATCAGTCCTCTTTGTCCTCTGGTTATCTAGGCATTCTGAACATCAACACCGGCGAATCCGGCCACACTCCCTCAAATCCCGAATAATCGGCCGGGTCATGATTCTCCGCCGGTGACATCGTTGGTTCTTGCGGGTCTGGTCGTTCGCGCGTCTACCCACCGGGGTATCTGCCGCCAAACCGGTCTTGTCTATCGTTTACAATCACCTCCTCCGCGCCAAGCCGGCCCCCGAATTTGCAGCAAGAATATTCTTCGCCCGAGAAACCAGTGCCTGGTGTGGTCTCTCGTTTCTCTTTAGTCTTGTTTATGAGCCAGAGATTCTGGGGTCTCGGGTCCCGTGGTAACAGGCAATAACCACGCCATAAAAAATTGTTCGCGAAATCAGTGGGATTCAGATGGATCAAAGGGGGGTGTGACAATTTGTCACACTTGGCAGCGTGGCAATTTGGCACCACCGGACAGATTTGTCACTCCAACAAATTGGGGTTTTCCAGAGGTTGCTGGCTTCCCGCTCACGGGAAGGCGTTCACACCCGATACCGGCTGACGCCCGGCACCGCTGACGCTGCGGAATCAGCTGCCTGCTTGATCTAGCACCAGAGCAGTCTGGTAGTGCCGCTACCTGCAAGCGCGTCCGCTCCACGGCGTGGGGAAGCGGCGACCTTTTGGCGTGCCAGGAACTCCAGTCGATCGGATTGCACCGACTTGCCGCGACCTTGGGGGCGGGGCGGAAATCGCGCAAAAGTGGTCCGCGCCGGCTTCGGCGTTTCCGTCCGAGGGCGAAGCGAGCGGCTGCCGCGACGTCTATACTGAGGCGAAGACCAATACGGCCTGCCGAGCGATCGCTCGGTTTCCAAGTCCGCGCGAAAGCCGCGGATTGGGTTAGGAAGCAGGGCTGAACGACCATGCGCGAATGTCGTCGATTTCGGATGCGCTTGGCTCCGCCGTGGCATGCTCGGGCCGATGAGTTGCTGATCCCTTGTGATCCCTTGGGAATATGCTGGAACAAAACATCTCTGGCTTTTTCTGCACGGCTTTCGAAACCGCGGTTTTCGAAAGCCATCATCTCCAATCGCTCGCGGCGATTGAGAAGGACGGGGCGCCCTGCCCCAAACGGGAAACGCGACGCAATAGGCATTTCCCCAAACCCATACACGAGATTCAAACATGCTGACCTGGCGCGAAATCACCGAATTTTCTGACCGAGGCAACCCGAATCCGGAACGGGTAGTCGAGAAAAGCGATGCCGAATGGCGCTCACAGCTCACCCCGGAGCAGTATCGAGTCACCCGACAGAAGGGCACCGAACGGGCCTTCAGCTCGGAAATGTGCGGCCTGTTCGAGCCCGGTCTCTACGCCTGCGTCTGTTGCGACACCTTGCTGTTCGACGCCCGGGAAAAGTTCGAGTCGGGCACAGGCTGGCCGTCCTTTACCCAACCAATCAAGGAGAACGCCATCGCCTACCATGCCGACGACGCCTACGGCATGCGCCGGATAGAGACCACCTGCAACGCCTGCGGGGCCCACCTCGGCCATGTCTTTCCCGACGGGCCCGGACCCGGCGGCCTGCGCTATTGCATGAACGCCGTGGCGCTGAGCGAAAGCAAGGGCCGAGACGGGGGACCGAGGCGATGCTCAATGAGCAAGATCGAGATCTACTCCAAGTCCTGGTGTCCCTACTGCAACAAGGCCAAGGCCCTGCTGAAATCGAAGGGCCTTAGCTACCAGGAGATCGACACCACGCATGACGAGGCGCTGCAGCAGGAGATGGTGGAGCGCTCGCGCCGCCAGACCGTGCCCCAGATCTTTATCGACGGCGGGTCCGTCGGAGGCTACGACGATCTGGCCCGGCTCAACGCCACCGGCGAGTTGGACCGAATGCTCGGCATCGACGAGCAGGCGGAGCTGCAGCAAGTGTTCGACCTGGTGGTCGTGGGTGCCGGTCCGGCGGGGCTTGCCGCCGCCCTCTACGCTGCGCGCAAGAACCTGTCCGTCGCCGTCGTCAGCCTCGACATCGGCGGACAGCTCGGCACCACGGCAGAGGTGGAAAACTACCCCGGCATCGTCTCGGTGACCGGCCCGGCCCTGGTCGCCCAGTTCGAGGAACACGCCGACCGTTACGGCATCACCAAACTCATCGGCGAGCGGGTTACTGGTCTCACCCTCAAGGACCGCTGCCGCATCGTCACCACCGCCTCCGGCAAGGCGATCCACGGGCGCACCGCTATCCTTGCCAGCGGCGCGGACAAGCGCAAGCTCGACATCCCGGGCGAAAAGGCGCTCGCCGGCAAAGGCGTCGTCTACTGCGCCACCTGCGACGGTCCCCTGTTCAAGGGCAAGCGCGTGGCCATCATCGGCGGCGGAAATTCGGCGCTGGAAGCCGCCATCGAGATGAGCGGCATGGCCGCGCAGGTGATCCTGATCTCCCGCGGCGACTGGTCCGGAGAAGCGATCCTGCAGGACAAGGTCAATGCCTCGGGCGTCGAGGTGCTGAAGGGCTATGAACCGACGGAGATCCACGGTGACGACCGGGTCACCGGACTCACGGTCAGCAACCGGGAAGACGGCTCGTCACGCCGGCTGGAGGTCGATGGCGTCTTCATCGAGATCGGTCTCGCCGCCAGTTCCGACTTCGCCCTGGACCTGCTGGAGACCAACGCCCGCGGCGAGATCCATGTAGACCGTGAGCTGGAAACCGGTGTGCGCGGCGTGTTCGCGGCCGGGGACGTCAACGACGGCCGGGACAAGCAGGTGATCATCGCCGCCGCCGAGGGCGCCAAAGCGGCGCTGGCGGCATTCAACTACCTGGTCCATCAGGTCTGAGCCGGACCACCTTGCCCGTGTAACAAACCACGCCGGGCGCAGACCCGTGGATTGCCGGCGCCGCAATGCCCACTGTGCCTGGCCGGCGCCAAGCGTTTCTTTCGAAGCGCCTTTACTCGCAGCGGCCGAGCTGCAGAACCGTCGCCACCGGCCGGTGGTCAGATCCGAGCGGGAGCCCCGGCCCAACGCTGCGCGCCAGAACCCGGACGTCCGGCGAGACCAGCGTGTGATCGATGGGCAGCGCAAGAATGGACGGCAGCCCGAACGCGGGAAAGGTGCCCAAGTGTCCCTGGCCGAACTGGGCATTGCGCAACCCGGCCCCGTCCAGCAGGCGGCGGAACCAGGGCGACCAGGGCGTGACGTTCAGGTCGCCAACCAGAATCCGGTTGGGCCCTGGCTGGCGATTCATAAACTCGGCCAATGCCGCCAACTGACGGTTGCGCGCAGCGGCCAGCTCCGCGCCGAGTGGCGGTGGTGGGTGGGCCGCCACTAGCGTGAAGGCAATGGACTCGGCCCGGGTCCGGCCGCGTACCAGTATAGCGGGTAGATTGGGGTCACCCATCGTCTCCAGGCTGATCTCCACATCGGCCAGCCTTGAAGCCACCGCTATGCCGTAGTTGTCCTCCCGAAAGGCCGCAAGCTGCTGAGTGAACCCCTCAAGCCTCAGGTCGTCCAGAGTCGGTTCCAGGCGCCCGGTGGCCTCGAGCAGGATCAGGATATCGGGCGGCGGGCGGCGACCCTTGAGCCAGGAGTAGCGTGCCGGTGCCTTGCGATTGCTGCGCCCGATGTTGAACTGGAGCAACCGGAGTTCTTCGGTCTCGCGCGTGCCTCTGCACGGTTGCTCCGCGGACCCAGCGTAACCCTCCAGGAACGGCAACTGGCTTGCGGCGAGCAACCCGGCAAGCAGTGCCCAACGCGGGCGCCCGAGCCACAACAACAGCCCCGCCAGCAACAGGCCGCCAAGGAAATAGTGGCGCGTAAAGTGGCTGAACAGTTCGAAGACCCAGTGGCGATCGGCGACGCGGGCGAGCACTGCCGAACCGGCCAGCGCCGCGGTGAGCACGACCAGGCGTCGCGCCAGCAAGGGCCGCCACCGCACGGGCGCCGACTTTCCCACGCTCATAGTTGCGCCTCGACGCCGGGCCGCCGGTGTCGATACCAGGCGAAATCGCGGATGGCCTCGCCGTTTATTCCGGGGGCGGCGTCCCAGCCGCTTTCCTCTCTCGATTTCACGCTATGGCGGCTTCGAAGCGCACACTGCCGAGGCAACCCCGACCTATGGGGCTGGCGATGCGGGGCAGGATGCCCCGTATCGGAAACTCCGGAATTTAGCTTTTCCCTAGTACTTTACCGAACAGCCGTAGGGCCGCGTCACCGGCGTGCTGACGGGCTTGCCAGCGGCCAGTTCCTGCAAGGCCAGGCGCACATACTGGGTGGCCTGGGGAATGTCGCCCGGGTTGGAGGTGGGGACGCTGTCGATGCCGCCCATGTAGACCAGGGTGCCCGTTGCATCGATGATGTACATGTGGGGGGTGGTCTTGGCGCCGTAGTCGCGCCCGATCTTGCTTTCGGTGTCGAGAATGACCGCCTGAGGCGCCGCATCCCGGGAGCGAGTCAATTCATCGGCCTGCTGCGGACTTACATGCCCCTGCTTGCCCGGGGCGGAGGAGATGACGGAAAGCCAGACCACGCCCTGTGCCGCCGCCTCCCGTTGCTGGTCTTGCATATTGCCCGCGCTGTAGTGTTTGCGGACATAGGGGCAATCGTGATTGGTCCATTCCAGCACCAGGGTCTTGCCTCGGAAATCGGCCAGTCGGTGCACCTTGCCCTGGGTGTCTACGCCCTCGAAGTCGGGCGCCGGCTCGCCCACGCGCAACGCTGCGCTCGAGCTGCAGGCGTAGAGAGCGAGGCTAATGAGAACGGCACGAAATATCGGTTTCAGCACGGCATGTCTCCTCTTATTTACAGTGTCTGAACGGCATCGGCAACGATGCCTTCGGTAAGCAATTGCGGAAGCACCTGGGGTTGCCCTGTGGTCGGGGAATACAACAGATAGAGGGGCACCCCGCTGCGCCCATAGCGTTCCAACTCGCGAGCAATCTCGGGATCGCGTCGGGTCCAGTCGGCCACGAGGTAGGCTACGGAGTCGGGACTGGAAAAGCCGCTGGGTGTTCGGCGTTGCCAGGGCCACCCGTTCATTGACCTTGCAGGTGATGCACCACGCGGCGGTGAAGTTTACGAATACCGGACGGCCGTCTGCGGTGAGTTCCCGAACCCGCTGTTCGGACCATGGCCGGTGGTCCTGGACGGCTGCGGGTGTCGCGGAGGTATCGTTGGCCGCCATCGGCACGGCGACCAGCCCCAAGACAGCGGCTGCGCCGGCACCGAGCAGGCCCAGGCGCCAGCCCCGCGGCTTCCATTGGCCGTATAACCAGGCGGCCATGGCCAGCGCTACCAGGCCCGCCAGGGCGATACCGTAGACGGCGGCATCCGTCTGCTGGCTGAGCACCCATAGCAGCCAGGCCGCGGTGGCATACATGGGGAAGGCCAGTATCTGTTGCAGGCGCTGCATCCAGGGTCCCGGCTTGGGGAGAAACCGCAACCAGGCCGGCAGCAGACTCAGCACCAACACGGGCAGGGCGAATCCGCCGCCGAGGGCGAGGAACACGGCGAGCGCCTCCCAAGCCGGACGGGTAACGGCAAAACCCAGGGCCGCCCCCATGAAGGGCGCGGTGCAGGGGCTTGCCACCACCGCGGCGAGGACGCCGGTGGCGAAGGTGTTGAGCGATCCGCCGCCGCGGGTCAGCGACTGGCCGGCACCCATCAGTCCGCCGCCCACGGAAAATACACCGGACAGGTTGAGGCCGATCAGCAGCATCAGGTAGGCCAGCAGGGCCACCAGGACCGGTGACTGGAGCTGGAAACCCCAGCCCAGCGCCGCCCCCCCGGCACGCAGCGCCAGCAGGACCGCCGCCAGCAAAGCGAAGCTGGCCAGTACGCCCGCAGCGTACATCAAGCCGTGCCAGGCCAGGCGCCGCCGATGCGCGCCCGCCTCCCTGGCGAAGCCCAGCAACTTTATGCCGAGCACGGGCAGGACGCAGGGCATGACATTCAGCACCAAACCCCCGAGAAAGGCGAATCCCAGCGCGGATAGCAAGGCCAGGGCCGCACCCTCCCCAACTGACGGTGGTGCGGGTTCGAGCCGCAGGCTATAGCCGGGCTGCTCCGAGGTCGCCCGGCCCTGGGATTCCACCACCAGCAGACCTTCCAGCGGCGTATCGCCCGCCGGCGGCAAGTCACCGAAGGGTACGCTGAGGGCGAAGCCGTTGGGTGTCCGTCTCCAGCTCTGGGCGCCGCTGGCATCCACCGGCCCCCAATCATGGGCGGCGAACCAGACGTCGGCCACGGCATCTTCGTCGAGGCCCAGCCTGGGAACGGCGATCTCGATGCGTTCGCCATCCAGGCGGTAGCGGCCCGCTATGTTGTCCGCTTGTGGCCATCGCGCTCGGGCGGTGGCGAACAGGCCGGAGGGATCGGGCGCCGCTTGTGGCCTCGGGTCGGCAACGGTGGCATTGATCTGCAGCCGAAAGCGCCCGGTTTCGGGGATGCACTCGACCCGGCATACCAGCCAGTCGGCATCCGCGGCGATGATCAGCGGCCCCGCGGGCAGCGGGCCCTCCGGTACCTGAACCGGGACCAGGAAAGTGACGCTGTCCTCGTAACCGTAATTGGTCAGCGGCCCTACGCGGATGCGTTTCGGCACCGGCCAATGGATCTCGCCGGCACTCCACCCGTCGGGCAGAGTCCAACGAATCACCGGGGCGGTGCCCGAGGCCCCTGGGTTGCGCCAGTAGACATGCCAGTCGGGGATCAGCTCGAAATTCAGCCCAAGCCACAGGGTCTGCCCCGGGGCCGCCTGGGACCCTTCGGCCAGCAGGGTCACCGTCGCATGCTCGGTAGTGACCGCCGCCGTCCCCTGAGCCAGGGCCGATTCGACCCCGAGCAGGAATACCAGCAGGAGCACCGCCTTGAAGTACCGTCCTCTTTTCACCCAGCCTCCGTGTCTGACCTTCCCGGATGTGACAAACCAGAGAGGAAAAAGTGCCTGCCGTTGGCCAAATTCGCCCAGCGCCCAGCTCAGCCAGTCCGCTACACCCCCGTTACGCTTGTGAACCTGCGCGCTCTTTCGGCGCCCGTGCGCGTCGCCAGAGTATATGCCGCGCTCGCGCATTTAGAGGCGCTTGGCGGGTTGGGGGATCAGGGCTCGCTTGCGGTCGTGAGCCGGTCGGCTTCAGACCGTCCAATGACGCCACGGGAAAAGACCGGGTAGAGCACCGGCAGCAGTATCAGTGTAAGCAGCGTCGAAGACACCAATCCCCCCACGACAACGGTCGCCAGGGGACGTTGCACCTCGGAACCGATTCCCGTGGCATACAACAAAGGCATGAGCCCCAATACGGTGGTCAACGCCGTCATGAGCACCGGCCGCAGGCGCGAAAACGCACCTTCGAGAACGGCGGGCCGCATCCCCATACCAGCTTGCAGGTTCTGGTTGATGGCGTTGATCATGACGACGCCGTTGAGCACCGCAATGCCGAACACGGCGATAAATCCGATGGAGCCCGGCACCGAGACGTAGAGGCCGGAGAGATACAGTGCCGTCACCCCCCCAATCAGGGCAAGCGGAACGTTGAGCATGATCAACAGTGCCTGTCCCACCGAGTGGAAGGCCAGGTAGAGCAGCAAGAAAATCAATCCCAGGGACAAGGGAACCACGACCATTAGCCGCTGCTGCGCCCGCTGCTGGCTCTCGAACTGCCCCCCGAACACGACGCCGTAACCCGGCGGCAGGTCCAGCTCTTCGACGATCCGCCGATCGATCTCGGCCACCACGCTGCCCATATCGCGCCCCGCCACGTTGGCTTCGATCACGACACGCCGCTGCACATCGTCGCGGCGGATCTGCGGCGGCCCGGGCTCGATCGTCACCTCCGCCAGGTCCCGCAGCCGCACCCAGGCGCCGTTGACGGCGGTCAGGATCAAGTCGCCGATAGCGTCGGGGCTTCCGCGGTAGCGGGGCGCCAGCCTGACCAGGATATCGTAGCGCTCGTTGCCTCGGATCACCTGACCGGCCTGGGCGCCCCCGATGGCGTCTTCCACCAGGGCCATCACCTGCGCCACCGGAATACCGAACCGCGCCAGCCGGTCCCGGTCGGGGCGCACCACCAGTTGGGCTTCGCCGGCTATGGGCTCCAACGCCACATCGCGGGTGCCGGGCACCCCCTTGACCAGGGACTCAATCGCCTTGCCATAGGCGGCGAGCGCCTCCAGATCAGGCCCGAAAAGTTTCACCGCGAGCTGGGCCTTGACCCCGGAGAGCAGTTCGTCGACGCGCGTAGCAATGGGCTGGGAGAAGGAAAACAGCAGCCCCGGGTGGACCGACATGGCCTGCTCCATGCGTTCTTGCAGCGCCACCCGCGTGTTCGCCGTTTCCCACTCCGAACGGGGCGTCAGCCCCACATAGATCTCGATATTCGACACCGGTTCGGGATCGCCGCCGAGTTCGGCGCGGCCAATCCGACTGGACGCATAGACGACCTCGGGAAACCCCATGAGAACCGGCTCCAGTTTTGTTGCCACGGCCAGCGCCGTGTCTAGGCTCGACGAAGGCGCCAGCGTGACCCGGATATTCAGCGTCCCCTCTTCCAGTTCGGGCACGAACTCGGTACCGAGCCTGGGTACCAGCCATAGGGCGCAGGCCAGCAGCGAAACCGCTATCAGCACCATCAGCCAGGGAACCCGCAGAGCCCCGCGCAACAGCTTGCGGTAGACCCAGTCGAACGGAATCAGAAACGGACTTCGGCGGGCCTCGAGCGAGCGCCGAAAGCCAAAGCTGGCAAGGGCCGGCACCACCGTGAGGGCTACCAATAGCGAAGCCATCATCGCCAGCACTATGGCAACCGCCATCGGCTGAAACAGCTTGCCCTCCACCCCCTGAAGAGTGAACAAGGGCGCGAACACCACCACCACCACGGCGACCGCAAAGAACACCGGGCGGCCCACTTCCCGAGCCGCCTCCTCTATGCGCAAGGCGATACCACGCCGGTCTCCGCCACGGGCGAGATGCTTGAAAATGTTTTCCATCATCACCACCGAGCCGTCCACCATCATACCGATGGCGATGGCCAGTCCACCCAGAGACATCAGATTGGCGGAGACACCCCACCAGGCCATGATCATTAGGGCCAAGCCCGCCGACAAAGGGATGGAGATCAGCACCAGCAGGGTCGCCCGAAGATTGAGCAGGAACAGGGCAAGCACGACCAGGATCAGTACGAAGGCCTGGCCCAGGGCGCGGGTGACGGTCGCGACCGCCTGCTCCACCAGCTCTGCCTGGTCGTAGAAAGGCGCGATCACCACCCCCTCGGGCAGGGCGCGCTGGATTGCCGGCAGGCGCGCCTTGATGCCGTCGATAGTCGCTTTGGTATTGGCCCCGATACGCTTGAGCACGATGCCGGCAACCACCTCGCCCAGGGCGCGCGGCTTCCCGTCGGCATCACGCAGACTCATGGTCACCGCCCCCTGGCGGATCTCCGCACCAAAGGCGACCGCCGCTACGTCACGCACCCGCACCGACACACCGTCCACATCCTTGAGCGGGACATTGCCGATGTCGCGCAGGCCATCCGCGCCGGGTCGCACCCAGCCGACGCCCCGGATACTCAGTTGCTCGGCCCCGCGGTCCAGGTACCAGCCGCCGGCGTTGCGGTTATTGGCCTCGATCGCAGAGGCCAGTTCCTGCACCGAAAGCCCGTAGGAAAGCAGCCGCTTGGGGTCGGCGAGCACCTGGTACTGGCGCACCTCGCCACCGAAGGAGAGGACCTCGGTAACGCCGTCCACCGGCATCAACAGCAGCTTGACCACCCAATCGTTGATACCGCGCAGGGCCATCACATCGTAGCGCCCGGGGTCGTCGGTACGCAGGATGTACTGAAAGACCTGGCCAAGGCCTGAGGTATTGGGACCCATCTCGGGGTTGCCGACACCCGGTGG
The DNA here is from genome assembly GCA_963753615.1 of uncultured Gammaproteobacteria bacterium. Lineage (GTDB taxonomy): Bacteria > Pseudomonadota > Gammaproteobacteria > Chromatiales > Chromatiaceae > CAVWCW01. The sequence goes on from CAVWCW010000005.1 coordinate 98,370, forward strand.
GATCTGCTGCCTGGCATCCTGGAGCCGCTCGAACACAAGCTGCCGGGCAAAGTAGACGTCGGTGCCCTCGTTGAACACCACGCTCACGATCGAGAGCCCGGTCTTGGAAACCGAGCGCACCTCAGCCACGGCCGGCAACGCGTACATCACCGATTCGATGGGGAAGCTGATGAGTTGCTCCACCTCTGCGGCGGCGAGCCCCGGCGCCTCGGTATTCACCGTAACCTGGACATTGGTCACGTCCGGGAAGGCGTCCAGGTTGAGACGCGGCAACAGCCAAGCCGCGGCACCCAGGCCCGCGATCAAGGCCAGCAGCACCAACAGGCGGTTGCGCACCGCCGCTTCGACGACTTTGTCGAGCATCCCGGTCTCCTCAGTGACCGTGTGGATCGAACCCGCTTTTGGCGAGCTCCGACTGCAGGAAGAAGGCGCCTCGGGTCACCACCCGGGTACCCGCGTCCAGGCCATCGATCACAACCAGCCCGCCGACAGTGCCCAGCAGTTCCACCTCGACCGGCCTGAAGCTGTCTTCGCCGACCGCCACGAACACCTGCCAGTCCCCGTCCGTGCTGCGCGATACCGCGGTTTCTGGCAATGCGAACACTGGTGCGCCGTCGCCGGAAACGATCACGACGTCCACGAATACACCCGGATGCAGCCGATGGGCCGGATCGGGCACCTCGATGCGCACGGCCTGAGTACGAGTGATCTCGTCCAGCAGATGGTGGATCTGGCTCACGCGCCCGTCGAGCCAGGTGTCGCGATAGGCAACCCGAGCCTGGTCGCCGACTACGACTTTCGCCGCCTCCTCCGGCGGCATGCGGGCCTCGACCCACCGCACCGATTCATCGGTGATCTCGAACAGCACCCGGCCGGGCTCCACCAACTCTCCGAGGATGAACTCGTCCCGCACCAGGGTCCCGCTCTGGGGGGCCAACAGCTCGAAGCTGCCGTCCGCCTGATCGGAGGCTCCGGCGACCAGGGCATCGACCTGGGCCTGGGTCATGCCGTAGGCGAGTACTCGGGACAGGGCCTTCTGGCGCGCCACGCTGGCTTCCAGATAATCGCTTTCGGAGACGAATTGGCCCTTGAGCTTGGTCAGCCGTTGCCAAACGCGCTCGGCTACCACCAGATCCCCCTGAGCCTCGGCCATGTCGACGCTGGATAGGGTCACCAGCGCCTGGCCCCGCTCGACGGGCTCGCCCAGTCGCGCATGCCGTGCGGTGACCTGGGCCGGAACCCGGGGCGTAACTTGCGCCGTGGCGTAGGCGTTCAATTGGACCTCGCCCGGCGCGTTCAAGGTCTCGCCAAGGACGCTCGGCAGCAATTCCGCAGTTTCCAGTCCGATCGTCCGGCGCTGTTCGGCAGAGAGTCGGACCTCGGCAAACTCCCCATGCCCGTCCCCGTGGCGATCATGCTCCCCCGCGCGTCCATGCGATTGGGCTTCATCTTCGGGTCCGGCATCCGTCCGATGCTCGGGCTCGGGCACTTCGGCACCAGCGCCGAGGCCGTTTTCCCGCGCGTCGGTGCAAGCGCTCTGTCCGGCCTGTCTCGCCGGCCGCGGATGCCCTTCTCGATCCGCCGCATGGACATGCGGTAAAAGATCGGAGTCGGCACCGACGGCCGGGGTATTCCGCCCTCCGCCGGCTGCTACCGCTAACGCCGTAAGCACATTCAGGGCCAACAGCGACAAAAAAAGCGGAAACCAGCGACGAACACGAGGTCCTGATACCACCGCGGGAAGATCTGCCATAGTAGCCACCCTGAACTCGGGAAAAAGGATCGGCCCGGACAACTCACCGGAATCGCCAGCGACCCGAAAAGTCGCCCGGCGTTTCCCAAGGATATACGACACAGCCTTCTCCAACACGCAAGCGTATCGTATAGGGGGCAGAGCCGTCGGGTAGCGGGGGGCGGTAACGTCACCCTGCTACCCGAAGGGGCAGAGCCCTTTAGAAGCGCAATAGAGGCCGGCGCCAAATTGCGCCGACTTACTAACCCGAACGTAGTATGGACGCCATTCAGAGCTCCACGGATGGTTCAGACGTAGGAGCGGCTCGCAGTCAATGGTGCGCCCCCTGGCAAGACCGCGACACCGAGCCGGGCCATCCGTGCGGCTCGCGAACGGACTGCCTTTGCGCGCCGCACCCCCGGACTGCGCTGCCGTGCACGCGAACATGCAAGCTGCACGTCGTCTGTATCACGTCCGGATTAATAGTAAGGACCACCAGCGGACTGGCCACGTCGAAGGCCACGCCAGCGATTAGCGGGTAGTTTCGGTACTCGTAGCCATCGCTGCAGCCGCGGTGGGCGATCTCGCCCAGCAGCTGCTTCTAACGCCTGTAGGTGCGGGTGGCGATGCGATCGAGCGGATCGATCTCGGTGAGCCGGTTTCCTTTATCGTCGCAGGTGATCGTGGCGGTTTGGGTCGAGGAATCCGTGCGCGTGAACTCACTGCCTTAGGTGTCGCAGCTGCACAAGACGGTCGCTCTCGCCAAACGCATTCGCGCCCGCTACCCTCTCACCGCGGTCGTTGAACGCGGGAAAGGGGTTGTCCCCCCTGCCGGCGGCAATGATTTAGGAGTGGCCGCGATGTCGCGGGTATTTCACGGGCTCCGACCACTTTTCAGACGCTTTTCAGCCCCGTTTTCACTGGCCGCCATTCGAGGTGCTACTCTTCGTCTCCCTCCGGGCAGATAACCACCACTGTAGTATCACAAAAGAAAACGTTTACACCGCTCTGAGCGGGCGCGGGCATTTCCTCACAGGCGCCGTCGTCGAAGCCCGGGGGAATCGTTTCGACACAATCCTCGCCGAAGATGGGATTCTGGGTTTGATTCTGCCCCCCCGCAGCCAACGATAGAGAAGAAACAGAGGACAGCAAAACGCAGGATGTTACGACCGGCAGGATCTTCATGACCTTCCACTCCATGACAAGAACTGACCTAAAATACTTCTCGGCTCTGGATCGAACCGCACCCTCGGTGATGCCTATCGAGCGGAACGGGGTCGGGGCTTGTCGATTCGAACTACCCCTCTCATTGCCTAAGGCACCAGCTTGATCACCATGATTACGCGCTAAATCGGGCCCGTCATTGATTATTGTCGCTGCGCAGATCAGTTTGCGGTCCAAAATTCGAGTTCGCTTTTCGGGTAAGTCCCGCTGGTGAACCCGACGCCCCGACGCTCCATTGATAAATCGCAGCGCATCGGGCGCCGGAAGCGGTTACAAACAAGGCTAGGAGGGTAGAAAAGGCCACACCTGCCGCGATGCAGGGTCGGAAAGCCACGGGTCTCGAGGGCTGCCTCGACCAAGACCGCCGGGCTGCCTGCCATTCGAAGCTGCAGCATCGATATTGGCAAGGTGGACGAGATGAACTGGACAACAAGACCCGGTCGACCCGCGCTCTCCGTAATCACAGCCGCACTCTTCCTATTCCTTGCCGGCGCCGCGCAGGTGGCGACGGCGGCCAAGGCCGTCGATCAGGGCACCGAAGCAGACGATGTGCAAACTTATTTCGGTACCGGCGGCAACGATACCATCGAGCAGTGGGGATACGGCGGCAACGACACCCAATATGCCGCTACGGACGATGGCGCCGACAAGATCAAGCAATACGGCGGAACCGGCAACGACCAGACCACCGCGCTCGCCGGGCCGGGAAACGACCGGGTCTACCAGTACGGCGAAGACGGCGACGACGCCATCTCGCTGGACGCCGGGCCCGGCGCCGACAAGGTCAAGCAGGACGGTGGCCTGGGTAACGACACGGTTACCACCCTCGGTGGCGAGGATAACGACACACTGAATATCCGGGGCGGCGGCGGCGACGACACCCTGAACGCCGACGGCGGCGAAGGGGACGACAGCATCAAGCTCTACGGCGATGCCGGCGTTGACACCATCAGCTACCAGGTCTCCGCTGGTACCGACAGCGTGTACATCGATGGCGGCGCCGACGCCGACAGTATCAGCGTCCAGGCCGCGGAGACAGACAGCTTCACGGTCGTCGACAAGCGCGGCAATATTCTCTACCAGCAAGGCGCCGGCGGCACCACCATCATCGTTCGCGACCCCGAGGATCTGATGCCCATCGGCGACGAAAACACCCCGCCGGTGGCCGAGGCGGGGCCCGACCAGACCGCTTTGGTCGGCGCCACCGCGACCCTCGACGGCAGCGGCTCGTCCGATGCGGACGGCGACCCTTTAACCTTTGCCTGGACCCTGAGCCCACCGACCGGCAGCACGGCCTTGCTGTCCGATCCGACCGCCGTGAGCCCGACCTTCGTCATCGACCTGCCAGGCGCCTATGCGGCCGAGTTGATCGTCAATGACGGCCAGGCGGACAGCCAGCCGGATACGGTCACCGTCAGCACCGAGAACCAGCCCCCTGTGGCCGAAGCCGGGCCGGACCAGACGGCCCTGGTCGGCGACACCGTCACCCTCGACGGCAGCGGCTCGTCCGACCCCGACGGCGATCCCCTGACCTACAGCTGGACCCTGACCGCGCCGACCGGCAGCGCTGCGGCGCTTTCCGACTCGACAGCGGTAGACCCCAGCTTCACCATCGATCTCCCAGGCACCTATTCCGCCCAGCTTACTGTCAACGACGGCCTGGCCGACAGCGCGCCGGATACGGTCACCGTCAGCACCGAGAACAGTCCCCCGCTGGCCGACGCCGGCCCAGACCAGCTCGCGTATGTCGGGGATACCGTGACCCTGGACGGCAGCGCTTCGTCCGACCTGGAAGGTGACCCCCTGACCTATGCCTGGACCCTGACACCGCCCGAGGGCAGCACCGCAGTACTTTCCGACCCGACGGCCGTGATGCCGACCTTCGTCATCGATGTCAAAGACACCTATGTTGCCGAGTTGGTGGTCAACGACGGGATTGCGGACAGTGCCCCGGACTCCACCCGTATCACCGTCGGAAATCGCGCTCCGGTCGCTGAGGCAGGGCCCGACCAGATTGAGTGTGAAAGCCGAATGCATTTGGATGCCCTCGCATCCTATGATCCGGACGGCGATCCTTTGGCCTACTACTGGAGCTTCGTATCGATCCCGCCAGGCAGTGAAGTCAGGCTGTCAGACCCCGCTTATTATGGCCCAGACTTCTATCCCGACGCGATCGGTGATTATGTTCTGGAACTGACCGTCAGCGATGGCCAGTTGGAGAGCGCCGCGGACAGCGTGACCTATTCCGTTGCTGCGCCGCCCTTGGATTTCGGCAGTGCTCACTACAAGAACATCGACTACCCGACCAGCCTGGAGGAGGATGGGGCCCGCCATATCGCAGTGGGTCCCATGCTCGGCGATCACAGGGATTGGGAATGCGATGGCTACGCGTTGGACCAGGATAATGGCGTCCGTTTGATCGACCGCGTTATCGCCGGTCAGACCGCCAGGATCGAGGTGATTGCTTCTGAGCCGGGGATTTTGAATGCCTGGATCGATTTGCAATTCGATGGCAGTTGGTCGGATCCAGACGATCATTTCGACCATGTCATCCAAAACCAGCATCTGGTGGCGGGTTCGAATGTTGTGCAGATCGACCTGTCGGATCCCGGCATGGAGATTTGGCGGGGGACTCCCTACGCCCGGTTTCGTTTGACTTCCCTCACCGGCACAGGCGGGGATTCGCCGACCGGTGTTGCGTCGGACGGCGAGGTGGAAGACTACAAGATCTATCTCGAGCCCGAGTACGTGAGCCTTGACGCAGACTTCGGGGATGCGCCGGCGCCCTATCCGACGCTCGAGTATAACGATGGCGCACGCCATCATATTACCCTTGCCTACACCGACGAAGGCTGGGACGAGGATTGGCGATTGGGATCGGTGCTGGATTTCGAGCCGGACGGCCAGCCCACTGAAGATGCGGATGGCGATGATACCAATGGCTGGTACGCCGATGAGGATGGCGTAACGTTCGTCGGCCGCCTGATGCCCGGGCTTCGGGCCCCGGTAGATATTCGCTGCGGCTGTCCCAGCTTCGATATCGATGTCGTCCCCAGCGCTGTTTATGCCTGCGGTAGTTTCAGGACACTCAACGCCTGGATCGACTTCAACTCAGACGGCGACTGGGACGACCCGGATGAACAGGTCGCAACCAATCTGACGGATGATTGCAGTCAGACCCTATGGGTCGATATCCCCGCCAGTGCGGCCTCCGGTGACGATACCTATGCCCGTTTCCGCCTGACCACGGCTACCCAGATCGGGGGCGAGGCCCCCACCGGAGCGGCTGAAGATGGCGAGGTCGAAGACTATCTGGTCCATATTCACCCCACCCCGGTTGTTTCCGAGCAGAAGGTATTCCCCAGCGATCCGGCTCAGAGCGACAGTTTTGGTGAGGCGGTGGCGGTTGACGGGGACTTCGCGGTAATCGGTGTACCCGATGACTGCGATGCCGGCATAGGTTGTTCTGGCTCGGCCTACGTATTCGTCCGCTCCGCCGGCGTCTGGAGCGAACAACAGAAGCTGATCGCTGGGGACGCCGCGCCACAACCTTGGTTCTTCGGAGCTATGTTTGGCAGCTCCGTTGCCATTTCGGGCGATACGATTGTCATCGGTGCCCAGGGCGACGACGCGGCTGCAATATGGGGTGGGGCCGCCTACGTCTTTACCCGAACCGACGGCACCTGGAGTCAGCAAGCCAAGCTGACCGCCGCCGATATAGAGACGGCGGATTCGTTTGGTCATTCGGTATCGGTATCGGGCGACACGGCTCTGATCGGAGCAATTGGAGACGACCCCGGCAACGGTACTTCAAGCGGCTCGGTCTACGTGTTTACCCGCACGGATGGCGTTTGGAGCCAACAAGCCAAGCTCAGTGCCAGTGATGCAGCGGCAACCGACCAGTTCGGCTGGTCGGTATCGATCTCCGGAGACACCGCATTGGTGGGAAGTCGCCTGAACGATGCGGCGGCGACCGACTCGGGTTCAGCTTACGTCTTCACCCGCACCGATGGTGTCTGGAGCCAGCAGGCGAAGCTGAACGCCAGCGATGGTGACGCGGAAGACGATTTCGGCCGCTCCGTCTCCCTGTTCGGTGACACCGCCATGATCGGTGCGCCCTGCCAGGGTGAAGACGACGCTTGCAGCGGCGCTGTATACGTCTATGAGCGCAGCGCAAGTGTCTGGACCGAGCAAACCAAACTCACGGCAGATAATCTCGCAGAGGGTGCTCGTTTCGGACATGCGGTGGCGATCTCCGGTGACACCGCGCTGATCTCTACGGCCAACATGGCTACTGCCGCCTATGTGTTTACGCGCACCGACAGCGACTGGGAGCAATTGGCGAGGTTGAATCCTTACGGAAGGGCTTTTGTACCTTCCTATTCAGGTGTGAACCATCTTTCGATATCGGGTGACACCCTCTTGATCGGCATGACCGAGGACTCGTGGGACTGGCTCTATAGTTTCAGCGGTTCAGCCTATTTCTACGAGCTGAAATAGGTTCCGGTTGGTGAGCCAGCCAACGGTTGCTCACCAACTAGCGGAATGGCGCGAAGGCTGCAGCCGTATCGCGTGGGTGGGGCGGGCCGCGGCAAACCGGCACCGAATCGAGCCGAGTTTTCTGCGAGGCAGTCCCCGCCCCTCACGATCAGAGGCTAAAGCCGCGGCGTGAATAGGGTGCTGGGCGCGAGTCTACTGAAAACTGGTCTGATGCAGCGGGATGAAGGAGGACAAGATGACAGCTCGAACTGGAGTTCCCGACAGCATGACGCCCGATGGGTTAAAGCCTTCGGGAAGCCATGACCGCGGTAAAGGAACGGCAACCACGCCTACCGCGTTGGAGGCCAATCTCGACACGCGCAAGTGGGGGATGATCTGCCATTTGGGCGGTTTTGCGGGCTTGATTATTCCGTTGATTGGCGGAGTGCTCTGCACTTTGATTCTTTGGCAGTGGAAAAAACAGGAGTTGCCCTTCGTCGACGAGCAGGGTAAACAAGCGGTCAATTTTCAGATCACCATGCTCGCCTATCTGCTTATCGCGGCCCTGATCAGCGCCGGAGCACTGGTCCTCCCGGTCGGTATCGTCAATATCGTATTCATGGTCATTGCGGCCATGAAGGCGAATGCCGGCGAACACTACAAGTATCCGGAGTACCTGTGCTATCCGGTGTTCAAGTAATCGACTGAGCGCCAGGTAGAGACGACAGTTCAGCACAGGGATTGGCGGAGCTGGCGATTTTCAAACGCCGCGGGTCCGATAGCGGGCTTCTTTGGGAAATGCCGGAGGTCGGTCCGGCCTCAGCCCTTGGGGAGGCACCTACACGCTCACCGTGCCGGCTCCAAAGGTTCCCAACTCAAGCTGGAATCGAGTTCCACGTTGGGGTCGTAAAGGGCGCTGTCGGTGACGATGTACTCCCCCAGGCTGTTCGCCCAGACGTGCTCGTATTCGGACGGTAGTTCGACTTCCATCTCCAGGTTCGGGTCCCAGTAGGTTTCGACGTCTCGAATCTGCTTGCTGGTCTCCCGCGCCACCCAGTCGTCGGCCTCGCCCCTGGCGTACCAGCCGTTCAAATTTTCGTCGCTGATTTCTGCCGCCTCTTGCGCTATTTGGCTGGAGATCTGCGACATCATCCGGGTGTGGGCGATCTGTCCCTGGGCCAGGCGGTTGATGATCTGTTCGTATGCCGACTTCCATTGGCCGTTGAGCTTGATGGACTTCACCATGGCGTCGAACAGGCCCGCCGTCGCATCGAGCTTTCCCTTGCGGCCGCGAAACGAGAGGATGTGGCTGACGTACCAGAACAGATTCTCGGGCATGAACAGCGATGCCCCCGGCGTGCGCCAGACTTCGACCGCGGCGAAGAACTCTTCCTCGATCGGATGCTCGGCCTGCTGGTAGCTGATCCGGGCCTTGGCGGCGTCGACCTGGCGCATCCCGGCCGCCGAAGCCTCGCCGCCGGCGACGTGCGTGGCCAATTCGGGAAACGCCTCGACGCGCTCGATGCGAAGGCCGCGGCTTCGACCGCGATAGCGCGGAATCACGAGATCACGCAAGGCGGTTCGCGCGTCCACGGGATCGCGGACCTCGGCGCCATGCTCGGTTGCGCCAAAAAAGCTGCCCAACATCCCGCCGAAACTGCCGCCGGTGAAGTTCATGTTCGGGTGGATTTCGAACGCCTCCGGACCCAGGGGGTTCCAGGCCCGGTAGCCGAGGGTTCCCGGCATGCCGACATTGCTCAAATCCCAGGCCACGCCGCCTTCCATCTCCCAGCCGACCGGAACCAGCATCCGAAACACCGCCAGCCCTGTCCCCCCCGCATCCTGCAGGGTGAACCGCGCCAGTTTCATGCCCCGGAACACCCGTGGCGCCGAAGCCCTGCCCCGGTTCGCCGCGGGCAGGGTCACCACCACGCTGGTGCCACAGTATTGGCAGATCAGGTAGCTACCCGCCTGCGGCAATGCCGCTCCGCATTGGGGGCAACTGAGGGCTTCGAGGGTCACTGAATGCTCCGTCTTCATCGGGGAGCTTATCGGCTATCGTCAAGCACGCACCATGATAGATATCATGCACTCGAGCAGGTGAGAGGAATCACCCATTAGAAGTCGGCCCGGTGTCAACGATAAACCGACCGATTTCCGGGCTCCGGCCCTTATGCTCCCATGATCTGAAGCCCCTTTCCTTGCTACTTTCGTTGCTTGCCCGCACTCCCCGCCTTCCTTGGCATCGTCTGCCCGGCAGCTAGAAGCGATTCTCGAATACAAGCTCCTCGAGCGGAAGCTGCCCAGGCTTTGGCCAGGCTTGTTTCGTGCCCTTCCCGATTGCCACCATCGGCCCCATAACATGGTCATCCGGTAGATTGATCAACTCGGCGACCTTGTCGATATCGAAGCCGATCATCGGGCAGGACTGATAGCCCATGTCTTGAGCCGCGAGCATTAGCGTCTGCATCGCCATTCCCATTGAGCGTTGCGCTTCGTCCCGTTGCAGCCATTCACGACCCTCGTGGAACGGGCCCATCCAATTGACCAACAAGTCTGCGACTTCCTTCGGAGCGTGCACCCAGTATCTTTCAGGGTTCTTCTGCCAAGCTTTCAGGTCGGCCGTGAACAGGATGAGCAAGGATGCGTCCGTCATCTGGGCCTGGTCATTGCCATACTCTTTGCGGATCTCTGCGCGCAAGTCCGGATCGCGAATGATCACGAAACGCCAATGCTGGATATTGAAGCTGGTTGGTGACTGAATCGTCGCCTCGAGCAGGGTCTTTTCCTCTTCCTCCGAGAGCTTGTGACCGGGATCGAACTGCTTGATAGCCCGCCGGCTATACACTGCGTCAATCGTGTTCATCGCTGTTCTCCTAAACTCGTGGTTGGTGTGGTTCTGAACGGTTAGAAACTTGGCTGCCTTGACACGCGTCTGCTTGCGTAAGGGCCGCGGCTTCTTTCGCCCCCTTGTAGATGGGGTCGGAAGCATGGAAAGCCACCCTTTCTCATCGGCCGGTCTTGTTGACCCGAACGTGGTATTCGCGACATTCAGAGCCCCACAGCGGGTTCCGATCAAGGCGCATTCCGCCGGCAAGTGGCATAGCGCAACTCGAAGCCAGGCGCGCTGTGGGACTCCCGTCGGGCCAGCCGCTGAGCGAGTCTGCGTCAGGTTTCGGGTCAGTAACCCGGCAATCGAAATGTCGCGCTTGCGGGGCTGCGGAAGAATCGGTCCGATCGTTTCTCTAGTGCCCCTGAGCAGGGAGGGGTTTGCGGTCTTTTCACGAGCCGCTGTAACAAGTAGGACCTATCAGCGTACTTGATCCGACCCTCAAAAAGGACCGGCAGCGAATTGCTGCCGGTCCTTTTGCCAGCCCAACCGGACTGTCGATTACGGCTCGGATGAGTTGATTACTTTAATCGGGAAAGTCACCTTTCCTGAATAATGCACGGTGTGTTCGTCCACGATGGTTTTGTCCCATACTCGCAGGATTACGTCATAAGCGCATTCTTCTCCGTCTGCCAACAACTGATCATTGGGTAAGCTTTGTGGATTGCTCGCCTTATCCAGCCAGGACAAGTCCCAGTTGGCCAAATCACCGACACCCGAAGGACTCGGCCTCGATGGTATCGGATCAGGGGAGTCCACCAATTCGGCCTCACCCGCAGCGCCCTGCTTTTGGAACTTGAGAGTGTAGCGATGGAAGTTGTCGCTGGTGGGCTTGGTGGGATCGGCAGGATCGATCAGCGGATCCCAAGCTGTACCCCTGACGGCGACGGTCTTGAACGTACCGCTTTGGTCTTTAGTGTAGAGGTCGGCACAGGCGGGTACATTGCCCACCCCGTCGATGACCGCCTCCACCGGTTCGTTGTCGACCCAAACCCGCTGCACATCGTAGAAGGTGTTACCCGAGGTATCGATCACCTGCAACAGGAAAGTGAACTTACCGGTACCCAGGGGCGAGCGGGTATTGAATGCCTGGGCCTTGAGATCGGGAATCTTCCAGCTGATACAATGCAGCGAAAAATCGATCATAAAGCAAATGCTTTCCGTTCTCGTGCCCCAGGTGTTGGTCAGTATGTCTGGATTCGGGTCGCCGTCCAGTTCGTTATAGGCGCGTACCTGATCGGCGGTATAGGTCGTCGAATCGACGGTTTGGGCCTTGAACTCCACATGACTTACCGGTACCCAGTCCGGCGCCGGCGTCACCGCCGTGAATGGGGCAGGCTGGGCTAAACTGAAGGTCGGGTCGGGAATCGCCCAAATGGAGTACTCTTCGATATTTTCGCCAGAGCAGCCATAAATATTGGCGGCGCCTCGGACGTGCAACCGCCCACCCACCGTGGCCAATATCGCAGCGGCATCGTCACTCGCCCGCAGAGGTTCGTCCGGATCGACGAAATCGACTGACCAAGGCGTACTCACCCGCTTGATGTAAACCTCATTGGCGGAAATGCTAAAGGTTATGGTACAGGGCGATGATTTTTCGCTGCCGTCGACGCCGAACACCCTCAAGACAATCTCGAAGCTGGTTGAAGTGAGCAGTGCGATACCTGCGCCGCTGACGGCTTTCTCGACATCGACCCACCCCAGGGTTGCGGCGGATTTCGCATAGTTTCCCTGGGTCGCCGAGGTGGCGGGATTGCCGGAGCCATCCGGATAGACCATGCTGCCGGGAATCAAAGTGCCGTTTGGTGAGTAAAGTTCCAACAGATAATGACTGAAACCCCATCCCGTAGCATCGCCGAGCACTGGTTCGAGTATGCGTCCAGCTAGGATGTTGGTATCCCCCCTGACGCATCCTCCAGGATCCGTGAGTTTACATTGCAACAAGACGAAGTGCTTCTGCCTGAGAATAAGGCCGATCAGGCCCGCCAGCACAAGCAGCAACACGATTAGGGTGATAATGTTTATCTCTTTGCCCGTGACGTACTCCGCAATAAACCAGGCAACGAAAATCAGGATCAGAAGCAGCTTTAGAATGAGTTCCCAAATATCGCGCACGAAAACGCGCTGGTCTTGCTCTTCCTTTCGATCGGGTTTGTTTTCCATGTAACAATCCTCCTTGCTGATACAACACACCAAGAATCCTGCTAGCCCAATCCTTCAGGGCTTACCTTGGGACTGTGGAAACGCTGAAAAAAGTCCACCCTGGCTTGTTTCAGCAGGGCTTTCGAAAACACGGTTTCCGAAGGCCCTATTGTTCAATCGCAAAAGGCGATTGAACATGGCGGGGCTTCCTGCCCCGCTCGGGAAACGCCGTAACTCGGCGTTTCCCTGCCACTGACTCCCCCGCTTTGGGTCGAAACACCCGCGGCCGGGCTGGCCAGCGCCGCCCCTCAGGCCGCCTCGTTGCGGAACAAGCGGAGTTCGAAGCCCGCATTGCGCAGGCTGTTGACCTGGCGGGTGCCGATCAGGGCGCGCAACTGGGCATTGGTGCGGATGCTGCCAGCCGCATAGGCCGCCAGAATGCTGTCGACGCTCTTCTTCCCGATGCCTGGTATCGCCCGCAAATCGGTGGCCCTCAACTCGGACAGATACTTCACGTTCAGGCCCGAGGCGAGCTTGACCTTATCCTTGTCGAAGTCCTTCATCTTGGCGCCCTTGGCCTGGTCGGTCTGGCCCGTGACCACCGCATCCGGGCTATCCGTGTAGCGGGACTTGATGCGTACATCCTTGACGTCCTTGGACAGCACGAGTTGGCCGCTCTTGGCCACATAGGTGGCGAGCTTGCAGGCGAAGTCCGCGTCCACATGGGCGTTGCCGCCCTTCTGGCCAATGTTCATGTTCTCCACCTTGACCTGGTAGAAAACCAAGAAGCCCTCCTGATTCACTAAGCGTTTAGCCTCGTTTTCGACCTTGATCTTGTGGTCGACATTGGCCTGGTGGGTGATCGGGAACAGGTTCTTGCCCTCGGCCTTGCCGCCCAGATTGGCGTTGAGCAGGTGGCCGCGGATAAAGCGCGAGTTGCCCGGCCCCACCGTGGGCAGCAGGCCGAACAGACCGGGCTGCTCTCGGCTGCTGGTCTCACTGCCCTGGGGGTGGTTGAACGCCAGGTACTCGGCAGTCATTTCGGTGCCGACCTTGTCGCTGCCCTTGGTTGCGCTTCCGCCCGTACCCTTGGTCAAGGTGATGCTCTTGGCCCCCGCATGCTTGATCCGGTTTACTTTGACCGCCTCGTCGCCGTCGTCTGCCTTGACCACCATGTTCTGGGCGAAGTCGTAGAAAAAGCCCTCCGGATTCAGCTTGACCTTGACCCCCAGCTTCTTGCCGCCGGCCTGGTCGTACTCGATCTTGGCCAGCCGGTAGCGCTTTTTCAGCTTCGGGAAGTGTTTCTCCACATCGTCGCTGGTCTTCGCCTGTTTCCCGACCAGCTTGAGCAGTTGCATCACCCGGTCGTAGTGGATCTTCTTTTCCTTGCTGCTGCGGTTGGCCGCCACCGGGGCCTTGTTAAGGTCGGCCAGGTTGATGGGTCCCAGGCTCTGGTCCTTGCCCGCCGCATCCTTCTTCTTGTCTGTCTTATCGCCCTTCTTGCCCTTGCCGAGCAAACCCTTGGCGAAATTGATCACCTTGTCGATGACCTTGTCGATAACCTTGTTGACCGGCTTGCTGACCTTGCCGATGATGCCCTGCACCGTCTTGCCGATGCCCCCCAGCCCGGCCAGGGAGGCGAGCAGGCTGATCACGACCGGCAGGCTGCGGGCCAGGGCGCCCTCCACCGCCGACATCACCTTCGAGAGCTGGCCGCTGGCGATGGCGACGATGGTGTTGTAGACGGATAGGATGAAGTCCTTGATCTGGGCGAAGCGCTCGATCAAGAACATGGTGAAGTCGTACAGCAGCTTGACCACCTTGACGATCGCCCCGGCCGGATTGAGCAGTCCGAGCAGCCAGCCTATGGCCTCCTTGACCACGGTGATGATGACGAAGTTGCGAATCCCCGAGAGCACCATCTCCTTGAGGTTGGTCAGGGACTCTTTGACCATCTTCCAGATCGCGATCGGCCCCTCCACCAGGACGCGGCGGATGATGTCGACACCCTTTTCCACCAGGTCGAACACGGTGGCGGCGGGCGGGAATTTCTTGATCACCCGGGCCTTGATGTTCTCGTAGGTCAGGCCGAGGATCTGCAGCGCCAGGTTGAGAATGCCCTTGAAGTCGAACTTCTCGGGCAGGGTGATCTCGACCTCGGACAGGGCCCCGGTGAGCCACCCCAGCAGGCCATTGATCAGGTGTTTCTTGATGTTCTTGGCAAACGCCGTGACGCCCCCGCCCACCCCCTTGACCAGGTTCATGAAGAAGGCCACCGGGTCCTTCAAGATGCGGGTAACCGCCCCGGCGGCGCGGTCGATGAAGTCGAAGATCGGCTTGGAATCGATGCCGGCGATATCGCAGGCGGCCCGGATCGCGATGCGCAGGGCCTCGGCGAAATCGCCGGTGAGCACCGCCCCGGCGATCTGGACCGCCGCCTTCAGCGCGGTCTGGAACACCGACAGCACCTTGTCCAGGGCCGCGGCCAAGCCATCGGCCAGGGCCTCCACCCCCTTGATCAGGGTATCGGCGACCGCGTTCACCGCCGTTATCGCACCGTCCACCACCGTGTCGATGCCGTTGTTAATGGCGTTGGCCAGGCCGGGAAAGGTGTCTTTGAGGTAGGTATTGACCTGCTCTTTGGCCCAATCGCGGAAGTCGTTGAGCTGGGTGACCACCCAGTCCCGGGCGGCATTGATGGCGTCGACCGCGAGCTTCTTCGCCGCGTCGATCGCCTTTTTTACCGCTTCGCGCACGGCGGTGAAGATGGTGTCGATGGCGTTGGTGATGGCCTTGACCGCGCTCTTTACCGCATTCACCGCGCGGTCCCACCAACTGTCGTTCTCCTGTTCCTTCTCCAGCTCCTTTTTCTTCGCGGCGGCGTCACGCTCGCCCTCCAGGCGCTTGGCCTCGGCCTGGGTCTCGCCCTTCTCCAGTTCCTTGGCGGCCGTGTCTTCCGATTCCTTTACCTTGGTCTTGGTCTGGTCGCTCAGGGTCTTCTGCTTGCCGCCGGCATCCTTGTCGAACTGTTTGACCGTATCGTTGGCCTGCTGGATGCCCTGCCGCTGTTGTTCGGCCACCTTGCCCCGGTTGGTCAACACCAGGTCGCGCTGATCCTTGTCGGCCTGCTGATTGAGCTGTTGCGCATCGGCCTCGGCCTTGGTGATCGCCTGGCGCTTTTCCTGGTCGCGGGTGCCTGCGGCGTCCTCGGTCTGCTTGCGCGCCTCCTTGACGTTGTTGCTGATCGCAGGCTGTAGCAACTCGTCGGATTTGGCCCGCACATCTTCCGGCAAGGGGACGGCCGCGTAGTCCGCCATGCCCTGATCCGGGGCCTGGGTTACCGCCACACTCGATTCCGACTTCAGCTTCGGCTGCTTGGGCTCGTCGACCTCCCGCGCCTGGATGTTCGACTGCCCCGGGTGCTCGCGCAGCCCCTTGGCGGTCTGGTCGCGCTGCTGTGTCAGCTGGCCGCTGGACTGGTCGCGGGTGTTGTTGGCGCGCTGGGGATCGGCGTCGCCGTCCAGGGCCACCTTCTGGCGCTCGCCGGCACTGGTGTTGAGGCCGTCGTCGCGGGTGCGTATGCGGTTCAGAAAGCCAGAGAAATTGCGCCGGAACCAACCCAGAAAGCCTCCCTGCTCCTGCTGGTCCAGCAACCGCTGGTTGTTCCGGTTGTCAGGCGTGGCGCCGAGGTTTTCGTGGGCCTCCGGGCGCAGTTCGCGGTCGCCTTCGGCGCCGGTCTTGTCGTCCGGCTCGAAGCTGGCCGCGGCCTGGGGCTCCGGCGACACCATGGCCAGATCGCGCTGACCACTGGCCTTGGCAACCAGGGCCGGGGCGGAGTCGGCCTGCTCTTTGGCCTCGGCATTGAGCTTGCCGTCCAGGGCCGGGGCCAGCCGGGGTTGGCTGAGCGCCATACTCGAAGGAGAAGCATCGATAAACGCGAGCATGGCGGCATCCGAGCTGCCTTGGAGATCCACCGCCTGGACCTCCGCCACCTGCTCAAGTACCGGCTCAGGCTGCTCCGGCAATTCCACCGCAACCTCAGCGTCCACCTGCTGCCCCGCGTCGGCGTCGGGCTCAGCCCCGGCATCGAGCCGCTGCAGGGCCTGCTGCTGGGCAGCCGCCGGGTCCTGGGCCGGCGCCGGCGCCGGCGTCGGCCGCTGCGGCTCGGGGGACGGCTCCTGGACCCGTGCGCCGTCCGGCGGCAGGTCCCGCCCCGGGGCATAGCTGGGGTCCGCCTTGCGCTGCACCAGCGGGGCCCGGCCCTGCTGCACCACATGGGCCAACTCATGGGCCAGCAACAACCGGCCCGAGCGCTGCTGCGGGCGGTACTGGCCGGCGCCGAAATAGATATCGCGACCATAGGTGAAGGCCCGGGCCCGAATCCGCGCGCACAGCTCCTGGGCTCGGGAGCCGGTATGCACCCGCACCTGGGACAGGTCCCGCTGCAGGCGGGCCTCGTAGAAGGGACGAACCCCGCCATCCAGGGGCCGGCCGCTGCCGGCCTGGCGATTCATAGCCGGGGCCACCAGAGTCTCCAGCTCCGCCGCGCTGGCCTCCGGCTCGGCCTGGGAGACCCCCTCCTCGCCCGCGGCCTGAGCAGACGCGGCGCCGGTGACACCAGGCCGCCGCCGCCTGCGCTGGGGCAGCAGAGAAACCACCGGCGGGCTGCTCGGCGGCGGCTCGGCTAGTTGGGCATCGCCAACCGCTATCAGCCGCTCGGCAACACGGTCCGCCTCCAGCTCGTAGTGATCGGCGGCCCCGGCGCCGACCCGGTCCGGTTGCACCCGGTCGCGGGTGATCAGGGCACTGACCGCCGGGCTCTGATTGCGGCGGGCGAGCCCGGAAGGCTTGGCCGACGCCAGGCCTTTGGCCTTGGCTAGCGCAGCTTCTCCGGACATGCCTCGACCCGCCCCGGCTGCACCCTACCGGGGCTTCAGCTTATCGTTCGCTTTGCGGACCAGACTGACCGCGGTGTTGTGGCGAATACCCAGCTCCTTGAGGCGCGTGACGTCCGCCTCCGCCAGGGCCCGCACCGTGGTGATATGGTTGCTTTCCAATATCTGGGCCGTCTCCGCATTCAGGCCGTCGATGCTGGCCACCGGCTGCGCACCGGCGATCACCGGGTGCACCTCGGTGCGCAGCTTGCCCAGCTCCACCAGGGTCTTCTCCATCTCCACGAAGCGCTGGTCGGTCTCGCTCTTTTGGGCCTTGAGCTGAATCACCTCCTCCTGTAGTTCCGCCACCTCCTGCTCCGCCCGCTGCTTCTCGACCTCCATCTCCCGCAGCCGCTTCACGGTAACGTTCTGGTAGTCGGCCTCGAGGATCTCGAAGCGTTCCTCCGCCACCGCCTTTTCGTAGCGCAGGGTCTCTACTTCGGTCTGCAGCGAGGTCATGCTCTGCTCGGTCTTGCGGTCCAGCTTATCGACCTTCGCCAGGACCTCCTCGTTGCTCCTGGCCTTGAGCGGAATCGGCTGCACCACGCCGGGCTTGTAGCGATATTCCACCCCGACCAGGTCCTGGTAGTTGCTGCGATCCTTGTAGCCGGCGCTGATCAGCTCGTCGGCGCTTTTCTTAGCCAGGCCCCGGCCGGCCAGGGACACGGCCTGCAGCATCTGGCTGTGATCGGTGTTGACCACCGCACTGGCGGTGCCCATCTGCATCGGGGTGATGCCGAAGGCGCTGATCTTTTTCTCCCGGAAGAAGTCGGGCAGCACCAGACAGCAGAACCGTTCGACAGCCCAGCCCACCAGCGGGCCTATAGGGATCAGCGACAGCCAGTAGGAGAAGGTGGTAAAGGTCTTGACGTATCGGCGCTTGGTGAAGTTGCAGATGTGGTAGACCTCGCCTTCGCGCAGGCTCAGACAGCCGAGGTAGACCTTGTCTTCGGGATCGCACTCCGGACATTTGACCAACAGATGGTGGCAGAAGCAGTCCTTGAGGTACTGCAGCATCCCCGAAAGCAGTTGGAAGTAGGCGGCGATCACATCGGCCCGGTATTGGCGCAGTATCTCGCGCTCCTGCTGGTAGGTCGCCAGCTCGTAGTTCAGCACCGTGATCGATTGCCCCAGGTGATTGAGCACATGCAACTGCTCGCGCTTGTCGTGCACTGCGAGGTCCACCGGTCCGGCCTGCACCGGGATGCCGCTGAGCCGCTCGGTCGAGTAGCGTTCCGGATCGCCCGGGATGTACTCCAGGTCGTGCATGGCGTAGCGGGTGGCGACCACACCGTCGAGTTTGCCGGCGCGGACGTATTTCAGGGCCAGATGGCCCGCCGCCCCGAAGGAATGATAGGCCTGGCCGTTCCAGACCTGGGTTTCGCCCTCGGTCGGCTTCAGGCCCCGGGCGTCGAAACGGCACAGGGTCTTGAGATCGCCGAAATCGGCCGCCAGGTAGAGCACCAGATTTAGCTTCGGCTGGGCGGCTCCCGGAACGCCGGTTACGGGGACATCGTCGCCGCCCGATACCGCGGCCGCCGGGGCCAGTACGAAACCGTCGCTGCCCTGCACCGGCTGCTTGTTCACAACCGGCACCAGCAGCTGCACCGGCTGCGCTTGCGCATCCACCAGCAATTCGGCGCGGAACAGCGCCAGCCGATTGTATTGCCCCTGGGCGCAGTCGGCGGGGTCCACGGCCGCGGTAGCCAGCACTCGCGCGCCCAGGAGATCGAATTCCATGTGCCCGGAAGCGGCAAAGGCCCAGTCCGGCGCGCGTTCGATCTTGTCCTCCGCGAATAGCTTGTCGCTTTCGATCAGGTAGGCGCCCCGGCACAGGCCCAGGGCATAGAACTGTTTGGCGTTCCACGGCGAGGGCTTGAGCAGCACCACCTTGACCCCGCACATGAAGCTGGTCTCCCAGTCGATCTCGATCTCGCAATCCCCGTCGACGATGGGCGGCAGCTTGCCGCGGGCGAACAGGGTGTCCTCCTCGTGCACGACGGCCACCAGATGGATCAGGTTGTCGCGGTCGATGCTGAGATCGGTAATGCTGCCCTTTTCCACCTGGGGCACGTCGAACCAGCCCACCAGATCGCCGAGACAGCCTTCCTTCAGCTGCTCGAACAGGAACACCCGGTTGCTGCTGCGGCGCCAGCCGAAGGCCAGCCGGCCTTCGGGGTGCAGGCGGATATGGTCCAGGGGCTCGGGGGTGAACCAGGTGGCCCGGCACAACGCCGAATCCGCGAACGGATAGTCGGGAAACCCCAGCTGCTGGAACTGTCCGCAGAAGGTCTTGCTGCGCAGGTGCTCGCGCAGCCGCTCGTAGAGATCCTTGAGCAGGGCATGTTCGCACGGGGACAGATTGAGCACCGGGGCGGCCTCGCCCTGGCCGAACAGGAACAGCAGATTGGCCAGGGTGAGGGTGCGTCGCTGCAGCGGCCGGATCTGCTCGTGACCGCACTTGGTCAGGGCGCAGCGGGCGACAACTTCTGTATCCTCCAGCTCGCCGGTGACGGTCCGGATCAGGCCGAGGATGCAGTCGTCGTAGAAGTCGTAGAGCAAGGTGTCGCGCAGGCGATCGATCCAGCTTTGGTCCTCCGGATCATAGAGCTTCGATCCCCACGTCCAGCTCGCCGGCCTCGTCGAATTCCAGGTACAGGCAAAGCCCCTGGTCCGGCCCCAGGGTAGAGGGGTCGATCCGCTCCTCTTCCAGGCGCTGCAGGATATCGATGCGGAAGTCGCCTTCCACCACCATGTCCTCGCCGTCGCAATCCAGGGCATAGCCCTCGCGCAGCAACACCGCGGTCGGATTATTGGGATCGCACTCCAGGGCCAGACCGCAGACGATGCCCCAGCCGTGCAGATGTTTGTTGTGCCAGCGCAGATCGCGCTCCTGGCACAGCCGATCCAGGGCATCCTGCACCGTGCCGACCTCGGGCATCTCGCATACCTGATTGTCGAAGCAGATGTCGGCGGCCCGCAGGTCGGTCAGGCTCGGAAACTGGAACGGCTGGCAGGCCAGGTAGGGATCGCATTCGCTGACGTCGGGCAGGCTCAGGCTGGCGTCCGCCGCCACCTCCGCCAGCAGCAGGTAGTGGTGGGGTTCGCCCCGGGGCGACACGCCGGCATCGGTGTCCGGGTCCACCAGCAGCACCTCGCCCTGTTGGTGAATCACCTCCCGCACGGGCACCGTCCAGTAGTCGCCGGCCAGCAGAGGATGGTCCGCCAGCTCGATCGCCAGGCTGAGCACCCGCAGCTCGATCCCCACCGTAGCGCCGCCCTGGGTAACATGCCCCGGCTTATCCGCGCCCACGCCGCTGGTCAGGTCGATGCTGCCCTCGAAGCCCGCGCTCAACTGCCAGTCGCTGCCGCTCTTTTCGATCCGGCACCAGCCGTCCCAGCGGCGCACGAACTCCCTGGCCTCGGGGGCGGCGGCGGAAAATACCGAGACCAGCCCCGGGCGCTGGCCGTCGACAATGCGCAGGTTTGCCCCGTCGCGCCCGAGGTGGGCGCCCAGTCGCTGCTCCGTGATCTCGTCGAAGAATTCATAGACGAATCGGTTGGCGGCGAAATCCTGGGGCACGTCGGCGCTGGCGTAGGCCTCGGCGCCGTTCTCCGACGACCACTTGAGCACCAGCGCCCGGGGCTCGTCGTCGGCGTCGTACTCGACGTCGTGCACCTCCGCCCGGAACAGGTAGTTGCCTACCGGCTCGTTGAGTTCCAGCTCGTCGGCACAGGGATCGCAGGGATCCGCACTGGTGGCCAGGCTGCGCAGCTCCAGGCGCAGGCGGGCATCTCCCAGCCTTGGATTGACGGCCTCGCACAGGGGATCCAGTTCGGGGGCGCACCACTTGACCTGGGCCAGGGTCTGGGTGCGGGTGCTGGTGTCCGCCCCGTGCAGGCCGGGGTCGCGCAGCAGATCGTCCTGCAGCCAACCGACGCTGCGCTCCCAGACGTCCACATACAACCGGTGGGCGCCGGCGGGTAGCGCCGGAGCCTCAGGGTAATACAGCTGGTGGGCATAGGCGAACTGGTCCGGGTCCGGGGCGTCCGCCGCCGCGCGCACCTGCGCCGGCACGCCGTCCACATAGACCCGGCCCCAATGCAGACTGGGGATCATCTGGTCGCCGGATTCGGTGACCTGCAACAGGGCCCCCTGGCGCGGAGTACCGCTGCCGATCACGTCCTGCAGGGCCGCGCTCAGGCGGTCCCGGGCCAGCAGCGCCTGTTCGGTCAGGTCCGAATCGGTCAGCATCCTGCCCTGCTGATGGCAGACCGCGGAGTAGTCTTTGGCGGGTTGGCGGCTGTTTCGCGATTTCTGAATTTTCATATTCGCATGTCTTCCGATGCTATTCCGATTCCACTTCGTTAATTTCACCCGGCAGATGGTGCAGCGAGGCGTCCGGGATCATCACCGGCTGGATGCCGGTGGGCAGAAAATCTTTCAGCTTGGTGACCACCGCCTGGCGGCTGGCCACCAGATAGAGGTGGTGATAGGCGCCCATCTCGCCGCCATCCTCGGCCCCGGTGGAGATCTCGTCGGGGGCCGCCGGGTGCAAGACGCCGCAACCCGGCTGGCCGAAGCTGAGGTTGTAGAACACCGCCCGCAGCCGCTGCTCGCGGTACAGGCGCATCTGGCCCTCGGGCTGCTGCGGCAGCAGGCTGGAGTAACGCAGACAGCCCGGACCGGGCAGGCTGGCCGGATCGTGATCCTTGCGGATCGGGCCGTTGAAGATACAGTCGCTGGCCTCCAGGCCCTGGGCGATGCTGGTGGTGAGCACGCTGCAGTACTGCAGCCGCGCCAGCCCCTTGGCGGCCTGCAGCCGTTTGAACAGGGAATTCTCGGCGCTCAGCACCGGACCCTCCAGGTCGGTGGAGTGCACCTCCGCCGCCAGCACCGCGCAACGGTCGAACTCCAGGCGCCCGCCGTCGGCCTCCACCGTGTGGCTGAACACCAGGCCCTCGAAGCGCCAGACCGGCGGTTCCACCAGGCCGGTGCCGCTGGGAACCTGCTCCAGCTTGACCCGCATCCGGATCAGCACCGGCACATAGGGCCCCTGATCGAGGGAGCGGTTGCGCAAGACGGTGCGCTCGCCCTCCATCCGCACCTCCACCACAGCCAGAAACGCTTCGTTTTGCAGCAGGCCCTCGGACCAGTTAAAACGGTGCTCGGTAGCAGCGAAGAAACCCGCATGGGTGGGGGAGAACAGCAATACCCGGCGCGGATGGAAATGGCCCTGGCGCCAACCGGGATTGCGCAGGTCCGGGGTGCGCACCGAGGGATCGTCGAAGTAGCCCGGTATCCAATCCGGGTTCGCCGTGCCCAGGGGCAGCACGCTGTGCCCGGGCCTGCAATTCTGGGCACCGTGCAGGCTGCTCTGGCGCCAGCGATAGAGCTTGCCGTCGACCCCGCTCACCCGGGCCGCGGGATTCTCCGGGCCGGCGGCCACCGCGGAGCCCAGGCAGCGCAGGTCGACGGTGCCGGCGGGCAGACCCGGATGCCGGGCCATTATCGGCGCCTGGCTGGAGGACGGCTCGTCGCCGCTGTAGCCGTAGTTGCCGACCGCCAGCAGGGGCATGCCGACGCGGGCGGTGACGGCCACCCGTTTCCAGCCCTCGTGCACCACCACCTCCAGGCCGCCCACCGCCTCGGCCACCTCGTCGACCACCCGCAGGGTGCCCTTGGCCTTGCGCCAGCCGATGGCATTGGCAATCTCCAGACGCTTCCCGGACTCCAGGGGCGAGACCATACGCACGTCCAGCAGGGCCGCGATATACGGCAGCAGCCAGGGCTGGGATTCGAGATCCAGGGGCTGGTCGGCGTCGGGGAAGATGTCGGCGTGGCGCTGCAGCAGGGTCTGTTGCAATTGATCCAGCAGCCGCCCGCAACCGGCCAGGAGCTTCTTCAGGTCGCCGCTGCCGTCGCGCTCCCGGTAGACCGCGGGCAGGATGCGGTAGAGCAGTTCGGCGTGGTCGTAGCTTTTGCTCATGGCCTAGATCTCGTAGTCGCTGACGCTGATGTCCAGCGGATAGGCGTCCGGGTCCAGGTACAGCAATTGGTTGGGCTGTACCGAGATCCGGCGAATGCCGCCGTCGTCGGCCTTGTGCAGGCGCGGGGGCTTGATGCCGCCGAGGGCCGCATAGGGCGTGTCGAGAATCTTGCAATGGCCGTTCTCCACCCCTTCGACCTGCTCCAACAAGGCGATCACCTCGCTGCGGAACAGGGGCTGGCCGAGGCGGCGTTGGTCGAGCGCCAGGCTGGTTTCCAGGTGCTCGCGCACCGCCTGCTCCACCTGTTTCTGGTCGTAGGCGGCCTGATCCACCATGATCGACAGGGACAAGGCGAGCGCAGCGGCTGGTAAGAGACCACCGTCACCGGGGTGCCCGGGGCCGCATGGGCCGCCAGATAGCTGCGGATCAGCTCGCCGGTCTCGGCGCCGGTGCTGAAAGTGGCGCCGCCAGCGGCCACCACCACCACCTCGATCAGGGGCCGGGCCGGGCGATCCGGCATCTTTTCGAAGGCCCGGGCCTGCCAGACCATGCTGTGATGGGCCGCCAGGTGGGTGAAATCGTCCAGCGAGACCGCTCGCTGCAGGGCCAGCACCGTGGCCGGGGCGCTCTCGCGCAGGGACTCGGAGGACTCCTTGTCGGCGCCGCCGGAAGCGGCCAGGGGGGCGGCGAACCCCTCCACCAGCGGATTCGGGCGGGCGATCTTGGTCAGCCCCTGGGGCGCTAGATTGCCGTCCTCGCCGTAGCCGGTGCGATAGCGCACCCGCACGTTATCGGCGCCGGTGGGCAGGCGCCGGCCGTTGCGGCCGTCGCCGAAACAGGCCCAGAGCACCCCGTCCTCGTCCACCTCGACCTGATAGTGGTGATCCTCCGGGCCGGAGTCGGCCAGCGCTTCCACCTGCTCCCAGGCCCGCTCCCCCACCCGCAGGCTGAGATCGGCCCGCACGCCGCTGGCAAAGCCCGCATCCGCCACCCAGGAGATGTCGTCCGCCGGCAGCCCGAAGCGCTGGTGGGTCCGAGAGGCATCCCCATTGCCGAGGATCTTCTCCGGCTGGGTCTCGCCGTGGCTGGCCGCCACCACATTGCCGTACAGGCTGCAGCCATGGCGGGTCAGCCCCGCGGCCTCGGGTTCCAGATGGAACGCCGGCTCCAGGTGCAGCCGGGCGCCGCCGCCGAGGGTGTCGATGTCCTTGAGTTGCAACGACACCGCATAGTCGTCGCCGGCGCAGAGCATCCGCTGCCCGAGCTGTAGCTGGTCCGCCAGTTCGGGGTCGGCCAGTTCCAGGATGCTGACCGCGTCGCTGCTGCTCGAACTCCAGGCCGGCTGGTTGTTGACTTGGTGGTCGCGGGGCCGCAACTGGTGCTTGAAGTCTCCGCGCAGCAGGCTCAGGGGCGAGACGCTGCCCTGCAGTTGGACCTCGAACCATTCCTCCTCCTGAGCAATGGCGCTGATCGGATAGGCCGCCTGGCTGCCGTCCCTCTTGGTCACCAGGGCCCAGCCGCCCGACGCCAGGTCCGAGGCCTTGCCGGAGAAGCGGATCTCGCTCACCGCCGCCTGCTTGACGACCGCGCTGTAGTCCTGTTCCGGGTAATAGATACGCTCGTCGTGGGGGCCGGTGATGTAAAAGTAGTTGTCGGCGGCATCCCCGTCCTCGTCGGTAATCACCGTCTCCCTGATCGTCGCCGCGACCGCATTCAAATCCGGATCCACCAGGATGTCGCGGGAGCCCTCGTCCCCGTGCGGGAGCACATAGACCTGAGGTCCACCGGCGAGTTTCGGTTGGTCCTGGCGGTTCAGGCTCAGCGCCTTATGCAGTTGTTCGCCTTCGACCGGGGCGCTGCCACTGAGCTGGGCGTGCCCGGCCGCGATCTTTTCCACCCGCCGGGCGACCCAGTCGCCGCCCTGGTTGCCGAATAGGATCTCCCCCTCCGCCAGATTGGTGCTCGCCTGCAGCAGGGCGCTGCCGTTCGCCGTTGGCCAGGGGCGCGACCACCAGCCCGGGCTGCAAGTGCAACTCGGTGTTGTGATACCGAAAACTCCCATCCGGCTGCCCGGCAAGGGGCTGCAGGCTCAGCGCTGGGGCCTCGGTGTCGATCGCCGACAATACCACCGGCACGCCCTTGCCCGGTCTTGCCAGCACTCCCAGGTCGCCCACGCTCAGGCCTTCGGGCAGGGTTTCCAGGGGGAAGTCGATCGCCGCCCCGCTGCCGATGGGAGTGGGGTTCTTGTCCCAGTCCAGCAGGTAGAGCCGGTTCAGATCGGCGCTGCCCTGCAGTTTGTCCGCGGTCTCGAAGATCACCGTGGGAGCGCCCGCCGCCGGTTGGTTCTTGAGCGCGAAGCCGGCCGCGACTTCTCCGCTCTCGCCGGTCTTGAACAGCAGGGCGACCTGGGTCTGGGCCGAGGCCGGGGGCGCCGGCCGATAACCGAGCAGGCCCACCAGCTTGCGCAGGTTGTCCCACTCCACGGCGGTGGGCAGATAGGCCTCGTTGGCGTAGGCGTCGAGGTACTCCCCCAGCACATGGGCGCTGCGGGCGAAGCTGCGCAGGATCTCCCAGGCGTAGTCCCGGCGCTCGTCGTAGTACTGGTCGAGCAGGCGCTTGCGGGTCTCGCGGCGGGTCTCGTCCGCCAGTTCCGGAAAGCGGGTGACCAGTTCCTGCCAGCTCGGTCCGTTGCCCTGGTCGAACAGGTGCGCCAACTGCTGGCGCAGGGTTTCGAGGTAGGTGACCGCGTTGCCGTCGATATAGCGGAATCGGCTCAGGCCGGCCCGGTTCCAACGCGTCAGGTCGGTCATTTGACTCAGTTTCATCCCGGCTTACCTCCGTGCAACTGGATGCGCAGGGAGCCCCGCTCGGGGCGGGTGGTGTCGTCTTCCAGCACCGCCACCTCGTGGCCTTCCAGGACGACGCGGCCGCTGCCCGACTGGTCCCCATGGATGGAACCGACCCGTTTCATGCGGTTGATGCAGACCGACTCGACCCCGTCCAGGGCCATCAGCACCTCGATCAGGTCGCTGGCCACCAGGTCCTCGCCGAACCCCAGCTTGCCCGGGGCGAAAAAGCCGTCGCTCTGGTCCACCAGGGCGGCCCGCACCTCGTCCTGGATCTCGGAGCGGAAGTAGTCGCCGGCGATGCGCACCGAAATCGAGAGCACGATCCCCACTAGCAGCGCGTCGCGCAACAGCACCTCCTGGCCCACCATGCGCTGGCGCTCGATCAGATGCCGCAGCAGGGTGCGGGCGCTGCTGCCTTCGATCTGGGGCAGCTGGATATTCGGCTGGTCTTCGTCGACCAGTTCCTGGTCCTGGTAGTAGGCCAGCAGCTCGGCGCGGAAGCGCTCGAACGCCTGCTCCGGGTCGAGCGCGTCGCCGGCGATCTTCTGTTTGCTCAGGGGCTCGTCCAGCAGCAGGTTGTTGATCAGCCGCACCGCCACCACATGGCTGTGCCAGGCCCCGCTCCAAGCGGTATAGGCGTCGGCATCCAACACCAGGGGATGCGGCAATAGCTGGTCGCGGTAGTCGTCCTCGGTGACCATGCGGCGCTGCTGCTGGATCGATTCCGGCCCCCGAAGCTTGGCCTCGTCCATCAGGTGCGGATAGTAGTGCCAGAGTTTTTCCAGCGCCTGGTTGTCGGTGACTTCCGGCCCGGCATGCAGACGCGGCTTGTAGCCGATCATCTCCAGCATCCGGCGCACCGTGTCCGGGCGCCGGGCGGTCTCCAGAAACGACTCGGCCTGAATCCGGTCGTGCATGTCGGAGAGCTGGTCGAGCACCACCGCCAGCGCTTCTACCAGCACCACCTCCATGTCCGCCGGGGTCCAGCTGCGGCGCTCGGGAAAGCGCGCCGCCAACTGCTCCAGCATAAACAGGCGGTAGCCGTCGTAGTCGCGCACGTCCCAGTCGAAGTCGTCGCCGACCTCTGGCAGGGGCGCGGGCAACTCCACCCGGCGCTGGCCGCAGTCGCCGCAGCCCTCGGAATAGACCAGCTTGACCTCCGGTTCATCCGCCATCATTCATCTCCGTTGAGCACGAATTCGAGCTTTTCCGAGTGCTGCAGGGCCGCCATCTGGTAGCCGATAAGGATCTTCAGCCGCTCGTTCTCGCCGCTCACCTCCACCGAGATGGACTCCGGCAGGACCTCGCCCTTGAGGGCCTCGGCCAGGGTGCCGAGCAGGCGTTTCTTCACCAGTTCCCAGAGCGGCGAGCTGTTCGGCTCGAACACCAGGGCACGGACGCCGATGCCGAACTCGGGCCGGTACCAGCGCTCGCCGGGGTTGGTGAACAGGATCTGCTCGATCTGCTCGCGCACGTGCTGGTGGCGGCTGCTGATGGCGGCCCCCTGGGCGCCTATTTCCAGGGGGAAGCGCAGGTAGTCCCGGTTGTTGATCAGGCTGCGGGTCAGGTTCGCCATGTCATTTCACCATGCAGGTGGTGCTGAGCGTGCTGATCTCGCCCTGGGGGATGGGCGGCGAGGTGGGGGCGCCGGGTGCGGTGGTGGTGTGCATGTGAGTGGCGAACAGGCTGAGAAAGCTCTGACCCTTGATCAGGGGCTCGCCGCCGCTGCCGCCGACGTTGACCAGGCTGCCCTCGATGGTGACCACGGCGCTGCTGCTGACCGTGACCCCGCCGCCCTGCATCTCGATCTTGTTGCCGTTGCTGTCGGTCACCGTGGTGCCGGTGGCCTCCATGACGATGCTGTTGCCGTTGCTGTCGGCGATCTCCACCTTGGAATCCGCCGCGTTCAGCACCAGTGTCGCGCCGGCCGCGTCGGTGACCTGTACCACGCCTTCCGGGTCGATCTTTAGCTCGCTGCCGGCGGGATGGTAGAGGCGTATCTCCTCCTCGCCCGCGGTGTCGTCGAACGAGAGTATCTGCCCGGACGGGGTCTTGAGCTGGCGCATGTGCGGCGAGCGGTCTGCCGCCTCGCTGGGCACATCGCCGCTTTGCTGCCAGACGGTGCCGGTCCAGATCGGCTTGTTCACATTACCGGCCTCGAACTCCACCCACACCTGGGCCCCGACCTCGGGCACCAGAAACAGCCCCTGGTCCGCCAGCCCGCCGAACGGCAGGCAAGGCTCGGCCCAGTGGCTGACCGCCTCGCTGCCCAACACTTCGGGCACCTGCAGGGTGACCCGGGCCCGGTTCTCCGGATCCGCATTGTCCACCACCAGGCCCCGGTACTTGCCGAAATACTGCTCCTGGACGCGGGTTACCAGTTGCTGCACCTGTCCATCCATCAGATGACTCCTGCCAGAATGTGCTCGTCGCTGGTCTCGTCGCCTGCCGACGCATTGCGGACCAGTTCGAAATCGACGTGATAGCCGCTGCCGTCAAAGGTGTGAACCGTGCGGTCCACGTACCACTTGCCGTTGTTCTGGCCGCTGCCGCCCACCTCCACCACGGTGCCGGGCAGCAGCAGGCCGCCGTAGGCGGTGCCGTCCAGGCGCCCGCTGGCCTTCAGCTTGAAGGCCCGTTCCTCGGCCTGGCCCTGGGCATTGGCATCGCCGGCGGCCTGGTTGTTGCCGTTGCCCGGGGGCAGGCACCACTCGAAGTCGTCGAGCCCGCGGTCCGAGGAGTCGGCGCCACGGCTGCCGAAGGGCGCCAGCTGCGGCACCTGGCTGGCCTGGGCGACCTCGGCGCCGCTGAGCGGGGCGGTGGAGACCCGCACTCCGGTCCGGCTGATAGCCGTCGTAGGCGACATTGAAGCTGAGGCAGTTGGTCTCGCGCCCGGCCTGGATCATCAGCTTGTTGCCGGCGGCCTCGGCCGAGGCCCGGGGTGGGCCAAAGTAGAGCTGGCGCACGCCCCCTGGACGGTCGCGAAGGTACCACTCGTATTGCTTCTCCTCCGCCAGCTCGCGGATAAAGCGGTAATCGGTCTTGTTCTGGTGCCGGGTGTCCACCGGGGTGGAAGCGAGATCGGTGTCCAGGGTCAGGCCGTAGGGGCGAATGATTTCACTGATGATTTCCAGGCTCTCGCGCCCCTCGCCCCAGGTCACGCCGGCGGCAGTTGCGGTCCATGGCGGCGAAGATGTCCTGGCAATCCAGGGTCACGGTGGCGACGCTGCCGCGCTCGGGGATCTCGGTGCCGATCTCCCGGATGTAACCGCTGAAGAAGGGCTCTTCCGCGTCGCCGAACACCACCTGGATCTCGACCTGGGCCCAGGTCTGCAACCGGGCGTCTTCGGCCAGCGGCCAACGGCCCTCGGCGTCGCGCATCATGGCGAAGGTGAGTTTCGCCTCGGCACTGTCGCGCCGGGTCAGGGTGACCTGGGTGGTCTGCAGATTGGGGTAGAACTCGGAGAACTCGCTGCCGCCGATCTTGACGATGCACTCGCCGGTGTCGCGGGTGTCCAGGCCGAGGAAGCTGGCCAGACTCATTTGCGCGGCTCCCGGGAAGCGGGGATGGCGACGATGTCGCCATGCATCGGTTCGTCGAGCAATTCGAAGCCGTAGAGAAAGGCCGGATTGGCGTCCATGATGCGCCACCAGCGGCGGTCGCTCTTGTAGTAGTCGTTGGCCAGGTGATCCAGGCGATCGCTGTGCAGCACCGTGTGCTCGGCCAGCCCCGGGGGGCTGGTCAGGCGCCGCTCGCGGTAGCCGGGAAAGACGTCCGGCGTCTGCCGAACGGCTTGGTGTTTTCGTAACGGGAACCTTTTCTGCGCATCTCGGACTCCGGTCAGAAGGGCAACGGCAGGTTCACCAGATTGGCGGCCGCCATGATCATGCGCTGCACCTGCTCCACCTGGTAGAAGGGGTTGGTGCTCTCCAATACCTGCAGCGAGATACTTGCCTTGGCCCGGTAGGGCTTGAGCAGCGGCAGGTGGGCCTGTTCCTCGATACTCAGGCTGGTGCAGAACACCGGCAGGATGTGAGTGCCCCAGACGAACAGCAGCACCGACAGGTGTTCGTCACGCTCGTGGGCATGGGCGCCGGTGCCGCCGAGCGCGGCCA
The DNA here is from genome assembly GCA_963753615.1 of uncultured Gammaproteobacteria bacterium. Lineage (GTDB taxonomy): Bacteria > Pseudomonadota > Gammaproteobacteria > Chromatiales > Chromatiaceae > CAVWCW01. The sequence goes on from CAVWCW010000005.1 coordinate 128,727, forward strand.
TCATCTGGAACGGCCCCGGGCCATTGACCTTGGGTTCGAGCATGCTGCGCAGGGTGGCGATCTCCGGCTCCACCCCCGATACCCGCGCTATGGCATGCATGGGATGGCTCGGGTCCGCCAGCTTGTCGGTGGCATCGAGCAGGATGTCGAAGCTGATGGTCTCGGCGGCGGCCGAGGCGGCCTGGCCAATGCGGTTGCTCTCGCCCGGGGTAACGAAATCGGCGATGGGCAGGGCGCTGGCGTCGAAGCTGACGGTGCGGCTGCGGGTCAGGGTCTCCGGATTTAGCTCGAACTCCAGCACCAGCGGCGGCAGGCTCAGGGCGTATTCCACCAACATGCCTTTGGCGGTTTGGATCATCGGCCTTTACCTCCGGCTTGCGGCTTGCGGATCTGCGCCGCCAGTGCCGGACCCAGGCGCTCCGCCGCCCGCCCGGCGACCCCGGCAAAGGGCCCCTTCAGGGCCAGATTGAGCTCCCGGGCGCTACCCAGGTCGGCGGCCTGGCGCTGCAACTGCTCGGCGAGCTGGCGCGCGAGTAGCACCGGGTCGCCCTGCCAGCCCTGGGGTAGACGGATCGTGAGTCGCTCGATGTCGACGCGGCGGCTCATGCCTCGTCCCCCGCCATAATGCCCTGGGGCAGGTACTCCGCCAGCTGGCGGAGCTGGTTGCTGCGGGTCTGGCCGTCGGTCTTTTGCAGTACCCGCCAGACGCCGACCGCGACCTCGGCGAGCCCAATCGGACGCGCTTCCGCGGCCGCCAGGATCGCCGCATGATGCGCGGCATTTCGGATCTCGCCGCCGGTCAGGGCCACCGCCTCGGCCACCAGTTCCAGATCCAGGTCGGCGGCCCGAGGCGCCTTGGGGGGCAGCAGCCGCTGCCACAGGGCCAGGCGCTCCCGCGCCTCAGGGCGGGCGAAACCGACCACGAAATGGAACCGGCGCTGAAACGCCTGATCGATCTGCTTGCGCAGATTGGTGGTGAGGACGCAGGGCCCCTGGTGCTGCTCGATGCGCGACAGCAGATGGCTGACCTCCATATTGGCATAGCGGTCGCGGGCGTCCTTGACCTCTCCGCGCTTGCCCATCAGGGCGTCCACCTCGTCGAACTGCAGCAGGATCGCCCGCCCCTTTACCGCATCGAACAGGGTATTTAGGTTCTTCTCGGTCTCGCCGATGTACTTGCTCACCAGGGCCCCGAGGTCCACCCGGTACAGGTCCCAGCCGAGCTGGTTGGCGATGACGCTGGCGGCGAAGGTTTTGCCGGTGCCGGAGGGCCCGCTGAACAGGGCGATGGGCCCGCCCGCCGGGCGCCCGCCCCAGTCTTCCACCACCCGCTCGCCGTGGCGAATCCACAGCAGGTACTCCTGCAGCATGCGCCGCTGGGCCGGGGAGATGATCAGCTCGTCCCAGTCGGCGCGGATGTCGATCGGCACCGCGCCGGGAATGCGCAACCGCTGCGCCGGCAGCCCGGTGAGCACCGGCAGCAGGGCCGGATGGGGCTGCAGCCGCAGCAGCGGACCTTCGCCCTCGCTCACCAGCAGGCCCCGATTGGCCAGTTCCGCCGCCAGTTGCCGAGCCAACACATATTCCTGCTGGTTGAACGCCAGCAACCGGTGCAGAAAGGCCAGGGTCGGGAAAGCGCCGTTGCTCTGCTGGAGGTCCTGGAACAGCAGGGCCGCCCCGGGATTCACCGCCGGGGCATAGACCGCGGCCAGGATATCCAGCGCCAGGTCCGGCAACTGCTCCAGGGCCAGGGCCTGCCACAGGCTGGGCTCCTGTCGCAGCCGCTCGACCTGGCGTTGGCTGTCGCGCAGCTGTTGCAGCAGGGACTCCGCCGGCTGGGCCTCGCCGCGGGACTCCAGCAGGCATTGGGCCAGGATCTCGATGCGCCGCCACTCCGCATCCAGGCCGGCAGGCTGCAGCATTTCCGCCACCGCCGCCATCAGGGGCTCTCCCGGGTCAGGGTGATCAGCAGCGGATTGCTGCGGACGCGCAGGCCGCCGCTGTCCCCATGGGGCAGAACCACCCACTGCCCGGTCTCGGTATCGAAGCGGATATGCCGCTCCACCCAAAGCTGCAGCTGCCAGCTGTGATTGCCGGCGTCGATGCCGGTCCAGTGAGCCTGGGCGAGGGTGAAGCCGGTGGCGCCGGGGGCCGGTAGTTGATCCACATCGATGCCGTCGGCGTCCGCCGACAGGCCGGTGACCGGGTCGATCTCCTGCCACTGCCCGCCGCTGCTGCCGGCATTGGGGTTCTGCAGCAACTGGCCGACCAGAGTCAGGTCGCCGATCTGGGCGCTGTCGCCGGCGATCCAGATCTCGACTTGGGGAAAGGCGCTGAAATCCGCCTGACCGCCGACGCCCTCGGGGACCCCGAGATTCATCGCCAAGCTCGCCTCGCGGGCGTTCGCCGCCCCGCTGAGCATGACCGCGGCCGGCGCCCACTGGGGATTGGCGCTGTCCACCGCCACCGAGGGCACCAGCGGATAGAGCGTATCCCGCCCGGCGGGCCAGGCCTGGTGGCGCTGCGCCATGTCGCCGCTGGCGAGGGTACCCAGAGAGGCCACCCGCGCAGGTTGGGCCGCGGGGGTAGCGGGCTCGATCGGGGCCAGGGCGATCTCGTAGACCACCGAGGGCCGGTAGATGGTGTCGCCCTGGGTCGACCAGAGCTGATTGATCTGCTCGTCGGCCAGGGGCCGGGGAATGAACTGGGTATGCCAGACCTCGCCCGCGTCGTCGCCTGCGAGCAGCATTACCGGCTGCTCCTGGAACAGCCGGATCACCTGGGACAGCATGCGCAGCTCGTTGAGGCCGGCGGAAAAATCGACCTGATTGTCGTTGTCGATGTCTTCGTCGATGCCGAAGGCGGTGATCACGCAGAACATGCGCAGCCACTGCACCTCGCCCGGCAGGGCGTCGGCATCGAAGCCGAAGGGCTCGAAGCGGTAGAAGAACAGATTCAGGGTGTTGGCGTTGTTGACCGCCGCCAGATTGGCCCCGGGCGCTCCGATGGTGACCCGCACGTTCCAGTCCACCGGGCTCGGGGTCTGCCCCAGGGTATCAACATGCTCGCGCACCAGATTACAGATGTTGGCAAGCGATGAGGTGGGAAGCGGCATCTCACAATCCTCGCCGGCCGAAGGGATTGGAACGAGCCGGCGCCGGCTGGCTGCTGCGGATTCGGGGCCTGGGGGCCGCTTGGTCTTCTACCAGCACATTGATCTGGCCGATGCGCACCTGGGGCAGTTCCGGGGGCCGGGGCGAGGGGCTCCAGTCCCGGGTCCGCGGCACCGGCCGCTGGGCTGCACTCGCGGCTGGCCCTGCGGGCGCCCGCTCCGGGACCGGCAGCGCCCCCCCGATGGCGATGATGACCAAGTTCGGGACAATCTCGCCCTCGGGGGCGGCCTCCACCGGCGCCGGTCCCGCTGCCAGGTCGGACTGGATCTGACCGGGCGCCGGCGCCGATGGCGCCGACCCGGTCCGCGAAGCCTGGCTCGCCGGAGACGGGGCGGGACCGGCAGCGGCCCTAGGAGCAACTGTGTCGGGGCGGGCTGCGCGGGCTGGGTTGGGAGCGACCACGTCTGCCGGACGCTCCGGCCGGCGCTCCGCCGGGTGCTCGGTAGCGGGGCTGGGCCATAGGCGGCGCAGCGGCGACCCGGGCTGGGCTCACTGCGGCGGCCATGGCTTCTCGGGCCTGGGGTTCGAGCTGTCGGGTCGCCGGCATTGCAGCGTCCGGCTCTGGGGTCGACGCCTCCGGGCCGGCGCCGGGCAGGGCCGGTTCGGATTCCTGGGCCGGAATCGCGGCAAGGGAGTCCGCCTCAGGCTCGCGCTCGTCTCTTGGGCCTGCCGGGAGCGACCGCCGATCGCCTTCGCCCGAGTCCACCACCGGCGGGGCGAAATCGAGCTGACCGGCGGCGGCACCGGGCATCGGCGCGGGCTCTTCCGCGGCCAGCACGTCCCCGGAGCCCAGATCCGGCTGGGTTGGTGCCTGCAGCGCGACCGGCGGCCGGTCGCCGCCGCGGGCCGGTTGCCGGCTGTGTTGGATCAACGCGGTTAGGAACTTCACCAACGGCCTCCGTACGAACCCTGAATCAGGTCGTCGGCCCGGTACTTGCCCAGGCTCTGGTCAATCAACTCCAAGTAACGGGCACGCCTGGCGCGCGGCAGCGACAGGATGTCCTGCTCGGACCAGTGATAGTGGAAGGCCAGGGTGTGGATCTCCCGATCCAACGTCCCGCTGTCGCCCAGCAGCCAGTCGTAGGGATCGATCCGCATCGCCTGCCCCAAGCCGCAGTGGGGGCAATCGACGCCCGCGCTCAGCCCCGCCTGGGGGGACATCCGGTCGAGCAGTTGATCCAGCTGCTCCAGATCGGCGCCGCTCAGGCACTCCACCGGCACCGGTTCACCCGCAAAGGTCATGAGCCGGGACAGCAGCAGGGTCTCGGCCCCGGTATCGGATTGCTGGGCGGCGATGAACTCCTCATCGGCCCCGCTGGGCACCCGCAGCCTCGCCTCGCCTATGCTCAGCTCGGTCGCGGTCTCGGGATAGCCCTCCCCCGCCGGCTTGAACGGCACCGCCTGGGGCGATACCTGGAACTGGATCAGCTCGCCGCAACCGCGGCAGCCGGTGGTGACCCAGCGCGGTGCGGGATCGATCAGGGCCGCCAACTGCAGCACCAGGTACTCCCGGTCGCCACAGCTCAGCGAACGCACCAAGCCCTCGTCCACCGCCATACCCGCGAGCTCGGCGAGACTGCCCGCCAGCACCTTAGTCACCTGCTGGGGCAGGTATTCCGCCTGGAATCCGCTGTCCGCCAGGATCCGTTCCTGCACGCCGGTCAGCGGAAGGAAACGGTAATCGCGGCGCAGCCTCCCGTCGCGGGGCAAACCACCTGGAAGCGGCATTTTCGGCAGTTCCCTGGGATCAAGTCTCGGACGGCTCGGATACGGCGTTGTCGCGCTCCCAGCCCTCGTGCTGCAGGGTGATGGTCTGGATGCCGACCGCGTTCATCGTATTGGCATCGAACTCCGGCAGCGCCTGGTACTCGGACACCCAGGCCCGGAAAAGCTTATAGGAAATGGCCACTTGGCCCTGCAGGTTGAGCACATTGATCACCACGTCCTTGCGGTAGTTGACCAGGGAGACGGCGCCGTCTCCCTGGATATTGTTGACCTGGTTGGCCCAGTTCTCGAATACCGGATCGTGGGACAAACCCTGCTCCAGGGTCACCGCCTCGTATTCGGTGCCGCCGGGCATAATCCGCTGATGAGACGGATCGCCGGCGGAACGCCATTTGACCTCGCTGACCTTCTTCTTCAGGGCGCCCATCTTCTGCAGGCCCGCAACCGGCTGGCCATCGATGACTACCTGGAATTTGAATGTTCTATAGGGATCGTAACGGTGAGCGTTCACCGGAAAAGTTGGAGCAGCCATTCCATTCCTCCTAGACTAAATGCGGTTCGAACCAGCACGATGCCGGGGAGCCAATGTCAGCTCTCCTCGCCTACCTTTTGCTGGATGCGCACAATTACGAACTCCGCCGGTTTCAGCGGCGCAAAGCCCACCATGACGATCACCTGCCCGCGGTCGATATCGCCCTGGGTCATGGTGTCGCCGAGCCCGCAGCGGACGAAATAGGCGTCTTTGGCGGTCTGGCCCTGAAATGCGCCGGCCCGGAACAGGCCGTTCATAAAGGCGCCGATATTGGCCCGGAGAGACCCCCACAAGGGGTGCGCATTGGGCTCGAACACCGCCCACTGGATACCGCGGTAGATGCTCTCTTCGATAAACATCGCGGTGCGGCGCACCGGCACGTATCGCCACTCGGGATCGGCATTGGTGGACAGGGTGCGGGCGCCCCAGAACACCGAGCCGAAGTTGGGCAGCTTGCGAATGCAGTTGACCCCCAGGGGGTTGAGCTGGTCCTGCTCCAGGTTCTCCACCTGGAACTCCAGGCCCGCGGCCCCGGTTACCCGGGCCTCGACCCCGGCCGGCGCCTTCCAGACCCCGCGCTTGCCGTCGATCTTGGCCCACATACCGGCGGCAATGGCGGACGGGGCGACATCGACCGTCTTCGCCTTGTCCGGCGCCTTGTCCGGGTGGTACAGCGGGTTGGCCATCGCCACCCAGGGGTAGTAGAGCACCGAATAGGTGGAGGTGGGCAGCGCCATGGTGGTCACGGTATTGGCGTTTTCCAACTCATGACCCGGGGGCGGATCGACGATCACGACCCGGTTTTTCATCTTGTCGCAGTGGCTCAGGGTAGCGCTGATCGCTGCATTGCCCGTGCCGCCCGCCGCCCAGCTCTGACCCGGCAGCACGATAATGCTGATGTCGCGGTACTTGCGCAGGGTGTTTTCGTACAGGGCAGTGTAATCCGGCGCGGTGGGGTTGGCGGCAACCCCGCCGGTCAACTGCACCCCATCGTCGTCGCCGTCCGCATCGCCGTCATCATTGGTGACCGGGTACTGGGCCGCGGTGGCGGCAGTGCGCACGTCCACGGTGACCAGGGCAGACTCGCCATTGATCACGCTCTCGGCGAAGTCCGGACTGTTGGCGTTCATCGAGACCGAAGTAAAGGACTCGTCGGCGGAGAAGGTGCCGTCTGCTATCCCGGGTGCCAACGTGGATATCGAAAACGAAGGAGATATTGCTTATGGTCGCGGCAATCGGGGTGCTGCCGTCGGTGGTATCGGTGAGCACCATGACGTCCGCGGCGAGCGCCGTCCTGGATGGTCAGAGTATCGGGGGTAGCCGGCGCCGCGTCCTCGTCGCTAAGATTTACCGGACCCGCCGCCGCCAGGGTCAGGGTCGGGGCCAAGGCGGGATTCGGGATATCGACCCGAACCAAGTTTCGATTTTGCGTTCACCTTGGTGGAGACGAAATCGGCCCGGGTGGGTTCCAGGGACAGTCCGAAGTAGCGCTCCGTCGTACTACCCGAGGTCAGGGTCAGATCGAACAACAAGACGGGATCGGCGGCCCGAACGTACAGACTGTCGCCCCAAGCCCCGGGGCTGGTTGCGCTGACCGTCAACACCCCGGCCTGGGAGCCGTCCTGCGCGTCCAGGGCGACCGTCGAGGAACTGGTGGCCCCGGAGGCCACGCGGCAAACGAAGGCGGCGCCGCCACCGTTCAGGTAGTAGGCCTGCAGCGCGAGCCCCATGGCGTCGCTTTCGCTGCTGATCGGCCCGAACTCCGAGACATAGTCGTCGAAATTGCCAATCAGCACGGGTTCCCCGATCGGCCCCCGGCCCGCCGCTCCGACAAAGGCCGCTACCGAGGTGGCGACCCCCTCGATGGGGCGCGAACCGCTCGGAATTTCCTCCACATAGACACCCGGGTGCAGATAACTTGGCATGTTCCTCTCCTTAGCGTTGCAAATAGGCGCTCTCGGATAGCGGCCAGCTACCCGACGCATTTGCCTTGATGTGGTTGTACAAAGCGGATCAGTTCACCATCCCCGCCAGAACAGCGGCGGATGCCCCACCTCCGAGGATATTTTTTGGTTGTCCCTATGCCGAACCTTAGACGAGAGATTGTTAATTTCAAGTTTACAATTTGATTTCGGCGCACCGCTTCCCACGGCACTTAGGCATGTCGATAGCTGAGCCAGGGAAAGCCCTAGGAACGCATGTAAAAACCAAGGGCTACACCGAGCAAGAGGTGCGGCAGGGAGGACCGGGACAGCGGCTCCGGGTGGCCAAAAGACCGAATGCCGATGTCGGGGAAAGCGCGCAGCGGCCCTCCATGGCGGAATCCGCATGGTGCAGGCCCGGCGCCGGAAACCCCCTCCCGGTGAAGTATCTGGACTGGCCAGGAAGACAAACGGGAGACCGGATGCCGCTGATGGGCAGGGTTGGTTGTCGACGGAGCGGCAGGCGGCCGACTAAGCGAGGTGCCCTGTCTGCAGTTTGGACGCAGCGGTGCTTACGGGAGCGCTGCGCCCCTTCAGTGCGGAGCGGGCCCCAGTCGATTCCCGTCTGCGTCGCGCAGACCGCTCAGAACCGCGTCACCGTCGTCGTCGACGCGCAGTTCTCCGAAGCGCGCATTGGCGAAGGCCTCCCACTGCCCTTCCTCGAAAAAATAGGCGTCGCTTGCCAGTCGCACCGTTTCCCCGCGCCTGCGGAAACGCAGGACCTGCTGGCTTTGGTCGAGTGGTTGCCCCTGGTCCAGGGCGACGAAGCTCGCCTCACCGTTCGCCGCCAGTGCAACGACAACGCGGCCATCCGTGACGCCGGCCGGCTCGGCGGCCCGCGCCACCTGGTCGGCCATGGCATAGCGCAGCGCCATGTAGTCGCCTTGCAGCAGAGAACGCGGGTCCCGCGGCGCCAACCGCAGCAGCATGATCCGGCCGTCTTCAATGATTCCCTGTTTGACGACGATCTGAGTGTTGACGATCACGAGTATCCCCAGGGTCACTGCCGCGACGACCATGAGGCGTGTCTTGTCGGACAGGCGGGTCATTGACTCAAACATTGTCCAGCGCCCTGGGCCCCAGACGTCGCGAAGAGATTGAGGACGACCCACCGCGCCGTCAGGACGGCAACGCCGGTAGCGACCAAGGTAATGGACTTCGTCAACATGGTGACCTCGATGCCGTAAAAGTAGGTTGCCAGGAAGATGCCGAAGAGACTGATACCTGCGCCGATGAACGACTTGCTGCCGGATGCGGCACCGAGCATTACGACGATCAAACCGAGCAGCAATCCCGGCGCATTCCATGCACAGGCGATGATCAGGATCATCATGCCGTAACTAACCGCCAGCGCTCTTGCATCGGCCAGGCCTGCAACCTTCGGCCAGATCAGCGTACCGAGATACAGGAACAGGCCGCCGAGCAGGATCGTCGATATCCAAGGCCGGGGATAGAACTGCAAGTCCACTTCCAGTTCCGGGAGAACGTATACGGTAGACAGCAGCAATACACCGCTTGCGCACAGCATCAACCCGGTCATCAGGGGTCGGGCGAGTGCGCCGTACTCGCTGCCGACCAATCTTGGCATCTGCTGCTGCAACAGGATCGAGCCACCGATAAAGGCCGGCCCCAGAACCGGCACCAGCGCATTCAGTTCCCAGACATAGAGCAGCATCGTCAGGGAGCCGCCCGCCAGGAGCACCATGATCACGCGGTGGATGCGGTCGGGGAACAGAAAGAAGAGCACCGAGCTCACCACCAGCGCGAAGCCCAGGAAGATCTCGAACTCTTCATGGCCCACGGTTTCAGCAAAGCCGTAGGCGAACAGCGCCTGCCCGGCCAGGCTGGTTGCCAACGCGCATTGCACCAGAAAGTCGTTGCGGGCGCGGCGACGAACCCAGATGGCGCCGACGATCAGCCCCAGTCCGATGACCGCGTAGCCGCCATCCATCGCCAGGCTAAACCCGGCGACGAATCCGATCAGCAGGAGACTGGCGAGCCAGGCCCCGAAGCCGACCATCGCGCGGATGTACCAGGGCTGCGCGTCGGGTTGCCGCTCCAGGTATTCGAGCGCGGCATCGCCGTCGGGCAGCAGTTTCTCCGCCCGGAGACCCTCTACGAGTTCGCGCAGCGTCACCTGCCTGGCGCTCATGTCCCCGTCTCCCAGCGCCGCGCGACCTGGCGCAGCCACCAGGTGGCGCCGGCGACCTGCGCAATCAACAGAACGGCAAGAACGAGCAGGCCGCCGCTGCCCGTGAGCGTATAGCGCATGAAAAACGCCGTGATCACCATGATCACCCCGAGCAGGCTGCAGGTAAGAATGAACAGGTCCTGCCGCCGCTGTCGGTAGTAATAAAGGGATGCGCCGGTTGCGGCCAGCAGCAGGACAGGCGAGATCAGGCTCAATCCCGTCTTCTCTTCCAGGCTCGCCGACAACGATGATGATCAATGTCGGTATCAGCACCGTGGAAAGAGCCGCGAATGCGATCAGTCGCGGAAACACTGTGCCCTGCATCCAGGCGACGCCGCGGCCTGCCCCGATTTCCCAAAACACCAGCGCCGCCAGGTTGAGCGCGAACAGGTAGCTCGCCAGGGTCGAGTCCATGACCGTGGTGCCCAGCCATACCAGCGGGCCGAGCAGACGCGCCAGTTCCCACCAGCCGTCGGGCGGGTGCAGCACTTGGGTGTAGTACATGATGACGGTCAGGTTCAGGAGCAGTTGCAGCAACATCCAGAGTCCGGCCTGGCGGCCGACGATCGCCCATGGCAGGATCAGCACCGCCCAGGCGAGAAAAAGGCCATAGGGATCGGCACCGGTCTGGTAAACCTGCCCGAACACGGCGAGCAGCGTCCCCGTGAGGAAAGCAGCGGCAAACAGGCTGGTCTCTGCCGGCGATGGAATCGAGACCGAAGCGCCATGCCGCGACCGCCGCCGCAACAATGCCGCCCTCGATCAGGGCGAACTTGGCCATGTGGCTCGAGATCGGCCCAGTTCCAGGCGAAGAAGGCGGCGATGCCGGCGACGATCAGCGCTGCGCCGACGGCGATCAGGAACCGATCGATATAGCGCAGCCAACCGGCCCGGTCCGGTGTCAATCGCGCAATCTCCGTCGCCCGTCGGTAGGCAGCCGGGCTCAGCTTGAGCTGCTGAGCCATTTCCAGCACGCTGGAGTATCCCGCTTCGGTCTCTTTGTACATACCGCGTCCTAAAGAGATGGAGGCGCAGAGACCCGCGCCAAAGACCCGCAAAAGAAAAGCCATCCCTGGCTTCTCTTGGTGCGTCCTCTGGACGCGATTGCGCTATTAATACTGGCCGGTACTCGGTCCGCGCTCCGGGGCCGTGCCAGCGATCAAGCTGACGACATAGTCGTAGGCACGGTCACCGAAGACGTCGCAGAGCTTCACGCTCTCGTCCACCGCGGACTGAAAATGAACGCCGGCCCAAACCCGGCTCTGGCCGCAATCGGCTGCGAAATCGGCCCAGGTGTCGAAGACTATGGTGGTGTCGACCGCAGGCGTGATGCCGGGCTCGACACGGGACGACCCCGCCGGTCGGTTCACAGGATACCCCAGCAGATCGCCATTGGGCAGGAACAGGCGCGCGGACTGGGCATGGGCCGCACAAAAACACGAAGAGGCGGAGGGATATTCCGGGTGGTCGGCCTCCTCCAGATAGCTGTTCCACTGGCTCGCCGGGAGGTCGGTCACGGTACCTTGTCCCGGCCCACCCCATGCGGTTACTGGCTGATCTCCGTAGATATGGCGAATTGCGCTGAACGGGCGAACCGCGTCGTATTCAAGCTTCCATCCCCAGATCACGATGCCCGCATCGAACGCCGCCATATTGGTGAGGAAGTCCAAATGGATAAAGTCCAACAGTGACAGCCCTTGCGATTGGGCGGCAAAAACCGCGGAAAACCCCAAGCTCTCGATCTTGTTGTCGAACAACTCGGCTTTTAGTTTCCGTTCGTCGGTCAGGTTCGCCGATGCCTGCAGTACTTCGTCCGCCTGTTGTCTGTAGATGGCCTTGGGCGCCTTCTTGCTGTTGACGGGCGGCGGTACGTAAAAGGCCGCGGGGTCGGCATAGGAGTAGGGCTCCACGAAAGCGTATTGGGGCGTCACGAACTGCTGTACCTTGTAAATCCCGGTGCCCTGACGTTGCAGGTCAGGCTGCCAGCGCGACGGCCGCTTGAGTTCGTAAGCCGTGTTGACCGGCTCATAGCCCGTATAGTCCCGGTAGGGAGTCGGGTTGTAGAGGCGCCCGCCCTCGAAGCCGAGCTGATTCATGCCGTCGTTCTCCCGGCCCGCAACGACTCCCTCCCCTGCCAGGTTACCCAAGCCGATTGGCGTGGTCGGATCCTTGGAATCGTCGTCCGGGTCGAGACCCAGATTCAACAGCATGTCGCGCCAAGTCTGCTCCTGATTCGGCAGCAGGCTCATGAAAACATGGTAAGAGGCGTATAGAAGCGCGATGTTGGGGTTGCGGTTGGTCGCCGATTCCTCCGCCGGACGCCTACCGAGGCGGGTGTAAACGCCGACAGCGGTCGGGTGGTAGGGTGCGGTAGCGTCGAACCAGGAATTGGTCGTCATCGTCGTGACGCGCAGCACCAGCGTCGCGTCACCCCCCGAGGGCGAGACGTCGGTGAAGATCACAGGGGCGACGGTCGGAATCACTATTTCTACCGCCGCGTTGCCGTTGTCGAAATCGAAGCCGTTGGCAGCCATCGGGGTCTGCAGCAAGACCAGCGACAATGCCAGAATTGGAAGAATCCTCGCTCTTATCATTTTCGTTCCCCGAGCTTATGATGCGTATGTGTCATCGGTTCTGAAGGTTCGGATATCGATCTCGCGGAGGTCGATGCAACCGCTCTGCACGTATTGCAGCCCGCCTCGACGATCGACACGAAAGAAGCTTAGTATTTCAGTAGGGAATAACAAGGGTACAGAATTTCGGCGAGATCCGACTCGATCGATAGGTTTGAATTCCGGTAGATCTTGCCTGAAGTAGCTTCCGAGCCCGGCTCGCCGGTACGGCCGCGCTCAGCGGCAGCGGCCCATCCGACAAGCTGGGGCTGCCCCGGGAGATGGGGTACACTTTGGCTCCACCGGAACCCCGGGCTTGCGCTGCTTAAGGGCCAGATATCCCCTCCGAAACCGACTGTCGATCGCACCCCATGAAACGAATTACCCGCTGGTTGGCCTGGAGCCTGCTCGCCTTTGTTCTGATCAGCCTGCTGCCGGTGCTGACCTGGCGCTGGCTGCCGCCGCCGAGTTCGGCCGTGATGCTGGCGGAGACCCTGAACCTTGGCAGCTCACCCGGACTACCGCTGGGTTCCCTTGGAGCGCATCGCACCGGAAGCAGCGCTGGCGGTGGTAGCGGCCGAGGACCAGAGATTCCCCCAGCACTCCGGCTTCGACTTCGCCGCGATCCAGGCCGCCCTGCGCCACAACGCGGCCGGCGGCCGCCTGCGCGGCGCCAGCACCCTGACCCAGCAAGTGGCCAAAAACCTTTTTCTTTGGCAGGGCCGGAGCTATCTGCGCAAGGGCCTGGAGGCCTGGTTCACGGCCCTGCTGGAACTGATTTGGCCGAAGCGTAGCGATTCTGGAGGTGTATCTGAATATCGCCGAGATGGGCGAAGGAATTTTCGGCGCAGAGGCCGCCAGCCAGCGCTTCTTCCAGCGCCCGGCCACGGAACTGGGGCGCTTCCAGGCGGCCCTGCTGGCGGCGGTACTCCCAAATCCCCGGCGCTACCGGATCGACCGGCCGTCGGCGACGGTGCTGGAGCGCCGTGACTGGATACTGCGCCAGATGGGCCAATTGGGCGGGGTCGCCTACCTGGGGGAACTGCTGGCACCCGACGGATGACTCGGTGTGGTTCCTTCTGCGGTAACGCTGCACCACAATGCGGGAAGCCCGCCGGCGCGGGCGGGCATCGTGTTTGTTCGCATGGACTCCTATTTCAATTGGTTTGAATAGACTTGGAGGACCGCGGGTGCAGCAACAGCACCCGCAGCACGACGAATGCGCTGACCGCGGCGGCCAGGTGCTTCAAACTGTGCCCACTGACCGTATAGCCGAGGATCTGGAACACCTCCGCGTCGAAATGCTCCAGCACTTTGGAAAGCCCGTACCAGACGACAACCCAGCCGAGGTAGCGGCCGGCCAGGTACCGGTAGGCGGGGAACAACCAGATCACAACGGGCAGCATCACTATCGGGTAGAACTGCACGAAGGCGTAAAAGCGCAGGTCGCCCCGACCCAGTCGCTCGGTATGCTCCCAGTATCCCAGGCTCCACAGGCCGAGGGCGATCAACACCAGCAGCAGCCAACCATTGCCGACCCTGGCATGGACCCGATCGGCGAAGACGGCGGATGCAAACGCCATAAAGGCGACCGCCATGGGCAGCCGGTCCCAGAACAACCGCTCGTTGGACGGCGCCCAATGGTAGTAGGCCGAGCCCAGGCTCACCAGGGCGACCCCGACAAAAAAGATCAGGAACGGCCTGGCGTCCGCGCGCTCGAAAAAAATCGCTCTCCCGACGCCGCCAATGACGGCGCCGACACCGAGAACCCCGATCAGAGCGAAACCCGCGTTCGACACCACGTCGTTGAAATTCGGGATGCCGAAGAATTCACGGCCGTCGGCAAACCGGTGGTAGGTCGGATCCTGAGGGAACGGCTCCAGCAGCAAGAGACCGCCGAACCCGAGCGCTAGCAGCCCGGCCAGGATTCCCAGGCGTTGCCCGAAGCTCAGACCACTATCGGCTCGCGTGCTGCCCACTTGCTCGCCCTCCCTCAGCCCGAAAACGGGAACACCAGCGGCGCGACCAGGGCGGTGACCAGATAGGTCAGCCGCAGCGGCACCCCGACCTTTATGAAGCCCATGACACCATAGCGGCCAGGGTCCACCACCAGGGTAACCACCGGCGTGGATACCGGCGTCGAGAACGCCGCCGACGCCGTAATCACCACTGCCCGGGCGAACGGATAGGGGGACACATTTAGCGCCTCCGCCGCATAGATGGCGATGGGGCGACCATCACCGCCGAGACCGTATTCCACAGCACCATTCCGAGGCTAGCGGAAAGAAAGAAGATAACCGTCAGCATGGTCACCGGGCTGGCATCGCCGAACACCGACATCAGAGCGCCAACAACCAGATCCGTGCCGCCGGTCTGCTGCAGGGCGTCGCCCAGGGGCAGCATGCCGGCGATCAGCACCAGGCTGCTCCAATGGATGCTCCGGTAGCTGCATATGGACCGTCCGATCATCGGGGACTCCGGATGGATGAGCACGGCGACGCCCCACATCTCCCATAACCAACGCTGTTGCAGACGCTCGCTGGTCGTGTGGAGCGTCAGCGACTGTTCTTGCCTCAGGCGCCGGCGGTCGGCAATCTGGTCCCAGATCTCACCCTCGCCTGCGGGGCGGTTGGCAGGCGGCGGAATCCGCAATGGCGGTTCTCACCCTATCTGACGCTCGGGGTATACACCGATGGTGGTTCGCCTGCAGAACGAAGCCGGCATTAGCGACCAGTGGGCGACTGGCGGAGACAGGCATGGGCTCCGACAGCCGGCGAGATCGACCGCTACGCCGAGTGATGCCGGGTCCTACTGAACCAAACCAAAGGCGATGTCCGCCTGCTCGACCTTCAACATTTTGCTGCCCGAATGGTCGATCCCAGGAGCGATGACGAGTTGCCAGTTGAAAGGCGTTTCCAGATCGCGAGCCATCGCGGCGGCACGCTCGAACACCCCGCGGCCGCGCTCAAGTCGGTTGGCCCCTTGGCGCTGTGCCGCCGGGTGGCTGTGCAGGCGGTAACTTCCGGTGTCGCGACCGCCAAGATAGATGGTGATCGGCAAACCGAGATAACGACGCAGCGCGTCCTCGCCAGTGGCGGCGTCGAACACGCCGCCCATCCCGTACGGCGCGGCCTCGTTCAGGTCCGCGACGACGTAACTGGAGGGGTTGGCGATGACGATGCGGCGGGCGTCGATCGGATCGCCGAATGCCGCGATCCGCGACAGGAACTGACCGCCTGCGGAATGACCGAACAGATACACGGGCAGTTCCGGCTCGCCTTCCTGTCGCAGCACCCACTCCAACAGCGCCGGAACCAGGTTCACGGTCCAGCGTTCGCGCGGTTCGACGCGGTCGCGGCGAGTGATGCCGCCTCGCTGGTAGCGGCGGCTCGGAAAGCGGTCGCGGTCGAACTTCGGGGCCACCACCATCAGCGCGTGCCGGTCGCCGAGCGCACGGGCATAGTCGAGGTAATCGACCGCATTGCGGCGCTGGCCGTGCAGCACCAGCAACAGACCGCGCGGCCGGATACCGGGCGGTCGATGGATGAACAACTCAATCGGGGTCTCGTGGACCACCGCGGCGCGGTGTTCGGCCGCCGATTCAAACGCGTCGGCGGATACCGGCAGCAGCGCCCCGGGCATCGCCAACGCGCTGCCAAGCAGCAGTGCGTTGGATGGGGTAGATCGACGAGGATTCGACAGGCACATGTCGCTAATTCCAGCATACGTCGCCGCTGTCCGGCAAATCCTCACTCTTCACGCAGAGCACGGCCGAGGCTGCGAGTGATTGGTTCGAGCAGGTATTCCAGCGGAGTACGCGCACCTGTGCGAATCATCACGTCGGCGGCCATACCCGGCTGCAGCGCGACCGGCTGCGCTTGCAGCGAATCCGGCTGCAGCTCGACCCGCGCCAGATAAAAGGACGCGCCGGTAAGCGGGTCGTTCAGCGCATCGGCCGACACGGTCCTAACCACACCTTCGATCGGCGTTCGCACGCGGCGGTTGAACGCGGTCAACTCGACGTGGGCCGGCAGCCCCGCATGGACCTGCTCGATGTCGCGCGGGTCGACCGAGGCCTGAACGACCAGTTCCTCGCCGCTGGGCACGACGTCGAGCAATGGCTCGCCGGCCGCGACTACCCCGCCGATGGTGTGCACCTGCAGGCCGACCACGGTCCCGTCGATAGGCGAACGGATGCGGGTGCGGAGCAGGATGTCCTCGGCCGTCGCCAGCTGCTGGCCGAGTTCGTAGGCCTCTGCCTGCAACAGCCGTAGTTCTTCCTCGGTCTCCTTCAACGCGATGGCTTCCAGTTCGGCGATGCGCAGGCGCGACTCCAGGATACCCTGGTTGGCACGCGAGATGGCCGCCCGCTGTTCGCTGATGCTGCCCTCGATCTCGGCGCGGTCGCGACGCAGGGCCAGCAGGCGCGGTTTGTCGATCAGCTTCTTGGCGTACATCTTCTCGAGCATTGCGAGTTCCTCGTCGATGAAGCCGAGCTGACGCTCCCCGGCCGCGATCTGTCCATCAAGACCGTCGATTTCGTCACCGAATCCGGCGATGCGCTGGCTTAGCACCGCGACCTGTTCGTCGTGCAGGCGACGCCGGCTGGTAAAGATGCTGCGCTGCCCGCTCAATACCCGGGCCACGGCCGGGTCGGACGAGCGATCGAGGAGCGTCGCTGGGAACTCGACGTCGGTCGCGCGGTTGCGCGCGGCGCGCAACCGCGCGACCCCGGCGAGCGCCTCGTCGAGCTGTGCCCGCAACTGGTTGCGCTGCCCCACTTGCCCGGTGTCCTGGAGCTGCAGCAACAGTTGACCGGCCGCAACCTCGTCGCCTTCGCGCACCGCGATCGCGGCGATAATGCCGCCCTCGAGGTGCTGGACGGTCTTCCGGCTGGAGTCGACGTTGATCACCCCGGGGGCGATCACCGCGCTCTCGATCGGCGCCAGCAGGGACCAGGCGGTCAGGCCGCCGACGAACAGCGCGATGACGGCGAAGCCGGCGGCGATCGTTCCGGTACCGAAAGGTCTGCCCGGGTCCAGCGCCGGCCCAGCAAGCTCGTCAGCAGTGTGGCTCAACACGGTCATTTCGGCGTTTCCATTTCGGGATCGGTGGGCCCACGGTGAGGGTTGCGATCGGACCGCCCGCGTTGGCGGCGCTGCTCCAGGTCCTCGATCGGGGCTTTGGTTGGAGCGGGCGCAACCGCCTCGTCACCGTCGACCAGCCGCGGCCGGTCGCCGCCCAGAATCAGGGCACGATCGGCGCTGCGGGCCAGCCGCCCGGACTGGGTCGTGACCACAACGGTCGAGCCGCCGTCACGCAGCGTCTGCAGCGCGCGCCGAAGCATCCGGCGCGACGCGCGGTCGAGCGCCGCCTCCGGTTCGTCCAGCACCACCAGCCGTGGGCGTCCGTAGAATGCCCGCGCCAACGCGATGCGCTTGCGCTCCCCGCCGGAAAGCCCCGGCGCGTCGCTGTCCAGCACGGTGTCGTAGCCCTGCGGCAGACGTACGATGGCGTCGTGGATGCCGGCGAGCTTGGCGGCATCAATAACTGCATCGACGTCGCCCCACCCCATGCGCGCGATGTTGTCGCGCACGCTGCCGTCGAACAGCGCCGGGTGCTGCGGCAGGTAACCGACGAATCCGGCCTTGATCCGGTCCGGCAGCCGTGCGACGGCGACATCGCCAAGCCGCAGCTGCCCGCTGCGCGGTAGCAGACGGCCGATCAACAACCGCGCCAGCGTGCTCTTGCCGCTGCCCGACGGTCCCATGACCGACAACAGCTCGCCGGGTGCCAGGCTCAGGTCGAGGCGTTTTAACACCGAGTCCGCTACACCCGGATAACGGAACGAGACGCGCTCCAACTGCAGCGACGCGTCGAGGTCGGTGGTGCTCAGCGACGTCGCCGGTGTGCCGGCGGAATCCGGTGTGCCGAGTGCGGCCAGTTGGACCTTGACCCGCCGATAGGCGGCACGTGCCCGGGTCAGCATGCGCCAGCGGCGCGCGCCGCGGTCGACCAGACGAAAGCCGAAACGCATGATGATGTTGCCGGCGATCACGCCACCGATAGTCAGCTCGCCGAGGATTACCAGCCAGATGCCGGTGCCCATGCCGCCGACATAGAGCACACGGTAAAGCCCCTGGCCGAAGGCCGCCATCAGGTCGCTGCGCGCTCCGGCGCGGTCGCGCTCATCGAGCCGGGTCGACACGCTACCGTGCCAGCGCCGGGTCAGGCTCGCCACCATACCTAGCGCGCCGACCGTGTCGGCGTGGCGCTGCGCGCCGGCGACGATGTCGCGCGCCTCGTCTCGAGCATCACCGGCGGCGCGCCGAGGCTCGCGGACCAGGGCCTCTTGTACCACTGCAAGCACCAGCCGCAGCGCGATGGCACCGAGCATGATCGCGCCGAGCAGCGGATGCACCAGGTACACCGCGACCACGAACAGCGGCGCCCACATCAGGTCCAGCAGCGGCGCGGCGGCGCGCTCGACGAAGCCGCGCAGCGTACGCAGATCTTTCAGCGCATTGTCCGCCGACGGCGACGACGCGCTGTGCGCAGCCCCGCCAATGGCGGCGGCAACCAGCGGCGGCCCGAAGCGGCGCTCGATCCAACCGCCCCAGCCGCCAAACAGCCGACTGCGAACCGCCTCCAACGCGACACCGGCGATCACGGCCAGCAACGCGATCACCGTCAGCATGACCAGCGTCTCGAGGCTGCGGCTGCTTGGGATACGGTCGAGGATCTGCAGCGTATACAGCGGCATCGCGAACTTCAGCAGGTTGATGAACGCACCGAACACCAGCACCGCGGTCAGGCCACTGGCGGAGGCACGCCACGCCTGCTGCATCGACCCTGGGTCAGCGGCGATTGACGGGAGCGCCGGCATCAGGCCGTAGCCCGCAGCTCCGCGCCCCAGGCAGGCTCGACCCCCGGCGGTGTCCACTCACCGTTCTTGAGTGCGGGGCGCCCCAATATCGGCAGCGGTATCAGAGTGGCCAGCTCACGCATCGCCAGCGGCGACGCGGTCACCGCCCCGGAAACAGCGACGACGCCGATGCCCTGGCGCTCCAGCCAGTCGACGCCGTTGGCCGCGCTGAGCGCATCGCCGGCGGCGAATATGACGTTGTCGACCAGGCCCTGGAACACCGGCGACGAGGCCAGCTCGCGCGTTTCAGGCTGCAGAATGCCGTCGGCGACCTCTATCACGATAGTGTCGACCCCGGTCTCACACAGCTCGGCAATCAGCGTTTCCAGGATCGCTTCGCACTCACTGAGCGACAGCTTGTAGGTGGTCGCGTAACCGGCATCGGTGAAGTCCAGCACTCGCTCGCATCCGGAATCGATCATTCGCCAGACATCGCCGCCGGCCCCGGTGCCGGTGACCTTGGCCGCGCCGACGCGCAGGCCGTTGCGCGTCATACCCAGCGCGAGGTCGGCGACCACGGTGGTCTTGCCGGCATTCATCGAGGTACCGAGCACGGCAGTCACGGTCGGTCGTGATGCCGGCGCCGGTCGCGCCGGCAGCGCGAAGTCGGCCAGGTTCAAGACCCGGCCGTCGGCGTCGGCGAGCAGACCGAGCGGCGTGACCTCGCTGGCTGGTTTGACGCTGGCATGACGCGACACACAGTGCGCGGTCAGACCGCCGGCGGCGACCAGGTTACAGGACGAAAGGTCTTCCGGGACCTCGGCCTCGAACTGGTCCGGCGCGTATCGGTTCGCGTAACAACCGATGTACTCGTCGCCGGGGAACAACACCGAGCGGCGGCCGCTGGGCAACTCCAGGCGGCCATGCAGCCGCAGGCGGTCGATTCGCCCCAGCACCAAGTCGCCGGGGCGCGGCGCGTGTCCCGCTGTGACCAGCCGGGTTGCGCTGTTGAGGTCTGCACAGCGGGTCACGAAGCCGCGCTTGGCCCGTTGCAACCGTTCCATGGCGACGGGCTCGCTGACCGGCATTGCGCTCGACGCTCCGATCGGTTCCGCGGTGACCGCGCCGTGCTGCCCCGACTGCGGCTTCAACAGCTCATCGAGGAGATGGTGCAGCGCCGCCAGCGAAAACGGCTTGGCCAGGAAACCGGCCGCGCCGAGCCGTTCCGCGCGCGCCCGGTTTTCATCCGAGTCGTAGCCGCTGATCACCACCACCGGCAGCGTCTCGCCTCGGTCGTGCAGTTCCTGCAACAGGTCCAGCCCGTTGCCGTCCGGCAGTTGCAGGTCCAGGCACAGCACGCGCGGCAGTTCCCGGGCGATGGCCTCGCGCGCCTCGCGAATACTGGTGGCGCTGCGCACGCTGTGTTCGGCGAAGTCCAGGCTGCGCACGATCTTACTCAGCAGCGGGATGTTCTCATCGACGACGAGGATGGACATAACGCTCTCCAATACGTTGGTAAACAATGTTTGCGGGAGGGAAACCCGCTTCTTTCCCAGATTCGTCGCGAACCACTTCTCTTTGCCAAGGAGTTTCGCTGTGCGAGAAGGGGGATGCGGTTGGACCGCCAGCGATCGAGTCATAGACTCGAACCGCGAGCAGTTTTGAACCTTCGAATCCCAAGCGCGTGGCAAGAGTAACAGAGAAAAGAAATGTTAAACCGTGACGGTGTGCTCGAATCCCCCCATGGGTATTGGGAAAGATATAGTGGTTGTCAATGACATTTAGCTCTTAAGCATCCATTAAGAATCGCCTGAGATTTGATCCGGATCATTTAGCGGTCGATCATTTGGCGTAATTAGAGATCGCTTATTTGACTCTTCTTTAATTGAGTGCCATCGCATCCGACCGCTGCGTGCGCGGAAATCTAGTCGGCCCTAGCAACCTATGGTTGCGCTCCTTGCACAGCGAAACGAAGGTCGTTTGTAAGGAAAACTTAGGGCCAGGTCCAAGTTTCCGGGGTCGATTTCTATCCGCCGCGTTGCGCCGGCTCGCCATAAGGTCGGCTAGGGGAGCGCGGACACGCCGAGCCGGCCTTCTCCCCCGGCTTCGTTCACGAACTGGCCGCCGCTCAGACGCATAGTTGGCGGCCCGCGCAAGAGACGGAAAACCAGCCCGATTCGGGGATTGAATTGGGACCTTAAGGACCTGGATGCCGGTCTCTCGCACCCGGAAAATCGGCTGCGTCAGAGGATTTTCCAGTCCCTACCCCAGTGAATACTAATACTTTCGGGCTATGTCACATTCAGCCTCCCCTGGTATAGTCTAACGACAGGGGAAATCCGGACCGTCGGTGTTTCTCGATGACCCCAAGCACGCTGGTTCGATGGAACGGCAGTTGCCGCCACAGGATCCGCATCGGCCGTCGGCTCCGGCGCAATCGAAGACTCCGAATGTTCGAACCGGCTCTACAACTGCGTTCGATCGACGGCTCGGCAAGCGCTGCCCTCAGACCGATCACCCTCGCAATGATTGTGAAAGAATGTCGTGCGTGATTACCGATTGATGAGTCCTTGCGAGCGCGTTCGCTATTATCGGACGTATCTTCGTGAGGTATGCGCCAAATTTCATGGCCCAGAGAGCGTTATGGCGCAGACTCTTTCGCGGTTGATCGAAGAAAATCAACGCTCATGTCCAGGCGAGCTCCAGATTCGGAGGCCGGTAAACAATGACGCGAAGTTTGTGTTTTTTCAGGGGCTGGGTCCAAGCGAGGCACCGACTATAGGTGCTGGATTGCCTACAATCTGCCGATTCGAGAGAGATGAATGCAGCGATCGCCTTGTTTCGGATTGAACCGACTTATGGTGCGGACTGATTTCCCTCCGCGCGGGCAACAAAGAGGCGCTATGCAGCACTCAAACGGTGTGCGATCGGCACGTCTTTTCGGCAACACCCTAAAATGAACCTTAGAGCAGATCGCGCCTTGAGATCCTTCCCGCTGAAAGATGCCTGGTCAGCCAATGCCGATTGCCGCGACTGCACCCTGCGTCAGTCGGCGCTTTTTGCCGGCTTGAAGCAAACGGACCTGGAGCAGGTTCACGAGTTTGTCGACCAGTTCAACCTGCCTCCCGGGTCCGTGCTGTACCGCACCAATGAACCGGGCGGTTCGATGTTTACGATTCGCTCCGGCCTGATCAAATTGGTGCAGTACCTGCCTGACGGCAACCACCGCATCGTGCGCCTGGCGCGGAGTGCCGGACTGTTGGGGCTCGAGTGCCTGGTGGAGCCCCACTATCACCACCATGCTGTCGTCCTCCAGCATGCCCAATTCTGCCGCTATCCGACAACCATGGTACGCAGACTCAGTTCCGAAAACACCGCGCTGTACGCCGAACTTATGAAGCGTTGGCAGGGCGCTCTGACCGAAGCCGACGCATGCCTCACGGAGTTGTCCACCGGCTCGGGAAAGCAGCGGGTGGCGCGGTTGATCCTGCGTCTGAGCAACCTGGATAACTGCCGCTGCGACCTGTTCAGCCGGGAAGACATGGGTGCGATGCTGGGTATCACTACAGAAACTGCCAGCCGCGTCATGGCGGAATTCAAACGCCAGAGCTTGCTGGTGGAGACAAGCCAAAACACCTTCTTGGTCGACATTCCGAACCTCCGGCGGTTGGCCGAAAACTAGGCTGTAGATCAACCGGGCCGGCGGTTCGGCCCTGCGATTCCTTCTGCGCTTGCTTCTTTATTTTCTCCTCGCCGGCGGCCTCTGGGCAGGCGGACAGTAAACCCGAACGGGGCGCGTCATAAGCGGGTTCGAACCGTCCTCCGCAACCCGAGTGCGGAGGCCGTGTTTTGGAAATCCAGAGGGCAATCGGCCGATCCCGCTCCTCAGGTCATCGCCGATGCGCTTGATCTGCGGCTCTCCAACGCCGGGGACGCCGCTGGGTTACGAGTTTATTCGGGCAGACTGGATTCGAGTTCCAGGCCGGCGTCCCGCCAGCCGTTCAGTCCGCCTTCCAGGTGGTAAAATTCCTTCACCCCCTTTCTCATTAGCACCTGCTCGGCAAACTTGGTGAAATGCAGGTCGTTGCAGTAGAGAACGGCGTTGCCACCCGCCGCCTTGATCTGGTCCAAGCGCCGGTTGATGGTTGGCGCCGGAATGCTGACGGCGCCGGGAATATGTTCCGAGGAGTATTCGCCGGGGCTGCGAACGTCGATCACCAGCGGCGGCGTTTCGCCGGAAAGGCGACTGTTGAGCTGCTCGAGGGGTGATCCCGGGGAGCGGAGGGACCCGGCCAGGACAACCGTAGCGCCGAGCAGGAGTACGCTGAATAGAGCAGGTCGCGGATCGATAACATCAGACGCGCTCCGAGGGAGCCGGAGGGCAGGGCGTCCCGCCTGGCCCTCCGGCCGGACCGTCTAGTCGACGACCGCTCGCAATTCCCTGAGGATCTCTTCGGCCCGCTCCGGGTGCGCTTCCATGTCCTTCGTCTTGGCAGCAATCCACTGCGCCTCCTCTCGAAACAGCCGGTTCAAGTTGTCGTTATACACTACCACCGGGAACTCGCTTGTGCGTAAGCTCACCGCGTAGTCCTTCATCTTCTGCTTGAACAACATCCGGCGGGTGACCTTGCGGGTATCCTCGTCTCCGATATCGGTAAAGTGGGCCTCGCGCAGGTCGAAAACCTTGACCAGGTGCCATCCCGCCGGCGATTCGACGGGTCCCCCCAGCTGTTCGAGGTCCAGGGCGAAGGTGACTTGGTCGAGCTCGGGAAAGCCGGTGCCCTTGGTCACCCAGCCAAAGTCTCCCAGGTTCCGCTTGGCATTCGGGTCGATCGAGTGCTCCAACACCGCCTCGTAGATAGTGATTTCACCGGCTTCGATCTTGGCCTTGACCTCCTGGGCCTGCTCCTCGGTCGGCAGGACCAGCATCTGGATCCGGCGCCGTTCCTTGACGCGATGCGGTCCTTGTTATCGTGATAGTAAGCGCGCAACTCCTCGTCGGTGGGCTCCATGCTGCGAGCCAGGTTCTCCCGGTGCAGATTCAGTAAGCGGGTCTTGCGGAACTCGGCCATCCGGCGCTGGTAGGCCGGGTCTTGATCGAGCCCGGCCTCGCGGCCCTTGCGTGCGGCAAGGTGCTGGTCGACGAGACGGTCCAGGGACTCAATGCGCTTCTCCACGTCCCTTGAGTTGTTGAGCGTCGTCAGGCGACGCTTGGTCTCGCCCCAGGTGATGCGTTCACCGCCGAGCTCGGCTGCTACGGTGTCGTCGCTGCGGTCGGCATCGCCCGCGGGGGCCAGGTTCTCGGCGTGGATCTGGACCTCGACCCCCTCGCGCAGTCGCTCTTGGTTGTGGGCGGTGCGCTCGGCGTAACGCTCGTTGCGGATGGTCGCCTCCGCGCCCGCGCGCAGTTGCTCCGTCTCCGCGCTGTCTGCGACGAAGTTCTCGGTGATGAAGGCGTCGACTTCCTCGGGGGTGACCGCGATCTCCCCGACCAAGTATTGACGTCGGTAAAGCTCACCCAGGACGGCGTCGGTGAAGGTCTCCAGATCGTCCCGGTAGGCAGGGTCCTGGTCGAGGCCTTGCTTGATCGCGTCAAGGTAGAGCAGGTTGGCGCTGATGACCTTGTCCAACACCGTCAGCATCACGGTGCGGCGCTCAGGAGAACCGAGCACGGGCAGCGAAACCCCCACCACTGCCGAGCTGTTCAGTTGGGTGTTGAGCTGAGAGTAGGTGATGGTCTGATCCCCGACTCTGGCCACCGCGTCCGCCGGCTGCCCCTCGGCGGCCTGCGGCGACTCCGCTCGGGCTGCACTCATCAGGAGCGTCGAGAACGCTATTACGAGTAATCGCTTCATTTCTCCTCCGTCGGGTGTCGGGGACTGCCGGATTCGGCACCGACCACCCTCGCAAAATCGATATTGTGGCGTAACAGAAAAGGAGGGGAGCCAGCTCCCCCCCTCTAGGTCAATATGGACGATTCCCCGCTTGCAACACGCAAGCGGGGAACCTGGCTGTTACCAGCCGCAGGTGCTGCCGCCCGTGCGGAGCTTGGTGACCTGCTCCCAGACCACCGGCGACACTCGGCCTTCGGACAGGTGCTCCTTCCAGTTGCGGCCGTCCTCGCCGTTGCAGGAGACCTCGCGCCACTCGTCCCCATGGCAGGCCTCGCAGAGCCGATTCCGAGCAGCACTTACATTCAAGCTGCCGTCCGGATTGGTGCCGGCTATGGCGCCAAGCAACTCGATCTCCACTTGGTCCATCATCAAGCGCGAGGCGCGGCCCTTCATGGCGTGCTGCTGCCACTCGTCGTCAGTGACGGAGACCTCGTCCGCCTCGTCATCGTGGCAGTTCAGGCACATGTCATTCACCGGGCTGTGCTCCTCGGTGAAGGTGTGCGCCCAGCCAATGGCGGCATCCAGGTTGCTGCGCACCCGCTGTCCGTCGAAACGCAGGTCGTCCATGCGGCTGTGCACGCCGGATTTGTTCACCTGGTGGCAGGCGCCGCACTTGAGCGGACCGTGGGAATCGTCGCTGTTCATGCTCGCCGCCTGAGCGTAGCTGGTGGTGTCGACACCCGGTACGCCGGGACCGTCATCCAGACTCGGAGCCACTGGATACAGGCCGTGGATGGACTCGTGGCAACCCTGGCAGGTGATGTCGCGGTGGCCGCGTGAGTAGCGCATCAGACTCGCCTTACGCGGGTAGTTGAAGGGTGCAAAGGCGTTGATGTTGCCGCTTTGCTCGACATAGGGCGCCTCGTGGCAGTCCGCGCAGTGAGGCTCGCCCGCCGCCAGCCAGTGGTCGCGTCCGTCGGTGGCCGCCGAGAAAGGCACCGGCGCGGCGCTTGACGACGTCAGCTCGGCCTGGGCGTCTGCCACGCAGTCCGGCGTGGTGCAGAAGTCGAGGATGTTGACGCTGAAGTCCCCGTCGCCGTCGAAGCTGCCGCAGATCTGGAAGTCCGGGCTGCCGTTGCCGTCGCAGTCCGGTCCGGGAGCCGCGGCGCCCGTGGTGCAGTCGCCGGTGCTTCCGGCCACTTCGATAGTGGCGACATTGGCGTCGAGCGCCGGGCCGGCGGTTCCGTCGAGGTAGGCGCACAGGCCCGGGTCTTCGCGCCAGATGGCCATGGTCTCCTCGGCCGTGCGGTATGCGCCGTCCACTGCAAAGACATCAGGATCCCGCGGGTCGAGCCAGTCGATGGCCTGCTGTTCATCGACGCCCACCGCGTCGGCGATGGCAGCCAACGACGGCAGGGCGCGGATGTTTTCGGCGCCGGGGCCCGGCACGTCGTGGACCAGGTCCTCCATGTTCTCGTTCTTCCAGATCTCCTGGCTCAGCTGGTTGTGGCAGTTGGTGCACCAGATACCGCGCATATCCCGGTCGCCGTCATGCTGCGCCTGGTTGCGGGCGACATTGTCTACGAGCCACTCGCCGACGGCGTTCAGGTGCTCCGGCGTTTCCGCACCGTCCACGTCCTTGAAGGGGTTGGAGTGCACGTCGCGGCCGACGAAACAACCGCCCTGGCCGAGTCGATTGTCCGTGGCAGCATAGAAGTTGTCGCCTTCCTCGGTAATGGGGTAGCCGGCCATGTCGCCGTTGGAGCGGTGTGCCGGATGGCAGCCCTGGCAACCGCCAAAGCGCCCGAAGCTGTCGCTGAAGGCGATGGGGCCGCCTTCGCCGGTGCCGCGGTGGGTCCGGTGTATGGCCTCGGACATGGGCTTGATCACCACATTGTCGGTGGCGGGATCATTGTCGTGGTCGAAGGTGGACGACTTGACCTGGGCGATGACGTTGTCCGCGTGGCAGCGCTGGCAGAGCACGGTGGTGTTGCCGATGCGGGTGCTCTGGGCGAACACCGGGCGGTTGTTGTCCTCGGCCAGCGTCTGCGCTAGCTCGTCGCAGGTCGGCTTGGTCGGGTCGGCTGGGTCCGAACAGGCCGGATAGTTCGCCAGGAACTGGGTCCCGTGATTCTTGTCGTGCAGGCCGAGGATGCTGATGGCCGCACTCTTCAGACGCGGGTACCAGTCGGAATCGGTAGCCGGGTTTATCTGGTAGTAGGCCATCCAGAAGTTGTACTCCTGGTCCACCTTCGCCCAGACGTCGGGGTTGTCGGTGTGGGGCGAGTTGGTTCCGACCTCGTTCGAGTGGCAGCGCTCGCAGTTGGGGATATCGATGGGCGCCGTGCCGAAGCCCACGACCGGCTGGCCATTCTGCAGCACCGGCTCACCCATTCCGCCGGGCGCGCTGGGGTCGTAATGGCGCATCCTGGCGTTCATGGCCACGAAGGGCCGCACGGACTCCTCGTACATGGCGCCGGGATCGGCGAAGAAGTTGATGGAGTCTTCGAACGGAGTCAAAGGCAGGCCCAAGGCCTCCCAGATCCGCGGCGAGGTCAGGGTTATGGGCAGGTTCTCGAGCACCTTCATCTGCGTATAGACGACCGTGCCCTCTTCACCCGAGAAGGTCAGGACGTTGCCGTTAGATGCGCCGCCGCAGTCGTTGGGCACCGCGGGGTTGGTGGGAAGGCCGTCGGGGTGGCTTACCGGCCCCATGGGATGGAGGCCGGCGCCGCAGTCGGTTGGGTACTCCACGTTGCCCGCTACGCCGAGGCGGATCTTGTCCTCCTCCATCGAGGAGTTATCCGGGTTGTGACCCTCAAGGCCCTCGTAGATGTAGAGATGGTTCCACACCGCGTTCCAATAGTTGTCGGTCGGGTCGTTGAAATCCCCGTCGCCGAGCATTGCGCCGCTCACGCCGTTCCAGGTGGGATTGCCGTCCTGGCCCGAGAGCTTGAGGGAGCCGTCCGCGTTGACGGCGGCGGAATCGGCCAGGGTGTTCCACATCAGGAGCGAGTTGCCCTCGACTGCGCTGATCAGCGTGGACTCCTGGGTGATCACCCGGGGTCCCGGCTCGCGCGGCTGGGCCTCGTGCCAGTATTCCAGCACGTACTTTTGGAAGTTGCCGTTCCGATCCAGGTCCGCGTCGCGCAGCACCGTCTGGCGGCCGAGGCCGTCCAGGCCCTCTACCGGGTCGCCCTCGAGCAGCTTGGCGAAGGCGCCCTGCCCCTTATCGCTTTGCTGGGTCTTGACCACCTGAGCAAGAATCGAGTTGTAGGGGGGCAACACACAACAGTAGGCGAACTCGAACCCGGTGCAGTGCATGCCAAGTTCGTAGTTCATCATGATGTTGAAGGCGTTTTTGGGGTTGTTGCCGTCCTCCCTGCCGCGTTCGTCCTCGTCGTCGGCCAGTGCGGTGCCGGCAAGGCCCAGCGTGAGGACGAGCGGTGCGGCCGCGGCGATCGTCGATCGCAAGAACCCGCCACCGGGGTGTTCGTTGGTCATGGCATCTCCTCCAAATTGGGCGAGTGACTAACCCGCTTTAGTGCCTAACTTCTTCGCGAACCACTTCTTTTCGCCAAGGATTGTCGCTACGCGAAACGAGGGGGCAGTCCGACCGCCGTGATCGAGTCACAGGCTCAAACGGCGAGCAGTCTTGAACGGCCGAATCCCATTTGCGTGGGCAGAGTAACAGAGAAAAGAACTGTCAAACTGTGACGGCCCGCTCGGATTCCCTCTATGTCCGTGGGGAGATGTTACGGTTGTCAATGACATTTAATCCTTAAGAAGCCTTAAGAATGGCGCGGGATTTGATCTCGATCAATTAGCACCCAGTTATTTGGGCTAATTAGTGGCCGCTTATTCTGCTCTGCTTAAAGCAGTATCGTTGCATCCGACGGCTGCGTGCTGGTGAATGTACGATACCGAGGCGACCTATGATTGCGGCCCGGGCATACCGCAACGAAGGCCGGTTCTCGGGAAGACTCGGGGCTACGTAGGTTGATTCGGCTCGCGGCAATCACCGACCTAGCCCGCGAGGTGGCCGATGACCCGGAATCTGGCCAGGGGTTTGCGGCCGGCAGATCAGCGGCTCAAATGCGCTTTCCGCCTCAAGGAAGGTTTCGTCAGCGCCTTTGACGAAGGTGCATCGTTGGCTGAGGTTGGCGGACTTTGATCCATCTCGGCTTGCCGGAATACGAAACTGCTCGGGCCCGACCGGAATTTGCCCTAAAATTACCCAAAGCGAAGCGCGCCGACCCTGGCGCACCAGTCGCTGGCCCGAGTGCGCGGCATAAACAAACGGCATTGGGCCCTGGAGGCTACATGAGCTTGAAATACCTCACATTTTCGAACTGGCTCTTGGCCTTTTTTACCCTTCTTAAGGGTTCCTTAAGCCCTTCTTGAGTTTGTGCGCTTAAACTGAGCTTGGCGCGAAATAGTTTGGTCCCACGATTTGTTTCGCCGCGAGCCTATGAGCGGTCGGACAATCGATCAGACAAGGTACGGGGAGCCGCGAGGCTGTCAGGATTTGGCAGGCCCAGGACAACCGAATACCTCATCCCCCTGCCCAACTGGAATGAGCGTTGGGGGGCGCCTACGCCCCCTTCTTTGTTTGGGTTTTTAGGAAAAAACAAAGTATCATCCCTAGGCTATGGTTTCTATAAAGGGGAGCCGCTAGTCAAAGTCGTGCTTGTTTTAAGGAGTAGAATCGCATGAAATTTTCTCGTCTGTTTATCCCTCTCTGTCTGTTTATTGCCAGTATCAATGCATCGGCCGAAGACGGTTTGAAGCCGTTCCAGCTGTCTTCCCAATCTCCGGGGGAGATGGCCGACGTGATCGCCGATACTGCCGGCAAACTTGAAGCGGCTGGGTTCGAGGTGGTTGGTGGGTACTCGCCGTACGAAAACGCCCATGTCATTGTCGTGACCAGCGACGAGCTGTTGGCGACTGCAAGCCAGTCGGAGCATGGCGGGTACGGAGCGGTGATCCGCGTCTCCGTTACGAAGAGCGGCGAGAACATAGAAGTCGCCTACGTGAATCCGAGTTATTGGGCCGCCGCCTATCGGATGGGGGATGTCTCAAAGGTGGCAGCGAAAATGTCCAGCGCCATGGGCAGTTCCGAGCCGTTTGGGTCGGAGGACGGGTTGACCGATGCCGAGCTGAGAAAATACCACTACATGGCTTTCATGCCCTACTTCGACGATGACGATGAACTCGGTGAGTTTTCCTCCCATGCGGAAGCACTGGCCAAGGTCAATGCGAATCTAGCCGCCGGAACCAACGGGCTATCGAAGGTCTTCGAGGTCGCCGTCCCGGGCAAAGACGAGGTGCTGATCGGTGTTGCCATCAGTGAGGGTGTAGGTGCAGATACGAGCATTATGTCAAAGATTGACCTGAATGATCCCAAGCACACCGCCCACCTGCCCTATGCCGTGCTGATTTCTGGTGATGAAGTCCGCAGCCTAGCGGGAAAATTCCGTATCGCCCTGTCCTTTCCCGACCTGACGATGATGGGCAAGGGTTCATTCATGGAGATTTCGGACGCTCCCGACGCCATCAAAGAATCGCTTAAGTCATTGACCAAGTGATCCCCGCCCGATCATGCCTGACCGGTCTCGGTCAGGCATGAGTCATTCAAAACCTAAAGGGTAATCGCGGACGCACCATTTCTCGAACGAGACGCCGAAAAAAGCTCTCCCTGGCTATTTTTCAGCACGGCTTTCGAGAACGCGGTTTCCGAAGGCCTTCATTTTCAGACGGTTAGGCGCCTGGAAATGGCTAGGCATCCTGCCCCGCGCGGGAAACGCCATTAGATCAGCGTTTTCCTAAGATCGCCATACGCCGATATTTCCACTGATGCGACCGTCGGTACGATCTTGCAGGCTCTTGAAAGAACATGCGCGATCAGCCAGTTTCTTCCTCGCCTACAAATATAGGTTGGATGGTTCTCGTGCACAACGAGCCCCGCCCCGCGGCAAAAGTGAACGGCATCATTCGGCCGGCGGCAGTACCGCCCAATAGGGCCGGCCCTCGATCGCACGCCGTTCCAGGCCCTGGCGCTCGTCCGCTCCGGCGCCGGTGGCCAGAAGCTGGCGCATATCGGCGGTCGCCGGCGGCAGATAGAGATGGTAGAGGTGACCACTCAACTCGTAAGCAGCAACGTCGGAGACGTCGATAATCTCCACGCCGGGAATGGGTTGAAGGAATTCCCCCGCTTCGCCGAGGCGCGGGTAGCCGTGAAGCTCCCGCGACAGGCGCAGAGGCATGTCGCTGTTCGCCACATACAGGGTGATGCGTTCGGCCAGAGGCCGGATTCGCGGCAACTGGACTGCGCCGGTGGCGGCATCCACATCCGGGGCCACCAGCACCAACTGGCGAATCGGAATCCTCGGGTGTAACTCGCAGGCCAAGTGCTCCAAGGCGTCGAGCAGACCTCGCGCGCCCAGACTATGGGCTACCAGATCCACCTGGCCGGTGGGAGAACGCTCGACCAGTCCGCGCACAAACGCTTCGATGTGCGGCACGCTCCAGCGGACGTTTGTCTCGTCCTCGGCATACCTGAGGGCGGTGCCAAG
This sequence comes from uncultured Gammaproteobacteria bacterium, assembly GCA_963753615.1. Classification (GTDB taxonomy): domain Bacteria; phylum Pseudomonadota; class Gammaproteobacteria; order Chromatiales; family Chromatiaceae; genus CAVWCW01. The sequence continues at coordinate 160,216 of CAVWCW010000005.1, forward strand.
GGACGGCCAGCTGAAAAGGGCCAGGCCATTATCCAACCCCAGCACCGATTGGAACACCGCCGCCCGCCGACAGGCCTTGGCGAAATCGATATTGTAGCCGTGAATATAGCCCAGGAGCGGCTGCGCGGTGCGTCCCCTACCGAGCTGACTCCAGAACACATCCCCATTCAGGGGTTCGACCTCTACCACGGTGCGCGTCTGGTTCGGCAGGTAAAAGGGCAGCCGTTCCGACAGGTAGCTAATGCCGGGAATGTCGGAGAAATTCACCGTACACAACCCATACTGTAGCGAACCTCGTCGATCTCCCAGCCAGGAGCCGGGCTGCGGCGGAGCCGGTTGGTCTTCGTCTGTCTCAGCGGCCCCCCTGTTGCTGACGAACAGCACTTGGATATCGCCCTCGAAGCGTCCATTGCCGTCCGGCGGCAGATCCGCTGCCAGCGAATGAGCGGCCAAGAGCGCGATGCCGATGATCAAGGAGCGAAGCTGAGAGGTGGGCATTTGCGATGAAGATCCTTTGAGCGGTCCGCGCGACGCGCCCCCGATTATCGCCCACCGGGACGCTCGATGGGAACGCTCGGAATCGTCTTGAGACGCAAGCCCCCCATCAGTATTGCGAATGCGAATAAATATGATTGAAATAATTTACCTGACAAATACTCAAGATAGGCTAGTTTTGCATCAAAGCCGTAGCGTTGCAGTCGGATTTATTCATTCCCACCACCCTTGCGAGGAACCGATCAATGCAGACGAGTATCCAGCCCCAGCCCCAGGACCTCCGCCTGGCCCAACCATTGAGCGAGGACCAGGCACGGGTGCTGACCCCTGGCGCTCTGGAGTTCGTCGCGGAGCTGGAGCGCCGCTTCCGCCAGCCGCTGCAGCAGTTGCTGGCCCGACGCAGCGAGCGCCAGGCGCGACTCGACGCCGGAGAGCGGCCCGACTTTCTGCCCAAGACGGAGAACATCCGGCGCGCCGACTGGCGCATCGCCGGCACCCCTGCGGACCTCCAGGACCGGCGGGTGGAGATCACGGGCCCGGTGGACCGCAAGATGGTGATCAACGCGCTGAATTCCGGGGCCAAGGTATTTATGGCCGACCTAGAAGACGCCCACTCCCCGACTTGGGAGGGCACCCTGGAGGGCCAGCTCAACCTGATCGATGCGGTGAACCGCAGCATCAGCTACCGCAACCCGGACGGCAAGGAGTACCGGCTCAACGACCAGATCGCCACCCTGATGGTGCGGCCCCGCGGCCTGCACCTGCCCGAGCGCCACCTGACCCTGGATGGCGAGCCGGTGTCCGCCGCCCTGTTCGACTTCGGGCTGTACCTGTTCCACAACGCCTATCCCCTGCTCCAGCGGGGCTCAGGTCCCTATTTCTACCTGCCCAAGCTGGAGAACCACCTCGAGGCACGCTGGTGGAACCAGGTGTTCGCTTTCGCCGAGTCGCACCTGGGCCTGGCGCGCGGCAGCATCAAGTGCACCGTATTGATTGAAACCATTCTGGCCGCCTTCGAGATGGACGAGATCCTCTACGAGCTGCGGCGCCACATCACCGGGCTCAACTGCGGTCGCTGGGACTATATCTTCAGCTTCATCAAGCGCTTCCACGCCAACCCAGATTGGGTGCTGCCGGACCGGGCCGAGGTCACCATGACCAGCCATTTCCTGCGCTCGTACGCCTGGCTGTTGGTGCGTACTTGCCACCGCCGAGGCGCCCACGCCATGGGCGGCATGGCGGCCCAGATCCCGATTCGCGACGACCCGGCCGCCGATGCCGCGGCTAAAGAGAAGGTGCGCCAGGACAAGGAGCGCGAAGCCAGCGACGGCCACGACGGCACCTGGGTGGCGCACCCGGGGCTGGTGCCGGTGGCGATGGCGGTGTTCGACCGCGTCATGCCGGGGCCCAATCAGGTCGAGCGCCCCGGCTTCCAGGAGGAAATCCAAGCGGACGACCTGCTGCGCCTGCCCAGCGGCAGCATTACCGAGGCCGGGGTGCGCAACAACGTCAGCGCCGCTCTGCGCTATATCGCCGCCTGGTTGGGCGGCCGCGGGGCGGTGCCCATCCACCATCTGATGGAGGATGCCGCCACCGCCGAGATCGCCCGCGCCCAGCTCTGGCAGTGGATTCGCTACCCCAAGGGCGTGCTGGACGACGGCCGCAAGGTGAGCGCCGAGATGTTCGGCCGGTTTCTCGATGAGGAGTTGCAGGCGGTAACCACCGAATTCGGACCCGACGCCCTGGAACAGGAACGCTTTCGGGAGGCCGCTGAGCTGCTTACCCTAATCGTATTGCAGGAACGCTTCGAGGAGTTCCTTACGCTACCCGCATACCAGATCCTCGACTGAACCCATAACCAGAAATACCGACCGGCCCTCGGGGCGACCCCGCGGACCGGCACCCTAACTGGAGGAGTGACATAGCGATGAACAAGCAACAGCAGATCCAGGCCCTGGAGCACGACTGGGCCACCAATCCCCGCTGGAGCAACGTGGAGCGGGGCTACAGCGCCGCCGACGTGGTGCGACTGCGCGGCTCGATACAACCCGAACACACGCTGGCACGGCGCGGCGCCGAGCGGCTCTGGAACCTGGTCAACGGCGAGTCCCGCAAGGGCTACGTCAATTGCCTCGGGGCGCTTACCGGCGGCCAGGCGGTGCAGCAGGCCAAGGCCGGCATCGAGGCGATCTACCTCTCCGGCTGGCAGGTGGCCGCCGACAACAACAGCTCCGAGACCATGTACCCGGACCAGTCCCTGTACGCCTATGATTCGGTGCCTACGGTGGTACGGCGTATCAACAACGCCTTCCAGCGCGCCGACGAGATCCAGTGGCAACGCGATATCGGCCCCGGCGACCCGGACTACACCGACTACTTCCTGCCCATCGTGGCCGATGCCGAGGCCGGCTTCGGCGGCGTACTCAACGCCTTCGAGCTGATGAAAAACATGATCGGCGCCGGTGCCGCCGGCGTGCACTTCGAAGACCAGCTGGCTGCGGTCAAGAAGTGCGGCCACATGGGCGGCAAGGTGCTGGTGCCGACCCAGGAGGCCGTGCAGAAGCTGATCGCCGCCCGCTTGGCGGCCGACGTCATGGGCGTGCCCACCCTGTTGCTGGCCCGCACCGATGCCGAGGCCGCCAACCTGCTGACCTCGGACGTGGACGAGCGCGACCGCCCCTTCTGCACCGGCGAGCGCACCGCCGAGGGCTTCTTCTCCACCCGCAACGGTCTGGATCAGGCAATCAGCCGGGGCCTGGCCTACGCCCCCTACGCCGACCTGGTGTGGTGCGAGACCGGCACGCCCGACCTGGAGTTTGCCCGTAAGTTCGCCGAAGCCCTACAGCGGGAGTACCCGGAGCAAATGCTGGCCTACAACTGCAGCCCGTCCTTCAACTGGAAGAAGAACCTGGACGACGCCACCATCGCCAAGTTCCAGCGAGAACTCGGCGCCATGGGCTACAAATACCAGTTCATCACCCTGGCGGGCATCCACAGCATGTGGTTCAACATGTTCGACCTGGCCGAGCGTTACGCCGACCAGGGTATGACCGCCTATGTGGAGATGGTGCAGGAGCGGGAATTCGCCGCCAAGCAACGGGGTTATAGCTTCGTCGCCCATCAGCAGGAGGTTGGAGCCGGCTATTTCGACGCCGTAACCACGGTGATCCAGGGCGGCGCCTCCTCGGTAACCGCGCTCACCGGCTCCACCGAAGAGGCCCAGTTCCAGCAGACGGCGCTGGGTTGATTCCCTGAGGTGCCTTAGCCGCCGGGACACCGAGGGGCGCTCTATCAAGATCCCCTTGGCGCCCTGGCGATTATCGCCGAGCCTCTTGAACGGCCCAGAGCGGAGGAACGAACCATGGGATTCGCAACCGCGGACCTGAGCGACGAGTACCCGGACGAGGTGCAGATCTGCGACCCGCTGCTGCGGGACTTCGGCGGCCGCGAACGCTTCGCCGGGGAGATCGTCACCCTCAAGTGCTTCGAGGACAACTCCCTGGTCCGCACGGCCCTGGAACAGCCCGGGGGCCGGCCGGGTGCTGGTGGTGGACGCCGGCGGCTCCCTGCGCTGTGCCATGCTCGGCGACCTGCTGGCCGAAATGGCGGTGGCCAACCAGTGGGCAGGGCGTCATTATGTACGGCTGCATCCGCGACGCCGCCCGCATCGCCGAACTCCCCCTGGGGGTCAAAGCCCTGACCACGCACCCGCGCAAGAGCGTCAAGCAGGGGGCGGGCCAGGCGGACCTGGCGCTGCGCTTCGCCGGGGTGGACTTCCGCCCGGGCGCCTAAGTCTACTGCGACCGCGACGGCATCCTGGTGGCCGCGCGGCGCCTCGCCTGAGGATACGGCCATGGCCTGGATCCACGCCAAGCAGATCGCCCGCGCCATGCTCGACGGCTTCGAGCGCCACTACTGCCTATACCAGCAGATAACCCGCGGTGCCAAGGCCCGCTTCGAGGGCGCCGACTGGCAGGGGGTGCAGGAAGCCTCGCGGGAGCGCATTCATTACTACGACCTGCGGGTGTCGGAGACCATCGCCCTGCTGCGTGAGACGTTCGGCATCGCGGGGCTGGACGAGCCGCTTTGGCAACGCATCAAGGTGGAATATGTGCGCCTGCTGCACCCGCACCAACAGCCGGAGTTGGCGGAGACCTTCTACAATTCCGTCTTTTGCCGCCTGTTCGACCGCCGCTACTACAACAATCGCAATATCTTCGTGCGTCCCGGCGGTGTCCACGGAGCATATGGAGGCGGACACTCCTGCCTACCGCAGCTACTACCCGGCCCGGGACGGTTTCTACCGCGTAGTCGGGCAGATCCTCGACGACTGCGACTTCGGCTTGTCTTTCGCCGACCGGCGCGGCGACATCCGCAATATGCTGCGGGTGGTGCGCGGCCACTTCCCCCCCGTCGCCCTGCGCCACCAGAATTTCCAACTGGCGGTGCTGAGCACCCCGTTCTTTCGCAACAAGGGGGCCTATGTCATTGGCAAGGCGGTCAACGGCTCCGAGGAGATACCCTTCGTGGTGCCCATCCTCAACGACGAGCGGGGCGGCCTTTACGTGGACAGCCTGCTGCTGGGGGAAGAGGAACTGGCCAATGTGTTCAGCTTTACCCGCGCCTATTTCATGGTCGACACCCCCGTGCCCTCGGCGGTGGTGGACTTCCTGTTGCGGCTGCTGCCGCGCCACACCAAGGCCGATCTGTATACCGCCATCGGCCTGCAGAAGCACGGCAAGACCGAGTTCTACCGCGACTTCCTGCACCACCTGCGCCACTCCGGCGATGCTTTCGTCGCCGCCCCAGGCATCAAGGGCATGGTGATGAACGTATTCACCCTGCCCTCCTACCCCTGGGTGTTCAAGCTGATCAAAGACCGCTTTCCGCCGCCCAAAGACTTGACCCGGGACCAGGTGAAGCAGAAGTACCTGCTGGTGAAACAGCACGACCGGGTCGGGCGCATGGCCGACTCCCTGGAGTATTCCCAGGCTGCCTTCCCGCTCGAGCGTTTCAGCCCCGAGTTGCTGGAGGAGTTGCAGCGCGAAGCCGCTTCCAGCCTGCGCATCGAGGATGGTCAGCTGATCATCCGCCACCTGTATATCGAGCGCCGCATGACGCCGCTGAATATCTACCTGCGCTCGGCCGATGCCGAGCGGCGGCGTAAGGCGATCTCCGGCTATGGCCGGGCGTTGCGCCAGCTGGCGGCGGCCAATATCTTCGCCGGCGACCTGCTGTTCAAGAACTTCGGCGTAACTCGACAGGGACGGGTGGTGTTCTACGACTATGACGAGATCTGCTACCTAACCGAATGTAACTTCCGCCAGATCCCCGAGCCCCCCTACCCGGAGTTCGAACTCAGCGAGGAGCCATGGTACAGCGTCGGACCCAACGATGTCTTTCCGGAGGAGTTCGCCAGCTTCCTGCTCACCGACCCGGAAATTCGACGCCTGTTCCAGGAACTCAACGGCGATCTGTTGGAGGCCGACTTCTGGCGCCAGAAGCAGGAAAACATCCGCCGAGGCTGCTTCGAAGACGTCTTCCCCTACCCCATCAACCGGCGCTTCGTACAGCGCCCGGCGGCGCGCATTCCCTGCCGCAGTGCGGCATAATCGAGGGCTGCCGATTGACCGTCCCCCAAGGAGCCACCGCCGCCGATGCCGCACTTGGAGCGCTCATCGATCTTGGTCGCCGCATCCCTGAGCAACGGGTGAGCCCGGTTACCGCCCACCCACGGGCCAGGGACCCGGCCCAGGCCGAGGCGCTGCGCAGACTCGATGACCTCAGTCAGAAACTGCTGGACAACGCCCCTCTCCGGCCGGCGGGTTGGTTGCAGCGACTGGCCGGCCGCTTCGCCGCCCCGCCGGCGCCCTTGCCCGGGCTGTATCTTTGGGGTGGCGTCGGTCGCGGCAAGACCTACTGCATGGACCATTTCTATGCCAACCTGACCTCTTACGGAGAAGCGCCGCGAGCACTTTCACCAGTTCATGGCCGACATCCACGCCGCCCTGCACCGGCTGCCGCCCCAACCCGATCCGCTCAAGGTGATCGTCGACGATCTGGCCCGCGACACCCGGGTCTTGTGCCTGGACGAGTTCGTGGTCACTGATATCGGTGATGCGATGCTGCTGCACGGCCTGCTTCAGGCCCTGTTCGAGCGTGCCGTCACGTTGGTAACCACCTCTAATACCGCCCCCGACCAACTGTACCGCAAGGGCCTGCAGCGCCAGCGCTTCCTGCCCGCCATAGAGCTGATCCAGCGCCACACCCAGGTGCTGCACCTGGACGGCGGTATCGACTATCGGCTGGGGCCCGGGGCCGAGACCGCCGCTCTGCTGACCGAAACCGGTCCGGTCGCCGACGCATGGCTGGAGCGCCGCTTCGATGAACTGGCCGGCGAACCGGTACCCGGTGCCGCCAGCCTCCGCATCAACCGGCGCGACATTCCCCTGCGCCGCCTCGGCCAGGGGGTGGTCTGGTTCGATTTCGACGCCCTGTGCGACAGCCCGCGTTCATCGGTTGATTACCTGAACATTGCCCACCGCTACCACAGCGTCATGGTGTCCGACGTCCCGGTGCTGACGCCCTCCCTGGACTCGGCCGCGCGCCGCTTTCTGCATCTGGTGGACGTATTCTACGATCGCAAGGTGAGGCTGATCCTGACCACTGCCGAACCGCTGGAAAACCTCTATCAGGGCAATCTCCCGGCGGCCGCTTACGAGCGCCTGAACAGCCGGCTGGTGGAAATGCTGGCCTGGGACCGGCACACTGAACAAGTCCCCCATAGCCCGCATGTTTCACCAGGCCGCCAGGCGGCTGCGCATAAGCGAGTGGAAATTCGAGACCTTGAATAGAACTCCGGAGGCGCCCAATGGGAGCCCTTTCGCAGCCTAATGCCTTCCGAGCGGGCCCCCGCTCACCTGCTGGAGAGAACCGGACGACCGTTTAGGGGTTGAGTGGGGCGGTTGTTCTGGCCCAAGACCTGACGGAATCGCTCCACGTACTCGGCGGGAACCTCGATGGCGTGGCGCATAACGAACCAGCTCACTCCCTCGCTGCAGGGGGGATTACTCAGCGAGCCCTGGTAGGCGTAATAGTCTTTATCGGGCGGCAGCAGAAACACCGGCTTGATGCCGATGTAGGCGTCCTCGTACTCCTGACCCGGGCGGGCAGGCAGGTGCTGCCAGATCCGCGACAACAGGCTGTTGTGGCGGCGCCCGGCGACCACGGGAATCGCAACTAACGCATAGTTGCCTGCCCCGTCCCGGTGTACCAGGTGAATCTCCATGTCGGGCGCAAAACCGTTCTTGGTGTGTTCGCCGGGGGTGTGGAAGTCCACGTGCTCCAGTTCGTAGCGGTGACTGCCGACACGCATATAACTGCCTGGCTCATACAGCAGCCGCACCACCAGACCGTCGTTGACCACGTGCAAGGAACTGCTGCGGTACTGAAATGCCAGCCGGGGAAGCCGCCGCGGCTGGGTTTCGGTGATATCCACCGGCGACTGCGCGCGGCCCTCGCCACAGAGGCGGAAGGCGGGAGACAGCTCGCCCCAGTGTTCGGGGCCTATCGGGCCCTGATAGCCCCAAGCCGCCGCAGCGGACCCCGGTTCCCCATAGCCGACGGGACGACCTCACGCGCGTGCAGACCCTGAGCCTGCATTGCCCAGAGGCAGACTGCCAGCACCACTGTCGCTCGCATCATGGCTCGTCCGTCTCCGCTTCGGGCCAAAAAAGAATCGCGGGGCCCGGCCCCGCCGCCGGGGCCGGCACTACATTGAAATTTAGTCCATTTCCTGACACTTGTCCGGGCGCGAGGTCCGAATCCTCCCGGGGCTCAGGGTGCACAGGGCGTCGAGAACTGATCGTCGGCCAAGGCCACTCCGCACTGTTCGGAGGTCGGCTCTACCGCCTCCATGCTGCCGTTGGCAAGGCGCTCGTCATATTCACGTTCCAGCAGGTCTCGAACCGCCTGGCAGGCGGCGCGCTCGCCGCACTGCTGCTGGTCACCACAAATCCGCCGCACCAGTTGTGCACAGGGTGTCGGCTCGCCGCCTACCAACTCCTTATTGCAGGGCGGGAAAAGCGTTTCGTTGAGCAAGGCGTCCCGGCACTGCGCCGGGACTGCCGCAAAGCGGGCCCCGAAGCCAGGCTTGGAGCTCTCTTCGAGTTCCTGCTCGGCGAAGGTCCGCAGGCTGCGGGCATGCCTGCAGCCTGATGAGTCCGCGCACTCGTCCGCCAGGCCGCAGGCCTTGTTTACCAGTTTGTCGCAGGCGAGGAAGCCTTGCTGAACGAAGTCCTCTTCCCGCGAAGGCTCGCGGCGCATGTTCAGCACCTCCCGGTTCGGCACCATCACGCCGTCGCGGACAATCACCGTGCGGCCGTCTTCGAGTTCGTGTACCCCGTCCCACAGCGGCGCTTCGCTCCCGTCCTCCCCGTAGAGGGTCGCCTTGTTGGTGGTGACATCCACCTCGATGCGGCTGCCGTCGTAAAGCTGACTGTCCCAGCTTTGTGCGCTGGCCGGGGAGGCCAGCAAACAAACCAGAAATCCGATAGAGAGCCTCCAATCAGAATACCGTTCGAACATAGCGGTTCGCTCCTACAGCCCTTGTTTACTAATTTGCTTATATGATATTACCGATCGGCGACCGAAGGAAACGCTGCGGGGGACAGACTCCGAGCCGCACAGAACCCACGCCAATGGATCATTTTCTTCCTATTTTTCAGTTGGATGGAACCGAACGCTCAGGATTTCTCCAGAGGACTGCCGCAGGGGAAAGAGAATCCTCGAGAACCCCGGGGGACAGCCGGGGAGTTGGTGCCCGGGGCCGGAGTCGAACCGGCACGGCCGCAATGGCCGGCGGATTTTAAGTCCGCTGCGTCTACCGATTTCGCCACCCGGGCGTGGGGCTGGGTGCGCGCCGCAATCCAGCGGAATACGGGACACATTGCAGCAGAAATTGGAGGCTGAGCCCGGAATCGAACCGAGGTACACGGCTTTGCAGGCCGCTGCATAACCACTCTGCCACTCAGCCGTAGAGTGGCCCAAGGACCCTGATTTATGAGTCCGAAGGCGAAAAAACCCCGGCTTTCGCACGGGGTTTTTACAGGCGATTTGGAGCGGGAAACGAGATTCGAACTCGCGACCCCAACCTTGGCAAGGTTGTGCTCTACCAACTGAGCTATTCCCGCCTCGTCGAAACGCCCGCTATTTTAATGTTCTGAAACGGCCTGTCAAGCGCCGTGTAAATTTGTGCGCCTCCCGGCGGCGTGGGCGTTTTCCCGACCCCTAAGCTATGTTACATTTCAATGAAGGCGCGGCGCACGCTGGAGCCCGCCCCAATCCCCTGCCGCTCGCATTAGCCCGGCCAGCCGAAAGCTACTCAGCACCATGTCCAAGACCCTGGTAGTCGATTCCTCCGAGGGGACCCGCACCCCGTTCCTGCGCGGCATCCTGACCCGCTCCCTGAACGATGCCGGCATGCCCTTCGACGATGCCTACCGATTCGCCTCGAATGTCCGCCAGGAGTTGGCAGACGTGGAGGAGATCTCGACCAACGAGTTGCGGGCGTTGGTCATCAAGCAATTGCGCAAGGCCAACGAGAAAGCCTTGGCCGAGGCCTACGAGACCAACCGCCAGCCCCCCACCATTCTGGTACGTGACCAGCACAATCAGGTGGTCCCGTTCTCCCGCTCCCAGCACTATTTGTGCCTGGAGTCCTGCGGGCTGTCGAGCGAAGACGCGGCCCTGGCCACCTCGCAGGTCTACGAGCAGCTATTGGAGGAAGGCGAGACAGAGATTCCCTCCAGCAAGATCGGCCACTTGACCTACCATTGTCTGGACAAGCTTTTCGGCAACAAAACCGCGCACCGCTACCTGGTGTGGATCCACTACACCCATAGCGGGCGGCCCCTGATCCTGCTCCTCGGCGGCACCACCGGCTGCGGCAAGAGTACGATCGCCACCGAGGTGGCCCACCGCCTCGGCATCGTTCGCACCCAGTCCACCGACATGCTGCGGGAGGTGATGCGCATGCTGGTGCCGGAGCAACTGCTGCCGGTGCTGCACACCTCCTCCTTCAGCGCCTGGAGCAAGCTGCCGCCCCAGGTAAACAGCAGCGAGCAGGACTTGGTGGCGGACGGTTATCGGAGCCAGGCCGAGCTGTTGGCGTTGCCCTGCGAGGCAGTGATCCAACGGGCGCTGCGGGAGCGGGTATCGCTGATTTTGGAGGGTATCCACGTGCATCCGGCCCTGCTCAACCGCATCGGCGACCGAGGTGACGCCCTGATCGTTCCGGTAATGCTGGCGGTGCTGAAACAGAAGCAGCTGAAGAACCGACTGGCCGGCCGCGGTCTGCACGCCCCTGGACGTCAAGCCGAGCGCCAGCTGTCCCATTTCGACGCCATCTGGACCTTGCAGGAATACCTGCTTTCGGAGGCGGACCAGGCAAACATGCCAATTATCGCCAATGAAGACAAGGAAAAGGTGATCAGCCTGGTGCTGCACACGATTATCGAAGCCCTTAGCCAAGACTTCACCGCCACGCCGGACGAGGTATTCGTGTGACCTGTCCGAACCTGGATCGGCGTCTCAGGACTGGGGGGCGCCGTCTGCGCTCTCGTCCTCGGGGGGTTGCGCGATCTCAGGTTGCCCGACGTTCTGCAGCACCAGTTGCTCGACCCGGCTCCTGGTGACGAGCTGCACAAATACGTCCAGACCGTCGACCACGAACCGCTCCTCCCCCTCGGGGATACGTCCCAGATGCCGCAGCAGCCAGCGACCGACCGTGTCCGTGGGCTTTCCGGGCAGATCGCGGCCGAAATACTCCTCGACCACCCGCAGCTCGGCGCTACCCTCCACCACGATTCGGCCGGGTTGAAGTTCATTAACTCCCCGCGGCAGCTCGTCGGATTCATCGTAGATCTCGCCCACCAACTCCTCGAGCAGGTCCTCCAGGGTAACCACCCCGAGCATCGAGCCGTGCTCGTCCACGGCAATGGCCAGGTGCTGCTTGCGCCGCCGCAAAAGCGCGATCAGCTCGTCGATCGGCTGGGTGGTCGGCACGAACAGGGGTTTTCGGGAAATGCTCTCCAGCGGCTGTTGTTGGGCGCCCTCCACCACCGCCTCGAACAAGTCTCGCAGATAGACCACGCCGGTGATTTCGTTGGGATCTGAGCTGTAGAGGGGTATGCGGGTATAGGTGCGGCCCATGATCTCGGGCAGGGCCCCGACGATGGGCTGATCGCCGTTGAGCGCGAATACCTGGTAACGGGGCGTCATCACGTCTTCCGCCTGCAGGTCGTTGAAGCTGAACACGCGCTCGATCATGGCGCGCTCATCGGCCTCGATGGTGCCCTCGGCCTCGCCGTGCTCGACCATGCTGATCAGCTCCGACTCCGTCACCGTTGGGTCGCCACTGGCCCCCGTTCGCTTCTGCACGTAGTTGGTGAGCCGCTGGAACGTCCAAACCAGAGGATAGATCAGGCGCATGAAGCCGAGCATCGGCGGGGCAATGGCCAGGGAGATCCGCTCGGAGTATCGGGTGGCCAGGCTCTTGGGGGTAATCTCGCCGAACACCAGGATCAGTACCGTCAGCACCCCCACCGCGATGCCGGGGCCGATGCTGCCGAGCCACTCGGTGGCGATCACCGTCGCAATGGCCGAGGCGGCGATATTCACCACGTTGTTGCCGATCAGAATGGTGATCAGCATGCGCGAGGGGTCGTGCTTGAGCTCGTACAGGGCGTGAGCGCCGTGGCGCCCCTCTTTGAGCAGACCTTCGGCCCGCGCCAGGGACAAGGCCACCAAGGCGGTTTCGGAACCGGAGAACACCCCGGACAAGATCAACAGGAGAAACAGGATCAGAAACTCGTTCACTAAAGGGCAGGCCTTGTCCGCTGACTAAGACTCCTATTCTACCAGTCGTTGTCGCTCAGGGAATCCCGCGCCCCGCTTCAACTTCGTCATCTTATCGCAATATTTGCGCAATAGTATGGCAACCTCCGGGTAACTCCAGCGTCACCAAAACTTCAAATAAGGCGCTCGACCGGATACCGAATTCGCAACCAACCATCTACCGAGGTCAAATTTGATGAAAAGAACTGCATGCCTGCTCAGTCTGACTATGGCCGCCGCCCTCGGCGCCGGCACCGCTCTGGCCGAAGAGCGCACCCTGATTCAGAACAAAGGCTCGGACACCCTGGTAAACGTAGCCCAAGCTTGGGCCGAAGCCTACCGCGATGTGGACTCCGGCGTGGCCGTGGCGGTCTCCGGCGGCGGCTCCGGTACCGGTATTGCGGCCATGATCAACGGCACCGTGGACATCGCCAACGCCAGCCGCATGATGAAGGACAAAGAGATCAAGGCGGCCGAGAAGTCCGGCCAGCAACCGATGGAGCACGTGGTGGGTTACGATGCCCTGGCGGTGTTCGTACACCAGGACAACCCGGCCGATACCCTGTCCTACGAGCAGTTGCAGCAGGTCTTCGGCCGCGGTGGCAGCGCCACAAAGTGGTCGGATCTGGGCCTCACGGTCCCCGGATGCGACAGCGACGAGATCGTAGTGGTAAGCCGCCAGAACAACTCCGGCACCTATGCCTACTTCAAGAAGGCGGTGCTGGCCAAGGGCAAGTTCCGCCAGGGCACCCTGGATATGCACGGTTCCAAGGACGTGGTCGACCTGGTGGAAAACACCCCCTGCGCCATCGGCTACAGCGGCCTGGCCTATGCCACCGACCACATCAAGATGGCCTGCATCTCGCAAGAAACCGGCGGCGCCTGCGTGAGCCCCAGCGTGGAGACTGCGAGCGACCGCAGCTATCCGATCGCCCGGCCCCTGTTCATGTACACCAACGGCGAGCCCACCGGCAAGATCAAGGAATACATGGACTGGATCCTGAGCGATGCCGGCCAGTGCATCCTCCTGAACAAGGGCTACGCGCCGATGCGCGACGTCCAGTGTAACTAAGCCCCCCCGCAACGGGGCCTTCAGCCCCGTTGCGGAAGTTCAATCCGGCCCAGGAACCCCAAGTCATGTCCCACTTAGAAGCCCGCCTGGAGAAGGACCTCAACCAGATCCGCGACCTGGTCACGAACAGGCCAAAACCGTCGCCCAAAGGGTCCGCGATGCGGTGCACGCGCTGCAGACCGGCAACCGCAAGCTGGCCAATGCCACCGTCCTCGGTGATCACCCGATCAACCGCCGGATGCGCAAGATCGACCGCCTGTGCCACCAGTTCATTGCCGTCCATCTACCCAGCGCAGGGCATCTGCGCATGCTGTCGTCGGTGATCCGCGTCAATATCGAGTTGGAGCGCATCGGCGACTATGCGGTGACCATCTGCCGCGAGTCCGTGCAGCTCGCGACCCCGCCCGCCGGCCATATGGCAGCGAGCTGGAGCGTTTGGCCGGAGAGGCGCAGCTTGCCCTGGGCCAGGCGATCGATGCCTTCGAACGGCTGGATGCGGCTGCCGCACGCGCGACCATCCGCGTGGTGAGCCAGCTCGACGCCAACATGGACGCCGTGTACGGCGAGATGATGGCCAATACTGCCCAGCAGGCGATCAAAGACCTGTTGGCGGTGTTCGTGATCTTCACCCAGCTCAAGCGGGTCGCCGACCAGGCCAAGAACATCTGCGAGGAGACGGTGTTCGCGGCCACCGGCGAGCAAAAGGCTCCGAAAGTCTACAACATTCTGTTCGTCGACGAAGACAATAGCTGCATGAGCCAGATGGCACAGGCGATCGCGGCCAAAGCCTATCCAGACAGTGGTCGCTATTCCAGCGGGGGGCGCAACCCGGCGCAGGCGTTGAGTCCGGCGCTGGTGGAGTTCCTGCGGGCACGGGGGTGGATACTGAGGGCATGGCGCCGCGCGGGCTCGACCTGACCCAATTGGAACTGGCCCACCAACATGTAATCGTCAGCCTGCAGGGCCCCGTGAGCGACTATTTCCCTGAGGTGCCCTTCCACACAGTAGCCCTGGAGTGGGATCTGGGCGAAGCCCCTGAAACCGGCGACCAACAGGGCCAGGAAGCCCTGTACCGGGGCCTGGCCGTGGAGATCAAGGACCTGATGGAGTTGCTACGCGGCGAGGGGGCATCCTGACATGTCCGGCTCGCCCAACCTGGCGGCGGACTTCGACCGCCGCAATGCCGATTGGTACATCGACAAGCTGGTTCAGGCCCTGGTGTTCATCGGCGGCATCTCCGCCATCGTCTTCATTATCGGCATCTTCGTCTTCATCACCTACGAAGGCTTCGGCTTCATGCTCGAGCGGCTTCAGCTTCGAGGAGTTCTTCTCCTCCCCGTACTGGGAGCCGAGCGACGAAGACGCCCCGGAGTACGGCATCCTGGCGCTGATCGCCGGCACCGCCAGCGTCACCGGCCTGGCGATGCTCGTCGCCATCCCCTTCTCGCTCGGGGCGGCGATCTACATCGGCGAGTTCGCCACCGGCAAGACGCGCGAGTTCCTCAAGGTCCTGGTCGAGCTGCTGGCGGCCATTCCGTCCGTGGTCTGGGGCTTCATCGGCCTGACCATCATGAACCCGCTGATCATCGAGCTGTTCGACGTGCCGGTGGGGCTGAACGTGCTCAACGCCGGAATCATCCTGGGACTGATGGCGGCGCCGATCATGACCTCGATCGCCGAGGACGCCCTCAAGGCGGTACCGGACCGCTACCGCGAGGCGGCCGAGGCCCTGGGGGCGACCCGCTGGCAGGTGATCTTCAAGGTCGTGCTGCCGGCGGCCAAGAACGGTCTGTTGGGCGCGGTCCTGCTGGGCGTCGGCCGCGGCTTCGGCGAGACCATGGCGGTGCTGATGGCCACCGGCCACGCCGTGAACATCCCGAGCAGCGTGTTCGATTCGGTGCGGGCACTGACCGCCACCATCGCCGCCGAGCTCGGCGAGACCGCGGAGGGCTCGGAGCACTACCAGGCCCTGTTCACCATCGGCATCTTCCTGTTCCTGATCACCTTCATCATCAATCTGACCGCCGACCTGATCGTGCGCGGCATCCGTAAGGGATAAGAGCCGGCCGCCAGCGGCGGAGACGCCGCCGAGGCCTTCAACCTAGAGACACGACCATGTTTCAGAATCCACACTCAATACCAAGAACCGAAAGGTCCAGGGGCTGTTTCGATCCTGTTCCTGCTGATGACCCTGCTGCTGATCCTGCCGGTGGTCGTCATCCTCGGCATGCTGATCTACAAGGGCGGCCGGTGTCATCTCCATGGACTTCCTGTTCACCGAGCCCACCAACGGCATGACCGCGGGCGGCATCTTCCCGGCCCTGGTCGGCACCGTCTGGCTGGTCTCCGTGGCCCTGCTGATCTCCGTGCCCCTCGGGGTCGCCGCGGCCATCTATCTCAGCGAGTATGCCGGCGACAACTGGTTCACGCGCATCATCAACCTGGCCATCATCAACCTGGCCGGCGTGCCTTCGATCGTGCACGCCCTGTTCGGGGTCGGCGCCTTCGTGATGTTCTTCGGTTTCGGCACCAGCATCCTGGCGGCCAGCCTGACTCTGGCGATCATGACGCTGCCGGTGGTGATCGTCGCCACCAAGGAGTCACTGCAGGCGGTGCCCCAGGCCTTCCGCGAGGCCTGCTGGAACATGGGCGCCACGCGCTGGCAGACCATCCGCCGGGTGGTGCTGCCGAACGCGGTCAGCGGCATCCTCACCGGCGTCATCCTGGAGGTCTCGCGCACCGCCGGCGAGACCGCGCCGATCATGTTCACCGGGGCCGCGTTCTTCCTGCCGTTCCTGCCGCAGAGCGTGTTCGACCAGACCATGGCCATGTCGTTGCACCTGTTCGTGGTCGCCACCCAGGTCCCCAATGTGCCCGAAGGCGCTGCCCTTCGGCGTGGCGCTGGTGCTGATCGCCATGGTGCTGATCATGAACAGCGTCTCCATCGCCTTCCGTATGTACCTGCGGGGCAAGAAGAAATGGTAAGCGCAACCGCCCCACAAGCTACTGACCAGACCAATGTCAAACTGGCGGTCAGGACCTGAAGATCCGCTACGGCGGCGCCACGCGCTCGAGGGAGTGTCCCTCGAGGTGCGGGAGAACGAGATCTTCGGCATCATCGGTCCGGCCAACGCCGGCAAGACCTCCTTCCTCAAGGCGCTCAACCGCATGGATACCTTCGACAGCAATATGAAGGTCGAGGGCAGATCCACTTCAACGGCCGGGACGTGCGCCAGCTGCGCAATGTCTATGCCCTGCGCAGCCGCATCGGGGTGGTATTCCCGCTGCCGGTGGGCTTGCCGCTGACGATCTACGAGAACGTGGCGCTGTCGCCGCGCCTGCGCGGCATCAGCAAGAAGGCCGAGCTGGACGTGATCGTCGAGCGCTGCCTGACCCGGGCCGCGCTCTGGGACGAGGTCAAGGACCGCCTCAACGCGCTGGGCAGCCTGCTCTCCGGCGGCCAGCAGCAGCGCCTGACCATCGCCCGCGCCCTGTCCCAGGAGCCGGAACTGCTGATGCTCGACGAGTTCTCCATCGCCGTCGACCCGGTCACCACCATGCGCATCGAGGACGTGCTCAAGGAGCTGCGCAGCGAAATGACCATCATCCTGGTCACCAACCTGGTGCAGCAGGCCCGCCGGCTGGCCGACCGCACCGCCTTCTTCCTGGAGGGCGAGTGCGTGGAGATCGGCGTGACCGAGGACCTGTTCACCGGCGAGGTGCAAGACCAGCGCACCCGCGACTATGTGGAAGGCCGGTTCGGTTGATCCGGTCCATGACAGCGAGCCCAGCCCATGAATGCAACGCCGCCCAAGCCATGAATGACGCCAGCCCCAAATCCGCCATTCGCACCAAGAAGCTGAACCTCTGGTACGGAACCTTCCAGGCCCTGTTCGACGTCGATCTGGAGATCCCCAGGGGCGCATCACCTCCCTGATCGGCCCCTCCGGCTGCGGCAAGTCGACTTTCCTGCGCAGCGTCAACCGCATCAACGAGCGCCTGGGTTATGTGCGCATCGAAGGCAGCATCGAGGTGCTCGGACCAGAACATCTACGACCCGCAAGTAGAACTGGTGCAGGTGCGCAAGCAGATCGGCATGGTGTTCCAGCGCCCCAACCCCTTGCCGATCTCGATCCGAGACAATATCCTGTTCGGCCATCGGCTGCACAACAAGGATCGGCGCTACAGCCGTAGCGACGAGGACGACAGATCGTGGAAGAGGCGCTGAAGCAGGTGCTGTTGTGGGACAAGGTCAAGGACAGGCTGAACCAGAAGGCCACGGCCTGTCGCTGGAGGAGCAGCAGAAGCTGTGCATCGCCCGCCTGTTGCCGGTCAAACCGGGCGTGCTGCTGATGGACGAGCCCTGCTCCGCCCTCGACCCCAAGGGCACCGCCGCGGTGGAGGAACTGATCTGGGAATTGCGCGGGAAGTACACCATCTTGATCGTCACCCACAACATGGCCCAGGCCCGGCGCGCCAGCGAAGAATGTATCTTCATGCTGATGGGCAAGGTGGTGGAGCATGCGCCCACCGAGGAACTTTTCGTCACCCCGAAATCTCAGCAGACCGCCGATTACATCGAAGGCCGCTACGGGTAAGCCTCTGTGGAGGTTTCCGGTCTACCGCGAACCGCCGAAAGGCCGCCGGCGCGGCTGCGCCCCGTCTGGACTCGCAACCTGTAGTTCAATTCGTATCCCGCCAAGGATGACGACGGCCCTTCCCACCTGCCCCTTGGACCGGATTCTCTATGGTTGCCAATGCAGTATCGGACGCTGACCATAGCATGGCAAGTATCCTGATCGTCGATGACGAACCTGACATCCGCGAGGTGATCCGCTTCGCATTGGAGGCGGCAGGCTTCGAAACCGAGGAGGCAGCTGACGCCCGAGTAGCCCTTGAAATGATCCGGCGTAAGCAACCGGACCTTTTGCTGTTGGACTGGATGCTGCCTGGGCGCTCCGGACTTGATTTGGCCAAGCAGCTGAAAGAGGACCCCATGACCGAGGGCCTGCCGATCATTATGGTTACCGCCCGCACCGAGGAACGGGACCTGGTCAAAGGCCTCGGCGGCGGAGCAGACGACTACATCACCAAGCCGTTCTCGCCGCGCGAGTTGATCGCCCGCCTCAAAGCCCTGCTGCGACGCGCCGGCCAGCAAGCAGAAGACAAGCTCAATGTGCTGGGCCTTCAGCTGGATCCGAGCAGCCACCGGGTCAGCCTGCGGGGTAAACAGCTCAACGTCACGCCCATCGAGTTCCGGCTGTTGCACTTCTTTATGGCCCATCCCGAGCGGGTTTTCAGCCGCCAGCAGCTCTTGGACCAGGTCTGGGGCAACGGCGCCTATGTAGAGGAGCGCACGGTAGACGTGCACATCCGACGCCTGCGCAAAATTCTCGAGGCCTCCGACCACGACAAGCTGATCCAGACTGTCCGCGGTGCCGGCTATCGATTTTCGGGACGCCCCTGAGCCAAGTCCGGCGGCAATCTCAAGCGAGCTGATGCGATGCGGCAGGAGTTTGGCATCCTCGGCGCACTGGTACTTACCGCTCTGGCGCTCGGTTGGTTCAGCGGTGGCTACTTCCCCAGCGCGCTGGCCGCCCTTGGCCTGTATACCGGCTGGCATCTGGTCCAGCTGCTGCGCCTGACGCGCCGTGTCGCCGCTCGCGGGCCGCTGCGGCCACCTTACCCGCCGGGATTGTGGCGCCCGTTGTACGTCGGCATCGAGCGCCTGCGGCTACGCGGGCGCAAGCACAAGCGCAGGCTGGTGCGCTTTTCCGACCGCTTCCGCGAGGCGGCGGCTGCGATGCCCGATGCCACCATTATCGTCAACCGCGACTTCAGGATCGATTGGGTTAACCGCGCCGCCCTGGAACTGTTCGGGCTGAGGCGCCGGCGCATTCGCGGAAAGCCCCTTCCCGAAGCGGTCCCCCACCCGATTCTGCGCACTTATCTGGAGAACGGGGATTTCGATCGCCCTATCGAATTCAATCCCCCCGCGAATAAGGGGCTGATGCTCTCGCTGCGCCTGGTCCCGTTCGGACGCAAGCACCAGCTGCTGCTAGTGGCCCGTGACATCACCAAGGTCTACCACATCGATCAGGTGCGCCGTGACTTCGTGTCCAACGTCTCTCACGAACTGCGCACCCCGCTGACGGTTCTAAACGGTTTTCTGGAGACCATGTTGATGGGCGAGACCACCCACAACCCGGGCCAGCACCGGGCTTTGGAACTGATGCACGGGCAGACCGCCCGAATGCAGGCCATCGTCAGTGACCTGCTCACCCTATCGCGACTCGAGTTCACCATCGACACGGTGGACTGGCAGCCGGTGCCGGTGGCCCGACTGTTGGCAGGAATCGTGGACGAGGCCCGCGCGCTCAGCGGCAACGACCACCACCAAATCAGCTTGCGCGCCGACCCCGAGCTGTACCTGCAAGGCGACCGCGGCGAAGTGCGTACGGCGTTCTCCAACCTGATCTTCAATGCGGTTCGGCACACCCCGCCGCGCGCGCACATCGACATCCGCTGGCAGCGAGAGCGAGAACGGGCGGTATTCACGGTGGCGGACACGGGCGAAGGCGTAGCGACACGCCATCTGGCGCGGCTCAGCGAACGTTTTTATCGGGTGGACCCTGGACGATCGCGCAAATCCGGGGGCACCGGACTGGGGCTGGCGATCGTCAAGCATGTGGTGCACCGTCATGGCGGCGCGTTGAAAATCGCCAGTATCGTCGGCAAGGGCTCGAGCTTCAGCTGCGAGTTTCCCCTTGCCCCGCCCGATGCCGAATCCGAGAGCGGTTGAGTTCGAATCGCGCCGGTGGCGAACTCGATCTACCGTTTCGGATCGAAAAATTAGCCTCAGATTACTTGGCGGGTCCGTAGAAGGGACAAGTCCGCCAGTACCAGCGCGGCACCGAACATCCGATTTTGCGAATTTGTTTCAGTTCCAAGTACACGTCAAACGCGCGTGCGGCCAGCCGGACGGGCTGAGCGACGAAGACGGCTCCGATCAATCCCCGCGCTGCTGGCCGGCCGACCAATCCCGTGCCACCGACATGGCGGACGAATCAGGGTAGAGCAGCGTAGAGACTGCGATCTCCGGGGTCGAAGCAGATTGCTGCCGGGCCAGGCTATAGGTTTGCCAGCTGATGGTGAGCGCCAAAGCGACGAAAAAGGCGGCCAAAAACTTCATACTCTCCCCGTAACGGTCTGTTGTTAGTATTAATTCCTTTAGCAGCTTCGTTGGCAACTTAAATCAGTGCTCGGGGCCGTCAATGTCGCAAACCCTAAACAGCGATGCGTGCAGACAACAAGATTGCCATCGTCATTAGCCGTGCCCCTTTGGGCGGGCGAACTGCTCCTGGTGAACTACCGCTTAAGGAAACGCTGAAAAAAGCCCTCCTTGGCATTTTTTCAGCGCGGCTTTCGAAAACACGGTTTCCGGAAGCCTTCATTCGCAGGCGGTTGGACGCCTGCAAAAAGGGGGGGCATCCTGCCCCGCACGAGAAACGCGATTCAATCAGCGTTTCCTTAGCTGGTAACTGCCGCCCCCGACACCCGAACCCCCTCCATAGAGGCGTTGCGGAAACGAAACATTCCACCAAGTTGCAAAATTATTACAGAAAGTAAGTTTATCGAAAACCCCTTTCAGGCCGGCCTGGCAATCGCCGCCTAGCATCGGTGGGGCCTCAAGCCACCCCCGAGGCCGGCGCGAGAGGGTGTTAGCGCGGCCGCACCGAGATACCCCTGCACCCCGGCCGATACGGCTTGCGGCGCAGCATGAGGGCGTTCTCGGGACCTTTGCAGCTGCGACCACCGGCTTTCGTCACTGCACCAACTCCAGCCCCGCGGGCCGTGCCTGGGCAACGTGCTCGGCGAAGCCCGCACCGGCCTCGGCATACAAATTGAACACCATTTGCACCCCGGCCTCCTCCAGCTTGGCGACCTCGTCGGGATACTTGGCGATCGCCCCGATCGGTCCGGAATAGCCGTATCTACGCAACTGCTGGGCCGCCAGGACGTTCTCCGGCAGCCGCGGCATCGCCAGCAGCACCAGCCTCACCTGGCTGTGGTCCAGATGCAGGCGCGACCAGAAGTCAGGGTCTACGGCGCTTCCCCGAATCACCCTGCGGCCCTCTGCCAGATGCCGTTCCACCGCCTCTGCGCTCAGATCTACGCCTACCACCGGCTCGCGGGTCTTACGCACCATGGCGTCGTAGGCCCCGACTCCGACCCGGCCCATGCCGAGAATCAGAACGCGGGCCTCCCCGGGCACGATCACCGCCTCTTCGGCGATGCGCCGAGGCCCCTGAAACCGCCGCAGCCGATCACGGTATTCGGCGTAAAAGCTATGGGAACGGCCGTTCAGCGGTGCCGCCACTACAAAGGAGATGGACAAGGCTATGGCCAGCGTGATCAACCAGGTTTCGCTCAGCCATCCACTAGCCACTCCGATAGCGGCGACGATAAGGCCAAATTCGCTGTAGTTGGCCAAGCTCAAGCTAGCCAGGAAAGCGGTGCGGGCGCGCAGCCGGAAGCGAACCAGCAGCCAGAAAAACAGCCATCCCTTGAGCGGGATCAGCAGCCCGAGCAACACCGCGGTCCACAGCGCCTCAGGACCTGGAATCCCATTGAGCCCGATGCTGAGGAAGAAACCGACCAGAAACAGGTCCTTGAACCCCAATAGGCTGCGCGCCAGATCCGAGGCCCTGGGATGGGACGCCAGCAGCACACCCAGGATAAGGGCCCCGAGGTCGCCCTTCACATTGACCCAATCGAAGATTTGGGCGCCGCCGAGGGCCAGCGTCAGGCCGAACAAGACCAGCAACTCCCCGTGCCCCGCCGCCTGCATAACCCTCATTATCATCGGACGCAGCGGGATAAGCGCCAGCAGCAGCAACGCCCAGCCGGAGGGAATCTTACCGCTGGAGGCGGCAAGAAAAACCACCGCGACGATGTCCTGCACGATCAGGATGCCGATGGCGATGGTGCCGTAGAAGGACGACATCTCGCCCTTGTCCTCCAGCACTTTGACAGCAAACACGGTACTGGAAAAACTCAGGGCAAAGGCCAGCAAGAGGGCGTTGACGGGATCCAGCCCGGCGAACAGAGAAAAGCCCAGGGCGCCGAGGGCGGAAAAGGCCAACCCGAAGCCCAATACGACCAGCCCCATGTGCAGCGACGCCACGCCCCAAACATGGGGCTTGAGCAGGGTCCCCAAGCGCAGCTTCAAGCCGATGCTGAACAACAGCAAGGTAACCCCCATCTCGGAAAAATGAGTCAGGGTCTCTCCCGCATCCGCCCCCGCCCAAAAAAGCACGAAGCCCGCCAACAGGTAGCCTGTCATCGGCGGCAGGCCAACCAAACGAGCCCCCAGTCCGAAGACGAAAGCGATGGAAACCCAGACCACGTCTAGCATTCGATGTCCTCAGCGGAGTGAGGATTCCCGACAGCGGCAATCCCCACCCTCAGCGTCGCAAGCGACGCAGTATATACCCGGAGGTCGGCGGCGTCAGAGCCCGGGCAGGCAGGCTGAGGCGGGTGCACCCTCGCCAACGCAGCCAGCCGTTTGCGGCTATAGTTGCTGCAAACGTCAAACTAACCAGACGCCATTATGATCAAGCGCCTGATCCTCCTGACCCTTGCCGCGCTCACCACTGCGACCCTGCAGGCCAGCGACCGCCTAGCCCGGATATTTCACCAAGCCGCCTAGCGGCTGATAGTAACCCAATGAAAAACTTCCATTTTTAGGTAAGTTGGGCGGTTCTCTTGCGTAAACACCCTGTATCCCGCCGCTTGGCTATCCCGCCCCTGGCTGGTTCCTGCACGCCTGGGCTTGCTCTTCACTCAACAGGTAGCTATGGCTACCTGTTTCGCTCCAGATCGGCGCCCAGCCGCACAGGCCCTGCGCCAGGAACTCGATCCCTGGTGAAATATCCGGGCTAGCCATCCCCGCCGGGCCCTTTGCGATGGGCTGCTCCATTGACGACAGCGCCTGCGAGGCCGACGAAGGGCCGCCGGGCGGCGTCCAGGTAGAAGTACCGGTATTCCTCATCGACCGTCATGAGGTTTCGATAGCCGATTACCGGGCCTGCGTTCAGTCCGGGCGCTGCGATCGCCCCAAAGATCACGGCCACAATCGTTACTGCAATTTCGAGGCCGAGGGCCGGGATGATCACCCGGTCAACTGTGTGGATTGGCAGCAGGCGGCGGGTTACTGCGCCTGGAGCGGCGGTCCCCTGCCCTGGGAGGCCGAATGGGAACAAGCCGCGCGGGCCGGCAGCGCCAGCCGCTACCCCTGGGGCGAAGAGGTGACCTGCGTGCATGCGATACTGGACGACGGCGAAACCCTCGGCTCAGTGCCGAACGAACCCGACGGCTGCGGCGAAGACCGCACCTGGCCCCGCGGCAGCCGCCCGGCAAACCCCTGGGGCCTGTACGACATGCACGGCAACGCCGGGGAATGGACCGGCAATTGTTATGCTCCAAAGGCGATCCCGGATCTCTACGCCGAGGGCAAACTGGCAGGACCGGAGAACGGCGTGCGCCGGGTCGTGCGGGGCGGCTCCTGGGACGAGAACCGGCCTAATCTTCGCAGTTCCTACCGCAACGTGAAGCCTCCGGTGAGCGGCGATGCCGTATACGGCTCGATCGGCTTCCGCTGCGCCGAGGATGCGGAATGATTCAACCTAGAAAGAGCAGTTGGACGGGGTGTAGGGTGTGCATGCGGGGGTGTAGGGCAACGACTGAATGGATGCAGGAGGTAGAGCGACGCAGGAAGCCAAAGCCGAGGCGCAACGACGCGGAATAGTCAATCTATTCCAAGGAGTTGCAACGCAGCGACCCACAGGGATGTGGGAAATGTCGGGTTCCGTCTGGAACAGGACCGGACCATACGCCGCCGCAAGCGTACCATGCGCCCCATAGCCTGGATCACCGAATCGGTGAAGAGATAAGTCGAAGGCTTGTTCCTATATTTCAGTACCTTACTGTCAGAATGGAGCGGTCAACTGCTCTTTCTAGGTTCAAGGCTCAGTGGGGAAACAGCGAACCGTCCTTCGGCGCTGGTTCGGACGGCGGAGCCGGCGCGGTTTCGGGGTCGTCCTTATTCGGGGTTCCGAATAACCCTCGTACCGTATCGCCCGTGCTTTGAATCACCCCACGGGTGCCCTTGACTACGGAGTCTGCCCCCGCGGCTACCGCGCCGACGCTGCCCGAGGCGGCCGGCTTCTTCGGTTCCTCGGCGCTCGTGCCCGCCATCAAAGCCCCACAGGCGCTGTCGCTGACCGCATCGCCGAAGGCTTCCACCAGGATCAAATGCGGCAGGGCCGCCTTGGCCACCAGATCGGTGAGCTTGATCAGAATGCCGGTGGGTTCAAGCTCGAACGCCGGCGCCGAAAGCGGACCCTTAACCAACACCGGGGCAGCCACGCTCAGCGTTACGCCTTTGGGCTTTGGCACGACCCTAAGGTCCACCCTTTCCTCCACCAAGTCCAAGGTCCCGGTTCCCACCACCACCGAATAATCGGTATCGAGCAGCGCCTGAACCTTGCCCTGCCCCCGTTCGAACAACACCCCGTTGACACTGCAGTTCACCCGCGCCAGCTGGTCTTTGGCAGTAACCAGTTGCCCGAGCAAGGCGCCGGCACCGCCCACCAAATTATCGAGCCGGCGCACGTCCGCTCGGCCGTCTTCGACCAATGCCAACGCCTTGCCGTCCAGGGAGGCCATGATCGCGCTGGGACTGCGCCCCCGGCCCTTGAGATCCACCAGCAGCTCCAGCTCCCCTTCCACCAATCCATGGGCCGCGGTGAACTCCGCCAAATTCGCCAACCGAAGATTGTCACCGTCGAGGTTCAGCGTCAGTTCCGGCGTCGACGAGCGGCCGTCGACGACGGCCGTCAGGGAGTAATCCCGGTCGCCTTGCACCACCCCATTGAGCTTGGTTTGCAAACGCCCCTGTTCAAGCTCCAACTCCAGGCGCAGTTCCGCGACTTCGACCCCGTGCGTCCGCAGGCGCTCCACTTCCACCAGTACCTGAGCATCCAGGGCCCGCAGTGAATCCCACGGCAGGGGTTGAGCGGAAAACAGTTTTGGCGCCGGGGCTGACTTGGCAGGATCGGCCTCCGCCGGCACCTCCCGCGCCGGGGGTTCTCCGGCCTCGGATCGCCTGCGCGCCAGCCAAGGGGTAAGATCCAGGTCGCGGGATTTCACACTCGCCTTTACGCGCGGTCGCTCGCCGGCCAGATCCAAACCCAGATCGCCTCGCACGCTGGCGTCTCCCAGGTCAAGCCGGAGCAACTCGGCGCTATAGGTCTGGCCGCTGCCATGCACGCGCAGTTCTGCCTGCAGCGGCTCCAATCGCTCCGTGTACTTCCCCAGCCAGGGCCGGAAACCGGCCATGGAGTCCGCGTTCAATTCGACTTTGAGATCCGCGTCGGCACCGGTAAGGGGATTGACCAGAACTCCCTTGGCCTTTCCCTGGACCCCCAGCAGATTCAGGCTCAAGTCCACCGGATAGGGCCGCGAACCGGTGATCAGGTCCCGAAAGCGCCCGATCCGCCCCTGCAGGGTCAACGGGTTGCCGTCCACGTCAGCGTCCAACGCCACCGCCACCTCAACCGCCCCGCTGGCTCCCTCGACCCGGGCGGTGCGGATAGTTAGATCGTAGCTGGTGCCGTCGCGCAGGTGGCGGTAGTCGACGCTGCTGTCCTCGACCTGCACATCCCAGCTATCCGGCAGCTGCCAATCCAGGCCAGAACCGCGCGCCGGCTTTGCCGCCCCTTCGCCGGTCGCCGGCTGCCAGTTGCTGCGCCCCGCCGCGTCCCAATGTAACCGAACTTCGCCCCCGGACAGGCGACCGGCCGCCGCCTCCAGGCGTCTGAAAAACAGCGGCCAAAGGTCAACCGCCACCTCGATCCTCTCCGCCCGGATGAGCTCAGGCGCCTCCGTCCAGGCCGGATTCGCCAGCCGCAAACCGCCAGCGGATAATCCGAGCTGGCCGGACAATGTCAGTACCGGGCCCTGCTCCACCTGCATCTCCCAGCCCAGGTGGTCCTGCAGCAGCCCGCCGATGCGCTCACGCTGGCCACTGAGATCGAATTCCCAGGGGCCGGTGACGACTAGCAGTAATATCAGGAAAACCGGAAGCAGCAACAGCCAAAGCAGTAGTTTGAAGAGTTTCTTGATCACTTCGTTGGTCCCGGTCGCGTAGTTGGAAAAAGGGGCAGCCGCGACGCAACGGTGGCACCGAAAAGACGAAATCCCATAAATTCCTCGTAGCGCTTGGCCGGGCCTTTGTCCAGGGACAACAACCGGTTAGGAAGCGGCGGCGCGGGGGTGCCGGCCGCCGGTTGAGAGGCGCTTACTCGCTCGCGGCGTCCACGGAGATCACTACCGCCTGAGCGTAGGTGACCTGCACCTGGTCGCCAACCGCCACCTTCTCCAGGCGCTCGGGATCTCGCACCTGGACCTCCAACTGCTTGCCTTTCGAACCGCGCAGAGTAACCGACGGCTTGTCGCTGTCGATCGCCTCGACAACACCGAACATGGTGACCTCACGGGCCAGACTGGCGCCGGGCTTCTCGCCCTTGTCGGCGCGCGCACCGGTGACCGACTCTATCACCCCCTTGGTCGCCCCCGAAGTCTTGCGCAGTTCAATTGCCACCGCCTCCAGATAGGAGATAGTGACCTCGTCGCCGATCTCCACCTGATCCAGATTGCGGGCCGCCTCGGACACCGGCACCGTGGCCACATTGCCTTCTGAGCCCTTCAGAGTGACCATCCGGTTGTCCACATCGATGGCCTCGACAGTGGCCTTGATCTGCACAATCTCGCCTGCAGCCACCGCCGCGTCGGGGGCGGCTTGCTCGGTGGCCGAGGCCGGAGCCAGAGCGCCCAACCCCAGGGCACAACCGGCGATCACGCTGACAATTGCACGCTTGTTCATCATCTTATTTTCCTTCAGTGGGTTATTGATTCAGCAAATGTTGGCGTTACCCGCACAAAATCATGCGCAGGCCGGATTAACGCTGCCAGTTCTTTGGCAATCACGGCCAAAGATCCGAATGCAGACAGCACGAGTCAGAGCAGGCCTTGGTCCTGCATACGCTTGGTCGCCAATTCGATCAGGTCGTCGACTAAACGGTCGACCGACCCGGGATCGATGCTCTGCGATTGCATCGACCAGATCAGGGCGCCGTCGGCGGCCCGGTAGAGATTGGTCTCCAGCTGTACGAACTCGTGTTGGGTGTAATAGCCGGGTTGGTAGACATAATCATGCACCGTGCCGTAATAGCCGCGGTAGCTGCCGTAGTACCTGGGCACCGGCTGCCAGGACGGCGGGGTGTAGACGCTGCGCTCTTCGCTGCCGATGAGGTGGGTTACCAGGATGGTCTCCTCCGAGGAACCCTCCAGATACGCTTCTACCGTCTCGGCGCTCGGCTCGATATCCTCCCCCAATACCTTGTAGCTGGGGCTGGCCGCGGCGCCCGCGGCTTGCAGCTTGGCCGCGAACTCGTCCTCGAAGCGCCGTCGCGCCGGCAGATTGTTCGACACCCCCACCACCAGGAACGACCTGACGGCGCCGCCCTGGTACTCCGGGTCCTTCCACTCCGCTGTGGTCTCAATGCTGGAGCAGGCCCCCAGCAGCAACGCACTCGAGGCCAGCAAAAGCCAAGTCTTGATTCGATTCGTCTTCATCATTTAACTCTTAACTCTCGCTCGGTGGCCAATCCAAATGGCAAGGCTAGACAGCCCCCTGCGCCCTGTCAATCGAAGCCCGGCGCTGCCAACCAGCGCGCGCGCAACGGACGCTGGCCCAGAAGTTAATGAAGGCTTTCGGAAACCGCGTTTTCGAAAGCCGTGCTGCAAAAAGCCAGGGAGGGCATTTTTCAGCGTCTACTCAGGTGAACGAGTTCCTCTGGGCATCGAATCGTCGATATGCCAGCGCTGTCAGAAGCGGTCGCGCAGGTACTTCAAGGCCCGGCTGATGCTGAGCTCGATATTCGAAGGTCCATTGCGAATGTAGAAGGCCTCCTTGTTGCGATCATGCAGGAAGGCCGGCTCGCTGGACCGCTCGCACTCGATAGCGGCGACCTGTCGGCCCTCGAGCTCGAATAAATCGAAGCGCACGAAGCGCGAGTACTCGGGGCCGATATGCTGGTTGAAGAGATTCTTGAAATGCAGCCGGCACTTGTCCTCGTTGTCGAATTCGTCCGGCCCCAAGCCCAGGACCTCTGCGTCGTCCGCCACGCCGAGCAGCAAGATGCCGCCCTCGGTATTGAGGAAGGCCGTTACCCCCTTGAGCCACGCCAACTCGATCTCCTTGCCATTCTTGCCGCTCTTGAGATTGCGGCGCATGGTGGATTTGAACTCCAGATGGGCGTCTTCCCCCGCGTGCAGCAGTTGGTAGAGATCGCTCTCCGCATTGCGGGGATCGATGCTCAACTTGGGCAGATCCTTGAGCTGACGGCTGTATTTGCGTACCAGGAGCAGCGCCATGACAGCCCCCATAAGCACCAGGATCAGCAGGCTGGCGGAGAACGAAAGCCAGTGATGGCGCAACACCCCCAGCAGGCTCTGGGCCGGAACCGCGACCCCGATCCAAGCGGACTGGGCTCCGGCGTGCAGGGGCGTGAAGCCGCCCCACCAGTGCCGCTCGGCGCTGTCGAATGCGATCGCCTCGGCCACCGGCTTTCCGCGGGCCAGCCAGGCGTGTACCGCGTCGAAGGCGAGCGGGCTGCCGAGTCGGGCGGTGGCGGCAACGAAGTTGGCTTGGCGACGGTGCTCGTCCTCGCTCTCGGTCTGCCCGGGGGGCAGGAATACCCCGCCGTCATCGCGGAACAGGAATGCCTCCGCACCGTCCTCCACTGGCAGCTGCTCGATGGTCTGGACTACGCGGGACAACTCCAGATCAAGTGCCAGCACCCGGGCACCCGCCTGCTCTTGCCAGGCCAGCGATGCGCTGATGCCCGGCACCTGGCGGGAGTAGAACAAGTAGGGTTGACTCCAGCTGATGCGCTGCTCGTCTATCGCCTCCAAGGCACCCTGGTACCAGGGTCGCTCCCTGGGATCGTAACCGCTGTCCTCTTCCCAGTCTTCCAGGCGCTCGCCGGCCGCGCTCCAACGGCTCCAATGCACCCGACCGCTGGCGCCCGGCGGGCGCAGGCGGGTCAGCCATTCGCCATCCGCGCGCGACAGGAAATATTCGGCCCCGTCATCGCCGGAAATCGCCAAGCCCGATACCTGTTCCAGGTGGGCCAGGGTGGGGATGAAACGTCGATTGAGCTCCACCGGGTCGGTCAGGGACAGCTCGCCGCTGCGGATCCAGTCGCGAGCGATATTGAGCTGGCGCTCGAGGGGCTCCGCCAGGCGTCGCATCTCCTCGCGCACCAGCGTCTGGGCCTGGGTTATGCGCGACCAAGCCAGGTCCCGGCGCATCTCGGCGCCAAGGAGGTAGGTCACCAATACCAACACGCCGACCGTCAGCAACAACACTGACAAGAGGTCGCGCAGCAGCCGGAACCGGATCGCCCCCGGCGAGTAGCGGAGCAGGGTGGAGAGTTTCATAGTAGGCAACGCTGAGTGAAAGAAACCTTTTCGGCTAGTCCGGTGATTCTAGGTCAGCGACAGGGTCCGGGTCCCGACGTCCCACGGCAAGCCAAACAGCGGCCGGTCGTCCACCGCCGGCACTGGCGACTTGGCCACTGCAAGCAGTTTCGCTCCGCGAACCTCGGCACCCGGCTTCCGGACTCGCTCAGTCGGCAAACTCCAATCGCTCCTGCAAGCTCGCCAGGGCCCGGCGGGCGCAGGCTTCGTCCTTGTCTCCGCCGGGGGCGCCGCTTACCCCGAGAGCCGCCACCAGGGACCCGGCCACCTCGACCGGCACCCCGCCCTCAAGCACCAGAATGCCGTTGACATGGTTCATTTCCGAGCGGATATCGCCGCGGTTGCGACGGAACTCCGCCGAGCTGACCCCGGACAGAATCACCGCATTCGCCTTCTCTTCGGCGATCTGGATGGTGAAACGGCTGGCCAGCACGTCGCGCAACATGGCCTGTGGGATGCCGGCCCGGTCCACCACCACCGCAGCCACCTGATAGCCCTGTTCACGGCAGGCCAGCACCGCCGCCCCCGCCAGTTCCGCCCCCAGTTCCATCCCGAGACGTTTGACCTCTACCAGATCCTCTCCCTGAGCCAGCGGCGCCAGAGCCACCGATCCCAACAAAAGCGCGCTAGCGCACGCGTTGTACAGCAATCTGGACATATGCTACCTCCGATCGATCGGCCGCCCGGGCCGGTTGGTATGAACGCTGGAACGCTTCGGTCAGGCCCCAACGGCGTCCGGCATGGCCTCATCATGCCCCAGCCGCGAGGTCAGCCTCAAGCCCGGGCCGAGGCGAGACGCAATTGGGGAATTCGGCTATCATGCACCGACCTTTCGCCGACCGGCGCCCCCGCCGGCTGACATTGGAGGCATGGTACGCCTTATGTACATTAAGTTGGTAACCGCGGCCCTGGGCATCAGTTCGCTCGCGGTGCCCGCCCTGGCCGAGCAAGCGGCCACCGCCAAGGACCTGGACCTGCGGGTGGTGGAGTCCGACCTGCAGCCCGAAGTCCGGGTTCAAGACCACGCCAATCGGCGCATGGAGGAATACCGGGTCAACAACAACCTTTATATGGTGAAGGTGACGCCCAAGTCTGGCCCCTCCTATTTTTTGGTAGACACCGACGGTAGCGGCGAGATGGAGATGCGCCGCCAAACGCCTGGCCAGGACATCCAGGTGCCGCAATGGACGTTATCGAACTGGTAGCCGCCGGCCCAAAGATTGAACAAGCAATTCGGGGAACAAGACACCATGAAGAACTGGCACCAACCGCTGGCCGCCCTGGCTGGCCTGCTGATGCTGGCGGGCAACGCCGGCGCCGCCACTCTGGACGACGTCAAGGAGCGCGGCATGCTCCGATGCGGGGTCAACTCCGGCCTGCCCGGACTTTCGGAACGGACTGCCGACGGTCGCTGGCAGGGTCTGGACGTGGACCTCTGCCGAGCGGTAGCCGCCGCCGCCCTGGGCGACGCCGATAAGGTCGAATACCTGCCGCTGACCAACCGCGAGCGCCTGCAGGCGCTCGCCGATCGGCGCATCGATTTATTGGCGCGCAATACCACCTGGACCCTGAGCCGCGACCTCGGCAGCGGCGTCGACTTCGTCGGCATCAATTATTACGACGGCCAGGGCCTCATGGTGCGCAAATCGCAGCAGGCGCGGAGCGTCTTGGCGTTGGACGGGGTGCGCATCTGCGTGCAGGCCGCCACCACCAGCGAGGCCAATATCAAGGACTACTTCACCGAAAACCGCATGGGTTACACCGCCGTGTATGCGGAATCCCCGGAGGAGTCCCTGCAAATCTATGCCGACGGCGGCTGCGATGCCCTGACCAGCGACCAGTCCCAGCTCTACGGACTTCGTACCGAGTTGCAAGACCCCTCTCGGCACCGAATTCTGCCGGAAGTCATTTCGAAGGAACCCCTGGGTCCGGCGGTGCGCGACGACGACCCGGCCTGGAGCGACTTGGTGCGCTGGACTCTGTACACCATGATCAATGCCGAGGAATTGAAGGTGACCAGCGCCAATGTGGACCGAGTGCGCGAGCAGGCCGGCAAACCGGAAGTACGAGGCCTGCTGGACCTCGACGGCAGCAGCGGCAAAGCCTTGGGAGTCGCCCCGCAGTGGGGCTACCGCATCGTCAAGCAAGTGGGAAACTACGGAGAATCCTTCGAGCGCAATCTCGGCAAACAGTCACCGCTCAAGATCAAGCGTGGCCTGAACGCCCTATGGAACTACGGCGGCCTGCTGTACGCCCCCCCCAGCCAGTGAGCCTGCCGGCTTAGGGAAACGCTGCTTGACGCGCGGTTCCCGCGCGGGGCAGGATGCCCCGCCATTTTCAGGCGTGCAACCGCCGCCCGAAATTGAAGGCTTTCGGAAACCGCGTTTTCGAAAGCCGTGCTGCAAAAAGCCAGGGAGGGCTTTTTCAGCGTCTCCTTGAGGCGCCCGGGGCCACCCGAGCGTATACGGCAACCCCGCCCCGGTCACCAGATCGCAACAATGAGCCGGTATACCTGCACCCTGGCGAGTCGGTCGCGGCGCCCGTCCGGAACCGCCGCAGCGCGGATTGCTTTTCCGCGATCTCTCGTCTACTTTGTAAAAAAGTTTGTTGAAAGATGCTGTCCACCTCAGCCTGCGGTCTCCCGCCTGACCTAGAGCCGCCACCGACCCTGGGCTGCGAAGCAAACTGAATATCAGCGGAGAGCCCAATGACGCAGGCTAAACAAGGGGACAGGGTAAGGGTGCACTACACCGGCCGGTTGGGCGACGGTACCCAGTTTGACTCATCCCGCGGTCGCGAGCCCTTGGAAGTGGTGCTAGGTAGCGGGCAGTTGATCCCGGGCTTCGAGCAGGCCCTGTACGGCATGTCCGTGGGCGATGCCCAGCAACTCAACATCCCGGCGGCCCAAGCCTATGGCGCGCACCGGCAAGACCTCATCGCCAAGGTTCCACGCAGCCAAATGCCGGACGACCTGGAATTGGAGAAGGGACTGCAGCTATCGGCCCAGGACCCCGACGGTCGAAACGTCAACTTCGTGGTGATAGGTTTCGATGATGCTCAGGTAACCCTTGACGCCAATCACCCGCTGGCCGGCCAGGCGCTCGATTTCGACATCGAGGTGGTGGAGATCTTCGCTGCCGGTTGAAACTCGTTCCCTCGATACCACCCCGACCACAATCGCCCGACCCGAATCCAAATGGCTAAGCTGTCCAACAGGTTCTACGTTTGCCAATGTAGCCAGGGCGATTCTCCCTGCGCCAACCGGGTCATGCACTGGCCGAAACTACCCCTTGTACAAGCCGACAGGAACAAGCCCGATGTCCGATAAGCAGACCGGAACCGTCAAATGGTTCAACGATGAAAAGGGTTACGGATTTATCGCCCGCGATGACGGCGCCGATCTCTTCGTCCACTTCAGCGCCATTGCCGGTAGCGGCCGCCGTACCCTGGCCGAAGGCCAACGGGTGCAATTCGCGGTCGGCGAGGGCCAGAAGGGTCCGCGGGCGGAAGACGTCGAAGCGATCTGAGCCGGCCCTCCCGGGCCGTGTTCGCCACCCGCGGCTGTCGGCGGGTGGCGAGATCAGTGGTGTCTAGGGCGTTGGGCAACAGGGGCGGTTTGCGCCCGTGGCTCATCCACGACCAAGGTGCGGCGCGCCCGCTTGCCAAACAAAACGCATGCCTTCTCGAACGCGGTCTCGGCCTCCCGTGACGCCCAATTCCAGTCCAGAGGCGGGGCCGAGGCCTGCAGTTGCCAATGACCGGAGATCAGCACTTCGCCGAGGCGGATCTCGACCAGCCAGTCGTGCCATACTTGGTCCTCATTGTCATCATCAACGTACTCCTGCTCAACCATCCGACAGTAGTTTCCGCTGGCGTCGTCCATGGTGCTGAGATCCGCCAGTATCAGGGTCGGGTCGACACAACTCGACCACCCGGTGTGCACCGTACTGGCGCTATGGAACAACGCGTGGAACAGTCCGGCCGGGGTCAATATCAGCTCCAGCGGGGCGTCCCAATCCGGTTCGGTGGCGGTGTCGAGTTCAGTCATGGCAGCGCACTCCGGATGTTCAGCGAATCCTTAATTTTATCCGATATGCCGGGCCCGGCTGTAGGCCTTTCGAGACCCCGGCAGTCCGAGTTGAGCGTCATTGGGTATTGGACGACCCCAGATTTGGCGCTAAGCTAAACAAACGTTGCATTTATGCCGATTCTTTAGCTCCC
Source organism: uncultured Gammaproteobacteria bacterium (assembly GCA_963753615.1). Lineage (GTDB taxonomy): Bacteria > Pseudomonadota > Gammaproteobacteria > Chromatiales > Chromatiaceae > CAVWCW01. The sequence goes on from CAVWCW010000005.1 coordinate 194,507, forward strand.
CCTCGATTGATTCCGCCCCGATATGAAACGAGAGCCGCTGTTGGAACTGGTGCAGCGCACCGAGGCCTGCACCCGGGAACTGCTGACCCGGGCCGAAGGTCACTTCGAGCGCGCGATGCCGCAGGCGGATATTCGCTTCGACCTACGCGGGCGTTCCGCTGGGATGGTCCGTTGCGCCCCCGGAAGCCCGCCGGAGATCCGCTACAATCTGCAGCTGTTGGCGGAGAACGAGGAACCGTTCTTGGCGCGAACCGTGCCCCACGAGGTGGCGCATCTGGTCGTGCGGGAGCTGTTCGGGGCGGCGGTCCGGCCCCACGGACAAGAGTGGAAGGCGGTGATGGGGGTTTTCGGCGCCGATCCCAGCCGCTGCCACGATTACGACGTGAGCCGCAGCCAGGTTCGCAAGCTTCCGCGTTTCCTCTATCGTTGCGGTTGCCGTCTGCATGAGCTGACCAGCATCCGCCACCGTCGCGTCCTCGACGGCCAAAGCTACTTTTGCCGCGCCTGCAAACAGCCGCTCGAGCCAGACTCGGGGTACGGGGATTCCAAATGAAAAAGGCCCGCCAATGGCGGGCCTTTCGACTTATGGACCCCGAAACCGGGGCCCTTGCGGGGCGAACCCGACCTTACTGGGTCTGGATCTCCACGCGGCGATTGCGGGCACGACCCTCGCGGGTGCCGTTGTCGGCAATCGGGTTGGACTCGCCCATGCCGCTCGCGGTCATGCGGTCGAGAGCAACGCCTTGGGCCGCCATGTAGTCGACCACAGACTGGGCACGCCGCTCGGACAGGCCCTGATTGTAAACTTCAGGACCGGTGCTGTCGGTGTGGCCGACGATGCTCAAGGTCTCGTCGCCCTTGGAGGCGCTAACACGGGCCGCTACGTCGTCGAGGGCAGCCTCCATCTCCGGCTTCAGCGTGGCGCTGTCGAAGTCGAACTCTTCCACTTCGAGGTCGATGGTGATGCTCTCGATGATCTCGCAGCCGTTGCTGTCGACCTTGGCGCCCGGGCGGGTGTTCGGGCACTTGTCGCGGGAGTTCGGCACGCCGTCCCCATCGTCATCGCCGTCCACCGGGGGCGGGGCCTCCATCGGGATCACGTCGCCGCACTCGGGCCGCAACTGCTTGACGCCCGAACTATCCCAGCACTCGCCGTAGGCGTTGGTCACGGCACTCTTGTGGCTATCCACCCAGGCCTTTTCCGCCGCCATCGCCTGCGGCGCCAAAACCATGCCCACGGCCAGGCTCAGCGGAACCATCACCCCGGCGGGCTTCAACAGCTTATTAGATTTGCTTGGCATTTTTATTACCTATTCCTCATCTCAGTTAATATTACGGATCAAGACGGTTGACAGGCAGTTGCGTCTACCGACCCGGCGCGCGGCTTGCCGCTCCCCGACCCGGCGGACCCGTACCCCCCGAGCCGGCCCCTTGCGTCTTCGGTGAAGCTCATGCCCCCCGATATGCTTCACATTTTAATCAGATTCTCCAGTAACACAAGTTAGATACACTAAAATTCGCATAATTGCAACAGTTTCAAGGAGTGAGCACTATATACCACTCCCCGTTTGAGAGGCCTAAACGGACCGGATTTCGCGCCAGATCCCGACCCTGGATTCCACCCCCGGAGCCCTTGTGCCACAATAGGATGCAGTCCTCCGCAGGTGCCGGCGGGGCGTCTTCGGGCAGTCGTTTCACCATCCGCACAGAAACTGCCACCGTTCCTTCCCGAAACAGCGGCGTTGCAGGTTTCCGACACATTGGCGAGGTGCTGCCGACCCCCGCCTCCCGACCCGAGGTAGACCCATTGCGCACCCGTCTCCCTTTCGCCGCCGGACCGGCCCGCCCCAACCCGCTGCTGTTCGGCGCCCTGCTGATCGTGACCGGAGAGCTGATGTTCGCTTCCATGGGGGTGAGCATCCGCTTCGCGGCCCAGAACCTGCCCAATGAGATGGTGGTATTCCTGCGCAACCTGCTTGGCATCGCGTTGCTGCTTCCCTGGTTTTGGTTCCAGGGCCGAGCCAGCCTGGCCACCCGAGTACCCCACCTCCACCTGTTGCGGGGACTGGCGGGCCTCGGTGCCATGTACTGCTTTTACTATGCCATTGCCCATATGCAGCTGGGCGAGGCCATGCTGCTGAAGATGACCGCGCCACTGTTCATCCCGTTCGTCGCCCTGTTCTGGCTTCGGGAGAGGCTCTCGGGGCAAGTGCTGCTGGCGCTGGCAATCGGGTTCGGCGGCGTCGCTCTGGTGATCAGTCCGGAACTGCGCGAGTTCGACCCGGTGGCGCTGATCGCCTTGCTCGGCGGCGCTCTGGCGGCCCTGGCGAAGGTGACGGTGCGGCGCCTGTCCCGCTCCGAGCCGGCGCCACGCACGGTTTTTTATTTCGCCCTTACCGGCGCTTCGGCATCCGCTCTTCCTTTGACCTGGGCCTGGCAAACGCCCAGCGCAGACGCGCTGCTGTGGATGTTCGCCGTGGCCCTGTTCGCAACCCTCGGCCAGCTGCTGATGACCCGCGGCTTCGCCTTCGCGCCAGCAGGCCAGCTTAGCGCCTTCACCTATTCCTCGGTCGTATTCGCCTCGCTCTACGGCTGGGCGCTGTGGCGGGAGGTAGTTGAATGGTCGACCATCTCCGGGGCGCTGCTGGTGGCCCTGGCCGGGGTGTTGGCCGCCCGCGCCAGGGGCGACCGCGCGGCCGCTATTGCGTAGAATCAGGACGAGAAGACCATCGCCGCCCCTCGAATGAACCAGATCAACTATCCCAACGGACTCGACCACCAAGGTTTTCTGCGCGAATACTGGCAACGCCGGCCGCTGCTGCTGCCAAACGCCCTGCCCGGCTACCGCTGCCCCCTGCCGCCGGACGAGCTGGCGGGCCTGGCCTGCGAACCCGAGGTAGAATCCCGGCTGGTGCTGGAGCGGGGCGGCAGCGGGCCCTGGGAGCTGCGTCAGGGCCCGTTCACCGCGGCGCAATTCGCCGCCCTGCCCCCCAGCCACTGGACCCTGCTGGTCCAAGACGTCGACAAGTGGCTGCCGGAACTGGCCCCGATGCTGGAGTACTTTCGCTTCCTGCCGGACTGGCGGGTCGACGACCTGATGGTCAGCTACGCCGCCGACCGCGGCTCCGTGGGCCCTCATTTCGACGAATACGACGTCTTTCTGTACCAGGCCCGGGGCCGTCGCCGTTGGCAGATCCACACGCGCCCGGTCGACGAGGCCGACTGCATACCCGGGCTGGATCTGCGCATCCTCCCCGAATTCGTCCCCGAGCAGGAATGGGTGCTCGATCCCGGCGACATGCTCTACCTGCCACCGCGGGTCGCTCACTGGGGTGTGGCCTCGGGGGACGACTGCATGACCTGTTCCATCGGCTTCCGCGCCCCCTCGTGGCGCGAGCTGGTGGCGGCCTGGGGGGATTTCCTGCTGTCCGAGCAGGTTCCGGATCGACGCTACCGGGACCCGCCGCTGCAACCCCAGTCGGCCAGCGCCGAGATCGCGCCGGCGACCATTGCGGACCTGCGCCAACACCTGAGCGCGCTGCTGGAGCCGGGTCCGGACGCCCTGGAGCGCTGGTTCGGCGGCTTCGTCACCGAGCCCAAGGACGAACTGCAGGTACCGCCGCCCGATACCCAGCTCGACTGCGAGGCGCTGATCGATCGCTTTCGCCAGTGCGGCGTTCTGCAACACCACCCCTTCGCCCGCTTCGCCTTTCTGCAAGGGGCGGGCGGCGACGCCTACCTGTTCGCAAACGGCGAGGCGTTCCGCCTGCCCGGCGCCCATCATGCCTTCCTGCACGCCCTGACCGGAGAGCGGCAGCTACACTTTGGATATCTGGCGGAGCACCTGCAGCGGCGCGAGCGGTCGGAATTGCTGTGCCGGCTCTACAACCAGGGATACCTGGAGTTCGATGACGACTGAACGCAAACTCGGCTACCGGGTGCGCAGGGCCGCCTGGCCGGCGGACCAGGCGGCCCTGCGCGGTCTGCGCGAACGGGTCTTCGTGCGGGAACAAGGGGTACCGCTGGAGCTGGAGTGGGACGGCCTGGACGCCGAGGCCATCCACCTGCTGGCCGAAGACGCGGCCGGCCGGCCGGTGGGTACCGCCCGAGTACTCGCCAGCGGCCAGATCGGGCGCATGGCGGTACTCGCGGAGTTCCGCGGACTCGGCATAGGCGGCAGCCTGCTGGCGGCGGCCCTGGAAGCGTCCCGGCACTCGGGCCTGCCTCGGCCCTGGCTGAACGCCCAAACAAGCGCCCAGGGATTCTACGAGAGAGCGGGCTTCCGGCCTCAGGGCGAGACCTTCACGGAAGCAGGCATCCCGCACCGCAAGATGCACTGGCATGGGAGTCCCGAATGAACGATACGGAACTGGATCTGAGCACCCATACGCTGGGGGAGAGCCCCGGAAGGCTGGAGCTGCGGGATCTGGCCGCGGTGCGCGACGCCAGCGCCCACATGGCCGGCCAGGCGGAGCGCAGCCTGCTGCTGTTCTCCCGCGCCCTGGACCCGCGCATCTACGATCAACAGCCGTTTCTCGACGCCCTCCACCGGCTGGTCATGCATAGCCACCGCAGCCAAGTCCGCATCCTTTTGGTCGACAATCACCGACTGGTTAAATACAACCATCGACTGCTGGAGTTGGCGCGGCGCCTGACCAGCCGCGTCGAACTGCGGCGGCCAATCGCCCAGTACGCCGAACACGGCGACGAATACCTGCTCGTGGACCATCGCGGTTACCTCTACCGGGATCATGCCGACGAGTACGAAGGCAGCACCGACTTCTATGCCCCATTGGAGACCAGGCGGCTGGGGGAGCGGTTCCGGGAGGCCTGGCAGCACAGCCAGCCGGACCCCGAGCTTCGGCGTTTGTATCTGTAGGCGAAAACACTGGACGATGAGAGGTTATCTGTATTTGCAGACCCATCCCGAGCACCCGGGTCTGGTGCGTTTTCTGGTCGCCGAACGCAGCCCGGACCCGGACCGGACCGACACCGGGGCATCGATCCGCTACATTGCCCGCTTCAATGACATCGACGCCGCCCGCATGCATGTGCAGAACGCCCTGCACCGGCGCCTGGTCGACCTCGACGCCCGCATGTACCGCACCGGCCTGGCCGAAGCGATCGCGGTGGTGGAGGCGGACAACCTCAGCCACGAGCAGGTCTGGATCGACCCGGACCTGAAACAAGAGACGCTGCGGCGGGTGGGACAGCTGACCGAGCAAGGTCGCGCCCGCATCCGCCGCTGGGACCGGGTTTGGCAAGCGGTGGGCTATTTCTTTATCGGCTTCCTGATCATGCGCGCTTTGGGCCTGTTCTGAACTTATTCCGAAAGCCAGCTCCGGCGCAGACTCTCCCGGTGCATGGCCAGCCACTGTACCGCGATAATCGCGGTGGTGGAGTTGACCCGCCCTCCGTAGAGTTCGGCAATCGCCTGATCGGCGGCCAGCACCTCGACCCGGATGTCCTCGCCCTCGGCCTCGATGCCGAAGATGCCACCGGCGCTGCCCGCGTCGACCCGGCCGCAGTAAAGCTGCACCCGCTCGGTGGCGGTGCCGGGACTGACGTAAAAATCGCAGATCGGCACCAGCGCCAGCAACGCACAGCCGGCCTCCTCCAACGACTCGCGGCGGGCCACCTCCGCCGTATCCTCCCCCGGCTCCACCAACCCGCCGACGATTTCGAGCAGCCAGGCATCGCGGCCCTGCTCCAGGGCACCGATGCGGAACTGTTCAATCATCACCACCTGATCCCGCGCGGGATCGTACAGCAGCACCGCGGCGGCCCGCAGGCGCTCCACGCGCTCGCGCTCGATCTCGCCGCTCCAGCCTCCGGCGTACAAACTGTGGCGCAAGCGCAAGCGCTTGAGTTCGAAGAAGCCGTCGTAGCCGGTCTCCTCGTCGAGTATCTCGATTCGGTAATCCATCAAGTCTCCCGTTGCCTGCGCCCTCGGCGCTTTCTGCTAGAGTAACGTCTGGTCCCAGGACACCTCGGGTCTCCCGTCATGCCCCGATTTCCATCCCGCTCGCCTTCTCCCCACCCCAGTCTGCTGCTCGGACTGCTCCTGCTGACCGGCTGCGCCAGTCCACCAAAAGCCCCGGAGCCGCCGACACTCGCCCAGGCCCCGGCCCAGCAGCGCATCGACGCCTGGCAGGCACTGGTGCGCGAGCAACGCAATGCCGGCACCGAGCAGAAGCTGGATCGGGTCAACCGCTTCTTCAACCAGTTGGCGTTCGTCGACGACGCCAGCCATTGGGGCCGAGAAGACTACTGGGCCACGCCCCTGGAGACCCTGAGCAGCAACGGCGGCGACTGCGAGGACTTCACCATCGCCAAGTATTTTACCCTCAAGAAGCTGGCCCTGCCCGAGCCGCAGCTGCACCTGATCTACGTCAAGTCCCTGACCCTGAAGCAACCCCACATGGTGCTCGGCTACTTTGCCCACCCGCAGGCCGATCCCCTGGTGCTGGACAACCTGATCGACGCCATCGTCCCCGCCGCCCAGCGCCCGGACCTGGTGCCGGTCTACAGCTTCAACCGCGAAGGGATCTGGCTGGCCAAGCAACGGGGCCAGGGGGAACTGGTCGGCGATGCCGCGCAGCTCGAACTTTGGCAGGAACTGCTGGGCCGCATGCAGGCCCCCGCGCCCGGTCCCTGAGCCGATCGGCGAGCTCGAACTGCCGAGGGATTTTCAGCTGCGCCCCGGCCGGGAAAATGCCGCACGTCAATTCATCGTGCATTAGAATGCGCTAAAATGGCCGTGTAGACTGAGATACCAGTCGCCAACGAGGGTGGGCGCGGTTTAGACCACCTGTTGCGCCCGCCCGAAGCGAGGCAAAGATGTCCACGGGCGCGGTCGGCAATCCGAGCATTTACCACAGCGATCCCATCGCTCCGGTGATCTTCGGCGTCACCCTGATCCTGGTGGCGGCCCTGATCGGGCGCTACAGCGCGCGGCGCTTCGGCCAGCCGTCGGTGCTCGGCGAACTGCTGATGGGCGTGGTCCTGGGCAATCTGCTGTTCTTCTTCGACTACGAACTGATGGTCATCCTGCGCGAGGGCACCGGCTGCTTGCGCATGGGGTCCCTGGCCCTGTCAGGAGTGCCCTGGGAAGAGGCCGCGGTGCAGGCCCTGGGGCCCGGCGGGCTGGAACTGCTGGCGGTGCTGCGCGGCCGCCACGGCGGAGACTACCTGCAGGTGGCCCAGGCGGTCGACATCTTCTCCCGCTACGGGGTGATCTTCCTGCTGTTCCACGTCGGTCTGGACACCTGCATCGCCGAACTGCGCAACGTAGGCAGGGACTCCCTGCAGGTAGCGGTAATCGGGGTGCTGGCGCCGTTCGCCCTCGGCTTCGCCATGGGCTGGTGGCTGATGCCCTCGGCGGATCACGCCACCCACATGTTCCTGGGCGCCACCCTCGGCGCCACCAGTATCGGCATCACCGCCCGGGTGCTCAACGACATGCACCAGCACCGCTCCCGGGAGGCCCATATCGTGATCGGCGCGGCAGTGATGGACGACGTGCTCGGGCTGGTGATGCTCGCCATCGTCTCCGGCATCGTGGTCACCGGCAGCGTGGCCCTTCCCGATATCCTGCGCACCGTCGCCCTGGCCAGCCTGTTCATCGTCAGCGTGCTGCTGCTCGGCCCCTATATCGTTGAGCTGCTGATTCTGCTGCTGCGCCAGCTCAACGTCCTGGAGGCCAAGCTGTTCATCTCCTTCATCTTCGTAATGACCCTGGCCTGGCTGGCCAATCTGGTGGGTCTGGCCACCATCGTCGGCGCCTTCGCCGCCGGCCTGTTGCTGCTCGACAGCCACTTCCGGGCCTGGGGCGATCACCGCAAGCACAAGTACTCGATCAAGGAGCTGTTTGCCCCCCTGGAGGCGATCCTGGTACCCATCTTCTTCGTGCTGATGGGGATTCAGGTCAAGTTGGAGACCTTCATGAACTGGCAGGTTCTGATGGTGGCCGCCGGCCTGCTGTTGGCCGCGGTGCTCGGCAAGCTGGTCGCCGGCATCGGCGCCCGCCGCGGGCTGCACCGCCTGGCCATCGGCGTCGGCATGCTGCCCCGGGGCGAGGTAGGGCTGGTGTTCGCCTCGATCGGCAAGAGCCTGGGGGTGATCGACAGCGCCATGTTCTCCGCCGTGGTGCTGATGGTGATCGTCACCACCCTGATCACCCCGCCCCTGTTGAAGCGCCTGCTCGGCGAGGGCGAACCGGTCGGCGAAGCGCCGGGGGTATCCACGGGATGCGTCTAGCCAGGATGTTTCACCAGGCCGCCGGGCGCCTGCGCGATAGCTCCCGCCGCCGGTTACAGGGGGGCGACCAATTCCGCCCCCTCGTCGCCGGGGCGGTTGACCCGGGTGGATACCGGGTAGCTGTGCATGGGCGCCCCGGCATAGGGTTGTAGCAGGGGCAGCAACGCCGCGGGACGTTGGTTGGCGGGGTCCAGCCACTCCGGCCAGTGCTCCGGGTCCAGGATCACCGGCATGCGCTCGTGTAGCGGCGCGATGGCCGCATTGGCCTGGGTGACGAGAATGCTGCAGCTCTCCAACTCGTTGCCCGCCGGGTCCTGCCAGTGTTCCCAGAGCCCGGCCATGGCGAACGGCAGGCCGTCGGCGCGCTGGATAAACCAGGGCTGCTTACGCCCGCCTTCCGCCTTCCATTCGTAAAAGCCCTCCGCCGGAATCAGGCAGCGGCGGTACTTGAACGGGCCCCGATAGGCCGGTTTCTGATGCACCGTCTCGGCGCGGGCATTGATCATGCTGAAGCGGGAATCCGGGCCTTTGGACCAGCTCGGCACCAGTCCCCAGCGCAGCGGCACCAGTTCATTGCGGCCGCCGGCTCCGGCACGTGCCGCCAGCACCGCCTGGGTCGGCGCCAGGTTATAGCGCGGCGGGGCCGCGGGCGGCGGCTCCAGGATGCCGAACAGGTCCGCATACACCCGGCTGGGGGAAAACTGCACGAAACGGCCGCACATGGCGATGGCTCCTTTGGCGTGGCTCGAACGGGTTCGCCGGGGCTGGCCCGGAAATCTGTTCCGGAACGCGATCCCCGGTGAGCATCCAAGTTAGAATCCGGTCTCTACCCATTCTGCCTCGGTTTGCCCATGCTCCCAAGCCGTCTCATTCCCTGCGCCCTGCTGCTGCTCGCCCTGGCCCTGCCCGCCGCCGCCCGGGGCCCGAGCGCGCAACCGGACCTGACCGCCACCCTCTGGCTGCAGACCGCCGGTGAATACGCCGCCCTGTCACGCCAGAGCTATCGCCAGGCCCAGGCCCAATTGGGGCCCGCCCTGCGACACCCGGCCTGGAGCGCGGCCTTGGAACAGCGGAAGCTGCCCAGCCGAAGCTACGCCGAGCTGCCCCCGGCGGTGATCCTGGATCTGGACGAAACCGTTTTCGACAACAGCCAGGTGCAGGGCGAGTTCGTCACCGCCGGCGGCTTCGACCCGCAGCTCTGGGACGCCTGGATAGCCCGGGCCGAAGCGGACGCCCTGCCCGGGGCCCTGGAATTCGCCCGCGCCGCTCACGCGCTGGGCGTCACCCTGGTGTTCGTCACCAATCGCGCCTGCGCCCCGCGCCCCGGCGACGACCACCCCTGCCCCCAGGAAGCGGACAGCCTCCGCAATCTGCGGCGTCTGGGCTTCCCCGCTTCGGGCCCGGCCGAGATCCTGATGCGTAACGAGCGACCGCGTTGGGACCACGAAAAATCCCATCGCCGGCAAGAACTGGCGCGACGATACCGCATCCTGCTATTGATCGGCGACGATCTCGGCGACTTCCTCCCGGGGGTGCGGGGCATGCCACCGCCGCAGCGCCGGGAGGCGGCGCTGGCCCAGGAGGCGTTCTGGGGCGCGGGCTGGTTCCTGCTGCCGAACCCGGTCTACGGCTCCTGGCGGCGAGCCCTGGGCGCGAATCCGGAGACCCACCTCCAGGTCCCCGATCCGCCGCTGCCGTGACCGGGGCTAGGGTCGCAGCTCGATGTGAAACTCCGGCGCCTGCATGATGTGGCGCCTGACCGAGCACAACTCCATGGCCCGGGCAATGGCGTCGCGGTAGCGCTCGGGAAAGCCCGCCGGCAGCTCCAGCTCCAGGGTCATTTGGGTGATGCGCTTTTGCACCGGATCGCGCTCGCAGTGCATGCGCAGCGCCATGCCTTCGGTGGACAGCCCCCGGGCCTGACAAAAGTTCCAGGCAAAGATCCCGGCGCAGCTGCCGATGGAGGCGAGGAACAGGTCAAAAGGTTCGGGCGCTGAGCCGCAACCGCCGGCGGACTCGGCCTGATCGGTGCGAATGCTGAAGCGCCCGATCCGGGCATCCACCAATTTACCGCCGGGAAAACTGATCGCAACGGTTTCCGTGCTCATTGGGGCTCCGTCATAATGGTGCTCGAATTAATTCGATCATAGCGCCGCCGCCGGAGCACGAAAATGACCCCAGACAGCCCAGCCCGGGATGCCCCGCTGATCCGCCTCGAAGGCGTCAGCCACGGCTACCGCGAAGGCACGCGCAGCCACCGGGTGCTGGAGGGCGTGGACCTGGAGGTGGCCCGGGGCCAGGTGCTGGCCCTGCTCGGGCGCAGCGGCTCGGGCAAGACCACCCTGCTCAACCTGCTGGGCGGCATCGACCAGCCCCAAGCGGGCCGGATCGAGATCGCCGGCCAGCGCATCGACTCCCTGGGCGAACCCGAGCGCAGCCTGTTCCGGCGCCGCCATATCGGCTTCGTCTACCAGTTCTTCAATCTCATCCCGACCCTCAGCCTGAGCGAGAACCTGGCCCTGCCCCTGGAGCTGAACCGGGTGGCGCCCAAGGCGATCGCGGCCCGGGTGGCCGAGCTGCTGGAAGCGGTGGGCCTGGCCGACCGGGCGGACGACTTCCCCGACCGCCTCTCCGGCGGCGAACAGCAACGGGTGGCGATTGCCCGGGCCCTGGCCCACCGCCCCAAGCTGGTGCTGGCCGACGAGCCCACGGGTAACCTGGACGCGACAACCGGCGGCCGCATCCTCGAGCTGCTGAGCGGGATCTACCGCAACGAGGACCAGACCCTGGTGCTGGTCACCCACAGCCTGCAGGTGGCCAAACACGCCGACCGGGTGTTGATGCTCGACCAGGGCCGGCTGGCGCCCCCCAGCGAGGAGATCGCCTGGTGAGCGGCTGCCTGCGCCGGGCCGGGTTGCGCTACCTGCTGCGCCACCCCTGGCAGACCTGGATGTCGCTGCTGGGCATCGCCCTGGGGGTGGCGGTATTGGTGGCGGTGGATCTGGCCAACCAGAGCGCTGCGCGCTCCTTCGAGCGCTCCATGGAGCAGCTGCTGGGCCGGTCCAGCCACCAGATTCTGGCCAATGCGGGCGGCATCCCCGAGGCCTTCTACGCCGAGCTGCGGCTGGAGCATGGCATCCGCACCAGCGCCCCGGTGCTGGAGGGCCACGTGGAGCTGCAGGGCGAGACCTTCAGCCTGCTCGGGGTCGACCCCTTCGCCGAGGCCCCGTTCCGCCCCTCACCCAAGACCTGCCGGACGGCAGCCTGCGCCGCCTGCTCACCGAACCCGGCAGCCTGCTGATCGCGCGGCGCAGCGCCGAGCGCCTCGGCCTGGCCTCGGGGGACCGGGTGGAACTGCTGGCCGACGGCCGCGGCCAGGCCGGCAGAGATCATCGGCCTGCTCGACGGCGAGAACCCGGCCGCCCTCGACGGCCTGCTGCTGGCCGACATCGCCGGCGCCCAGGAGCTGCTCGGCCGCTCGGGCCGGCTCGACCGCATCGACCTGATCCTGCCCCCCGAGGCGGCCGCCGCCCTGGCCGAGCGCCTGCCCCCGGCCCTGCGCCTGGAGCCCGCCGCCGGGCGCACCGCCGCCAGCCTGCAGCTGAGCCGGGCCTTCCGCATCAACCTCAGCGCCATGAGCCTGCTGGCGCTGCTGGTGGGCAGCCTGCTGATCTACAACACCATGACCTTCTCGGTGCTGCAGCGCCGGCCCCTGCTGGCGGACCTGCGGGTGCTCGGGGTGACCCGGGCCGAGCTGTTTCGCCTGGTGCTGGGCGAGGCCCTGCTGCTGGGCCTGGCCGGCACCCTGCTCGGCGTGCTGCTCGGCATCGTCCTGGCGCCAGGGCCTGCTCGGGCTGGTGACCCGCACCATCAACGACCTCTACTATGTGCTCAATGTCAGCCAGCTGCTGATCCAGCCCCTGATCCTGCTCAAAGGCGTTGCCCTGGGCCTGGGCGCCAGCCTGATCGCCGCCCTGGGGCCGGCCCTGGAGGCCGCCCGCACCCAGCCCACGGCGGCCCAGCGCCGCTCCCTGATCGAACACCGTGCGCACCGGGCCGCGCCCTGGCTGCTGGCCCTGGGCCTGGGCCTGGGCGCCGCCGGCTGGCTGCTGGCCCAGCTGCCGAGCCGGGACCTGATCCTCGGCTTCGGCGCCCTGTTCCTGATCATCATCGGCTACACCCTGCTGGTACCCGCCCTGGTGCTATTGCTCACCCGCCTGCTCCTGCCCGCCTGCCGAGTCCTGTTCGGCGTCATCGGCGGCCTGGCGGTGCGCGGCATCGACCGCGGCCTGAGCCGCTCCGGGCTGGCGGTGGCGGCCCTCAGCGTCGCGGTGGCCGCCACCGTGGGCATGGGGGTGCTGGTCACCAGCTTCCGCGCCAATGTGGCCGACTGGCTGGGCCAGACCCTGCAGGGCGACCTCTATATCTCCGCCCCGCATTCCGTCTCCAGCCGCGCCGACGGCCTGCTCGACCCCGAAGTGCGGCAGCGCCTGCAGGGCCTGCCCGGCATCGCCGAGCTCAGCACCGGGCGCCGCCTGGAGGTCGAGACCGAGCGCGGCCCGGTGGCCCTGCTCGCCATTGGCCTGGCCAGCCGCAGCCACCGCGGCTTCAGTCTGGTGGGCGAACCGCCGCCCGGCCTCTGGGACGGCTTTGCCGCCGGCGAACTGCTGCTGATCTCCGAGCCCTACGCCTACCACCAGGGACTGAAGGTCGGCGACCCGCTGCAACTCTACAGCGCCGACGGGCCGCGCCAATTTCGGGTCGGCGCCGTGTTCCGCGACTTCGGCAGCGACCGCGGCCTGCTGGTGATGGCGGGCGACGTTTTCGCCCGCTATTGGCACGACCCGGGCATCTCCGCCATCGGCCTGTTCCTCGAGCCCGGGGCCGACCTCGACCAGGTCCAGGCCGGCGTACGCGCCGCCCTGGCCGGCCTGCCCCAGGGCGCCCGGGTGCGTTCCAACCGGGAGATCCGCGCCCACTCCCTGGAGATCTTCGACCGCACCTTCACCGTCACCCGGGTGCTGCGGCTGCTGGCGGTGCTGGTGGCCTTCGTCGGCATCTTCAGCGCCCTGATGGCCATGCTTCTGGAGCAGGGCCGGGAGCGCGCCATACTGCGCGCCACCGGCGTCACCCGCGGCCAACTGCTGGGCCTGGTGAGCCTGCAAACCGGCCTCATGGGGCTGATGGCCGGCCTGCTCGCCCTGCCCCTGGGCCTGGTCATGGGCCGGGTGCTGATTCAGGTCATCAACCTGCGCTCCTTCGGCTGGAGCCTGCAGCCGCTGACCCCGCCCGGGGTATTCGCCGACGCCCTGCTGCTGGCCCTGGCCGCCGCCCTGCTCGCCGGGCTGCTGCCGGCCTGGCGCAGCATGCGCATCGAGCCGGCCGCCGCGCTGCGGGAGGAATGAGCATGCGCCTGCGGAACCTCCTGATGCTCATCGCCCTGCCGGCCGCCCTGGTCACGGCCTGCGGCCCGGACCCCGAGCCGACGCAAGCCACCCGGCTCGGCGCCGCCCTCGGCGGCGAGCCCGATGCCGGCTACGCCCGCGCCCTGACGCCGAGGGAATTCCAGTTTCCCGCCGATCACGGCGCCCACCCCGACTTCCGCAACGAGTGGTGGTACCTCACCGGCAACCTGGCCGCTCCGGACGGCCGACGCTTCGGCTACCAGTTCACCCTGTTCCGCATCGCCCTGAGCCCGGAGATGCCCCCCGCGGGACTCCGCCTGGGCCAGCCGCCAGGTCTGGATGGGACACGCCGCCGTTACCGATATCGGCAATCGCCGCCACCGGTCCGACGAGCGCTTCGCCCGCGGCGCCCTCGGCCTGGCCGGCGCCGCAGGCAGCCCCGCTGCGGGTCTGGCTGGAGGACTGGCAGCTCAGCGCCCCTGGCGACGGCCGGCCCTGGCAGGTCGAATTCGCCACCGAAGACTTCGCCCTCCAGCTCGACCTGGACCCGCTCAAGCCCCCGGTGCTCCAGGGCGACCAGGGCCTGAGCCAAAAGAGCGCCAGCCCGGGCAACGCCTCCTACTACTACTCCCTGCCCCGCCTCGCCAGCAGCGGCCGGCTGACGCTGGGCGGCGAGACGGTCCCGGTCGACCGGCCTGTCAGCTGGCTCGACCGGGAATGGAGCACCAGCGCCCTCGGCCCCGACCAGGCCGGCTGGGACTGGTTCGCCATCCAACTCGAAGACGGCCGCGACCTGATGTACTACCAACTCCGGCGCAAGGACGGCAGCGCCGACCCACACAGCGGGGGCAGTCTGAGCGGGGCGGACGGCACCCTGCTTCGTCTCCGCGCAGCGGATGTGGAGCTAGTACCCACCGAATGGTGGACCAGCCCCGAGGGAAGCCGCTATCCCATCGGCTGGGAGCTGGCCCTGGCGCCGACCGGGGAACGCTGGCGGGTGCGGGCGGTAGTTGAGGACCAGTTGATGGCGATGACCGTGCGCTATTGGGAAGGGGCGATCGAGGTGGTTGACTCCGCAACGGGAGCCTTGCTGGGTCGCGGCTATTTAGAGCTGGCGGGGTATTGAAACCAGCGATTCAAGTTCGCGCGACAGCGCCAACTTTCCCCGCCACCTTCGCTATCGTATCCTTGTACCCAGGCTAACCCTCCCCCAAAGAAGCCCGATATGGACATCAAGACCACCCTCCGACCCGGCGAAAACGGCACCAAGGCCCTGCTGCGACAGTACGGTGACCAGCTGGTGTGCGTGCGCTGCCTTCGCAGTCATGGGCCACACCACCTTTGCCGGATTCGTGAAAATGAAGCATCAAAAACTAGAAACCGTGTCCCCTATTGATCCGTGGAATTACGGTGACACTTTACCATTTCACGGTACTTTACCATTTGCACTATTTCCCAGCTGTGCTGGGCTCAGCGCATGGCTCGACTTCCAAGGATTATGAATCAAAGGAGCCAGGCTCGAATTTATATTCGCCCCTCCAGGACTTTAGCCCGCGAGATCCCTGAGTCACCATCAGAAAAAGGTCGAGCCTAGCCCCTTTAACGTGCCAATAGATCATTCAAGGATTATGACGGAAACAATAGGGCTTTTTCAGGTTTCTCTGACCCTTGCGACGTTTTTGTGTTCCCTCGTCGCGGGCTTCCTATTTTCTTTTGCGGTTGTGGTAATGGCTGGCATTAGAAATTTAGACAACAGGGAGTTTATCCGAGCGTTTCAGGCGATGGATGGGGTTATCCAGAATAATCAACCGATCTTTATAGTGGTCTGGCTCGGGTCAGTTATAGCTTTGATTATCGCTAGTGTGCTTAGCATCGGACACTTAGATGCAATCGGACGTTGGCTCCTAATCGTCTCGACACTCACCTATCTGCTCGGTGTTCAATTGCCGACATTCACCATCAATATCCCTCTAAACAACAGACTCCAATCTCTGAATGTCGATACTATCGATGAACCCGCACAAGCAAGAGCTCGTGAGGCTTTCGAGGGACGCTGGAACCGCTGGAACGCAGTTCGGGCGGTTCTATCGTGTCTAGTATCTGTTCTGTTGATAGTCTTGGTATTTAGATATTAATGGGCACATTGATGAATCGTCGAATTAAAGGGGCCTGGCTCGAATAAATTTTTGCCTATCCGGAACACCGAAGTACGCAGTTCCTCTGGCATCAAAAAAATCGAACCTGGCCCCTCTAACTTCCTTTAACTTCTATCGCAAGATCAAGGCGCTGAAGGCGTCTAAACCCAATATCGAGTCGTTACTTGATGAAGAGCATCTCGCGATATTTCGGCAGCGGCCATTGCTCGTCGGCGAGTTCGGCCTCCAATGCATCGGCGTGCACCCGTACCTGATCCATCAGGGGACGGAGCGTTTTTGCACAGTACTGCATGTGTTCGTCGGTGGAGTCGAAATCTTCAAGCGCGAACGCTGAACTCAGTTCGGCGACCTTCGCGATCATGGCGTTGGCGCTTTCCGCGATCGTCTTGGCGACAGAACGATCCAGATCGATACCCATTGCACCGATCGCGGCGTCGGTGTCGGCGAGCTCAGCCAGATAGCGCATTGCAGCGGGATAGATGATGGTTTTCGCCATTTCGATGACCAGCTTTGCCTCCACTGCGATCGACATGATGTAGATCTCGGTGTAGACCTCGTAGCGACTCTGCAGCTCGACCGGAGACAATACGTCCGTGCTTTCGAACAGTTGCCTGACCGCATCGTCATTGAGGTAGGGGAGGGCATCTGCCGTTGTGGGGAGATTCAAAAGCCCACGTTCCTCTACAGCTTCTTTGTGCCATTCGGGCGAGTAGCCATCGCCACCGAAGATGACGGCACTGTGCTCCTTCATCAGCTGCTTCAGCACGGCGATTACGGCAGCCGGCTGCGGGCCACCATTGGCCAGTTCCGCCTCCAGTTTCTCCGCAACCCAATTCAGCGAATCGGCCAGGATGGTATTCATCGCGATCAGCGGGCCGGAAACGGATTGATTCGAGCCTACGGCGCGAAACTCGAAGCGGTTGCCGGTAAAAGCGAAAGGCGACGTGCGGTTGCGGTCGCCCGAGTCCTTCGCAAACGGAATGATCTGTGACAAGCCTAGATCCATGATGCCGCCGGTGCCGATGCCGTCCAGTTTGCCTTCTTTGATCTGTTCGAAAATCTGCTCGATCTCACTACCGAGGTAGACCGACAGAATGGCCGGGGGCGCCTCGTTGGCACCCAGGCGGTGGTCATTGCCGGCCGAGGCGATAACTGCCCGCAGCAGCGGTCCGTAGCGGTGAACGCCGCGGATTACAGCGCCGCAGAACAGGAGGAAGTTGAGGTTCTCATGCGGGGTGTCGCCGGGATCGAGCAGGTTTCCCTGCGTCGAATTGCCGATCGACCAGTTGACGTGCTTGCCTGAACCATTGATACCGGCAAAGGGCTTTTCGTGCAGCAGGCAGACGAATCCATGCTTCCTGGCCGTGTTCTTCAGTACGGTCATCAGCATTTGCTGGTGATCCGCAGCCACGTTGGCAGCCTCGAAGTAAGGAGCGATCTCGAACTGGCCAGGCGCGACTTCATTGTGCCGGGTCTTGGCAGGTATGCCGAGGCGGTAAAGGGCCTCTTCGACTGCCTCCATGTACACCTGCACGCGCTCGGGGATAGCACCGAAGTAATGGTCATCGAATTCCTGGCCCTTGGGCGACGGCGCACCGAACAGCGTGCGCCCAGCGAGCAACAGATCGGGACGGAGGTTGGCGAATTTCGCATCGACCAGAAAGTACTCTTGTTCCGCGCCGCAGCTCGAATTCAGCGGCGCCACCTCGGTCTCGCCCATTAACTTGAGTACCTTGGTCCCGGCCTCGTTCATGGCGGCATTAGAGCGCAGCAAAGGCACCTTCTTGTCCAGCGCTTCCCCGGTCCAGGATACGAACACCGAGGGTATACAGAGCGTTGCCCCGTTCTCGGTGTCAAGGATGAAGGCCGGGCTGGTCGGGTCCCAGAAGGTGTATCCGCGGGCCGCGTTGGTTTGTCGAATACCGCCGTTTGGGAAAGAGGAGCCGTCCGGCTCGCCCTTGGTCAGTAGGCTGCCGTTGAATTCTGTGATCGCCTTGCCGCTGGCATCGGTCACGATGAAGCTATCGTGCTTTTCTGCCGAAGCGCCGGTGAGCGGGTAGAACACATGGGCGAAATAGTCGGCACCCTTGGACAGAGCCCAG
Source organism: uncultured Gammaproteobacteria bacterium (assembly GCA_963753615.1). GTDB lineage: Bacteria > Pseudomonadota > Gammaproteobacteria > Chromatiales > Chromatiaceae > CAVWCW01. The sequence continues at coordinate 212,429 of CAVWCW010000005.1, forward strand.
GTCTTCATCGCCGCCGCCACATCATCGGCGACTTCGGGAGCCAGTGCCGCGCCTGTTTCCATGGTCGTCTTCATTGCCTTGAAAGCGGACTTCGACAGGGCCTCTTCCATCTTGATCAGCGTGAAGACGTCAGTGGCCCAGATATTCTCCAGAGACTCCGGTTTCTTTACGGCTACGGGGGCGCCGGTGGTGATTTCAAAAACGGCATGGGAACGCGGTGCGCTTTGGCTCATTGGTATAACCTCGAGTTTTGTGAGATCCACCCGCAAACGGAACACTAGCGCCCGCTTGCTGGAATGTGTGTTCAGCGCAGGTTTACGACGATATCGTAGGGCGACGTGCTGATCAGCAACAATCCTTTCGCACATTCACGCTGGTCGAGCCATCTGAGCAGTTTTCGTGCCGACCTTGGAACAAGGGGCGTCGTCAACTAGTGTGGAGGCGGTTGGGCTGGCCGACTGAGGTGCGCAACCACGGCACGGCAGGGCTTGTCGGCGCAGGAAAATCGGGCCGCCGTCGTAAAGGGCTCGTGCTGGAGAAAGCAACTGCCCGCCCTGCTAAGGTGCGTGCCTCGCACGGTTTTCGTGCGAATCAAAGGCGAATCAAACGGGCCAAGCTCAATTTCATTTCGCGCACGACCAGGACAATATAATACAGCCGACGAATTAAACCCTAGAATTGAAAGCTGCTATGAGCCAATCACGGAGGACACCTATATCGTTGGGAAAGGGCGCGTCGGTAACCTTTCTCAGCAGCAAAAAATGAGCGCCATGCTGCACAAAAAGAAAATAGCCTCTTTATTTAGGCGGATTCTTAGTAACAAGTGACAACCCCGCCCTGAGGTATGCAGTCAACGGAAAAAACACAGGGACCGGGCTTAAAACCACGGTGGAGAGCCCGACTTGATCCGTTCTTTAGAAAGGACGCTGAGTTTCCTTTATAGCGTCCCCGCATTTTGACCGCATTCGGCTAAGGAGACGCTGAAAAAGGCCTTCCCTGGCATTTCTCGGCAAGGCATCCTGCCCTGCGCGGGAAACGCGATTAAATCAGCGTTTACCTAAAGGGTAGAACCTATTTTTTTATCGGCCGCTACCGCCGCAAATTTGGGGTAAGGGCGCGGGGCAGCGAGCGCGGTGTCAGATCAATTCTAAACTTCTGCTCCTGAGCAGCCCGCCGTCGCCGATCCCGGATCATTGCGGCGGAAGTTCCTCGATGTAGGTTCGGGCGATGGGTGTCTGGACGTAGCGTTTCTTGCCGTCCACCTTTACCCAGAAAAAGTAGTAACCCTTTTCCGGCTCGCTGGTTACCTTGCCGTCGCGGACTTCCCAGGATTTGACGTGGCTACCGTCGGCGTAGGTCACGCGGTAGTCCCCTTCCAGCCAGGTCACTCCCAAGCGTGAGATCTGGTTCTGCTGTTCCTGGGTGCAGGCCGCCAGCAGCGGCAGCAAGGCTCCGAGGGTCCAAAGAAGCTGCTTGTTTCTCATCGGCTCAAGGTTCCTGATGGCTGTGGGTCGACTGGAACAAATCCGATCCACGGAATTTCCATGAGGTCGGCGCGCACGCGCGAAAGTCGAACTGCGGCAACCAGATTAGCGCCCGGGGTGGCGATATTCAATCCGCAGGGCGGACGGAAACGTCACACTGCGTTCTGCAACATCGCGGGGCATGGGCTGACGACTCCTGGGCGAGCGAGCCCTGGGCATTACCCAGCGAATCGGGGCAATAGCAGCAAACGAATCTCCAGCCGGCCCGGACCTCTGAAGCCTGTTACCCGGGCAAATAGTGGCACCAGCGGCTCTGCTAATGCCCGGGAGCGCAAACGGGCCGTATCCAAAACACGCTCTATCCGAAAGGTGTCCCCGGGAAAATCGAGCAGAAGGTTGCGCGGAACGCGGGCAAGGGCTGCGGAGTCGGCGCGGCTCGGCGGCGACGCCGAGCACCGCCTGGTCCTGGTCGGGCGCCCGAACGCGCAACCTCTCCTACCCACCGAGTGGACCGTTCCGGCGGGAAAATAATCCTGACCCGCACCCGCTGCGCCTGCACGGCGCCACGTTCACTGCAAAACGGATGCGCGAATCGTTGCCCCGAACCGACCGTCGCCGGTAGACTAGCGAGCATGAAGCGTGCGGGCTGACTCGAGAGCAGCCGCCGGGCCGCGGCGGACTCGTGCCCTTGTTTCCCGCCTTTGTTAGGGATCGGTTCCGACGAGCAAATATCCCCGGCGTAGCCGAGGGTTTATTCTTGGAGCCGCTCAAAGCGGCTATTACGAAGGAATACGGGGGATATAGAGATCGGCAAAGCCCGCGTATCCGGTCCAGATCAATTCCGCACCCCGGTAGATCGCTATCTTCGCAGCCTGCAGACACCGGCCGCACTGATTCGCGAATTCGTATCCGACCGCAACCCGGCCTGCAGCCGTCAGTTCTGAACCCTATCTTGCCTACCGCACGGTCAGATCAGCAAACCCGCTGCCTACCACAAGATGTATAAATACTGGTTACTGCTTCCGCTGCTATGCATACTCCTGATCGAGTTGGGATTGCGCTGGTTATGGTTAAATCCCTATAGCCTCTACGCAGAGCCTCACTCCGAATCTCGCTTACATGAACCGGGCCTAGTAGCCTACGTCAACGTCGATAACGATACCTACCCGGGCACACATTCCATCCGCTTCGCCATCAATTCGACCAAAGCCGTCTCGTCCGGTCCAGCGGCAAACCCTGGGGAAATAATAGCATTGGGCGGCAGCACCACTGAGTGCGGACTGATTCCAGAAGGCCAACGATGGCCAGATCTGCTGGACCCACCGGCCCATAATTTTGGGGTATCCGGTAACACTTCGCTCGACAGCTACCAAAACCTTAAGTATTTGTTGGCGAAAGGTGCGCCGAAGTTCAAGACCATACTACTGATGCATGGCGTCAACGACCTGGATCGTTTCCTCTCGCGTGGCCTGGAGGATTTCAACCGCTGGGAGCCAAGGCCAATAGCCAATGTTTTGGCCATGTTGGATTCCGCAGATCAACAGATTTTCTCGTTCCTGCGTGTAAAGGACAGCGCCCTCCTGTCATTTATCCGTTACTATTCAAACAATCTGAAAGGACGCCCGTTCTACACCCCCCTTGCCAAACAAGCCGCTGCTCAAGCGGGGCAAGCGCCGCTCAGCGACTCCGGGTTCGCCGGTCTGACACAACGGCTTCGGAAGGAACTGTTGCCCGCAAGGGAAAAGATCTACCGTCAGCTGGCGGAACTCTGCGACCGTGCCGGTTTGGACCTGGTGCTGCTTACTCAACCGCACGCTTTCGCCGCCGATTACCGCCCACCGGGGCCCGATTTACGCGTGTTCCCGAGCTACCACGGGAAGTTGCTTAACACCGCTCAGACGAGCTTTGTCATGGACCTGATCAACAACCAAACGCGCAGCCTCGCAGCGCAACTAGACTTGAGACTGCTGGATGCCGATGCCTGTTTTACCGCCGGCAACACAGACCTCTGGTTCTTCGACTCAGTCCATTACACGCCCGAGGGCGCAAAGCAATTTGCCACTTGCATCAATCAGGGCTGGAACTAAAGATCCCCCAGCAAGAGCGGGCGATTCCCTCTTTATTGGATAAACCACATGCCGCAAGACACCCATATTTCCCTCGCCCACGGCAACGGCGGGCGCTTGATGCGGGAGCTGATCGAGCAACTGTTCGCCCGCCACCTGGGCAACCCGGAGCTGGACACCCACGCCGATGCGGCGCTGATCCACCCGCCCGCCCGGAGAACTCCTGTTCACCACCGACGGCTTCACCGTGCAACCGCTGGAGTTTCCCGGCGGCGACATCGGCTCACTGGCGGTGCACGGCACCGTCAACGACCTGGCGGTGACCGGCGCCCGCCCCTGCTACCTGTCCCTCAATGCCTTTATTGAAGAGGGCCTGGAACTGGCCCTGCTGGATCGTGTACTCGCATCGCTGGCGCGCACCGCGGCCGCCGCCGGGGTGCGGGTGGTGGCAGGCGATACCAAGGTGGTGCAGCGGGGCCAGGGCGGCGGCCTCTACCTGGCCACCACCGGGATCGGGGTGCGCGAGCCCGGCCTCGAGCTGGGCCTGAACCGGGTGCGCCCGGGCGACCGCATCCTGGTGAGCGGCCCGGTGGGCGACCACGGAGTGGCGGTAATGCTGGCCAGGGAGCAGTTCGGCATGCGCGGCGAACTACGCTCGGACGCCGCCAGCGTGATCGGCCTGACCCAAGCTCTGCTGCCCTTGCCCGGGCTGCGTTTTATGCGCGATCCCACCCGCGGCGGCCTGGCCACGGTGATGCACGAGATCGCCCTCGGCCAGGGCCTGGAGGTGCGGCTCGAAGAAAGCGCGATCCCGGTGCGCGACCCGGTGCGCTCGGTGTGCGAGATTCTCGGCTACGACCCCCTGTTCCTGGCCTGTGAGGGCCGGGTGGTCGCGGTGGTGGCGCCGGAGCAGGCAGACCAGGCCCTGGCCGCCTGGCAGACCCTGCCGGAAGGGCGCGACGCGGCCCTGTTCGGCACGCTGGCAGCGGGCGACCCGCTGGTGATCCTCGACACCGAACTCGGCGGCAGCCGCATCCTGGAACAGTTGGAAGACGATCCGCTGCCGCGGATCTGTTAACCTGAGCTGACCGGCATTACCGAGGACCCAAGGCCCAGAGCGACCCGCGATTGCTGCCCATGGATTTCCCCGGTATCTCTCAGCCCGCTCGCTCTGCTCCCCGCCTTGCTACCGCCTCCCCGATCCGCTCCGGCCTGCTCGCCCTGCTACTGATCCTGGCCGCGTGCGGCCCAGCCCCGGGCCAGCGCCCAGCCGACCTGATCGTAATCGGCCAGACCGCCGAACCCAAGTCCCTGGACCCCCAGGCCACTACCGCTCTCAACGACTTCCGCATCCTGGTCAACCTCTACGAGGGCCTGGTGCGCTTTCGCCCCGGCAGCCTCGAGCCGGAGCCGGCCTTAGCCGAGCGCTGGGAGATCAGCGCGGACGGGCGCCGCTACACCTTCCACCTGCGCCGGGGCGTGCGCTTTCACGACGGCAGCCGGTTCGACGCCGAGGCGGTGCGCTTCAACTTCGAGCGCATGCTGCGCCCGGACCACCCCTACCACCATACCGGGCCCTTCCCGCTGGCCTTCTTCTTCGACCCGATCCAGACCATCGAGGTGCTTGACCCGCACACCGTCGCCTTCGAGCTGGACGAGCCCTTCGCCCCCCTGCTCTCCAACCTGGCCTATCCCACCGGACTGATGGTGTCGCCAACCGCGGTGCGCCGCCAGGGCAGCGATTACGGGCGCCGGCCCGCGGGCACCGGGCCCTTCCGTTTTGTCGACTGGCAGCCCCGGCGCCGGGTGCTGCTGGAGCGAAACCCGGACTACTGGGGCCCGACGGCGCGACCGCGTCTGCTGCTGTTCCGCCCTCTCAGCGATCCCATGACCCGAGTCGCCGAGCTGATGGCCGGGGGCATCGACCTGGTCACCGAGCTGTCGCCGGACAATCTGGCCCTGCTGCGAGGGGACTCGCGCTTTCGGGTCCACGAACAGACCGGTCCTCACCTCTGGTTCCTGATCCTCAACACCCGCTCCGAGCCCTTGGCCGACCGCCGGGTACGCCAGGCCCTGAACCTGGCCGTCGACAAACAGGCCCTGGTGGAACAGGTGCTGCAGAACACCGCCGCGGTGGCGGCGGGGCCGGTGCCCACAGCCTTCGCCTGGGCCCGGGACCAGGACCTTGCCCCCTACCCCTACGACCCCGAACGCGCCCGGGAACTGCTGCGCCAGGCCGGCTACGGCGACGGCCTGCGGCTGCGCCTGCTCGCGCCCACCAGCGGCTCCGGCATGCTGTCGCCGGTGCAGATGGCCACTGCCATTCAGGGCAACCTGGCCGCGGTAGGCATCGAGCTGGAGATCGAAACCTACGAGTGGAACACCTATCTGGCCAAGGTCAACCGGGGCCTGGAGGGCCAGGGCGACCTGGCCGAGATGGCCTGGATGACCAACGACCCGGACACCCTGCCCTATCTCGCCCTGCGCAGCGCCGCCGGCCCGGACCAGGGCGGCTTCAACTCCGGCTATTACAGCAACCCGCGGGTCGATGCCCTGATCGAGCAGGCCCGCCGCAGCACCGACCGGGCCCGGCGGGCAGCGTTGTACCGGGAGCTTCAGCGCCTGGTGCACGAGGATGCGCCCTGGGTATTCGTGGCCAGCTGGCGCCAGAACGCGGTGACCGGGGCCGACCTGGAGGGCTTTCGCCTGGAGCCCTCGTTCTTCCTGCTTCTGCACGGCGTGCACCGGGACTGAATTATCCTAGATTCCTCAGTTGAGCGCTTCTTTCTGATGGTAACTCGTTGAAATGAAAGCAATCGGTTTTATGCCAGGCCTTCACTCTCTGGGTGAATCACGCTACACGATGCATTGCACGTTTTCCGGGGCCCATGGTCCGGTTCTGTTCCAGACAGAACCTGGCATTCCCCACATCCCTGTGGGTCGCCGCGTTGCAACGCCTCGGAATAGAACGACTATTCCTCGTTGTTACGCCTTGCCCTGCACCCCGGAAAACGCACACTGCACCGTGTCCAACTGAGGATTCTAGGATTATGGGAGCCTACGCCCTGCGCCGTCTGCTCCAGCTGCCGCTGGTGCTGCTCGGTATCTCGCTGGTGGTGTTCCTGATCATGGCCCTGCTGCCCGGCGACCCGGCGCTGGCGATCCTCGGTCCCTACGCCACCCCGGACGCCCTGGCAACGCTGCGCGCCGAACTGGGCCTGGACCAGCCCCTTTGGCAGCCGGTTCTGGCATTGGCTGAGCGCCGCCCTGCAGGGGGATCTGGGGCGCTCGATCAGCCTGCAGCGGCCGGTGGCGGACGAGATCGCCGAGCGCCTCGGGCCCACCCTGCTGCTCGCCTCCAGCGCCCTCGGCCTGTCGGTGCTGCTGGGGCTGGCCGCCGGGGTGGCGGCGGCCGCCCATCACGGCCGCTGGCAGGACCGGGCCCTGACCCTGGGCGTGCTGCTGGGCATCTCCACCCCCCAGTTCTGGCTCGCCCTGCTGCTGATCCTGGTGTTTGGGGTCTGGCTGCAGTGGCTGCCGGTGAGCGGCATGTACGCGGTCTACGCCGGCGGCGGCGCCGCCGACCTGCTGCGCCACCTGGTGCTGCCGACGATCAGCCTGGCAGTGGTGGTGACCGGAGTGCTGGCGCGTCTGGCCCGCGGCGCCATGCTGGAAGAGCTGTCCCGGGACTATATTCGCATGGCCCGCGCCAAAGGGCTGAGCGAGGGCCGGGTGATCTACCGCCACGCCCTGCGCAATATGCTCGGGCGCATGCTGCCGGTAATCGGCCTGCAGGCCGGCTTCCTGCTCGGCGGCGCGGTGTACGTGGAAACCCTGTTCCAATGGCCCGGCATGGGGCGCATGCTGGTGGACGCCATCGCCAGCCGGGACCTGCTGCTGGTGCAGGGCGGTGTGCTGGTCATGGCCTCCGCCTATGTGCTGGTGAACCTGAGCGCGGATCTGCTGCAGCATCTGCTCGACCCCAGGATCGGACGGCGGTGAGCGCACTCGCCCCAGCCGAGACCGCGCGCGCCGAGCACTGGCGGCGCTTTCGGGCCAACCCCCTGGCCCTGTTCGGGCTCGGCCTGCTGGCGCTGTTGGCCGGCCTGGCGCTGGCGGCCCCGCTCCTGCCCCTTGCGGACCCCTATGCGGTGGCGCTGGGGGAACGCCTGTTGCCGGCGGGCAGCCCGGGGCATTGGCTGCGGCACCGACCAGCTCGGACGCGACCTGCTGGCGCGCCTGCTCTGGGGCACCCGCACCAGCCTGGCGGTAGGCCTGTTCGCGGTGCTCGTGGCCGCCCTGATCGGCACCCTGATCGGGCTCGCCGCCGGCTACTTCCGCGGCTGGCTGGACGGCCTGTTGATGCGGAGCATCGACGTGCTGCTGGCCTTCCCCTACCTGCTGCTGGCGCTCGCCATCGTCGCCGCCCTGGGGCCGGGCCTGCGCAATGCCATGCTCGCCATCACGCTGGTGAATATCCCGTTTTTCGCCCGCACCGTGCGCGGCAGCGTGCTGGAGCTGGCCCAACGCGAGTTCATCGACGCTGCGCGCCTCAGCGGCGCCGGCCACCGGCGCATCCTGTTCGGCGAGCTGCTGCCCAATGTGCTGCCGGTGGTGGTGGTGCTGATCTCCACCAACCTGGGCTGGATGATCCTGGAGACCGCCGGCCTGAGCTTCCTCGGTCTCGGCGCCCAACCGCCCACCGCCGATCTGGGCAGCATGCTCGGGAGCGGCCGCGAATTCCTCACCACCGCGCCGCGGGTGGCGATCCTTCCAGGGTTGATGATTCTGTTCCTGGTGGTGGCGATCAATCTGGTCGGCGACGGTCTGCGCGACCTGCTCGACCCGCGCCTGGGCGCCACCGGCAACCGCCCCCGCCGCCGCCCCGCGGCCGGTGCCGGCGGCAGGCGCTGGCGAATCGCCGGCACCGGTCCTGCTGCGGGTCGACGGACTCTCGACCTGGTTCCGTGAGGGCGCGCAGACCTACCGGGCGGTGGACCGCCTGAGCTTCGCCCTGGACCGCGGCGAGCGCCTGGCCCTGGTGGGGGAGTCCGGCTCCGGCAAGTCGGTGACCGCCCTGTCCTTGCTCGGACTGGTGCCGGAGCCCGGGCGCATCGTCGCCGGCCGGATCGAGTTGGACGGCGAGGACCTGGGCAGGGCCGGCGCGCGCCGGCTGCGGTCCCTGCGGGGCGACCGCATCGCCTATATCCCCCAGGACCCGATGGGCGCCCTGAACCCGCTGCTCAAGGTCGGGACCCAGCTGGCGGAGACCCTGCACGCGCACCGCCGCATCGGCCGCGCCACCGCGCGCCGGCGCGCCACCGAACTGCTGGCCCGAGTGCAAATCCCCCGCCCCGAGCAATGCCTGGGGGCCTACCCCCATGAGCTGTCGGGCGGGATGCGCCAGCGCGTGGTAATCGCCATGGCCGTGGCCAACGGGCCGGACCTGGTGATCGCCGACGAGGCCACCACCGCCCTCGACGTAACCGTGCAAGCGGAGATCCTCGACCTGCTCGACCAGCTTTGCTCCGAGCACGGGGCGGCGTTGATCTTCATCAGCCACGACCTGGGAGTGGTGGCCCAGCTCTGCCGGCGGGTGCTGGTACTGTACGCCGGGCGGGTGGTGGAGGAAGCGGACCTGGACAGCCTGCTGGCGCACCCGGCGCACCCCTACACCCGCTGCCTGCTGGCCTGCGCGCCAGAACTGGGCCGCCCCGACAAGCCCCTGAATCCGATTCCGGGCCGACCGCCAAGCCTGAACGCCCTCCCCGACGGCTGCCACTTCGCCCCGCGCTGCCCGGAGGTCCGACCGGCGTGCAGAAGCGGCGACCTGCCGTTGCGCCCGTTAACGGAAGGCCGCCAAGTGCGCTGCATCCGCGCCGAGGAACTGCTGCCATGACTGCGTTGATCGAGGCCCGGGAGATTCACAAGCGCTACCGGCGCGGGTCAGGCTGGTGGCCGGGGGCGGATGCGGGCACCCTGGCCCTCGAGGCGGTATCGCTGAGACTGGAGCGGGGCGCCAGTCTGGGACTGGTGGGCGAATCCGGCAGCGGAAAATCCACCCTGGCGCGCATCCTCATCGGCCTGGAACGGCCCAGCGCCGGCCGTCTGCTGTGGAACGGCGAGCCCGCGGAGCGCTTCGGCCGCGCGGATTGGCGGCGGTGCCGGCGCCAAGTGCAGTACGTGTTCCAGGACGCCCAGAGCGCGCTCAATCCGCGCCACCGCCTGGGGCAGATCCTCGAGGCCCCATTGGCCGGCCTGTTGGGCCTACACGCGCCGGAACGGGCCCGTCGGGCCGACGCCCTGCTCGATCGGGTCGGGCTGTCGCCAAGCCTGCGCCGGCGCTATCCGCACCAGCTCTCCGGAGGCCAGGCCCAGCGCCTGGTGCTGGCCCGGGCCCTGGCGGTCGAACCCCAGGGCCTGATCCTGGACGAGCCGGTGTCGGCCCTGGACGTCTCCGTCCAAGCCCAGATCCTGGCCCTGCTAAAGGAGCTTCGGGCCGAGTTGGGGCTTTGCTACCTGTTTATCTCCCACGACCTGGCGGTGGTGGAGCAACTGTGCGAGGAGGTGGTGGTGATGCAACAGGGCCGGGTGATGGAACACGGGAGCTGCGAGCAGGTGTTCCGGGAGCCCCGGGCAGACTACACCAGGGCGTTGATTCGGGCGGCGCCGTTGCTTCCGCGTTGACCAGGGAATGCTTCCCGGAGCAGCGCCGGTGGGGTGGGGCTGGGCAGCGCCGCCCGGCTCGCCTTCCGCCGCCTGTTGCCCTTGCTTGAGGCCGAAGCGATCCGGCAGGGGCCGGTTCCGGCCGCCTCCGCCAGATTGACCCGAAAATCGGCTTTTCGATGTTCCAGGCGGCGGGCCAGCACCTCGCCCACCGCTCCGGGCGGCAACACGCCCGGACAGCAGACCCTGCCCGGCAACGTCCGCCGATAACTCAGCATACGGCTTGAACCCAGATTGAATATCGCGGGAGAGAGACTGTCTTCCCGCACAGCGACGTCACAATAGCTGCAATTCATGCTGACGTTTTTCGGCACTTTTTTACTTCCGACTGACGTTTTTCGGCACCCTTCTTACTTCCGAGGTCACCCCCTAGTCCGCAGCACCTCAAGCTCGCACGTTGGCGGAGCACAATCTTTCAGACGCTGCCCTACATTTGCAATCATTTACCTTTCCGGAGCGGCCGGAAAAAACCAATAATATCGTTTTTATACAATACTTTATAGGATCAAAAGATTGGACTGGTAGGCCTTCTGCGGGTTCATGCGGCGATCGCAAAGGGAAGGCGTGACTTAATTCACGGAAGTCGGCACAAACACTGCAAGTACAAGGGTGACACATGAATGGCTCCGACTGCCGGTGTGGGCAAGTGCCCTCGGACAGACAGGAGGAATCGGTCAACCACAATGACACCATTATCGGGGGTTCAAAATGTTCGTTTCCAGTAAACAGAAAATGGGTTTGGCCATGGGCATCCTGTTGGGCGCCATGGGCACATCGGCAACCTTATCGGCCGCAAGCGCTTCAGGTGTTCGCTTGTTCGATGACCAGGGTTCGGCTCCGTCAGCGCAGCCAGCGGTTCACCGGGTAACTCATCAGGCGGCAAAAGTGCGGCCGATGCTCATTCACGACCTTGCGGGCACAAGCGCAACCGTAGCGGTAATTGATACCGGCGCGCCCGAGCGGACATCCCTTAGCGAAACTCCCGACCGGTTCCTTCGCTTGATGGCCGCCTTCGGTGCGGAAGGTGAGAACAGCGACACGCCACGCGTATCCTACAGCGAATCGGCAGGCAATATGGTTGCCTCCGAAGGGGCGTCTGACGAACCCAGTTTGGTGGTGGTCCGCGCATTCAGCGCCAACGCTGCAACCTCAGTACAGGACGCGATCAGCGTCATCGAATGGGTAATGTCCAACAAGGATCAATATCACATCGGGGCGCTCGACCTCTCCTTCATTCATCCCACGACTTCCACCCGAGCCAATGACCCGCTGAATCAGGCCGTTATGGCGGCATGGGAAGCGGAGATCGTCGTAGTGTCCTCGGCCGACACCGTAGGGATCTAAACGTCGAGCAATCGGCACGCCGAGTTCCCCTTTCCCGGTGCAAGCGTGCCGAACCACAGATACACCTGCCGCGCCCAGGCCGTACCTGGCGAGGCGGGTGGATCGGTTTCAACCGCTTCTAACTCAGTACGAAGATCCGCGTCTTGCACAGCGACCCGTGTCGCTCGCCCGCTTATTCCACCAGGCCGCCAGGCGGCTGCGCATAAGCGACTGGAAATTCGAGACCTTGAATAGGACTGCGGCGGCGTCTGCAGCGAAACACCCTTGGCTAACGCACCCGTTGCTGGTTCCTGCACGCCTGGGCTTGCTCTTCACTCAACCGGTAGCTACGGCTATCGATTTGGTGATTCAGGCTAGGGGGCGCATGGCGCACTTGAAGCGGCACATGGCTGGGTTGCAACTCCCTGGAATAGATTGACTGTTCCGCGTCGTTGCGTCTTGCTCCGCGCCCCCGCAAGCGCACCCTCCGCCCCGTCCTACTGCGCTTTCTTAGGGTTATGGCTCCCGGGTATCGGCCTGAAAAAATCCCCCTGGCGTAACCGCCAGGGGGATTGCATCACTCTATCGAAGCATCCCTGCGCGCAGCTAAGGCGCTAGAGCTCTGTATATCCCTTATCTGTCACCATTTCCCCGCTATCGGCGTATCGCTGCTCGTTCCGAAGGCGAACACGCCGTCAATCCCGGGTTCCCAGACCCTGTTGCCGTTGAGGTCGAGGTAGAAGAGGTTGTTGCGCCGGATGCCAAAATCATCGGTCCCATCGGCATTCCAGTCTCCGATGACCGGGGTATCCGTACTGCTACCGAAAGCAAATATCCCGTCGATCCCGGGTTCCCAGACCCTGTTGCCGTTGAGATCGAGGAATAAGAGGTTGTTGCGCCGGATGCCGAAATCATCGGTCCCATCGGCATTCCAGTCTCCGATAACCGGGGTATCCGTGCTGCTACCGAAAGCAAATATCCCGTCAATCCCGGGTTCCCAGACCCTGTTGCCGTTGAGGTCGAGGAAGAAGAGGTTGTTGCGCCGGACGCCGAAATCATCGGTCCCATCGCCATTCCAGTCTCCGATGACCGGGATATCCGTACTGCTTCCGAAAGCAAATATCCCGTCGATCCCGGGTTCCCAGATCCTGTTGCCGTTGAGGTCAAGGAAGAAGAGGTTGCCCCGCCGGATGCCGACATCATCGACACCATCGCCATTCCAGTCTCCGACGACCGGGAGATCCGTACTGCTACCGAAGGAAACCAGCCCGTCAGTCCCAGGTTCCCAGACATTGTTGCCGTTGAGGTCGAGGAAGAAGAGTTTGTTCCGCCAGACGCCAATCTTGTCACTAACGATTGGGACAGGAACCGTTATCGCTACTCCAGTCGAGCATTGGTTGTTGGTCGGGCTTTCATCGGCCACTGCGTCGACACAGGCGCCAATCCAGTAGGTCCCCGGAGTTGTTGGTGCGGACACCACTGCCAATTCCGCCGAAGTCCCGCTCGGCGCCAGACCTATCACGAAATCGGTAGCGATCTCCGCGTCGGCCGTCGATATGATGCTATCGGTCGAACGATAGTATCTTAGGGTAGTGCTCGCCGACGGGCTTCCACCTTGGTTTACAACGTCCGCTGAGGCAATGAAGCTAGCCCCAGGATTCGGGGCCGTGTTACTCACACCCGGATTGATTGTGACCAAGTCGGGCGGCGTAGCAACAGTAATTTGCACGGCTGCCGAACACTGGTTGAAAGCGTTGGTTTCACCCGCAATCGCATCGACACAGGCGCCGATCCAGTACGTCCCTGCGGTCGCCGGCGCCGAAACCGTAGCGGTTTCCGGAGAAGTCCCGCCCGCAACCAGAGCGCTTACGAAATCGGTGGTAAGCTGCGTATCGCCGGTCGATATGATGCTATTGGTCGAACGATAGTACCGTAGCGTAGTGCTCGCCGCATAACCAGCACCTTGGTTTCTCGCGGTGGCTGAGGCGGTGAAGCTTTGTCCTGTCAAGAGCGTGGCGTCGCTTACACCGGGACTGATGGTGGTCAAATCTGGCCTGGCAAACGAGGCGGTCAGGGAATACTTATTGCAGCTTCCCGAGCCCCACCCGTATACCCGTATGTAATAGGTTCCACCTGCTGCCGATGTGACGTTATACGTGATGGATTCGTTATTGGTTGTTGATAACGAGGAGGCTAAGGTAGTACCGGAGGAATTCAACAATCTAAGGTTGATGTCTCCTAAAGAATCGCTGAACGTCGCCGAAATCGAGAACGTCCCGCTGCCGGGAACGACAACGCGGTAGTAATCACTCTCCAAATCCTGGTCTATGCTGAGGTTGCTCGCCGAAAAGGGCAGGCTTATCGTAGGCGCGGCCCCCGTCGAATCGTTCGGCTCATAGGCGTCTTCCGCAAGGAGGATGGTGAGTGAGGTAGGTGTATAGGTCGATCCGGTATAGGCAACACCGTTGGTGAAGGTAACGGCGTTGTTGTTCTCGTATCGCTCTGCCCACGCAGCGTTGTCGTCGATGATGCCGCCGATCCACCTCGTGCCGCAGTCGTTCACCGTGGGGATCACTGCGCTCCAGTTAAACAGGCTGGCTCCATGAGCGGAAAACGATGACCAACTCCCGGTATTCAACAATTGATCGCCGGTCGAGATAAAGTCGTTGGTCGATAAATAGATTCCTAAACGTACGGAACTGGCAAGTGACAGGTTCCCCCGGTTTTCGACCGATATATTGTTCAGGTTAACGGTTTGTCCCTCGCGCAGGGTGGTTGGGCTCATCGTCATCCATTGCGGTGTGCTACCGTTGTGCCACTTGTTGTAGATAACCATATCCCGCTCATTGACAGCCGAGGCGTGTTGTCGGATTCCTTGCTTGTCGTCCTTGAAGAGGGTCTCGCCTCGCAAATACTTGCTGACCCCGCTGTTTTCGATCGAAAGCCAGCTATTATAGTGACCGAGCCCCCTGCAGTGACCGAGTTCGTGGAGAACGGTGGATTGGAACCAGTTGTTGTTGTCGGGCGCGAGGTTCCATGGAAGGGTAGAATCAAGCATGACATCGCATTCATTTATTCTACCGGTAAAAAAATTCGACCAAGTAACAGCCCAGGCAAGCGCGTTTGCGTAGCTCAATCCATACTGTGAGTTAAGCGCTGCCTCGCCCAAAAATCCTATTGTGTTGTCTCCGTCGTTGGCGCCGAACGAGAACTGGGGGTTGAGGTTGATCCGAAACGGGTGGGAGTTGTCGGTAACGTCGATCGTGTTCCATTCCGTCATCTGTGACTGCGCAGGGAGACTGAAGGTGGCCGCAGGTAAAAACACCTCATCCATGACGATATTGTCGCCATCCGGCCACCAGTTATTGATAACGTAACCGGGCGCGCTAAAGGAAGCCACCAACAGTCCTATGCCCGTAAGGACAGAAATGTTTTGCGTTCTCATTGCACACCCCCCTTGACGGCCCGGACTTGGGCGATGAAATCATCGACTTGCATTGCCGGAGCCTGCGAGGTCCAGAAACTGGTAGCTTCGAGACTCGCTCCTACCGAGGGGACAACACCGGAATCGGGTTCAGGCGGCGGGACAAGTTGCGGAGCCCGCCCCCCCGATTCTTCGGGATTATATCGCACTACAATTCGGCCGTTTTGCACGCCCGTGACGATGTCACCCTCGGCGTTGAGCAGAAGGTCTTGGACGCCGTCGGGCGAAGGAACAATTTGGAAAAAGCCTTGGTCGACCCCCGTTATCGGATCCGCATAGTTTTCGAAGTCGGGGCGGAGGAACAAAAGATAGCTTTTGTTCAATTCCAACTGGGGTATCCCCTCCACCACGACGCGCACCTGTCCGTTCGAGCCCCCGGCCAGGCGAATCGTGATTTCGTCGCTTGCTACCTCACCAAATACTTCTTGATCTACTGCCAAGGTCACATCGGTAAACAACATGTGCCCAATCTCTACAGGCACAGTTTCCGGCGCGGGCAGCGAAAGCGGATCTTGATTGGCGGAATCCGCCACGGTCTCCACATCTTGCTGATCTAACGCCGTTTCTTCGAGTGGAGTTGTTGATTCCTTAGCAGGCCCGGCGGGT
Source organism: uncultured Gammaproteobacteria bacterium (assembly GCA_963753615.1). Lineage (GTDB taxonomy): Bacteria > Pseudomonadota > Gammaproteobacteria > Chromatiales > Chromatiaceae > CAVWCW01. Next base: position 228,118 of record CAVWCW010000005.1, read on the forward strand.
TGCGAAAAACCATCTTCAATCACTTGAATATCAATAACGGTCGCCTCGATCGCCAGGTGCGTACGAGCGACGAGTTGGTTGAAATCAAGCGGATAGAAGGTTCCTCCATATGCCGTTTGAAGAGGAACGAACAGGGTAAGGGCGAATAACAATAAATTGGCTTTCATTTTCATCGCGACTCCAGCGTTTGGTAGCAAGTTATTTGCGGCCGGGTTTCACATCTTCTCTAGCAGATCATGTTATATAATGCAATGCTCCAGATCAGATAATAGTGTCGGTATAAGGGTTATTCCGTCACAGTATTAGGGAAAATTACAAAAATTACGGGGTTGGGAAAGGCAAGGACGTCTCGCTATATCGATGAACGAAACGAGTCGATGATGCGCAAGCTACTGATCCTGGAAAAAGCGGTTGGGCGGGGCGGAGGCTGTAGTTGCGGGGGTACGGGGCAAGGCGCAACGACTCGGAATTGGCAATCTATCGTAACGAGTTGCAACGCAGCCATGTTCCGCCGCGAGGGTGCCATGCGACCCGTAGCCCAGATCACCAAATCGATGAAGACAGGAACCGGGGGCCTGTGTGTTCAACTCAGTAAAATGTCAGAATGGAATGGCCAACTGCTCTTTCTAGAGCTGATAGTGTCCGGGGTTGTGTGCGAAACTCGCAGGGCCGCGCTGATTCCCAACGCTTGTCGTTGGATTACTCGGGGCTGGGCGCAATTTGGTGACGATCAAATAGAGAAACGCTGATTCAATCGCGTTTACCGCGCGGGGCAGGCCCAATGACCCTTCGCTCCCCTTTCGCCCTTAAGTCGATCGACTCGCAGGAATACTTTCATGAGCTGGAGGATAGCGCGACGTGGGTTGGCCGCAGTAGCGTTCCTGGTCGTTGTCATCGTCGGGGCTGGTGTTGCGCTCCTGCATCTTCCCGCGCTCGAGGACGCGCGGAGCCGGATCGCGGCGAACCTGCTGTCGTCCTATCTGGGCGAGGCTGTCATCGTGCACGGTGGCGTCGACGTGACCCTCGGACAGACGATCGAGGTTATCGTGCAGCGGGTCGGCCCCGCGGCGGCCGTGTCGATGGCGCCAGCCTCGGCCGCGCCGGTGGGGACGGTGCGCATGTCCTTCTCGCTCGACGCCGCGCTTCGGGGGCGTCTGGACCTGACGGCGCTGGATGTCTCGAGCGTGCGCGTGATCATCGATGCCGCCGAGCCGTCCGACGGAAACGCTCGGCCAGAGCGTCTCCAGTGCGGTCGAGGGGGTGCTTGTCGTCTCCGCTGGTCCGGAGCCTGAAGCTGGAGGATGTCCGGATCCTGCGCATCAACGATCCGGCGGGCTGGAACGGAACGCTGTTCTTCGACACTGTCACCTCGCGCGAAACCGATCGCGCCGGCGCGGTTTCAGTCGAGGCGAAAGGGAGCCTGCACGGACAGGCGTTCACGCTTTCCGGGAAGGTTCCGGACCTCTCCCCGGCCTCCGGAGCGGAGCGCGACGACGACATCTCGCTGAAGCTGGCCTTCAAGGGCATCGAAGCCGGTCTGGATGGACGGCTGGCACAAGACGTCGGCGGGCTGACGCTCGCCGCTCGGCTCGACGTCACTTCGCCGTCGCTCGGCGACGTTCAGGACGTGCTGAAACTGGCGCGGGCGGTCGAGGGAACCGGGACGCTCGGACTGGCGCTCGACGGCGCGCTCGCCAAGCTTGCGATCGGGTCGGCGAAGCTGCGGATCGAGACCGCCGAGGGCCGCGTCTACGAGGCGGACGGCGGGGTTGCGGACATGTGGGCGGTCGACGGGATCGATCTGGGCTTCGCCGCGACACTCGTCCCGCCCGGCGCAGCGAAGGGAAAATCGCGTTTCGACTGTGGCGCCGCGCTCCATCAAGGGCCGCCTCTCGAGCAAGGAAGGCGGATTCGAGATCGACGAGGTCATCGTCGAGACGGGCCTCGCGTCGGTCGAACTGGAGCAGGTGGGCCCGATCCGGATCGGGCGGATCGCGCGCGACGAGAAAGGGCGCCTTCGGCTCGAAGAGATCCGGCTGGTGCAGGGCGATCCGAAAGACCCGATACTCGACCTGACCGGTAATCTGAACGATGTCCTTGAGCTACGGGATTTCTCGCTCGAGGGGAATTTTTTGTCTGCGCATGGCGGTCTTGCTGACCGGAAGGCGCGACGCGACCGGCGTCGGCGCGGTGAGAGGCAAAGTGGCGATGTCGGACGCCTCGGGACACCTGCGGCTGGAGACGCTCGATGCGAAGCTGGAGGGAACGGACCTGATGTCGCTCTCCCTGCGCCTGGCGGAAAGCGGCAAGAGCGGCGATCGGCTGGGCCTGAAGCTCGACCTTCCCGATCTGGCCCAACTGGCGGCGGCCCTCGGGCGCAAGGCTTCGGCGGGCATCCAACATCGCCTTCGACGGCACGATCGGTGTGGCCGAAGGCGCAGCGACGGTGCAGGGCGTCGGGGCGTGTCGGCACGACGGATCTTGAGGGCCGGCTACGGTTCGCTGCTCCCAAAGGGAAGCCCGAGATCAATGGAAAGATCAGCGCGAAAGACCTGCACTTCGACGACCTCGCCGCCGCCCGCGAGGTGCCGAAACTGTTCTCGGACCGTGAGATTGATGCGATCAAGCTGCGCGGGGACGTTAAGAAAGAGACGACGCTGTCCCTCGATATCGCGGCTGATGCGGTCGAGGGCGGCGGCGAGACGGCCGGCGGTCTGGCAGCGCGTGTCGTCTACGCGAAGTCGCGCCTGCGGGTCTCGCCGGCCGAGCTCGCTGTATCTGGGTGGAAACTTCAAGGGCGAGGTCGATGCGAATCTTGCGCCCTCGCCGCCGTCGCTCAAGCTTGAGGCGGCGGTGCGCAAGCTCAGCCTCGAGCAGTTGTTCAAGCGACTGGACAAAGCGCCCGCGGCGTCGGGTCCACTCGATCTCGATCTTGCCGTTACAGCGGACGGTGCCGATCTGCGCGCGCTGCTGGCCTCCATGAGCGGGCAGATTTCAGGGTCTGTCCGAGGGGGCAGTCTCGCCGACCGGACGATCGATCTGGCCGGTCAGACCATCATCGAATGGATGTTCACGCCGAGCGCCGACGGCAGCGCTCCCCTGGTGTGCTTCGTGGCCCGGTTCGACTTCGAGGACGGGATCGGAACCGCCCGGCAACTGGTGTTGGAAACGGAGCAGGTGCAGGCTGTCGGCGCAGGGACGCTCAATCTACGCAACGAGACCATGGACTTCGTATTCGCGCCGCGGCCCAAGCGAAACGACTTGGTCGGCACCCTCGGCCCCGTCCACGTCAGCGGCCCGCTGTCCAAACCCGAGATCAAGCTGACCGATGGCACCGTGGCTGCGAAGGTGGTCGGTGAAACGATCGGCCTGCCATTGCATCTGCTTGGCCCGATCCTCGGCGCGGACGGCCAACCGCCGCCCGAGCACAAGCCGTGCGTCGTCGTCCCGGACGCGGGTATAGACCAACGGCTCTGACCCGGCATACAGGAAGGGCGCGGGCTCGTCGGCATGGCCCGCGGGCGGCGACTTGGTGGGTAAGGTAGTCGAACGCGAAGAGAGCCGATAGCCAGGCGGCGTGATACAGGGTGTTTCGCTGCAGACGCCTCCGCAGTCCTTTTCAAGATCTCGAATTTCCAGTCGCTTATGCGCAGCCGCCTGGCGGCCTGGTGAATTCTGCGGGCTAGAGTTCGTCCTCCTCCTGCACCAAAGCCATAACGCCCCGGAAGTCGGTCTTGCCGGTACCGAGCACCGGGACCTCTTTGACGACCAGCACCCTGGCCGGGACCGCGATGGCGGCAACGCCGTGGCTCTTGGCATAGGCGTCGAAGTCGCTCCGGCTGGCATCGGGGTTGGTGGTGACCAGGACCAGTTGCTCGCCCTTTTTCGGGTCCGGGCGAGCGACGACCGCGTGTCGAAACTCGGGCCAGAGCTTGGCGGCCTCGCCCTCGACCATCGCCAGCGAGACCATCTCACCGGCCACCTTGGCAAAGCGTTTGGCCCGCCCTTGAATGAACACAAAACCCTGATCGTCGAGGGTGACGATGTCGCCGGTATCGTACCAACCGTCCTCCGGGGGCTGGATCCGACCCGGATCTTCGGCGCGCAGGTAGCCGAGCATTACATTGGGTCCGTTCACCACCAGATCGCCGCCTTCGGTGATCCCAGCCATCGGCTCCAGGCGGTGCCGCAGGCCCGGAACCAGCTTGCCGACCGAACCGCGTTGGCTGTGCATCGGGCTGTTCATGGCCAGCACCGGGGCGGTCTCGGTAGCGCCGTAGCCCTCGAACACCCGTACCCCGAAGCGCTCGCTGTAGGCCGTGCGGGTCTCGTCCTTAAGCTTCTCAGCTCCGGTGAAGACGTAGCGAATGCTGTAGAAATCGTAGGGGTTGGCAAAGCGGGCGTACCCGGCCAGAAAGGTGTCGGTGCCGAACATCAGGGTCGCGTTGGTATCGTAGACCAGCTCCGGGATGATGCGGTAGTGCAGCGGCGACGGATAGAGAAACACCTTGATGCCGGACAGCAAAGGCAGCAGGGTGCCGCAGGTCAGCCCGAAAGAGTGGAACAGCGGCAGCACGTTGAACACGATGTCTTGCGGCCCGAAGTCGATCATCGAGGCCACCTGGTAGCGGTTGGCCTGCAGATTGACATGGCTCAGCACCACCCCCTTGGGGTTGCCCTCGGTACCGGAGGTGAACAAGACCACCGCGGCGCCGTTCGGGTCCCGTTCCCTGCACACCAGGCGGTAGCCCAGGCGCGGCATCGCGGCAGCCAACAGCGCCCATAGCTTGGTCCCGACCCCCATCTCTGCGGCCAGATCCTCCAAATAGCGGACCCTGACCCCGGCCGCTTCGATGGCCGCGACCATGTCCTCGAACTTGGCCTGCTCGACGAACTGGCGCGAACTGTAGACGGTCTTGACCGTAGCCGAGCCGCAACCGCTGACCAGATTGCGAACGCCGGTGGAGAAATTGAGCATGGTCGGCACGCGGCCGTAGGCATGCAGCCCGAAAAAGGTCATCGCGGTGACGATCACGTTGGGCAGCAGCACGCCGACGCGCTCCCCCGGCGCGGTCTCCGCGGCCATCGCCTTGCCGAGGCCGAACGAGCCGGTGATCAGCTTGCGAAAACCGACCGGCCTGCGCTCCACGTCCTCCAGGACCTTGTGTGCACCGCCGGTTATCTCCTTGGCGTCCAGCAGCGAGTCGAACAGGGTGCGACGGAAATCGCTGCTCTCAAACATCATCTCGGTCATCACCTTGGACAGCTGTCGGCCGGCGAAGGCGCGCCGCTTGCGGCTGCGCAGTTCCGAGGGGATGCTGAGCCGCTGCGGCGGCATGAAGGTGACCCTCATCTTCGGGAACCAGCGGATCTTGACCTTGCCGGAGAGCCGGGAGAAGGGGCTGTATTGGGCGCCGTCCAGTCGCACCGGGACCAGCGGCGCATCGGCCTTGTCGGCGACCATGCCCGGGCCCTCGAAGATCTTCATCAGCGCGCCCGTCACCGTGATGCGGCCTTCGGGAAAGATCACCAGGGTCTCGCCGCCCTTGACTACATTGATCAGGGTGCGGGTGGACAGCGGGCTGGTTGGGTCGACTGGAACGGTCCGCGCCAGCGACAGGAAGAAACCGATGAAACGGTTCTTGGCGATATAGGTGTCGATCGCGAAAGTCATGTCGCGGGGCGAGAACGCGGCGATCAAGGCGGCATCGAGAAAGGATTGATGGTTGGCGATCACCACCGCGCGATTGCCGGCCTTTTCCAGATTTTCGAGACCTGTGACTTCGACGCGATACAGCATCTGCAGCAGCCAGGCGACGAAGCCTTTGGCCAATGCGCCGGGCAACAGGCGGGTAATGTAGATCGCCACCACGAGATTGGCCAAGCCGATGGCCAGGAAAACCTGCGGGATGCTCAGGTCCAGGGCCAGCAGCAGGGCGGTGCCGATCGCGGCGATCACCATGAACAGCGAGTTGATGATGTTGTTGGCGGCGATATTGCGGGAGCGGTGGGCGTCGTCGCTGCGTTGCTGGAGCAGTGCATTCAGCGGCACGATATAAACGCCACCGGCGGCGGCGATCAGGCCGATGTCGACCAGGATGCGCCAACCGGCAAACTGGTCCAAGAAGACCGAGAGGCTGCCCCCCCCGCCTGGAAGTCCGTTGCGGCTGGCGAAGTACAGGTCGACGATGAACAGCGTCATGCCCAATGCCCCCAGGGGCACGAAGGTCGCGTGGATCTGGCCCTTGAGCATACTGTTGCAGAGCAGCGAGCCGAGCGCCACGCCAACCGAGAAGACCACCAGAAACAGGGTCGCCAGGTTCTCGTCGCCACCCAGCACATCCTTTGCGAAGGGCGCGATTTCGGCGAGGAATGCCGCGCCGATCAACCAGAACCAGGAGATCGCCAGGATGGTCAAGAAGATGTCGCGGCTGGCTGCGGCATAGCGCAGCATCTCCCAGGTCGAGGTGAAGGGGTTGTAGTCCACCTCCAATTCCGGCGCCGCCGGGCCGGTGGAGGGGATGTGGCGGGCCGCCAGCCAGCCGGCCACTGCGACCGCGAGGATCGCCGCCGAGATCAGGGAAACGCCCCAATCATCCAGGATAAATTTGCCCGCCATGGTGCCCAAAAGGATGGCGATGAAGGTCCCCGTCTGCACCCAGGCGTTACCGGCGATCAACTCGTCGCTACCCAATTGCTCCGGCAGGATGCCGTACTTGATCGGGCCGAAGTAGGTGGACTGAGTCCCCATCAGGAACAGCACCGCCAGCAGAAACCAGATGTTACCCAGCAAGAATCCCAGGCTCGCCACCGCCATGATGGCGATCTCAGCGAGCTTGAGGATGCGGATCAACCTGGCCTTGTCGTACTTGTCCGCGATTTGCCCCGCGCTGGCCGAGAACAGAAAGAACGGGAAGATGAACACCCCGGCCGCCGCGGCCACCATGAGCGGCGCATCGACGCCCGCCTGTTGCGCCATCGAGAAGGTGACCAGGAATACGATTGCATTCTTGAAAACATTGTCGTTGAACGCCCCCAGAGACTGGGTGACGAACAGCGGCAGGAAACGACGGCTATTGAGGAGCTTTAGTTGATTGGGCGTCATCGGGCTCTGTATCCATTGATCGGGGGATGGGACTCAGACTATCCGGCAAGTATCGACTTCCAATTGTCAGTTCCGAGCGGCACGTCCGCCAGGATGCTTCGCGGCTCAGGCAGGGTCTCGCCGGTTGTTCAAGATACGCAGGACACCAAAAGCTTAGGCTATAACAGCCGATGCCTCCGGTAGCTGGCCCGATCTCCCGGCTCCTTCCTTCGTTTCCTCCCGCTTTTCCCGCATCGCCGTACCTAACCCGGCTATTTCACCAGGCCGCCAGGCGGCTGCGCATAAGCGACAGGAAACTTGAGACCTTGAATAGGACTCGGGAGGCGTCTCAAGCGATTTGCTGCCGGCTGCGGGACTTGGATAACGGTTCGAAACGAATCTCTTGCACCGTCCACTCGCGGTCGCCAACCGTCAGCAACAGGCAGGAAGGGCCGCCATAGGTCCTGGCGCGGCCGGCGGCGCCGGGGTTCAGAACCCAAGGCCGGGCGCTCAGATCGCAGACCAGGCGGTGGCTGTGTCCGTAGACCAGGGCCCGGACCTGTGGGTAGCGGTCGCGCAGCCACTGATGGCGGCTGCGAACCGGGCCGGCGCGGTGGCCATGCAGCACCAACAGCTCGCCGCCAGGCAGGCTGAGGCGGGCCTCTACCGGCAGGCCGTTCAACAAGGAATGCTGGTCCGCCGGCCACTTGGCGGGTAGGTCGTTGTTGCCGCGCACCGCCACCAGCGGACCCTTGGGGCGCAGGGCGGCGAGCACCTGGGCGCCGCCAATGTCGCCCGCATGCACCGCGCAGTCGCAACCGGCAACCAGTTCGGCGATGCGCGGGTCGAGCTGGCCGTGGGTATCGGAAACAATAGCGACCCGTTCTGCCTGCGGGCAATGCAGGTGCATTAATCCGGCCCCTTGGCCAACGGCAGCCAGAGGCGGAACTCGGCTCCGGGGTCGGCATTGCGCACATCCACCCGCCCGCCCATGGACTGCGCCAGCTGACGCACCAGGGCCAGGCCGATGCCGGTGCCCAAGGTCTCGCGGGTGAGTTCATTTTCCGAGCGGTAGAACAGACGGAAGATCTTCTTCATCTGATCCCTCGGCACCCCGGGCCCATAGTCGCGCAGGCTCAATTGAAGGCCGCGCTCGGCCAGCCTGCAGCGCAGCTCGATGCGCTTGCGCTCGGCTTTGGCGGAGAACTTCAGGGCATTGTCGACCAGATTGATCAGAATCTGGGCGAACCCGTCCTCGTCCACCTCCACCCGGGCCTGGGCTGCCGGCCCCGGGCAGTCGAGCTGCCACTCGAAGCCGGCGCGCTCGATCTGGCTGGCGACCTTGGCGGCAACCCGCTCCAACAGGGCCGAGACCTCGACATGCCGCGGTTCCAGCCGCAGGTCGTTGCGGGTCATGCGGGCGAGCTGCAGTACATTGGCGATCAGGCGCGACAGCCGCTCGCTCTCGTCGTGGATATAGCCGTAGTAGGCCTGCTTCTTGTCCTCCGGGGCCCAGCCCTCGCGCAGCATCTCGCCGTACATGCGGATCGAGGTCAGGGGGGTTTTCAGCTCGTGGCTCACCGCGGAGACGAAATCCTGCTGCTGGCGGGCCAGCTCGATCTGCTTCAGGCCCAGGCGGTACAGCAGCCAGAAGCCGCCGCACAGCACCAGGGTAAGGATGACGCTGACCCAGGTCACCAACCTCCCGCCCGGGCCCGCCGGCAGGCGGTTGATGCTGAAGATCAGCTCCAGCTGGCCCAACGGGGCGGCGAGCCGGGTCTGGTACAGCAGTTCACCGCTCAGCTCAGAGGCGCGGGACAGATATTGCCGTTCGCCCTGACCGGCCAGTACGGCAAAAACCTCGCCCTGGTAAGCGACGATCAGGTCGCTCATGCGAGACACCGCGGCGGCCCGGAAGGGCTCGGCGGTGAGTCCCTCCAGAAACCCCTGGCGCTCCAACAGCAGGCCCTGAATATAGCGCTGACCGTCGCGCCAGACCTTGCGGAACAGCACCAGATGGCCACTGTCGAGGAGACTGAGTTCGAACGGGTCGAGTTCGCTCTCGAAGGTGTTCAGGCGCAGCTCGGCAGCGGCCTCCGCCGTCACCGCCGGGGCCGCCGGCAGCATCCCCTGCTCCCGGCGCGGGGCGCGCCGGGCCTTGCTCGGCGCCGCGGGCGGCGCCGCCGCCGGCGGCTCGGCTTCGGCGACATATTTCTGGCGCAGCTTGAGTTCCTCCACCCGCCCCAGGGATTCCAGGCCGGCTTCCTTTCTCTGCCGCGAGCCGTAGCTCAGGGCCTCGTTGAGCTGGTCGAAGGCAGCCTGGGCCGAAGTCTGGGGGGCATCGAACGTAGAGGCCCCTTTCGGGACCAGGGTATCAGCCAGGCGCGGCGCTTCGTCGCCGAAGACCAGCGCGCGATCGGTCTCCTCCCGTTCGTAATCTCGGGATGCCGGAGCGGCCTGTGCGATCTTGCCGGCATCGGCGCGTCCGCCCTGCACCAGCCGGTTATCGCTGAGGATCCGGTGGATACGGGCCTGCAGGTCGGCGCGCTCCCGTCGCTGGGACGCAGACACCCCGTAGTCCGCCGCGGCAGACTCCTGCGCCGGCAGCAGTGGGGTGCTAAAGCGACCCCCGGCATCTACCTGGAAGTAGCCGATCAGCCCCGGCACGGGCAATTCGGCGGGCAGCCGCGACAGGGGCGAGGGCTGCAGGTAATTGGCCGCAGGATCTCCGCTCAGGGTGAGAAAGGCGTAGTCGCCGAAGCGCCGCGCCTCCTCGGCCTGCAGCAGGGCTTGGGCGCGAGCGTCGATGCGCAGCGCCAGTTCCTGGGCCAGCACCTGGTGCTGGTGGAAGGCCTCCCACTTGAGCTGGCTGTACGCCTGCCGCACCAACACCCCGGTGGGGATGGCCAGGGCCAGAAAGAACAGCAACAGCAAGCGGCGCAACCGCTTTGGGTCGAGGCCGGCGGGGGGGCGGGCCATAGCTCAGTCCGCCAACAGCCGATAGCCGGCCCCGCGCACTGTGACCAGATAGCGGGGCGTGCTGGGATCGGGCTCGATCTTGCGCCGCAGCTTGGCGATATGGATATCCACGGTGCGGGTCTCGATGTCGAGGTTACGCGCATAGCCCCAGACCTTGCTCAACAACTCTTCGCGCGGCACCGTGCGCTCGGAGTTGGCAGCCAGGTACTGCAGGACCTCCATCTCCCGGCGGGTGAAGCTCAGTTCGCGCGCACCTCGGCGCCCGGCCAGATTGCGGGTGTCGATTTCCACTTCGCCGCCGAGGCGAATCTGGCTGGCCGCCTCCACCCCGACCCGGGCCCGGCGCAGCACCGCTTGAACCCGCAGCACCAGCTGGGCCACCGAGAACGGCTTGGACACATAGTCGTCCGCCCCCAGGGACAGGCCCTGGACGATGTCCTGGTCGGCGGTCTTGGCGGTGAGCATAATGATCGGCTGGTCCCGGTCCTGGGCGCGGATGCGCCGGCACACCTCGAAGCCGTCCAGCCCCGGCAGCATCACGTCCAGGAGCACCAGATCGAAGGTGCCGCTCAGCGCCTTGGCCAGACCCTGGTTGCCGTCGGCGGCCTGATCGGCCTCATAGCCGTGGTAGACGAAGACGTCGGTCAGTCCGTTACGGATGGGCTCTTCGTCTTCGACGATCAGGATGCGAATTTTTCTTTCCATCGGCGGGTTGATTCGCGGTTCACGACCGTTGCCGGCCCCCGCCTAAAGCCTACCAGCCCGACCCGCTCGGGGCGCGTAAATTTTAGGTAAAAACGGGACCTCCGGTTTTACCGAACCGGGCCTACAGACCAAGGCCGCCCCTCCATAGACTGGAATCACGGAAACCCACCAACCAGTCAGGAGGCAAAGACCATGGCACTGATCACCCGACTATCCCGCTTGATGCGGGCGGACCTGCACGCGGTCCTGGACCGAGTCGAAGAGCCCGAAGCGCTGCTGCGCCAGGCGTTGCGGGAGATGCAAGAGGAATTGACCCGCGACCAACAGCGACAACGCCGGCTCGGCCGGGAGCGCGGCCAGCTCGACGCCCGGGCGGCGGAACTGAAGCAAGCCCTGGGCCGCAGCGACCAGGAGCTGGATGTCTGCTTCGCCGCTGACAAGGACGACCTGGCCCGGGCCCTGGTCAAGCGCAAGCTGGAGACCCAGGAACTGCAGCGCCGGGTCGAAAGCCGTCGGCGCGAGCTGGAAGCCAGCCTGGAGCAGCTCGAGCAGCGGCTGGACGACAACCGCTCCCGTCTGGAAGACATGCAACAAAAGGCCGAGCTGCTGAGCGAGCCGGAGCCGGACCCGGAGCAAACCCCCGCCGTCCCCTGGGCCCAGGCCGACACCGGCGTGCGCGCTGCGGAGGTGGAGGTGGCCTTCCTGCGCGAGAAGCAGCGGAGGACGCGGACATGACCAGGCCCTCGTTCCTGCAAGGCGCCGCCCTGGCCCTGGCCGTCAGCATCGGCGGCAGCGTCCTCTACAGCGGCCTCGATTCCCTGCTCGGCCCCGGCCTCGCCGTGCGTCTGCTGATCGCCACCCTCGGGCTCGCCTACCTGCTCTATGTGCTGGTGCGCAGCCAGACCCGGGTCGGGCGCCTGGTCAGCCTGGCGGCCTGGCTGCTGCTCGCCGCCGTGGCTTGGCTGCTGGCCCTGCCGCTGAGCCTCTATCTGCTGGTCCATGTCGGCGCGATCTGGTTGCTGCGCGCCCTCTATTTCTACCCCAGCCCCCTGCCCGCCCTTGCCGACCTGGGGCTGCAGGGGCTGGCGCTGGCTGCCGCCCTCTGGGCCATGACCAATACCGCCAGCCCGCTGCTCGGTATCTGGTGCTTCTTTCTGGTCGAAGCCCTGTTCGTGCCCCAGGCCGCCGGCAAGGCGCCCCTGGATCGGGACCGGGAAGACCGCTTCCAGCACGCCTATGCCAGCGCCGATGCGGCCCTGCGCAGACTTTCGTCCAATCATCGTTGAAGGAGATCACCCATGAAAACCACCCTGCTCGCCATCGGACTGTTTTCGGTCACCGCCGTAGCGGTAGCCTTTTATCCCAGTAGCCAGGACGGCGGCGTGAAACCACCGCCGCCCCCCCAGGTCGACACCAACCAGGCCCCCAAGGTGGAGGTAGTGTTCGCCCTGGATACCACCGGCAGCATGAGCGGCATGATCCAGACCGCCAAGGACAAGATCTGGTCCATCGCCTCGAGCATGGCGGCGGCCGATCCGGCCCCGGAGATCCGCATCGGGTTGGTCGGCTACCGGGACCGGGGCGACCAGTACGTCACCCGGGTCGTGGACCTGTCCAGCGACCTGGATTCGGTCTACGGTCGCCTGATGGACTTCCAGGCAGCCGGCGGCGGCGACGGTCCCGAGAGTGTCAACCAGGCCCTGCACGAGGCGGTAACCGGCGTCTCCTGGAGCCAGGACCCGAACGCCTACCGGGTGGTGTTCCTGGTCGGCGACGCCCCGCCCCACATGGACTACCAGGACGACGTGAAATACCCCGAGACTGCCGCCGCAGCAAAACAGAGGGGCATCGTCATCAACACCGTACAGTGCGGCCAGGTCGACACCACGGCCAGCTCCTGGCAGCGTATCGCCCGGCTCGGCGGCGGCGACTACTTCCAGGTCGAACAGTCCGGCGGCGCACTCGCGGTCGCCAGCCCATACGACAAGGAACTGGCGGAACTGTCGGCCAAACTGGACAAGACCCGCCTCTACTACGGCAGCGCCGACCAGCGCGCGGCCAAGCAGCGCAAAGTGGAGGCGGCGGACAAACTGCATGCCGGGGCTTCGCTGGAGTCACGCGCCCGGCGCGCCGCCTTCAATGCCTCGGAGAGCGGCAAGGCCAACCAGTTCGGCGAGCTTGAGCTGGTGGAAGACGTCGCCGGCGGCCGGGTCGACCTCTCGGAGCTGGATGCGGAAGAACTGCCCGCGCCACTGGTCGGCATGGAGCCGGCAAAGCAGCAGGCACTGATCGAAGAGACCGCCCAGCGCCGCAATGAGCTACGGGACGAGATACAGGATCTGACCGCCAAGCGCGACGCCTACCTGCGCCAGAAGGTGGCGGAGATGGACGGCGCCGAGGACTCCCTGGACTATCAGTTGTACGGCGCGGTGCGTGAGCAGGCGGAGAAGAAAGGCCTGAGCTATCCGGCCAGTGCGCCGGCCTACTGATTGCCCGGCCAGGGCGCCATAACCACAGCAAACGCCGGCCTGCCCGGCGTTTGCCGTTGCACGAACCCGGTCAACTCAGGCGCAGGACGCCGGCTTCCAGCAGGCCGAACAGGATCAGGTAGACGGCCACCACGTAATTGAGAATGGCCGGCCGAATCAGGATCAGCACCCCGGCGACCAGTGCGATCAGCGCCTGGGGGCTGATCCCATGCCCGTACCAGGCTTGCAGCAGGCCGGCGATGCCCACCAACAGCAGATAGGCCGCCACGACATAGTTGAGGATACGCGGCAACAACAGGATCACAATGCCCGCGATCACAGCCGCGAGGGCCTCGATGGGGATCGCATGCAGAGAAGCGGGTAGGTTCATGACGGCTCCATTCGCCTAAAGGCTTACCTCTTCGATATCGACACCATAGGCCCCCGGCGGTAAGCCGTGCCGAATCGAAAGCTCCGAGTCGGGGGCAGACAGGTCGATGGTGACCATCTCCTTGTACGGGCGCTTGTCTTTGTCGAGCAAAAGCATCACCTTGGGCCGCAACCGCATCGCCGCCTCGAGCCCCACCACAACCGCCACTTCGCCGCTGCTCAACTGCACCAGGGAGCCGGTGGGATAGATGCCGCAGGCGCGAATGAACTGCTCTACCAGCGCCGACTCGAACACCGTGCCGCGCTGCTCGTAGAACTCTCTTACGGCATCGTGGGGCGAGACGCCCCGGGAGAAGGGGCGCGGCGCGGTCATCGCCGCGAAGCTGTCGATCAGCCCGGCAATACGGCCGAATACCGGTATCTGTTTGCCCCTGAGGCCCATGGGGTAACCATGGCCGTTCCACCTTTCATGGTGGGTGGCCACCATGCGCATTACGACGGGCGAAATATTACGGGTTTCGGCCAGGATGCGCACACCAAAGTCGACGTGGGACTTGATCAACTCGAACTCCTGTTCCGTCAGCCGCTCGGTCTTTTTCAGCAGCTCGATCGGGAGCTTGGCCTTGCCGACATCGAGCAGCAGGCCGCCCAGGGCCAGATCCTCCAGGTGCGGCCGCTCCAAGCCTAGGTGACGGCCAAACACCGCGCACCAGATGGAGGTGCCGATCAGGTGGCTGTAGGTGTAGCTGTCGGCCTTTTTCAGGCGGTTGACCCAGAGAAAGGCGGACGGATTGCGCAGCACGCTATCGAGCATCGCGTTGACGCCGCTTTGGATGGCCGGCAGCTCGAGCCGGTTGCCGAAGCTCAGTTCGTCCATTACCCGGCAGATACCGGAGCTGAGCTCATCGTGCGCCTGCTCTGCCCCGACCAGTTCGGATTCGAACTGGTGCGCCCGCTCGTAGACCAGCTTGCGCAGGCGCACGTACTCGTTTTCGCCGTCCCCTTGGGGCAGGTTCGGGGCCCCCTCACCGACCACGCGCTGCTCGGTGCTCGGGGCAATGCCTTTCTCCACGTCCACATATACGTGGTCGCAATAGCGCTTGACCCGCTCGATGTCGTTGGCACTGGTGATCTTGAAGCCCTGGAACGGCAGCGGGGTCTCCAGCCAGGGACGATCCAGCCGGCACACGAACATGCCCAATGCCAGGGCATTTACGCTGATCTTTACCTCAGCGAGAAAGAATGCCATCGAAGCGTCTCCAACCTGCCCGCAAACCCGTTTGCGTCCGCAACGCTGCCATCGATTCCCCGCGCTCCAGCTGCAGCCTGCTCCGGGTGGGGGCGCCGAAGCGGCGTTGCGCCTTACTGCGGCCAGGTTTCAGGATACCGCACCAACCCACATCTACATATTGACAAAAACCCTTGCAAGCCCCGGACCGCCGTCAGACAAAGCTTATTGCGAATACGAATAATCGTAGCTTCCGGTGTCGTAATTGTAGTCCTTATAAGTGTAGGTGCCCGAGCCGGCATCGTAGTCCGTACAGCCCGCGGAGGCCCAGCAATCCGAGCCCGGGTAACCGGGGTTGACGTCGAAGCCGCCGACCCCGCCTCCCCCGCTACCGCCGCCACCTCCGCGTTGCTCCGCGCCGTCGCCCAGGCCAAGCCGGGCCAGCCCCTGATCGCCCCAGGCCACGTAGACCACGTCGCGGGCAAACCCAAGCTTGGCGGGCTGAGGCAGGGCATCCCAGCCGGCGCTGGTGGCTTCCAGCGCGCGCGGGCGCCGGCGAGGGCGAGCTGGTCCTGGGCCAAACCGGCGCTGAAGCGGCGCGCAAGTTGGGCATATAACTGCTGGTCGGAGACGCCCTGCAACAATTGATCGGCGCCCAGCCGCCCGAGCACAAAGCGCAGCCCCTCCACGAAAGCGGCGGCATTGTCCTGGGTAAGCACCGCATAATCGCCGCGGGCCAGCACCGGATCGCCGCCGGTCGCGGCCGCCGCAACGGTGCCCGCATGGCCGGATGGCTGCAGCCGATACTGGGTGCCGCCGGTTTCCAGCAGCACTGCGCCGCCCTCGGCCCGGAGGCTGAGCGGGAATTCCCGGTTGCCGACGGAGAAATAACCGGCCAAGCCGTCTCCGGCCGGCTGGGCCGCCAGCGAATACTGATTGCCGGAAAACTCGATTCGGCCCGCATAGCTTGAGCCGGAACGCTCCGTGACCAGAATCAGCCTGCCGTCGGAAAAACTGCCCACATAGGGATCGACCGCCGGTGCCCCGGCCAGCGGATTGGCAGCGCCGAGGGGGTTGCCCTGGGCCATGGCAGACGGCGTCGAACCGATCAGCAGCAGCGCCGCGCAGGTGCCAAGAAACTGTTGATGCATGGAAATCACCTCGAAAACTCGATCGGGGGCTGAAACCGCTCCAGCCCAGCCCCTAAATGGGTGCTCGAGCCCGCCGACACAATCCCACCCGGCCTGACCCAGCGCCGACGGGACTGGAAGCGGAAGCGCCCGGCAACGAACCATCTCGCGGCCTGCGCTTCGGTACACGACTTAAACTAAACTGCCGCGCTTTTCCGCCTGATGCGAAGGGCCGCGACATGCTGGGATAACTTGATAACCCCGAATCGGGGCCTAGCTGAGACCAAGCCATTAGCGGCCTTGATGCACTCGGGCCTTCGGCGACGGAGAAGCCGAGCAGTCGCCCCTGGCGCGCTGCGCGCCTCCCCATGCCGAACCGATTTTGCCTTGGCCCCCAATCCTGACCCTGGCACCCCGCTGCGAGCACGGGAAGGGTCGTTCAGGTCATCGACAGCAAGGCCGCCGTCAGCAGTTCCGGATCATAGAACGGCTCGCTGCGCTTGCTGATCAGGCGGGTATCGATGATCTCCACCCCCAACTCTTCCATCAGCCCCAGGGACAGGGCGGAAGGATAGACCCCGCGCTTGGCGTCGATCAGAACAAAGCTCACCAGACGGCTGCTGGGGCAACGCTCGCCGGCGTCGGCGCGCAGATAGTCGAGCAGGGTCAACACCGACTGGTCCGCCGACAGGCCGATCTGCTCCGGGTCCAGCCCTAGGTTGGGAACATACACCTTCGGGCAGTCATTCTCGGCGACCGCCGAGCCCACGCCTTTCGGCAGCAGATTGGCGATCAGGCTGGAATAAAAGCTGCCGGGCGGATAGCAGATCAGCTCGGCCCGTTCGATCAGTTTCATGTGCTTCTTGCGCAACGCCGCCTCAGCCGGCTCTAAGCGGTCCAGGCGACTCGTCAGGCGCAATTGCTTGATCGGCGACTTCAGCGGCGCCACCTCCTTACCGGTCATGCGGTGCTGACCGAGGATGCGGCTCCCGTCCTGCAGATCCGCGCAGAGGTGGAGGTTTTCATTGACCACCGCCCGCACCGTGCCCAGCACCCCGACCAGTTTGGAGAACAGGAACAGGATCGGGTCCAGGTGCTGGTGGTTGTTGAGATAGCCACCGGCCAGAATCAAATTGCCGATGCTGGCCCCGCGCAGGTCGAAGTCCGCCGGCATTGCGTCCCGGAAATAGCCGATCTGGTGCCGAATCAAGCGCCGCATGGGGTTGGAGATGCTGGCCACCAACGGGTGCTCGCCGCTGATCATGGCGTCCAATTGGGCTTCGAGCTTTTTGCTGCCGGTGTCCTTGGGAAAGCGGTAGGTGAACAGATCATAAACTTCCGGGTGGCCGGTAATGGTCTCGTTGGCCAGCGCCATCATGCGGCTGCGCACATCGCCGATCGAAGGCATCCCGAACGCCTTGCGTAGCTTGGCCGAGCTGCCGCCGGAATCGAACGGGGTAATCAGGTGGGTAGAGTTATGGGTATAGGCCTTGAGGGCCCGACTGACCCCGTTCAGGGCCGAGCCCCCGCTGAAGAACAGCAATTGAGGCCCCAGTTCCGGGGAATGCTGATAACGGCTCAAGCGCACCAGATCGGGAAACTTCACCGTGCGGGTAACGCGAATGCGGGTCACGACCTGTCCTCGTGATGGCTTGCCCGGGCCGGAAAACCCTGAAAAAAGCAGCGGCTTGTCCGGCCAACCCAGAATACCAGCCACGCCGGCCGAAGCAACCGCTAGCCAAGAAAAATGTTACAGCAATGTGACCAAAGGCCTGCGCTGGGCTATACTCCGGATTTCTATTCGTTGCAAAATCAGCAAGTTGATACTTTTGCGATCCAGGCTGAACAGAGCCATCCAACAGTGTTTTACGATACGGCTTCCGGAAGCGCAGAATCCGAGCGCCTTCATTGTTATTCGCCCCGGGCGATCGAAAACGCCGGGGCGAGCGGCCCCCACGGAAAACACCTTTTGACAGCGTTTGCCTGACCAAGCCAACGGACGAACCCATGGAAAACCTGTTGCCCCTGATCCGCAACGCCGCCCGCGCCCTGATCCTCCGCGACGGCCAGATACTGCTGCTGCGCAAGGACGGAGACGACCGCGGCGCACGCTTCGCCCTGCCCGGAGGCGCCCAGGACCCGGGCGAGACCCTGCACCAGGCCCTCAACCGCGAGTGTCTGGAGGAGATCGGCACCGAAGTGCAAGTGCTGGACCTGCTGCACGTGGCCGACTGGTTCAAGCCCCGCGACACCGAGCCGCCGAGCACCAAGCACCTGGTGGAGTTCCTGTTCGCCTGCGAGGTGCCCGCCGACTACCGGCCCCAAATCGGCCACCACCCGGACAAACACCAGGTCGGCGTGGAGTGGATGCCGCTGGCCGAGATCGAATCCATCCCCTTACAGCCTGCGGCCATGGCCAGCTATCTGGCCCGGATGCCGGCGGGGAGCGAGCGCGTCTACTTGGGGCTGATCGACTGAGGATGGCGATCCCGCAGCCGATCCGCGACAACCTGCACTTCCTGGGCGCCGAGGTGAGCTCCCAGGTAGCCCTGCTGCAGAACCATTTCGAAGCCTTGCATCCGAGCCTAGGCCAGCGCATCCTCGACCGCAGCGGCTATGCCTACAACCTGATGACCCGGATCCACAACGGCTGCCTCAATCAGCTGGCGGCTCGCCGCCGGGCGGATCACGATAGCTGTCTACTGCGAGCCCTGGAGTCGATCGCCACCGACCTGGAGCGCATCTCCGAGCTTTGCCGGGATTGCGTACGCCAGATGAGTTATCTGGACGGGCTCAAGGGCCTGCGGGCCGAGGCCTATGGGCCTTTGTTGGAGCGGGTGATCACCGGCATTGGCCTGATCGAGGGCGCCATCGACCGCCACGACACCCAGCTGGCACTGGAGATCGGCGAAATCGAGCCCAAATTGGACCGGGCCTACAAGCGGCTGCAGCGGCGCTATACCGCCGACCTCAAGCGCGGCAAGCGCACCGAGACCCTGGTATCGGCCCTATTCATCGCCCACGACGTGGAACAGATGGGCGACGCCCTGCTCAATATCAGCGAGGCCATTATCTCCGCCAATCTGGGCCAGCCGATCAATATCGAGCGCTACCACTCCCTGCGCGCTTCGGTCGAGCGCTTGGGGCTGGACCGCTCCCTGGGCGAACTAAGCGTGGAGCGCATTGCCGAGACCCGCTCCGGCAGCGGTATCTCCGGCATCGCCGAGCGTGGCCGCAAGGGCAAGGCGAAGGGCTATGTAGCGATCTTCAAGGAAGGCAAGAGACACAAACTGAAAGAAGAGCGTGATGGGGTCGAGAGCTGGCACGAGATCTTTCCGGGCTTGGCCCCGCGCATCCTCGACTACAAAAAGCGCGGCCAGTCCGCGGCCCTGTTGATCGAGCACCTGCCGGGTCTGACCTTCGAGCAGATCCTGCTGCACGAGCCCCCCAAACTGTTGCGCCAGACCCTGAAGCGCCTGCAGCAAACCCTGGCACGGATCTGGGACGAGACGCACAGCCGCAAGCCAGCGGCGGCGGACCACATGGGCCAATTGAGCAAGCGCCTTGAGGCGGTGTACGCGGTGCACCCCCAGTTCCGCCAAGGCGAATGCCGCGTCGGCGCCCTGCCCCTGCCGGGCTTCGAGGCATTGATCGAACGTGCGGGCGCGCTGGAGGCCCGGCTACAGGCCCCCTTCTCGGTCTATATCCACGGCGACTTCAACCTGG
The DNA here is from genome assembly GCA_963753615.1 of uncultured Gammaproteobacteria bacterium. Classification (GTDB taxonomy): domain Bacteria; phylum Pseudomonadota; class Gammaproteobacteria; order Chromatiales; family Chromatiaceae; genus CAVWCW01. The sequence goes on from CAVWCW010000005.1 coordinate 247,828, forward strand.
ACAACATCCTTTACGACCCGGTGGAACGGCGCATCAATTTCATCGATTTGCACCGCTCCCGCTACACGGACTACGTGCAGGACGTGTCCGTGTTCATGGTATCCAACTACCGGTTGCAGGTGCTCGATCCGCCCCTGCGCCGGCGCATCCTGGCGATCTGCAGCGCCTTCTACCAGTTCGCCGCCGAGTATGCGGCCAAAGCGGGGGATCGCAGCTTCGAGCTGCGCATGGCCCTGGGACTGGCCCGCTCGTTCGCCAGTTCGACCCGCTTCATTCTCGACCAGACCCTGGCCGCGGCCATGTTCCTGCGCGCTCGCTACCTGCTGGAACTGGCCCTGACCTCCAATCCCGACAAGCCGCACAAGTTCCGGCTCCCGATCCAGGAGATCTTCGTTGGCTAATCCCAAAATCGGCGTCATCGGCATCCCCGGCAAGTGGTCCACCGAGACCCTGGCCGACGCGGTGGAGGCCCGCACCGGCTTTCGCCTGGTCATCGATATGGCGGAGGTCGGCCTCGACCTGGCCAGCGGCCAGCTTCTGTTCCGTGGGCAGGACCTGTGCCGACTGGACGGTCTGCTGGTGAAGAAGATCAGCGCCGAATACAGCCCGAATACCCTGGACCGGCTGGAGCTGCTGCGCGTGGCCGAAGCCGCCGGAGTGCGGGTGTTCAGCCGCGCCGAGCGCATCCTGCGCCTGATCGACCGCCTGAGCTGCACCGTGACCCTGCGCAACGCCAACATCCCGATGCCCGAGACCCGAGTCACCGAAGACCTGGCGGCGGCTACGCAAGCCGTGCGGGATTTCGAAAGCGCGGTGTTCAAACCGCTCTACTCCACCAAGGCCCGGGGCATGACGGTGATCCACGCCCAGCAGTCGAGGGCCGAGATCGAGGCCCAGATCCTGGCCTTCCGCGCCGAGCACCCGATGATGTACATCCAGCGCAAGGTGGAGCTGCCCGGGCGCGACCTGGGGATGGTGTTCCTGGCCGGCGAATACCTGGGCACCTATGCCCGAGTGCCCCAGACCAATGCCTGGAACACCACCATTCACAGTGGCGGGCGTTACGCCGCCCATCAGCCGCCGCAGGCCATCGTCGAACTGGCCGAGCGCGCCCAGGCCCCGTTTGGCATGGATTTCACCACCGTCGACGTCGCCGAGACCAACCAAGGCCCTATCGTCTTCGAGGTTTCCGCCTTCGGCGGCTTCCGCGGCGCCCTGGAGGGAATCGGCCTGAACGCCGCCGAGCGCTACACCGAATATGCCCTGGCCGAGCTGGCCAAATAACCGGAACCCGAATATGTCTCTCAGCATCGAATCCGCCGCCCAGACCCTGATCGCCGGCCAAGCCCTCGGGCCGGAGCGCCTTGATCTGCAACTCGGCGACTGCCACCTGAGCCTTGCCTCCAACTCCCCCGAATTGGTGGTCGGGCTGCGCGAATACTTCGCCCATGTACCCGCCCCGGACGCCGCCAGCCGCCCGGACCTGGAATTGATCGCCATCGAGTCCGCCCCGCCGGAACCGCCGGGCTGGGAATTCGTCGACTGGAAGCGCGAACCCGGCAAGACCGGGCGCAAGGACGCCTACCTGGACCTGCCCGGCGGCCGTTTGGTCAAGAAGGTGCGCACCGGCATGGTGTTCCTGCAGAGCGAGACCCGGCGCATCGCCGCCGGCCCCTGCCGCGAGTACGACAACCAGGTGATCAACTTCATCAACGCCCAGTACATGAACTGGCTCCAGCACCGGGGCTGGCTGATCTGCCACGCCGCCGGGCTGGTGCACAACGGCCGCGGCCTGGGTATCGCCGGCTTCTCCGGCGGCGGCAAGTCGACCCTGATGCTGCACCTGCTGGAGCACCGGGACATCGCCTATCTCACCAACGACCGCCTGTTCGTGCGCCAGGAACGGGATCGGGCCCAGGCTCTGGGCATCCCCAAGCTGCCGCGCATCAACCCGGGCACCATTGTGCACAACGCCAGCCTGGAGGGAATGATCCCGACCACCGAGCGGGCCCGCCTGCTGGCCCTGCCCCCGGCCGAACTTTGGGAAATCGAAGACAAGTACGACGTGCACGTGGAACGGGTCTACGGGCCCGGGCGCATCCAGCCGGCGGCGCCCCTGGACGCGTTCCTGGTGCTCAACTGGAAGCGCGGCAACCCCGAGGGACCCCGCCTGGAGACCGTGGACCTGGCCCAGCGCCGAGACCTGCTGGGGGCGCTCATGAAGTCCCCCGGGCCCTTCTACCAATACCCGGACGGCAGCTTCCACGGAGACGACGCCGAGTTCGACGAAGCCGCCTACCTGCAAGCACTGGACGGTGTCACCGTATGGGAGGCCCGGGGCGGCATCGACTTCGCCGCCCTGGAGCGGCTGTGCCTGGAGCGCATTCTTTCCGACTGAACCTCATTGGAGACCCGAGCCATGCCCCGCGAGCTGCTGCTGTTGCGCCACGGCAAGTCCGATTGGTCCGAACCGCTGCCGGACTTACAGCGACCGATCACAGACCGCGGCAAGCGCGGAGCCCAGCGAATCGGGGTCTGGCTGCTGGGCGAAGGTCTGCGAGCCGGACCATGTGGTCAGTTCCCCGGCGGAGCGGGCCCTGGTCACCGCTCAGAAGACCATCAAGGCCATGGGTCGATCGGCCGCGGGCATCGTGCGCGAGCGGCGGGTCTATGACGCCTCCCTGGGGCACCTGCTGGCGGTACTGGCCGAAGTGCCGGCGGCGGCCCAACGGGTAATGCTGGTGGGTCACAACCCGGGACTGGAGGAACTGCTGGAGTACCTTAGCCACCAGCGCACGGAGATCCCGGCCGACGGCAAGCTGCTGCCCACCGCGACCCTGGCGCGGCTGGAGATGCCCGACGATTGGCAGCGGCTGGAGGCCCGCTGCGCCCGCCTGCTTGGCATCACCCGGGGCGCGGAACTGCCGGAGAAGTTTCCCTTCCCGGGTCCCGGCAGCGACGATTTGCGCGACCGCCCCGCCTATTACTACACCCAGTCTTCGGTGATCCCCTACCGCCGCCACCAAGGCGAGCTGCAGGTGCTGATCGTCTCGTCGAGCAAGAAAAAGCATTGGGTGGTACCCAAGGGCATCCAGGACCCCGGCGCCAGCCCCGAGGAATCTGCCGCCAAAGAGGCCTGGGAAGAGGCCGGAGTGGAGGGGAAGGTGGACGAGCGGCCGCTGGGCAGCTACCAGTACGAGAAATGGGGCTCGGTCTGCACCTGCAGCGTCTATCCCATGGAGGTCACCCGCGTCGTGCCGGAGGACGAGTGGGAGGAACGCCACCGCGGGCGCGAATGGGTGACGCCCGGAAACTGCCGCCGAGCGCCTGCGCCAGCCGGAACTGGGGCCTCTGGTCTTGGCCCTGGCCGGGCAGCTGAAAGCTTGATTCGATGGCGCGTCTGATCGCGGCCCTGATCCGCCACGGCGACTACCGGCAGCGGCCCAACACCCCGAGCGCCCACCAACCCTATCCGCTGAACGCCGAGGGTGAGGCCCAAGCGGCCCGAGCCGCCGCCGCCATCCACGCCGAGGCCCAGGCCCAGGGCTGGCGGGTGGTCGACCCGATCGACAGCTCGCAACTGCTGCGCGCCTGGCAGACGGCGCGCATTATCGGCCGCGCTCTGACTCCGGACCGGGAACCGCTGATCGAGAGCTTCGACGCCCTTGCCGAGCGGGGCCTCGGCAGCGCCGCCAATCTGAACCTGGACGAGATCGCCGAGGCACTGCGGGACGACCCGCGCTACCCCGAACCGCCGCCGAACTGGAAGGCCGACAGCCACTACCGCCTGCCGCTGCAAGGGGCCGAATCCCTGCTCGATGCCGGAGAACGGGTGGCCGGCCACCTGCGGGCGCGCATGCGGGCGCTGGGAACCCAGGTGGACCGCGACAGCCTGAAGCTGTTCGTCGGCCACGGCGCGGCTTTCCGCCACGCCGCTTACCGGCTGGGGGTACTTCGGTTCGAGGATATCGCCCGCTTGAGCATGTATCATGCGAGCCCGGTCTATCTGGAGTTGCTGGCGGACGGCAGCTGGAAGCAGGTAGCCGGCAACTGGAAGATCCGCCACAGCGACAGCGAATTCACCGATTGAGCCTGAGATGAAAAAGCACCGCTATAATCAGACCCTGCCCCGCTACCGGGGTCAGGAATGGGTGCAAGCAACCCTGCCGCGCAAGTCCGAACTCTGGGCCCCCGGCAATCCGCGCTCCATGGGCAAGGACCGCTCCCATTACCGCAGCCTGTCGAAGGAACTGGAGACCCTGATCACCCGCGACAGCTGGCAGTGGCCGAGCCGCACCACCTTTTTTTTCTCCGATCTGCACGCGGATGCCGACGCCTTTTTCGCCTCCCTGGTGGCCTCCGGCGGGATCAAAAAGACCGGCCCGGACGATGCCGACTTCAAGCTCACCAAAGCCGGCCGCCAGGCGCGTTTTCTCATCGGCGGCGACTGCTTCGACAAAGGCCCCAGCAGCCTGCGGGTGCTGCGGGTGCTGCGCGGGCTGATGGACCAGGGGGCCCGAGTACGTATCCTCGCGGGCAATCACGATATCCGGATGCTGCTCGGCATTCGCTCCCTGGAGCTGGCCACCGACCCGCGCACCGAGCACTTCTTTATCCGCATGGGGCCCAAGGTGGTGCCCTTCCTCCAGGAGATCCGCGACCACTATCTCACCGGCAAAAAGGCGCTGCAGAACGTCCCCAGCACCCGTGAGTGCCGGCGCCGGCTGTACCCCTCCAAACGCTGGTTCAAAGAGTTCCCGCAATTGGCCAGTTGGGTGATGCCGGATGCCGGGATCGAGCGCGAGATCAAGCGCCTGCGGGCCAAGATGGAGGGATTCGAAGGCCACTGCCGGCGCGCCGGGCTGAGCCTGCGCGAGGTCTATGCCGCCACCCGGCAGTGGCGCAAGCTGTTCCTGGAACCCAAGGGAGAGTTCGCCTGGTTCTACCGCCAGATGCGGCTGGCGCACAAAGACGGCTCCTTCCTGTTTATCCACGCCGGCCTCGACGACCGCATCGCCCGCATCCTCAGTCAGCGTGGGCTCAAGCACCTGAACCGCAAGTTCCGCCGGCAGGTAGAAGGTGACCCGTTCGAGTTCTATTACGGGCCACTGGCCAACACCATCCGCACCAAGTACCGGGAGGTCGACATGCCGCTGACCCGACGCGGCGTCGAAGCGGTGCGCAGCAAGGGCATCCACGCCATCGTCCACGGCCACCGCAACCTGTTGCACGGCCAGCGCATCATGTTGCGCAAGGGCATGATCAACTTCGAATGCGACACCACTCTGGACCGCAATACGCGACGCAAGGAAGGGCTCAACGGCCTGGGCGCCTCGGTTACCATCTTTCATCCCAGCGGTCAGGCCCTGGGGATCAGCGCCGACTACCCCTTCATCAAGCTGTTTCAGCCGGAGGCGGTGCTGCAGCGCCTGCAAGCCGCGGCCCAGGGTAAGAGCAAATCGAAATGAGAGAAAGCAAACAAACTTTCCGCCACGAAGCCCTGCAAGACGGGAAATCGATCCAGGAACTGCTGCAGGCCCTGTGCGCCGGACTGGCCGCCGGCCGCCTGGAACTGAGCGACGCCGACGACCAGCTTGTGCTCAAACCCGAGGGGCTGCTGCACCTGAAGCTGACCGCCAGCCAGGAAGACAACCAGAACCGCATCAACCTGCGCATCACCTGGCAGAGCAAGGACAAAAAGGCGAAGAAGAAATCGGCGCTGAAGATCAAGGGGGGGTAAGGTGCGAGGCGTTAGGCGTGAGGCGTTTCAGACGACGGACGAGGCGCCCAGTCCTCAGTCCTCAGTCCTCAGTCCTCAGTCCTCAGTCCTCAGTCCTCAGTCCTCAATCCTGTTACATCAGGACCAGATTGTCCCGATGGATCAGTTCCTGGTCGTCGATATAACCCAGTATGTCCTCGAACCGGGTACTGGGCTGACCCTGGATGCGGGCGGTCTCCTGGGCGTCGTAGTTAACCAGGCCGCGGGCCACCTCCCGGCCTCGCTCGTCGACGCAGGAGACCACGTCGCCACGCCCGAAGTCCCCCTCGACCGCCTTGACCCCCACCGCCAACAGGCTGCGGCCGGACTCCTTGAGCACCCGCACCGCCCCGGAATCCAGGGTCAAGCGCCCGCGCAGCTGCAAGTGGCCCGCTAGCCAGCGCTTGCGGGCAGTCTGGGCTCCCTGCACCGGTACCAGCAGGGAGCCCAAATCCTCGCCCGCTGCGAGTCGCGTCAGCACCCGCGGCTCGGCCCCCGCCGCAATGATCGTGGAGGTGCCGGAGCGGGCCGCCAGCCGCGCCGCCCGTACCTTGGTCACCATGCCGCCGCTGCCCAGACCACTGCCGCTGCCGCCGGCGACCTCGTCGAGCTGGGGGTTATCGACCCGGGTCTCCCGGATCAGATGGGCTTGCGGATGGCGCCGCGGATCGCCGTCGAAAATCCCCCGCTGATCGGTCAGCAACACCAGCACCTCGGCTTCGATCAGATTGGCCACCAGCGCGGCCAAAGTATCGTTGTCGCCGAAGCGCAGTTCATCGGTGGCGACCGTGTCATTCTCGTTCACCACCGGCACCACACCCAGATCGAGCAGGGTGCGCAGCGTACTGCGGGCATTGAGATAACGGCCGCGGTCGGCCAGATCGTCGCGGGTGAGCAAAACCTGGGCGGTGTGCAATTGGTGCCTTAGAAAGCAAGACTCCCAGGCGCGCACCAGACCCATCTGGCCGATGGCGGCAGCGGCCTGAAGCTGGTGCAGGCTGCTGGGGCGCTGCTTCCAGCCCATGCGGCTCATCCCCTCCGCCACGGCGCCGGAGGATACCAGCACCAGCTCGCGCCCGGAACGGACCCAGTCCGCCATCTGGTCTACCCAGCCGGCGAGCACCTCGCGGCTCAGGCCCTGACCATCCCCGGTGAGCAGAGCACTGCCGATCTTGACCACCCAGCGCCGGGTGGCGGGAATTTGATCGCGCACGTTCATTCTCGCATCACTGATTGGCCAAAGGGTCCCAGGGCTGGTCATCGTCGTGCGCCGAGCCGTCTGACTGCTCGGCCTCGCGCAATCGCCTCCAGCCGCTCCATCAGCGCCGCCATCAGGCGCCCCACCCCGGTGCCGGTGAGCGCCGAGATGGCGAAGACCCGTCCCTCCCAATTCAACTCGGCGAGCATGCGGTCGCGACGGGCATCCAACTCGTCCGCCGGCAGCAGATCAGCCTTGTTCAATACCAACCAGCGCTCCCGGGACAGCAAGTCGCCACCGAACTTCCCTAGCTCGGCATCGATACGGCGCACCTGCTCCACCGGATCCACCTGCTCGTCGATCGGCGCGATGTCCACCAGGTGCAGCAACAACCGCGTACGGCCTAAGTGCTTGAGAAAGCGAATACCCAGCCCGGCTCCCTCGGCGGCCCCTTCGATTACCCCGGGGATATCGGCCAACACAAAGCTGCGCTCGCTGCTGACCCGCACCACGCCCAGGTTGGGGTAGAGGGTGGTAAATGGATAATCCGCCACCTTTGGACGGGCGCTGGAAACACGCCGGATCAGGCTCGATTTGCCGGCGTTCGGCATGCCCAACAGGCCCACGTCCGCCAGCACCCGCAGTTCCAGGCGCAGGTCGAAGCGCTCCCCAGGGGTGCCCGGGGTGGACTGGCGCGGAGCTCGGTTGGTGCTGCTCTTGAAACGGACATTGCCCAGACCGTGCTCGCCGCCGCGGGCCACCAGCAAGGTCTGCTTGTCGGCCAGCACCTCGCCGATCAGGTCGCCGCTCTCGTCATCCCAAACCTGGGTGCCCAAGGGCACCTTGACGTGGATGCTCTGCCCTTTGCGCCCGAAGCAGTTGCGGCCCATGCCGTTTTGGCCGCGCTCGGCCCGGAAGCGACGCTGGGTGCGGAAATCCACCAGGGTGTTGAGGCCGGCGTCGCCCTGCAGATAGACGCTGCCACCATCGCCGCCGTCGCCGCCGTCGGGCCCGCCGCGGGGGATGTACTTCTCTCGCCGGAAACTGACGCAGCCGCTGCCGCCGTCCCCGGCCTCGACCCGAATGCGTGCTTCGTCAACGAATTTCATGGCTAGAGGTTAGCAGTTCCGACCAGGCTGAAACGAAAAAGGCCCCGTCGCAGGACGAGGCCTCTCACGCGCCGGGTACCGACCGGGTTGACCGGTCAGGCCGGTTCCACGCTCACATACTTGCGGTTGTTGGCGCCCTTGACCTCGAACACCACCTTGCCGTCCGCCTTGGCGAACAGGGTGTGGTCCGGCCACAGCCCACGTTCACGCCGTTGTGGAATCGAGTGCCGCGCTGGCGCACGATAATGGCGCCGGCTTTGATGCTCTGGCCGCCAAAGACCTTGACGCCCAAGCGTTTGGATTCTGAATCGCGGCCGTTGCGTAGAACTACCGCCTGCCTTTTTATGTGCCATGTTGGTTTGCCTCCTCAGCCAGCGCTGATGCCGGTGATCTGCAGCTCGGTGTACCACTGCCGATGACCCTGACGCTTCAGGTGCTGCTTGCGCCGCTTGAACTTGATGATGTTGACCTTTTTGCCCCGGCCGTGTGATTTGACGGTGGCGGTCACCTTGCCGCCTTCCACGTAGGGAGCGCCGACCTTGATATCGTCGCCGTCCGCCACCAGCAGGACCTTGTCGAATTCGACCGCTGCGCCCTCGTCGGCCGCAGCTTCTCCACCTTCAGGGTGTCGCCCTCGGAAACCCGATACTGTTTACCCCCGGTCTGAATCACCGCATACATAACCTTTTATCCCCACGTTCTTTACGCCTACCGACGCCCACGCCGAAAGGCGCTCTGCCGGAACGAAGACGCGGAATTTTACTCGCCTCTGGCGCCCCGGGTCAAATTCAATCCGCTAAACGAGGCGATCGCGGCTTGACACCCCCATGAACGGCCCATGGATTCGCTAACTTCGCGCAAATTGACAGAAACTCCATGGAAATTGCCCCCATCCGCCAACTGGTTGCGGACGACATGAATGCGGTAGACGCCCTGATCCTGCGGCGTCTACGATCTGATGTTGTGCTGATCAACCAAGTCGGCCACTACATCGTCAAAAGCGGTGGCAAAAGGCTGCGACCGATGATCCTGCTGCTGGCCGCCCGCTCGTTAGGCTACCAGAAGGAGCGACATATCGATCTGGCGGCGATTATCGAGTTCATCCACACCGCCACCCTACTACACGATGATGTAGTTGATGCATCAGAGATGCGCCGCAACCGCGACACCGCCAATGCGGTCTGGGGTAATGCGGCCAGCGTCCTGGTAGGGGATTTTCTCTACTCCCGCTCGTTCGAAATGATGGTGGACGTCAATATAATGCGGGTGATGGAGGTCCTCTCCCACGCAACCAACCGGATTGCCGAAGGCGAGGTGTTACAGTTGCTCAACTGCCACGAGCCTGACACGGACGAAGAAAAATACAAAGAGGTCGTCCTGCGCAAGACTGCTACCCTGTTTGAGGCAGGTGGTCGCCTTGGGGCTGTTTTATGCGAGGCCAGCCAGGAGGAGGAACAAGCGCTGGCCGACTATGGTCAACATCTGGGGATCGCCTTCCAGATCGTTGACGACGCCTTGGACTACGCTGCGTCTGAATCGGAGATCGGAAAAAACATTGGCGATGACCTGGCAGAGGGAAAGCCAACGTTGCCCCTGATCCGCGCCATGCAGGTAGGCACACCAGAGCAGAAGGCAACGCTGCGCGAAGCGATTGAAAAAGGAGGCCGGGAGTACACCGATCGCGTGATGTCCGCCATTGAATCTACCGATGCTATCGAGTACACTTCCCGGCTCGCAAAACAAGAGGCAGACAAGGCGAAGGCGGCACTCGGAATGATTCCTCATTCCCACTACCGCAGCGCGCTGGAGGCACTGGCGGATTTCGCCGTCCAGCGCACGAGCTGATCTTATTTCGGGGTGTGGCGCAGCCTGGTAGCGCGCTTCGTTCGGGACGAAGAAGTCGGAGGTTCGAATCCTCTCACCCCGACCAATATCCCTTAAAAAACAGCGAGTTACATACTCGCTGTTTTCATTTTTTTCCCCGATTCTCGCCTTGTGGGGCGAAACTGGGACAACCGATCCACTGCGGCTCTTACGTTATTGGGTGCAAGGTGCGCGTATCGCATCGTCATGCGTATGTCGGAATGACGCAGCAAATCGGCCACCTCTCGTATGTGGCACTCCGGCCTGTACTAACCATGTTGCAAAGGTATGGCGAAGATCGTGCGGGTTGAGGTCCTTTATACCAACTTTTTCGCAGGCGGCTTTGAAGCCTCTCTTTATATCCGCCACCCGCTCACCATTGCGTTTTGCAAACACCCAGGGTGACTGCGGACAGAACTGCTGTTTGAACTCCAGGCGAAGCTTTAACGCTTCCACGGCGTCATCGTTGAGCGGGATGCTGCCGTGCTTGCCGTTCTTTTGGTCCCGATCGGTGAGGTAGACCATTCCCTGACCCAGATCGACGCGATCCCAGGTCAGACCCAGCATCTCGCCTTTGCGCATCCCGGTGTTCAGGCCCAACACAATAAAGTCCGGCAGGTAGCTCCGAACCGGGGCAGCGGCAGCGATGAGGCGGTCAGCATCCTCCCGGCTAATCCAACGAATACGGCCTTCTGGTTCCCTGAGCCGCATACTCTGGACCGGGTTGGGGATATCCCACTGCAGCCGACGTCGCCCGAAGTTCAGCGCCGACGACAGCAGGTTCAGCTCCTTGTTCACGGTTGCCGGACCGACACCCTGCCCTCGCCTGCGGTCGATATAGGCCTGGATATCCGCCGCACCGAGTTCGTTGAGCACTTTGCCCTGAAAGAAAGGCGTCAGCTTCTTCGCAGCGTAATGGTCACGCTCAGGAGCCCGTTTTTCGGTCGACGGGCCCTGCAGGTAGCGGAGCATCAGATCGTCGTACAGGCGGGGCGGTTCATCACCCCACATCACTTGACGATGAGCCTCCAGCTTCCACTTGGCCAACAGGGCCTCCGCCTCCTTGCGCTCTACAGTCCGAGTAGAGCGTTTAACGCGTCGGCCGCTTGCGTCGGTGAAGTCGGCGTACCAGTACTTGCTGTTCGGCTTTTTAAAGCCCTTGGGTTTGTTTAGGCATGCGCCTTCTCCTCTTTTCGGGGCCAGCGCACCTTCTCCCACGCACGAACCATTGTGCGCGGGAACCGTCTGGGCTTCAACGTATTTTCGAACAGCTGCTGAGGACACCATGGTCCGGCCGCCGACTGTGGTCCGGGGTAATTCACCCCGGGCCAGGAGGCGGCGGACCGAGCGGGTAGAGATTCCGCCCAGCTGCCGGCCAACCTCATCCAGGCTCCAAAGCAGCGGCTCCTCATGATCGACCATCGTCTTCCCCGA